>NZ_JBNDMP010000016.1:0-166792 GCF_050436645.1 Paraburkholderia sp. GAS33
GCAGCTCTGAACCGCTTCACCATCCAGTTCGAAGAACGGCTGGTGCAGCGTTAAACACCAACCCGTTTACACAAAATTCGGGACACCCCCCAGGCAACCCTCCCCGGCACCCTCACCCCTTATAATCAAAGATTCCACAGCATCCCAGCAGACCACGAACAATGAGCGACAACACGCTTGCCAAGAGTTTCGAACCCCACAACATCGAAGCCCAATGGGGCCCGGAGTGGGAAAAACGCGCCTACGCCGCGCCAGCGTTCGCGGAAAACACGAAAAACTTCTCGATCCAGCTGCCGCCGCCTAACGTCACAGGCACCCTGCACATGGGCCACGCCTTCAACCAGACGATCATGGACGGCCTCACCCGCTACCATCGCATGCTCGGCGAAAACACCCTCTGGGTCCCCGGCACCGATCACGCCGGTATCGCCACCCAGATCGTCGTCGAACGCCAACTCGACGCCCAGAAGGTCTCGCGCCATGACCTCGGCCGCGAAAAGTTCGTCGAACGTGTCTGGGAATGGAAGCAGCAATCCGGTTCGACCATCACCAGCCAGGTCCGGCGCCTCGGCGCCTCCATCGACTGGTCGCGCGAATACTTCACCATGGACGACAAGATGTCCGCCGCCGTGCGCGACGTGTTTGTCCGTCTATATGAACAGGGCCTGATCTATCGCGGCAAGCGCCTCGTCAACTGGGATCCGGTCCTCATGACCGCCGTCTCCGACCTCGAAGTCGCCAGCGAAGAAGAAAATGGCCACCTCTGGCACATCCAGTATCCGCTGACCGATGGTTCGGGTTATCTGACGGTTGCCACCACCCGCCCGGAAACCATGCTCGGCGACGTCGCCGTCATGGTCCATCCGGAAGACGAACGCTACGCCAGCCTGATCGGCAAGACCGTGATGCTGCCGCTCGCCGACCGCGAAATCCCCATCATCGCCGACGATTACGTCGACCGCGAATTCGGCACCGGTGTCGTCAAGGTCACCCCCGCACACGATTTCAACGACTATCAGGTCGGCCAGCGCCACAAGCTGCCGCAGATCGAAATCCTCACGCTCGAAGCAAAGATCAACGACAACGCGCCCGAGAAGTACCGCGGTCTCGATCGTTTCGAGGCGCGCAAGCAGGTGGTCGCGGATCTGGAAGCCATCGGTCTGCTCGAGTCCGTCAAGCCGCACAAGCTGATGGTGCCGCGTGGGGACCGTACCGGCGTCGTGCTCGAACCGATGCTCACGGACCAATGGTTCGTCGCCATGAGCAAACCGGCGCCGGAAGGGACCTACAATCCCGGCAAGTCGATCGCCGAAACTGCGCTCGACGTGGTCCGCAACGGCCAGATCAGGTTCGTGCCGGAAAACTGGACCACCACCTACTATCAATGGCTCGAAAACATCCAGGACTGGTGTATCTCGCGCCAACTCTGGTGGGGCCATCAGATTCCGGCCTGGTATGGCGAAAACGGCGAAATCTTCGTCGCCAAGACTGAAGAAGACGCCCGCGCGCAAGCGGTTGCCAAGGGCTATACCGGCGCCCTCAAACGCGACGAAGACGTGCTCGACACGTGGTTTTCGTCGGCACTGGTGCCGTTCTCGTCGCTCGGCTGGCCGAACGAGACGAAGGAACTGGCAGCGTTCCTGCCGTCGTCCGTGCTCGTCACCGGCTTCGACATCATCTTCTTCTGGGTCGCGCGGATGGTCATGATGACCACCCATTTCACCGGCAAGGTGCCCTTCGACACCGTTTATGTGCACGGCCTCGTGCGCGATGCCGAAGGCCAGAAGATGTCGAAGAGCAAAGGCAACACGCTCGATCCGATCGATATCGTCGACGGCATCGATCTCGATTCGCTGGTCGCCAAACGCACCACCGGCCTGATGAATCCGAAGCAGGCAGCGTCGATCGAGAAAAAGACCCGCAAGGAATTCCCCGAAGGCATCCCCGCGTTCGGCACCGACGCGCTGCGCTTTACGATGGCGTCGATGGCCACGCTTGGCCGCAACGTCAACTTCGACCTCGCGCGCTGCGAGGGCTATCGCAACTTCTGCAACAAGCTGTGGAACGCCACCCGCTTCGTGCTGATGAACTGCGAAGGCCACGACTGCGGCTTCGGCAAACCCGCCGATGCGTGCGGTCCGAATGGCGAGGGCAACTGCGGCCCGGGCGCCTACCTCGACTTCTCGCAGGCAGACCGCTGGATCGTCTCGCACCTGCAGCGCGTCGAGGCTGAAGTGGCCAAGGGCTTTGCCGACTACCGCTTCGACAATGTGGCAAACGCCCTATACAAGTTCGTCTGGGACGAATACTGTGACTGGTATCTCGAGCTGGCCAAGGTGCAGATCCAGAACGGCGCGCCGGAGCAGCAGCGCGCCACTCGCCGCACTTTGTTGCGTGTGCTCGAGACGGTCCTGCGCCTCGCGCATCCGGTGATTCCGTTCATCACCGAGGCGCTGTGGCAGAAGGTGGCGCCCCTTGCCGACCGTTACCCGCAAGGTATGGCCGAGGGCGAAGCTTCTATCATGGTGCAGCGTTATCCGGTGGCCGAGCCCAGCAAGCTGGACGAAGCGGCCGAACAGTGGGTGGCTGATCTGAAGGCTGTAATCGACGCCTGCCGCAACCTGCGTGGCGAGATGAACCTGTCGCCGGCCGTCAAGGTGCCGCTGCTCGCAACCGGCAACGCGGAACGCCTGCGCACGTTCGCACCGTACGCCCAGGCGCTGGCCCGATTGTCGGATGTGCAGATCATCGCCGACGAGGCTACGCTCGACGCTCAGACACATGGCGCGCCAATTGCTATCGTAGGGAATGACAAGCTGGTGCTGAAGGTGGAAATCGATGTCGCAGCCGAACGCGAACGCTTGTCAAAAGAGATTGCGAGATTGGGCGCCGAAGTGTCGAAATGCAATGCAAAGCTGCAAAATGAAAGCTTTGTTGCGAAAGCCCCGCCCGCAGTCGTTGAGCAGGAGCAGAAAAGGCTGGCAGAATACGAAACGACCATCGGCAAGCTGAACGCGCAACTTGCGCGCCTGCCAGCCTGATTGACGCTCCACGTCTGCGCCTGCGCACAGACGTAGCCACCACAGGATTCAGGGGTAATTACATGCTAAAAGTTACAAAAGCGGTATTTCCGGTAGCAGGTCTTGGCACCCGGTTCCTCCCCGCCACCAAGGCGAGCCCGAAGGAAATGCTGCCCATCGTCGACAAGCCACTGATCCAGTACGCAGTCGAAGAAGCGATGGCCGCCGGTATCACCGAAATGATCTTCGTCACGGGCCGCAGCAAGCGCGCGATCGAGGATCACTTCGACAAGTCGTACGAAATCGAAGCGGAGCTCGAAGCACGCGGCAAGGACAAGCTGCTGGAACTCGTGCGCAGCATCAAGCCGAGCCACGTCGACTGCTTCTACGTACGCCAGCCCGAGGCGCTCGGCCTCGGCCACGCGGTGATGTGCGCGGAAAAGCTGGTGGGCGACAACCCGTTCGCCGTGATCCTCGCGGACGACTTGCTGTACGGCAAGCCGCCCGTGATGGCGCAGATGATCGAGGTGTTCGACCACTATCACAGCTCGGTCATCGGCGTCGAAGAAATCCCGCACTCGGAGACGAAGTCCTACGGGATCGTCGACGGCAAGGAGTGGGAAGATTCGATCATCAAGATGTCGGGCATCGTGGAAAAGCCGGCGCCGGAAGTGGCGCCGTCGAACCTCGGCGTGGTTGGCCGGTACGTGCTGAAGCCGCGGATTTTCGAGCATCTGCGTGCCTTGAAGCCGGGCGCGGGCGGCGAGTTGCAACTGACGGATGCGATCCAGTCGCTGCTCGCCGATGAGCAGGTGCTGGCGTACAAGTATCACGGCACGCGCTTCGATTGCGGCAGCAAGCTGGGCTATCTGAAGGCGACGGTGGAATTCGCGCTGCGTCACCCGGAAGTGGCTGCGGATTTTGAAGAGTATCTGCGGACTCGCTCGCCGGTGCTGGAAGGGTAAGCTGGCGGACGGATAGAAGCGCGGAAATCCGCGCGGCAGATGTAAAAAAGGCGCTGTTGCTCCGCGGATCGCGGGCACGGCGCCTTTTATTTTGAGTGCTGCGGTTCTGACGCAGGTCAATCCTCGCGAGTCTGCTCCGATCCGCTGGGCCTTACCGCCGCCGCATCAAAAACACAAACACCTTGTCCTGCGTCGACACCTCGACGATTTCATTACCCGTCTGCTTGGCGAACGCGGCGAAATCGCGTTGCGAGCCGGGATCGGTGGCGAGCACCTTGAGGATCTGGCCGCTCTCCATATCGGCAAGCGCCTTTTTGGCGCGCAAAATGGGGAGCGGACAGTTGAGCCCGCGCGCATCGACTTCCTTGTGAACCTGAATTTGCATCGACGATGACCTTCGGGATAAGGCGCCGCGAACGACGCCGGACAGAGGGTCAAATTCTACAGCAGCCGTCATATCCACGCCGGAAGCGCCGATATGACGACCATCACAGGAACACGCTGGGGCGCCTTTTCGGGCATCGCGTCGTCAAAGCCAAACCCCGGGGCCTTATTAGCCTTACAACGTCACCGCCTGCCCCGTCTGCAAAGACTGCCGCAGCGCGCTGCCAATCCGCGTCGCCTCCAACGCGTCAGCCAACGTCGCACCTGCCGACGCCCCACCCTGCACCGCCGCCACAAATGCCCGCGCTTCGTAGAGGAACGCGTCTTCGAAACGGTCGAAGAAAGTCGGTGTGCATTCGTTGCGAATCCCGCTCGCGTCCGAAATCTCGACGCGATTCAAACGCGGATTGTGGCCAATGGTCATCGCGCCTGCCGTGCCGATCACTTCGCTGCTGGTATCGTTGCCGTGCGCCATGGTGCGCGACGCGTAAAACATCGCGAGGCTGCCGTCGTCGAATTCGCAGATCGCCACGCCGTTGTCGACATCGCCGAATTCGCGCAGCCCTTCATGCAGGGCGATCGTCCCGCTCGCAAACACGCGTTTGGCGCGCGGTTTGCCGAGCAGCCAACGAGCCACGTCGATATCGTGCACCGTGCAGTCGAGAAAAATCCCGCCCGAGGTCGGCGCGAAGCGCACAAAGAAGCCGTCGGGGTCGTTCTTGTCGGTGTTCTGCGAGCGCACCATGAACGGCCGGCCAATCACGCCTGCTTCGATCTTCTCGAACGCGTCGCGATAGCTCGGATCGAAGCGGCGCATGAAACCGATGGTCGCCTGCAAATGCGGATGCTGTTCCGCTTCCGCCAGCACACGCTCGCACTCCGCCAGATCCAGCGACAGCGGCTTCTCGCAGAACACATGTTTGCCGACCCGCAGCGCGTCGATAATCTGTTGCGCGTGCAACGACGACGGCGTGACGAGCCAAACGGCATCGACCTCAGGATCATCGAGCAACGCGGCATAGTCTTTGTACAAACGCGGCGACGACAAAGCCTCAGCGGCCCACGCCAACTCTTCTTCTACGGGACTGCAAGCCGCGACGAGCACGGCCCCCGGCACGCGATAAGCGAGATTTTCCGCATGACGCTTGCCGAGCCGTCCAAGCCCGACTACGCCAACACGAACGGGTTTGCGATTAGCAGTGGTCGCCATCATGCACCCTCCCCGAGACGCACCGGCCGGCCTTCACGCCACGAGCGCGTCGCTGCATCCGCGAGTTCAAGCGCCTTCAGGCCATCTGCGACAGTCGTGCGAACCGGTTTGCCCTGCGTGACCGCCTCGAAGAAGTGTGCAATTTCCGCCGCGTACGCCGCGCGGTAACGCTCAAGGAAAAACGCTTCGGGCACGTCACTCGAGACTTCCGTCTTCGAATAGGCAACCACCTCGGTAGGACGCACGTTGCCGGCCTGCAGCATGCCCTCGCTGCCAAGCACTTCGAAGCGTTGATCGTAGCCATACGCTGCACGCCGCGCCGTGTTGATCTGGCAGAGCCGCCCGCTCTTCGTGCGAATCGTCACGGCTGTCGAATCGATATCGCCCGCGTCGGCAATCGCCGGGTCGCTCAGGCAACTGCCCGTGGCGTGCAGCGTCTCAGCTTCATCGTCGAGAATCCAGCGGAAGATGTCGAAGTCGTGGATCAGCATGTCCTTGAAGATCCCACCCGAATGCTTGATGTAGTCAACCGGCGGTGCGCCCGGATCGCGGCTCGTGACAATCAGCATTTCCGGCGTGCCGATTTCACCGGCGTCGATGCGCGCCTTCAACGCGGCAAAGGTCGGATCGAAACGGCGCTGAAAGCCGATCATGCACACCACGCCCGCGCGTTCCACTGCCAGCGCGCAAGCACGCGCGCGTTCGAGCGTCAGATCCACGGGCTTTTCGCAGAAGATGTGCTTCTTCTGCGCGGCCGATTGCTGGATCAGGTCTGCATGCGTATCCGTGCTCGAACAGATCACCGTCGCACCGACCGACGCGTCGCCCATCGCGCCGTCTATGTCCGTGACCTGCGCGCCGTGCAAAGCGGCCAGCGCTGCCGCCGCATCCTTGTTCACGTCCACCACGTACTTGAGCCGCACGCCCGGTTGCCGCGCGAGATTGGCCGCATGAATCCGGCCAATGCGCCCTGCACCGAACACTGCTACGTCGATTGTCTTGCCGCCTGCTAGGTCAGTCATCGTATCCTCCAGTGTCTTTCGATTCTTCTACGTTCAATTCGAGCTTGTACGCGAGCGCGATGAACAGCGCCTGGCACAGGCAGATCGTGCTGGTGAGGGAGCGGAACGCGAACGCGCTCCCCTCCTTCACATAAAGTTGCGTGGTGGCGTAGCGCGCGAGCGGCGACAACTGGCTGTCGCTGATCACCAGCGTTTTTGCCTGGTGATGATGCGCCACCCTTAAGCAGTACTGCGTTTCCTTGCCGTACGGTGCGAAGCTTATCGCGATCACTACGTCGCCCTTCCTGACGCTACGGATCTGCTCGCGATACATGCCGCCGAAACCGGACACCAGGTGCACGCGCTTAGGCGTGTGCTGCAACGCGTAGACGATGTAGCTCGCCATCGGAAACGAACGCCGCACACCCACCACGTAGATGTTGTCGGCCTGTTGCAGCATCTTCACGGCGGCGTCGAACTGCGCATCGTCGAGACCCGCTTCGAGCTCATCGAGTCCGCCGCGACACGCGGCAACGAATTCGCGCGCCACGGAACCGCCGGACAACGCACCCGGCTTCTCGTCGATCAGCTTGCGAATGCGCTGCTGATAACTCGGCGACGATGTGCCCTGCCCCGTATAAGCCTGGCGAAACACCGCCTGCAGATCGGAAAAGCCGGAGAAGCCGAAGCGCTGCGCAAACCGCACGACCGCCGACGGATGCACGCCGCAGCTCGCCGCGATGTCGCTGGTGCGATCCACCATCACGCTTGAGCGATGCTGCTCGATATACGTCGCAACGTTCTTCAACTGACGCGGCAACGAGTCGTAGTTTTCCGCGATGCGCTGCATCAAATCTTCGACGCTGGGCAATTCTTCTGTGCTCTCTTCCGCCATGGCTCTTCCTTTGATGCTTTATTGCGCTGCAAAACGGCCCCCATCAAGGCTCTGCGCACCACGCTAACGTTGCCGATTATAGGCAGGCAAGACATCAAATGGAACATATTTTCCATTTTTCTTTGTCATGAAATTTTCATTGCAACTGGTCAAAAGATGGCCTAATCTTGGTCCTGAGCGATGGTGTAGCGAGCATGCGTGTTCACGCGAAGAGGGCTCGCAGGTATGAAGAAACACCATACGTTCCCTTCAATAACGAAGACCGAGAAAGGTGGAGACAATGAGACTTTGCAATGGCAAGGCAACGCTGAGGATTCTGGTGGCAGCACTGGCGCTGACGGCGGGATTGGCCGCCACAACCGCGGCCCGCGCGGCCGATGCGCACTTCGTGTTGATCAGCCACGCACCCGATTCCGATTCCTGGTGGAACACCATCAAGAACGCAATCAAACAGGCCGACGAGGATTTCAACGTCGAGACCGACTACCGCAACCCGCCTAATGGCGACATCGCCGACATGGCCCGCCTGATCGAACAGGCTGCAGCACGCAACTACGACGGCGTGATCGTTACCATCGCCGACTACGACGTGCTGAAGGGCTCGATCGGTAAGGTCACCGAAAAGCACATTCCGTTAGTGACGATCAATTCTGGCACCGAGCAGCAGAGCGCCGATCTGGGCGCGATCATGCACATCGGCCAGCCTGAATACGCGGCAGGTAAAGCAGCAGGCGAAAAAGCGAAGGCCGCGGGCGTCAAGTCGTTCCTGTGCGTAAACCACTACGCGACCAACCCGGCGTCGTTCGAACGTTGCCGCGGCTTTGCCGATGCGCTTGGGGTCGACTTCAAGACCTCCACGCTCGATGCAGGCACGGACCCAACCGGCATCCAGTCGAAGGTGAGTGCGTATCTGCGCAATCACCCGGACACCGGCGGCGTGCTCGCGCTCGGGCCGCTCTCGGCTGCGCCGACGATCAAGGCGCTGCAGCAAATGGGTCTGGCCGGCAAGCTCTGGTTCGCAACGTTCGACTTTGACGACGACATCGCCAAGGCCATCAAGGACGGCACGATCAAGTTCGCCATCGACCAGCAACCGTACCTGCAGGGTTACATCGCCGTCGCCGTGCTGGCCATCGCCAAGCACGACCACACTACCGACCCCGTGAAGATCCGCCAGGCTCTCCAGGCTAACCCGAAGTTCCAGGCTCGTCTGTCGACCTATGGTCTCGCCCCCTCCTACGGTCCGCGCAACATTGGCTCTGGTCCGGGCTTCATTACGAAGGAAAACATCGACAAGGTAATCAAGTACGCAGGTCAGTACCGCTAAGCAAGGTTTGATTGAGTTCGGGCACGGGAAACCGTCCCAGCAGGCATGAAGAAAGCGCGTGCCGCCAGCCGCCACTGGCCCGGCCGCACGCGCTCCCCTTCGCAAGGTTTCAATTGCACTTCACTTGCATTCAGCGCCTTCAAGCGACGCGTCGCCACGACGCGATCCGCTGGCGCATCAAGGAGAGCTTCAATGGGCGTCGCCAACCCCTTCCACGCCAAACATCCCCGTCCCGAGCAGGACGCTGCCGCAGCAGCAGCCGGGACCGCTTCAGCCGATGAACGCGTGCGTCGCGAATCGTGGTTCAAACATCTGTTGAGCCGCCCTGAATTTGCCGCCCTCGCCGGCACCGTCATGGTGTTCCTGGTGTTCGGGCTTGCCGCCGGCAACTCCGGCATGTTCAACCTCGACGGTGTGATGAACTGGTCGCAGGTTGCCGCCTATCTTGGGATCATCGCAGTCGGCGCCTGTCTGCTGATGATTGCCGGCGAGTTCGATCTTTCGATCGGCTCGATGATCGGCTTCTCCGGCATGATGGTCGCGTTGCCTACGATGTATTTCCACTGGCCGATTGCGCTGTCGATCGTGTTCGCGTTCGCCGGTTCGATGCTGCTCGGCGCGCTGAACGGCTACCTCGTGATGCGCACGCGGCTGCCTTCCTTCATCGTGACGCTGGCCTTCCTGTTTATCCTGCGCGGCCTCACGCTCGCGCTCTCGGTGATGTTTGCCGACCGCACCATCATCTCCGGCGTGGGCGACGTCGCCTCGCATGACTGGATCGCGCATACGCTGTTCCAGGGCGTCGCCTTCAAGGGCGTGTTTACCTGGCTCGGACACATCGGTCTCGTGAAGATGCTCGACAACGGCCTGCCGCTCGTCCCTGGGATTCCGAAAGTCATTCTGTGGTGGTTCGCACTTGCCGCCGTTTGCGCGTTTGTCCTCGCCAAGACGCAATTCGGCAACTGGATTTTCGCTGTGGGCGGCGACGCCAATGCGGCCAAGAACGTCGGCGTGCCGGTACGCCGTGTGAAGATCTCGCTGTTCGTCCTGACTGCCTTCTGCTCTTGCCTTTATTCCGTGCTGCAAGTGTGCGATATCGGTTCGGCGGCAGCCGACCGCGGCCTGCAGGCGGAATTCGAGGCCATCATTGCCGCGGTGATCGGCGGCAGCCTGCTGACCGGCGGCTACGGTTCGGTGGTGGGCGCATCGTTCGGTGCACTGATCTTCGGCGTCGTGCAGATCGGCATCACCTACACGAACATCGATTCGGACTGGTTCCGCGTGTTCCTCGGCGCAATGCTGCTGTTCGCGGTGCTGTTTAACCACTACGTGCGCAGCCGCGTCGCGGCATCCCGCTAAACGAGGAGTTCACGATGGATACCACCCAGAATACGACAGCAGCTGCCGTGCAGCCGGCCACGGGCGACTACATTCTCTCGCTCGAAAACGTCAGCCGTTATTTCGGTAACGTGATTGCATTGAAGGACATCACGATCCGGCTCAAACGAGGCGAAGTGCATTGCCTGCTCGGCGACAACGGCGCAGGCAAATCCACCCTGATCAAGACGCTGGCCGGCGTGCATCAGCCGAGCGAAGGCACCTACCTTGTCGACGGCAAGCCGGTGCGTTTCACCTCGCCCAAAGACGCGCTCGATCTCGGCATTGCGACCGTCTATCAGGATCTCGCGCTAGTGCCGTTGCTTTCCGTGGCGCGCAACTTCTTCATGGGACGCGAGCCGCAGAAAAAACTGTTCGGCTTTATCAACGTGATGGATCTCGACCATTGTGCGACAGCCTCGCGTGACAAGCTCGCCGAAATGGGCATCAACGTGCGCGACCCGCATCAACCGATCGGCACGATGTCGGGCGGCGAGAAGCAGTGTCTCGCTATCGCACGGGCCATTCACTTCGGCGCGCGGGTGCTGATTCTCGACGAACCGACGGCAGCACTCGGCGTGAAGCAGAGCTTCAATGTGCTGAAGCTGATCCACACCGCGCGAGCCAAAGGCATCTCGGTCATCTTCATCACGCACAACGTACACCACGCCTATCCGATCGGCGATTCGTTCACGCTGCTCAATCGCGGCAAGTCGCTTGGGACCTTCACCAAGGACACCATCAGCAAGGACGAAGTACTCGACATGATGGCCGGCGGCGCCGAAATGCAGAAGATGATCGGTGAACTCGAAGGCGCGACGATCTGATTGCGCCACGCCTTCGACGCAGCGCTCGTTTCGTGCCAGCGTCGTGTGGCCCGCGTCGTCAGTCAAGCACCAGGACATACAGGAAATTCCATGGCTCTTACCAGCACAACCACGCCGTCCGTTGCCAGCACCACCAGCCGCTTTGCGCAGGGCCGCAGCCGCGACATCATCTGTCTCGGCCGCCTCGGGATGGATCTTTACGCACAGCAGGTCGGCGCACGGCTCGAAGACGTCACGAGCTTCGCGAAGTATCTCGGCGGCTCGTCGGCCAATATCGCTTTCGGCTGCGCCCGGCTTGGGCTCGCGTCATCGATGCTCGCGCGTGTCGGCAACGACCATCCGGGACGCTTCCTCACCGAAACGCTCACCAAGGAAGGTTGCGACGTCAGCCACGTGCGCGTCGATCATGAGCGCCTGACTGCGCTCGTGCTGCTCGGTCTCAAGGATCGCGATACCTTCCCGCTGATTTTCTACCGCGAAAACTGTGCCGATATGGCAGTGGACGAAGCGGACTTCGACGAGGCGTACATCGCCTCGTCCAAAGCACTGCTGATTACGGGCACCCACTTTTCCACCGAACAGGTGAACCGCACCAGCCGCAGGGCGCTCGATTACGCCCGCCGCAACGGCGTGCGCACGGTGCTCGATATCGACTACCGCCCCGTGCTGTGGGGACTCACGGGCAAGGCCGACGGTGAAACCCGCTTTGTTGCCAGTGAGGACGTCACTGCGCACATCCAGCGCATCCTGCCATTGATGGATCTGGTGATCGGCACCGAAGAAGAGTTTCGCATTGCCGGCGGCAAGCATGAACTGATCGAAGCGCTCGCGATGGTTCGCGCGGTGACGCCCGCCACTCTGGTCGTCAAACGCGGTCCGCTGGGTTGCCAGATCATCGACGGCGATGTGCCGGCCTCACTCGACGACGCGCCGATTCACGGTGGTGTCGAAGTCGAAGTATTGAATGTGCTCGGCGCGGGCGATGCATTTGCCTCCGGCTTTTTGTCTGGGTGGCTACGCGATCAGCCGCTCGAGGCTTGCGCGCGTGCAGCGAACGCGAGCGGTGCGCTCGTCGTCTCTCGGCATGGGTGCGCCCCGGCCATGCCGACGCCCGCGGAGCTCGAGTACTTCCTGAGCGAGGCCAAGGCCGATCCGCAACGTATGCGCCGCCCGGATCGCGATGCGAAACTCGCGCGGCTGCACCGCGTTTCCCCTGCCCGCAAGCAATGGGACGAAGTGCTCGGTTTCGCCTTCGATCACCGCAACCAGTTCTTCGATCTGGCCCAGCAGACCGGCGCGGACGAAGCACGCATCGCGAGGTTGAAGAGCCTCTTTGTCGAGGCGGTTGCGCAAACCGAAAGCGCACTCGGCCTGCAAGGACGCATCGGTGTACTGATCGACGACCGCTATGGCCAGGATGCGTTGAACGACGCCACGGGCCGCGGCTGGTGGATCGGCCGACCGGTGGAACTGCCGGGTTCGGTACCGCTGGTGTTCGATCACGGGCGTTCCATCGGCACCACGCTGATTGCGTGGCCGCAGGAGCATGTGGTGAAGTGCCTCGTGCAATACCATCCCGACGAGCCGATCGAACAACGGCTCGAACAGGAAGCACAATTGCGCGCGCTCTACGATGCCACCCAGGCGAGCGGCCATGAACTGCTGCTCGAAGTGATTCCGCCTAAGCACGCGCATTTGCCGAGCGGATCCGACACCGTGTATCGCGCATTGAAACGCTTGTACAACATCGGCATCTATCCGGAGTGGTGGAAGCTCGAGCCCATGGAAGCTGCGCAGTGGCAGGCAATCGACGCGCTGATCGCCGAACGCGATCCGTACTGCCGTGGCGTAGTATTGCTGGGGCTGTCGGCGGCGGTTGAACAGCTGAACGAAGGCTTCCGCGCCGCAGCGCAATCGGCAACCTGCCGCGGCTTCACCGTTGGCCGGACCATCTTCCACGAGCCTAGCCACGCCTGGCTCGCAGGGACGATCGGCGACGACGAACTCATCGCACGTGTGCGACAGACGTTTGAAGCGCTGATCGCTTCGTGGCGCGCCACGCGCGGCAATCCGGCTACGCACGGCACTAAGCCACATCACGTTCACCAGGAGCAGGCTGCATGAACCAGCGCATCTTGCATCACGATCCGCAGGCGTCCGGGACGGCAGCGCCTGCGCCGGCCTCCGGCACGGTGCGTCTTACCACCGCGCAGGCACTAGTCCGCTATCTGGCCGCGCAGCGCGTGACGACCGAGGACGGTAGCGGTACCGAGCCGCTATTCGGCGGCGTATTCGCGATCTTCGGCCACGGCAATGTCGCGGGAATAGGCGAAGCGCTGTACCAGCATCGTCATGAATTGCCGACGCTGCGCGCGCACAACGAGCAGGCGATGGCCCACAGCGCGATCGCCTACGCGAAGGCCCATTTCCGGCGCCGGATGATGGCGGTCACGACTTCGATCGGACCCGGCGCGACGAATCTGCTGACCGCTGCGGCGCTCGCGCACGTGAACCGTTTGCCGGTCCTCCTGTTGCCCGGCGACGTGTTCATCTCGCGCGAGCCCGATCCGGTCTTGCAACAGGTCGAGGACTTCCAGGACGGCGGCATCTCGGCCAACGACGCGTTCAAACCCGTGTCGCGCTACTTCGACCAGATCGTGCATCCGGCGCAGTTGCTGACGGCTCTGCCCCGTGCGCTGCGCGTGTTGACCGATGCCGCGTTGTGCGGCCCTGTCACGCTCGCGCTGCCACAGGACGTGCAGGCCACCGCCTGGGATTTTCCGGCTAACTTCTTCGAACCACGCGTGGTCAACTTCCACACACCTGCGCCGATCGCAGAAGAAATCAGCGCTGCAATCGAGCGCCTGCGGCGCGCGGAGCGGCCGATGATCGTCGCCGGTGGCGGCGTGCTGTATGGCCACGCGGCTGATGCATTGCATGCGTTCGCCAGTGCACACGGCGTCCCCGTTGCGGAAACGCAGGCCGGCAAAGGTTCGCTGGCATGGAACGATCCGCTCAACACGGGGGCGCTCGGCGTAACCGGTTCGCCCGCAGCGAATGCACTCGCACACGACGCCGACTGCGTGCTGGCGATTGGCACGCGTCTGCAGGATTTCACAACCGGCTCGAACACGCTGTTCACCCAGGCCGACGTGATCGGCATCAACGCAAACGCGTTCGATGGCCTTAAACATGGTGGATTCGTAGTGCAGGCAGATGCACGCCGCGCGCTAGAGGCACTCTCCGCAGAACTCGGCAACTGGCATGCCGACCGTGCATGGACCGCGCGGGCACAAAAACTCGCAGCGGGCTGGCGCGACGCGGTCGGTATGCTGACGCATGCGCCGCAGCACGAAACCGTGTTGCCGTATGACGCGGATGTGATCGGCGCCGTGCAGCGCTCGAGCGCCAGGTCCGCCGTAGACGATATCGTCGTGTGTGCAGCAGGCACGTTGCCCGCCGAGTTGCACAAGCTCTGGCGCGCGGGCCGTCCCGGCGCGTATCACGTCGAATATGGCTATTCGTGCATGGGCTACGAGATTGCCGGCGGCCTCGGTGCGAAACTCGCCCGGCCCGAGCGTGACGTCATCGTGATGGTGGGTGACGGCAGCTACCTGATGATGAACAGTGAGATCGCGACCTCGGTCATGCTCGGCGCGAAGCTGATCATCGTCGTGCTCGACAATCGCGGCTACGGGTGTATCAATCGGCTGCAGCAGGCCTGCGGCGGCGCACCGTTCAACAACATGTTCGACGATTGCGAACAGGGTCCGCTGGGCGCACCGCCGATCGATTTCGCCGCACATGCACGCGCCCTCGGTGCGCAAGCCGAACACGTCGCGAACATCGCCGAACTTGAAGCGGCGCTGCAACGTGCGCGAGCTGCCGACCGCACGTACCTGATCAGCATCGACACCGACGCGGCGCGCACCACCGACGACGGCGGCTGGTGGTGGGAGGTGGCCGTGCCGGAAGTGTCCGAACGCGAAGGCGTGCGCGCAGCGCGTGCGCAATATGAAGCCCAGATTGCCGAGCGTGCCAAGTCCGCCGGCGACACCAAAAACGATTGAGGACACTGGCATGACTCAGTTCGAAGTACGAATCGGCATCAACCCGCTGTCGTGGATGAACGACGACCTGCCGTCGCTGGGCGGCGAAACACCGCTCGAGGTTGCGCTAACCGAAGGACGCGCGATCGGCTATGACGGATTCGAGCTTGGCAACAAGTTCCCGCGCGAACCAGAGGCCTTGAAAGCGCTGCTCGCGCAATACGACCTGGCATTGGTATCCGGCTGGTACTCGGGACGACTCGCACGACGCAGCGTCGAAGAAGAAATCGCTTCTGTGGACGCGCATCTGGAACTGCTGGCGCGCAACGGTTCCACGGTGATGGTGTATGGCGAGGTGGCCGATTCGATCCAGGGCGCACCCCAACCGCTCTATCAGCGACCGCGCTTCTTTAGCGACGCGCAGTGGGACGCCTACGCCGCGCGCCTGGACGAATTCGCGCGCTATACGCTAAGCCGTGGCGTGCGGCTTGCTTACCACCATCACATGGGTGCGTACGTAGAGACGCCTGCCGATGTCGACAACCTGATGTCGCGCACGAGCGACGCCGTCGGGCTGCTGTTTGACGCGGGACATATTACATTTGCCGGCGGCGATCCGGTCACGGTGCTGGACAAGCATATTGGGCGGGTGTGTCACGTCCATTGCAAAGACGTGCGGCCGGCGGTGATGAAACTGGCGCGCAATCGGAACTGGAGTTTTCTGGACGCCGTGATCGCAGGCGCGTTCACGGTCCCGGGAGACGGCACGGTTGATTTCCCCGCGATCATCGAACGCCTGAAGCGCCATGGTTATCGCGGCTGGCTGGTGGTCGAAGCCGAACAGGATCCGGTGATTGCACCGTCGTATGCGTATGCGGAGAAGGGGTACCTGACATTGCGGTCGCTGGTGGATGCGCCGCTCGAAGCCGGTACTTCTGCCACGAAGGAGGCAGCATGAGTTTGCTCGTAAAGGCACAGCGCGAGGGCCAGACAATCGCGCGGGTGACACCGGAGACAGCGGCGTGGCGTTACGTGGGTTTTGCGGCATACCGGATGAACGCGAACGAGGTCGTGCACGTGTTCGAACCGGGCCGCGAGGTGTGTATTGTCGTGTTGGCAGGCTCGGTGGATGTGGAGACCGGAGATCAGAAGTGGAGCGATCTTGGCTCGCGTGACAGCGTGTTTGAGGACGCGGCGCCGTATGCGGTGTACTTGCCGCCGGGTGTGCGCGCCACGGTGAGAGCGGTACGCGATGCGGAGGTGGGCGTGGCTAGTGCGCCTGCCAAGGGAGAGTTGCCGGCACGGTTGATCGAGCCTTCGCAAATGAAGCGTTCAACGCGCGGCAAGGGACTCAATACGCGGTATGTATGCGATATCCTGCCGCAGACTGAGGCCGCGGAGTCTTTGCTGGTGGTGGAGGTCAGGACGCCTGGCGGACATGCTTCGAGTTATCCGCCGCACAAGCATGACACCGATAATGTGCCGCTCGAGAGCTCGCTCGAAGAGACTTATTATCATCGGCTGGAGCCTAAGCAGGGGTTTGCTTTTCAGCGCGTGTATACCGATTCAAGGGATATCGACGAGTCGATGGCTGTTGAGGATCATGATGTTGTTATGGTTCCACGTGGCTATCATCCTGTTGTTGTTCCCTATGGGTATGATTCGTACTACTTGAATGTTATGGCTGGGGAGAAGCGGACCTGGCATTTCAAGAATGATCCGGCGCATGAGTGGATTATTAATAAGGACTAGGGTTTGGCTTGCCTGTGCGGAGCGGCACTTACTTTCTTTGTCCCACAAGGACCACATTCGGGTCGCCCGCGCACTAAGTGCGCGGGCGACGGGTTTGAAGGAAGGCGCTATTTTCTCCGTGCCAGATCAACGACTAATCCCCCGTCCTCACCCATCCGCACAACGCCATTGGCAACACTCCGCCGATACCCATAAAGCTCAAAACGCATGGCATCAGGTGCCGAACTGTCCCGAATCAAGGTCCGGCCATTCGTGACCAACGAATCAAACATCTTGATGTCGCCAGACTGAATCCACACAAAACTCCCGCCAGCCCCAGCAGGCGGCCTCGCCACCACCGCCCCACTCTCGCGCTGAAACTTCAACACTAAACCCTCATCCGTCACAGTCGCGCTCGCCAGATGACCCTGCAACACCGGCGGCGGAAACACCGTGTACTGATCGAATACCAGTTCGTTGCCCTGTAACGCCACTCCCTTGCGCACAAACGGTGTCAACGAGGCTAACGGAATATCCAGCGCCCGCAACAACCCCGCCTGCGGCACTCCTAGCACCTTGACTGACGTCGGTGCGTACACCAGATGCCGTTCATCCCGCGCGACAATCGTCCCGCTCATCGTCGTAGGCAACCACGCGCCCGGGAAATGATTCCATAACTTGATGCCGCCTGTAACCTGCAGCGCCCCGTTCTCCGGTGTCAACTTCAGATCGTTCAGCGAACGTGGTTCGTAATCCAGCAGGTAATCGTTGAACAGCGCCGCCATCGCAGGCCACGGTTCCACCACCTCGCCACCTATGATGTGAATGTCATACTGCTGCGGGTCGTCCAGATCAACTGGCTGTCCTGGCTTCTTCGGCACCATCTGCGCGTCGAGAGAACGCACGTGAAAACCGATTCGTCCCGAAACGAAGAAATCTACGTTCTCCATATGAATCAGGGGTGCCGGTCCCGATGAGTGCCGCTCGTCCGTGATCGCCGAGCCCGGCGTGAGCGCGTTCGCGCCGGAAAACGCGGCGCGGGTTCCGACCGGGATCGCTCGCGCCTGCGCAGCAGTGCGCAAATCGGGTGGCACGCTCTGCCATTGCAGTCGCGCAGCCGCAAGCGATGCCTGTTGGGCGCGGATAAAGCTGTCGTTAAAGCGTGCGCTTGCGCTACCGGTCTCTTGTGGGACGTCGTGCGAGGCGCCCGCCAGTGTGTCGAATGAGGGCAGATGCACATCCAGCGCGCCGGCCTCGTCGAAAGTGAAGTAGCCCGCCGCCATCTGCTCGCGGTAGTGGTACAAGTCGAGTACAAACGGCGCTTTGGCATCGACCGGTGTCAGCGCCATGTCGATGTTCATCGGCACCGAACGCATGAACTTGACGTCTCCCCCCTCCACCAGCATGCCGCGTGGCGGCATCGTCGCGGGCCATGCAATATCGCGCAACGTGTGATCGTCAAGCGTGAAGTGCACGCCCGCCGCCGACGTGTCGATCTGCGTGATCGTCATGTGCAGCGCTGGTGGCGGCGTGAGTTTTTCCACCTGCATGACCACGTCGTCCCCTTCCAGACGCGCAATCGGTGTATCCACTTTCAGCAGGTCGGCCATCTTCACATGTGCTGCCTGCATCAGCCTGTCCGCGCCCACGCCGGCGACTTCGACGTGGTCTGCACGGAACACGAGCTCGTCGGCGTTGCGCATAGAGAGTGTGCCGCTGAGGACGATCGGCACCCAGCTGTCGCGATGCATTTCGCCCGTGATGCGCAATGTGCCCCCGTCCTGGGGCACGACGTGCATATTGCGCAGAGGCGAGCCCTGGTACTGGAACAGATAGCGGTTGAAGATCGCCGTGAGCTTGTTGCTGTCGAGTGTGACGTCGCCACGGTGGACGTCGATCGTCACGCTGGTCGGATCGTCGAACACAATCGGCGCACCGGCATGCGTCGGCGTAAGTGTGGCCGCCATGCTGTGGATCATGAAACCGATATCGCCGGTCACGCGAAAATCCACGTCGCGAGCGAACATCATCGAACCGTCGATGCCGGAGTCACGTAGCGTCAATGGACGAACACGAATTTCGGTCATGCCACTAGCCGTTGGCAGGCGGTCGGCAATACGCTGCTCGTCGGCAAGCTGGCGTTGCTTGGCGATTTCCAGCGCGGGACGCGTGGAAGATGCGCCGCCGGGCGCCTGCGCAGACGCAGTGTTCTCTGAAGCGTGCGTCGCCGAGGTGTCTGTAGAACTGGCATCCGCGCAGGCTGAGACAGCCAACGCCATGGTGACCAATACGGCGCCCGGAGCCACGCGCGCGCACCAGGCTGGCTGAGCGCGTTGCAGGTACGTGGGTCGGGCCTTGATATACCGGGTCCTCCGTCGGCGAGCGTGAGTCGGGGCCGCCAAGATCCGCACGCCTCGTGCGGCCGCCGCAATCGCCATAGCGAGCCATCTAAGCGTGCGCACGACGACGCGCGTCGACATGAGTCCGTTCGGTTGCACGCCGGCCTTTGCCTCTGCATTTTTCATGATGTCCCCTCCCTCCTGCGACTGCTGCACGTGATAGTGGGCGCAGCACAGGTTTGTCTATGGCAACGGCCGGGGCGACCTGAAAACACCAATCGCCCCGCTTGCCCGTATTACCTGATTGTCTGTATTTGTCCTCGTATTGCCGACAAGATTTCTGGAGGACGTTCACCAAACGATCAAGCGTTTGAATCGCCAACCCATCTCCGCGCCAAGCCTTATGAGCGCTGGAGCAGAGAGATTTTTGAAATCCGGATTCAAACAGGGAGGATTGCCCGTCGATAGACCAAACAGGCGTAAAGACAAGTTGCGTTGCGCAACGGAAGCAGAAAAGGCTAGGCAGTCACGACCACAAGCGGCTCGAGCGCCGCACGTAGCGCTGCAGGCAGCTCGACCGGCCGCCGCGTCGCACGATCTACATAGACGTGCACAAAGTGACCTTGCGCAGCAGCCTGTGCATCACCTTCCTTGAACAGACCCACCTCGTAACGCACGCTCGTCGAGCCGAGACGGATCACCCGCAGGCCGGCTTCGACACGCTCCGGAAACACCAGCGGCGCGAAGTAGTTGCACTGCGTTTCGACCACCAGGCCAATTGTCTCGCCATGCTCGACATCGAGCACACCAGCGCGAATCAGATACTCATTCACAACCGTGTCGAAATAGCTGTAATAGACGACGTTGTTCACATGGCCGTAGACATCGTTGTCCATCCAGCGAGTAGTGATCGGCAAGAAGTGACGGAAAGCCGCACGCGCGGCGGGAACGGGTTTGTTCATCGTAAGCAGTACGTAGATGATTGTTGGAGAAGGAAGTCTCGCGAACGCGAGCGAGCGTTTGCTGCTATTGTCCGGGCCGCTCGACGAACTCGAACGGCAGACCGCGACGGCGCATCCACTCGCCGAGCGCTTGTCCGGTGCCCGCGCGCCACGGGCGCAACCTGGCCGGTTCGACGAGCCGGTATTCGAGCAATTCGGGCGACAACGCGATCGTGCCGTATGCTCGCACGTGATAGGCGATGATCAGTTCGTTCTTGCGCATGAATTCGTAGACGCCGACCAGTTCGACCGTCTCGGCCTGCAGCGACGTCTCTTCGCGGACTTCGCGCGCAATGCCCTCCTCCGGTGTTTCGCCGTTTTCCAGAAAACCGGTGATCAGCGCGAACATCCCTTCAGGCCACGCGGCATTACGCGCGAGCAGGATCTTGCCTTCGTACTCCACGATAGCGGCCACCACGGGCAGCGGATTGTTCCAGTGCACATAGCCGCATGTTTCGTCGGGGCAAACCTGACGCTCACGGCCGCCCTCGTGCTCGGCGTCAGTGCGCTCGACGAGAGGCGTAGCGCAGCGGGGACAAAATCGGTAGTCGCTCATGGTGGGAAATCGTCTCTGGATATGTCGTAGTGGTATTGGGTTGTGCTGGCTCAGCGCGCACATCGCCGATGGTCAAGCCGCCCAACGCGCGGCGCAACCACACAGCGGTTATGTGGATTTCTCGCGGCATTCATCGGGCGCTCACGCAGCGCAGAGTTCGCGCACCTGGGCCGCAAAGCGCTCGACGGTGTCGGGTTGGGTATCCCACGCGCACATCAGCCGGCAGCCACCCGCGCCGATGAATTCGTAGAACTTCCAGCCGTGCGAGCGCATCGCCTTCGCGACCTGCGCGGGCAACTGCGCGAACACCGCGTTCGATTCGGTCGGGAACATGATGCTCACGCCAGGAATCTCGGCGAGGCGGGTTTCCAGCAATTTCGCCATCGCGTTCGCGTGGCGCGCATTACGCAACCACACGTCGCCGTCGAGCAGGCCCAGCCAGGGCGCGGAGATGAAGCGCATCTTCGAGGCGAGTTGTCCGGCTTGCTTGAGGCGATACGCGAAATCGTCAGCGAGCGCGCGGTCGAAGAACACCACCACCTCGCCGACCGGCAAGCCGTTCTTCGTGCCGCCGAAGCACAGCACATCGACGCCCGCGCGCCACGTGATCTCGGATGGATGCACGTCGAGCGCAGCCACTGCGTTGGCGAAGCGCGCGCCGTCCATATGAACCTTCAGGTGACGACGCTTGGCAATCGCGGCGATCGCGCGCACTTCTTCGACGCTATAGACGGTGCCCACTTCGGTGGATTGCGTGAGCGTCACGACCTTCGGCTTCGGATAGTGGATATCCGCACGACGTGTCACGACGGCTTCGATTGCATCGGGCGTCAGCTTGCCGCCAACTCCCGGCGCGGTCAGCAGTTTCGAGCCGTTCGAGAAGAATTCCGGACCACCGCACTCGTCGGTTTCGATATGCGCCAGTTCATGGCAGATCACCGAGTGATACGACTGACACAGCGAAGCGAGCGCGAGCGAATTGGCCGCGGTGCCGTTGAAGACGAAAAACGCTTCGCAGTCGGTCTGGAACAGATCGCGCAAGCGGTCACAGACCTGCTGGGTCCAGGAGTCGTCGCCGTACGCGGGTTCGTGGCCGCTATTGTTGGCGGCGATCAGCGCATTGAGCGCTTCGGGACAGATACCCGCGTAGTTATCGGAGGCGAAATGTTGCATGGCTGGCGACGCGCCCGGCGACGGACGCTGGAGAGATGACCGGAAAGCGGTCATTTTAGTGCGCCAGCCAGTAAATTGTTTTTCGCCAGTCAGATTACGGGATGCTTTAGCGAGGCGGTGGCGGTGGCGGTGGCGGTTTCGGCTACGCCCGCTGCGGCCTGTTCGGTCGGTTTGAGCTGTTTGGCCGGTAAGCCACCCACATCAGCCCGAGCGCGCCGAGCAGCAGAGCGCCGGCCGCCAGCCATAACGCAAGGGAGAATGACCCGGTATGGACGGCGATCGGTGCCGCCACCAGCGGCCCGATGATCTGTCCGACGCCGTAGGCCGCAGTCGCGTAGCCCATCAGGCCGGCCGCGTGATCGCCACGCAGGCGGCGCGCCTCGCGCATCGCAAACAGGGTGATGGCGGTGAACGGCAGCCCGATTAACATACTACCGAGCCCGAAGCCGCCGGCCGTCGGCCAGACAATGCCGAGGGCCACGCCCGCCGCCTGCAGGACGTAACAGGCGGCCAGCAGGGTCCGGTTGTCCCAGTGGTGCGGCAGACGCGCGGCGCCCAGTGCGCCCGCGATCAGCGCGAGGCCGAACATCGGCCAGAACAGATCGGGCCAGGCGGAGCCGGGCAGCGCATGATGGGCGATCACCGGCAGAAAGGTCGCCGTGATGATGTAGCCGAAGCCCGGCACGCCGTACAGCACGACTAGCCAGAAGGCGTCGGCACGATGCGGGGGATTCGTCGAAGAGGTCGTTGCAGAGGCTGTGGGCGAAGTCGAATGGGTTGTGCGACTAGCGTCGTTTCCGCCATTGCCGGCTGCAGATACCGCGGCGCCCGGCCCGGTGGGGATGGCGACAAACACCCGCCAGACCAGCGCGGACAGCACCGCTGCTGCGATCCCAAATCCCAGCCAACCCACCGTGGCCCCGAGGCGTCCGGCGGCGCTCACGAACAACCCGGTCGCAATGATTCCAAACCCGGGCCCCGTGTAGATCACTCCGCCCCACCCATGTGCGCCCAGTTCGGCGAGCCGCCGCAATCCCCATTGCGACGCAAACACAAAGGTCCACGCGCTGACCGCGCCGGCAGCGAAGCGCACGATTGCCCAGACCCAGAAGTGGCTAGTCAGGCCCATCGCCAGGGTCAGCAGCACGGTCAAGGCGAGCCCCACGCGCACCATCCGCGCCGGTTCGACGCGCAGCGCCGCGCAGGCGAGCGCACCGGCAAAGTAGCCGGCGTAATTGCACGACGCAAGCCAGCCGCCGTGACGGATGTCGAGTCCGCCGCCATGCAGCATCAGCGGCAAGAGCGGCGTAAAGGCAAAGCGGCCAATACCGAGCGCCACCGCCAACACGACCATGCAGGCGATTGCGGCCTCGCGGGCCGGGTGAGATCCGGCCGACGCGGCGAGTGGGCGAGTTGAGGCGAGATTGTCCATGTGGCTGACTTCGAAAGGGGTCAAACGCGGCCAGATTGCGGGGCCGGGCGCAGCAAATGCGATGCACCAGCGCCTTGAACCCATCATAGCTTGACGCTTCAATCACAAAAAATGAATAATATAGATACCAATGATCTCTTGGAGAGAACCATGGATCTGGCCGCACTGACCATTTTTCGCGCCGTAGTGCGCGAGAACGGCGTCACGCGCGCTGCCGCGAAGCTCAACCGGGTGCAGTCGAACGTGACCACCCGCATCAAGCAACTCGAAGAGCAGCTCGGCACCGAACTGTTCATCCGCGACGGCCGCAGGCTGGTGCTGACGCCCGCCGGTGAAACCCTGCTGCCCTATGCCGAACGGCTGCTGGCACTCGCCGACGAAGCACGTCAGGCACTGCGCGAAGATCATCCGAGCGGCCGGCTGCGGCTGGGCACCATGGAAAGCGCGGCGGCAAGCCGCCTGCCGGAGCTGCTCGCGCAGTATCACCAGCGCTGGCCGGAGGTCGGCCTTGAACTGGAAACCGGGACGAGCGGTCGTTTGATCGAGCGCGTGCGGGCTTTCGAAGTGGACGCCGCGTTGATCGCCACCCCTCTCGCCCCCGGCTGGGATGGCGAGCTATTCGAATCCGTACCGGTGTTTCGCGAAGAACTGGTGATGCTGACGCCACGCGGCCATCGGCCGATTCGCGAGGGACGCGACATCGCGCTGTCGACGCTGATTGCATTCGAGCGCGGCTGTGCGTATCGCAGCTACGTCGAGAAGTGGTACATGGAGCATGGCATCCGCCCGGCGCGGGTGCTGGAGCTCGGTTCCTATCATGCGATCGTCGCTTGTGTAGCGGCGGGCGCGGGCGTGGCTGTCGCGCCACGCTCGGTGCTCGACCTGCAGCACGATATGAACAACATCGCGGTTCATTCGCTCGACGACCTGGGCATCATAGATACGCTGCTCGTCTGGCGACGCGGCCATTTCTCGTCTGCGCTCAAAGCGCTGCGCGAGACCCTGCTGGCCAGCAGCAATCTGGCGGAGCCTGTGGGTGAGCAAGTCACGGTAGGGTTGCCGACAGCGGCCTGACTGCTGGAGCGATGGTCGGGTTGCAACGCCTGGTGTCATGGCTACGACTACGTCCACTGCACTACGCCCACTCCGTCACCGCACCGAAAGCAAAAGAGCCGCGAGTTTTTATTCTCGCGGCTCTTTTGTTTCGGAGCTCCAGCCACACACACGGGCGCTCCTGCCGGCTTGCTCCGGATGGCTTATAACAGCGCTTACAACTGGGCTTCCACCCAGCCCTTCACGCCGGCCAACGCTGCCGGCAGATTAGCCGGCTCGGTACCGCCCGCCTGCGCCATATCGGGACGGCCACCGCCTTTACCGCCCACCTGCTGCGCCACGAAGTTGACGAGTTCGCCGGCCTTCACCTTCTTGCTCGCGTCCGCCGTCACGCCAGCGATCAGGCTGACCTTGCCGCCTTCCACCGAAGCCAGCACGATAGCCGCGCTCTTCAGCTTGTCCTTCAGCTTGTCGACCGTTTCGCGCAGCGTCTTGACGTCCGCACCGTCGAGGGTCGCGGCCAGCACGTGCACACCCGCGACTTCAATTGCCTGGCTAACCAGTTCGTCGCCCTGGCTCGAAGCCATCTTCGACTTGAGCGCGCCGAGTTCCTTCTCCAGCGCCTTCACCTGGTCCTGCACCTGAACGATCCGTTGCGTGAGCTCCGCAGGCTGCGCCTTCAGCGCAGCTGCGGCCGAATTGATGCGAGCGTCGAGTTCCTGCACGTAGCGCACCGCGTTGTCGCCGGTGATCGCTTCCACGCGGCGGATACCAGCCGCAACGCCACCTTCCATCACGATCTTGAAGAAGCCGATATCTCCAGTGCGTTGCACGTGCGTCCCGCCGCACAACTCGCGCGAAAAGCCAAGGTCGAGCACACGCACTTCGTCGCCGTACTTCTCGCCGAACAGCGCCATGGCGCCGCCCTTGACGGCTTCGTCGAACGGCATCACGCGCACGATGCCCGGCGCATTCGCCAGCACTTCGGCATTGACGATGGCTTCGACCTGACGGATCTGTTCGTCCGTCATCGGCGCGTTGTGCGCGAAGTCGAAGCGGGTCTTGTCGGCGTCGACGAGTGAACCCTTCTGTTGCACATGCGTACCCAGTACTTCGCGCAGCGCCTTGTGCATCAGGTGGGTAGCCGAGTGGTTGCGCTCGGTGCGTGCGCGCCGCACGGCGTCGATTTCCGCTTTCACAACGTCGCCAACCTTCAGCGTGCCCTGCTCGAGCGTGCCGTGATGGCCGACCACATCGGCTTGCACCTTCAGCGTGTCCACCACCGCGAATCGCACGCTCGCGTTGGCCAGCACGCCTGCGTCGCCGACCTGGCCGCCCGATTCCGCGTAGAACGGCGTGTGGTCCAGCACGACCACCGCCTGCTGGCCCTGAGTCGCTTCCTTGACCGATGCGCCATCCACGTAAAGCGCGATCACCTTCGCGTCGTCGAAGATGACTTCTTCGTAGCCGTGAAACGTGGTTTTTGCGCCCGAATACTCGAGGCCCTGGGCCATCTTGAACTTGCCGGCCGCGCGAGCCTGGTCACGCTGGCGAGCCATGGCTTCGTCGAACGCGGCTTCGTCTACCGTCACCTCGCGTTCGCGGCACACGTCTGCCGTCAGGTCGAGCGGGAAGCCGTAGGTGTCGTGCAGCTTGAATGCGAGTTCGCCGTCGAGTGTCTTGCCACCCTTTGCGTCCAGATCGGCCAGTGCGCTTTCGAGGATCGACATGCCGTGCTCGATGGTCTCGAAGAAGCGCTCTTCCTCCTGACGCAGCACGTCGGTCACGCGTTGTTCTGCGTCCTTCAGTTCCGGGTAAGCCTCGCCCATCTGTGCGACCAGATCCGGCACCAGACGATTGAAGAACGAACCCTTCTTGCCCAGCTTGTAGCCATGACGGATCGCGCGGCGCACGATACGGCGCAGCACGTAGCCGCGGCCTTCGTTGCCCGGAATCACGCCGTCGACGATCAGGAACGAACACGCGCGGATGTGATCGGCGATCACCTTCAGCGAGTTGTTCGTGAGATCGGCCACGCCGGTTTCGCGGCCCGCTGCCTTGATGAGCGCCTGGAACAGGTCGATCTCGTAGTTGCTGTGCACGTGCTGCAGGACGGCTGCGATCCGCTCGAGACCCATGCCGGTGTCGACGCACTGCTTGGGCAGCGGCGTCAGCGTGCCTTGCGCGTCACGGCTGAACTGCATGAACACGAGATTCCAGATCTCGATGTAGCGGTCGCCGTCTTCCTCGGGTGATCCCGGCGGGCCGCCCCACACTTCCGGGCCGTGGTCATAGAAGATTTCCGAGCACGGGCCGCAGGGACCAACATCGGCCATCTGCCAGAAATTGTCCGACGCGTAGCGCGCGCCCTTGTTGTCGCCAATGCGGATGATCCGCTCGGTCGGCACGCACACTTCCTTCGCCCAGATGTCGTACGCCTCGTCGTCTTCCTGATAGACGGTGACCCAGAGCTTGTCTTTGGGCAGCTGGTACACGCCTGTCAGCAGTTCCCACGCGTAATGGATTGCGTCGCGCTTGAAGTAGTCGCCAAACGAGAAGTTGCCGAGCATCTCGAAGAACGTGTGGTGGCGGGCCGTGTAGCCGACGTTTTCGAGGTCGTTGTGCTTGCCGCCCGCGCGCACGCTGCGCTGCGCCGTCGTAGCGCGCGAGTACGGACGCGATTCCGCGCCGAGGAACACGTCTTTGAACTGCACCATCCCCGAATTGGTGAAGAGCAGCGTGGGGTCGTTGCCGGGCACAAGGCTCGACGAGCGAACGATCGTATGGCCCTTCGATTCGAAGAACTTGAGGAATTTCTCGCGGATTTCGGCGGCTTTCATAGCGTACTGGGGACGGTCCTGACTGGATCTGGCGACATCCGGGACAGACACCTGGAATGCGCCAACCGATTGTTGCTTAAACGACTGATTATACGGGATCGGCGCCCTTGCGAGGCGGCGCAGCGCCGCCAGAGCGCAGGATTAGCCGTTCGGCCAGGTTTTTGCAGCGGGCGCCATGTTTCGGCGCGTGTCGTTCGACCTATGCCATTCGGCCGAATGGGCCTGAGCGCGGGAATCGCTTAAGATTCCGGACATCGACGCTGCAATGCCATTGCATCGACACCAAGGCGCGCCACTGCGGGCGCATCGGCCTCGCAGTCTGGCCAACCGCAACAATTTTGCATGGGACCGGAGCAAGCGCTGAAGCGCCAACCCCGGCCGACACTGGAGACATCGACACAATATGGGCGCTCTCAGTCATATCCGCGTGCTGGACCTCACTCGCGTGCTCGCCGGCCCGTGGTGCGCGCAAACGCTCGCCGACTTCGGCGCGGACGTCATCAAGATCGAACGCCCGGAGGTCGGCGACGACACCCGCCACTGGGGGCCCCCATACCTCAAAACGCCGGACGGCGCGGATACTCACGAGGCCGCCTACTACCTCGCGGCGAATCGCAACAAGCGCTCGGTGACCGTGGATATCGCCACCCCCGAAGGGCAGCGCATCATTCGCGAACTGGCCGCGCAGAGCGACGTGGTGATGGAAAACTACAAGGTCGGCCAGTTGCAGAAATACGGGCTCGACTACGCGTCGCTGAAGGAAATCAAGCCGGACCTTATCTACTGCTCCGTGACCGGCTTCGGTCAAACCGGTCCGTACGCGCAACGGGCGGGCTATGACTTCATCGTGCAGGGTATCGGCGGTTTCATGAGCATCACCGGCGAGCGCGACGGCTTGCCGGGCGGCGGTCCGCAAAAGGCCGGCGTGGCGATCGCCGATCTGATGACCGGCATGTATTCGACGGTTGCCGTGCTGACCGCACTCACGCATCGCGACCGCACGGGCGAAGGCCAGTACATCGACATGGCGCTGCTCGACGTACAGGTTGCGATGCTGGCGAACATGAACTCGAATTTCCTCGCGAGCGGTCAGCCGCCGGCACGCTGGGGCAACGCGCATCCGAACATCGTGCCCTACCAGACCTTCCAGACGAGCGACGGCTGGATCATCGTCGCGGTCGGCAACGACGGGCAGTTTCGCAAATTCGTCGAAGCCGGTGGCCGCGCAGAGTTGGCCGACGACGAGCGCTTCGCCACCAACCCTGCGCGCGTGCGCAATCGCGATACGCTGGTGCCGATCCTCGCGGAGATGGTCCGCACACTCGGCAAGCAGCAATGGATTGCGGCGCTCGAGGCGGCCGGCGTTCCATGCGGTCCGATCAACGATCTGGCCGAGGTGTTCGAGAACGAGCAGGTGGTGGCGCGCGGCATGCGGGTCGATCTGCCGCATCCGTCCGGCGGCAACGTGAAGCTGGTGCGCAATCCGATCAACATGAGCGGCACGCCACCGCAGGCGCTGACACACCCGCCCACGCTCGGCGAGCATACCGAGACCGTCCTGCGCGACGTGCTGGGCTATGACGAGGACCGGATTGCAGCGTTGCGCGCGCAAGCGGTGATCTGAGAGCCGGGCGGCGCATGGGGCGCACGGCCCAGCCCCAGCCGCGAGCCCTACTGGAATACCCCGCCTACGCCTGCACCGCGCGGGTCGGCCGCCGGTTGTGGGGTGGTGCCTTCGACGCGAATCAACTGCACATCGCCGTTGAACGACTGCCCGCTGAGCGTATAGCCCTTGGCCTTTAGCTGGTCAGCCAGTTCGCCAGTAATGGGATGATACGGCTCCCAGTAGATGGTCTTTTGCGGCAGCAATTGATGATGGAAGCGCATCGCGGCCTGCGCGTCGGCCGGCGACATGCCGAAGTCGTAAATATCCGTCATCACCTGGAAAATCGTCGTGAAGATCCGCGAGCCGCCCGGTGTGCCGATCACGAGCGCCACCTTGCCATCCTTCAAAAGGATGGTGGGCGTCATCGACGACAGGGGCCGACGGCCGGCCGCGATCGTGTTCGGACCGTCGGCAACCGTAGCAGGCCGCTCCGTGACCGCCGTCTCGGTCCCGCTTCCGGCCGTCGGATCGCTAGCGGATGCCGGTATGCTCGCGCTCGCCGCCGACGGAGCACTAGCGGTAACTGGCGACGCGGCGCTCGCCGACACGCCAGCGGGCCTGGTGATGAAGTCGTCCATCTGATCGTTGAGCAGGAAACCGCCGCCATCCACCACCACGCCGGAACCGAACGAGCCGTTCAGCGTATAGGTGTTCGAGACCGCGTTGCCCCATTTGTCCACCACCGAGAAGTGCGTCGTCTGCGGCTTTTCTAACGTCCCGCCAGCAAGACCCGGTTTCACGGGCGCCGCGCCCGGCACCTCATCGGCGCTCACTTCGCCAGCACGGTGCGCAAGATAAGCATCGTCAAGCAGCTTGTCGACCGGTACTGGCGTCGCATCGGGATCGTCCATGTATTGCTCGCGGTCGGCAAACACCCGGTCCTCAATCTGTGCGATCAGGTGGATATACGGCGCCGAATTCAGCGCAAGGCCGTCGAAGTTCTGCTTCAGATCGGCCTTCATCTTGAGCATCTGGATCAGCCCGACACCGCCCGAGCTGGGCGGCGGCGCGGTGACAATCTGATACCCGTTCCAGTCGGCACGGAGCGGTTCGCGCCAGACCGCCTTGTACTGCTGCAGATCCTGTTTGCCGAGGAGGCCATGGCCAAGCATCTGCTTCACCACCAGATCGGCCGTCTGCCCTTCATAGAATTCGCGCCCGCCGTCACTGGCAATCCGCGAAAGCGTCTGGGCCAGTTCGGGCTGCTGAAAATTGACGCCCGCCTTCAGGTTGGCGAAATAGGCGTCGAAATCGGTCTTGCCGGCAAACGCCGGCGCGGCGTCGGCGCGACTCTTCGCGAGCCGTGAGTCGACCTTGAAGCCGTCCGTTGCATAGCGGATCGCCGGTGCCAGCACCTGTTTCCACTTCAGCTTGCCGAAGCGCCGCTGGGCCTCCCACAAGCCATCAACCGTGCCCGGCACGGCCACCGCGCGAAAGCCCACCGTGCTCATGCCTGCAACCGGCTGGCCCTTGTCGTCGAGGTACATATCGCGCGTCGCCCGCTGCGGCGCCCGTTCAAGATAATCGAGGAAATACGGTTTGCCGCCGACGTACAGCGTCATGAATCCACCGCCGCCAAGACCGCCGGCGTCGGGATCGGTCACGGCCAAAGTGAACGCAATCGCAACCGCAGCGTCTACGGCATTTCCACCCTGCGCAAAAATCTGCTGCGCAGTGCTGGCGCTGTACTGATCGGGAACCGCTGCAGCCGAGCCGTCCAGAACCGGCTTCGGTTCCGCACTTTTCGCCAGCGCCGGCGTGGCCGTCACCAGTGCCGCCACGCAGCCTGCGCCCAGCACTGCTGCGCCCGCGAGCCGTTTCAGCCCGACGTAAAAGGCGTTGTTCATCATGAATTCCTTTCAGACAAGTTTCATATCCTGCAAGGCGGCCAGTCCGGCGCCGCGACGGTCGCATCCTAAGGTCGCCGTTCACGCGGAAACAAAGCGATTTACCTCCTGTTACACCGTGCAACCGCGCGCAAAAAGCCCTGAAACGTTGGCTGGAAGCCGCACTCAGCCGCATGCGGTCTGTCGGAAGGGAAGCTGTCAGGTAGAATTGACAGATAAGTGAGCGCATTGCGCGCCCTCGACCGACTTTCTCCTCTTCGCATGAATACTGAACGCAACGACGCGCCGGCGGCATCCAATTTCATTCGCAACACCATTGACGAAGACAACCGCTCCGGCAAGTGGGGCCAGCGCGTGGAAACGCGTTTCCCGCCGGAACCGAATGGCTATCTGCACATCGGCCACGCTAAAAGCATCTGCCTGAACTTCGGCGTAGCGCGCAGCTACGGCGGCATTTGCCATCTGCGTTTTGACGACACCAATCCGGAAAAGGAAAGTGTCGAGTACGTCGAATCGATCATCGACGCCGTGAAATGGCTCGGTTTCGATTGGAAGAAGGACGGCAACGAACACCTCTACTACGCCAGCGACTATTACGACAAACTCTACGAGTTTGCCGAACTGCTGATCCAGCGCGGCAAGGCCTATGTGGATAGTCAGTCGGCCGAAGAAATGCGCCTGAGCCGCGGCTCGGCCACCGAAGTGGGCACGCCCTCGCCGTTCCGCGAACGTTCGGTGGAGGAGAACCTCGATCTGTTCCGCCGCATGAAGGCCGGCGAGTTCAAGGAAGGCGAACACGTGCTGCGCGCGAAGATCGACATGGCGTCGCCGAACTTCAACATGCGCGACCCGGTCATCTACCGGATCCGCTTTGCCCATCACTACCGCACCGGCGACAAGTGGTGCGTGTATCCGATGTACGACTACACGCATTGCATCTCTGACGCGCTGGAAAACATCACGCATTCGTTGTGCACGCTGGAGTTCGAAGACCACCGGCCGCTGTACGACTGGATTCTGAACGAGCTCGCCGAAGCCGGTATCTTCAGCCGCCCGCTGCCGCAACAGATCGAATTCTCGCGCCTGAACCTGACGTATGCGATCACCAGCAAGCGCAAGCTGCTGCAACTCGTCACCGAAGGTCACGTGGACGGCTGGGACGATCCGCGCATGCCCACCATCGTCGGCGTACGCCGCCGCGGCTTCACGCCGGAGGCGATCCAGTTGTTCTGCGAACGCATCGGCGTGACGAAGGTCGATTCGTGGATCGACATGAGCGTGTTCGAAGGCGCACTACGCGACGACCTCGACGACAAGGCACCGCGCACGGCCGCCGTGCTCGACCCGGTCAAGCTGATCATCGACAACTACCCCGAAGATCTCACCGAAGAGTGCAATGCGCCGGTGCACCCGCATCATCCGGAACACGGCACGCGCGTGTTCCCGATCTCGCGCGAACTGTGGATCGAGCGTGACGACTACAACGAAACGCCGCCCAAGGGTTACTTCCGTCTGTTCCCCGGTAACAAGGTGCGTCTGCGTTACGGCTATGTGATCGAATGCACGGGCGCGGACAAGGATGAGAACGGCAACGTGACCGCGGTCCACTGCAACTACTTCCCCGACAGCAAGTCCGGCACTGAAGGCGCGAACACCTACAAGGTCAAAGGCAACATTCACTGGGTCAGCGCCGTGGGCGCCTGCCCGGCCGAAGTGCGCATCTACGATCGTCTGTTCAAGGAACCGCAGCCGGACGCAGGCGGCCGCGATTACCTCGAAGCGCTTAATCCGGATTCGAAGCGGGTGGTCAACGCCTACCTGGAGCCGGGTGCGCGTGACGCGCTGCCCGAACAGCGGTATCAGTTCGAACGGCATGGCTACTTCGTCGCCGACCGCCTCGATTCGAAACCGGGCAAGCCAGTATTCAATCGCATCGTGAGTCTGCGAGACAGTTGGGGCAAGCCAGCGTAAGCTAGACCAATTGAGCCGGGTCAACTGGGGTGACGGTGCCCACACCGCTCCGGGAGGAACGATGATGTTTGCAGCCTGCCATCCGTCCCACATGCGCGCCGCGCTGGTCGCGCTTGCTACGGCATGGCTCGCGTGCTCCGCGCAGGCGCAGGAACTCACCGGTACGCTCAGGAAAGTTCACGACGACGGGGTCGTCCTGCTCGGCGTGCGCGAAGCCTCGATCCCCTTCTCCTATTTCGACGGCCAGACCACGGTGGGCTACTCGCAGAGCATCGCGATGGCGATCGTCGAGCAGATCAAGAAAACACTCGGCCTGCCCGATCTCAAGATACGCGAAGTTGCGGTGACCTCGTCGAATCGCATCCCGATGCTGCAAAACAGCCAGATCGACCTCGAATGCGGTTCGACCACGCACACGCATGAACGCGAGAGCGAAGCGGCCTTCTCCGACAGTTTTTTCCAGTACGCGGTGCGCATGCTCGTGAAGCGCAGCAGCGGCATCACCGATTTCCCCGATCTGGCCGGCAAACCGGTGGTAACGACCGCGGGGACGTCCGACGAACGGCTCGTGCGCGAGTTGAACGTCGAGAAGCATCTCAACATGCGCATCACCAGCGCGCGAGACCATTCGGACGCGTTTGTCGCGCTCAAACAGGATCGGGCCGTGGCCTTTGTGATGGACGAACCGATTGTGTACGGCTTCAAGGCGACTGACGCGCATCCTGACGACTTCCTGGTGACAGGTACGCCGCTCGGCTATGAGGTCTACGCGTGCATGTTCCGCAAAGGCGATGCGCCGATGCGGGAACTGGTCAACGGTGTGGTCGAACGGATGCAGACATCGGGCGAGGCGGAGCATCTCTACAACGTGTGGTTCACGCAGCCGATTCCGCCTCACGGGATCAATCTCAATTTTCCGATGTCGGCGGCGATGCGTGCCTTGTTCGCGCATCCGAACGATCGCGCGCTCGACTGAGCGCTCCTCGCATCACAGCGTGTGATGCAGTTCGGCCAGCGAAAGCGTGGTCTGAAACAGCCGCGTCAGACTGCGGCTCGCATACCGTTCCACTTCGTCCGGCGCGGCCCAGCGGTATGCATCCATTTCGGGAATCAGTTTGCCGTCCGAGCGGCGCGGAAACATCGACGTGCAAACGCAGCGCGTGAGGTCAAGCTCATCGTCATGAGCGCGCGCGGCGAACAGATGCAGATCCTTGTCACGCCGGTAGACGAAGAGGCCGAGATCCTTCAAGCGCCCCGCGTCGATCACAAGGGCGGTCTCCTCGACCATCTCGCGCAGCGCCGTGACGTGCGGCGCCTCGCCCTCCTCGCCATGCCCTTTCGGGATATCCCAATGGGATGTTTCGGTGGCGTGTGCGAGCAGCACACGTCCATGCGGATCGAGCAGCACGATGCCGCACGAAACAATGCGCGCACTCATCCTGTGACGCCGCGGCGCAGTTGCGGCGCTCCGCCAACATCGAGCGGCAACGCCGTCATGGCCGCGCTCCAGCCGTCACGCATCAAGGCTTCTTCTGGAGTTGCCATGCGCCGCTGCCGGCGCGGCAGAATTGCGGGCGTAGCGTCATCGACTGCCCTTTCGCGTTCAGCACGACGGCTACGTCGCGGCAGGTGCGGTCGCCGTCCTTGGCGGTGCTCTGCGGCGTGATGGTCGCGTCGATGTGTACGGAGTTGCCCGTGCCATCGTTGACCCAGGTGGCGGCTTCGCCATCCTGCTTGCCATCGAGCGCGCTAAACACGGCCGCTTTCACCGAGTCGATGTCGCGCTGCTTCATGTAGCTGATCGGCGTATTGCCAAGGAAGCCGAGATTCGCTGCGTATGCGCCGACGGATGCCGCCAGCAGCAATCCGCCCAACGTGACGTGAAACAGGGCACGGGTTCGCATCGACATTGAGTGTTCTCCTCGAAAGATCCTTCTGGCGGTCACGAAGCGGTTCGTGATCTGGACCTGAAAAGGATAGCATGACGCTCATGTCCGAGTGGGGTCAGCGCGTGTTTTCAGACTCGTCCCATGGTTGCGTTCACGGCGAATTCCTAAGATTCAAGGCTTAGCGCAAATCTTTGCGCGCATCCTACTCTGCCGCTCCCATGGAACTCTCGTTCGCTCTCAAAGCTTTCTCCGTGATCCTCGTGCTCTTCTGCATCGCACTTATGCCGTTCTTCGTTCGGCGTGACCCCGCGCCGGTGCATAGCGTTGTCAGCGCCGAGGCACTGCCCCGGGCGCAATGGCCGGGCGTCATCACTCGCATGGGTGCGGTCACCTTGTTGGCGTCGTTTGTGTTGCTGATCGGCGGCTGTTATCTGCTGCTCAACGGTTGATCAACGATTGATCAACCGTTGATCCTCCGCCCTCTCTTCAGCTTCACGGCGCCCCAGATGTGCCGCCTGCATCCTCCCAAACTGTATCTGTCCTCTCCCACTCCGCTCCCCTAGAATGTCGCAGCCCGCCACCATCTGGAGTGCGCATGCTGCAAATACTCGGGAAAGTCACGTCGATCAACGTCCGCAAGGTGCTTTGGACCTGTGCGGAGTTGCAATTGCCTTTTGAACAGGAAGACTGGGGAGCCGGCTTCAGGTCCACCGAAACGGCCGAGTTTCAGGCGCTCAACCCCAATTCAATGGTGCCGGTCATCAAGGACGACGGCTTTGTGCTGTGGGAATCGAATACGGTCATTCGCTACCTGGCCTCGCGCTATGGCGGCGCGCAACTCTATCCCGCTGAACCACAAGCGCGGGCGCGCGTCGACCAATGGATCGACTGGCAAAGTGCCGAGCTAAACCGGGCATGGAGTTATGCCTTCCTGGCACTGGTCAGAAAGTCGCCCGCGCATCAGGACGCAGAAGCGATCGAAGCGTCGTCGCAGAATTGGACGAGACATATCGGCATCGTGAGCCGGCAGTTGGAAGCGACGGGAGCGTTCATCGCCGGACGCGATTTTTCGCTGGCGGATATCCCGATTGGTCTCTCACTAAACCGCTGGTTCAGCACCCCGCTCGATCATCCGGATTTTCCTGCCGTGACCGACTATTTCGAGCGGCTGAGCGAGCGACCCGGTTTCCTGACCTACTGCAAAAACGGTACGCCGTAGGCTCGGCGAGCGAATTAATCCAATCCATCGATCAGTCCACCGACAACTCCAGCACCTGCTCCGTCGCAGCTTCGTGCGGCGCAGTTTCCTGCGCACTCACAAGCCACCAGCACAACACCGCTGCGCCCAGCGCAACGAGACTGGCAGCCAGCAGCACGCCTTCGTAGCCGAAGCCCAAACTATGCTGTGCAACGGATGCCGCCCCGCCCTGCGCATGAATGAGCGCCGTGGCCGACGCGAGATTGCCGTCTGCGATCGCATGCGTGATCGCGAGCCGGTCGGATGCAGCGACGTCAGGCAACGCTTCGCCGACGCTTGCGCCGATCCGCGCGAACAGAATGGCGCCCAGCGCCGCGAAGCCAACCACGATGCCGCTAAAGCGCATCGTCCCGGAGACGCCTGAGGCCATCCCCGCGCGCTCAACAGGAATGACGGTCATGCCCACTTTGGCGATCTGTCCGTTCAGAATACCCGCCCCCATTGACGCGATCAGCATGCTTTCGAAGATCGCCGGATAATGAAAGAGCGTGATTCTGAGCGCCGTGAGCAGGAGACCAACACCCACACAAGCGAGGCCGATCACGAGCAGCGTACGTCCGGACAGGCGATGGTCCAGATACAGCGCAACCAGGCGCGGGACGACAAACAACGGCACAGCAAGCGGCAGCATCAATAGCCCGGCGATCAGCGGCGCGTAGCCGAGCGCGCTCTGAAAGAAAAACGGCAGATACGTGAGCATCGTCAGAAAAGCGACGGCATAGGAGACGCCCGCAATGTTCGCTCCAAGATACGTGCGGCGCGAGAGATACTTCAGATCGACCATGGGCCTGGTTTGCACCGACTCCACCACCAGAAAGGCAATCAGCATCGCGACGGCAACACCCAGTTCGACGAGGACCGGCCTGCTTAGCCATCCTGCACGATTACCCGAGATCAGCGCCAGCGTAAGCAGCCCCAGAAATCCGCTAAACGTCAGGACACCAGCCATGTCGACGCGCATGGCATGCGGGTCTTTCGACTCCGTCACCGCATACAGCGTCAACGCGATCATCGCGATGCCAACCGGCAGGTTCACGTAGAAGGCCCACTGCCAGCCAAAGTATTGCGTGATCAGGCCGCCCGCCACCGGGCCGAGCATGATGGCCACGCCAATCACCGAACCCCAGAATGCAAACGCGCTGGCGCGCTCCTTGCCCTGAAAACTATGCGACAGGATCGCCAGTGCGGCGCTCAACTGGAGCGCCGCGCCAACACCCTGCAAGGCGCGGGCGTAGTTGAGCAGCGTCGTCGAATTCGCGGCGCCGCAAATGCCCGAAGCAACCGTAAAGACGGTAAGCCCGATCACCAGCATCCGCTTACGACCGAAGCGATCGGCGAGCGCCCCAGCCGGCATGACCAGCGTGGCAAAAGCAAGGGTGTAGGCGCTGATCACCCACTCGATAGCCGTGAAATCCGCATGCAATGACCGTGCTATCGAAGACAGCGAGACCGCAACGATGTTGGAGTCCAGGTTGATCATGAACGACGGCACAGACACGCACAGCAAGACCAGCAACCTGTTTTGCATTTCGACCACCTGTGGGATGCATCGCGGTTTCTGCGGCTCGCCGTCTGAAGTTCAGCATCGGCGCAAAGCGCGCAACTGTTTACGAAATTGAATGGAACACGGTCGTCATGCGCTCCGAAAAATCCGGCGACGCGATCAGATCGAGGGTTGACCGCAGTTGCGCTGCACCGTCCTTGCCGAAGGCATCGTCGAAGCTGAGCTGAACTTTCTTCCAGATTGCCCGCGCCTCTTCCAGTTTGATGCGGCCGTCTTTCGTCAGATGCACGCGGCGGCTGCGGCGGTCTCGTTCGTCTACCACCAGTTCCACCAGACCATCCCGGATCAACGGCTTCAGCGTATGGCCAAGCGCCGACAGGTCCATCACGAGATGCTCGGCCAGCACACGCATGGTGGGCGTGCCGACGCGATCGATCTGCACCAGCAGCGAGTACTGCGTTGCGCGAAGGCCGCATGCCTCGAAGGCATCGTCGTAGATTTGCCCCATGCGCCGCGCCGCCCGGCGGATCGCCGCGTTGATGCAGACGCTCGGGCTCTTATGACGCTGTTCAGACGTATGCGGATGAGGTTTCATGGCACGCTCAAATTACAGGTATATGCCACTATTGTAACGCAAAAACCCGAACTGACCACCTCAAAGCACACTTGACGCGACAACGCACAAGGTGGCCCCATCACCTGAAGCTGCCCCTCGGGCGTGTGGATTGCTATGCTCCGCAGTTGTATCCTCAAATCCCTGAGGAAGCCGTTACGCTTCCCGCCAACCCGAATGTCGCCAAAATGAAGATTTCGTTGCCGCCCCCCGGACGGCCAAACCGCGTGTACCCGCCGGGCTCGCCCAGCCTGCACGGCCTCGCCTCGGTGATTACCGGTGTTGTGGTGGTATGCGGGCTGTATTTCGGCCGTGCAGTCCTGATTCCGATCACGCTCTCAGTGCTGCTCAGCTTTCTGCTGGCCCCGTTGGTGGCGTCGCTGCGGCGTCTGCACATGGGTCAGTTGCCGTCGATCTTCATCGCGGTGTTCTTCGCGCTGGCCATCGTGCTCGGTGCGGGTGCACTGATCACATCGCAGATCGTCCAGTTGGCGGCCGATCTGCCGCAGTATCAGGTGGCCATCGAGCAAAAGATCGAGACGGTGCAGGAGAAGACCGTCGGCCGCGCCGATGTCCTGCTCGGCCGGGCTGCGCTGACGCTGCAACGGGTCGCGCCGTCGCGTCCCGCGGCGCCGCGTGGTTATGGCAAAGCCAGCCGCAACGCGCCTCAGGCACCCATGCCCGTCGAGGTGCACGAGCCCGCGCTCACGCCGATGCAACTGGCCCAACGGGCGTTTTCGCCAGCTATCGCGCCACTCGAGACCACCTTCATCGTGCTGGTGGTCACCATCTTTATCCTGCTGCAGCGCGAGGATCTGCGGGACCGTCTGATCAGCCTGTTCGGCTCGCGCGACCTGCACCGCACCACCACCGCGATCAACGACGCGGCGAGCCGCCTGAGCCGCTATTTCGTTGCGCAACTGGGCCTGAATCTCAGCGTGGGGGGCGTGCTCGCCGTCGGTCTCGCGGGCATCGGTGTGCCGGGTGCGCTGCTGTTCGGAGTCGTCGCCGCGCTGCTGCGCTTCGTGCCGTATATCGGCATCTGGATTGCCGCGTTGCTCGCGGTGTGTCTGGCTGCAGCCATTCAGCCGCAATGGACCATGGCCGTGTGGACCCTGGTGCTGTTCGTGGTGGTCGATCTGGTGGCCGGTCAGGTGGCGGAACCGTATCTGTATGGACGACGCTCCGGCCTCTCGCCGCTCGCGGTCGTGGTGGCCGCGATCTTCTGGAGCTGGCTGTGGGGGCCCGTGGGTCTCGTGCTATCGACGCCGCTCACCTTGTGCCTCGTCACGCTGGGGCGCTATGCGGACCGGCTCAACTTCCTGACGATCCTGCTCGGCGACCAGCCGGCCCTGACTCCGGCGCAGACTTTCTATCAACGGCTGCTGGCGGACGATCCGCACGAGGCCATTGTGCAGGCAGACCGGTTGCTCGGTGAGATGTCGGTAGTCGATTACTACGATCAGGTCGCGCTCGAAGGGCTGAGACTTGCACGCAACGATGCGCTACGCGGCGTGCTGACGGCGGAGCAACTGGTGCGCTTTAACGAAGCGGTGGTCGACATCATCGAGAACCTCGAAACGGTCGAAGGTCTGCCAGACGGGATCCCGGCGCCTGACGTCGCCGATGACGCCGCGCATGCTCACGGCCGCACCGAACCGCACTATGGCGGCGGCGGTCCGGAAGGCGCGGACGCGATGGGTACTGTGGACGGCGCCGTGGTGCTGTGTATCTCGGGACGCGGCGCGTTCGACGAAGTGGCCGCGGCAATTGCCGTGCAACTGCTGGGACGGCAAAACATCACCACGATCGCCACGACCTATGAGCAATTCCGCGGGGCGCGCGGCGAAGTGCGAAGCCCGCAGGAAGGTGACGCTGCGACCATCATCTGCATCGTTTCGCTCGACGCGGCCGAGTCGCCGCCGTATTTGCGCAACCTGCTGCGCCGTATACGCAATCAACCCGTGCCGGCTACGGTGATTGTCGGTCTCGGCGGGTTATCGGAGAACGATCCGGATACCACTGCAGCCCCCAACGCGCGCAATGCGAACACGTTCCGCGATCTGATCGAGGAATGCCGGGCGGGGGCGCTGGCGACGGATCGTCAGGAACACGCTCAGGGGGCCGCCTGAGGTGTGTGCTTGCGGCCAGGAACATGAACGACGACCGGCTGGCGGAAACGGTGGCCAAACCGCGCTCGAGCGGGCCATCGGTACAATACGGCCCATGCCCCCATCCGACCTGCTCGCCTCGTCATGCAGCATCTGAAATACCTGAGCGCCTACCCGGCCGCACTGCAGGACAAGGTTCGCCGGTTGATCGCGGAAGAGAAACTGGCCGCCTATCTCGCCGACAAATATCCACGCAGGCATCCGGTGCAAACCGACCGCGCGCTCTACGAGTACGTCGCGGAACTCAAGCGTGAATTCGTGCGCAACGGGCCGCCCATCGACAAGGTCCTCTACGACAGCAAGCTCGATGTTCTGCGACACGCTTTGGGACTGCACACGACCATCTCACGGGTTCAAGGCGGCAAGCTCAAAGCAAAGAAAGAGATCCGCATTGCGTCGCTCTTCAAGGATAGTGCGCCCGAGTTCCTGCAGATGATCGTCGTGCACGAACTTGCGCATCTGAAGGAAAGCGACCACAACAAGGCGTTTTACCGGCTTTGCGAGTTCATGCAGCCGGGCTATCACCAGACCGAGTTTGACCTGCGCCTTTATCTGACGCATCGCGATATCGTCCGCGAGCGATCCACCTGAGCTTCGTTCTACGAACCTTTTCGCGCAACCACGCCCGGTTCCAATGAGTCCTCGTCGACCGTGCCTTTCAGTACGCTGACGCGTGGCCAACCAGTTGAGCGTGCGACTGCTCGGTCGCCTCATCGGCGGGAAACATGCTTTCGATACGCAACTCCTGCATGGCGACGCTCTGCGGCGTCCCAACCGTGGTGATCATCGAGAAGTAATTGAGCGGCTTACCGTCCTTCAGAAAACTGAGCGGTATCACCGGCATCGCAGGATTGACGGGAACCGCGCTGAGCGCCACAGGCGATTTCCAGTCGGACTTCGTCCCTGGATAGGCCATTAGCGTAGCGAGAAGCGCCTGGGTTTGTTCATCGATCACGCGTCCTACGGACTCACGGTAAACGCGCTGGATCAGACTCTTTGCCACGTCCTCCCATTTGTCGATAAACGGCCGCATGCCGTCCGGATCGAACATCAGGTGCAGAAGGTTGCGCGGCTCTTTGCGTGCGGACATATCGATGAAGCTGTTGAAAAAGCGCGGCGCGGAATCATTGGTCATCACGACATTCCAGTAGCGGTCCATCACGACCGCCGGATACGGTTCGTGCTGGCGCAACATGCGTTGAATCGCATTCTTCACGCTCTGCGTTTCGAGTGCGTTCAGCGGATCGTCCGGATATACCGGCGCGTAGCCTGCGGCCAGCAGCAACGTGTTGCGCTCGCGCAGCGGAACGTCCAGCGCCTGTGCGATATTCATCAGCATCTGCCGGCTGGGGACGCTGCGCCCGACTTCGATGAAGCTGATGTGACGTTGCGACACGCCGGAGTCGAGCGACAGATCCAGTTGGCTTTTGTCGCGCACGGCGCGCCATCGGCGCAAGAGCGCACCCAGTTCGGTTCCGGGCGGTCCTGAATGGACGTCTGTGGAGTTCATGTGGCACACCGTCGCGTAGATGTCGAACGGTCTACTATGACAGCCGGCATCGCCAACAACAAGGCGTCGAGCGTCACGACTCCGTACGCAGTGGCAACGTCAAAGCCCTTCTCTGTGCCGTCCGTCCACGCGTTGCGCCAGCGGGTGAAATGACCCCGCCGGCGCACGCCTCGCAAACCAACTAATGCAGGTTGCAGAATGCGCCGGTCTGGACGTCGATCCATAGCATCTGTCCGTCCGTCTTGTGGCTGTACACCAATGCGCGAGATTCGCGCTGGCTGCGCAAAAACCCCAGCACCGCATGAAGCGTGTGCTTGCCGCGGTAACGCAAAGAGCGCGTGGTGTCCCCGCTGCCGATGACAATCACGATCGGGTTGATACGCACCTTTTGTGCGATCAGATCAGGCGTTGCTGCAGACATATGAGCCTCCGTGTGTGGGGTGACACACGGGATAACGTCGACAGCGCTGCGAGCTTGAGCCTGGGGAAGGGGCGGTAAGGAAAAGGGCTTTGAGAGGCGTGTGAAGCGCGTCGCTTTGGCGACGCTTGCTGCCTGGGTGGCCCCCCCACGAGGAATCGAACCTCGATTTCAGGTTTAGAAGACCCGTGTTCTATCCGTTGAACTATGGGGAGGCGAAACTGGAATTTTAACCGCGCGGCAAGCACCACCGGCACGCAGGGGGCGGATTATAACCGATGCTACCGCGCAGCCCACCGCAGCTGCTGCGGCAAGCATCTGTTCAGTCCCAGCATAGCCGTCAGATCGACTGCGCGCTCAAACCGGCTGCGTATGCAGCATGAACCAGCCCAGACAGACGATGCCCGCAATCACGCAGTACACGCCGAAGCTCGCCAAACGACCGCGTCCTTCGAAATAACGCATCAGGAAGCGCACGCTCAGATACGCGGCAATCGCCGTCAGCACGCCACCGAGCAGCGCATCGCCAAGCTGGCCTGGCGCACGAAACAGCTTCGGCAGTTCGAGCACGCCGGCGGCAAAAATAATCGGCGTGCCAAGCAGGAACGAAAATTCCGCCGCCTTCTCCGCCGTCAGACCGGCGGCGTTGCCGGCAATCATCGTCAGACCGCTGCGCGAAAAACCCGGGATCAGCGCGCCGATCTGCGCCAGCCCAACAAAGAACGCCTGGCGGAATGTCAGCTTCTCCGGCGCCTGATGCGCGCGAGCACGTTGCAGACGGTCGCCGAACCACAACAGCACGCCGTTGACGATCAGCGCGATCGCCACGATGCGCAAGTCGTGGAACAGCAGCTCGAGGCGCTTTTCCAGCACCAGCCCGACGATGCCCGCCGGAATCGTGCCGATGATCAGCGCCCACATCATGTGGCCGTCATCATTGCGGCGGCCGCCGAGCGACGCAAAAAAACCGCTGACCAGCGCGACCCAGCGCTTGCGGAAGTACCACAGCAACGCGAGCGCAGTGCCAAGGTGCAGCGCAACGAGGAACGGCAGCAACTGCGGCGCATGCTCGTCAATATGCATGCCGAACAGCGCGGGCACGAGCAGGGTGTGACCGAGGCTGCTGACGGGGAAGAGTTCCGTGACGCCCTGCAGCACGCTCAGAAAAATCAGAAACGACAAGCTCACGCGGCGGTCCTTTTAGTGAGTGAAGAATCAAGGAGCAGCACGCCGGCCTGGTGGAACCGACGCCTGGAAGCGCACCGATTATGCCTGGCCGCTATGTCAGCGCCAAGCGTTTGAGCGACGTTAGGGGAAATTTTGATGCATTGCGTCACAACTCGAAACGGTTGTTACGCCTCTGCAAGCCATCTGGCGCGCATGTGCTGCGAACCTGGGCAAGATGACCAACGGGGATTGATCCGCGTCGCAGCGGGCGGCGCGGCAGCAAGCGGGACGCGAACGTTCAGCGATCGAGCTTGTAGAAGAAGTAGACTGTGCTGGCGGCAAACATGCCGAACAGGGCCACGCCCATTGCCATTGCGAGATCCATGAGGCCTCCGGAAGTCGTGCGGCCCGAAAGGTTAAATGACCGGGCAGTGGGACGGATTATCGTCAAGCTTACCGGTCGTGCGAACCCGTAATTGCCCGGGAAGGGTTTCCCCGTAGGCCAAACGGGCGCAAAATCGGCTCCGGACCGCGTGCCGCAGTTCGAGCCAATCGATCGACGCAGGTGATCATCGCAGTCAACCGTGCAGTCATTCGTATTAACCGCTCCTAACCAGAACCGTTCACCATGGCCCAATTCCAGCATCAGGACATCCTAGAGATCGCCGATGGCGCCTCGCTGCTTCGTATCGCGCCGCAAGCCGGCGGACGGCTGCTGTCGTGGCACATTGACGGCCAGCAGGTGATCCATTGGCCCGACGTGGCCGACTGGAGCCAGCCTGCGAAAATCCGCGGCGGCAATCCTTTGCTGTTTCCGTTTCTCGGACGCCATCGCGTCGACGGCCAGATTGGCCGCTGGCGCGACGCCGAAGGGACGGTGCGCGATCTGCCGATGCACGGCTTCGCGCGCGATCTGCCGTTCACCGCAAGCGTCGAACCGGCCTCGGCGACGCACAGCACGACGGTGCGCATGACGCTCGCAGACAGCGACGCCACCCGCGCCGGCTATCCGTTCGGCTTCCGCTTCGAGGCCGCCTACCGGCTCGCGGACGACCACACGCTCGACGTCGAACTCACCACCGTTAACACCGGCAATACACCGCTGCCCTACTACGCCGGCCATCACTTCTACTTCTCGCTGCCGCACACGCAACGCAGCGAGACGGTGCTCGAGCTGCCGCATACCCGGCGTTGCTATCAGCAGCCAGACGGCTCGATCAGCGCGCCTGAACCGGGCGAGCCGAGCTACACGCTCGACGAGACGCTTATCCTCGACCGCTTCCATTGCCTCGACGGCCTGCCTGAGCGGCCCGTGAGACTTGTCGCGCCAGGCCTGAACCGCACGATCACGATCGACCTGCAACGACCCGGTTCCGTGCCCTGGTATGCCGTCACGACCTGGACGGAAGCCGCGGAGTCGGACTTCTATTGCATCGAGCCGTGGCTCGGCCTGCCCGACGCGATCCACAACGGCCTGGGCCTGCGCTGGCTCGAACCGGGCCAGACGGAAACGGCCGCGTTGCGCATCACGGTCGGCGCCCTGCGCTGAATCGCCATACACCTGCCGGCGACTAGCGAGCAATGCGGGCCGCCGGGCGGTGCCTGGACGCCGCGCCACGCCATGCCGCTCATGCAGCGTCATCTCAATTCGCGTGCTGCGGTGCAAAACCGTTAGAATCGGTCGTTTTTTGCCCATCTGTCGCGCAATCGGGATCGGCGCGCGGCAGCGCTTTGCGAGGTCCAATGTTGGGAACAAGAAAAATTAAACGGCTCGCTTGCGTGTCGTTACTTGCAGTGCTCGTCGCGTGCGGGTCTGCGCCAGTCGGTCCGGGGTTCTATCGTGTCGAACGCGGCGATACTTTGCTGAAGATCGCCCGCAGTAACCGGGTATCGGTCCAGAGCATCGTGCGCTGGAACAATCTGTCGAATCCGGACAGCATCGAGGTCGGTCAGGTGCTACGCGTGGTGCCGCCCGGCAATTCGGCGCCGATCACCTCCGCGACGGCAAGCAGCGGCTCGTACAGCGGTCGTGGCAGCACAGCGGCGCCAGCAGCACCGCGCAGCGCGCCCAGCGACGTGTCGCCCGCCCCCGCGCCGGCCTCGTCGATCTCGCTCGTGTGGCCGACCAACGGCACGGTGATACGCCGCTTCGACGGCTCGAACTCGAAGGGCATCGATATCGCCGGCAGCGCGGGCACGCCGGTCGTCGCGGCGGCCGCCGGGACCGTGGTGTACGCCGGCAACGGCCTGCGCGGCTACGGCAACCTGCTGATACTCAAGCACAATGCAGATTATCTGACCGCCTACGCGCACAACCGCGTGCTGCTCGTGAAGGAAGGTCAGAGCGTGACCCAGGGCGAGAAAATCGCAGAAATGGGCGACAGCGACACGGATCGCGCCATGCTTCATTTCGAGTTGCGCTATCAGGGCCGCTCGATCGACCCCTCGCGTGCGCTTCCGGCACGTTAATTGCTTCTACAGGCAGTTCGCACGGCACTCCTGGTACCGTGCGATGTCCCCTCCGACACCCGACGATGCGGCGACAAGCCAGCGCATCGGTCACCACACTCCATGAGGAGCCTCCGATGAAATCTGGATGGACCCCATCCGCAAAGGCCCTCGCGGCCGTGGCTGCAAGCGTTGCTGCGCTGACGCTCGCGAGCCTTGGCGGCTGCGCCAGCTCCACCAAAATGACCTACCTCCCGAGTGGAGACACAGGCTTTGCCATCAACTGCAGCGGCAGCGACGCGAGCGAGAGTTGGGCCGAATGTTACAAACGCGCCGGCGAAGTATGCGGTTCGTATGGCTACGACGTCATCTCGAAGGATGTCGACAACGGTGCCACCTCGGGTGGCTCGATCGGTGGCATCCTCGGTGCAAACGTCAAGAACCGCTCCATGGTGGTTCGCTGCAAGCAGTAAGCGCAAATGAGACCCGCAAGCGGCGCTGCACGACACGGCGCCGCCCCCGCTGCGCGACAATTCGTGCTCCGGTCATGGCTTTAAGACCAGCTTAAAGCGGTGTGAGCACGCTCATATCCGATAACCGAGAGTTCTCATTTGGTGTGAATTGAACCGCTATAAATATCATCGAATGCAATTCATCTGATCCCCTAACGAAAAAAAGCCCGGCTCGAGGCCGGGCTAACGGGGGTTCGGCGCATATCGGTAAAGGACCGGTTCACCATGCGCCAAAACCGAATCTATCAACGGCGGCAGGGGCATGCAATCGATTAATTTCGCAAAAAATGTGCTTCGCCGCACGGAATACGCATTCCGTGAACGAAAATTAATGAGATAGTTCGAATAACGCGATTCAAATGAAACGGAATGACGGGCTTATGAGGATCGCTACCAAACCTGCCCGCACAACATGAAGTCCTTACTGGCATTGCGTTCTGGAGCAACGCCGCACTGCACGATTGAGCCACGTTCCGATTTAACTGTCAAATCCTGAAAGCATTTTTCCGGTGATTACTACCGCCGATTTCCCTTGCCTGCCTTCGGTCGTCTTTGGTGCGAAGGCGCACGTTCCAGTTGTATTTAATCGTGGGTCGCGGCCATTCGCATAATGCGACTTTTCAGTTATTCTGGATTAATTCGCATCTCGCGGAGCATTTTAGCCATTTTTTATCGGTTAAATCCGACGAGATAAAGCACTCGCTAGCCGTCATCCGCTAACCCGGCGCATCACAAGACGCGCAGCCCCAGTTCAGTCACCAGCACAGCGGCCTGCTGGTGGGAAATCGTCGCGCCGCGAAACAGTCCCGCGTCCACGAGACGTACGCCGCTCAGATCGGCAAGGCGCAGGTCTGCGCCATCGAAACGGGCACCTTTGAGGTTGGCGTCCTTGAGGCTGCCGCCTTCGAACCGCGCCTCCCGGAAGTCGGCGCCGGCGAGGTCGGCATCGGAGAAATCGAGTTCTTGCAGCGTGGCTTTGCGAAATGACAGGCCACGCAGATGCGCGCCGACCAGCAGCGTCTCGACGAACGTCAGGCCCAGCGCGGTGCAGGCCTCGAAGTTCGCGCCTGTGAGTTTGCATCCGGTGTAGTTGACTGACGCGAGCTTGGCGCGGCGCCAGCTCGTATTGTTGAGATCGCTCGACTGAAACACGGCGTCGACGAGGTCCGCCGAGGCGAAATCCGCCTGCCGCCCACGGCAACGCAACCAGCGGCTTTGCGTCAGTGCGGCGCCGAAAAACGAAGCCTCGACGATGGTGCAGCGATGAAATTCGGCGCTACGCAAATCGAGCCGCGACAGATCCGCGCCCTCGAAGTCGCAGTCTTCGAACCGAATCGGACCATGAGTGGCGGCGAGCAATCGCTGCACGTCTTCACGTGCGAGCGTGGCATCGGCGACGATGTGAACGCCCGCGGCAGGCGTCGTAGAATTGAGCGACATGAAAAAGTTGTTCCGTTCGACCGGCGCGTGCTGGACCCAAAAACCTTGTGAGTCACTTAAGTTAAAGCGAAAAGGCCCAACGCCGATTCGCCGAAAACGGCAAGCGTACCCGAACGCGCCTTCGCTGTGGAGGGCGCTCGCCGATGGTTTATAGTAGCGGCCGCCTGTCAACCACCGCTTTTAACACCGCCTGATCCGATGACATCGAACGACGCCGCCCACAGTCCGCTTTACCTCTCGCTGCTCGCGGAAACCGCGAAAATCGGCTGGCCTGAGCTCGAGCGCTTCTTTGCGCGCGGCATCCTGCTGCACGTCGCGCGGGACCTCGATCTGGTCAGCGTCGCCGAGGCGATTGCCAGCGACGATACGGCCCAGGTAACGCAGTGGTTGTCAGCGGGCCTCGTCGAGCGCATGCCGAGCGAAACCGCCGCCGATTTCGCCGCGCGCGATCCAGACCTTTGGGCCGTGGTGGTCTCGCCGTGGGTTTGCGTGCAGGAACGCGGTTGAATCAAGTCTGGGGATGTCTACGGAGTGGTAGCGGATTCTCTGCCAGCCGCTCGCGCATTCCAGTTACCGCTTGAAACAAGCGCATACATATCACGCGCACCCGGCGCCCTAGAATGGTTGCAGCCCGCGCTCTCCGCGCGAACAGTCTGCGCGGGTCAGAAGCGCCGGCGTGCCCGCGCCGGTGCTTCGCCTTTATTGCGACGGCTGCACGGGTCGCGCCGTATCCGGCGTGTCCAGCATGGAAGGAGGCCGGTCGTCGGTCGGCACGCCGTGATAATCAGCCGGGTCTTTCGGCGGCGAGCCATGGTGGCCGGACGCGGGATCATTCGAGCAGCCCGCCAGGACTACTGCAGCAAATACAATCAAAAGGGCGCGATTCATAGACTCTCTAAAGGAAACATAACAGCGCAAGCGCGCCGAGAGTCTACCTGCAAAGTCTTTTTGCGGCAGTGGCCGCCATCGGCCATCACGACGCCACGTGCCAATGCGTATGGCGCCAATGCGTACGGCATATGCCGTTTTTTTGCCGTCTGACCTACTATGTACACATGGCTGCAATCGACGAAGGAGGCTGCCATGGACGCTGAATCGATCGCGGGTTTTGTCGGGCTCGCGGTGGGCCTGCTGGTCCTGATAGGTTTGTCGGTTTTCGAATCGCGGACCTACCGGCGTGAGCACAACGGTGAAGGCATGATGCATCACTGGCTGTCCGAGCATCACGTGCTCAACTGGACGCGCCGCAGGCACTGACCCGGCGCCGACACCGCGCTGACCTCTACCGCCCTCGCGGCCATTCAGTTTTACGGCCGCGAGATGCGCTACGCAGGGTCGGCATGATCCGATTTGCCGCGCGGTAGCGAAGCCCCGCGGCACGGAAGGTTATTGCGCTGTCCGCGACGCCGCCGCGCTATACCCCAGCCTTGGCCAGCACCACAATCGATACCCCTAACGCGTCGCGCTGCGGATCCTCATTGCGATACGAATGCGGCACATGGCCAGGAAACGCGAGCACGTCGCCCGTTTCGAGTCCGTGCCGTTCACCCGCCACAAAAATCGCGACCCGCCCTTCCATGCAGGTGAAGTACTCGCGCGTGCCGGGCAGATGCGGCGTGCCACGCATATAGGCGCCCGGCGCGAACGCCATCGTCTCCAGAATGCCATCCGGCACAGGCTCCGGGACCAGTGGTCGGATCGTCAAACCGTTGCCGCGATTTTGCGCGGAGATATCGTCGACCGACCATTTGCGGACCTTGGCACGTGGCGAGGCGAGCAATTCATCGAGCGGCGCGCCAAGCGCACTGGCCACCTTCATTAGCACCGCCAGCGATGGATTGCCTTCGCCCGATTCCAGATTGGCCACCGTCGAACGCGGCACTCCCGACGACTTCGCCAACCCTTCCTGGGTCAACGCACGCGCGTGACGCAACGCTACGAGGTTGCGCGCCAGATGCTGGGCCGCGTTCGACCTGTCGGGCCCGCTCTCGGGAGCGGGTTCAAAAGCAGTCTCGTCCATCGTATCGACTTTCTGACAAGGAATTGGACATCGCACTCGGCCGTGCGCCGTGGGGTTCCTATTATCGGGCCATCGAGACGGCGCGGGTGAAGCGATCGTCTCGCCCTGAACCGGAGAACTCACATGATCCACACGCCCCACAATCTGCAAGACATTCGTGTCGCTCTGACCGGCGGAACCTCGGGGCTCGGCCTCGCCTTGATGGACGAACTGCTGACGCGCGGCGCGCGCGTCGCTTTCGTGGCTCGCGATCAACGGCGCGTGGCCGAGGTGGCTGCGGCGCGTCCGAAGGTGGCGGGTATCGTCGGCGATATCTCGAACAAGGATGACATCTATCCGCTCGCGATGCAGATCAGCGGCCTGCTCGGCGGCGTCGACGTGCTGGTGAACAATGCATCCGCGCTCGGTCCAGTGCCGCTCGCGCTGCTCGCCGATACGGAGTGCGAAGATTTCGAAACGGCGCTAGCGACCAATCTGCTCGGGCCGTTCCGTCTCACACGCGCGCTGCTCGGCTCGCTCACTGCCGCCGCCCGCGAACGGGGCGGCGCCGTCGTGCTGAACGTCTCGAGCGATGCGGCAATCGAGCCGTATCCGGGCTGGGGCGCATACGGTGCGAGCAAGGCCGGCCTACGTCATCTGAGCCGCATCTGGGACCAGGAACTGGCCACGCAGAAAGTGCGTGTGCTGTCGCTCGATCCTGGGGACATGGACACACCGCTGCATGCCCTCGCTGCGCCCGGCGACGACCCGACGACCCTGAAGCGTCCCGCCGACGCAGCCCGCGAATTCGCTGACGCAATCGAAGCGGCATTGCATGCGCTGCGCGATCCGGCCCACCTTGAAGGAGTACGAGCATGACGATGCGCGCCGCCACGCTGCCTGTTCAACGTCCTCACGATGCACGCCTGCTGGTGGTCGACCGTCACGGGCATATCGAGCATCGACCACGCCACGCATTCGTGGAATTGCTGCGCGCGGGCGATTGCATAATCGCGAACGATGCTGCAACGCTACCCGCCAGTCTGCACGGCATCCATCGACGCAGCGGTGCCGTGATCGAAATTCGCCTCGCGGGACGCGCGTCGCTCGATCCACAAGACGTCAAACGCTTTACTGCCGTGGTGTTCGGGGGCGGCGATTTTCACACGCCGACCGAAGCGCGTGCTGCCCCGCCGCCGCTCGCGCCTGGTGACCGGCTGAGCTTCGGCAAGCTCGAGGCGACCATCGTGCGGATGCTCGATCATCCGCGTCTCGTGGAGCTGCAGTTTCATGCGGACGCGGCGCACATCTGGGAGACGCTGGCACAACAAGGCAAGCCGGTGCAGTACGCCCATCTGCACGAGGCGCTGGCGTTATGGGATGTGTGGACACCGATCGCCGCACAGCGAGTGGCGTTCGAACCGCCCTCCGCGGGCTTCGTGCTCGACTGGCGCAGCATCGATGCGCTGCAGGTGCGCGGCATTCCGTTTGCGACGCTGACGCACGCAGCGGGCCTGTCATCCACCGGCGACGCGGCGCTCGATCAGCGCTTGCCGTTCGACGAACCGTATCGCATTCCGGCTGCCACTGCTGCGCTGATCGCTGCCACGCGCGCACGGCAGGGACGCGTCGTCGCTATCGGCACGACGGTTGTGCGGGCGCTTGAACACGCGGCGAGCGGCAACGGCGTCGTGCATGCGGGCGACGGCGTCGCCACCCAACGAATCGGACCACAGACGCAGTTGCATACGGTGGATGTGATTGTCTCCGGTACGCATGAGCCGGACACCAGTCACTACGCGTTGTTGCGCGCCTTCACCGATACCCTGACGCTGCAGGGCGTGACCGATGAGCTGGACGCGCACCGCTATCGCACGCATGAGTTTGGCGATTCCGTGTGGATCGAGCGGCGTGCCTGCGTCGTGCGAGACGCGCGGATGCGCCCGGTGGATCCGCGCGAACGGGAACGTTGCCCAGCGCCGGGCATAGGCCTTGCTGACTCGCACCGCAAGGACAGCGCGATGCCGGCGGTCCCGTCAAGCCGGCCCAACCGTGCCGGACCCACCCTACGCAACGTACGCACCGTATCAGACGAACTGGCGCCAGTCGCGCACTCGCCTGACAAGGAGACATCGCATGACACTCGGAACCATCCTGCTGATCATCCTGATCCTGCTGCTGATTGGCGCCCTGCCAAGCTGGCCGTATAGCAGCGGCTGGGGATACCGGCCGACCGGTCTGCTCGGTATCGTACTGATCGTGGTGATCATCCTGCTGCTGATGGGACGAATCTAGTGGGCCAGGTGAAGCGCTGATCGCGCTCCTTCAGCTTCTCGTTCGCGCTTTTTCTATTTCAGGATTGACGGTCATAGGTCAGACCAGATAGAATCTCTGATTCGTCGGAGCGTAGCGCAGCCTGGTAGCGCATCTGATTTGGGATCAGAGGGTCGTAGGTTCGAATCCTATCGCTCCGACCATGGAATCAAAGGGTTACACGCTTCGGCGTGTAACCCTTTTTCTTTTCGATCGGGCATGGACGGTTCAGAATGTTTTCTGTCCGCGGCTGACGAATGCCCTGACTCTGCCTAAAGGATCGATCCGTGCGCAAATTCGTATTGCTCATCCTGCTCGCGACGTTCGTCGCAGCGTTCGCACCTGTCACTGCCGAGGCGCGCCCCCGCGTCGTCTGCAAGCACGTCTGGTATCGCGGTCATCTGGTGCGTCGTTGCCGTCAGGTGCCCCCGCCGCGACATCATCGGCATCGCCGGCCGCCCCATCGCCAACCGGGCTACGTTTGAGGTAGGGCATTGCGTCGGCAGCAACGATGCAGGCGCCCGGCGTCCAATGCGGCCGTCGCTGTCTTGATTATTGCACGGAGCCTGGCGGCGACGTCCTGGGATACGTCGGATGCACTAACATCGAAGCAAAGCTTGTGATGCAGGACGCCTCACAAGGACAAATGCGTTTAGGGCGGATGATCCGCACCAAACGTCAATGCCTCGGTCGACTGAACTCGTAAAGCCGCCGACGCTGCATCTCGCCGATCACGCGCTTGCGCGCACGCTCGCGCCGGTAGTGACCAATGGCGAAAACCACCGCAATCAACAAGACCAAAAATCCAATAGCGGTGGCCAAAACAGTCGCGTCCATAGCGGCCTCATGTCAGATGCTGCGTTCAACTGCAGCGGCGTTCAATCACTGCACAGCTAACACCCACAACAATCTGTGCGCCGCAAAGGCGCCCTTTCGGGTCACCCTACGTACGACTCAACGACCGCACAGCCATACAACACATGCTCAAACCGCTCGCCAAGGCGGCATTTCGCTACCGCGCCTGACGACCTTAATGACCTGCTTGCGACGAGCCGTTGCTGCCGACGCCATAGCCGCTCGCGTCAGCCTTTTCGGCGGCAACACGAGCTTCGGCGGCTTGAATGTTCTCGGGGTAGTTCATCCAGTCGCGCGGGTTATAGCCGGCCTTCTCCAGCTCCACGAGTTGGGCGCGCACTTCCGCGCGCGTCAACGGTTGGCTCGATTGCGCAAATGCTGCAAGCGGTGCAGCGATCAGGGCGGCGATAACAGCAGCTTCAATCAGCGACTTCATGACGACTACCTCCAGAAATTGTCTTATCTGTCGCAACACCGACCACGGTGTTCGACGTATGACAACATTTTATGGTTAACCATGACTAGGGTAAATACCTATGCGATGAAAACACTGTTGTCAAAAACATTCCAATACTGGGATAGCGCCTGACCATTGTTGACAGTGTCTTTCGTCACGCCGTCATAGCATTGGAACTCCGGTCCGGCGCCCGTCACTGGAAGTCGCCGCAACCGTCCATTAGCCCGTCGCGGATGGATATCGGATGCTAAAAAACACGCCACATGCCAGGCTTCAACCCAAGGGCGCGCAGAAACTGATGTTCCTGGATCAGGAGATCGCACATATTGCGTCGGTGATGCCGGCCAGCCTGGCCGAGGGCCGAGGCGGACCGATCCTGTCGTCGCGTTACTGGCGCACCCGGCTCAACAAGCTTCTGGATGCCGCCCATCTGACGCGCTCCCAGTTGTACGCATTGGATCGTCTGCTTCGCCAGCTCGATGCATTCGAGGCGAAACACCGGCGGGCCGAAGCGGCCAACGACCCGTCCGCGTTGCTCAATATCTCCACAACATGCGTGCCGCATCCGCGGACGTCCTGATCTACCCACTGGTTTGTCCACCGCGCAAACGACGCCTCGCGAAACGCGACTTGTCTTTTGGCGAACTGTTGGCTTGATAACGGTGCTCGCTGAATCGTCTATCTAAGATGACTGCTGACCAAATTCCACGGGATCAAGCCATGCGCTATCCGTTCGATATCGCCGTTACGTATGCCCTGCTAGTGCTCGTGATGTGCTGCGTGGTGAAGCTGACCGTAGCCTGAATCAAGCCCAATCAGCCGCAGCTTTACAGCTCGAGCCGATAGCGACCCTTCACACACACGACCGCGCTCGGGCGCGCGCATGCTGTGGCTGCCGCCGTCCATCCGCGGCGGCGCCTCCCAGATCCAGATCCGCCACAACAGGCGCAGAAAGCCGCTCCATGTCGCGCAGCGTGTGACAACACCGCCTGAACTGGCTGAGCACCCCCCGCTGCACGCCCTTTAGCAAACCACCTTGCTGTCACGCACGCAGCCATGCGACAGTGGTACAACACTGCGTCGCTCGAAAGTCCGCACCCATCTTGCATGGGACCGGAGCAAGAGCTCTGCATGGGACCCGAAGCGCGCCAAAGCGCCGCTCCGGTCGATAAAGGAGACAGCCATGAACCTGATCCTCTGGCGCCATGCCGAGGCCGAAGAGATCGCGCCGACCGACCTCGCCCGCCAGTTGACCGTGCGCGGCCGCAAGCAGGCGCAAGCCGTGGCGAAGTGGCTGCGCGCGCGGCTCGACGAGGACGCCGTGATTCTCTCGAGTCCGGCGGCGCGCACCATCCAGACGGTCGAGAACCTCACCGACCAATACCGCGTGGTGCGCGAACTCGCGCCCGGCGCCAGCGCCGCTGACGTGCTGACCGCCGCCGGCTGGCCGGCAGGCATCGCATCGACGGTAGTGATCGTCGGCCATCAGCCCACGCTCGGTCACGTCGCCGCACAGTTGCTTGCGAACAACAGCGAATCGAGCTGGCCGCTCAAGAAAGCTGGCGTATGGTGGCTTGCAAACCGGGAGCGCGACGGCGACGAGCAGGTCGTGCTGCGCGCCGCCATCAGCCCGGATCTGCTGTAACCGACCGTAAAAGCTTGCGGCACAAAAACGCCGTTTAGCTTACGGACCGACATCTAACGGTCACAACATTGCCATGCGAGCGTCATCGGGCGTTACTACATTGGCGAAAAAGCGAATTTCTCCTTTTTCGACCAGGAACGCCACATGCAAGATCTGCCGACGTCCTCCCTGCCATTCGCTTCGAATCTCGAGACGCGTCGCCGTCTGCCGCGTGCCGAGGAAACGGTTACCGCGCAACACCGGCTGCAAGTAGCCTGGGCGCGGACCGAAGAAGAACTGCGCGAAGCCCAGCATCTGCGTTACCGGGTTTTCGCCGACGAAATGGGCGCCCGTCTGACGGGCCCTGCAGGCCTTGATGTCGACGCATTCGATCACTACTGCGATCACCTGCTGGTGCGCGATCTCGATACGCTGAAAGTGGTCGGCACCTATCGCGCGTTGCCACCGCATCAGGCCGCGCGCATCGGCCGCCTGTATGCCGAAAGCGAGTTCGATGTTTCGCGTCTCACTCACCTGCGGCCGAAGATGGTCGAAGTGGGCCGTTCATGCGTGCACCCGGACTACCGCAGCGGCGCGGTAATCATGTCGCTGTGGGGCGGTCTCGCGGCGTACATGATGCACAACGGCTACGAAACGATGCTTGGCTGTGCAAGCGTGTCGATGGCCGACGGCGGCCACTACGCGGCGAACCTGTACTGCGCGCTGCGCGACAACGCGATGACGTCGCAGGAATACCGGGCCTTTCCGCACACGCCGCTACCCGTCGAAGAGTTGCAAACCGGCGCGAACGTTGCGCCACCGCCGCTCGTCAAAGGTTATCTGCGAGTTGGCGCAAAAATTTGCGGCGCGCCGGCCTGGGATCCTGACTTCAACACGGCCGATTTTCTGACGCTGCTGCGCTTGTCTGAAATCAATGAACGCTACGCGCGCCACTTCCTGGGCGATGCATTGCCGGGGTGAGCGAAGCGACGCCACACTTCTTCGCAGGTGCGAATGCAAAACAGCCCGGCAGATTGGCTCTGCCGGGCTGTTTTGTTTCAAACATTGCTGCTGCGTATAGGTGTAGCCAGCGGCGCGCGATCGACGTATCGTCAGTCGTCCGTATAAACGACGCGATACGGGATGCCCACCTTCTCCCATTCCGCGGCTTCCTGAATCATGCTGTAGTCAGTGAGCGGGTTGTTCGCCACCCATTCCTTCGGCAAACGCACTTCGTAGCCATTGTTCACGCGACTTACGGCGATACCCGGCAAACCGACATCCGCACGGCGCCGGCACAACAGCGCAGCGAGACGCAGACAGAACAGCAGCGGCCACTCCACCTCACGCGTTTGCGACAGTTTGCCGAGCTTGCCCGCATGGCCCAGCACGAGCGCCGCGAGACGCGCCTGATCAGTGCGCGAAAAGCCCGGCATGTCCGCGTTGCTGGCGATATAGGCCGAGTGCTTGTGATACGCGCTGTGCGAGATGGACAGCCCGATCTCGTGCAGCGACGCCGCCCAACTCAGGAACATGCGGTTCTCGGCGCGACGTTCGCCATCCGGCTCGTCGAACTGATCGTAGAAGCTCACCGCCAGATCGCCGATGCGCCCTGCTTGCGCGCGATCCACGCCGTAGCGGCGCATGAAGCCTTCCACGGTGACCGTGCGCATATCTTCGTGCTGCGAACGCCCCAGCAGGTCGTACAGCACGCCGAGACGCAAGGCGCCGTCGGTGGTGTCGACGTAATCGACACCCAGTTCGTCGAACACGGCCAGCATGATCGACAGGCCGCCCGCCAGCACCGGAATCCGGTCCGCTTTCAGCGCCACCAGTTTCAGCCGGTTGACGTTCTCAGCCTTGATCAACGCACGCTTCAGGCGTTCGAGGCCGCCGCGCGAAATGCCATGCGTGATGCCTGCGTCGTTAAAGCCGTTCGCTTCCACCAGTTCCGCGAGCGCCCGTGCCGTGCCCGACGAACCAATGGCTTGTTCCCAGCCGGTTTTCTTGTACTCGTGAGAAATGATCTGGATTTCGCGGCCGGCGGCAAGCTCGGCCTGACGCATCGTGTACTCGTCGACGTTGCCGGCCGGAAAGAAGGTCCGGCTATGGCTCACGCAGCCGATATACAGACTTTCCATCTTGATCGGCGTGTAGTGCGAGCCGATGATGAATTCCGTGGAACCGCCGCCGATATCGACCACCAACCGCTTACCGGGACTGGCGGGCACCGAGTGCGCAGCGCCGGCGTAAATCAGACGGGCCTCTTCACGCCCGGCAATCACTTCAATCGGGAAACCCAATGCCGCGCGGGCTTCACCAAGAAACTCGCCCGCGTTCTTCGCGATGCGTAGCGTATTCGTGGCGACGGCCCGAACATGATCGGGATGGAAATCGCGCAGCCGCTCACCAAAGCGTTTGAGCGCGTCCCAGCCACGCACCTGCGAGGCGCGGTCGAGCATCTTGTCGCTCGACAGGCCCGCGGCGAGCCGCACGGGCTCGCGTAGCGCGTCGACCTGATAGATCTGGCTGCCGGCATCGGTTTCTTCGACCCGGCCCACGATCAGACGAAAGCTGTTCGAGCCAAGATCGACGGCAGCGAGAAGTTGTGGCGTGTTGACCATCGATTGAGCGGACTCCATACGCGCAAGCGCGGCTATCTTGTTGCTAGCCCCGCCGTTCAAAGACGACATTTTAAGCGTACCGGACCTCACGATGTAACCTTGGCGGTGATTGGCGTGCGGTATGGTCCCATATTCCCTGCGTCATATTTACGACACAACGACAGAAGAGCGTAAAATTTATGACAATTCGACTGTCATAAGAGCTTCATCATACTGTGAGAATTTCCGAGCGTCTTTCACCGTCTCTTCCCGAGCTTCCATTCTCGCCGCCGATGTCCACCCGCTACCCCCTACTGAATCGCGAACTGGGCATCCTGGGTTTCAATGAGCGTGTACTGGCGCAAGCCGCTGATCCCGCCGTGCCCTTGCTCGAACGCCTGCGTTTCATCTGCATTACCAGCAGCAACCTCGACGAATTCTTCGAAGTCCGTATGGCCGGACTGCAGGAGCAGATGCGCGACAACCCGGGCGCACTGTCGCCGGACGGCATGTCGCTGCAGCACGTCTATGACCTCGTGGTGGAGCGCGCGCAGAAGCTCGTGCATCGCCAGTACCGCATGCTGCACGACACCGTGCTCTCCGCGCTCGAACAGGAAGGCATCTATTTTCACGGCACCGAAGCGTGGAATGAAGCGCAGACCGAATGGGCGCGCAATTACTTCTTCGACGAACTACTGCCCGTATTGACGCCAATCGGACTCGATCCCGCGCATCCGTTCCCGCGCGTGCTCAATAAAAGTCTGAATTTTGTGGTCGAACTCGAAGGCAAGGACGCCTTTGGACGCCAGGCGCTGATGGGCATCGTGCAGGCACCACGGGCGCTGCCGCGGCTTGTGCGCATGCCGCAGGAACTCTCGGGCTACCCGCACGGCTTCGTGCTGCTCAGCTCGTTGTTGCAGCGCTTCGTGGGCGAACTGTTCCCGAATCTGGTGGTACGCAGTTGCAACCAGTTTCGCATCACACGTAACAGCGAACTGTTCGTGGATGAAGACGAAATCACCAATCTGCGCGTCGCGCTGCAAGGCGAATTGCCGGCGCGGCACCTGGGCAACGCCGTGCGCCTCGAAGTATCGGCGGAGACGCCCGCGCATCTGGTACAGCGCCTGCTCGACGAAAGCGGCCTCTCGGATAAAGACTGCTACTTCGTGGATGGTCCCGTCAATCTGGTGCGGCTGATGCAATTGCCGGAAATGGTGGACCGGCCGGATCTGAAATTCGTCCCGCACATTCCGTCGATCCCGACGCAGATCGCCAATAGCGCGAGCCTGTTCGACGTGATCGATAACGGCGATGTGCTGCTGCATCACCCGTACGAGAGCTTCCAGCCCGTGCTCGAACTGCTGTTGCAGGCGGCCAAAGATCCTAACGTGATGGCGATCAAGCAGACCATCTACCGTACCGGCACCGATTCGCCGCTAATGGACGCGCTGATGCAAGCCGCCCGCAACGGCAAGGAAGTCACGGTGGTGGTGGAACTGCTCGCGCGCTTCGATGAAGAAACCAATATCAACTGGGCCGCGCAGCTCGAAGCCGTGGGCGCGCACGTCGTGTATGGCGTCGTCGGCCACAAGTGTCACGCGAAGATGATGTTGATCGTGCGGCGCGTGTCGCACAACGGCAAGATGGCGCTCAAGCGCTATGCCCATCTCGGCACGGGCAACTATCACCCGCGCACGGCGCGTCTGTACACCGACTTCGGGTTGATGACGGCAGACCAGAAGATCTGCGAAGACGTGCACCATGTGTTCCAGCAGCTCACGGGCATTGGCGGCGAACTGAAGCTGCACGAACTGTGGCAGTCGCCGTTCACGCTGCATCCGAAGCTCATCGAGGCGATTCGCGCTGAAGCGGACCACGCACGCGCCGGCAAGAAGGCGCGCATTGTCGCCAAGATGAACGCCCTGCTCGAGCCGACCGTGATTGCGGAGCTGTACGAAGCGTCGATGGCGGGGGTGAAGATCGATCTGATCGTGCGTGGTGTGTGTTCGTTGCAGCCGGGCGTACCGGGGCTGTCCGAGAACATCACGGTGCGCTCGATTGTCGGGCGCTTCCTCGAGCACCATCGGATTTTCTACTTCTACGATGGCGGCAAGGAACAGGTTTACCTGTCGAGCGCCGACTGGATGGATCGCAATTTCTTCCGGCGCGTTGAAGTGGCGTTCCCGATCAACAACCGCCGCCTGAAACGCCGCGTGATTGCGGAGGGTCTGTCGGCGTTCCTCGGCGACAACCAGTCCGCATGGCTGATGCAAAGCGATGGACACTATCGCCGGCGCAGGCCGGGCAAGTCCTCACGCAATGCGCAGATGAGCCTGCTTGGGAAGTTCTGCACCTGACGCTAGGTCAGGCCGGCGCAGGTTGCCGCCGCGCCGTGCGGAACACCGGGAAGCGCACGGTGAACGTGCTGCCGCGCCCCTCTTCGCTCTTCACTTCGAGCTGCGCATCGTGCCGTTGCAACACGTGCTTGACGATCGCAAGGCCCAAACCTGTGCCACCCGTGTCGCGCGAGCGGCTGCGGTCGACCCGGTAAAACCGTTCGGTGAGCCTGGGAATATCGGCAGCGGGAATCCCAAGCCCGCTATCGGTCACGGAAAACACTGCGCTGCCACCGCTCGACTGCCACGTCACGTGAATCTTGCCGCCGTCCGGCGTGTAACGGATCGCATTGGTCACCAGGTTGCCGAGCGCGCTCAGAATCTCCGTCTCGACACCCGTGACCGTGAGCCCTTCATCGGCGTCGAAGGTGATGTGGTGATGATCGCTGGAAAGGCTTTGAGCATCGTCGCGCAGGTGCCGCAGTACGGCACGCATGTCGATCATCTGATCGCTCGGCGGCTTGTTGTCGCCTTCGAGCTTGGCGAGCACCAGCAGATCGTTGACGATATGCCGCATACGCGCCGCCTGCTGCTCCATCAGTTCAAGGTAGCGGGCGCGCTCGGCTTCGCCCAGCGGCAATTCGCGCATCGTTTCGAGGAACCCGGACAACACAGTCAGCGGCGTCTTCAGTTCGTGCGACACATTGGCCACGAAATCGCGCCGCATCGCGTCGGTACGTTCGAGCTCGGTGATGTCCTGCGACAACACCAGCTTGCGGTTCTCGCCGTACGGAAACACCTGCACCGAGAGCACGTTCTGCCGCTTCTCGCCCATCCCGCGCATGATCAGCATCTGCTCGTAGTGATGCGAGTTCAGATAGCGCACGAAGTCCGGCTGACGCACGAGGTGGGTGATGTGCTGCCGCAGATCGCGCTTCGCATCGAGGCCGAAATGTACCTCGGAAATAGCATTACACCACTCGATCTGATCGTGATCGTCTAGCATGGCAACGCCGTTCGGCGAAGCCTGAATGGCCTGGATGAAACGCGAATGCTGCTGCTCGACCTGACGCACCTGGGCGTGCCAGCGCTTCGCGAGCTTGTGCAGCCGGTAATAGATTTCGCCCCAGATACCCGGCGCGCTCGGCACTTCGCCGTAGACCGGCGCATCGAGCAGGCGCCACAGACGCTGTTTATGGAAGGTGCTAAAAGCGCTCTGTGCGAGCAGAACGACGACCGCGAAGATCAGTGCCGCCTTGACGTTGACGAACACGCCAAGCAATGCGCACAGAACAGCAAGCAGCACGATCGAGACAATGGAACGCGCCCAGATGATGTTCATGTTCTAGCGATCGAAGAGAAGACAATGCGCGCCGCGAAGCAATTTCGCGGCGCGTTAGCGCAGGTGGCCTTAAGTGCAGCTGAACCTGCCAGGCGTAATCAGGCGCTTTTCGCAAGCCTGTAACCACTGCCCCGGACCGTCTCAATCATAGCATCGCAGCCCGCCGGCTTAAGCGCGGCGCGCAGGCGCTTGATGTGAACGTCCACCGTGCGCTCTTCGACGAACACGTGATCGCCCCACACCTGATCGAGCAGTTGCGTGCGGCTATGCACGCGCTCCGGATGCGTCATGAAGAAGTGCAGCAGACGGAACTCCGTCGGCCCGAGATCGAGCTTGATCTCGCTGCCTTCTGCATGCGCCGCGACACGATGCGTGGCCGGATCGAGCTTCAGTCCGTTGATCGCCACCACGTCCTCGGTCAACTGCGGTGCACGACGGCGCAGCACAGCCTTGATACGCGCCATCAGCTCTTTCGGCGAGAACGGCTTGGTGACATAGTCATCCGCGCCGATCTCGAGACCGAGCACCTTGTCCTGTTCATCGCCACGTGCGGTCAGCATGATGATCGGGATGTGTTTGGTCCGCTCGTTGTTGCGCAGATCGCGCGCAAATGCGATGCCCGATTTGCCCGGCAGCATCCAGTCGAGCAGGACGAGGTCCGGCAGCACATCGCTGATCAGGTTTTGCGCCTGCTCCGCGTTATAGGCGCGGATCGGGCAATGGCCCGCGTGTTGAAGATTGACCGAAATCAGCTCGGAAATAGCGGGCTCATCTTCGATGACGAGAATGCTGCTAGGCATCGGCACCTCTTGACCTTTATGCAGGGGTTAACTAAGTGCTTCGCGTTCGAGCGCGTCGCGCGACTTGTGCCGCACGTCGGTACCCTTGACGATATAGATGATGAATTCAGCGATGTTCTTCGCGTGGTCGCCGATCCGCTCGATCGCCTTGGCGATGAAGAGGAAATCGAGGCCCACCGAAATCGAACGCGGATCTTCAGTCATGTACGAAATCAGCTTGCGCACGAAGGCGCGGAATTCTTCGTCGATCGCCTTGTCGTCGCGCACGATCTGAGCGGCGGCCACCGTATCGAGGCGCGCGAACGCGTCGAGCGCACGGCGCAGGATCGTCACTGCCATCTCACCGGACAGCTTGATCTCGGCGATATTGATGGTGCGCGAGGCGCCGTCTTCCATCAGACGCTTGGTGCGCTTGGCGATCTTTTCCGCTTCGTCGCCGGCGCGCTCGAGATTCGTGATGGTCTTCGAGATCGCGATCAGGAGGCGCAGGTCGCGCGCGGCTGGCTGGCGGCGCGCGATGATGTTGCTGCACTCTTCGTCGATATCGACTTCCATCTTGTTCAGACGCTCTTCGGCGGCGATAACCTGCTCGCACATGTCCAGGTCGAAATTGTTGAGCGCGTGCATCGCATTGACGATCTGCGATTCAACGAGGCCGCCCATTTCGAGAACCTTCGACGAAACGAGATTCAGATCGGCGTCGAACTGGCTGGAGAGGTGTTTATCGGACATGTCGTACTCCCTAATGGTGCTCGTCGGGGTTAACCAAAGCGGCCGGTGATGTAGTCCTCGGTTTCCTTGCGGACCGGCTTGATGAAGATCTTTTCGGTATCACCGAACTCGATCAGCTCGCCGAGGTACATATAGGCAGTGTAGTCCGAACACCGTGCAGCCTGTTGCATGTTGTGGGTAACGATCACCACGGTGTAGTCGCTCTTCAGCTCTGCAATCAGTTCTTCGATGCGGCCCGTCGAAATCGGGTCGAGTGCCGAGCACGGCTCGTCGAGCAGCAGCACTTCCGGACGGATCGCAATGCCGCGCGCAATGCACAGACGCTGCTGCTGGCCACCCGAGAGGCCGTAGCCGCTCTGACCGAGCTTGTCCTTCACTTCATTCCACAGCGCTGCCTTGGTGAGCGCCCATTCGACGCGGTCATCCATTTCCGAGCGCGGCAGCGTTTCGAACATCTTCACGCCGAAGGCGATGTTGTCGTAGATCGACATCGGGAACGGCGTCGGCTTCTGGAACACCATGCCGATCCGTGCACGCAGCAGCGAGATATCGCGCTTGGTGGTCAGCAGGTTTTCGCCGTCCATCAGGATCTCGCCTTCAGCACGCTGCTCCGGATAGAGCGCGTACATCTTGTTGAAGGTGCGCAACAGCGTGGACTTGCCGCAGCCCGACGGGCCGATGAACGCGGTCACCTTGCCTTCGGGAATGCGCAGGTTGATGTTCTTCAACGCGTGGTACTTGCCGTAGAAGAAGTTGAGATCGTTGACCTGGATCTTCGGCTGCGCCGACGCTTGGGCACTGTCGCCCTGGGCGGGGTCGAAACCGGCGGGCGCGGTCGGACGCGCAATCGGGTTGAGTTGAGTTTCTGCCATGTTCATCGGATTACTCCGCCCTTACTTTTTCGAAAAGATCGTACGCGCGAGGATGTTCAAACCCAGCACCCCGAGCGTGATCAGGAAGACGCCGGCCCAGGCAAGCGATTGCCACTGCGGGAAGGCGCTCATCGCAAACTGATAGATCGTGACCGGCAAGTTTGCGACCGGCTGATTCATGTTCCACGAGAAGAACTGATTCGACATCGCGGTGAACAGCAACGGTGCGGTTTCACCGGCAATCCGGGCAACGCCGAGCAGCACGCCGGTGATAATGCCGGCTACCGACGCCTTCAGCGTAATCGACAACACCATCTTCCACTTCGGCGTGCCAAGCGCAAAGGCCGCTTCACGCAGCGCGTTCGGCACCAGCTTCAGCATATTTTCAGTGGTACGAATCACAATCGGAATCTGCAGCAGCGCGAGCGCGAAGACACCAGCCCAGCCGCTGAAGTGACCGAGCTTCGCCACCACCAGCGCATAGACGAACAGGCCCACGACGATCGAAGGCGCCGACAACAGGATGTCGTTGATAAAACGCGTCACGCTGGCAAGCCAGCCCTTCTGACCGTATTCGGCCAGATAGACGCCGGCCAGAATGCCGATCGGTGTGCCGACGAACGTCGCCAGCACGATCAGCATCAGGCTGCCGACAATCGCGTTCTGCAAGCCCCCACCATCGGTGTTCGGCGGCGGCGTGTTCTGCGTGAACAGTTCGATCGACAGACCGCCGACGCCCAGACGCAGCGTCGTATAGAGAATCCAGACAAGCCAGATGAGACCAAAGGCCATCGCGGCGAGCGAGAGCGTGAGCGCAATCGCATTCTTGATACGGCGGCGACCTTGCAGCTTGACGCGCATTGCCTCCAGTGCAGCGGGATCCGCCGAACCCGGCATATTCATGGTGGGCTGGCTCATTTTGCGCCCTCCCCTTTCTCGAGGCGAAGCAGCATGACCTTCGAGATCGCAAGGACGATGAAGGTAATCACAAACAGGATCAGGCCCAGTTCCATCAGCGCTGACGTATGCAGACCCGGATCCGCTTCCGCGAATTCGTTGGCGAGCGCCGAGGTAATACTGTTACCCGGCGAGAACAGCGAGACGTTGTCGAGCAGATTGGTGTTGCCGATCACGAACGTGACGGCCATCGTCTCACCGAGAGCACGGCCAAGACCCAGCATCACGCCGCCGATCACGCCACTCTTGGTGAACGGCAGCACGATCTTCCACATCACTTCCCAGGTCGTGCAGCCGATGCCATATGCCGATTCCTTCAGCAGGACTGGCGTGACTTCGAACACGTCGCGCATCACCGAGGCGATGTACGGAATGATCATGATCGCGAGAATCACGCCCGCACACAAAATGCCGATGCCGATGGGCGGCCCCTGGAAGAACGCGCCGATGAACGGCACGCTGCCGAGCACGGCGCCCAGCGGCTTTTCAAACCAGGTGGCGAAGATCGGTGCGAACACCAGCAGACCCCACATGCCGTAGACGATCGAAGGGATCGCGGCGAGCAGTTCGATGGCAATGCCGAGCGGCCGGCGCAGCCATGCAGGCGCGAGCTCAGTGAGGAACAGCGCAATGCCGAAGCTGACTGGCACCGCAATAACGAGAGCAATGATCGAGGTCGCGATCGTGCCGTAGATCGGCACCAGCGCGCCGAATTTCTTGCTGGGTGGATCCCAGTCGGCGGTCCACAAGAAGCTCAGACCGAACTCCTTGATCGACGGCCATGAGGCGATGATCAGCGAAAGGATGATGCCGCCGAGCAGCAGGAGCGTGATGATCGCGGCAAGGCGCGCGAGACCGCCGAAAATGACGTCGCCGGCGCGACTGGGCGCTTTCTGCTGCGCCGCGCTGCCGGACGTGCTCGACACGAGGGGGATGTCGGACATGGGAACCTATGTACCTGTAACCATACGCTGCATGACACTACGCCATGCAACCAGTACTACAGCCGCCCAGCCTCACATGAGGCTGGGCGGCTTGTTACTACGCGTTCGACGCTTACTCGGCGACTGACTTGCCCGATGCGTCCTTCACTTTTTCCTTCCACTGCGACTTGATTTCCGTCACAACCGATTCCGGCAGCGAGATGTAGTCGAGGCTGTCAGCAGCGCCCGAACCATTCTTGAACGCCCAGTCGAAGAACTTCAGCGTTTCGGTGCCTTGCGGTGCCTTGTCCTGGGTCGTGTGCAGCAGCACGAACGTTGCGCCGACGATCGGCCATGCGTCCTTGCCCGGCTCGTTCGTCAGGATCTGGTAGAACGACTTCGACCAGTCCGCGCCAGCAGCCGCTGCCTTGAACGTCTCCGTCTTCGGCTCAACCACGGTGCCTGCCGCATTCTTCATGTCGACGAACACCATCTTGTTTTGCTTCGCGTACGCCCATTCGACGTAACCGATTGCGCCCGGCAGACGTTGCACGAAGGCTGCGACGCCGTCGTTGCCCTTGCCGCCTGTGCCCGTCGGCCAGCTGACCGTTGCGCCTTCACCGACCTTCGACTTCCAGTCAGCGTTGACCTTCGACAGGTAGTTCGTCCAGATGAAGCTGGTGCCCGAACCGTCAGCACGGCGAACCACCGCGATGTCCGTATCCGGCAGCTTTGCCTTCGGGTTCAGTGCAACGATCGCCGGATCGTTCCACTTCTTGATCTTGCCCAGGTAGATGTCGCCGAGCACTTCGCCCGACAGCGTCAGTTGGCCCGGGGTCACGCCCGGCAGGTTCACCACCGGCACCACGCCGCCGACCACCGTCGGGAACTGGAACAGGCCGTCCTTGGCCAGTTCGTCGTCCTTCAGCGGAGCATCCGAGCCTGCGAAATCGACCGTCTTGGCGATGATCTGCTTGATACCGCCCGACGAACCGATACCTTGATAGTTGACCTTACCGCCGCCCGACTTTTGATAAGCGTCAGCCCACTTCGTATAGATGGGTGCTGCAAAGGTGCTGCCCGCGCCGGTGATGTCGGCGGCTTGAGCAGCGATCGCGAAGAGCGCGCCAGCCAGGCCAGCGAACGCGGTTTGCATCAATTTCATGTGATCTCCAGGGTGTGAGCGGATTACAGGACACCGCGAAGAATAGGGGCTATTTGTGACAGTAACGTGACGTATCGTGAATCACACGTGACAATAAGGTTACTGAAATGAAAGAAAAATCAGGGAGATGAAAGCTGTTTGAACGACGTTTTCGCCATGTGTGTAGAGATTAGGCGAAAAATACGCCGCGGCAACGTTTGCGTGCGGATGAAGGGGTTCTGGAAGGCTGGCGGATAAAATGGAAGCCGCGAGTAAGGACGGCGCCTTGCTCGGCCACGTCCCTACCCGGCGGTACGCAACGCTTAGCCGTCAGGCGGTAGCCTGCTTGACCGCGCTGGCAATTGTCTCGGCGTGCTGGACCGCGTCGTTCACATGCTGGGCCTCGACCATCACGCGCAGGACCGGCTCGGTGCCGGAAGCGCGAATCAATACGCGGCCATGTCCGTCCAGGGACGCCTCGGCTGCGCTAATCGCGCGGCGGATCTCATCGCTCGCCTTCCAGTCGGCGCCCGGTTGCATGCGCACGTTGATCAGCTTCTGCGGGAACAGCGTCACGCCTTCGAGCAGTTGCGCGAGCGTCTTGCCGCTACGCTTCATGGCGGCGAGCACCAGCAGCGATGACACGATTCCGTCACCGGTCGAATGACGATCGAGCGAGAGGATGTGTCCCGAGCCCTCGGCGCCCAGTTGCCAGCCGTGTTCGCGCAATTGCTCGAGCACGTAGCGGTCGCCGACGGCCGCTCGCACGAACTTCACGCCTGCATGCTGCAACGCCACTTCGACCGCCATATTGGTCATCAGGGTGCCGACTGCGCCTTCCACCTTGCCGTCCGTCTCGATACGGTCTTTGACCAGCACATACAGCAGCTCGTCGCCGTTATAGAGGCGGCCGGCCGAGTCGACGACCTGCAGACGGTCGGCGTCACCGTCGAGCGCAATGCCGAGATCGGCATGGTTCGCCCTCACCGCGCGGACCAACGCGTCCGGAGCGGTCGCGCCGACGCCGTCGTTAATGTTGAAGCCGTTCGGCGCCACGCCGATCGGGATTACGTCGGCCCCAAGTTCGTGGAACACATGTGGCGCGATGTCATACGCAGCCCCGTGCGCGCAATCGACCACCAGCCGCATGCCGCGCAGGTCGAAAGCCGCCGGGAACGTGCTCTTGCAGAACTCGATATAGCGGCCGGCCGCGTCATCGAGACGGCGCGCCTTGCCCAGTTGCTCCGAGGCGGCGCAAGCGAGCGGCTGATCCAGTTGCTCTTCGATCTTCAGTTCGACCTCGTCGGGCAGCTTGTCGCCGTGGGCCGAGAAGAACTTGATCCCGTTGTCGTAGTACGGGTTGTGCGACGCGCTGATCACCACCCCCGCTGCAAGCCGCAGCGCGCGTGTCAGGTAAGCGATGCCCGGTGTCGGCATCGGGCCGGCCAGCATCACGTCGACGCCTGCCGCGGAGAATCCCGACTCAAGTGCGGCTTCGAGCATGTAGCCCGAAACGCGCGTGTCCTTGCCGATCAGGACCGTCGGGCGTTGGCCGGTGTGAGCCCAGCGATCCCCGCCCGCCAGCACCTTGCCGGCGGCGTAACCGAGCCTCAACACGAAATCTGGTGTGATCGGGCCCTCGCCGACCTTGCCCCGAATGCCATCAGTACCGAAAAAGCGACGTGCCATCGTTATGTTTTCCTCTTTCTTCGAAGGGTCAGCTGCGACGCGTTGCGTCGCGCATGGCTGCCCAAACTTTTAATCCATCGACTGTTTCTGCGACATCGTGCACGCGCAGTATCGCAGCCCCGCGTTCGGCTGCGCAGATGGCTGCGGCCACGCTTGCAGCCACGCGCTCCGACGCCGCCCGGCCGGTGACCGCGCCCAGCATCGACTTGCGCGACATGCCGGCCAGAATGGGAACCGGTGCGGCAAACGGCGGCTCGCCGCGCGGTGCCGTCTCCGGCAAGTGGGCCAGCAAGGCGTAGTTGTGTTCGACCACGGCCTTGCCGAAACCGAATCCGGGGTCGACGCTGATGCGCCGTTTTGCGATCCCTGCCTGCATCAACGCTGCGACCCGCTGCTCGAGAAACGTCCGCACCTCGCTGACGACATCCTCATAGGCCGGTTCACCCACCTGCATGGTCTGCGGCTCACCGAGCATATGCATGACGCAGAGCCCGCATCGACTGTCGCGCACGGCGTCGATGGCGCCGGGCCTCCGGAAGCCCCAGATGTCGTTGATCAGGTCCGCGCCGGCGGCCAGCGCGTGGCGCATCACCTCGGGCTTGTAGGTATCGACCGATAGCGGTACCTGGGCGTCGTGCAACTGTTCGATGAGCGGTATCACCCGCTCCAGCTCTTCATCGAGCGGCACCGGCGGTGCGCCGGGACGGGTCGATTCGCCGCCGATATCGATCAGATCCGCGCCATCGAGCATCATCCGCTCGGCCTGCCGCAAAGCATCTCCGCGCATTTCGAACTTGCCGCCATCGGAGAACGAGTCGGGTGTGACGTTCAGAATGCCCATCACCAACGGCCGCTCGAAGCTCAGCGTAAAGCGGCCGCATTGCAACGGCTCAGGTTCGGGGAGATACGGTAGTGCGGTATTCGACACGTGACGGACCATGCAGCGGGTAATTGGGCGAATCGGGCGGATGAATAACGAAGAATGCAAAACGGGCCGGTGTGGAATCACACCGGCCCGCAAGTTGAACGTGGCTTCGATCAGGCCGGTGCAGTCGCGCTGCCCGGCTTCACCTCACTACCCGTGCTGCCACCCGAGGAAGCGTCCGTTGCCGACGGCGGCGAACTCTTCGGGGCGCGCGGCGGACGGCCTGCCATGATGTCGTTGATCTGATCGGCGTCGATCGTTTCCCACTCCATCAGGGCGGAGGTCATCGCTTCGACCTTGTCCCGGTTATCTTCCAGAAGGCGCTTCGCGAGGTTGTACTGCTCGTCCAGCACGCGGCGGATTTCCGCGTCGACCTTCTGTTGTGTCGCTTCCGAAATGGTCCGCGTGAAACCGCGGCCAAACGGCGTAGCGTCGTTCTCGTCGTCGACGTAGACCATCGGTCCGAGCGCATCGGTCATGCCGAAACGGGCCACCATGGCGCGGGCCGTAGCCGTTGCCTTGTTGAAGTCGTCCGACGCGCCGGTGCTGATCAGGTTCAGGAACAGCTCTTCCGCGACCCGGCCACCGAACAGAATCGCCAGACGATCCAGCAGATAGTCCTTCGAATACGTTTCGTTGTCGTGCTCCGGCAACTGCCACGTCACACCCAAAGCGCGACCGCGCGGGATGATGGTGACCTTGTGCACCGGATCGGCCTTCGGCAACAGCTTGGCGATGACCGCGTGGCCCGACTCGTGGTACGCCGTAGCGCGCTTCGATTCTTCGCGGATCACGGCCGACTTGCGCTCCGGACCCATGAAAATCTTGTCCTTCGCATCTTCGAAATCGATCATCTCGACGATGCGCTTGCCGCGGCGAGCCGCAAACAGCGCTGCTTCGTTCACGAGATTCGCGAGATCAGCACCCGAGAAACCCGGCGTGCCGCGTGCGATAACCGCTGCGTCGACGTCGTTCGAGATAGGTACCTTGCGCAGGTGGACCTTCATGATGTGTTCGCGGCCGCGGATATCCGGCAGACCGACATACACCTGGCGGTCGAAACGGCCCGGACGCAGCAGCGCCTTGTCCAGCACATCCGAACGGTTCGTGGCAGCGATCACGATCACGCCTGAATTCGCTTCGAAGCCGTCCATTTCCACCAGCATCTGGTTCAGCGTCTGTTCGCGCTCGTCGTTACCGCCGCCCATGCCGGCGCCACGATGACGGCCGACCGCGTCGATTTCGTCGATGAACACGATACACGGCGCATGCTTCTTGGCCTGTTCGAACATGTCGCGCACACGAGCCGCGCCGACGCCGACGAACATTTCCACGAAGTCAGAACCCGAAATGCTGAAGAACGGCACCTTGGCTTCGCCGGCGATCGCACGCGCGAGCAGCGTCTTACCGGTTCCCGGTGGCCCGACGAGCAGCACGCCGCGCGGTATCCGCCCGCCTAGCTTCTGGAATTTCTGTGGATCGCGCAGGAAGTCGACCAGTTCGGAGACCTCTTCCTTGGCTTCGTCGCAACCGGCGACGTCAGTGAAATTGATTGCGTTGTTGTTCTCGTCGATCAGACGTGCACGGGACTTGCCGAACGAGAACGCACCCCCTTTCCCGCCTCCCTGCATCTGTCTCATCATGTAGAACCAGAACCCGATAATCAGGATTGTTGGTCCGAGGTAGTACAGCGCGGACACAAGCGCGTTCGGTTCGTCATCGGCCTTGCCGCTCACCTGAACGCCATACTTCATCAGGTCGCCGACCATCCAGATGTCGCCGGGCGACACGATCTGGTACTTCTGGCCGTCTGCTGGAGTGACCGTGAGGTTACGCCCCTGAACGATGACGTTCTTGACCTTGCCGTTCTTTGCGTCATCCATGAACTGCGAATAGGAAACGCCTTCCTGGACCCGGGGCTTATCGAACTGCTTGAACACCGTAAACAGCACCAGTGCGATAACCAGCCACACTGCTGCCTTCGAAAACATATTGTTGTTCAAAGCACCACTCCTTCACTCATAGACGGGCGCCTACATTTGCCTTGCGGCACCACTAAAGCATTCTAATCCAGTCCGCAGACCCCTGCCATAACGTTTCGCTACCACATAAATAGCGCAAAACGCTGTTCCAGTGCCGCTTTTCCGACAATTCCGGGACTCAAAAATGTCGCGGGATGCCTACGGAGCGCCCATTCAACCGGGCCGTTTCAGATGCTTACCCAAAATAAAAGTTTCGGACGATTTGTCGCGAGACGCTTTCGGCTTACGCGCGGCCACCGTCTTAAACTGCTGCTTGAACTTCTCGACAATCTGGCTGTAACCGCTGCCGTGAAAGCATTTGACTAAAAGGGCACCATCTGGCTTCAGGTGATTCTGGGAGAATTCCAGCGCGAGATCGCAGACATGCTCGATTCGCGCGGCATCCGCCAGCGCCACTCCCGACAGGTTGGGCGCCATATCGGAAATTACAAGGTCGACCTGACGCGCTCCTACCAATTCTTCCAGCTGGTGCAGAACCGAGTCCTCGCGGAAGTCGCCCTGAATGAAGATGACGTCGGCAATCGGCTCCATGGGCAGCAGGTCGAGCGCGATGATCGTGCCGTCGATGCCGCCTTCGCGCGTCGCATCGCGCTTCGCGCCCTGTGCCAGCTTGTTGCGGACGTACTGGCTCCAGCTGCCGGGCGCCGAGCCGAGATCGACAATCACCTGGCCGGGACGGATCAGCTTGTCCTGTTCGTCGATTTCCTTCAGTTTGTAGGCTGCGCGGGCGCGATAGCCCTCCCGCTGCGCCAGTTTCACGTACGGATCATTGATGTGATCGTGCAGCCACGAGGTGTTGAATTTGTTTTTTGCCATTAACCGTTGAACTCTTGCTGCGTGATGCCGCGCTTTTAGCGGATAATACGCGTTTTATTCGCGCGGCTGCCGCTCCATGGGTCTCACCCTCGGGGCCATCAACCGCGTTCTCTGTTGTTCTGACGCGCCGCCCTGCGCGATCGACCGAAGCGATCGGAAATGCAGGCGCCGCCATTTTAGTCGAGTCTCCCACTTTCCATGCCAGCCCTCAAAGTCTCTTCCGATCAACGCGCCGAGTTGCGCTCCCAGGCACATGCGCTCAAACCGGTCGTGCTCATCGGCGCCGAGGGCTTGACCGACGCCGTGCTGGCCGAAATCAAGGTCCACCTGGGCGCCCATCAACTGATCAAGATCCGGGTGTTCGGCGACGAACGCGAGGAACGGCTCGCGGTCTACGAACAGATCTGCGACACGCTGAATGCGGCGCCGATCCAGCACATCGGCAAGCTGCTGGTGATCTGGAAGCCCGAAGCTGCAGCCAAGCCGGCCGCCACCCGTGCTAAACGCGGCGAGTTGCCGAGCGTGCGTCGTGGCGAACTGCCGAGCGCCCGTCAGGCGGCGGCTGAAGATGCCAAGCCCGGTAAAGGCCGCGCCCCGCGCGTCGTGACGGTGGTCAAACCGTCCGAAATCCCGATGCGCAAGCCGAAGCCCAAGAAGGTCGTGGTGCGCGGTAACGAACGCGTCACGCAAGGCGGCAATATCAAGCGCGCCAAGAAACGCCAGGCCAGCGCCAAGCGTCCGCACCAGTCGGTCAAGTAATCTCTGCGTGAAAGCTGAAGAGGCTGCGGGCGCCCTGCCCGCAGCGTTGCGCGTTGCGTTGATCGACTATTGATTGACTGGTGCCAACCAGCGGTATCTAACCGGCAACACCCTTACCCGCTGCGCCCCGGACTTCTTCTTGCCCGGTCAGCCCAGCCGTCGCGTTGGTGGGCAGCTTCCACACCAGCGCCACTGCGAGCAAGCTCTCGATCAGATAAAACAGGCTCGACACGCCATGCAGCACGCCGAAGCGCATCGCATCCGGCGAATGGGCGACATCCGTGCCGGCCGCCAGCGCAGCCATGCGGATTGCATTCATGAACGGCTGCAGCGCGAAGTAACCGAGCAGCACGCACACCACCATCCCGGCGATCAGCCAGCGCAGACGGCGATAAGCATCGTTGCCGCGACGGATCAGCACGTTGGCGAGCCCAAGCAACAGCACGCCGCACACCACGCCAAGCACGCCTTCGATGCGAAACAGTTGCGCCGCGACCTCGCCCGCCGCAGCCCGATCAAGCGAAGTAAACAACACAGGCGCCACCGCATAGCCGATGGTGAGCAGACTCCCGACCCAGATGACGGTCAGTAGCCGGAACACCCTGTGCGGCATGGGAGACAGCGGGGTAGACACCTGAGCCCTCTTCAGACGTAGCTGACGGCGATGATTTCGTACTCGCGCACGCCGCCGGGCGCCTGCACCGACGCCACGTCGCCCTCGGACTTGCCGATCAGGGCGCGCGCGATCGGCGAACTGATCGAGATCAGGCCGTGCTCGAGGTCCGCTTCGTCGTCGCCGACAATCTGATACTTCACCGAAGCCCCTGATTTCAGGTCTTCCAGCTCCACAGTCGCACCGAACACGATGCGGCCGTCCGCGTCTACCGCAGCGGGATCGATAATCTGAGCGCCAGCCAGCTTCGACTCGATTTCCGCAATGCGGCCCTCGATAAAGCCCTGCTTTTCTTTCGCAGCGTCGTATTCGGCGTTTTCCGACAGGTCGCCCTGGGCACGCGCTTCAGCGATCGAGTTGACGACCGCCGGACGTTCAACCGATTTCAGATGCTGTAGTTCATCGCGCAGCTTCTTGGCGCCACGCGTCGTCAATGGAATAGTGCTCATAAACAGCTCTAGTGGCAAAAAAACGGCCGTAAAAAAAATCACCGCGGTTAAGTGCATCCCCGCTGGCACCTGAGCCCGGGCAAAGCCCATGCCGGTACCTTGAGGGACGCCGCTTAACCGCGGCACTTACATCTTGGACAGGTATTCGAAGCCTTAGTTTAGGCGAGCATGGAGTCCTTGTAAATCATAGACTTCCAGGTCCTTCAAATACCGCAACCCTTCGACGGCAGCCCGCGCACCCGACATCGTCGTGTAGTACGTGACCTTGTTCGCCTGCGCGCTCATGCGGATTGAACGCGAATCGGCGATCGCCGCGCGGGTTTCGTCGACGGTCGTGAAGACCAGCGCGATCTCTGCGTTCTTGATCATATCCACGATGTGCGGACGGCCGTCTTTCACCTTGTTGACGACCTTGACCGGCACGCCAGCCGCTTCGATTGCGGCAGCCGTACCCTTGGTCGCGACGATCGGATAGCCGAGTTCGTGCAGCATGCGCGCGACTTCGACGGCCTTCGGCTTGTCGGCGTCCATCACGGTCAGCAGCACCGTGCCCGACTCCGGCAAACGCGAACCTGCGGCAAGCTGCGACTTGAACAGCGCTTCACCGAAGGTCTGGCCCACACCCATCACCTCGCCGGTCGAACGCATTTCAGGTCCGAGCACCGGGTCAACGGTCGGGAACTTGACGAACGGGAACACCGCTTCCTTCACGCTGAAGTACGGCGGATCGATTTCCTTTGTCACGCCCTGCTGCGCCAGCGTCTGGCCGACCATCGCACGCGCGGCGATCTTGGCGAGCGGCAGGCTGGTCGCCTTAGACACATACGGTACCGTACGCGAGGCGCGCGGGTTCACTTCGAGCACGTAGATCACGTCCTCTTTCGAACCGTCCGCCTGCGGCACTTGCTGGATTGCGAACTGCACGTTCATCAGGCCGATCACGTTCAGTGCCCGGGCCATCGCGCCGGTTTGACGCTTCAGTTCCGCCACGGTTTCCTTCGACAGCGAATACGGCGGCAGCGAGCAGGCGGAGTCGCCCGAGTGGACGCCCGCCTGTTCGATGTGCTCCATCACGCCACCGATAAACACGGCTTCGCCATCGGAGATGCAATCCACGTCGCATTCGATTGCGTCGTTGAGGAAGCGGTCGAGCAGCACCGGCGAATCGTTCGATACCTTCACGGCCTCGCGCATATAGCGCTCGAGGTCGCGCGGCTCGTGGACGATTTCCATGGCGCGGCCGCCCAGCACATACGACGGACGGACGACGAGCGGGTAGCCGATTTCGTCGGCGAGCTTCAGCGCTTCGTCTTCAGCGCGGGCGGTACGATTCGGCGGCTGGCGCAGGCCGAGGCCCTGCAGCAGCTTCTGGAAACGCTCGCGGTCTTCGGCGGCGTCGATCATGTCCGGCGAGGTGCCGATGATCGGCACGCCGTTCGCTTCGAGATCGAGCGCAAGCTTCAGCGGCGTTTGACCACCATACTGCACGATCACGCCGACCGGCTTTTCCTTGTCGACGATTTCCAGCACGTCTTCGAGCGTCAACGATTCGAAGTACAGACGATCGGACGTGTCGTAGTCGGTCGAAACGGTTTCAGGGTTGCAGTTGACCATGATCGTTTCGTAGCCGTCTTCGCGCATCGCGAGCGCGGCGTGCACGCAGCAATAGTCGAACTCGATGCCCTGGCCGATCCGGTTCGGACCGCCGCCCAGCACCATGATCTTCTTGTTACTGGTGGGATTCGCTTCGCACTCTTCCTCGTAGGTCGAGTACATGTATGCGGTCTTGGTGGCGAATTCGGCCGCGCAAGTGTCGACGCGCTTGTAGACCGGACGCACGTTCAACTCAATCCGACGTTGACGCACTTCGGCCGGCTTCGCGCCGAGCAGCTTGGCGAGACGCCGGTCCGAGAAGCCGCTCTGCTTCAGATACTTCAGTTCTTCCTTCGACAGGCTCGTGAGCGTGCGGCCGCCTAGCGCCTTTTCCTTCAGCACGATCTGTTCGATCTGCGCGAGGAACCACGGGTCGATCGAAGTCTCTTCGAAGATTTCCTCGGCGCTCATGCCGATACGGAACGCGTCGCCCACGTACCAGATGCGGTCCGGACCGGCTTCGCCGATCTCGCGGATGACCTCGTCGCGGCTGGTGGTCTTTTCATCAAGACCGTCCACGCCGACTTCGAGACCGCGCAGCGCCTTCTGGAACGACTCCTGGAAAGTGCGGCCAATCGCCATCACTTCGCCAACTGACTTCATCTGCGTGGTCAGACGCGAATCGGCCTCGCGGAATTTCTCGAACGCGAAACGTGGGATCTTGGTGACGACGTAGTCGATGGTCGGTTCGAAAGAAGCCGGGGTCTGACCGCCGGTGATTTCGTTCTTCAGTTCATCGAGCGTGTAGCCGCAGGCGAGCTTCGCCGCAACCTTCGCGATTGGGAAACCAGTCGCCTTCGAGGCCAGTGCCGACGAACGCGACACGCGCGGATTCATTTCGATCACGATCATCCGGCCGTCTTTCGGATTGATCGAGAACTGTACGTTCGAGCCGCCTGTATCCACGCCGATTTCGCGCAGCACCGCGAGCGATGCGTTACGCAGGATCTGGTATTCCTTGTCCGTGAGCGTCTGCGCCGGCGCAACGGTGATCGAGTCGCCGGTGTGGATGCCCATGGGGTCCAGGTTTTCGATCGAGCACACGATGATGCAGTTGTCCTTCTTGTCGCGGACCACTTCCATCTCGTACTCTTTCCAGCCGAGCAACGATTCTTCGATCAGCAGTTCGCGCGTGGGCGACAGGTCCAGACCGCGCTTGCAGATTTCTTCGAACTCTTCGCGGTTGTATGCAATGCCGCCACCCGAGCCGCCAAGCGTGAACGACGGACGGATCACCACCGGGTACCCGCCGCTGCCCGTTTCCACCGCGATCTGCGCCTGCACCTGCAACGCTTCTTCCATCGAATGCGCGGTGCCCGACTTGGCCGAACCGAGACCGATCTTGGTCATCGCGTCCTTGAACTTCTGACGGTCTTCCGCCTTGTCGATGGCTTCCGGCGATGCGCCGATCAGTTCGACCTTGTACTTCTCGAGCACGCCGTGTGCGTGCAGGTCGAGCGCGCAGTTCAGCGCGGTCTGGCCACCCATCGTCGGGAGGATCGCGTCGGGGCGCTCCTTGGCGATGATGCGTTCCACCACTTCCCACGTGATCGGCTCGATGTAAGTCACGTCGGCCGTGTTCGGGTCGGTCATGATCGTCGCCGGATTGCTGTTGACGAGAATGACCTTGTAGCCTTCCTCACGCAGCGCTTTGCACGCCTGGGCGCCCGAGTAGTCGAACTCGCACGCCTGGCCGATGATGATCGGACCCGCGCCGATGATGAGGATGCTTTTAATGTCTGTCCGCTTGGGCATAACGCTCTCGCTAATGTATTCCTGAGTTCTTTCCGTTGGCGCGCTTCGCCGCTGCTGCCGGGGCCGGTGTTGCTGCGGTGGCTCCACGTTGCAACTGTGGCGGCGCGCTCTGTTCTGTTTGTCCGCAGAGCGGCCCGGCGTTAAATCTTCCGGGGCTCCGCCTGACGCAGGCGTCCTGGGTGGTCGCCTTTGGCGAACACCCCATAAGCTGACGCCTCAAGCCGCCGCTGCAGTTGCCGTCTTGCCGGCTTTCTTGTGATCCATCAAGCCGGTGAAGCGATCGAACAGATAAGCAATATCGTGCGGGCCAGGCGACGCTTCCGGGTGCCCCTGGAAGCAGAAGGCCGGCTTGTCGGTCAGCGCGAAGCCCTGCAGCGTGCCGTCGAACAGCGACACGTGCGTGGCACGTGCGTTGGCGGGCAGCGTAGCGGCGTCGACTGCGAAACCGTGGTTCTGCGACGTGATGACAACGCGACCGTCGTCCAGATCCTTCACCGGATGGTTCGCGCCGTGGTGACCGGTCTTCATCTTCATGGTCTTCGCGCCGACCGCGAGGCCCATGATCTGATGACCGAGGCAAATGCCGAAAGTCGGGATGCCGCGTCCGATCAGTTCTTTGGTGGCCTCGATCGCGTAGTCGCACGGTTCCGGGTCGCCCGGGCCGTTCGACAGGAACACGCCGTCCGGATTGAGCGCGAGCGCATCTGCTGCGGTAGCCTGCGCCGGCAGCACGGTGACGTGGCAACCGCGCTCAGCCAGCATGCGCAGGATGTTGTACTTCACGCCGTAGTCGAACGCGACCACGCGATACTTCGGCGCCTTCTGCGTGCCGTAGCCTTCGCCCAGACGCCATTCGGTCTGCGTCCATTCGAACGATTCCGTGGTCGACACGACCTTCGCCAGGTCCATGCCGGCCAGACCCGGGAACGAGCGGGCTAGCTCGATTGCCTTGGCTTCGTCATCCGAGCCGGCGAGGATCGCGCCATTCTGCGCCCCCTTGTCGCGCAGCACGCGGGTCAGCTTGCGCGTGTCGAGGCCGGCAATGGCAACCACGCCTTCGTCCTGCAGGTATTGCGAGAGCGTGCGCTCCATGCGGAAGTTCGATGCAAGAACCGGCAGGTCGCGGATGATCAGACCGGCGGCATGGACTTTCGAGGCTTCGACATCCTCGGCGTTCACGCCGACGTTGCCGATATGCGGATACGTGAGGGTCACAATCTGACGCGCATAGCTCGGGTCAGTCAGGATTTCCTGGTAACCGGTGATCGCGGTGTTGAAAACGACTTCGCCAATCGTATGGCCGGGAGCGCCGATCGAGTAGCCACGAAAGACCGTGCCGTCGGCGAGCGCGAGCAGAGCGGGAGAAAAAGACGGCAACACGGGAGACTCCTTGGGGGAGCACCCTGTGCCGACCTGTCTATCCGAGCCGTGCGAGCCGCAGCGAGATGCATCGGTGGATGCGCGCGCAGGCTCGCTCGCGTGTCACAGCAGACGTCGCAAGGGCGCGATGGATCCATTGTGTGGACTGATCGGCTGGGTGCGGTGCGTCAGCCGCGCGCGGCGGATGAACGGTATGGGAGAGGTAGGCGCTAGGGTGCGGGTTGATAAGCTCAAACCTTGGAATTATAGCCCGAAAGTGCCCTTCCCTCCAAATCTGAGATGGGACGGGAACGGGGCGCGGAGCCCCGAACGGCGCATGGGCGCCTTTATCCACAAGGGTTTCAGCGCATCACGACGGATGTTCGGCCTGCAGATGGATCGGCTTCGCCAGCGCACGGCTCGGCAATACGTACCAGATCGCGCTGGCGATCTGAAGCGCGACCAGAACGCTCCAGGCGGTTAGGTGCGCGGCGGCCGGATAGTGGCCGGCGTCGGCGGGCCAGAGCGATAGCACCGCGCCGACGCCAATCTGGAAACCGAAAATCAGCAGAAAAAGAATCAGCGTCAGCGTGGTGTTGCCGCGCCCGATCAGCTGCTGCGGGAGATGACGCGCCAATACCGCGTAGCTGAGAATGCCCGTCCCACCGAAGATGCCGTATGCCGCCCACAACAGGCCTGCGGGCAACGGCGCGCGAAGCATGATGAGCACCTGGGTGACCACGAAGAGCGCCATGCCGATTCCGCAGAAGGCGTAGAGCGAGACGCCGCGCCTTTCCAGACTGCGCGCCGCAGCGCCAAAACCGACACAGCCGGCCATCATCGCGACACCGAGAATGGATACGAGCGCTGCGGCCTCACGGGGGGCAAAGCCCATCACATCGCGCATCCATGCGCCGACCCACAGCGACTGCATCGAATAGAACACGCCTTGGGTGACGACAGAAAACGACGCGATCTTCCAGAAAGCCGCGCTTTTGAGGATGTGCCACGTGCCTTTGAACTGTCCAGCGAGACTCGTCCCGTGATGCTTTTCGCGTTTTTCCGGCGCGAGCGTCCACAAAGCGAGCGCCACCAGGATGGTCAGCACGCCCAGGCCGCCACAGACTGCCCGCCAGCTCGCGAACGTCAGCACCCAGGTCAACGGCGAACCCACGACCACGCCGCCCAGACCGCCCACCGCCATCACGAGGCCGTTGACGAGCGGCAGCCGCGCGGGCTCGAAATACTGCGCCAGCGCCTTGAACGCCGCGCCGAGGCAGACCGACACGCCGACGCCGATCAAAAGGCGCCCTAGCATCATCGTGCCGATACCGTGCGCCGTCCCGAATACCCAGATCCCCGCTGCCGCAAACAGCAGCGTGCCGGCGGTGACGCGGCGCGTGCCATAGTGGTCGAGCAGCACGCCCGCTGGAATCTGGGCGCCGGCGAAGCCAAGGAAGTAGAGACTCGTCAGCAGGCCAAGATCGGCAGCGGATAGACCCAGATCATGCGTGATGAGTGGCGCGAAGCCGAGATTGACGCCGCGAAAGACATAGGAGACGAAGTAGCCGGCGGAGAACAGCAGGAACACGCGAAGCTGGGTGGACGACATGGGTAAAAGGCAGTTTCTGGTCTGGCGAAAGCACAAACGATAAAGGAAAACGCAAGGAACTGCCGGAAAGCCCCTGCAGAGACCCTGAAATGAAAACGCCGTCACCACAGGTGACGGCGTTGAAAAACGAGAAGTGGATCGGAGCGCAATTCATGCGCTGCCCCCGCAACGCATGTGGCCACTTCCGTGGAAGCCGCTTTGGTCTAGTTGCCCTTCTTCGTCTTGGCTGCGGTCTTCGGGCGGCCTGCTGCCGTAGCCTTTGACGCCTTGCTGGACGTGACCGGCTCGGCCACTTTCAGCATCTTGCCCTTGGGAGCGGCGCCCGACGCTGACGATTTGCTGGCCTTGCCCGCCGGTTCCGACACCTTGACGACAGCGGTGCGGCCACGACCTGATTTCTTATCGTAGCGCGATTCGCTCTTCGTGTCTGTGACCTGGGTCCCGATGCGCTCGACGCCACCGCCCTGCACGCTCGTGGCGATCCGCTCGGGACCGGGTTCGCTAGGCATGGCCTTGCCAACCGGCACGTGCAGCACGATCACCTGACCCGGGTTGACCTGGTCGCGATGCGTGCGGTTCCATCCCTTCAACTGACCGATCGACACGCCGTAGCGCACCGCCAGCGCCGCCATGGTCTGCTTGCGACGAACGCGAATCAGCATCTTGCGCGTGTCGGGAACGTCCGGCTCCATCGCCAGAACGGCGCTTTCGGCGACGTCCGCGCTGATGTCTTCATCGGCGTCGTCGTCCGTACGCGGAATGACGATCGTCGAACCCGGCTTCAGACGCATGCCGACGGGAATCTTGTTGACCTCCATCAGCGTGTCCGGATCAACGCCGATCTTTTGCGCAAGCGCGGCCGGCGCCGCGCGCTCGGTCACCGTGTAGGTGGTCCACGACGACAGGTTGCCCGAGTAGGCCTTCAGGTTGTGCTCGAAGGCGCTGGCGTTATCGAACGGCAGCAGGATCTGCGGCTGGGTCGCGCCGAGAATGACCGGCTTCTTGAACGACGGATTCAGCGAACGGAATTCGTCCGGCGTCATGTTCGCGAGCTTGGCCGCGATATCGACGTCGATATCGTGCGCGGTGGTGACCGTCACGAAATACGGGTGGTTCGGAATGGTCGGCAGAGCGAGGCCATAGGCCTGCGGGTTCATCACGATGTTCTTGACGGCCTGCAGCTTGGGAACGTAGTTACGCGTCTCGTTCGGCATGCGCAGGTCGGCATAGTCCGTTGGCAATCCCGCCGCTTCGTTGCGCGCGATCGCGCGCTGCACGTTGCCCTCGCCCCAGTTGTACGCCGCCAGCGCAAGCTGCCAGTCGCCGAACATGTCGTGCAGACGCGAGAGATAGTCGAGCGCCGCGCTGGTGGAAGCCAGCACGTCACGGCGCTCGTCCTGCCACATGTTCTGCTTGAGGTTGTAGGTACGGCCCGTATCCGGCACGAACTGCCACATGCCAGCCGCCTTCGCGACTGACAACGCCTGCGGGTTATAGGCGGACTCGATGAACGGCAGCAACGCGAGCTCGGTCGGCATATGGCGCTGCTCGAGCTCTTCGACGATGTGATACAGATATTTTTGCGACCGCTCCGTCATGCGCGCCACGTAATCGGGGCGCTGCGCGTACCAGTTGACCTGCATGTCGACGAGGTCGCTTTGCAGGTCAGGCATCTGGAAACCACGACGAATCCGCGCCCATAGGTCAGCGTCCGGGCTCGTCAACTGGTCGACCGAGCCTTGATCGACATTGATCGTTTCTTTGGCAGAGGCGGTGTTGCGGAGGGCGTCGGCTACAGCTTGCTGGGTGGCAGGATTAGGCGCGGTGGTATTGCTGCTCGTCGTTGGTCCCTGGCTCGCGCACGCGGCGAGCATGAGGACCAGCAACGTACTAAAGATAAATCTCATGAACGTCTCGGCTTCCATAGGACTGGAATTTGCAGCCGATAGTACGAAAGCGAAACGTTTACGTCAATCAGAAATATACGAAAAACCTAGGCAAATCTTAGGCTTGGCATATTTTTCCGAAATTCAAGGTGAACATGACCCCATCAGGCGATGGGTCAGCGGAACCTGTTCTTCCATTCACGCATCAATGTGAACGCAGTTAAACGATCCGGCACCGTTTCGTGCAACTGTTCGGCGAGGGTCGCGTGGATCGCGGGACTGTCGGCCCGCAGGAACGGATTGGTTGCCCGCTCTTGTGCGATCGTCGTAGGCAAGGTGGGAACGCCGCGCTCGCGCAGCGCGGTTGCACGATCGCGCCACGCCTGCAGATCCGCATTGCCGGGCTCGCAGGCGAGCGCAAAGCGGATGTTCGACAGCGTGTATTCATGCGCGCAGTGAACCTGGGTCGCGCCAGGGAGCGCCGCGAGTTCGTCCAGCGACGTCAGCATCTGCGTCGGCGTGCCCTCGAACAACCGGCCGCAGCCGCACGCGAACAGCGTGTCGCCACAAAACACGTGAGGGGTTCCGGCCGGGTCGGCTGCCTGGAAGTAGGCAATGTGGCCGCGCGTATGGCCAGGTACGTCGAGCACGCTCAGTTCGAGCGCCGGCTCGGCAATGCTCACGCGATCGCCACTTTTCAGACGGTAGGTGAGGTGCTCGATCGCCTCGCCCGCCGGACCGTACACGGGCACGGCCTGGCCATTCAGCAGATCGGCCACCCCGCCGACGTGGTCTTGATGGTGGTGCGTGAGTAAAATAGCGCTCAACCGCCAGCCCCGTTTCGCCAGGTAGGCGCGAACCGGAGCGGCCTCGCCCGGATCGACGGCCACCGCATGGTGCCCATCCGACACGAGCCAGATGTAATTGTCTTCAAACGCCGGGACCGGCACGTACTCGAGCGCATTCATAGGCGACGCAATCTTCAATATGTCTGACCGAACGATTATAGACTGGCCCGCCTGGACCGATTCGCCACCCGGACGCTACGTGCTGGAATGGGAACAGGCGCAGCTCGACCGTGTGGTGTCGGACGTGTTCGGCTACCACGCGCTGCAACTGGGCCTGCCGCAGCTCGATGCCCTGCGCGAGAACCGCATGCCGTGCCGTGGCCTCGTGCTGGATGCCGCCAGCGGCGCGAGCGCGCCGTACGAATTCCCGCGCGCGGCGGGCGCCGCTGCGCCCGAAAAACATGCGCCGCTCGGGCGCAGCGCAGTCTGGTGCGATCTGCTCGATCTGCCGTTCGAGGCGCAGAGCGTCGACCTGATCGTCATGCCGCATACGCTCGAGTTCACCCGCGACCCCCACCGGCTGTTACGCGAGGCCGAACGCGTGCTGATGCCCGAAGGTCAGTTGATCATTCTCGGCTTCAATTCGCTGTCGCTGTGGGGAGCCCGGCAATCGGTCGGCAAGATGACCGGGCGGCCGTTCGTGCCAGCCGCGCACGACCTGATTGCGTTCACCCGTCTGAAGGACTGGATTAAACTGCTCGGCTTCGACCTTGAACGCGGACGCTTCGGCTGCTATCGTCCGCCCCTCGTCAGCGACCAGTGGCTCGCGCGCTATGGCTTCATGGAAGCCGCCGGCGACCGCTGGTGGCCGATCTTCGGCGCCACCTACATGGTGAAGGCGATCAAGCGCGTGCGCGGCATGCGTCTCATCGGCCCGGTAAAGGTGAAAAAGCCCGTGCTTGCGGCAGGCCTCGCCCCCGCCGCCTCTCCGAACACACGCAACCAGAGAAAATGACTTCCGAACTCATCGATATTTATACGGACGGCGCCTGCAAGGGCAACCCCGGCCCAGGCGGCTGGGGCGCGCTGCTGCGCTACGGCGCGCAGGAAAAAGAAATGTTCGGCGGCGAAGCGAACACCACGAACAATCGCATGGAGCTGATGGCGGTAATCGCCGCGCTCGAAGCGTTGAAGCGGCCTTGCAAGGCGGTCGTGCATACCGACTCGCAGTATGTGCAGAAAGGCATCAGCGAATGGATCCACGGCTGGAAGAAGAAAAACTGGATGACCGCTGCGAAGACCCCGGTGAAGAACGCTGACCTGTGGAAGCGGCTCGATACAGCAGTCCAGCGGCATGAGATCGAGTGGCGCTGGGTGAAAGGTCACGCGGGACATCCGGAGAACGAACGTGCGGACGCGCTGGCAAACCGTGGGGTCGCTACGCTGGCGGAGATTTGAAGCGCGCTTTTTTGCTGCAATTTGCTTTCGCGTTGGCGTCTCAGTTTTCTTCGCGCTTCTGCCGTAATGTGCTTCCGCGTTAGGTTCGCGGTTAGGTTTTTTCTCAGCCAATTTCTAGAGCAGGCTAATCCGACATGCGTCAACTCATCCTCGATACCGAAACCACCGGCCTGAATGCGCGCACCGGCGATCGCGTTATCGAAATCGGCTGCGTCGAGCTGGTGAACCGCCGGCTCACAGGCAGCAACCTGCACTTCTACATCAACCCGGAGCGCGACAGCGATCCGAGCGCATTGGCGGTTCACGGCCTGACCACCGAATTCCTGAGCGACAAGCCGAAGTTCGCCGAGATCGCCAACGAGTTGCGCGATTTCGTTCAGGGCGCGGATCTGATCATCCACAACGCGCCATTCGATATCGGCTTTCTCGACGCTGAATTCGCGTTGCTCGGGCTGCCGCCGTTCAGTTCGCATTGCGGCGAGGTGATCGACACGCTGGTTCGCGCCAAAGCCATGTTCCCTGGCAAGCGCAATTCACTGGACGCGCTGTGCGACCGCTTCGGCATCAGCAATGCACACCGCACGCTGCACGGCGCACTGCTCGACTCGGAACTGCTCGCTGAAGTTTATCTGGCGATGACGCGCGGGCAAGAGAGCCTCGTGATCGACATGCTGGGCGAGGCATCGACCAGCAGCGGAGAACGTGCGCCGCGCGTGGCGCTGAGTTCGCTCGAGTTGCCGGTGATCGTTGCAAACGAAGAGGAACTTGCCGCGCATCAGGCGGTGCTCGATGGCCTCGACAAGGCGGTCAAGGGGACGAGCGTTTGGCGTCTCCAGCCTGTGTCGACAGCGGATGAGCAGACTGCTTAAAAAGTGCTTTACGAGCCGAAGATCCTCTGACATAATTTCGCTCTCTTCGGGTGGTTAGCTCAGCGGTAGAGCACTGCCTTCACACGGCAGGGGTCACAGGTTCAATCCCTGTACCACCCACCAGTATTCAGCCGAAGTCTCTGGAAACGCCTCCAGCGCTGGTTTGGCCAACTATTCCGGCCGGCAGCGAGCTTCTGCTAACGCAACACAAAAAAGCCCTGCAACCGCGGGGCTTTTTTTCGCCCATATTCTCCGGCAGCACCGCGCACCCGATCGGGTCAACCTCTTGCAGTCGTTCGAGTCACCATGGCCGCAGCGTCGGCTATCAAAGTGGCACGGCCGCTCGCTCGCATGAGGTCGCCTATCGCCTTTCTGCCACTGGAACTCACCGACTCACGGCGGATAGCGCAGATAGCTTGTCCGTCATCTATCAGACAATTCACAGTAGCATTCGACTGGTAACCGCCACTGCGCCGCGAGGGGTTTAGAAGCCAACGGTCCATATCGCCCGGAGCGGCTTGCAAATGTTGTCGAGGCGGAAAGACTTTGCCTGGCCGATTCAGCGCGGGATCTTGCATCGTATCCTGCTCAATCGTAGCGGCGACGGGATATCCCGCCGGGTATCGTCGACGTGGTAATGGGTGACGTAGGATCCCGACACTATCGGTCAACGTGCAGCGACGCCTTCCGCGTAAGGTGGACCTATGAATGACAACAATCAAACAGACCAACGGGATCCAGTCAGGGTATTCGAAGGCGTGGTGCCTCGCAGCCTGCTCGAATACATGAATAGCTCCATTGATACTGCAAGACATGAATGGCGCCCGGCCGACGGTCGACGCGCCGCAACGATGGCAAGGAATTTCACCGAGTTGCTGCGGGCGTCCGACAGCTTCAATGCGATGGAAAGTCGGGCATGCTCTGCCGCTCGTGGTTGGGCGGCCATCGTGCTCGGCAAGGAACTTACCGGCGAGCCGCTTTATGTACTTCGTTGCGTCGACTCTGGCATGCCTTCACAGAGCTACCTGCGACATTACGATTCCCACATCCTGACGATACTGATTATTTTGCAGCTTGCTGACGGATACGATCGATGCGGCGATCTCGTCGTGTACAAGCGCCAGCGCGAGTCGATTTCGTTGATTGCCAACGTGCGCACCAAGACCTGGCTCATGATCGAGCATGCACTTCCGCTCCCCGTCCGCCGCGCGCTGCTCGATCGTGACCGGTCCAGAGGGCGATGCGATCGAATAGTGTGCTTACCCGGCAATGCCTACGTGTTCAACGGCTTTGTTACGCTGCACAGCAATTTCGACGTCGAGTCAGGGGAACGACGCTCCTTGATCATCCACTACTACGACCCTGGTTTGACCGCTGGACTCCAACGAATCACCCAGACTTTCCGTGGATTCCGCGACCGTCTCGCAGATTTATTCTGAGACCTCTTCCATTCTTCGTATCAAATCAACCACATCCACGCCGCCCGCTCTTGCAACCGCAATAAAGCCACTATATATTCGAGCTTCGGACATCAGTTCCGTCCAACCTTGTTCTTCACTTCACTCAACTCTAAAGGGAGGCATCACATGTTGTTCAGCGTGCACATTGCCACCCTTTACGTGGCCTCGCGACCTTAACTAGTCGCCTACGCAGGTCCGCCGTTTCGGCAAACCTGCGCATTTTCCAGACGGTCTAACACTAGCTTGCCAGTTCGGTCTGGCCCGCTTCGGCTGTCTATTCCTATTGCTTCTGACTGGAATCCCGGGGTCTCTGCGTCCCCAGGCCGTGACCAATGACTACAAAAAAACTCGACTTACGCGGACAAGTCTTTAAGGACGTCCTCGGCTTCACCGTTCGACACTGGCGCGAACAACCCTGGCGCATCTTCGCCGTCACCAGCCTGGTGCTGCTCTCGGCATTGGCCGACGTGCTCACGCCGCTGTTCGCGGGGCACCTCGTCGACGCGATCGCATCGGGCTCGGCCGGCAACCCGGCCGCCTGGCATGCGGCCGTGACCGCATTCGCCATTCTGGCCGGACTCGGTCTCGGCGCCACCCTGCTGCGCCAGGGCGTCTTCATGAACATCATCGTGCTGACGCTGAAGATGATGAGCAAGATCGCCGCCAATGCCTTTCACCGGGTGCAGCGTTTTTCGACCGACTGGCACGCCAACAGCTTCGCCGGCTCGACAGTGCGCAAGATCACGCGCGGCATGTGGGCGCTCGACATCCTGAACGACACGCTTCTGGTGGCGCTGTTCCCGTCGCTCGTCATGCTGGTGGGTTCCACCGTCCTGCTCGGCGTGCGCTGGCCGCTGATGGGTGCAGTCGTCGGGCTCGGCTCGATCCTGTACATCGCGATAACGGCGATGCTGTCGCTCGGCTTCGTCGCACCCGCGGCGCGTCTGGCCAACGCGTGGGACACCCGGATGGGCGGCGCACTCGCCGATGCGGTGAGCTGTAACACTGTCGTCAAGGCGTTCGGCGCGGAAGCGCGCGAAGAGGTGCTACTCGGCCGCATCATCGATAAATGGCGCCATCGCACCAGGCGGACGTGGGTGCGCGGCACGCTCAACGGCGGTGTCCAGGGCGGCATGCTGGTGGTGATCCAGGCGTCGATCCTCGGGGCCGCGCTGTACTTGTGGGCTCACGGCGAGGCCAGCGTTGGCGATATTACGTTCGCCCTGACGATGTTCTTCATGTTGCAAGGCTATCTGCGTGAAGTAGGCATGCACATACGCAACCTGCAGCGCTCGGTCAACGACATGGAAGAACTCGTCGCGCTCGAAAAGCAGCCTCTCGGTATCGAGGACAAGCCCGGCGCACGGTCGATCAGGATCGAAAAGGGCGAGATCCGTTTCGAGCACGTCACGTTCCACTATGGCTCGCTCGCCACGCCGCTGTACGACAACTTCTCGGTGCGCATTGCGCCGGGCGAACGTGTCGGACTGGTGGGGCATTCGGGTTCGGGCAAGACGACGTTCATCAAGCTGATCCAGCGGCTTTACGATGTGACGGGCGGCCGTATCACGATCGACGGACAAGACATCTCCCTGGTCAGTCAGTCGTCGTTGCGCAGCCAGATCGCCATCGTTCAGCAGGAGCCGGTGCTGTTTCACCGTACGCTGGCGGAGAACATCGCCTATGCGCGTCCCGGTGCCACGCGCGCCGAGATCGAACGGGCCGCGAAGCTCGCCAGCGCTCACGACTTCATCGTGACGTTGCCCAACGGCTACGACACGTTGGTGGGCGAGCGCGGCGTCAAGCTCTCGGGCGGCGAACGTCAGCGCGTGGCGATTGCGCGGGCGTTCCTGGCGGACGCGCCGATCCTGATTCTGGACGAGGCCACTTCGAGTCTCGACAGTGAAAGCGAGTTGCTGATCCAGCAAGCCATGGAACGGCTGATGGTGGGACGCACGACGCTCGTCGTCGCGCACCGGTTGTCGACTGTTCGGGCGCTGGACCGGCTGCTTGTACTCGATAAGGGCAAGGTCATCGAGGAAGGTAGCCATGAAGCGCTGATCCAGCACGAGAAAGGCTTGTATCGCAGGTTGTTCGAACGCCAGGCGCTGGAGTTAATCAAGGGCCTGTCCGAACCGGACGTGAGGGCGGCAGTGCGTGGCGTCAGCACCAGCAGCAATGGCAATGCTAGCGCCCGGCAGATCGACGACCCGGAAATGCTGGTGGACGAATAATCCGCAAGCAGCGGGGAGGGATGCACAGCATCCCTCCCCTGCTCCGCAAAAAAATTTTCACCTTACCTCTTGACAGTCTATCTATCAGTAGATAAAGTTCGATCCATGGAAACGACATCGACGGTCCGCGAACAGATCCTCAACCACGCAATCACGCTGATGATGATGCGCGGCTATAACGGATTTAGTTACCGTGATCTGTCGAGTCTGGTCGGCGTAAAGACCTCGAGCATCCACTACTACTTTCCGTCGAAAGACGACCTGGTACTGGAAGCGGTGAACGAGTACAGCAAAGAGGTGTTCGACGCCATCCACACTGTTGACGCTTCCTTGCCGGCTGATGCAAAGCTCAGCAAGTACGCAAAGATGTTTGGCAGAACCCTCGGTGACGGCAATCAGATCTGCCTGTGCGGCATGCTGGCTGCGGACATCGAGTCATTGCCCGAGAACATTCGCCACGCAATACAGGCGTTTTTCAAGGCGAACGAAAACTGGCTGGCCAAAGTTCTCGCGCAAGGTGCGCAGGAAAAGACGCTGGCAGTGAACGGCAAGCCGGAAAACGCGGCGCGCACGCTTTTCGCCGCATTCCAGGGCAGCGTGCTGGCGAGCAGGTTGTTTCACACCAAGGCTCGGCTCGAAGATGTCGAAGCCTCGGTGAGAATCTCGCGGTAAAGCAGTCGAATTGCGAGGTGGTACGCCACCTCTTTAGTTGGCCGAGTTATCTATCTTTGAGTAGATAGATAACCGGGAGATGTGAAATGGAAGCACGCACTTTTTGTAGATGGAAATCTATCTAGTAGTAGATAGTAAACTTTAGCAACTCAACCTCTTGAAAGGAGTTTCACCATGTCCCTCGACAAAGTTCTCTACCGCGCCCAAGCCCACGCAACCGGTGGCCGTGACGGTCGTGCTGTTGTGCCCGCAGGCAATCTCGACTTCAAGCTGACCACGCCGAAAGAGCTGGGCGGAGCCGGCGGCGAAGGCGCCAACCCTGAACAACTGTTTGCGGCCGGCTACAGCGCGTGTTTCCTCGGCGCGATGAAGTTCGTCGCCGCACGCGACAAGATCGCCATCCCGGCGGATGTGTCGATCGACGGCAGCGTCGGCATTGGCGTAATTCCGAACGGCTTCGGCATCGAAGTGGAACTGAAGATCTCGCTGCCCGGCATGGCACGCGAAGCGGCGCAAACGCTGGTCGACCGTGCGCACATCGTCTGCCCGTACTCGAATGCAACGCGCGGCAACATCGACGTGACGCTGACGATCGCCTAAGCCCCACTTCAACTACATCAACCGGAATCCACCATGAAGACCGTCAAACCCATGCTGCTCGCCGTCGCTCTTGCTGTCAGCACGACGTTTGCCGTTGCCGCGACGCCGGCAGCACCCGCCACGCCCGACCAGGTGACAAGCCAGTTCCTCCATGCCCTCAACAGCGGCACAGGACCGGCAATCAATACGTTGACCCCGGCCGAGGCGCGTCAGGTGCTGATCGGTGCGCAGAACAGCGTCAAGGTCGATCTGTCGGGCATCGAAGTGTCGAACAGGACTATCGAACAGGACGGTATGACCGTACCGATCACGATCGTACGTCCGCAGGGCGCAACGGGTACCTTGCCGGTCTTCATGTTCTTCCACGGAGGCGGCTGGATTCTTGGCGACTTCCAGACCCACGAGCGTCTGGTACGCGATCTCGTCGTGCAGTCCGGCGCGGTGGCGGTGTTCGTCGACTACACGCCGTCGCCGGAAGCACGTTATCCGGTGGCGATTAACCAGGCGTACGCGGCGACCAGATGGGTTGCGGCACATGGCAATGACATTGGCGTCGACGGCAGCCGACTGGCGGTGGTCGGCAATAGCGTGGGCGGCAACATGGCCGCGGTGGTCTCGCTCATGGCGAAAGACAAGCAAGGCCCGACGATCCGCTTTCAAGGTTTGATGTGGCCGGTCACGGATAACAACTTCAACGACGGCTCGTACAAGGCCTATCCGGAAGGACACTTCCTGACCGCTCCGATGATGAAGTGGTTCTGGGACGCGTACACGAAGGACCCGAAGCAGCGTAACGAAATTTACGCATCGCCGTTGCGTGCCTCATTGGATGAGTTGAAGGGCCTGCCACCTGCGCTGATTCAGGTCGCCCAGTTCGACGTGCTGCGTGATGAAGGCGAAGCTTACGGACGCAAGCTCGACGCAGCAGGCGATGACGCGACCACTGTCCGCTACAACGGCACGATCCACGATTTCGGCTTGCTCAACGCACTCGCCGAGGACGCACCGACGAAGGCCGCGATCAAACAACTCGCCAACGAATTGCAATCGCGGCTGAAGTAAGTCACGCAGCAAAGAAAGGCAAATCCGGCAACGGCGCATCATCAGGCAACACTGCGCCGTGTCAGGCCTGACGCAGCGAAGTATCGAGCGCACGGGCGGCGACACGGTCGCCTTCAGTGGCAAGCGCCGCACGAAACACCGTTTGACGGTTGTGCCCTGCTGCTGCGGGAGAATCCCACAGCAGTTCAACCTTCGGCCGGCGATGCATCCAGCCCACCTGGGCTGCCGCACGCGGCACCGACGCGGCGGCCGCAGGCGAGGCGGGTGCGCTTTGGGTCTCGGCAGCGTCGACAACCATCGCTGCGGCAGCGCTCCCGGCAACGTTCGCAGGAACTGGCGCGGACACCGGTGCCGGCGTCGCGCCGCCAGCCTGCCCGTCAGGCCAACGCACCGACAACTCGCGGGCGTCATACTGCCCGAGCTTGCGGCTTTCCACCCAGACAACCACCGTGCGCGTCGTGGCATCGACAGAGATCGCGTAGCGCCCTATCGCAAAGCGGCGCGCCGCAACGTTGGTGCGCCACAGTGCACGCGGACGGCAGATCCACATGACTGCCGCATACAAGGCCGGCGCCGCCACCAGCCAGCCGTTGGTTGCTGCTATCGTCTGCAACGCGCGACGCCCGCCCGCGCTCCAGACGAAGGCGCCCACCGAAAAGACCGCGAACAGGAATCCCAGGAAAGCGAACACTCGCAACGCCTGGCGCAGCCATTGCGGCAGCGGATGAAACGGGCGCTCGGCGCGGGCGCGCGCGCCCGGCAAAAAGATCAGCAGGAACAGAAAAACAAGGTTGATGCAGGCCCATGGCGACGAAGCCATGGCGGCCAACGACGACACAAAGTCCATCGTCGACATCGAAAACAGCCACCGCGCCAGAATCACGAGACCGATGGCACGCAACGCGAAAATCGTTCCGGCGCCTGGCGCCGCGTTCGCACGCGTCTCTTTCGTTCTCGCCAAGGCATCCTCCTGTCGTTGACGACGCCGCAGCCCAATTTGCGGCACGGCCATTATAGGGATATTACCGAGGCGGCTCACGGTTACTCCCTCCAAAACACCACTTTCAACACATTCATGACGCAATGCGCGGCGCCCATGCAACAACGCCCCGCGTGCATCGAGCACGCGGGGCGTTGTCGGTGTCCAGCAAGCCGTCTACAGGCAACGGCGCCGAACGGTACAGCCTACGAGAGTGTCAGCTTGCGTTGACTTCGCGCAGCACGGTACGGCGCTTCTGACGAAGCAGTTCTTCGTACGAAGCAACGTAGTTCTGCGCCATCACCTTCGACGAGAAACGCGATTCAAACGCCTTGCGGACCGTTTCGCGCGGCAGTGTGTTCAGACGCTTGACGGCAGCGACAGCGCTGATTTCGTCTTCAACCACGAAGCCCGACACGCCGTTCTCGATCACTTCCGGCACCGAACCGCGGTTGAACGCAATGACCGGCGTACCGCAAGCCATGGCTTCGATCATCACCAGACCGAAGGGCTCCGGCCAGTCGATCGGGAACAGCAGCGCGTGGGCGTTGCCGAGGAATTCGGTCTTCTCTGCTTCGCTGATTTCGCCGATGTATTCGACGTGCGGCAGCGACATCAGCGGCTTGATGACTTCTTCGTAGTACGCGCGGTCAGCCTTGTCGAGCTTGGCGGCAACCTTGATCGGCAGGCCGGCTTGTTCGGCGATGCGGATCGCCGTGTCGAGACGCTTTTCCGGCGAGATACGGCCGAGGAAGGCGAGATAGCTCGGCTTGACGTTGGGGATCGGCTTGAGCAGGTTTTCCGGCAGACCGTGATACACGGTCGACAGCCAGTTGGCCTGTTGCAGCGGCATACGCTGGTTGTCCGAGATCGACACCACCGGCACGTCGCTGAACGTGTTGAAGATCGGTTGCAGTTCCGGCAGATCGAGACGGCCATGCAGCGTGGTCAGGAACGGCACCGGCTGACGGGCGAACAGCGAGAACGGATAGTAGTCAATGTGGAAATGCAGCACATCGAATTCATCTGCGCGACGGCGCACTTCTTCCAGCAGCAGCATGTGCGGAGCCATCACGTCGCGAATCGTCGGGTCCAGACGCAGCGCCTGCGGCCAGAACGCTTCGAGTTTCGCCGAGGTCTGCGAATCGCCGCTCGCGAAGAGCGTCACATCGTGTCCCTGTTCGACCAGAGCTTCAGTCAGGTAGGACACTACCCGTTCCGTTCCACCATACAGCTTGGGGGGAACCGCCTCGTGCAACGGAGCGATTTGAGCGATTCGCATAGAGAGAACTCCTCGTAAAAAATCAGGCAAAAGTACTGCGGTTTGTTAAAAGCGACTCGCTTTGCTCGCCTTGCCAGTCGCGCCGGGACTACCTGGCGCGGGCCTGTTTCTTCGAGAAATCCTGCGATGGATCGCTTGGTAAGGATGCCCAGACTGATCATCGTCACCAGGCTGCACATGTGCTTTAAAACGCATATAGGGCAGACTCGTTGACAACTTGTCAGATAATTTTCATGGGATCATCGAGGCTGCATTATGGGTGTCGACACCCCTGCGCAGCCCAAAACATTTCAAACACTTTACGTTGTTACAAAGCCGAAACACTTTGCAAACCCTTGTTTTCTAAGACAGTTCTAGAGTAAGGGCTGGCCTCGACACATGGCCCGCAGACGGCTTTTTGCAAATTCTTCCGTCAATGTTTCCAACGTGTTGCCCTTCGCCGCTTGGCCGAAAGTGCTTGCGCGTTGAATGGCTTTTGTAATTATATCTCGAAATTATTCCGCAAACTGAATGAACGACTGCCGCCTCGCGGGGTCGAGGAAACAGGGTGTTGCGGATGCTCATCGCGAAAATGAGTCGCGTCCCGTGCGGTTCGAACACGGCGGAATGCCTTTTGCGTGTTTACAATGCGAGCATCTGCCTTTTGTGGCGATGCGTCCCGTGGCCCATGCCGTTGCATGACATAACCTGAAACACACCGACCACACCGATCAATTGGAACATCTCACCATCGCCCAGCGCAATGCCCACAACGCCAAGCTCGCGAGCTATGCGCACAGGCCGCTTGCGTTTCTTTTTCGCTATATCCGCCGCCACCCGCTCGCGCATGCGATCGTCCTGTGCAGCGTGTTCGCGGCTGTGGGCTGTGCGCTCGCTTCTCAATATGCGATCAAGCATCTGATCGACGTGCTCGGCGGAGGCCGGCATCATCCCGGCCCGCTGTGGGGCGCGTTCGCCATCCTTGTCGGTCTGATTGCCGCGGACAATCTTCTGTGGCGGGTCGGCGGCTGGGTCGCTGCGCACACGTTCGTCGCCGTTACCGGTGATCTACGGCGCGACCTGTTCCAGTATCTGAGCGGCCATTCGCCAACTTACTACTCGGAAAAGCAGCCCGGCATGCTGGCGAGCCGGATCACGGCCACGTCCAACGCGGTCTACACGGCCGAGAACACGACAGCATGGAATGTGTTGCCACCGTGCATCGCGGTGCTCGGTGCCATCGTCATGATCACCGCCGTCAACCCGTTGATGGCGGGCGGTCTGATGGTCTGTTCGGCGATCCTCTCGGTGGTGCTCTACAAACTGGCCGGGCGCGGTTCAGCAAGGCACCATCACTTCGCCACCAAGGCGGCTTCAGTCGACGGTGAGCTGGTCGACGTGATCAGCAACATGGGCCTCGTGCGCGCGTTCGGCATGACGATTCGCGAGCAGGCGCGCTTCGGCGCAACGGTCAAGGCCGAGATGGACGCGCGCCAGCAAAGTCTGCTCTATCTGGAGAAGCTGCGCCTCCTGCACGCGGTCATCACAGCCATGCTATCGGCGGGCCTGCTCGGCTGGGCGCTGTGGCTGTGGGACAACGGCCGGGCTACGTCCGGCGACATCGTGCTGGTCAGCTCGCTCGGCTTCACCATCCTCCACGGCACGCGTGACCTTGCCGTCGCACTCGTCGACGTCACGCAGCATGTCGCGCGTCTCGCCGAAGCGGTGCGCACGCTGCTCGAACCGCACGGCATGCCGGACCGCTCGGACGCCGTCGAACTGGTGCCGCAGGGCGGACGCATCGACTTCGAAACCGTGACGTTCGCGTATCCGCGCCGCCGGCCGATTCTCGATCACTTCCAGTTGCATATCCCAGCCGGACAGCGCGTTGGGCTGATCGGCAAATCGGGCGCAGGCAAGTCGACTGTGCTTTCGCTGCTACAGCGCTTTTACGAGACGCAAGGCGGGCAGATCAAGATCGACGGTCAGGACATCGGATCGATTACGCAGGACAGCCTGCGCCACGCCATTGCCGTCGTGCCGCAGGACATCGCCCTGTTCCACCGCACGGTCTACGAGAACATCGCCTACGGCCGCCCTGAGGCAAGCCGCGACGAAGTGCTCGCGGCGGCCCGCGAAGCGCGCTGTTCGGACTTCATCGAAGCCATGCCGGAAGGCTACGACACGATCGTGGGCGACCGCGGCGTCAAGCTCTCGGGCGGTCAGCGGCAGCGCATTGCGATTGCGCGCGCCATCCTGAAGAATGCGCCGATCCTGCTGCTGGACGAGGCCACCTCGGCGCTCGACAGCGCGTCCGAAGAAGCGATCCAGAAGGCGCTCGACCGGTTGATGGTGGGCCGTACCGTGGTGGCCATCGCTCACCGCCTGTCTACGCTGAACAGCTTCGACCGCATCATCGTGATGAGCGCGGGCAAGGTCGTGGACGACGGCACGCCGGAAGAACTGCGCAACCGTCCGGGGTTGTACCGTGATCTGCTCGCGAAGCAGTATGGCAAAGGCGCCACGCTGCATGCGGGCGGCAAGAAGGTCGACGAACAGCACGTGGTTTGAGCGTTGGCGTGGTGGCGGGCAGGTTCGGAGCCGCCGCGGCCACCGTGACGATCTACCTCAATGCGAAAAAAGCCGCTTCGATGTTTGAAGCGGCTTTTTTGCGCCCGGACACAGTGTGTTGTGCTGGCTGGGTATCTGCGCGGCATGCACCGTCACCCCGCCAGCGACTCACGGCCGACCGCTGGCGCCCCCTCCTCGCCGTCCACCACCGTGCCCGACGCCTGCAAATCGCGCATGAAGTTATCGCGCCACACCGAGACGTTGTTCTCGCGCAAGCGCACCATCATGTCGCGATAACGCGACTGACGCTCGACGAGCGGCATCGACAACGCAGTCGCTAGCGCCTCTGCCATGCCGTCGATATCCACCGGATTGACGATCAGCGCGCCGTCCAGTTCCTGCGCTGCGCCCGCGAAACGCGACAGCACCAGCACGCCCGGATCTTCCGGATCCTGCGCCGACACATATTCCTTGGCGACGAGGTTCATGCCGTCACGCAACGGTGTGACGAACCCAACGTGCGCCGTGCGAAATAGCGCCGCCAGCACCGACCGCTCGTACTGGCGATGAATGTAGAGAATCGGCGCCCAGTCGAGCTCGGCGAAGCGGCCATTGATACGCCCCGATTCGCCTTCCAGTTGCAGACGGATGTCCTGATAGGCATTCAGGTCGGCCCGGGTCGGCGGTGCAATCTGTAGAAACGAAACCTTGTTGCGCTGCGCCGGGGAATGCTCAAGCAGACGCTCGAAGGCCCGGAACCGCTCCACCAGCCCCTTCGAATAGTCGAGGCGGTCGACGCTCATGATGAGCTTGCGCGAGTGCAGCGTCGCCTTCATCGTGCGCACCGGCTTGCCGCGCTCGCCTGCTTTCGCGAGTTCGGCGATCTCGTCCGGATAAACGCCGATCGGATACGCCGACGCCTTCAAGGTCCGGCCAAACGCCTGCACGACAGCTGGGCCCCCAGCGGACGCTTCGACGCTGCCGTTAGCCTCGTTGACGATGTAGTCGCAAAACGCGCGCAGGTCGGGCGCGGTCTGGAAGCCGAGCAGGTCGAACGAGCACAGCGCTTCGACAAGTTCGCGATGCGGTGGCACCGCCAACAACACCTGCGAGGCCGGAAACGGGATATGCAGAAAGAAGCCAATGCGATTCTTGACGCCCGCCGCACGCAAGGCCTGCGCAAACGGGATCAGATGATAGTCGTGAACCCAGATCACGTCGTCAGCGCGTAACAGCGGCACGAGTTGCTGCGCGAGCCACGTGTTGACGCGGCAATAACCGCCGAAGTCATGGCGGTCGTATTGCAGCAGATCCGCGCGGTAGTGAAACGCCGGCCACAAGGTGGCATTCGAAAAGCCGCGGTAGTACTGGTCGTAATCGCGCCGCACCAGCGCGATGGTGGCGAAAGTCACCGGGCCGCGCTCTTCCACGCTGATCTGCGGTTGCCCGGAGCTGAGCACGTCGCCGCTCCAGCCAAACCACATGCCGCCGGTTTCCTTCAGCGCATCGTAGACGCCGACCGCCAGACCGCCTGCCGCCGGGCCGCCTTCCGAGATCGGCGCGACCCGGTTCGATACGATAATCAGTCGACTCATGAAGCGCGGTTTCCGTGCAGAAGAACGAGCGGAGTGCAGCGAGACGCAGCGCGAGTCATGCGCTGCGCGCCGCGGTGACGATGGCGTCGAGCCAGCCGAGCAACGCGCCCACCGAATCGAGCCGCGAGCGCGCAATCGTGTCGCCGGGGCCGACCTTGATCGACACGCCGCCGAGTTCATTGACGACCGCGAAGCCCTTCTCGTCGGTCAGATCGTCGCCGGCAAAAACCGGCCGGCGGCCGGTGAACGGCGGCTCATCGAGAAACGCCCGCACTGAGCGGCCCTTGTCGACGTCCTTCGGTTTGATCTCGTAGACCATCTTGCCGGGCTGCAACACGTAGGAGCCTGGATAGTCGGCCACCAGCCGCTCAGTGGCGGCACGCGCCACGGGCTCGCGATCCGGCGCGTTGCGATAGTGCAGCGCGAGCGCCGCTCCCTTGATTTCGAGCAGCATGCCGGCGTTTGCGTTGACGACCTCCGCCAGCACCTGTTCCATGCGCAACAGGCGTTCGTCATGAAAGCCGATGCGCTGCGTGTCACCGTTCGAATCGCGCCGCTCAGCGCCGTGCAGCCCCGCGATCGGCAAATCGGGCATGCCGAGCAAGCCGTCGATGCTCTCGATGCCACGTCCCGACACCACTGCGACGGCGCCGTTGGTGAGGCGGCGCAGCTCGGTCAGCAGTGTGACGACCTCAGGCTGCACCAACACGCCATCGGGCGTGGGGGCCAATTCGACGAGGGTGCCGTCGAAATCGAAGAAAAATGCCGTCTCGCTCAGAGACAGAACAGCCGGAGGTGCTTGCATTGGTTTATCTTGCCTTTCAGCCGCCTGGAGCTGCAAAAGTGTGCGCATCTTACCGCGCATCCCGCTATTTTTCGGGAAAGTAAGGCTGAGTGCAACGCCAGCAGGGGCATCCGCCCATCCGTCATGCAAAAAGCCGCTTGAAAACCGCGCGTTCCGTGCGGGTTCCGGTCCAGTACAACGCCCACCACTATGCGTCAAATTGCCTCTCAATGCCGGCCTTGCGGGCCCGCATATGACGCGGCTCAACGATTTGCGATACAGTCCAAGCCACTCTGACCGGTCTGCGCGCGAGCCGCAACACCGGGAAATACCAACCTCGGCCCTCGCGACGTACCGCCTTAAATCGAGTCATAGATGCCTGCTTTGTTCCCCAGAGTCTCTCGGCAACAGGTGCAACCGGATACGCCGTCGCTGCACATGGCTCGTCGTCCGCGTGCGGCGCAGCGTCTGCAACCGCAACGGTTCCTGACGCGGGGACTGCTGGCGCTAGGCATGGCCATGACGCTTGGGCTGCTCGCCGGCTGTACGCACAAGGAAGAGCCATGGCACCTGACGAACGTGACCGGCCATCTGCCCGATCTCGATTTCTCGCTCACCAGCGATGACGGCAAGCCCGTCACAGGCGACGCCTTCAAGGGCGATATCTCGCTCGTCTACTTCGGCTACACGCATTGCCCAGACGTCTGTCCCGAAACCATGGCGCGACTGATGCAGGTGCTCGCCGCCCTCGGCCCAGACGCACAGCAGGTGCGCATCCTCTTCATCACTGTCGACCCGGCGCGCGACACGCCCAAGGCACTCCATGATTACGTAGGCGCTTTCGACGCGCAGCACGTCGTGGGCCTGACCGGCAGTGACGGTCAGATCGAATCGATGGCGCGCAAATATCGCGTTGCCTATCAGATGGAAAAGCGCGATCCGACCGGCAACTACGAAGTCACCCATAGCTCGGCCGTCTATGTCTTCGATGCGCAAGGCCATGCGCGCCTGCTCGCCACCGATCGCGATGCACCCGACGCGGTCGCCGCCGATCTGCGTCGTATCATTGACAACCATTCCTGATCATTCGCGGCTTCGGCCGCTTTTTCTGCCTCTGCGTTTATGAACCTCAAAACCCGATCTCTCGCCGCGCTGGGCTGCACGCTCGCCCTCTCCTTTGGCTTCGCCGCCACCGCTGAAGCGGCCTCACCACAGGCCATTTCGGCGCAGCACGCGTGGGTGCGCTGGCTGCCGAGCGATCTGCCCGCCGCCGGCTACGTGACACTCGTCAACTCGGGCGACAAGCCGGTCGATCTCACCGACATCTCGAGCGACGACTACGAGGGTGCGATGCTGCATCAGACGGTGTCCAACGGTTCGACGCAGAAGATGGTGATGGTCGACAAGCTGACGGTGCCCGCGCATGGCGAGGTCGCCATCGCGCCGGGTGGATATCACATCATGCTGGAGCACGCGCAGCACAAGATCGCACCCGGCGATACCGTGCATCTGAAACTGCAGTTCTCGGATGGGGAAACGCTCAACGCACCGTTTGCCGTCAAGTCGCCTGCACAGGCTAACTGACAACAGGCGTTGAGGCAGAAGGGGAAAGCGCGGCGTGCAATGCGACCGCGCGAGACGGCTCAGGCCGAGCGCATCCAGACGTGCGGGATGCCGTCTTCCTCGTGTACGTCCGAGACCGGCTTGAAACCGAACGCGCCATAGAACGCTTGCAGGTGTGCCTGAGCATGCAGGCGCATCGGCACGCCGGGCCATTGTTTGGCGATGTGCCCGACCGCGCGCTCGAGCAGCTGGTTACCAAGCCCCATGCCGCGAAAATTCGCAGTGGTCAGCACGCGGCCTATGCGGATGTCGGCATCGCTGTCGTCAGGTAGCAATACGCGCAGGTAGCCCGCCAGCTTTGGCCGGCCTTCGTGAGAACCCAACGCAAACAGATGCCATGCCTGCATGTCGAGGCCGTCGATATCGCCGTACAGGCAATTCTGCTCGATCACGAATACCTCGCTGCGCGCGGCCAGCATCGCGTAGACCTCGGCGGTGGTCAGGTCGTCGAAATATTTCCAGCGCCATTCGAAACCCGGATGCGGCTTGGCTGTGGGATGCTGCGGCTCGTTCATGGGAAACACGTCAAAAGGGCTACGCCCTTGTGGGCGGGTGGATGCGGAATTATGCCGCGAATACAGCGCTTATTGCCACGTTATCAACCGCAATTGCCAACCGCCAATCGCGGCTCATTTGCCAAAAAACTTGCGCTGAACGTATGCCACGTTCTAAGCATCGCGCTACGTCGCGACGCCGACCCTTCGCCGCCGGTCGGTCAGTCGCTGAAGGGAATCTGCTCGACGGGATATTGCAGTCGTTCGATCAGGTTGCCTGGCCCGCACAGATGAAGCGCGCCAACCACCACGAGCGTGCGTTTCGGCGTATCCAAGGTTTCCCGCACGCGCGGCGCCCACGCGCAATTGCGCGCGTCGAGGATCGCGCTGCGAATCCCGGGCAAGCTGAATATCGGCGATTCGGCCGCCACATCGTAGATCGCCTGGAGATCACCCTGCAGCCACGCGGCCTGCATGCGCTCGAGCGTGCGCTGAGGTTCAGCCAGATCCGCGAGCAGCGATTCGAGCCCGGTGCAGATCGCCGACAACGGAATCGATTCGAGCGAAGCCACCACCTCCTCGGCGGTTTCCAGATACGAGTACGGCTTCGCTTGCGTTGCGGCTTCCCTGAGCATCCTTGGCTCGACACCTTCTACCACCCGCTGGCACAGCGTAGGGGCCGCCATCATCGCGGCCCAAGGACGCAACTCGCCGAGCGGCGCGAGCACACCAGCGGACGGCCACGATGCGTCCAGTCTGCGCCAGACCTCCGGCGGCAACGCGTGCTCAAGCGACTGCCCGCCCTCTCGCTTGAGGAACGGCAAGATGGCCTGCGCATCGGACTCAAAAACCAGCGCTTCCGCCCAATCGAACGCCTGCACGACCCAAGCGGGCGTTCGCGGACTGGAAGCGGAAAACAGATGCATCGAGCCGAGCAACCGCACATGGGTACCGGTGAGCTGAAAGTACATGGATCGAGATCGACGCCGTAGGTTCGAGAATTGAACGATAGTATTTCACAGCCGGAGAGAGCGGGCGATGTCTTCGGTGGGTATCTCTTTCGTTATGCGAACGATCTCTCAAATAGTTACGGGCGAGAATTCGCGCGACTGCCAATGAGCCGATATGCCTGTCGCTCTACGCTTTCCTTCTTGATCAACTACAGACAGCCCTCCACCACGTTAGAGAAGCATGTCTGGATGATCGAAACAGACGCAAAAATCGACGCAGAAAAAAGAAAAGCCCCGACAAGTCGGGGCTTTTCTTTTTAACTTCTGGAGGCGCGAGCCGGAGTCGAACCGGCCTAAACGGCTTTGCAGGCCGCTGCATAACCGCTTTGCTATCGCGCCGTAAGCGGACTGCTGAACCGTCGCAACAAGTTGCACGTACAACGGATTCGCAGATTTGTTCGATGGCCGGTCGGTCCACCAAACAAAAAGGGAAGCGTTGCTTCCCCGAATGTCTGGAGCGGGAGACGAGTCTCGAACTCGCGACCTCAACCTTGGCAAGGTTGCGCTCTACCAACTGAGCTACTCCCGCATGGTGCTGCTAACAACGTTCTGCTACTGCGTCACTACCTGATGCCCTATGCCAAGGCATCACACAAAACGCTGCTTCAAAAATCTGGAGCGGGAGACGAGTCTCGAACTCGCGACCTCAACCTTGGCAAGGTTGCGCTCTACCAACTGAGCTACTCCCGCGTTTTGCTGCTATCTACTGCGTATTTGCCACTCAATTACAACTTATTTGCTAACTACTGCACTCCGACTCAAACCTGCGTGCATCGGAGAAACGAGATTATGTATAAAGCGCTGAAACGTGTCAACCCCTTTGACGCGGGTGTTCTTCCGAACAGTTTTCGCTCACACGATCCCGCCCCGTTCACGAATCTGCGGCCACGCGAGCTTCATGTAGTAAAGCATCGACCATATGGTCAGGAACGCCGCCAGCAAGACGAGCCACATGCCCCACACGCGCGTGTCGATCGCGAAACCGGGTGCAAGCGGCAGCGGGCCATAGAACAGCAGCATGGGAATCGCGATCATCTGGCAGGTAGTCTTGAACTTGCCGAGCGAATTCACTGCGACGCTCTTCGAGGCGCCGATTTGCGCCATCCATTCGCGTAGCGCCGAGATGGCAATCTCGCGACCGACGATCACCAGCGCGATAGCTGAGTCGAGCCGCGCCAGTTGCACCAGCACGAGCAGCGCGGCGGTCACCATCAGCTTGTCCGCCACCGGATCGAGGAACGCGCCGAATGCCGAGGTCTGATTCCACTTGCGAGCAAGGTAACCGTCGAACCAGTCTGTCAGCGCCGCCAGGATGAAAACCGTCGCGGCCGCCAGATTGCGGTGGGCGGGGCTCATCATCATGTCTGGCAGATAAAACACGCCGACGACAAGCGGAATCAGAACAATCCGCAGCCACGTCAGGAAAATCGGGAAATTAAACGGCATGGGCAGGCGCAGGGTCTGACAAGAGAGGAGTTGCAATTGTGCCGTGTCATCAGGCCTGCCACAAGCAAACAGGCGGCAAACACACGGCAAACCGGCCGCAAACGGCACACAAACATCGGTCAAACTGGCCTATGAGACGCTGCGCGGATGCCGCGCGCCCACCAGGGGTCGCGCCGCATTTCGCGCAATCAGTGCAATTGCCGATAAATCTGCTCGGCGAGCGAGCGTGAAATCCCCTCGACACTCGCTAGATCGTCGATGCTCGCCGCCACCACCCCGCGCAAGCCGCCGAAGCGCGCCAGCAAGCGCTGACGACGTTTCGCGCCGATGCCTTCGAGTTCCTCGAGGCGCGAGGTTTGCCGCGTTTTGGCACGCTTCGCACGCATGCCGGTAATAGCGAAGCGGTGCGCCTCATCGCGGATCTGCGCGACCAGCATCAGGGCCGCGCTTTCCTTGCCGAGTTCGAGCGGCGCGCGGCCGTCCGCGAAAACCAGCGTTTCGAGGCCGACCTTGCGTCCCTCGCCCTTCGCGACGCCGACCAGCATCCCGCAATCGAGACCCAGTTCGGTGAACACCTGGCGCGCAATCTCCACCTGGCCCTTACCGCCGTCGATCAATACGATGTTCGGCAACGTGCCGCCAGCGGCCGGTTCGACGGCATCGGTCGCGAGGGCGGGATCGGCTGCGGGGTCTGCTGCGGGCCGCTCGAGCGCTTCATCCGCGGCGTTCGCGGCGGCTTGCGCCACCATTCTTTCGTAACGACGCGTGAGTACCTGGCGCATGGCGGCATAGTCGTCGCCGGGCGTAATGCCGGTGATGTTGTAACGCCGGTACTCCGACGACTGCATCTTGTGATGGTGATACACCACGCACGACGCCTGAGTGGCCTCGCCCATCGTGTGGCTGATGTCGAAGCATTCGATCCGCAGATGCGCGAGGTCGTCGCATTCGAGACTCAGCGTATCGGCGAGCGTGCGTGTACGCGATTGCTGCGAGCCTTGCTCGGACAACAGCCGCGCCAGCGCGAGCCGCGCGTTCTGTTCGGCCATCGCGAGCCACGCGCGCTTTTGTCCCTGAGGCTGGCGCAGCACCGTGACCTTGTGGCCCGCCTGCTCGATCAGCAGATCGACCAGTTCTCGATTCGACGGCGCGTGACTGACCACGAGCACCGGCGGCACGCGGTTGCCCAGGTAGTGCTGGGCGATGAAAGCTTCGAGCACTTCGGATTCGATGCCCGTCGCGAGACTGCGCGAGCGCTTGCTGGAGGGTGTCGCGGCAGGTTCGTTGTCGGTGTCCAGGGGTTCGTCATCGACGAGCTCGCCGGCTTCGTCGTCCGCGTCGGCGATTTCGTCCTCGGTCGTGGCGGTTTCATCGGACTCATCGGTTTCAGCAGGCAAATCACGCGCTATCGCCAGAGCATCAATCGTGTCGTCGTCAACGTCCGCGGCATCCGCTCTGCGCTTCGCCACTACGCTCGCCAACGCGGCCTCCTCCGCTACCCGCAGGCCCTGCGCCACCGCCGCCTTCAATACACCTTGCGCATCGGCATCTTCGTCTTCGAGACCGCCTTCATCAATGGTCAACGCGCTTTCCACATGCGCCGGGAAATACGCCTTGTCTCCCAGATGACGTCCACCGCGCACCATCGCAAGGTTCACGCACACACGGCCACCCAGGGCGACGACGGCGAGAATATCGACGTCGCTATCGCTGCCCACTTCAATCGCCTGCTGGTGCAGCACGGTCGAAAGCGAGCTCATCTGGTTGCGCACCGCCGCGGCCTGCTCGAACTTCAACTCGCCGGCGAACGCATGCATCTTCTCTTCGAGCTCCTTCATCACTTCGCTCTGCCGCCCGAGCAGGAAGCGCGAGGCATTGGCGACATCGCGTGCGTAGTCTTCCTCGTTGATCGCGCCCACGCACGGCGCCGTGCAACGCCCGATCTGATGCAGCAGGCAAGGCCGCGTGCGGTTGTTGAACACCGAGTCTTCGCAGGTGCGCAACTGGAACACGCGCTGCAGGATCTGGATGCTCTCGCGCACCGCCCACGCGCTCGGGAACGGTCCGAAATACTGGTTCTTGCGGTCCACCGAACCCCGGTAGTACGCCATGCGCGGAAACTTGTGCCCGGTCAGCTTCAGATACGGGTACGACTTGTCGTCGCGAAACAGGATGTTGTAGCGCGGCGTGAGGGCCTTGATCAGGTTGTTTTCGAGCAGTAGCGCCTCGGCCTCGGAACGCGTGACCGTGGTTTCGATGCGGGCAATCCGCGTCACCATCATTGCGATGCGTGGCGACAGCAACGTCTTCGTGAAATAGCTCGAGACGCGCTTTTTCAGGTCGCGCGCCTTGCCCACGTACAGCACAGCGTCATGCGCGTCGTAATAGCGATAGACGCCAGGCAGATGCGGTAGCTGCGCGAGCACCTTCTTCGGCTCGAATGTCTCGGGAGCTTCAGGAGTGTCTGGCGCTTCGGGAACGTCTGAATAGGTCATGCAGAATCGGACTGAGCACCGCGTCAGGGTTCACGCGGAGATTGGGGTGAGTGCTTGGAGGGTAGCCCCTCTTCCTTGCGGAAGAAGGGCCCCCTAAGAACCGTACGTGCGAGTTTCCCCGCATACGGCTCAAGCCTACATTAAAAGTTTCCTTTTCGAAGTCCCGTCAAGATTACGACAGGACCGGCTTAGTTACCGCAATGCTACCAACGTGCACTTGCCGGTGACAATCAGGATGAAGTAACACGCGATTTGACAAGGCATTGGAACCACCATGCACCCTGTACACCAGATGATGGTCGTGCCAACCCGTATCAAACTCGAGAGCATGGCCGCAGTGCGCACAATTGCCGTTCTGCGACGTGTACAGTTTGTACCACTGTTTCAGATAACCTCTGGATCGCTCCATCCGCTTCTGTCGCAGCTCCTCACTGTATTGCTCCAAGGCCGGATCAAAGGGGTTGAACTCCCCTCTCACCTTCTTGTGTCGCCGGATCTCGGTACCACGGATGTGATAGAGCTCCAGCATCGCGGTGCTACCGTCTTGTCGTACTGCAGATGTGGCAAACACCCAGCTTCGACCACCGACCGAGCGAAAATACTTTCGTTTGACCCATTCGGTATTCTTGTCCGGATGCCGCCTCTTGGCCCATCGCCAGAGTCTCTGAAAAACCAGATGCTCCATGCGTATGAACGCGTGCTTGGCGACCGCGGGTTGGTGATACTGTGCCCAACCGCGCAGCATCGGATTCAGCTTGCGGATCAGATCCGCCTGCTTGATCGTCTTGTTCGCGCTGATCGTTTCCGCCACCTTGCGGTAAAACGTGTTCACGTTTTTCTTGCTCGGTTTGATGAGAAGTTTTCCCGAATATTTCCGGAAATTCCACCCTAGGAAATCGAAACCATCGTCAATGCATACGATGCGCGTCTTTTCCTCAGACAGTTGCAAACCTCGAATTGCGAGGAATGCTTCCACCCAGGGCCGGACCTCTTGTTCCAAGATCTCTTTCGAGATACCCGTAATCACGAAGTCATCCGCATACCGCACCACATGGATTTTTAGTTTCGACGCCTTCCCGATTCCAAACTTGGCACCGAGGTGCTTCGTAAGGTCCCGTTCCAACCCGTCCAGCGCAATGTTCGCCAGCGTCGGGGAAATGATCCCCCCTTGTGGCGTTCCGGCTTCTGTCGCCTGATACCGGCCCCGATAAAGCAGACCGGATTTCAGCCACTTCCGTAGGATCTCGCTGTCCATTGCGACATTGGTTTCCAACCAGTCATGGCTAATGTGGTCAAAGCATCCCTTAATGTCCGCCTCCAACACCCATGCGGACGACTCTTCCCGCCTGAGGCATTGGAACAGCTGGGACATGGCGTCAACCGTCGCGCGATTTCTTCTGAATCCGTACGAATTCAGATCGCCCGTCGTTTCAGCCACCGGCTCGAGAGCCAGTAGATACAGGGCCTGCATCGCCCTGTCTCGCATAGTTGGAATACCCAGAGGGCGCTCCTTCCCATTGGCCTTCGGGATATAGACTCTCCGTAATGGCAGAGGGCGATATCCGCGCCGCTTCAACCCGTCGACTGCTGCCAGTCGACTTTCAGGCGTCACCCACAGTTCGAGATCAACTCCAGCTGTTCTCGCGCCTGTATTTTGCGTAACACGTCGTACCGCATAAAGCTTCGCGGACAACGTGCGGGTCAGCATCCGTTGTAGGGCTTTCACCCGACGCCAGTTGCCTTCCTGCGTCGCCTTCGCAATTCGAATCTGCATTCCCCTCACGTTCCGTTCAACCCGACGCCAATCTACGGCGTGCCAGTGGTCCGGCGCGTGGGAAAGCGCAGATCCGCCCTTTCGGACGGATTCTTCCATGCTGCTCTCCTTATTGGGCAAGAAAAATCCCGGACAGGAGACGCATCTTCCCCAAGCGGGGAAAATACGCACCCGCTAGGGAGAATTTCAATTGATCTCGACGAGGTCGTCTGGATCACCAAGTTTCAAGGGTCTGTCAGCCGTCTTGCGACGGTAGACCAGACGAAAGTCTGCCCGCTTTCGCGTGGGGTAATGTTCCAACCCCTATGCAACCGATTACAGGCTGCCATTCGCTTTTTCCGTCCTCCCATACCCGCACCGCCATCAATGGATCTCGCGATCCACCTTGCCGATCAGCTTCGATTGGCGACGATATGGGCTTACCACGTTCCCTGCCTGTCACACGACCGACTTAGGTCCCGCCTATCCCCCGGTGGCACTTCAACGACGTAGTCCAAATTCTAAGTGGACTAACCTGGCCACGCGCCGTTTGACTAGAGCCCGAGCAGCATTTGGCTCCACACTGGTAACGAGGTTTATCAGCGGTTCACTTACATTGACCATATCGGCCAGCCTAGCTCCTGGACCGTCGCTGCTGACGATCTTCCAGCCAAGTGTTTCGCAACACCTAACTGCCGAAAACCTTCCGGAGGCTACATTGTCGGAAAAGCTTCACACCCCACCGTTACCAGTGACGCATGTCTTCCTAGGCTACGCTTGGTCGTACAAACGGTTCGCTACTGCTGAAACACCGCAGTTGAACAATGACATACAGAGCTTTTATCCCGTCGTGGGGCTCTAGGTTCAGATTTATGCACGTGACCAAGCGACCATCGCGAGGATGGGAGCGGACACGCACTATTTTCGTTCTAAGCGCTGTAATTTACCGTAACAACAGTCCTTTCGAAGTGTCGCTAAGATACAACGCTTTCTGAGTTAATCCAGCTCCTGGCGGCGCAAAACAGTGGTCCAACAAGAGCTGCTTGCAAGCGATTTCCGCCGTTGTACCTGAGAAAATTCCTCAGGTAGTATTACGCGAAAGCCTTGCCATACCTAGGTAATGCCGCTTTTAAGAGCTTCGGCGCCCTCTACACGAAGGATGTCGTGTCGCACTAGAATCGCCAGTTTAGAACATTCCGCACGCGTCCGAGACCCGGATGCCGGCCATCATGCCCTCCCGCCGCCCGCCCGCCTCGTCCACGCCGCTCCCGCAAGCCACGGAGTCGGCGTCTGCGCCGACGCCGATGCCCGCAAACGCCGGCATCGCCTGCGATATCTTTTGCGCCGTGATCGACAACTTCGGCGATATCGGCGTGTGTTGGCGTTTGGCACGCCAACTTTCGAGCGAGCACGGCTGGCAGGTGCGCGTTTTCGTCGACGACCTCCACGCGTTCCAGAAGCTCTGCCCCGCGCTCGACGTCGATCGCAGCCGCCAGACGGTGAGCGGCATCGTCGTCGAGCACTGGCACGAACCGGCTCACGTGGGCGACACGCTGGAAGTGGCGGACGTCGTCATCGAAGCGTTTGGCTGCGAAGTACCGCACGTCTACGTGGCCGCGATGGCCCGCCGCGAGAGCGCGCCCGTGTGGCTGAATCTGGAATACCTGAGCGCCGAGGACTGGGTCGCGGACTTTCATCTGCGCCAATCGCCGCATCCGCGCTACCCTCTCACCAAGACGTTCTTTTTCCCGGGACTCGGCGCCGGCACCGGCGGCGTGCTGAAGGAGCGCCATCTGGATGCCGCCCGCGCAGCCTTCGAAGCATCGCCTCAGACGCGCGACGCATGGTGGCGCCAGACAACCGGCCAACCCGCACCCGGGCCAGACAGCACGGTCATCTCACTGTTTTCGTACGAGAATCCGGCCGTCGACAGCCTGCTCGATCAATGGCGTGACAACCCCACGCCCATCGTGCTGCTGGTGCCGGAGGGCCGAATTTCGGGTGCCGCCGCACGCTTTTTCGGTCTGCCACCGACGTCGTTCGCCGCGGGTTCGCACGTCGAGCGCGGCAGCCTGCGCGCCCACGCGCTGGCCTTCACCGAGCAGCCGGCCTACGACGCGCTGCTATGGGCCAGCCACCTCAACTTCGTACGCGGCGAAGACTCGTTTGTGCGCGCCCAATGGGCGGCGCGACCGTTCGTCTGGCATATCTACCCGCAAGCCGACGCCGCTCACCTGCCGAAGCTCGACGCTGCTCTCGCCCACTATGCCGGCCCAATGCCCGCCGAGGCCCACGCGGCGCTAGCGCGCTTCTGGCACGCATGGAACGGCGTCGGCAATCCTGACTGGGCGGATTTCCAGCGCCACCGCGCGACTCTGGAGCGGCGCGCGGCCGAATGGGCGCTGGAACTGGCGGCACTCGGCGACCTCGCCGGAAATCTGGCCGGATTCACAAAAAGTCAGTTAAAATAAGCGGTTATCCAACGGCCGACGACGCAAGCGCGGCACGATGGCGGCGCACCCAGGCGCCGGGGTGTGATCAGCGCCGAGCCCGCTTGCGCCGTATGCCGTTGAGCACAGTTTGAAGCTACTTATTTCGTACAGGACAGTTTTATGAAGACCGCACAGGAACTCCGCACCGGCAACGTCGTGATGATCGGCAGCGACGCGATGGTCGTGCAAAAAGCCGAATACAACAAATCGGGCCGTAACTCCGCCGTCGTCAAGATGAAGTTCAAGAACCTGCTGACCGGCGCAGGCATGGAAACCGTCTACAAGGCCGACGACAAGTTCGACGTCGTCCTGTTGGACCGCAAGGAAGTGACTTACTCGTACTTCGCTGACCCGATGTACGTGTTCATGGACGCCGACTACAACCAGTTCGAAGTCGAGGCCGAAATGATGGGCGACGCCCTGCATTACCTCGAAGACGGCATGGGTTGCGAAGTCGTGTTCTACAACGAGAAGGCCATCTCGGTGGAATTGCCCACCACGCTGATCCGCGAAATCATCTACACGGAACCGGCTGTGAAGGGCGATACGTCGTCGGGCAAAGTGCTGAAGAACGCCAAGCTGAACACGGGCTTCGAACTGCAAGTGCCGCTTTTCTGCAACATTGGCGACAAGATCGAAATCGACACGCGTACCCACGAATACCGCAGCCGCGCCTAAGCTCCACCAGGCATCGGATCCTGCCAGGCCCGTCCCGCAACGTTGCGGGATCCGGGTCGAATTAAAAAAGCGCCCTCCTGGGCGCTTTTTCTTTTTTGCGTGACCGTGTATGGTTGAGGAAAACTTTACCGGTGCGGTTTTCGATTTTGCCAAGCCGATTGCATCGCAGAACGCATCCCGTGCGACAAACCATTGATAAGCTTAAGTAGTTGTGGATGGCACGCTCCCTGCTTCGAGAAGGACAGGCCCAAGCGGCTTTTCTTTTTTCTCACTATGTGGAGACGCGTCATGAACAACGACATCGCTGAAGGCAAATGGAAGCAAATCATCGGCAAAGCGAAGACTGCGTGGGGCGAACTGACGGACGACGAGTTGACCAAGGCCGAAGGCCGCGCCGACAAACTCGCCGGACTGATTCAGGAGCGCTACGGCAAAACGCGTGAAGAAGCAGTGCGCGAAGTAAACCGCTTTTTCGATGCCAACCGGGACTGATCATGCGTGGCGCTGTATTCCGAGAGGAACAGCGGACGACCCCATCGCACCCCCGCCCGCCACCGGAATACCGGCGGCGCGGCGCGGGCTTCCAACCATCTAAAAATTAGCGCTAGCCATGCCACATGCCCTGATTGTAGAAGATGATCCCAATAGCCTGTCAGGCCTGTCAGCGATCCTCGCCGCCGACGGCTTCTCCGTCGACACCGCGACGACGCTCGCCGAAGCGCGGGCTGCGCTGACGCGCTTCATACCGGACGTCGTGCTGGTCGACCTGAATCTGCCCGATGGCAGCGGACTTGACCTGCTGCAGCATCTGCCCGCGCAACCGCCTGGAGGTGCACTGCCTGTCATCGTGATGACCGGCAACGCCACCGTCGAAAGCGCGATTGAAGGCCTGCGGCACGGCATCTGGGATTACCTGCTCAAACCCGTCAACATTCCGCGCCTGCGCAGTCTGCTGGCGCGTATTCCGCGCCCGTACGAACTGACCGAGGAAGTGCAAACCTTACGCGCCACGCTGCGCCAACTCGGACGCTTCGGCCCCATGCTCGGCAGAAGCGGAGCCATCCAGCACGTGTACGACATGATCGAACACACCGCGCCGACCGAGGCTGCCGTTCTGATCTCCGGCGAGGCGGGCACGGGCAAGGAAGTCACCGCACGCACGCTGCATGAGATGAGCCGGCGTCGCAAAGGGCCGTTCGTCATGTTCGATTGCCGCGCGGCGGCGAACCACGCGGCGAGCCGTTCGCTGGACAGCCTGCTGTTCGGTCACGAACGCGGCGCGTTCAGTGGTGCCGAGCAGCGCGAGCAGGGCCTGTTCGAACAGGCCAGTGGCGGTACGTTGTTTATCGACGAGATCGCCGAATTGCCGCGTCCTCAACAGGAGGCGCTGTTGCGTGCGCTCGATTCGCAGACCTTTATGCGGGTTGGCGGCACGCATCAGGTGGTCACCGATTTCCGGCTGGTCGCCTCGACCCGCAAGTCGCCGCGCGCAGCTGTCGCCGACGGCAGCCTGCATAGCGATCTCGCGCTGCGTCTCGACGCGGCCGCGGTCACCTTGCCGCCGCTGCGCGAGCGCGGTGACGACGCTGCGCTGATCGCGCAATCGCTGGTCGATGAGCTCAATCGCGAGGCCGCTTCCCATGGCTCTGCCGATGCGACCAAGCAGATCGGACCGAACTTCCTGCGCGAGTGTCTGGCCTATGAATGGCCGGGGAATGTACGTGAACTGCAGGATCGTGTCAGGCGCGCGTATCAAGCGTCGGGCGACGTGCTCGAAACGCTGCGCGCCGATGAGACCGGTTCGGGTGGCGTGCGTGATCTTAATGGCAGCCGGGTGCAGGTGACCGTCGGTACACCGCTCGCGGACGTGGAGGAGATGCTGATTCGCGCGACGCTCGACGCGGTCGGCGGCACGCGGCATCGCGCTGCGTCGCTGCTGGGCATTAGCCCGAAGACGCTGTACAACAAGCTGCAGCGGATGCGTCTGAACTGATCTGCCACGAGCGCGTGACACACAGTTGGCAAAAAGGCGGCGCAGTTCAAGTTGCGCCGCCTTTTTAGTTCTTTAGCGCGGCTGTTTGGCCTCGCGGAATTTTGCGGTCTGGCGTAATGCCCGCCACACCACGCGCTCAGGCAAACGCGCTGCGCAACAAGCTCTGCGCCTGCAGATACCCCGGCTCGGCAACCAGCTTGCTCCACTTGAGCGCCTTGCCGCGCGGACGCATCCGGGCCAGGCGCGCCTGCGATTCCTTCGACGGCGTGAAGCGCAGCGCGTCGAGCACCTTCTCCGCTTCCTCGGGCTGATTGCAGATCAACACCATGTCGCATCCCGCCTGCAATGCAGCGGTCGCGGCTTCGGTGAGCGTGCCGCCCTGGCGCGCGGCCTCCATCGAGAGATCGTCGCTGAAAATTGCGCCCGAAAAACGCAGCTTGTTACGTAACACGTCCTGTAGCCAGACCCGCGAAAAGCCTGCCGGCTTCACATCCACCTGCGGATAAATCACGTGCGCCGGGATCACCGACGCTAGCGACAACCCCAGCCAGTCGTACGGCGCAACGTCGTCACGCAGAATCGCGTCGAGCGGACGGTCGTCCACCGGCACCGCGACATGGGAGTCCGCGTGAGCAAATCCGTGTCCGGGGAAATGCTTGCCGCAGTTCGCCATGCCGGCCAGCGCGAGGCCATGATTGAGACTCTTCGCGAGCAACGCCACCACGCGCGGATCGCGATGGAACGCGCGATCGCCGATCACCTGCGACTGGCCGTAATTCAGATCGAGGACGGGCGTAAAACTCATGTCGACGCCGCACGCGCGCAATTCGGCGGCGAGGATGTAGCCCACCGCGGTGGTGATCTTGGTGGCGTGCAGAACGTCCGAGTCCCACAGCGCGCCGAGCTTGCCCATCGCCGGCAACACGGTAAAGCCATCGGTGCGGAAACGCTGCACACGGCCGCCTTCGTGATCGACGGCGATCAACAGATCGTCACGTACGGCGCGGATCGCATCGGTCAGCGCAACCAGTTGTGCGCGGTTCTCGTAGTGGCGCGCGAACAGGATCACGCCGCCGGTCATCGGATGCGCGAGGCGGCGCTTGTCGTCGTCGGTCAGCGTTTTGCCGACCACGTCGAGCATCACCGGGCCTGGATTGGTTTTCATCGGATTCCGCAAAAAGACAAAATAAAACGCAGGGAAAGAAGACGCGGCTTGCCGACGCCGCGCCGGGCGAAATCAGGGGGTGACTGGATCGACAGACGGAGTGGACGCTGCGGATCCAGCTGGATCCGCCGTCTCCGCAATCACGAAGGAGACTGCATAGTCGTGCTCGTCGCTGATCGTCACACGCGCTGTGATGCCGCGTGCTTCGAGCCATTCAGCCAGTTCGCCCGAAGCGACGACCATCGGCTTGCCACTCGGCTCGTTGAGAGTCTGCAGCGCGCGCCAGGTCATCGGCCAGCGCATGCCAAGGCCGATCGCTTTCGAGAAAGCTTCCTTGGCCGAAAAACGGGTGGCGAGGAACGCGAGCCCGCGCACCGCCGAGCGGGCATGGCGCGCGTGATAGATGCGCAATTCGTCGGCGCCGAGCACCTTCTCCGCGAAGCGCCCGTTGGTTCGGGTCATGACTGCCGCCACGCGACTGACCTGAACGATGTCGGTGCCGATGCCGTAGATTGCCATGCGTGGAGAGGTCCTCGTTGCTTAGGGTTGCGGCGGGTTTGCTGAGAGGCGCGCCGGCAGGCGTTAAGCGCGTGCGCCGAGACGCGCGGCGACCATGATCGCCTTCATCTCGCGCACCGCGTTCTCCCAGCCCGCAAAAATCGCGTGCGCGACGATCGCGTGGCCGATATTCAGCTCGACAATGCCATCGATCGCCGCGATCTGCTGAACGTTCGTGTAGTGCAGGCCATGTCCGGCATTCACCTTGATGCCGAGCGACAGACCGAATTCGACGCTGCGTACCACGCGCTCGTATTCGCGCTGTTGCTCTGCCGGGTCATGCGCTTCGGCATAGCGGCCGGTATGCAGTTCGATCACCGGCGCACCGGCTTCATGCGCGGCGCGAATCTGCGTTTCGTCCGGGTCGATGAAGAGCGACACGCGTGAACCCGCTTCTGCCAGTTGCTTGCACGCAGAGCGCACAGCCTCGAACTGGCCGGCGACGTCGAGGCCACCTTCGGTGGTCAGCTCTTCGCGCTTTTCCGGCACGAGGCAAACGTCGTGCGGCTGCACCTCACAGGCGATATCGAGCATCTCCTGCGTCACCGCGCATTCGAGGTTCATGCGCGTCTTCAGTAGCGGACGCAGCTTGCGCACGTCGGCGTCGACGATATGCCGGCGATCTTCGCGCAGGTGCAGCGTGATCGCATCTGCGCCCGCCGCTTCGGCGTCGAGCGCCGCGCGAATCGGGTCGGGGTAGGAGGTACCGCGCGCATTGCGCACCGTAGCGACGTGATCGATATTCACGCCCAGGTCGATCACATTAGGCGACGTAAGAAAGAAGCTCATAAGTTCTGCAAGTCGATCAGGATCTGGCGCGTCGCGAGCGGCGTGCCGCCAAGGTAAGTGTTGAGCAGAAAGCGCATCAGCGTCTTGCTTTGCGCCACGGTCTGCGCACGATGGTAATCGTCCGCTTCCATATCGAGCAAGGTCTGGCCGGCAACTACCGGCCACTGCGCGGGCAGATCGTCGGAGGCTTCGCGCACGCCGCGCTCCGGATCGAACACGTAACGCCCCTCCGCCACCACCGCCTTGCGCGCGACCGTACGGTTGAGCGCCATGGCGTAGCCGGTTTCGCGCAGCAATACGCGTTCGAACGAGCGCAGGACCTGCACGGCCGGCTCATCGTGCGCGAGGCGCGCCAGCGTGACGACATAGTGCTGGAACAGTTGCGGATGCGGATCTTCGCGTCCGCAGAATTTGACCAGCAGTTCGTTGACGTAGAAGCCACAGAGCAGCGCGTCACCGGCAAGCGGCAGCATGCCGCCCACCCATTCGGCACCGGTCAGCGTGCGGACTTCGGATTTGCCGGACCACGCCAGCGCGAGCGGCTGGAATGTCTGCAGCACGCCGCGCAACGCGGAGTGCGGGCGCTTTGCGCCCTTTGCGACGAGAGCGAGACGGCCGTGATCGCGCGTCAGTACATCGATGATCAGACTGGTCTCGCGATGCGGATAGCTATGCAGCACGAACGCCGGTTGCTCAGTGACCTTGTAGTCGGAACCGGAACTGCGCGGCGACCGGCGTGCCGGTGTCTTGCGCGCTTCGCCGCTGGCAGACGCGTCTGCGTCCGATGCTTCGCCGGCTGAGCTACGCGGCGTATTGCGCGGCGAGTTGCGGGTGGAAGAACCAGTGGATGCTGAAGATGACTTCTTCGACACACGAGCCTTCGATGGCTCGCGCGCCGGCGCGCCCGGCTCGGTATCGTCCGGTTCAGCGTCGGATTGCAGCGTCATCCACGCGTCATTCGTACCCATAGGCGCGAAGTCCGGCTTCGTTGTCGGCCCAGCCACTCTTCACCTTGATGAAGGTTTCCAGATACACGGGGCCGTCGAACAGCTTTTCCATGTCGAGGCGCGCTTCGGTGCTGATCTGCTTCAGCTTGGCGCCCTTCTGGCCGATGATCATCGCCTTGTGCGTATCGCGTTCCACCATGATGGTCGCGAAAATGCGGCGCAGACGGCCTTCGGTTTCGAACTTGTCGATCAGGACCGTGCTCGTGTACGGGAGCTCGTCGCCGGTCCAACGGAATACCTTCTCGCGCAGGATTTCGGCGGCGAGAAAACGCTCGCTGCGATCGGTCAGGTCGTCTTCGCCGTAGATCGGCGCACCTTCCGGCAGGAACGGCTTGACGGTTGCCATCAGACGCTTGATGTCGTCGGGATTCTTGGCGGACAGCGGCACAATCTCGTTGAACTCGCGCAGTGCGCTCACCTGCTGCATGAACGGAAACAGCGAGTCCTTATCCGAGACACGGTCGAGCTTGTTGGCGATCAGCAGCGTGGGCACCGAAGGCGGGATCAGATCGAGCACCTTCTGGTCGTCCGGACCGAAACGGCCCGCTTCGATCACGAACAGGATGGCGTCGACCGAGGTCAGCGTCGAGGTGACCGCGCGGTTGAGCGAGCGGTTCAGCGCACCGCTGTGCTTGGTCTGGAACCCGGGTGTGTCGACGAAGATGTACTGCGCGTCTTCGAGCGTGTGAATGCCGGTAATGCGATGGCGCGTCGTCTGCGCCTTGCGCGACGTGATACTGACTTTCTGGCCGACCAGCGCGTTCATCAGCGTGGACTTGCCGACGTTCGGGCGGCCGACGATCGCGACCATGCCGCAGCGGAAACCAGTGGGGGTGGAAGCGTTCATATTCAGGCTACAGCAGGTTCATATGGACGCGCGAAGAAATGCGCATCCAGTCAATCAATGGCCCGCATCGGCGACGCGCGTTTGTACCGCGTCGGCAACACCGGGTTCGAGTTCGGCAGGCGCCGCCAGGTCGGGCGCAAGTTCGCGGCTACGGGCGGCGGCGGGTTTGTCGGCGCTGCGTGAAGAGGCGTCGGGTTTGTCGAGCTTTTCGGCGCGCTCGGCCTTTTCGGCTTTTTCCGCCTTGTCTTTCTCGGCCTTGTCTTTTTCCGCCGAGGTCTGGCTGCTGTATTCCACGTGCGCAGCCCGGATTACCGCAAGCGGTGCGACGACCGGCGCGGCGACGGGTGCTGGCCGCTCGGCCACGGCGGCCTCGGTCCCGGCTGCGGCTGCCTTCTGCTCGCCGCGCGCGCTCCGCTCGTTCTTACGGTCCGGCGCACGCAGATCAAGCGCGGTTTGCACACCGGTCACGCCAGGGACAATCTCCGGCTCGGCATGCTTCGCCGCCCGGGCGCCCTTCGAGCGCTTCGGCTTGGCCACCACGGCAGGCGCGGCGGCCATCACCTCGTCCAGTGCCTTCTTGGCTGCGGCCTGCTCGGCCGCGCGCCGGCTGGCGCCCGAACCGGACACCTTGACTTCCAGCTTCGGCACCGTGCATTCGACTTCAAACTGCTGATTGTGCGCCGCACCATGCGTTGCCACGACAGTGTAGGTGGGCAACGCAATCTTGTGCCCCTGCAGATACTCCTGCAGCAGCGTCTTCGAGTCCTTGCCGAGCGTGCGGGGATCGATATGGTCCAGAATCGGCACGTAGAGGCGTTTGATGACCGTCTGAGCGGCTTCGAAGCCACCGTCCAGGAAGATGGCACCCAGGATAGCTTCGAGCGTGTCAGCGAGGATTGACGGGCGGCGGAAGCCGCCACTGCGCAGCTCGCCTTCACCGAGCCGGAGGCCCTCTGAAATATTCAGGGCCTGAGCAATTTCGTACAGCGACTGCTGTTTGACCAGATTGGCGCGGACGCGCGACAGGTCGCCCTCGTCCAGTTTGCTGAAACGTTGGAACAATAGTGCAGCCACCGCGCAATTCAGAACGGAATCGCCGAGAAACTCGAGCCGTTCGTTATGCGTGGCACTGTGACTACGGTGAGTTAAAGCCTGGCGCAACAATTCCGCATTGCGAAATTCGTAACGCAAACGGCTTTCCAACGGAGATAGGGGCATGTGCAGAGTATAACGCGGGCGCCTGCCCCGGCGAAAACGCGGAGCGGCCAACGGAAAAAGCGTTGTGAAGCGACCTTACCGCACGTTCTTAAAGTAGCGTGAGAACACGCCGCGCCCGATGAGTGGCATCTGCGCGACGTGTTGTCTGGTCAGCGTGCGGTCAGTGTGGTGACGATCAGTGGAACGTCCCGATGCGTTTCAAGTTGCTGAAATTCATCCAGATAAAGAACGCGCGGCCGACGATATTCTTGTCCGGCGCGAAGCCCCAGTAGCGGCTGTCTGCGCTGTTATCGCGGTTGTCGCCCATCATGAAATAATTGCCGGGCGGTACTTTGCAGATCACACCGCGCGCGTTGTACGTGCAGTTATCCCGATACGGATAGTCTTCCGCGCCGACGATGTACGGCGGCACTGCCGGATTATTGAGAATTGCATTCTTGCGGCCGTCGATGTCCTCTTCGAACTGTTTCGCGTACCCGATGCGCTCTTCGTCGAAGTAGTCAGGCAGTGGCGTCTCCGGCACAGGCTTGCCGTTGATGGTCAGCTGTTTGTCCTGATACGCCATCACGTCGCCCGGCAGGCCGATCACGCGCTTGATGTAGTCGACCGATTCGTCTTTCGGGTAGCGGAACACCACCACGTCGCCGCGCTGAAGCGGACTGCCGTCGGTGATCTTGGTGTTGGTGATCGGCAGACGGATGCCATATTCATACTTGTTGACGAGGATGAAGTCGCCCACCAGCAGCGTCGGCACCATCGAGCCCGACGGAATCTTGAACGGCTCGACCACAAACGAGCGGACCACGAACACCACGAGAATGACCGGGAAGAAGCTCGCCGAATATTCGAGCCACCAGGGTTGGCGAAGCTTTTCTTCACGCAGACGCGCCCGCGTTTGCGGGGCGTTTTCGTCGGCGAAGCGCTCACCAACGCGCGCCTGCTGACGGTCGAACTCGGCAACTGCCTCGTCCGCCGCGCGCCGCCGTTGCGGCACGAAAACCAGTTTGTCTGCGACCCATGCGATGCCCGTAATGATGACGAGCACAAAAAGAATCAGCGCAAAATTCATAGAGTTCCGTTCTTCGTCTTATTTGTCTTCGACACGCAGAATCGCGAGGAAAGCTTCTTGCGGAATCTCGACGGACCCGACCTGCTTCATTCGCTTCTTGCCTGCCTTCTGCTTTTCCAACAGCTTCTTCTTACGTGAAATATCGCCGCCGTAGCATTTTGCCAGCACATTCTTACGCAATGCCTTGATGTTTTCGCGGGCGATAATGTTCGCGCCGATGGTCGCCTGAATCGCCACGTCGTACATCTGACGCGGAATCAGTTCGCGCATCTTGGCCGCCACTTCGCGGCCGCGGTGCTGGCTCTGCGAACGGTGGACGATCACCGACAGCGCATCGACCTTGTCGCCGTTGATCAGCATGTCCACCTTCACGACATCCGCTGCACGATATTCCTTGAACTCGTAGTCCATCGACGCGTAACCGCGCGACATGGACTTCAGACGATCGAAGAAGTCGAGCACGACTTCGCCCATCGGAATTTCGTACGTGAGCTGAACCTGGCGGCCGTGGTACTGCATGTTGATCTGGACGCCGCGCTTTTGCGTACACAGCGTGATGACCGAGCCCACGTAGTCCTGCGGCATATACAGGTTCACGGTGACGATCGGCTCGCGCACTTCTTCGATCTTCGACGGATCAGGCATCTTGGCAGGGTTCTCGACCATGATGACCGTGCCGTCGCGTTGCAGGACTTCATACACCACGGTCGGCGCCGTGGTGATCAGGTCCATGTCGAACTCGCGCTCGAGGCGCTCCTGCACGATCTCCATGTGCAGCAGACCGAGGAAGCCGCAACGGAAGCCGAAGCCAAGCGCCTGCGAAACTTCCGGCTCGTAGTGCAGCGAAGCGTCGTTGAGCTTCAGTTTTTCCAGCGAATCGCGCAGGGCGTCGTACTGGTTGGCTTCGACCGGGTAGAGACCGGCGAACACCTGCGGCTTCACTTCCTTGAAGCCCGGCAGCGGCGCGGGCGCCGGACGGTTCACCAGCGTGACGGTGTCGCCCACCTTCGCGGCGGCCAATTCCTTGATGCCGGCGATGATGAAGCCCACCTGCCCGGCGGACAGCGACTCGAGATTCTTCGACTTCGGCGTGAACACGCCAATGTGCTCGACCGGGTACTGCGTGTCGGTCGCCATCAAACGGATCTTGTCTTTGGGACGCAGCGTGCCGTTGACGATACGCACCAGCATCACCACGCCAACGTAGTTGTCGAACCACGAATCGATGATCAACGCCTGCAGCGGCGCTTCGGGATCGCCCTTGGGCGGCGGCACTTTCGCGATCAGCGCTTCCAGCACGTCTTCGACGCCGAGGCCCGTTTTCGCGCTACAACGCGTGGCATCGGTTGCGTCGATGCCGATCACATCTTCGATTTCGGTGATCGCGTTTTCGGGGTTCGCCGCGGGCAAGTCGATCTTGTTGAGCACCGGGATCACATCGACGCCGAGCTCGATTGCCGTATAGCAGTTCGCAACCGTCTGAGCTTCGACGCCCTGACTCGCGTCGACCACCAGCAGCGCGCCTTCGCACGCCGACAGCGAGCGGCTGACTTCGTACGAGAAATCGACGTGCCCCGGCGTGTCGATCATATTGAGGTTGTAGATCCGCCCATCGCGGGCTTTGTACGTCAGTGCAGCAGTCTGTGCCTTGATGGTGATGCCGCGCTCGCGCTCGAGATCCATCGAGTCGAGCACCTGCGATTCCATTTCGCGGTCGGACAGGCCGCCGCAAATCTGGATGATGCGATCGGCGAGCGTCGACTTGCCATGGTCGATGTGCGCAATGATCGAGAAATTACGAATATGATCCATTCAGTACCGATCAAGCGAAAAAGGCGCGCCCGGACGATTGCGGAGCACGCCTTGGAAGTAGGTGAAAAACCTGTCTATTTTAGCCGAAAAAGGCTTCCGCCCGGCATATCTTGCAGGAGAGCACTGAAAGCGGGCTCAGACGTATGTCGGGCCCCGTGACTTTCGATGCGCTAGCGGATCTGCCCGGCACGTGCGCTCAGCGCTGCGCGGACCCGCCCTTCGTCGAGGTGATAGTGGCACAACTCGACACCATCACACACCAAAACCGGCACTAACTCGTTGTAACGCGCTTCGAGTGCGGGATCAGTGTCGACATCGACGATCTCGACCTGTGCACCGAACTCCATCAGCAACGGCTCGAGCCCGGCACGCATGTCGTCACAAAGGTGGCACCACGCGCGCCCGTAGAGCGTGAGCGGCGCCGCCGGTGTTGTCACTTCTGCGCGGACCCGCTACGCGGACGCAGCGGCACGAACTGCGTGTTGTCGCCACGACGCACCAGCAACGCAATCATCTTTTGCGGGTCCAGATGCGCGGTCACTTCGTCGAACTGCTTTGCGCTCGAGATATCCGTATCGCCGACGCGCAGAATGATGTCGCCCTTCTGCAAGCCGACGCGGGCAGCCGGTCCGTCCACCTGATCGACCTGCACGCCACCGTGCACCTTCAGCGTCTTCTGCTGGTCGGCGGGGATGTCGCTCACCGCGATGCCGAGAGAATTCGTCGCGCGTTGCTTCGGCGGCGGGGTCTGCTTCTCGTCGGTCTTGGCGGTTTTGTCCGCCTGCATTTCGGCAATCGTGACCGATAGATCGCGCGTTTGCCCCTTGCGCCACACGGTGATGGTGGCCTTGGTGCCCGGCTTCGTGTCGCCAACCATACGCGGCAAGTCGGTCGCGGTATCGACGGAATGGCCGTTGAACTTCAGGATGATGTCGCCCGGTTGCACGCCGGCTTTGTCGGCTGGGCCTCCAGGTTCGACACTGCTGACGAGCGCACCTTGAGCGGACGGCAAGCCAAGCGAATCGGCCACGTCCTTGGTCACTTCGCCGATGGCCACCGCAATCCGGCCACGCGTGACTTTGCCCGTTGTCTTCAATTGCTCGGCCACGCGCATCGCTTCGTCGATCGGGATCGCGAACGAAATACCCATGAACCCGCCGGTACGGCTGTAGATCTGCGAGTTGATGCCGATCACCTCGCCCTGCATATTGATGAGCGGACCACCCGAGTTGCCAGGATTGACCGGCACGTCGGTCTGGATGAACGGCAGATAATCACCGGTGTCGCGCCCCTTGGCGCTGACAATCCCGGCCGTGACCGTGTTTTCCAGGCCGAACGGCGAGCCGATGGCCACAACCCATTCGCCCACACGCACCTTGGTCGAATCGCCAATCGTGACGGCCGGCAGATTCGACGCGTTGATCTTCACCACCGCAACGTCCGTGCGATCGTCCATGCCAATCAGCTTGGCCTTGAATTCTCGCTTGTCGGTCAGCGTGACATAGATGTTGTCGGCGTCATCGACCACGTGGGCGTTGGTCATCACATAGCCATCCTGCGACAGGATGAAGCCGGACCCCACACCGCTGCTCTGCTCGGAATCGGAGTTGTCGGGTGCGTCCTGGTTACTGCTGCTCCCGCCGCTGCCACTGCCGTTGTCGCCGTTATCGCCGCCACTACCGCCACCGCCGTTGCCATTCCCATTGCCGGGCGAACCGGGCTGCTGCGGCAACGGAATGCCGAAAAAGCGCCGGAAGAACTCTGACATATCACCGTCATCGAGTCCTGGCGCCGTGCCATGGGCACTGCTACCCGTCACCTTGGTCGTGGTGCGGATGTTGACGACTGCCGGTCCGACCTTGTCGACAAGATCGGTAAAGTCGGGAAGATTGGCTGCAGGCGCCGCCGACGCTGCATGCGGTACGAGCGGCAGACAAACTGCCACCACCGCGGCTGCGAGAAATTTGCGCACCGTGAAAATCGTCATATCGTAGCCAGCAGAGGGATTCGAGGAATTACTTGGGAGCCTTATATTCTATGGCAGACGCAAATTGCTGCAATGTGGCTTGGGGCACTTCCCCCAGCAGAGTAATCCAGAAGTCACCTTGACGCTTGACCAGCACGTGCGTCGCCCCGCTGCTACCGGCGCCTTCCTTACGGGTATTTTTTTCGACCGGCTCGACAAATACCGAAATCGCCGCGAGGCCGTCCGAGAACACGGCCTGGTCGACCGGGATGGGTGGCTCGCTTGGATTAGCCGACGCCATCGGACGGCGCAACTCGCGAATCTTGTGGAAACCGGGCACGGTGGGATCGATCTGCCAGCCTTGCGCTTCCATATCCACCGGCTCGACCGGCGGTTTCACGACGGTCCAGCCCGCGGTGTTGTGGATGCCATTGGCGATCGGCGTCGTATCGACCGGCACACCAATGCTGATCTGCGAGAACGACAACTGCTCGAGCACCTGCCCGCTCGGGTCGAGCGTCTGCGCGCGCAGCAGCAAGCCGGTCTTTTTGTCCGCCCAAAGCTTGTAAGCGAACCGGAAGGCGTCTTTCGGGTCGAGTTCGAGCACTTGACTGTCGATGCCCGCGACGCGGTCGTCGCCGAGCAGCTTCGGCTCATAGACAGACATCACCTGGTCGCTGCTGGCCGCGAGCAAAGCGGGGAATGAATCTTTGTTTTGGCGCTTTTCGACGACGCACAAATGCCGTTCGGGGATGAACGTGTACATTTCGTCGTTATGGCGCAACATCTTGCGCGGCTTGCCGTCCAGGCTTTCGAGCTGCTCGAATTCGCCGTCGCTGTGGGTGGCGAAATGGACGATCCGCGAGGTCTGGACGAAATTGCCCCGCTGATAGACGAACGCCCCTTCGTAATTCTGCTGCTGGGCGGCCTGGTGAATGCGGTTGAGCAAGTCCGCCGCAGTACGGCGGGCGACGAGCGGGTCGTCGGACTGCGCAAAGACACGCGGTGTGGCGGACAACAATACGGCTGCACAGAACAGAAATGCCGGCAGCCGCCCCCAGATAGTCGTTTTATTCAACCGCAGTGTCTGCATCAGACTATTGGCCTTGCGTGGTCATGGCGGAGGTGCGAATCAGCGGCATCGAACCGGGCATGACCGGTTGCTGTGCAAACTGTTGATGAGCTTCCAGATACTGGTCGAGGCTCGCGTCGCGGATGATGTTGCCGTCCGAAACCGGCTGGGCGGCGGCAACCGTCGGCACCGGGGCCATGGCCACACGCTGCACGGAATCGCCATGGGACTGCAGCGACGCGACCTGAGACACACCCGCACCGCCCGGCACACCCTGCAATTGCGGCACGACGATCCACGTCAGCGTGGCGGCGGCAGCGGCGACGGCGAACGCCGGCACGAAGCGGCGGCGCAGCGCCAGCAAACGGCCTGCAGCCGGCATGGCGGCGGGCGCCAGCACGTGCGGCTCCTGCTCGAGACGCGCACTGAAGCTGGCGAGGAACGCGCTACTGGTCGCGGGGCTGACCGCCAGATCGTCCGAACGCAGAGCGTCGCCGATCAGGTGGTAATGCGACCAGGACGCGCGATCTTCGCGATCCAGCTCGGAAATAAACTTGTTCAGATGCTCTTCGCCGAACAGCTCACCGTCGACAAAAGCGGACAGACGCTCGCCTCGCGAGCTTGCTTGCGATTGCATCGAGACCGACCCCATGATGCTCCCCATCTTACACACCCCTAGTGACACCACCTAACCCAGATATTGCCCCATTGCCCCGACGGGCGAGCTGGCCGACTACCAGCGTTTGCCTTCGGGTGTGTCAAGCAATGGACGCAATTTTGCCGCAATGGCTTCGCGAGCGCGAAAAATTCGTGATCTGACCGTGCCGATTGGGCACCCCATCATCTCAGCGATTTCCTCATAGCTCAAACCTTCAATTTCACGAAGAGTAATGGCGGTGCGCAACTCTTCCGGTAAAACCGCCATCGCAGCATTGACCGTCTCAGCGATCTGCTTGCTCATCAACATCGACTCAGGCGTGTTGATATCCCTTAGTTGGTCGGCGTCCGAGAAAGTTTCAGCTTCTTCAGCATCTGCTTCGGTCGAAGTGGGTGCACGCCGCCCCTGGGTCGCAAGGTAGTTCTTTGCCGTGTTGACCGCAATCCGGTACAACCACGTATAAAAGGCCGATTCTCCGCGGAATTGGGGCAGCGCCCGGTATGCCTTGATGAAGGCATCCTGGGCTACATCCTCAACCTCAGCGGGGTCCCGCACGAGGCGCGAGATCAGCCGGAGGATCTTCCGGTGGTATTTGGAGACCAGAAGCTCGAACGCGGCCTTGTCGCCCTTCTGGACGCGTTCGACCAGCACCTGATCAATTTCTTTTTCGCTCACCTGATAAATCCGTTAACTATGGGCTGCAACGCGGGGCACCATTGTAGCGTCCCCATCATCGCGTCACGTTACTAAGGTACTCGCGGTTACAGTCGTTACAGTCAGACGCCGGCGGCGCGCCGGCCCAGCACGGCCAGCTCGCGGAACGCCTCGGCAGACAGCGTGTCCGCCGCGATCAGCAACGGCCGGGAACGGCCGCTCGCGCCCACGAGCGCCAGAATGAGGAGCCGGCCGCTCCACTGCGAGCAACCGGCAATACGACCCTGCTCGAGCGTGTGCCCGGCGCGGTTCCAGACGGTGAGGCCATCGGGCCCGATTTTGATGGCGCCGGGCTCGGCGTGCCAATGCCGCCGCGCGGCGAGCGAGAGGAAAGCTAGCACAGTTGCGGCAGCGGGCGCTGCCTGCATGGCGCCGAGCCGGGCTGACAGGCATGCCTGAACGGCAGCCACGGCAATCAGGATAAAAGCCACCGTTGCGCCACGCAGGACAACGGAGCGTCGCAGGGTAATCAGCGGCGCTCCGTTCGGCGATGCCGGTCCAGCGGGAAGCGCGGGACCGGGCTGCGTGGAGGGTGACGTCAAACGGACCGGTCCGCTCAGGCGCGCTTGAAGACCAGCGTGCCGTTCGTGCCGCCGAACCCAAACGAGTTCTTCAGCGCGATGTCGATTTTCATCTCCCGCGCGGTGTTGGCGCAGTAATCAAGATCGCACTGGGGATCCTGGTTGAAGATGTTGATCGTCGGCGGCGAGATCTGATTGTGCACGGCGAGGACCGTGAAGACCGACTCGAGACCGCCCGCGCCACCCAGCAGGTGGCCGGTCATCGATTTCGTCGAATTCACGACGATGTTCTTCGCGTGATCGCCGAAGGCACGCTTGATGCCGGTGGTTTCCGCGAGGTCGCCGAGCTGCGTCGAGGTGCCGTGGGCGTTCAGGTAGTTCACCTGATCCACGTTCACACCTGCGTTCTTCAATGCGGCCAGCATGCATCGACGTGCGCCGTCGCCATCTTCTACCGGGGCAGTCATGTGATAGGCGTCGCCGCTCATCCCATAACCGCTCACTTCGGCGTAAATCTTCGCGCCGCGGGCCTTCGCGTGCTCGTACTCTTCGAGCACCATCACGCCGGCGCCCTCGCCGAGCACGAAGCCGTCGCGATCCTTGTCCCACGGACGGCTTGCCGTAGCCGGATCGTCATTGCGTTGCGACAGGGCACGCGCCGCCGCGAAGCCGCCAATACCGAGTGGCGACACGGTCGATTCCGCACCGCCCGCAATCATCACGTCGGCGTCGCCATATTCGATGAGGCGCGAGGCCTCGCCGATGCAATGCAGGCCGGTGGTGCACGCCGTGACGATAGCGAGGTTCGGGCCCTTGATGCCGAACTTGATCGAGAGATGGCCGGAGATCATGTTGATGATCGAGGCCGGCACGAAGAACGGCGAAATCCGGCGCGGGCCGCGATTGAGCAGCTCCGTCTGCGTGACTTCGATCATCGGCAAGCCGCCGATGCCCGAGCCAACCACAACGCCGATGCGCTCCGAATTCTCATCGGTGACTTCGAGCCCGCTGTCCTGCATCGCCTGGATGCCGGCAGCCACGCCGTAATGGATGAACGTATCCATGTGGCGCGCTTCCTTGCCGGGGATGTAGTCCTCGATATTGAAGCCCTTCACCTCGCCGGCAAAGCGGGTCGTGAAGTTCGCGGCATCGAACTTCGTGATGTTGGCAATGCCCGACTTGCCAGCGACCAGATTGGCCCAGCCGTCGGCAACATTATTGCCAACAGGCGAAATCAGCCCCAGGCCTGTAACGACAACACGACGACGGCTCACGGTAACCTCTTTTTCATAGGTGACAAAAGCAAAAGCCACAGCGGCCACAGGAATCGGACCTGTGAGCCCTGTGGCTGTTAACCTGGAACACGCGCTGAAAAACGCGTTGGAAACTGCGCCGAAACCTGCACTTGCATCTGCGCTGGAAACGGCTGCGCCGGCAACTTCATCGCCAACTCCGTCGGCAATAGCACCAGCCCCGTGGATGCCGGAAACCGGCCCAACAGGGCGTCACACGCCGCCAACCCAGCAACGCGGGCGCGAATGACCTTAGGCCTTGACGTTTGCGCGAGCGTAGTCGATCGCTTGCTGGACGGTCGTGATCTTCTCAGCTTCTTCATCCGGAATTTCCATGCCGAATTCGTCTTCGAGGGCCATCACGAGTTCGACGGTGTCGAGCGAGTCAGCGCCGAGGTCGTTCACGAACGAGGCTTCGTTCTTGATCTCTGCTTCGGCAACGCCCAGTTGTTCTGCGACGATCTTCTTGACGCGCTGTTCGATATTGTCCATTAACCCCTCCAAGGGAAAAGAAGTTCAAAAATACAGGTGCGCGCATTTTATCAGGTTTGCCCCTGCAAAAAAGCGGCGCGCACGGTTCCTGTCAAGGCATCCGCCCGGTCACGACGAGAATCGCGTCACGGCGCGGATGGTAACCGAATTCCGTTAAGACATGTACATGCCGCCGTTTACATGCAACGTCGTGCCGGTGATGTAGCCGGCCTGCGGCGAAGCAAGAAACGCAACAGCATGAGCGATGTCTTCCGGGCTGCCCAGACGGCCAAGCGGAATCTGGGTCTTGAGCGCGGTTTGCTGCTCTTCCGGCAGGGTCTTCGTCATGTCGGTGTCGATAAAGCCCGGCGCGACGCAGTTCACGGTAATGCCGCGGCTGCCGATCTCGCGCGCCAGCGCCCGCGTCATACCCGCTACGCCGGCTTTCGCCGCCGCGTAGTTGGCCTGTCCCGGGTTGCCAGCCGAGCCGACCACCGACGTAATGTTGATAATGCGGCCGCCCCGCGCCTTCATCATCGGGCGGAGCACTGCGCGCGACAGGCGGAACACGGACTTGAGATTGGTGTCGATCACCGCGTCCCAGTCGTCGTCCTTCATGCGCATCGCCAGTTGATCCTGAGTGATGCCCGCGTTGTTCACGAGCACGTGCAACGTTCCAAATTCTTTCACGGTGCCGTCGATCAGCGCTTCTGCTGCAGCCGCGTCGTTCACGTTCAGTACTGCGCCGCGGCCGTTCACGCCTTCGGCCTTGAACGCTTCGGTGATCGAGGCAGCGCCGCTTTCGCTGGTCGCCGTGCCGATGACGGTCGCACCCTGGCGCGCCAGTTCGAGCGCAATGGCGCGGCCAATACCCCGGGAGGCGCCGGTCACGATCGCGATCTGCTTATCGAGAGTCTTTTCCATCTTTCAGTCCGGAGTGCCCGTGAGGGCTGATTGCAGTCTTTAGGCTGTAGTGAGTACTGTGATACTTGCGGCTGTACCTGCGCGCCGCTCAGGCCGTCACGAGCTTAAGCGTTTCTTCGAGCGAGGCCGGATCGAAAACCGAAGCACCGACCAGATTGCCGTCGATGCGCTTGGTCAGACCTGACAGAACCTTGCCGGGACCGCATTCGATTACATGCGTGACACCCTGGCCCGCGATCGCCTGCACGCATTCGACCCAGCGCACCGCGCCGGCGGCCTGACGCACGAGTGCATCCTTGATTGCGGCCGGCTCGTTGACGATAGCCACATCGACGTTATTCACGACGGGGATCTTCGGCACCTGCACCTCGACGCTCGCGAGATACTCGCGCAACTGATCCGATGCGGGCTTGAGAAGCGAGGAATGGAAAGGCGCCGACACCGGCAGCGGCAGCGCACGCTTCGCGCCCTTGGCCTTGGCGATTTCGCAGGCCTTTTCGACCGCGGCCTTGTTGCCGGCAATCACGACCTGCGACGGCGCGTTGAAATTCACCGCTTCCACGACACCCGCCGACGCTGCTTCGGCACACACCGCGCGCACCGCGTCATCGTCGAGACCGAGAATCGCCGCCATGCCGCCCTCGCCCACCGGCACGGCCGTCTGCATGGCCTGCGCGCGAAAACGCACGAGCGGTACCGCGTCACGGAACGCCAGCGCGCCCGCAACGACCAGCGCCGTGTATTCACCGAGGCTGTGGCCCGCGACGATTGCCGGCGCCGGACCGCCCGCAGCCTGCCACGCGCGGTAGATCGCGTACGCGGCCGTCAGCATGACGGGTTGGGTATTGGTGGTGAGGTTCAGATCGTCAGCCGGACCTTCGGCGATCAGCTTGCCCAGATCCTGACCGAGCGCGTCGGAGGCTTCCTGAACTGTCTCGCGCACGATGGCGTGGTCGGCAAATGCGTTGAGCATGCCGACAGACTGCGAGCCCTGGCCAGGAAAAACAAACGCAAATTTCATGGGATCCTCAAAATTCGATGTTTCAGATGCGTACGGCACGCGGCCTTATCGACGCGACTGATCGTTGCGGGCGACGCCGAAGCGCCGCCTCAAACGCAGATCAATAGCGGATAACCGACGCGCCCCACGTGAAGCCGCCGCCGACGCCTTCGATCAGGACGTTCTGGCCGCGCTTGATACGGCCGTCGCGCACGGCGACGTCGAACGCGAGCGGAATGGACGCAGCCGACGTATTGCCGTGCTCGCCCACCGTGACGACCATGCGCTCCTGCGGCAGGCCGAGTTTGCGGCACGTGCTTTGCATGATACGGATATTGGCCTGATGCGGAATCAGCCAATCGACCTGTTCCGCTGTGAGGCCAGCTTTGTTAAGCGCTTCGACGGCGACTTTCTCGAGCACGTTGACGGCGAGCTTGAACACCGCCTGGCCGTCCATATGCAGGAACGCGCTACCGGCGATCACACCGCCGTTCACGTTGCCCGGCGTGCAGAGAATGTTGGAATGACTGCCGTCGGCATGCAGCGCGTTGGCAAGCACGCCAGGCTGTTCCGAGGCCGAGAGGATGACTGCGCCAGCGCCGTCGCCGAAGAGCACGCAGGTCGTGCGGTCATTGAAATCGAGCAGACGCGAGAAGGTCTCCGCACCGATCACCAGCGCAGTGTGATGCTGACCGCTGCGAATGAAACTGTCCGCCGTTGCCACCGCATAAGCGAAGCCCGAACAGACAGCCTGCACGTCGAACGCCGCGCCGTGGTTCTTGATGCCGAGCTTGTTCTGCAGCAGACACGCCGTGCTAGGAAACACATAGTCGGGCGTGGAGGTGGCGACAATGATCAGGTCGATCGATTGCGGGTCGACATCGGCAGCTTCGATCGCGCGCTGGGCGGCGATGAGCGCGAGATCGCTAGTGGTGACATCAGGTTCTGCGAAATGGCGTGCGTGGATGCCGGTGCGGGCTACGATCCACTCGTCGCTGGTTTCGACGCCCTGCCTGGCAAGACGTTCGGCCAGGTCCTGATTGCTGACGCGCCCGGGTGGCAGATAACTGCCGGTTCCCAGCACGCGGGAATAAATTGTCGATTGAGCCATTATGCCTTCGAGGATAGCGCAGCGTAGGGCTCGGCTGGCTGGCCTGCGGCCGGACTTGCATAACCCGCGCCGCTTGCGTCGCGCGCAACCTGTTCCAGAGAACTCGCGTTCTCTTCCATCGCCCGCGCAAGGCGTTCCAGCACGCCGTTTTTGACGGCATCATACCCGCGTTTGATCGCCCACTCAAACGCGTACGCGTCCGCCGAGCCGTGGCTCTTGATCACGAGACTACGCAGGCCGAGCAGTGCTGCACCGTTGTATTGCCGGGTGTCGACCCGCTTCTTGAAGCGTAACAGTACCGGCAACGCGAGAAGCCCCATCACCTTGGTCAGCCACGAGTGGCCGAACTCTTCCTTGATGATGTCGTTCAACATCTGCGCGAGCCCTTCCGATGTCTTCAGCGCGACATTGCCGACAAAACCGTCGCAGACGATCACATCGGTCGTGCCCTTAAAGATATCGTCGCCCTCGACGTTACCGTGGAAATTCAGTGTACTCGCCCGCAGCAACTCACCGGCACGCTTGATGGTCTCGTTGCCCTTGATGACCTCTTCGCCGATGTTAAGCAGACCGATCGTAGGGCGTTCCTTGCCCTCGAGCGCCGACACGAGCGCATGCCCCATCTCCGCAAACTGCAGCAGATGCTGCGGCTCGCAATCGACGTTGGCGCCGAGATCGAGCATCATCGTGTAGCCGGTGGGATTGGGCAATGCGAACGCGATCGCCGGGCGTTCGATACCCGGGAGCGTTTTCAGAACATAGCGGGACACCGCCATCAGCGCACCGGTGTTGCCGGCGGAGATGCAGGCCTGAGCCTCGCCTTCCTTGACGCGGTTGAGCGCCACGCGCATCGACGAGTCTTTCTTCTTGCGCAGCGCGACTTCAACCGAGTCGTCCATGGCGACGATCTCTGAAGCCGGCACGATGACCAGCGCAGACTCGCCCTCGGCCTTCAACTTCTTGAGCTGGGCGCGGATCACGCTTTCGATACCGACGAGCATCAACTGCGCATCGGGATGCGAACGAACGAAACTGACAGCCGCGGGAACGGTCACGGGCGGGCCGTGGTCGCCTCCCATGCAATCTATCGTGAGCTTTACTGTCATGGAGTGCGACGAATTTCAGGAGCTCTGCATGGGAACGCAGCAAGCGCTAGACGGCTAACTGCGTTCGACACAAAAAAGCGGCCATAGATGCCGCCTTTTTGTCGAGCCGGGAAAATGTCAAGCGAGCCGATCGCCACGCGAAACGCCAAGGGGCGCAACGCAACGGGACGATTAGTCGTTCTTCGTCTTGACGACTTTCTTGCCGCGATAGTAGCCGTTCGGGCTAACGTGGTGACGCAGATGCACTTCACCCGTGCTCGGTTCCACAGCCAGCGGCGCTGCGCTGAGGAAATCGTGCGAGCGGTGCATGCCGCGCTTCGACGGCGACTTCTTGTTTTGTTGGACTGCCATGATAACTCCTAAAAATTTTCCGAATTCTAACACAGCCCGATACGGCAATCGTCACTGGCCGAATGGCCAACGCGCCGCATCGCGCTCCTATGCAACTGTTCAGTGCTTCTCGCCGCCCGAACCACCCTTCTTGAGGGCTTCGAGCGCCGCAAACGGATTGGGCCGGGAGGGCTCGCCGCCCTCTTCAGCTTCATCCTCTCCGGCTTCGTCGCCCTCATCACCGGCCACCCCAGACACGAGCGACTCGTGCACTTCAGGGCAAACCTCGTGCTTGGGCACCAGCGGCAAACTCAGCAGCAACTCTTCTTCGATCAAGTCGATAAGATCGAAATGGGCTGAACCCACGATCACATCGACTTCATCCTCGTCGAGCGGAAACTCTTCGGCTTCCGCCTCAGTGTTGACGATCCGGTAAGTCGCATCGACGTTGAACGCCTGCAGATACGGCGTGAGACACCGCTGACATTCGAGCCATGCCGACCCGTGAATCGCGAGCCTCAGATAAGGCTGCGGACCCTCGGTGCCGTCGTCCTGCAATTCCGGCTGCGTTGCCCCTTCGGCCTGCCAGGTGAACGCGCTTTCGCGCTCTGGCGCTTCCGCAGGAACTTCGTTTAACATGCGCGGCAGTTGCGAGACGCGCACGAGACCCGCGGCCTGACAGCCACTCCGCGCGAATTCGAAAAGATGGACATCATGCGGGTCGGCGAGACCTGCAGGTTTGCCAGGATGTTGAGTCATGTGCGCTCCTGCGTCGGCACGGATTTAGCCGGGGTAAATCAGGTCAGTATGCCGCCTGCCGAGGCGCTGCTACTACGAGACAAACCCTGATTGCAGCAAGACCGCATTGGGGGTTTGCGCGGGCTTTTCACGAGGTTTCCCCGAGGCTTCCCTGCAGCGCAACGTTCACATACCGATGAAAAGCCCAAAATCATATCCGTTTTGTCTTTTCGAGTCAAACACTTAAGCCCACACGCGCGAAAGCCCGTGCGGCCTGCTCTCCCTAGCCTTTGGTTCACCATGCCGGATATCTCTTCCCGCCCGCCGCGCCTGATTCTGGCGTCGAGTTCGCGCTACCGCCGCGAGCTTCTGGAACGCCTGCGCGTGCCGTTCGATGTCGTCGTGCCCGCTGTCGACGAAACGCCTCACCCGGGAGAAACGCCCGAAGCGACCGCCCTGCGGCTCTCCGAGGATAAAGCACGGGCGGTCGCAGCCAAACTGGCCGCCGGTGAACACGCACTCGTGATCGGCTCAGATCAGGTCGCCACTTACGACGGTCTGCAGATTGGCAAACCGGGCTCGCACGACAAGGCGCTTGCCCAGCTGCAGGCCATGCGCGGCCGCGAAGTGCTGTTTCATAGCGCGCTGTGCCTGTTCGACAGTCGCGACAGCAGCGCCCAGACGCTTGATGTCGTGACGACGGTACGCTTCCGGAATCTGTCAGACGCTGAACTGGAAGCCTATTTGAGAGCCGAAACGCCTTACGATGTCGCCGGAAGTGCCAAATCCGAAGGGCTCGGCATTGCGCTGCTAGATGCGATCGAGTCGGACGATCCGACCGCGCTGGTCGGACTGCCGCTGATCGCGTTGTCGCGAATGCTGCTGGCGGCCGGTTTTCCACTGTTGGGGGCACGATGAGCGGCACACTGTATCTGATCCCGAACACCCTGGGCGAAGGTGACGCGGACGCGCTCGACGCCGTGCTGCCCGCGCCAGTGCGGGCGCGCGCCGCGGCTCTGCACTATTACATCGGCGAAAACGCGAAAACCACGCGTGCCTTCCTGAAGAAAGTCGGCACCGAACGGCCGATCCAGGAAATCGAGATTCGCGAGTTGAACGTGAATACCCCGGCGGGCGAGATCGAAAAACTGCTGGCGCCGGTCCTGGCAGGCACGGATGCGGGCCTCGTCTCGGAGGCCGGTTGTCCGGCGGTCGCCGATCCGGGTGCGCTGCTGGTGCGGCGGGCGCACGAGCGCGGCGTCAAGGTTGTACCGTTCGTGGGACCGAGCTCGATTCTGCTGGCGTTGATGGCTTCCGGCCTGAACGGCCAGAGTTTCGCCTTTCACGGTTACCTGCCGGTGGACGCAGCCGAACGGGCCAAGCGGCTGCGCGATCTGGAACAACAGTCGCGCAAGGGAAAGCAGACGCAGATCTTTATCGAGACGCCTTATCGCAACAAGGCGCTGCTCGATACTTTGCTGGCGACCTGCGCGCCGTCGACGTTGGTGTGCGTCGCAGTGGATCTGACGCTGGAGACCGAGACGATTGCGAGTCGAACCGTGTCGGACTGGAAAAAGGCGCCGGTGATGGATCTGCACAAGCGCCCGGCAATTTTCCTGCTTCTTGCCGTCTGAAAGGGGGGCCGGCCGCCGGACCTGCAAGGACGAAGGCCGCCCGACGCGGCGGCCGCTACTTGACTGGGCGACTTCCGCTTGACCAGCCGCCAACCGACTGACCGTGCCCGCGGCAAGCGACGCCCTGCGTCACCGCTTACCGCAAGCTCATCTTCCCGCCCAGTACCATCGCGTGAACCGCAGCGCTGCCAACCGCCGCGCCGAACTTGCGCGCCACGCGATCGGTGATGCTTTCCTTCACGGTGTAATCGACGATATCCGGCGCCTTGATAATCTCGCGCGCGACGTAATCAGAGTCGCCAAAGCCATCCGCCAGACCAAGATCAACACTCTGCTGACCGGTCCAGAACAGACCCGAGAAGATATCCGGCGTCTCATGCAGCCGCTTGCCGCGGCCTTCGCGCACCGCGTCGATGAACTGCTGGTGGATCTGGTCGAGCATTTCCTGGGCATGTGCGTCCATCTTCGGTGTCTCCGGAGAGAACGGGTCGAAGAAGCCCTTGTTTTCGCCCGAGGTGTGCAGACGCCGCTCGACGCCGAGCTTGTCCATCAGCCCGGTAAATCCGAAGCCGTCCATCAGCACGCCGATCGAGCCGACGATGCTCGCCTTATCCACGTAAATCTTGTCTGCCGCTGCGGCCGCGTAGTATCCGCCCGAGGCGCACATGTCGCCCACCACCACATACAGCGGGATGGACGGATATTTGGCGCGCAGACGACGGATATCGCGATTGATGATACCCGCCTGCACCGGACTGCCGCCCGGACTGTTGCAGCTCAGGATCACGCCCGCCGTGCCTGCGTCGTCGAAGGCGCTTTCCAATGCGGAGTCGACATCATCGGCGTTCGCATTCGTGTCCGCGGCAATTTCCCCGTCGAGCGTGACCAGTGCGGTGTGGCGTCCGGTGGTGGCGACCTTCTCGCCGGAAAAATCGAACACGCCCCAGACCACCAGCAGCAGCAGGATGACGAAGACAAAGCGAAAGAAGATCTTCCAGCGCCGCGCCGCGCGCTGTTCGCTGATGGCAGCGAGCGCAATGCGTTCGAGCGCGGCGCGCTCCCAGCCCGGTTCATCAGTTGGCGTCGGCCTGCGGCCCGCTGAGGACGGTTGGTTCGGATCGGGAGTGAGATTGTCGGCCATGCGTCGCAGATCAAAGAGTCAGGGGGTGACCGGACGCAGGTCGTCGTCCGGCAGCCAGAATACCGCGCGGCCATCCGGTGTATCCCGTTCGTCTACCTGAACGGGACGCAGCCTGCCGCCACGGCACGGACCGCCGACACACTTACCTGTATCCGGCGCGTAAATTGCGCCGTGCGTGGCGCACATCAAGTATAAACCCGATGATTCGAAGAACTGACCCTCAGCCCAGTCGAGCTCCATCGGCACGTGCGCACAGCGGTTCAGATAACCAAAAACCTCGCCACCATAGCGGACAAAAAAGACAACCGCATCCCCGTCGACATATTTCGCCTGGCGGCGCAGCCCTGTGCCCCCCTCGACCAGTTCGTCGGAAGCGCAGATCCGCACGGGTTCGATGGCAGGCATGCTCATGCGTTCTCGCGCAACCAGCCGGACAGCGCGCTGACGCTCGACGCCACGAACTTCGGCTCGAGCGCAGCCAGCGAGGCTTCCGGATGGGCGCCGTAGGTCACGGCGATACCTGCCACGCCGGCGTTGATCGCCATTTGCAGGTCATGGGTCGTATCGCCGACCATCACCGTGCGTGCCACATCCTGACCCAGTTCACGGGTCAACTCATGCAGCATTGCCGGATGAGGCTTCGAGAAAGTCTCGTCGGCACAGCGGGTACCGTCGAACAGGCTGGTGAGGCGCGACTGGTCGAGCGCCCGGTTCAGGCCCACACGGCTCTTACCGGTGGCGACACCAAGCAGATAACCCTGATCGCGCAACTCCTGCAGCATTTCGCGCACTCCAGCAAAAAGCTCCGTGGTCTGATCTTTGACCAGATAGTGGAAACGGTAGCGCTCGGCCAGACGCGGATACTCGGACGGGTCGAGCGTCGGCGCGGCGATCTGCAGCGCGTCGCGCAGCCCGAGGCCAATCACGTAGCTCGCCGCCTCATCAGCCGGCACCGGCAAGCCGAGATCGCGACACGCCGACTGGATACTGCGCGTGATATGCACGGTCGAATCCATCAAGGTGCCGTCCCAATCGAAGACGATCAGATCAAATTGCTCTCTAGCCATGCGTATTCGTCTCCGGGGTTGCCCCGTTATTGATTTCATTGAGCTGATCGATGAACCGCCGGCATTCTGCCGGCAGCGGCGCCTCGAACTGCAGCACCTCGCCGGTAGCCGGGTGTGCCAGCTTGAGCCGGTACGCGTGCAGAAACATCCGCTTCAGTCCAGGACGCGCATGGGTGCGCGCCAGCTCTTTATTTAGTGCGAAATCGCCATATTTGACGTCGCCGACGATCGGCAACTCCAGGTGCGCGAGGTGAACCCGGATCTGATGCGTGCGACCCGTCTTCAGTTCCGCTTCGAGAAGCGCGTAGTCCGGCCAGCGATTCACCAGATTGAACACGGTGTGCGACGCCAGCCCGTCGGCCTGGACCCGCACGCGGCGTTCGCCATCCGCCGTCAGGTACTTGTGCAGCGGCTCCTTGACCGCCCGGCGGCGGCCCCAGTCGCCCGCCCACTCGCCATGAACGCACGCAAAGTAGCGCTTGTCCATGCGGTTCTCACGAATCTGCTCGTGCAGGTTAACAAGTGCCGCGCGCTTTTTCGCCAGCATCAGGACACCGGAGGTTTCGCGGTCCAGCCGGTGCACCAGTTCCAAAAATTCTGCCTGCGGACGCGCCTCGCGCATCTGCTCGATTACCCCGAACGCCACCCCGCTGCCACCATGGACGGCGACGCCGGCCGGTTTATCGATGACCAGCATGTGGTCATCTTCAAAAAGAATTTCGAAATGGGCGACCGGAACCGGATTGTGAGCGCTCGCTTCGGTCCCTTGAGCGATGCGGATCGGCGGCACGCGCACCAGATCGCCGTGTTCGAGACGGTACTGCGCATCGACCCGGCCCTTATTTACACGCACTTCCCCGCTACGCAGGATGCGATAAATATGGCTTTTAGGCACGCCTTTACAGACGCGTAACAGGAAGTTGTCGATGCGCTGTCCGGCCGCGCCATCGTCGATCTCGATCATCGAGACCTGGTCACTTGCGACCGATTTCTGGGATATTTTGCCTAACTCTTTCATTCTGAATATAATTTGCCCAGCAGTCTGCGGCGGCCGGCGCATTGTCCGGTATTCCGGCAGTCTGCGCAGGTGCAAGCGATAAACAGTCATTTTACTTGCGCCCGGGTCTGGTTGCTCACCCGCATAACGAGATGCAACAAGTTGTACGCACGGAGTCAGCACCCGGCAGGGACGGCGCCCACAGGCGCGTTCGGTCACGGTCGGCTCCGCGGTAACGGAATTTTGGTAAAAAAGAATTTAACTGCGAGCCTCGGGTATCGGCGGTTTGACGCCCTGCAGGACGAGGCTTCCGGTTGCGAAAATACGGCGTGCGCCCAAGGCGTCTTGTAGAAAGTACAAGACATGGCGACGTCAAAATGAGGCGAGACACCCCCGGCGAGAAAAGACGCGCCTATTGCGCGAACTTCCCGCTGCGGCTCGGCCGCAGCCTTCGACCCTCCGGTCACGCGCCCAGTTGGCGCACCGGCGCGAGTGGACGAAGGTGTGTATAGGTCAGCCGGCAGTACCCGCGGCGTGTCAGGCCGTTATTTGAAGCCGTGTTCGCATGTGCCCTGCGGCACCGCGTCCTTCTGTATGGACCGGGCCCTCTCAGGCAATTCTCCCCGCCATTTTTCCCGCTCCAGCGTGCTTGTGAAAACACAATAAAGCGCGGCATGCCGCTGCCTCGAACGTCCTTTGCGTCCAATAAACGCGAGGCGTGGGCGCAGGCTAAGCCGCTCTGGAGTCGTTCAATGAAACGAATGTTGTTTAATGCAACGCAGCAGGAAGAACTGCGCGTAGCCATCGTCGATGGGCAAAAACTCATCGATATCGACATCGAAACCGCCGGTCGCGAACAGCGCAAAGGCAATATTTACAAGGGCATCATCACTCGCATCGAGCCGTCGCTCGAAGCCTGTTTCGTCAACTACGGCGAAGACCGTCACGGTTTTCTGCCGTTCAAGGAAGTCGCCCGCCAGTATTTCCGCGACGGCGTCGACATGCGTTCGGCCCGTATCCAGGACGCCCTGAAGGAAGGTCAGGAACTGATCGTCCAGGTCGAAAAGGAAGAACGCGGCAACAAGGGCGCTGCTCTCACCACCTTTATTTCGCTGGCAGGCCGTTATCTGGTCCTGATGCCGAACAATCCGCGCGGCGGTGGCGTGTCGCGCCGGATCGAAGGTGACGACCGTCAGGAACTGCGCGAAACCATGGCGCAGCTGCAACTGCCGGAAGGCATGAGCATCATCGCGCGTACGGCTGGTATTGGCCGCTCCGCCGAAGAACTGCAGTGGGACCTGAACTACCTGATGCAACTGTGGCGCGCCATCGAAGCCGCGTCGCAAAGCGGTTCGACCGGTCAGCCGATGCTGATTTATCTCGAATCGAGCCTGGTGATCCGCGCGATTCGCGACTATTTCCAGCCGGATATTGGCGAAATCCTCATCGACACCACCGAAATCCATGACCAGGCCCGCGCCTTCATGGATATCGTGATGCCGGATAATGTCAGCAAGGTGAAGCGGTATCACGACGACGTGCCGCTTTTCTCGCGCTTCCAGATCGAACATCAGATCGAAACGGCGTATTCGCGCACGGTGCCGCTGCCTTCGGGCGGTGCGATCGTGATCGACCACACCGAAGCGCTGGTGGCCATCGACGTGAACTCGGCGCGCGCCACCAAGGGCGCCGACATCGAGGAAACGGCTGCACGCACCAACCTCGAAGCCGCCGACGAAGTGGCCCGCCAGTTGCGCCTGCGCGACCTGGGCGGCCTGATCGTGATCGACTTCATCGACATGGAGTCGGCCAAGAGCCAACGCGAAGTCGAACAACGCCTGAAAGACGCGCTCAAGCACGACCGTGCACGTGTCCAGATGGGCAAGATTTCGCGCTTCGGCCTGATGGAACTGTCGCGTCAACGTCTGCGTCCGGCCCTCTCGGAAGGCAGCCACGTGACCTGCCCGCGCTGTAACGGCACGGGCCACATCCGCGATACCGAATCTTCCGCACTGCAAGTGCTGCGGATCATTCAGGAAGAAGCGATGAAGGAAAACACCGCGGCAATCCACTGCCAGGTGCCGGTCGAAGTGACCGCCTTCCTGTTGAACGAGAAGCGCGCCGAAATCAACAAGATCGAGTCGCGTTTCAAGGTCAATGTCGTCCTGATCCCGAACAAGCACCTCGACACGCCGCACTACAAGCTCGAGCGCCTGCGTCACGACGATGCACGCCTTGACGAACCGCGTGCTTCGTGGAAGATGGCCGAAGAAGCGGCCCGCGAGCTGGAATCGGAAACCGGTTACAGCAAGCGTGCCGAGGAAGTGAAGCCGAAGCAGGAAGCCGCGGTCAAGGGCATCACGCCTGAAAAGCCGGCGCCTAGCGCCCCGGTTCGCCCGGTTGCTGCCGCTACGCCTGCCCCTGTGGCAGTGACGCCGGCTGGTGGCGGTTTCATTGGCTGGCTGAAGAAGCTGTTCGGCGCGGCGCCGGCGGCGCCCGCACCGGTCGCACCGGCACCCGTCGAGCAGACGGCGCGTCCGGCACGCGGCGATCGTCCGGAGCGCGGTGAGCGCACGGGCGAGCGCGGCGGCGATCGTCGCAATAATCGCCGTGGCGGCGCGAGCGGCCGTGATGGCGCGGCGCGTGGCGAAGGTGCTGCGGTTGGCGGCCGTCAAGGCCAGCCGTCGCAGCGTCGTGACGAACGCGAAGGTCGCGAAGGACGTGAAGCCCGCGAGGGTCGTGAGCCACGTGAAGCACGCGAGTCGCGCGAACCGCGTGAGGGTCGCGAGCCGCGCGAAACACGGGAGCCGCGTGGCAACCGTGAGCCGCGCGAAAGTCGCGAGCCGCGTGGCGAGCGCGAAGGGCGTGACAACCGCGGCGAGCGCGGTCAGGAACGCGCGGACCGTGGCGAAACCGTGGAAAGCGCACCGCGCGCCGAGCGTGGCGAACGCCAGGAACGCGGCGAACGTCGCGATCGCGGTGATCGTCCGGAACGCGGCGAGCGTCGCAAGCAGCAACCGGAAGGCGCCGAAGCGCTGAGCCAGGACGAAAACCAGACCGATCTGCTGACGCAAAACCAGGCCGGCAACCTTGAAGGCGGCGCTCCCGTCGATCAGGAAGCCGTGGCCCGTGAAGGCGAAGAGCGTCGTCGTCGCCGTCGCGGTCGTCGTGGCGGCCGTCGTGAGCGTGAAGAAGAAGGCGTGAACGGTAACGTCAACGCCGACGGTGCCGAGTCTGTCGAAAGTGCGGAAACGGAAGGCGAAACGGCTAGCGCAACAGTCGAGGCGCCGGCTCAGCAGCCCCGTCACGAAGCGCCGGCAAGCGCGCCGGTCGAAGTGGTCGTTGCTGCGGTCGCAACGGAAACGGCGGTCGTCACCGAACTGCATGCCGCAACCGAAACGCCGGTTCTGGCCGCCGAACAGGCTGCCAAGACCGAAGCTTTCGTGCCGGTCGCAGAAGCAGCCGTGCCCGAAGCGCCGGTAGTCACGCACGCTGAACCGGCGCCGGTTGTATCGGCACCGGCCGCGCCCGTGGCACCTGTTGCGCCGGTCGCAACCGAAGCCGCACATGAAACCGCAAGCGCTGCCGTCGAAACGACGAGCGCAGCACCTGCGGCGCCTGTGTTCCAGGCACCGGTTCACGAAGCGCCGGCGGTCGAAGCGCCAGTACAGGCACCGGCAGCGGTTGAGCCCGCTGCTGCAGAGACGTTCGCTGCCGAGCCGGCCGCCGTTCAGGCTCCGGTCGTGGAAGCGACGCCGGCAACCTCGGTCGCTCCGGCGGTCGTGGTTGCTGCACCGGTGGAAGCACAGCAGCCAGTGGTCGAAGCAGCGCCGCAAGCTGCCGCGCCCGAAGAAGTAGCCGCACCGGCAGCACCGCAACCTGCGGTTGAGCCTGCGCAGGCTGTCGAACCGGCACCGGTCGCTGCTGTAGCGCCAGTTGTGCCGCGCAACAACGGTCTGTCGCCGGAAGCCCTGCAGCCGGTACTGGAAAGCGCCGGCCTGGTGTGGGTCAACACCGACGCCACCAAGCTGCGTGCCGCGCAGGAAGCCGCTGCGCAAGTTGCGAAGCCAGCCCGCGTGCCGCGCGAGCGCAAGCCGCTGCCGCCGGTCGACAATGCGCCGATGCAGCAGGTCGAAACGGCGAAGCACCCGCAGTAAGCCGTTACACCGGGCGCTGTCAACGCCCTGCTGTCCAGAAAGCCCGCCCTCACCGGCGGGCTTTTTGTTTGCCTGAATGCGGGTATTCGTTCCATGTGGGTGGACGGGCGTTCCGCTAAAATGGAAGTCTGCACCCCAATTGAAGCGATCCATGTCCCGACGCATCATCCCTGTTGCCGACGTCAGCGCGGTCCCGGTCATCACCGGTCCCGTGCAGACGCCTAGCGGCGTGCTGCGCGATACCTTGTCGCGCCCGCTGCGGGATCTGCGCATCTCGGTGACGGATCGGTGCAACTTCCGCTGCGTCTACTGCATGCCGCGCGCGGTGTTCGACAAGGACTACAGCTTCCTGCCGCACAGCGCGCTACTGAGCTTCGAGGAAATCGAACGCCTGGCGCGGCTTTTCGTCGCACATGGCGTAGAAAAGATCCGCTTGACGGGCGGTGAGCCGCTGCTGCGCAAAAACCTGGAATACCTGATCGAACGGCTCGCGCAACTCACCACGCCGGAAGGCCGGCCGCTCGATCTCACGCTTACCACTAACGGTTCGCTGCTCGCCCGCAAGGCGCGCAGCCTGAAAGACGCCGGACTGACGCGCGTCACGGTCAGCCTGGACGCGCTCGACGACACGCTGTTTCGTCGCATGAACGATGCGGACTTCGCTGTGGACGACGTGCTGGAAGGCATCGCCACCGCCCAGGCGGTGGGCCTTGCGCCGGTCAAGGTCAACATGGTGGTCAAGCGCGGCACCAACGATGGCGAAATCGTGCCGATGGCACGCCACTTCAAAGGCTCGGGCTGCGTGCTGCGCTTTATCGAGTACATGGACGTGGGCACCTCGAACGGCTGGAACATGGCTGAAGTGCTGCCGTCGGCCGAGGTCGTGGAAAGGATCGGCGAATACTTCCCGCTGGTGCCGCTCGAAGCGCACAGCGCCGCCGAGACTGCGCAGCGCTGGGGCTACACCGACGGCAGCGGCGAGATCGGCGTGATTTCGAGCGTCACCCGGGCGTTCTGCGGCACCTGTACACGCGCCCGGCTCTCCACGGAAGGCAAGCTGTACCTGTGCCTGTTTGCGTCAGGGGGACACGACCTGCGTGCGCTGGTGCGCAATGGCTCGAGCGACGCACAGATCGCCTCCGCGGTCGCACATATCTGGCAGGCCCGCGGCGATCGCTATTCCGAACTGCGCGGCAGCAGCGCTGCGGTATCGCAATCGCTGGACGAGCGCCGCGTCGAAATGTCGTACATCGGCGGCTGAGGCCGTCTTGCCTGCCGCACTCAATCCCCTGCCAGCCAATCTCACCGGCCTCGTTCTCGCCGGCGGTCGCGGCACGCGTATGGGCGGTGTCGACAAAGGGTTGCAACTGCTGCACGGCGAAGCGCTCGCTTTGCACGTCATGAAGCGACTCGCGCCGCAGACTGGATCGTTACTCATCAGCGCCAATCGTCATCCCGAGGTCTATGCCGCGCTCGGCTCGCCATTTGGCGCGAGCGTCGTAGCAGACAGCGTAGCGGACTTCCCCGGCCCGCTGGCGGGTCTGCTAGCCGGCCTACGCGCCGCTCGAACCCCGTTCGTGGTCAGCGCGCCATGCGACTCACCCGGACTGCCGGCCGATCTCGCCGCGCGGCTCGCGGATGCCCTCGATGCACAACAAGCCGATATCGCCACCGTCACCACCGTCGACACGCACGGCGAGACCTCGATTCACCCTGTCTTCGCGCTGTTGCGCACCAGTCTGGCCGATGACCTCTCCGCCTTTCTGCAAGCGGGTGAACGTAAGGTCCGCGCGTGGTACGCGCGCCACAAGACGGTGGAAGTCGCCTTTCCGGATGAGCGCGCGTTTTACAATATCAACTCTTTACAAGAACTGGCCGACCTTGAACGCCATTGAGACGTCGTTCAGACGTCAACGAGGTTGCAGCCGATGTTCTGCTCCGGACGCACGGCGCTCACCCAATCCAGCCGACCGCATCCGGCCGCGACGCCTCTCCATTCATGACCACGCTTAACGAATTTTCCAGCTGCGTCGCGCAGTACGATCCTCAGGCGCTGCCGGTCACGGCCGCGCAGGCGATCGTGCGGCAGTGGGCCACACCCGTCACTGCAGTCGAACACGTGCCGCTGCACGATGCGCTCGACCGCGTGCTGGCCGCAGACATCGTGTCGCCCAGCGACGTACCCGCGCACGACAACTCGGCAATGGACGGCTACGCCTTCCGCAGCGCCGTGCTCGCCGGTCGGGCAAACAGCGAGGCGAACAGCGTTGAACTGACGCTCGCCGGCAAGGCGCTGGCTGGCCACCCGTTTGGCGGCGCGGTTGCGGTAACGGAGTGCGTGCGGGTCATGACGGGCGCCTCGATGCCGGCGGATTGCGATACGGTCGTGCCGCAAGAACTCGTCACACGCAGCGGCGAGACGATCCGCTTTGCCGCCAGCGCTGTGCGCGGCGGCGCCAACCGGCGCCTCGCCGGCGAAGACCTGCCGCGCGGCAGCGTAGCGCTGCGAGCCGGCCGGATCTTGCGCCCGTCGGACCTCGGGCTGATCGCTTCGCTTGGTATCGCCGAAGTGCCGGTGCGCAGGCGTCTGCGGGTCGCATTCTTTTCTACCGGCGACGAACTGCGCTCGCTCGGCGAGCCGCTCGATCCCGGCTGCGTCTACGACAGCAATCGTCACACGCTGTTTGCCATGCTGCGGCGGATGAACATCGACCCGCTCGACCTCGGTGTCGTACGGGATGAGCCCGCCGCGCTCGAGGCCGCGCTACGCAGCGCCGCAGCCAGCGCCGACGTGGTCCTGACCTCGGGTGGCGTCTCCGTCGGCGAGGCGGACTTCACCCAGCAGTTATTGCAGACCTTCGGGGACGTCGCGTTCTGGAGTCTCGCCATGCGTCCAGGGCGCCCGCTTGCGTTCGGCCGCGTCTGGTCAGGCGAACGACCCGGCCTCGGCCTGCCCGCGTTATTCTTCGGCCTGCCGGGCAATCCGGTCGCCGTGATGGTGACGTTCTATCAGATCGTGCGCGAAGCATTGGTGGTCATGTCCGGCGCCACGCCACAACCGGCGGCGCTTCTGCAAGCCACGAGTCGCGAGCTCATCCGCAAGCGTGCAGGCCGCACCGAATTCCAGCGCGGCGTAGCGACGCGCGATGCGCGCGGCCAATGGCAGGTCACGCCGACTCCCTCGCAAAGCTCGGGGGTCCTCAGTTCCATGAGCGAAGCCAATTGCTTTATCGTGCTCGAGCACGAACGCTCTGACATCACGGCTGGCGAAAGCGTCGATATCATGCTGTTCGACGGGCTGATCTGACACGCCCGGCTGCCGCTGACCCTCAACCCTTACCCTCACAACGACCAACGGGTTTGACTTACATGAGAAAACAGATCTCGTTCATCGCGCCGGGACAGACCGCCAAGGCGCTGATCCTGGTGTATCTGACCTTCAGTGTGCCTATCGTGCTGCTTGGGGTACTGGTTGCGTTTATCCGCTACGGTTCGGTCGAGCTGAGCACCGTGTTCAGCGCGCTGCTGCTGAACGCGATTCTTGGTTTCGTGCTGTTGTGGATCGCCTGCCATGCGTATAACTGGGTCGCGTCGCGGTTTGGCGGCATCGAAATCCAGTTGAGCGACGTTCAAGAGGAAGCTTAATGGCCGCCACCATTCGTGCCGCGACGAGCGCCGACGTGGGCGCCATTTTTTCGTTGATGTTCGAACTGGCTGAGTTCGAAAAGCTCACCCATCTGTTCGTCGCCACCGAAGCAGGCGTGCATGACGCGTTGTTCGGCGCGCGGCCCTCGGCCGAAGCCATGGTCGCGCAGGAAGAAGACGGCCGCATCGTCGCATATGCGCTGTTCTTCCATAATTTCTCGACCTTCCTCGGCCGGCGTGGACTCTACCTGGAAGACCTGTATGTGCAGCCGTCGCAGCGGGGCACTGGGCTGGGCACGCGGATGCTGCGCGAACTGGCGGCATTGGCCGTCGAACGGCAATGCGGCCGGTTCGAGTGGACGGTGCTCGACTGGAATCAGCCGGCCATCAGTTTCTACGAGAAGATGGGCGCGACCGTGTTGCCGGATTGGCGCGTCGTGCGCATCACGGGTGATGCCCTTGAGGAATTGGCCGGAGTAAAGGCGGCAAAGGCTGGATAAAGCCGGATCCGCCTTATTCCTCCGCATCTGCCCCAAGCAGCGCATCTCCCAATAAGCCGCTCGCCTGCTCTCCTGGTAACGCTTCGACGTCGCGCAGCTTGCGGTTCATCATGCGTGTACGCGTTTCCGCAGCTTCGATCGAACGCGTCACCGTTTCGAGCTGCGACTTCGTCTTCGCCAGCACGTCGCCGAACTTGCCGAATTCCGTCTTCACCGCGCCGAGCACCTGCCAGACTTCGCTCGAGCGCTTCTCGATGGCCAGCGTGCGGAAGCCCATCTGCAGACTGTTGAGCAACGCGGTGAGCGTGGTCGGTCCGGCTATCGTCACCCGGTAGTCACGCTGCAACGTGTCGGTGAGACCGGGCCGGCGCAGGACTTCCGCGTAGAGCCCTTCGGTCGGCAGGAACAGCAAGGCGAAATCGGTGGTGTGCGGCGGCGCGACATACTTCTCAGAGATCGCGCGGGCCTCGGCACGAATACGCCCTTCCAGCGCCCGCGACGCTTCTTCGACCGCCACCGGGTCGGCTCGCTCCTGAGCTTCGATCAACCGCTCGTAGTCCTCGCGCGGGAATTTCGCATCTATCGGCAGCCATACCGGCACCGCTACACCTTCCGGGTCTTGCCGGCCCGGCAACCTGATCGCGAATTCGACCCGGTCGGCGCTTTTCGGCACCGTTGCGACGTTCTTCGCGTATTGATCCGCGGTCAGCAGTTGTTCGAGCAGCGCCTCGAGCTGCACTTCGCCCCATGTGCCGCGCGTCTTGACGTTGGTCAGCACCTTCTTCAGATCGCCAACGCCCGCGGCGAGCGTCTGCATTTCCCCCAGCCCGCGATGCACCTGCTCGAGCCGGTCCGAGACCTGCTTGAACGATTCGCCCAGACGCTGCTCGAGCGTGGCGTGCAGCTTCTCGTCGACCGTGCGGCGCATCTCTTCGAGCTTGGTCGCGTTGTTTGTCTCGATGTCCTTCAGACGTTGTTCGATCGTCGTGCGGATTTCGGCAAAACGGCGATCGTTCGATTCCGTCAGTTGCCCGAGCTGCAATGTCAGCGTCTCACCGAAACGCTTAAGCGTGGCACCCTGCTCGTCGCGCGCCTGCTGGGCCTGCTGCTGCAAGCTCAGCCGGACCGCTTCGAGTTGCTGCGCGTTGGTTTCGGTGAGTCTGACGAGTTGCTGCGCGAAGCCGTCGATCTTGCCGTTCTGCAGCGTCGTCATGCTGGTGAACTGCGCGGCAAGCGTCTGCTGAAACTGCGAGAAGCCGCCGTTCAGTTCGGTTCGCAAGACGCGGGCGGTCTCCTTGATCTCGCTGCGCAACTCGCGCTCGATCCGCTCGGACGCGCGCGACTGCTCTTGCGCCGCCGAGCCAATATGATCGCCTAACTGGTCGAGCTGCGCCTGCAGATCACTCTGACGGCCACCACGCATCAATACGAGCAAGGCGATCACCAAAGCGACGGCCAATACCACGACCGCCGCGGGCAACAACAACGTCATCATGAACGCGCCTTGCCGATCACATCCGGATTGATCGCGCTCGGCGGATGCCCTGCATTCGGACCTTCGCCCAACCCGGCAATCAGGTTGTCGGCCGCGAGATTGGCCATGGCGCGCCGGGTCGCTTCAGTCGCGCTTGCGATATGCGGCGTCAGCACGACATTCGGCACGGTCAACAGCGCCGGGTTTAGATTCGGCTCGCCTTCGTAGACATCGAGACCGGCCGCTGCGATCTGCTTCGCACGCAGCGCCTCGGCGAGCGCGGCGTCGTCGACGATGCCTCCGCGCGCGATGTTGGTCAGCGTCGCGGTCGGCTTCATCTGCGCGAGCTCCGCTGCGCCGATCGTGTGATGGTTTTCCTTCGTATAGGGCAGCACTAGGACGACGTGATCGGCCCGCCGCAACAGGTCTGCCTTCGACACATACTCCGCATTCAGCTCGGCTTCGATAGCAGGCGCGACCCGCGAACGGTTGTGATAGATCACCTGCATGTTGAAGCCGCGGGCGCGACGCGCCAGTGCCTGGCCAATGCGGCCCATGCCGATCACACCGAGCGTCGAACCGTACAGGTCGGTACCGAGAAAGCCGTCGTACGCCCACTTCTGCCACTTTCCGGCGCGCAGCCAGTGCTCGGACTCGGCGATCCGGCGTGCCGTCGCCATCATCAGCGCCCAGCCGAAATCGGCAGTGGACTCGTTCAGGACGTCCGGCGTATTGGTGCCGAGTACGTTCGCCGCGTTGAACGCGGCCATATCGAAGTTGTTGTAACCGACTGCCATATTCGACACCACTCGCAGCCGCGGTGCTACCGTCAGCACGGCTGCGTCGATCGGGTCGCCGGCCGTCAGCGCGCCGTCCTTATCGGCAAGCCGCTGCGTCAGTTCGTCGGCAGGCAAGACTTCGCCGTTGTTCCAGTCCACCTCGAAATACTGTTTGAGGCGCTCGATCACGTCCGGAAAAATCGGACGGGCAACCAGGATCTTCTGCATTGCAATTCTCCGAATAGCGCAGCGGGACCGTCTGCGGCCGTGCTGCAGTCAACCGTCATCAATGGCTCTAAAAAGCTAAAAGAACAGCCAGCCCGTCACGAGAAACAACGGCACCAGAATAACGACGGACCAGCCCAGGTAAGCAAAAAAGCTCGGCATACGCACGCCGCGCGACTCCGCAATCGCCTTCACCATGAAGTTCGGCGCATTGCCGATATAGCTGTTCGCGCCCATGAATACCGCGCCGGCCGAAATCGCGGCCAGCGTGGTGGCGCCCTTCGTCATCAGCGTTTGCGCGTCGCCGCCGGCCAGGTTGAAGAACACCAGATAGGTAGGCGCGTTGTCAAGAAACGACGACAGCAAACCCGTCGCCCAGAAGTACATCGCGTCGCGCGGCTGGCCCGATGCGTCGTTGACCAGATGCACGATACCCGCGAACGCGCCTGCGTCGCCCGCGCGCAGAATCGTGATGACCGGCGCGATCGTCACGAAGATGCCGGCGAACAGTTTCGCGACCTCTTCGATCGGCGCCCAGTTGAAGGCATTGCCCTCGCGCGCCGCGCGCGGCGTCACCGCCAGCGAGAGCAGCGTGACGCCGATCAGCGCCACATCGCGCAGCGCGTTTTGCAGCGCGACGTGAGTGCCAAAAACGTCGAACTCGATACCCGGCTTCCACAGGCCACTCATCAGCACGAGCGCAATGACCACGCCAAGCAGCACGAAATTGATCTTGCCGTCGATACCGAGCGGTGGCGTATCGGGCGTGGGATCGAGAAACGGCGAACGCTCTTCTTCACGACGATGGTAAAAGTACGAATCGAGCGCGTAGAAGATCACGAGCAGGACGCCACACACGAACAGCATCGGCAAAGCCAGATGCACGGTGGTCCAGAAAAAGCCCACGCCGTTGAGAAAACCGAGAAACAGCGGCGGGTCGCCGAGCGGTGACAGCGAGCCGCCCGCGTTAGCGACGAGGAAGATGAAGAACACCACCACATGCACGACGTGCTTGCGATTATCGTTGGCACGCAGCAGTGGCCGGATCAGCAGCATTGCCGCGCCGGTCGTGCCCATGATGCTGGCGAGTGCCGTACCGAGCGCGATGATCGCCGTATTCATGCGTGGCGAGCCGTGCAGATTCCCGCGCACGCAGATGCCGCCCGCCACCGTATAGAGCGCAGTCAACAGCACGATGAACGGCACGTACTCTTCGAGCATGGCGTGAACGAACGAGCCGAGCGCTACGCCGGCACCGAACATCACACCAAACGGCACCAGAAACAGGATGGCCCAGCCTGCCGCGATCTTGCCGAAATGGTGATGCCAGAAAGTCGGCGCGATGAGCGGGAACACGGCAATCGACAGCAGCACACCGGCAAATGGCGCGCCCCACCATGCCGACAGGGTTGCGCCATCGAGCGTCGCGGCCGACGCGATTTGCGGCCCAAGCGCCATTACGGCGGCGAGCACGATGCTCGTCCACACAGCATGTCGCTTCATGTACGCACGACGATCGCATGCACCCGATACGGCCCGTGTGCCCCGAGCACGATGGTCTGCTCGATATCGCCGGTACGCGACGGCCCCGATACGAAGTTGACGGCGCGCGGCAGTTCGCCCCGTTCGGAGCGAATCAGGTTGAAGGCGTCTTCATGACCGGCGACGATGCGCGAGGCCGGCACGATCGCGATGTGCGTTTCGGGAAGCAGACCGGCGGACGCATAGGTTTCGGGTCCCGACAATAGCACCAGCGTACCGGTCTCCGCTGTTGCGCAGAAGCAGCCGGTGATGCCGACTACATCGCCATCTTCCGGTTTGCGAAATTCGATGCTGAGACCTGCTTCGGTCCAGTTGAAGTCTTGCAGCGTTTGCCAGGCAATGGCCTGCAGCGGCAAGCCGTGCTGCGTGAGATAGCGAAGCACCGCAGCCGGCACATCGCTCAAGGCGTCAACGCTCTCAACGGTGGTGGACAGCTTCTGCGCCTCTTCGATAAAACGCGCGACCAGATCGTTCGGCATAGCTGGCCGCGGACCTTGCGGATGTCGAGCGAGATAGTCGGCAGCGGCTTCGCGCTCGGATTCGGCCGGCGCTGCTTCGCGGCCCTGGGCTGCGCGGATGCGCGCCAGGATGTTGCGGCGGGCAATCGATGTATCCATGTGGGCCAAATCCTCGCGAGTGTCTCGTTTCTTTCGATAGCCGTGCGGCAGGCAGGTATCGCGAGAATTATACCGGCCACCTCACTCGCGGACACTCGTCCAGATGGCCTAAGCGGGCGCGCACCAGGCGCCCGCACAGAAAGTCACCGCCGTTACGGCGAGACCTCCTCGTCCGGCTGTTTGATGCCGAAAACCTGGCGCAGATAAGCGAGGTACGCCTTGTCGTCGCACATATTCTTGCCCGGCGAATCGGACAGTTTGGCAACCGGCTGACCGTTGCAGCGAACCATCTTGATGACGATCTGAAGCGGGTTATAGCCGAGGTCATTGGTCAGGTTGGTGCCGACGCCGAACGCGAGCTTGCAGCGTCCGCGGAAGCGTTCATACAGTTGCAGGACCTTCGGAATATCGAGCGCATCCGAGAACACGAGAATCTTCGTGCGCGAATCGCAGCGATTCGCCTCGTAGTGCTTCAGAAGCCGCTCGCCCCACTCGAACGGATCGCCTGAATCGTGACGCGCGCCGTCGAACAGCTTGCAGAAGTACATGTCGAAATCGCGCAGGAACGCTTCCATGCCGTACACGTCGGACAGCGCGATGCCCAGGTCGCCGCGGTACTCCTTCGCCCACATCTCGAAGCCGTAGATCTGCGAATCGCGCAGCCGCGGGCCGAGCGCCTGGCAGGCCTGAAGGTATTCGTGGGCCATCGTGCCGAGCGGCGTGAGGCCATGCTTCATGGCGTAGAAAACGTTGCTGGTGCCGGTGAACTGCTCGCCCAGATCGTCTTTCAGCGTCAGGATCACCTCTTCGTGCCAGCGCTTCGAGAAGCGGCGGCGCGTGCCGTAGTCGGCGATCTTGCAGTCCGCGAATTCCGGGCGTGCGCCGAGCAGCTTGATCTTTTCGGAGAGACGCTCACGGCCTTCGCCGTAGGCCGGCTCCCGCTGCGTGTTGCGAAAGTAGACCTCATTGACGATCGCCAGCACCGGAATCTCGAACAGGATCGTATGCAGCCATGGACCCTTGATCTCGATGTCGATCTCGCCATTGCCCTTCGGCGAAGGGGTAATCGAAATGTACTTGTCGTTCAGATGGAAGAGCGCGAGGAACTCGATGAAATCGCCCTTGATGAAGCGCATGCGACGCAGGTAGTCGAGCTCGTCGTCGGTAAAACGCAATTCGCACAGTTTGCGCACTTCGCCGCGGATTTCCTCGATATAAGGCACGAGGTCGACGTTCGGCGTCCTGCAGCGGAAGCGGTATTCCACGCTCGCGGCAGGGAAATGATGCAAAACCACCTGCATCATCGTGAACTTGTACAGGTCAGTATCGAGCAGCGAAGTAATAATCATGATGGTGCGTACCGGACTGCAGGAAGAACGGAAGGCCCGACTGGGCCCATGCGCCTGCGGCACGCCCCGGCGCGCCGACCTGACGCATGTTACCCGAATGCGCGCGGGCATATGGCGCAGGCAGCCTTACGCAGTGCCATAAACTAATCACGAAAACGTATAAACCGGGTGAGCCCGTGCTGCATATGCCTCTTGACGTTACGATACAATAGCGCTTTTGGCGTTTCGCCTCCCCGATACCGCATGCAGGAGCTGCCTGAATGACTCACGTTGTGACCGAAAGCTGCATCAAGTGCCGCTATACCGACTGCGTCGATGTGTGCCCGGTGGACTGCTTTCGCGAAGGTCCCAACTTCCTCGCGATCGACCCCGATGAGTGCATCGACTGTGCTGTGTGCGTCGCCGAATGTCCGGTGAACGCCATCTACGCCGAAGAAGACGTCCCGGGCGACCAGCAGGACTTCATCGCGCTGAATGCCGATCTCGCCAAGGGCTGGCCGAGCATCACGAAGACGAAGGCCCCGCTGCCGGAGGCCGACGAATTCAAGGACGTGAAGGAAAAGCTGACTTTGCTCGCTCGCTAAGCAGCCCTACGCGCGGCGGCTCACGGCCTCAAGGTCGCACCCGGCTGCTGCGCCCCGGTCCCTGTATCACCCTCCCCGGCCGCGCCTGTTCGAACGAAATCGAGATGGGCCAAGGGTCTTGACAGGTTCCGGAGCACCTCCTACAATTTCGCTTCTCTGCTTTTGTTGTTCCCCGATAGCTCAGTCGGTAGAGCGCCGGACTGTTAATCCGTAGGTCCCTGGTTCGAGCCCAGGTCGGGGAGCCAAGATTTGCAAAGGCCCGTTAACCAAAACGGGCTTTTTTATGTAAAGGTTGTACTGCTGTTCCTCGATAGCTCAGTCGGTAGAGCGCCGGACTGTTAATCCGTAGGTCCCTGGTTCGAGCCCAGGTCGAGGAGCCAAAAGATTCGAAGGCCCGCATTTGCGGGCCTTTTGTTTTTGGGCGGCGCGCGTCGCGGTAATACTGGCCACCCAATAAACGTTGCGCTCTTCGCGTTCATCCCATTCCGCTCTCCTTCCGCAGTTTCCAGACGCATCCACCCGCGTCACGGTTGCCGTTATACGATGGTGCTTTCGCTTTGCCATCATTCCCGATCACTCCGGTATCCCAATGAAATCACCCTTGTTGCGCGTTACGCTCGCCTTCGCTGTCACGGCTCTGCTCACCCCTCTCGCGCACAGCGAGGAAGTGGGCAGCGTCAACACCAATTTCCACGTGACCGGCTCTGACCGGGTGGTGGTCGAAGCCTACGATGACCCGATCGTGCAAGGCATCACCTGCTATGTGTCGCGAGCCCGTACCGGCGGCATCAAGGGCACGCTCGGCATTGCGGAAGATCCGACCGAAGCATCGATCGCCTGTCGCCAGGTGGGCGCCATCAAGTTCACCGGTCCTGTCAAGCAGCAGTCCGATGTGTTTTCGGTGAGCATGTCGCTGATCTTCAAGACGCTGCACGTGGTGCGGATCGTCGATGCGAAGCGCAACTCGCTGGTGTATCTGACCTACAGCGATCGCGTCGCCAGCGGCAGCGCGAAGAACAGCGTCAGCGCGGTGGCAGTGCCAGCCGGCACTACGATTCCGCTCAAGTGAAAGCTGCTTGTACGGTGACAGCCTGCTCGCGCTAAACTGGCAGGCCGAGCCGGATTTCCATCATGACCGTGACCCGTTTCCGCGATTCCGCCCGCTACTGGCGTACGCCGCTTTTGCCTGGCGCGGATCTGCTCACGGCTGAATACCACGATCACGAGTTTTCGCCGCACTGGCACGACGCGTACACCATCCCGGTGATCGTCGCCGGCGCCGAATGCTACCGGTATCTGGGCGCGGACTACGTCGCCGAGGCGGGCAGCGTGCCGATCATCAACCCCGGTGAACTGCACACGGGCGCGCGGGCGATGGAGGAAGGCTGGCGCTACCGCGTGCTGTACGCGCCGGTGGATTTCATCCAGCAACTCGCGGACGACGTCGCCGGTCAGCCCCAGCCATTGCCATGGTTCGAACCCGGCGTGATCCGCGATGTGGAAGTCGCGCAACGGCTCGCACGCGCTCACCGTCTGCTCGAAGCGCAAGCCGATCCGCTCGCAGCCGAAGCCGCGATGCTCGACGCCCTGTCGATGCTGCTCGTGCGCTACTCCGGCGGGCAGACAAAGCCAGCACGGCTCGCCGTCGATGACACCCGCGTCGCGACCATGAAAGAGCGCCTTACCGGCGATCTCGCCACGCCACTCCAGCTAGGCGAACTGGCAAGCGCCGTCGGCCTGTCGCCGTTCCACGCTGCGCGTCTGTTCGCCCAGAGCACCGGCCTGCCGCCGCACGCGTGGCGCAACCAGGTTCGGCTGCAACGCGCACTGGCGCCGCTGCGCGCGGGAGTCTCTGTCACCGAGGTAGCCGCGGCCAGCGGGTTCACCGATCAGAGCCACTTCACCCGGCATTTCCGGCGCGTGTTTGGGGTGCCGCCCGGGCGCTGGCAGGCTAGCTAAGCGCAAGGCAAGCGGAAGCAGCGGTCACAGCACCGCAGCAAACCACCATAGCAAGAACGTACAAGCCCTCCCCACCCCGCCGCGGCTATCCTCCGCAGACCAAGGAGGCAAGATTGACCCATACCAGACGCACTGAATTCACCGCCGGCGCGCGCGACATCATCCCGATGATGGTCGGCGCCGCGCCGTTCGGCATGATCTTCGGCACCCTCGTCACATCCGGCCCGCTGCACCTGTGGCACGGGCAACTGATGTCGCTCGTCGTTTTCGCCGGCTCGGCGCAATTTATTGCGCTGGGCCTGATCGCAGGCCATACGAGCTTCGCGGTGGTGCTGGCTACCACCCTGGTCGTGAACCTGCGGCACGTCCTATACAGCGCCACGCTCGCGCCCTATGTCTCGAACCTGCCGCTGCGCTGGCGCCTCGCGCTGGGCGGCGTGCTCACCGACGAAGTCTTCGCGGTCGCCTGGGCGCACTACAGGCACCATCCGCCGGGCTCGATCAGCCCGTACTACTTCCTCGGCGCGGGTCTCGCCATGTATCTCAACTGGCAGATCTGGACGCTCGCCGGCCTTCTGTTCGGCGCGGCGTTCCCCGGTCTGCAGTCGCTCGGGCTCGATTTCGCCATGGCCGCCACCTTCATCGCGATCGTCGTGCCCCAACTCGTCGCGCTACGTTATTTCGCCGCGGCCGTCACCGCGGGCGCGCTGGCGTTCTTCTGGCAGGCGTGGCCCTATAAGCTGGGCCTGCTCGGCGCGGTGTTCGCCGGAGTCGTGGTCGGCGTGCTGCTGTCGTTGCCCGGCAGCCAGCGGCGCACGGCAGAGGCGGAGGCGGAGGCGGCACAATGAACTACGCCCTCCTGATTCTCGGCATGGCGCTCATCACGTGGACGATCCGCGCGACCGTTTTCGTGCTCGGCGAGCGGCTGGTGTTCCCGCCGCTCGTGCGGACCGCCCTCGGTTTCGTGCCGGTGACGGTGCTTACCGCCATCATCGTGCCCATGACCGTCTCGCCCCACGGCGGCGACGCCGAACTCACGTGGCGCAATCCGCAACTCGTCGGGGCTCTCGCCGCCGTGGCCGTCAGTGCGCTGACCCGCCGGCCATTGCTCACCATTGCGGTCGGACTCACGGTCTTTTTTGTCTGGCAAGGCGTCGTCCTCAAGTAGAGCGGCCCCCCTGGTTGCATCGCCAGCCTTGTGCAGCGCCGCAACCGGCGCTGCATCCGACGGCCCGCACGCGCCAGCCCCAAGCTCTGCCCCTCAAGTTTTACCCCATTCCGCCGTTATGCAGTCGAGGTCCGCTCGCCGGGAAGTTCTCCCGCTGGTTATGCGGCAACAAGCAAGATCAACCGCGTCGAGCATCGACGTCGCCCTGTCACGGGGGCAGTTCGCAGAAGGCGACACTTTTGCGGTGCAACGCGGGAGGACCAAACGGGATACGACATGGGTCAAATCACCCTTTCACTCAAAGACGAAACCGTCGCAAACCTGCGCAAGGACTTTGACGCGTTTCTGCGCGTCTCGCTCAAGCTCGACCCGCAGTTCGCCACGCCGTCGTTTGAGGATTTTCTGCGCGCCAAACTGCTCGACAACATGGTGCCGCTCACCGAACACGCGGTGAAGCGGATGTTGCAGGGCGGTCAATACGCATGGGCTAAACGCACGCTGGACAAGGAATTCCCGGATGTCGTCGCGATCCTGATGCAGCAGGCATCAGAGTTCGGGTTTGGCTTCGCCTCGCGCTCCGAATGGACCCCGGAGGAACTGGCCAAGCAGTGTCACGACTGGGCGGCGGCGATCGTCAAGGAATCGGATGGCGATGCGTCGCTGGTGGATCCGCTCGCCGCGCAGATCAAGAGCGCGGCGCAGGACATCCAGGCGCTCGAAGAGACCATGCAAACGCCGGCATGGCGGCTGGTCGAGTCGCTGCGGCAGCGGGTCTACGAGGCGAAGGTGGCGTGCGAGACGAGCATTGGCAGCACCGCGCGCGAAAAGCTTGGCGAACTACGCGGCCTGTTGCGGTTGGGCATTTCCCACGGCTCGTTCCAGAAACAGGAAGCGCAGCAGATCATGGAATATCTGCGCCTGCTGAAGCCGGAAATCTTTGTCGAAGAGCCATACGACATTTTCTCGCGGCTCGCGGCGTGGCTACGCGCCTTCTTTACGCCGCCGCCCCGCCCGCAACCACAGCAACAACAGCCGCGGCAGCAGTCACGCTAGACGGCGCCGGGTGCCGGTACACCCCACCCGCGCTCAGTCCCACATCTTTTTCAGCTTCGCCGCAATTTCGAGCTTCGCTTGCGCCGCCGCGGCCAGTCCCGCCGCGCTCGGCGCAACGGGCTCGGGCACGCGCGGCCAGGCATGCGCGTCGAAGAGCGGCAGCAGGTGCGCCGGGATGAAACGCGTGCGCGAGGCCCAAACGTGCCGATCGCCCAGATGCGTCTGGTTATGCACGTAGAAGCGTTGCGGCACGACGATGTGAAGATCCTCCTTCGCACGCGTCATCGCCACGTACAGCAGGCGTCGCTCCTCGTCGATCTCCGCCTCGCTGCCCGTGCCGAGGTCCGACGGAATGCAGCCGTCGACCCCGTTCAGCACGAACACATTGCGCCACTCTTGCCCCTTTGCCGAATGGATGGTCGACAGGATCAGATAGTCTTCGTCGAGCATGGGCACGCCGGATTCGTCGCTAGTGGCATCGGGCGGGTCGAGCGTCAACTCCGTCAGGAAACGCTCGCGCGAGGCATAGGTGGCGGCGATGCTCTCCATTTGCAGCAGATCCGCATGACGGATGGCCGCGTCTTCGTGATTGCGTTCAAGGTGAGGTTCGTACCAGCGCCGCACCCGTTCGAACTCGGCCGGCCACGACGAGCCCTGATTGCAGATGCTCGACATTAAAGCGACGAATGGTTGCCAGTCTTCCAGAGTGCGCGGCGGTGGAGCGAAGGCTGCCAGCGCGTTGGCCGTAGCGCCGGGGGCAATTTCAGTCACCGCATCCAGCACACGCGCCGCCGTCGCCGGCCCGACACCAGGCAAGAGCTGCGTGACGCGAAACCCCGCCACCCGGTCACGCGGATTTTCCGCCCAGCGCAGCACGGCCAGCACGTCTTTCACGTGCACCGAGTCGAGAAACTTGAGGCCGCCGAATTTCACAAACGGAATGTTGCGCCGGGTCAGTTCGATCTCCAGCGCGGCGCTGTGATGAGCGGCGCGAAACAGCACCGCTTGCGCCTTCAGCTTCATGCCGGCTTCGCGCGCCTCGAGCACCTGTTCGACCACGTAACGCGCCTGATCGGCCTCGTCCGCCACGCTGACGAGGTGCGGGCGCTGGGCGGATGCCTTGTCCGTCCACAGGTTTTTGGTGAAGCGCTCGCTGGCGAGCTCGATCACCGCGTTCGACGCCGCCAGAATCGGCTGCGTCGAGCGGTAGTTACGCTCGAGCGTGACCTGTCTCGCGGGCGGATTGAAGTGGCCCGGAAAATCGAGGATGTTGCGCACCGTCGCGCCGCGAAACGAGTAGATCGATTGGGCGTCGTCGCCCACCACGGTCAGGCCGCGGCCGTCGGGCTTCAACGCGAGGAGGATAGACGCCTGCAGGCGATTGGTGTCCTGATACTCGTCTACCAGCACGTGATCGAAGCGGCCCGCAAGGTCAGCAGCGATCGCCGGTTGCTCGGCCATCAGGGACCAGTAGAGCAGCAGATCGTCGTAGTCGAGCACGCTCTGCTTCTGCTTGGCTTCAACATAAGTGGCAAACAGCAGCCGCAGATCCGCCTCCCACTCGCGGCACCACGGAAACGCGTCGTTCAGCACATCCGCCAACGCCGCGCCGGTGTTGACAACGCGCGAGTAGATCGCGAGGCAGGTGCCCTTCGATGGAAAACGCCGTTCCTTCGCCGAGAGCCCGAGCTCGTGCCGCACGAGGTTCATCAGGTCGGCGGAATCCTCGCGATCGTTGATCGTGAAGGTGGGCGCGAGGCCGATCAGTTCGGCATATTCGCGCAGCAGACGGGCGCCGATGCCGTGAAACGTGCCCGACCACGTCAGACCCTGTGCCACCGCGGCCCGCGCGCCCAGCGCCTGTCCGGCGATGCGCGTCACCCGCCGGGTCATTTCGACCGCGGCCCGGCGTGAAAACGTCAGCAGGAGGATTCGACGGGGATCGACACCCTTGACGACCAGATTGGCGACCCGGTGCGCCAATGTATTGGTCTTGCCCGACCCCGCGCCTGCAATGACCAGCAGGGCGCCGGTCGGCTGCGTAACGTTGCCGGTGTCGTATTCGACGGCTTCGCGCTGCGCGTCATTGAGCCTCGCCAGCCAGGAGGCAGTATCGGACGGCGCGGGTTCGGCAACGGAGAGCACGGTGTCTGGGCGGCAGATAGAGGGTTACAGGGCATGGGCCGCAAAACAGCGCGGCGCCGCATACTGTATATCCATACAACCAGCTCCGACAAGCACCCTTTTTTTCCTCAACCACCGAGACGACGCCCCCCACCCCTACTCCTTCTTCGCGTCCTTTTCCTTCGCATCGGCCGCAGCCTTATCAGCGTCAGACTGCGCCTCCGTCTTCGACTTGTCGGCCTTCGCCTGAGCGACATCGGACTTCTTGTCCGCCTTCGCCTGTTCCTTGGCAGCCTTCTTGTCGGCGTGCGTGGGCGTTGCGGTCGAGTCGTTCGTTTGCGCGAACGCAACCGGCGACACGCAGCCGGCAATCAGCGCCGCCATAATCCAGTTCATGGGCTTATTCATGCAATACCTCCCTCAGGGTCACGGACAGGCCACGGACAACCCGCCGATAAAATTGAACGGGCCGGCCGCGGCAAGCCGCGCCGGCCCGTCGGAGCGGCTCACCGCCCCCTTGCTACATGCTTAGTGCTTGACGTCGGAAGCATCATCCTGGTTCGGCGTCTGGCCTTGCATGTTCATCTTCATATCGTTGTTGGCCGTCTGCTTGTCGGCCTTCTTGTTAATCTTGGCGTCACGGACTTGCTGCTTGTACTGCGACTTGGCCGCGGCCTGCTGCTGCTTCAACTCTGCCTTCGACGCCTTCTTCGACGCGCTGTACTGGGCATTGGCATGCGCATCCGCGTCGCGCTTTTGCACCAGCGGATCGGTCGAGCCCGATGCCGTCAGACGCTGCGGCGCCGGGGTCGGCGGCTGGACGCCTTGCGCGGCCGGAGCCGCTGTATCGGCGCCGGGCGCCGCCATTTGCTGGCCCGCGCCGCCGGCATCCGGTTGCGCGTTGGTCTGCGCGAACGCACCGGTAGCGGCAAAAGCAGTCAGGGCGGTACCGATCAGGAGCGAACGAATCTGGGTCATAGCTTTACCTCTCTAAAATTGTTGTCAGGACTCGGACGGCAAGCCACCGAAGATGCTGGCGGTGCGTATCGTCCGGTCTGCTGCGCCCTGCCGTCGAAGTGACGGAAGGTCACGCAGACAGCAGGTTTTTCTACAGACCTGCCCTTTGCGAGTGAAGTTCGCGAGAAACGGTCACTGTTACGCACCGTTTCATTTTCTAACGAAAACATAACCTATGCTTTCAATCAGCATAAGCCGGACTGCCTGAGGCTATCCATGTGGCTTCTGGCTTATGATGCGAACCCCGTTACCCTTGCCGCAATCGCCATGCCCAATCTCGATTTCACCCTGACCGGCGACTATGTCGAATTGCACAATCTCCTGAAGATAACGGGGCTTGCCGACAGCGGCGGCTCCGCCAAACTGATGGTTGCCTCCGGCGCAGTGACCGTGGATGGCCGGGTCGAGCTACGTAAAACCTGCAAAATCCGCGCGGGACAAGTTGTTTTGCTGGGCGACACCCGGATTGCCGTGCACGAGGCATAGCGCCGCCGGGCTCGGCTCAGCGCTGGACTGCGGGCTCGCCAAAAATCCGCACCAAAGATGTGCTTACAGATCGACAACAGCTCGCCTACCCCCTAAGCTGTCGGTTTCGATAGAAACGGCATGGACGCGACCTGCTCCGTGCCTCGCTTTATGACCCGATCCGGCCTCTCCCGGGTGGCCGCGCCGCCGCCTACGTTTTCCCGCCACGCCGCCGACACCGCCCGCCTCGCCGCCCCGCTCGCCATTGCCCAACTGTCGCAAATGGCAATGGGCGTCACCGATACGATCCTGCTAGGTTCGCTCGGGCCCGACGCGCTCGCCGCCGGCGGACTTGGCGCGAACCTGTTCTTCGTGGTCGTCACGCTGCTGCAGGGCGTGCTGACGTCGGTGAGCGTGAGCGTCTCGCACGCTCGCGGCGCCCAGGCCGAAGACCGCGTGCCGCACATCTACTGGACCGGCTTCGTGATGTCGATGCTGCTGGCGGTCCCCGCCTTCACGGTACTGTCGCTCGCCACGCCGATCCTGCTTGCCTTTGGCGAGCCGGCCCTACTCGCGCACAACGTCGGCGAATACGCCGCCATCCTGCGCTGGGGTGCGCCTGCCAGCCTGATCGGGGTCGGCCTGATGCGCTCGTTCCTGCCGGCCATCGGTGCGGCCAAACGTCTGTTATGGGTGTCGCTGGCGGGGGTCTGCGTGAACGGTTTCCTGAACTACAGCCTGATCCACGGGGCGAACGGTTTGCCGCGCCTCGGCTTCCTCGGTTCGGCGACAGCCACCACCATCACCGTGTGGATCACCGCGCTGGTGCTGATGGGGTGGCTGCATCTGCGCCCCCGCTATCGCCACTTCGTCACCGCGACGCGGCCCAGATTGCCGTTGATGGGCGAACTGTTCGGCATCGGCTGGCCGGTGGCGATCACCTATGGCGTCGAGTCCACGCTCTTTCTGGCGACGGGCCTCATGGTCGGCGTGCTCGGCGAATCGCAGCTCGCGGCGCATCAGATCGCGCTGAACGTTGCGTCGGTGGCGTTCATGGTACCGCTCGCGATCGGTCAGGCCGCCAATGTGCGGGTCGGCTTCTGGTCCGGCGCGGGGCAGCCGCTCGCCGCGCGCCACGCGGGCTTCGTGGCGCTCGGGTTGGGCGTCGGATTCATGTCGCTGTCGGGGCTCGTCCTGATCCTCGCGCCGCACTGGATCGTCGGTCTGTATTTACACCTCGACGATCCCGCGAATGCCGCCACCGTGGCGTTGGCCAGCTCGCTGCTTGGCGTCGCCGCGATCTTCCAGATCGTCGACGGTATGCAGACGGTCGGCTCCGGATGTCTGCGCGGTCTCAAGGACACGCGCGTGCCAATGCTGGCCGCCGCGTTCGGCTACTGGGGGATCGGTTTTCCGACCGGCTACACGCTCGCGTTTCATTTCGGGCTTGGCGCACGAGGTCTGTGGTGGGGTCTCGCGGCGGGACTCGCGAGCGTCGCGTTGCTCATGACGCTGCGCTTTCACAAGCTCAGCCTGCGACGCGTGCCGGCCGCTGCGCAACCATCGGTATGACCGCGCCCCGACTGCCCGCTTGCGCGTCCCATAAGGACGGCACCGGACACGCATCCAACGCGTGCCGCCTGGCATGCGCCATCCGCACGGCCAGTAATCCGCTGTCCGATGCTTCGACGCCTTGCACGCCGGCCCGCTCGAATTGCCATCCAGAAACAGAACCAAGGACCTCCTGACATGCTTGCCCGGGTTACCCGTCTCTTTCCGCTGTGGGCCGTGCTGGTCTCACTCGCCGCCTATTTTTCGCCGGCTTCGTTCAGCCCCATCGCGCCGCACGTCACCACCCTGCTGACAATCATCATGCTGGCGATGGGCGTGACCCTTTCCATCGCCGACTTCAGGCGCGTCTTCACCCGGCCCGCGCCGGTCGTCGCCGGCATCGTCCTGCACTATCTCGTCATGCCGCTCGCCGCGTGGGGCATCGCCAAAGTGCTGCACATGCCGCCCGATCTGACGGCGGGCATGGTGCTGGTAGGCAGTGTCGCGAGCGGTACGGCGTCGAACGTGATGATCTATCTGGCGCGCGGCGACGTAGCGTTATCGGTGACGATCAGTGCGCTGTCGACGCTGGTTGGCGTGTTCGCGACGCCGCTGCTCACGCGCCTTTATGTCGACGCCTCGATCGCAGTCGATGTGCGCGGCATGCTGATGAGCATCCTCGAGATCGTCGCACTGCCGATCGTGGTAGGCCTCGTCGTCAACCATCTGTTCGGCAAACTGGTGCGCAAGGTCGAACCGGTTCTGCCGCTGGTGTCGATGATTGCCATCCTGCTGATCATCTCCGCGGTGGTGGGCGGTACGCAGAAAAGTATCGCGTCGGTCGGTCTCGTGGTGATGCTCGGCGTGGTACTGCATAACGGCATCGGTCTGCTCGGCGGGTATTGGGGCGGCCGCTTGCTCGGTTTCGACGAAGCCGTGTGCCGCACGCTGGCGATCGAAGTCGGCATGCAGAATTCCGGCCTCGCCGCGACGCTCGGCAAACTGTATTTTTCACCGCTGGCCGCATTGCCCGGTGCCCTGTTCTCGGTATGGCACAACCTCTCGGGATCGCTGCTCGCGGGATACTGGGCAGGTCGCCCGGCCAAAGGTTCCACGCATCCTGACAGCGGGTCCGCGTTCGAGGCGAAACGCAGCTAAGGGTAACGCTGCGCGCTCGTCATCGAAGAGCGCGCAGCGACACTCGCAACCATGCTGCGCAGGTGTCGCCCACGAGTGCGACTCACTTGCATATCGTTAGCATGACGAATCACACCACAGACCCCTACGTCGCAATACCATCCCTGCCGGGTTGAGACGCCAGCCGCTCTCATGAACATCAGGCGCAAGTGCGATGTCACATACTTGCCCGATCAATTCCCCTTAGAATGCTTTCCTCGACAGAGCACAGATGCATCGGGTGTACGCCCTGAACGTTGCACTTCAGGCCGTGCGCGAACCGAATCCAGCGGAGGAATAACGTGCCGGCGTACGACAGCAACAACAACATCACGTCGCAATATCGTCAACGTCCACCAAGGACGACACCATTCGCGAGCACCGCAGTGCGAATGGCCACGCGCATCGGCAAGCATTGCCTGCTGGTGTGCGCCGCGGCGGCACTTTTGACCGCCTGCGCAAGCCGGCCGCCCGCGGCCGCATTCGATCGTCCCGTCACACACGCACTGCCGACCACCACCACGACACCACTGAGCGCCGCTCTCTCGCCCATCGAAAGCGCGCATCCCGACGAATCCGGCTTTCGCGTGCTGTCGAATGGAACCGAGGCGCTGCAGATGCGTATCGCCCTCGCCCGCGCGGCGACGAAGACGCTCGATATGCAGTACTACATCGCCAACGAAGACACTACCGGCAAGCTCCTCCTCGGCGCCGCGCTCTACGCCGCCGACCACGGCGTGCGCGTGCGCATGCTCGTCGACGACCTGAATTTCAAGGACATCGACGACACAATGGCCGGACTGAATTCGCATCCCAACATCGAGGTGCGGGTCTTCAATCCGTTTGGCAGCAGTCATCGCAGCGTGTTCGAGCGCACCACCAACCTGCTCACGAAGATCGACCAGTTCACGCGCCGCATGCACAACAAGGCGATGATCGCGGACAACCAGTTGGCGATCGTCGGCGGCCGCAATCTCGGCGACGAGTATTTCAGCGCGAGCACCACGCTGCAGTTCCGCGACCTCGACGTGCTCGCGGCAGGTCCGATTACCGCCGACGTGTCGGCCAGCTTCGACGAGTACTGGAACAGCTCCGGCGCCTATCCGCTGAAGGCGCTGAATCACCAGAACTTCTCGCCGCAGGAACTCGACGCGACGCGCGATGCATTGCGCGCGCACTGGCGCACCAACGCCGATCCCTACAACGCGAAACCGCTGAATGCGACACCGCTCGCAACGCAGATCGCCGCCAACCAACTCGACCTCACGTGGGCTCCAGCGGAATTCAAGGCCGATACGCCGGGCAAGATCGATCAGCCGTCGCCTGACTACGTCAGCCCACCCATGCAACGTCTCGCCGATCTGATGAAGGAGGCCCAGAAAGAGTTTCTGGTGGTATCGCCGTACTTCGTACCGCACGATGCCGGGGTGGATGCACTCGCGCAACTCACGCAGCGCGGCATACGGGTCGCGGTCCTGACCAACTCGCTCGCCGCCACCGACGCGGTGGCCGTGCAAGCCGGCTACAGCCCCTACCGTGTGACGCTACTGCAGCACGGCGTCGAGCTGTACGAATTCAAGCCTGACCAGCAAAGCACGGGGACGTCGGTGACAGGCTCGCGTTCACGCGCCAGCCTGCACGCGAAAACCTACGTGCTTGACCGCCAGATTCTGGTGATCGGCTCGATGAACCTCGATCCGCGCTCGGCGAATCTGAACACCGAACTGGCGCTCTTCATCCACAGTCCGGTGCTGGCGGGCCAGGTCGCCGCGCTGTTCGACCGTGCGACCGCGCCGGCGGTCAGCTATCGGGTCACGCTCGCCTCGAAGGCAGAACTTGCCGGAGTGAGCTACATTGGTTCGCCGCAGTCGCAACTCGAATGGACTGACGAGGAGAACGGCCAGCGGCACACCTACACCTCGGACCCGCAAGCAGGTTTGTACCGGAATGTGATGACGGGTCTATTCTTGTTATTGCCAGTCCAGGGTCAGCTTTGATGCACGCCTTGCAGCGCGGGCGCGCAGGGCATCCGAACCATGCAGTTATCCAGCTAATTGAGCTTTTCAGTTAAAGCGGAGTTGAACCATGACCGAAGACGTACGAATGGAGCGCGACACGTTCGGCGAGATTGCCGTGCCAAACGCGCAGCTATGGGGCGCGCAAACCCAGCGTTCGCTGCAGAATTTCCGCATCTCCACGGAGAAGCAATCGCCCGAGCTGATCACGGCGCTGGCCGTCATCAAGCGTGCGGCGGCCGAGGTCAATCTGGGCCTCGGCGTGCTCGACGAGAGCAAAGCGAAGGCCATTATGCAGGCCGCCGACGAAATCATCGAAGGCAAGCATCCGCACGAATTTCCGCTGGCGGTCTGGCAGACCGGCTCCGGCACGCAGACCAACATGAACCTCAACGAGGTGATCGCCAACCGCGCGAGCGAGCTGTTGGGCGGCGAGCGCGGCGAGGCGCGCAAGGTGCACCCGAACGACGACGTAAATCGCGGCCAGTCGTCCAACGACGTGTTTCCGACGGCCATGCATGTGGCGGCGGCGGTCGGCATCGTCAAGCATCTGGTGCCCGCGCTAAAGACGCTGCGTGCGACGCTCGACAGCAAGGCGAAAGCATTTGCCGGGATCGTCAAGATCGGCCGCACCCACTTGCAGGATGCGACGCCGCTCACGCTAGGTCAGGAATTCTCCGGTTATGTGGCGCAACTCGATCACGGCATTCGCCACGTCGAATCGGCGCTGCCGCATCTCTACGAACTCGCGCAGGGCGGCACTGCGGTCGGTACCGGCCTTAACGCGCATCCGCAGTTCGCCGACAAGGTTGCCGCGGCAATCGGCAAGCTAACCGGTGTGCCGTTCGTGTCGGCGCCCAACAAGTTCGAGGTGATGGCCGCCGCCGATGCGCTGGTATTCGCGCACGGTGCGCTCAAGACCGTGGCGGCCAGCCTGATGAAGATCGCCAACGACGTGCGCTGGCTCGCGAGCGGCCCGCGTTGCGGTCTCGGCGAACTATCGATTCCGGAAAACGAGCCCGGTAGCTCGATCATGCCGGGCAAGGTTAATCCGACCCAGTCCGAAGCGATGACCATGCTGTGCTGCCAGGTGTTCGGCAACGACGTCGCGGTGAATATGGGCGGCGCGAGCGGCAACTTCGAGCTGAACGTGTTCCGTCCGATGATTGCGCACAACGTGCTGCAGTCGATCCGCCTGCTCGCCGACGGCGCGCACAGCTTCAACGACAACTGCGCGGTCGGCATCGAGCCGAATCGCGAGCGCATCGACACGCTGCTCAACGAATCACTGATGCTGGTGACGGCGCTCAATCCGCACATCGGCTACGACAAGGCGGCCAAGATCGCGAAGAAGGCGCACAAGGAAGGCACGACGCTCAAGGCGTCGGCGCTGGCGCTTGGATTTGTCACCGAACAGCAGTTCGACGAGTGGGTAAAGCCGAACGATATGGTCGGCAATACGCCGGGTTGAGGTCGTGAGGTCAGGCCGCGTTCAGGCCTGACTGGAACCGGGTTTCGTGCTGAACGAAGCCCGTTTCAGGCCACCGCGAGACAGATGCAAAAAGCGCCGTGGCGGGTGTCGGGACCCGCCCCGCGCGTTTGTTGGGTTGCGCGTAAAAATTTGCCGGCGCCCCAGCGGGCGGGGTGAGTGAGGCGCAAGCGGGGCGCGCCGCGATCACATACAGCGCGGACGTGGCCC
>NZ_JBNDMP010000017.1:0-150698 GCF_050436645.1 Paraburkholderia sp. GAS33
TGTGCGGCCTCGCGCTCCTCGTCGGTCTCATACGGCACGTCGAGAAACTTGGCGCCGAGCGATTCGATCTGCTCTTTCACCGCCGGACGCACGTCGGAGGCTTCGATCACCGCGCCGAGGCGCTTGGCAGTCGCGATCGCCTGCAGACCCGCGACGCCGGCGCCGAGAATCAGTACGCGCGCCGCTTTCACCGTGCCTGCAGCCGTCATCAGCATCGGCATGAAGCGGGGGTAGAGATCGGCGGCGAGCAGCACGGCCTTGTAGCCGGCAATGTTGGCTTGCGACGACAGCACGTCGAGGCTCTGCGCACGGGTCGTGCGCGGCGCGGCTTCCAGCGCGAATGCCGTTACACCAGCAGTGGCGAGCTTCGCCGCATTGTCGGCATTGAAAGGATCGAGCATACCCACCAGCACCGCGCCGCGTTTCAGATGCGGCAGCTCGGTCTCAGTCGGCGATTGGACCTTGAGGACGAGATCGGCGCCGAAGGCGGTGGCTGCATCGACGATCTCCGCGCCTACCGCGCTGAAAGCCTCGTCAGGAAAGCTGGCGCCAGTTCCGGCGCCGCTCTGGATCGTGACCCGGTGGCCCTGCGATACGTATTTCTTGACCGTCTCGGGGGTGGCGGCAACGCGTGTTTCATGCGCTCGCGTCTCGGCTGGCACTCCGATGTGCATCGTTGAATCCTCCTCGGCCTTCCTGTTGTTACGACAGAGCTGCCGACGAGGCACGCCGGCTTGAACTTGCAACGGCAACGACGCCACTGTAACCGAAACCGGGGGGTTCCCCGAAATCAGGGACAATCCGGGGGGCCACCGACCGCTTCCGGGCAGCCAGCCGTCATAGACGGTAAAATACCGCCCCATGAATCCGGAAACCTGGGCTGCGCACGTCACCGTGGCCGCCATCGTCGAGCGCGACGGACGCTTCCTCCTCGTCGAGGAACATACGGACGACGGGCTGCGTCTGAACCAGCCCGCCGGCCATCTGGAGGCGGGCGAAACGCTCGTCGAAGCGGCCGTGCGCGAAACGCTCGAAGAATCCGCGCATCCGTTCACGCCCGAGGCGCTGGTAGGCGTCTATATGGCGCATTTCGGGCGGCCCGCCCCTGCCGCCGCTGTGCAGGATGCGGGCGGTGGAAATACGGACGGCAGCGCGACTGGCGCCACTTATCTGCGCTTCACTTATTGCGGCAGTGCCGGGGCAGCCGATCCCAACCGCGCGCTCGATCCCGATATCGTCCGCACGCTGTGGATGAGCGCCGACGAGTTGCGCGCGTGCCCCGAGCGGCATCGCACCCCGCTCGTGATGCGCTGTATCGACGATTACCTCGCAGGCCGGCGTTTCCCGCTCGACTTCGTGCATACGCATTCGGTCGGGCCCACCCGATCAAGCAAGTCAGGCAACCCATGAGCAAGCAGAAAGTCGTAGTAGGCATGTCGGGCGGCGTCGATTCGTCGGTCACCGCATGGCTGCTCAAAGAGCAAGGTTACGACGTCGTCGGTCTTTTCATGAAGAACTGGGAAGACGATGACGACGGCGAGTACTGCTCGACCCGGCAGGACTGGATCGACGTCGTTTCGGTGGCCGATCTGATTGGCATCGACGTCGAGGCGGTCAACTTCGCCGCCGAATACAAGGACCGCGTGTTCACCGAATTCCTGCGCGAATACTCGGCCGGCCGCACGCCGAATCCGGACGTACTGTGCAACGCGGAGATCAAGTTCAAGGCTTTCCTCGATCACGCCATGACGCTTGGCGCCGAGACCATTGCGACTGGCCACTACGCCCGCGTGCGCGAAGTCGAAGGCCGCTTTGAACTGCTAAAGGCGTTCGACCACACGAAAGATCAGTCGTACTTCCTGCATCGCCTGAATCAGGCGCAGTTGTCGAAGACGATGTTTCCGCTCGGCGAAATCCCCAAGACGAAGGTGCGCGAGATCGCCGAGCAGATCGGCCTGCCGAATGCCAAAAAGAAAGATTCGACCGGCATCTGCTTCATTGGCGAGCGGCCGTTCCGCGATTTTCTGAACCGCTATCTGCCCACCAAGCCAGGACCCATGAAAACTACCGACGGCAAGGTGGTGGGCGAGCATATTGGCCTCGCGTTCTATACGTTCGGCCAGCGCAAGGGCATTGGCCTCGGCGGCAGCAAGGAAGGCAGCGGCGAGCCGTGGTTCGTGGCGGGCAAGGATATTCCGTCGAATACGCTCTACGTCGCGCAGGGCCACGATCATTCGTGGCTGCTGAGCCATTCTTTGAGCGCGGGCAATACCAGCTGGGTGGCGGGCCATCCGCCCACCGAAGACTTCGCGTGCGGCGCGAAAACGCGCTACCGCCAGGCCGATGCAGCCTGCACATTCAGCACCTCGGGCGAGGCAGACGGCCACTTCGCGCTGAATTTTGAAGACGCGCAGTGGGCTGTCACACCAGGGCAATCGGCGGTGCTCTACGATGGCGAAATCTGTCTTGGCGGTGGCATCATCGAACACGCAGCAACTGCACAGCCGGCCGTGCGGCAACCTCAAAGCGCTGCATTGCTGAGCGCGCGGTAAGGGACGCGCTCAGCGGCGCAGCAAGATAACAATCAGCGGTCAACCGCTCTCTGCAACGGAGTCCCCATGTTTTCTCGACGCTACCTGGCCATGTGGTGTGCAGTTGCCCTGCTCGTCGCGTGCGCGGCGCTGGCCGCGACACAACACCTGTCGTGGTTCTGGATCATCATTCCCGTGCTGCTGGTCGCGCTCGGCCTGTTCGATCTGACCCAGGAGCGCCACGCGATCCTGCGCAACTATCCGTTGTGGGGCCATTTCCGCTTCATGTTCGAATTCGTCCGGCCTGAGATCCGCCAGTATTTCGTCGAGGACGATACCGAAGAAAGGCCGTTCTCGCGCGCGCAGCGAAGCATCGTCTATCAGCGCGCCAAGAACGACGTCGACAGCCGTCCATACGGCACCGAGCTCGACGTGAAGGCGGTAGCGCACGAATGGATTAGCCACTCGCTCGCGCCGACCAAACTCGACGGCCACGACTTCCGCATCGTCGTAGGCCCGGATCGCAAGCAGCCCTACTCGATGTCGATTTTCAACGTGTCGGCGATGAGCTTCGGCTCGCTCTCGGCCAACGCAATCATGGCGCTCAATCTCGGCGCCAAGAAAGGCAACTTCGCGCACGACACCGGCGAAGGTTCGATGTCGAAATATCACCGCGAGCACGGCGGCGACATCATCTGGGAAATCGCTTCGGGCTACTTCGGATGCCGCAACGACGACGGCAGCTTCAACGCCGACAAGTTCGCGAAACAGGCGCACGAGCCGCAGGTGAAGATGATCGAGGTGAAGCTCTCGCAGGGGGCGAAGCCGGGCCACGGCGGTGTGCTGCCGGCCGCCAAGATCACGCCGGAGATTGCCGAAACGCGTGGTGTGCCGATGGGCCGCGACTGCATCTCGCCCGCGACCCACTCCGAGTTTTCCACGCCGCGCGGCCTGCTCGAGTTCGTCGAACGTCTGCGCAATCTCTCAGGCGGCAAGCCGACCGGTTTCAAGCTGTGTATCGGCCACCCGTGGGAGTTCTTCGGCATCGCCAAGGCGATGCTGGAGACGGGCATCCTGCCGGATTTCATCGTCGTCGACGGCGCGGAAGGCGGCACCGGTGCGGCGCCGCTGGAGTTCACCGATCACGTCGGCGTGCCGCTGCAGGAAGGCTTGCTGCTGGTGCATAACACGCTCGTAGGCATCGGCCTGCGGACGCGGATTCGCATCGGCGCGAGCGGCAAGATGATCACCGCTTTCGATATCACCAAGACCCTCGCGATCGGCGCCGACTGGGTCAACTCGGCGCGCGGCTTCATGTTTGCAGTCGGCTGCATCCAGGCGCAGACCTGTCACACGGGGCGTTGCCCGACCGGCGTGGCCACCCAGGACCAGGTGCGCCAGCGCGCGCTCGTGGTGCCGGACAAGTCCGACCGCGTCTTCAACTTCCATCACAACACCTTGCACGCGCTGCAGGAGATCATTCAGGCGGCGGGTCTCAAGCATCCGGCGGAACTGCGTGCGCATCACATCGTGCGGCGAGTGTCGTCGCATGAGGTGAGCCTCATGTCGGATCTGCTAAAGTATCTCGAGCCGAATGATCTGCTGAACGGCAACCACCGCTACTCGATCTACGAGAAGTGGTGGCCGGTGGCAAGCGCCGACTCGTTCGCGCCAAAGGTCGAACTCGCGGCGACCTGATACCTGCAACGAACCTGCGGACGAAGGCGGCGAAGCCGTCGTCCGTCACGCCTGCGCAACGCGCTCAGTCCGCCGGAAACGTATCGATAAACGACTGCCGCTGCGACAGCTTCTGGAAGTGTTTGTCGAGATTCGGATAGGCCTCGCGCCAGTTGAGCGCCGGCATGCGGAAATCGAGGTAGCCGAGCGCGCAGCCCATGGCGATATCCGCCAGCGTGTAGCGGCTACCCGCACACCACGGGTTGCTACCCAGCCCTTGCGACATCGCCACCAGCCCGTCGTCGATCTTGCGTTGCTGGCGCGCGAGCCACGCGTCCGAACGGTGTTCCTCCGCCCGTAGCGTGCCCTCGAGCCGGATCAGCACGGCGGCATCCATGACGCCGTCCGCAAGCGCTTCCCAGCAGCGCACCTCGACACGCTCCCGGCCCGACGGCGGAATCAGCTTGCCGACCGGCGACAGCGTATCCGCGTACTCGCAGATCACGCGCGAGTCGAATACCGCCTCGTCGTCGTCCATCACGAGGCACGGCACCTTGCCGATCGGATTGAAGGCATGGATGCTGGTATCCGGCGCCCAGACGTTTTCGAGCACCAGCTTGTAGTCGATCTTCTTTTCGGCGAATACGATCCGTGCCTTGCGGACAAACGGACTGCCGAGCGAACCGATGAGTTTCATCATCACCATTTGCCTTTTCTGGAATTGGGCGGAAGTATACGTTGGTTGACCGCGATACAGACGGCCGCTCCCATCTTCTGGACTGGCGGCGGCCGGACCTGTGGACGGATTGCAACATTGCCGTGTGCCGCGCCGGACGTCTATCCGGCCAGATGGCCAGGGGGTGCGCGCCGCAATCCTGGCTCAATTGGGCGCTACAATCTCGCTATGAACCAGCCGAACGAACCCACTCTCGCCATCGACGTTTACCGCAAGCGCCGCGAGCGCGTGCTCGCTGCGCTGCGCGCGGCAGGCGGCGGCGTCGCCATCGTCCCCACCGCACCGGAGGTGGTGCGCAACCGGGACGCCGATTATCCGTACCGGCACGACAGCTACTTCTACTACCTGACCGGCTTTACCGAGCCGCAGGGTCTGCTCGTGCTCGACGCCAGCGCAGGCGGGAGCGGACCGGCTTCGATCCTGTTCTGCCGCGCCAAGAACGAAGAGCGCGAGATCTGGGACGGCTTCCGCTTCGGCCCCGAGGCCGCCCGCGAGGCGTTCGGCGTCGACGCGGCGTTTGCAGTCGAAGATATCGAAAGCCAGATGCCGCTGATCCTCGCCGACAAGCCCGCGCTGCACTACGCGCTCGGCAGCTCGGCGGATCTGGACGAAAAGGTCCGCCGCTGGCTCGACGCGGTGCGTGGCAAAGCCCGCAGCGGCGTCGCCGCTCCGGCTGCCGCGCATGACCTGCTGCCGCTGCTCGACGAGATGCGGCTCTTCAAGGACAGCCACGAACTGTCGATCATGCGTCGTGCCGGCCAGATCTCGGCGCAGGCGCATCGCCGCGCGATGGCCGCGTCTTTTGCAGGCGTGCGTGAGTACGAACTCGAAGCCGAACTGCTGTACACATTCCGCAAACACGGTGCACAAGGGCCGGCATACGGCTCGATCGTCGCTGCGGGCAGCAACGCCTGCGTGCTGCACTACGCAGCCGGCAACACGATTGCCCGCGACGGCGACCTGATCCTGATCGACGCCGCCTGCGAGCTCGACGGCTACGCTTCCGATATTACGCGCACGTTCCCGGCAAACGGCCGCTTTACGCCGGCGCAGCGCGAGCTGTACGACATCGTGCTCGCCGCCCAGGAAGCCGCCGTCGCCGCCACCCGGCCTGGCGCCGCCTTCGACGACCCGCATAACGCCGCGCTGCGCGTGTTGTCGCAGGGTCTGCTCGATACGGGCATCGTCGACCGGGGGCTCTTCTCGTCCGTCGACGATGTGATCGTGGAGCGCGCCTACGCGCCCTTCTACATGCACCGCACCAGCCACTGGATCGGCATGGACGTGCACGACTGCGGCGACTATCGCGAACGCGGCGCACCGCGCGATGCACAAGGCGCGCTGCCGTCGCGCACGTTGCATCCGTCGATGGCATTGACGATCGAACCGGGTCTTTACATTCGCCCGACGGAAAATGTCCCCGAGCGTTACTGGCATATCGGCATCCGCATTGAGGACGACGCTGTCGTCACGCCGAACGGCTGCGAACTGTTGACGCGCGACGTGCCGGTCAAGGCCGACGAGATCGAAGCGCTGATGCGGGAAGCGCAGGCAACAGCCAGCGCCACGCGCGCGGTTTGAACGGACCGACCGATCGCTCATGAACGACGCTTCTCAACCAGCCGGCGTTGTGCAAGCCGGCTCACAAGACGCCACTGGCGGCGCAGATTCTGCTGAAGCGTCGTTCGATTTCGACGTGACCATCGTCGGCGCGGGGCCGGTCGGGCTCGCGTTGGCCGGTTGGCTCGCGCGGCGCAGTGCGACCCAGGGACTGTCGATCGCGCTGATCGACGCACGCAAGCCGGAAGACGCTTTGCGCGATCCACGCGCAATCGCCGTGTCGCAAGGCAGCCGGATGATTCTCGAGCCGCTGCGCTGGCCCTCGGACGCGACCGCGATTCACCACATCCATGTATCGCAGCGCGGACATTTCGGCCGTACGCTGATCGACCACACCGAGCATGGCTTGCCCGCGCTTGGGTATGTGTTGCGCTATGGCTCGATCGTGCAGTCGCTCGCCGAGGCAGTGCGGCCGACTTCGGTGCACTGGTTCCAGTCCACCTCCGCCCAGACGCCGGTTCAGGAAGAAGACGGCGTGACGCTGCCGGTGGAAACCGAACACGGCGCACGCACGCTGCGCACGCGTATTCTGGTGAACGCCGAAGGTGGGCTGTTTCATGAGCAACAGAAACGCGGCGGCACCGGCGGCACGCGTGATTACGGTCAGACGGCGCTCGTCGGCACGGTTACGGTATCGAGGCCACGCCCGCATGTCGCGTGGGAGCGTTTCACCGACCAGGGACCGATTGCGCTGCTGCCGACCGGCGGCGCGCGCGATGCCGACTACGCGCTGGTCTGGTGCTGCGCCCCGGAGGAAGCGGCGCGCCGCGCGCAATTGCCCGACGATGCGTTTCTGCTCGAGCTCGGCACCGCGTTTGGCGACCGGATGGGACGCTTCACTCAAATCAAAGGCCGCGCTTCGTTCCCGCTCGGCCTGAACGCACTCGATACGTTGGTCAAGGGCCGGATCGCGGCAATCGGCAATGCGGCGCAGACGTTGCATCCGGTAGCGGGCCAGGGGCTCAACCTCGGGCTGCGCGACGCCCACGCCCTCACCGACGCGCTCTCGCAACACGGTGCGACACCGCTCGCACTAGCGTTGTTCGCCCAGCGCCGCGCGCTCGACCGGCGTCTGACAATTCGCTCCACCGATACGCTCGCGCGCCTCTTCACGGTCGACCTTCCGGCTCTCGGCACGCTGCGCGGGCTCGCGCTGACGGCGCTCGAATTCGTGCCGCCGGTCAAGACCGCACTGGCACGCCAAATGATGTTCGGACAGCGCCGCTAGACGGCTCAGGAATCGCATCGCGCGCAGACCGTGCGCCGGGCCAGTGCATCGGCTCGCCCCGCTGCCCGCTTGCGGTGATTCGCGTTCCGCGGGTCTATGAACCCGGGCACTTTCATAGAAGATTTAATGGCTTAGGAGCGTCTCAAGTCCGGTGACGGGAATCCGTTAACGCTAAAATAGCCGTTTTCCCTCGTGATCTGCGACCGTTTCTCATCGATTCGATGTGCCGCGGCTGCGCCCCTGTCATGCCCACTCTCGGCTCCCACAATCTGCGCAACAACCTGTTCGTCGCCCCCATGGCGGGTGTGACCGACCGGCCGTTCCGTCAGCTCTGCAAGCGGCTGGGCGCGGGCTATGCCGTGTCGGAAATGGTCGCATCGAACGCGCAGTTGTGGAAAAGCGAAAAAACCATGCGCCGCGCGAACCACACGGGCGAGGTCGAGCCGATCGCCGTGCAGATCGCCGGCGCCGATCCGGACATGATGGCGGAGGCGGCTCGCTATAACGTCGCCAACGGCGCGCAGATCATCGACATCAACATGGGCTGTCCGGCCAAGAAGGTGTGCAATGTGGCGGCCGGCTCCGCGTTGCTGCAGAACGAACCGCTCGTGCAGCGCATCGTCGAGGCGGTGGTCGGCGCGGTGGGCGTGGGTCCCGACGCGGTGCCCGTCACGCTGAAAATCCGCACCGGCTGGAATCGTGACAACAAGAACGCGTTGAGTGTGGCGCGTCTGGCCGAAGACGCCGGCATTTCGATGCTGACCGTACACGGCCGCACGCGCGCCGACCTGTACCACGGCGACGCTGAATACGAAACCATCGCCGCCGTGAAGGCCGCGGTGCGCATCCCGGTGGTCGCCAACGGCGACATCACTTCGCCGCACAAGGCGCGCCAGGTGCTCGCCGCTACCGGCGCGGACGCGATCATGATCGGCCGCGCGGCGCAGGGCCGTCCGTGGCTGTTTCGCGAGATCGGGCATTTCCTGCAAACCGGCGAGCTGTTGCCGCCGCCGCGCATCGACGAGATCCAGCAGGTCATGAACGAGCATCTCGAAGATCACTACGCGTTCTACGGCGAATTTACAGGCGTGCGCACGGCACGCAAGCACATCGGCTGGTACACTCGCGGCCTTTCTGGCGCCAATGTGTTCCGCCACCGCATGAATACGCTGGACACGACGCGCGAACAACTGCTCGCCGTCAACGAGTTCTTCGACGCCCAAAAGGCGTTCTCCGACCGCCTCGTCTACGTGGAAGAGGATGTCAACCCGAACGGCGAGCCGGACCAATCCGACCGACTAGCAGCATGAGCAAGAACAATATCGAACAATCAGTCCGCGACAGCCTGGGAATATACTTCCAGGACCTCGACGGCTCCAATCCGCACGACGTCTACGACATGGTTATTTCGTGTGTCGAAAAACCGTTGCTCGAGGTGGTGCTCGAGCAGGCCGGCGGCAATCAGTCGCTGGCCGCCGAGTATCTCGGCATTAACCGCAATACGCTGCGCAAGAAGCTGCAACAGCATGGTCTGCTGTAGCGCATTGTAGTTTCCTGACGCCCCTGCCACCTCCCCCTTCGGCTTCTCATTCTTCATCATGATCAAGCAAGCGCTCATCTCCGTTTCCGACAAGTCCGGCATCGTCGATTTCGCCAAATCGCTGTCGGACCTCGGCGTCAAGATCCTGTCCACCGGCGGCACCGCGAAACTGCTCGCAGATGCGGGTTTGCCCGTTACCGAAGTGGCCGACTACACGGGCTTCCCGGAAATGCTCGACGGACGCGTGAAAACGCTGCATCCGAAGGTGCACGGCGGCATCCTCGCGCGGCGCGACCTGCCGGAACACATGGCCGCGCTTGAAAAGCACGGCATTCCGACAATCGATCTGCTGGTCGTGAATCTGTACCCGTTCGTGCAGACGGTGGCGAAGGAAGAGTGCTCGCTGGAAGACGCGATCGAGAACATCGATATCGGCGGCCCAACCATGTTGCGCTCGGCGGCGAAGAATCACCGTGATGTGACCGTGGTGGTCGACCCGGCGGATTACGCGGTGGTGCTTGAAGAGATGCGTGCGAACGGCAATGCGGTGGGCTACAAAACCAACTTCCGTCTCGCGACAAAAGTGTTCGCGCACACCGCGCAGTACGACGGCGCGATCACGAACTATCTGACGAGCCTGACCGAAGAGCTGCAACATTCCTCGCGCAACACCTATCCGGCTACGTTCAATCTGGCGTTCGACAAGGTGCAGGATTTGCGCTACGGCGAAAACCCGCATCAGAGCGCCGCGTTCTACCGTGATCTGTCGGTGCCGGCCGGTGCGTTGGCAAACTATGAGCAGTTGCAAGGCAAGGAACTCTCGTATAACAACATCGCCGATTCCGACGCGGCGTGGGAATGCGTGAAGACGTTCGACGTGCCGGCCTGCGTGATCGTCAAGCACGCGAATCCGTGCGGCGTCGCCGTAGGCGCGGATGCGAATGAAGCGTATGCAAAAGCGCTGCAGACTGATCCGACTTCGGCGTTTGGCGGCATCATCGCCTTTAACCGTGAAGTGGATGAAGCGACGGCGCAGGCCGTGGCCAAGCAGTTTGTCGAAGTGCTGATTGCGCCTTCGTTCAGCGTGGCCGCGCGTCAGGTGTTCGAGGCGAAGAAGAATGTGCGTCTGCTGGAGATCGCTCTCGGCGAGGGTCATAACGCGTTCGACCTGAAGCGCGTCGGCGGCGGTCTACTGGTGCAATCGCTCGATTCGCACAATGTGCAGCCGCATGAGCTGCGCGTCGTCACGAAGCGTCATCCGACGCCGAGGGAAATGGACGATCTGCTGTTCGCGTGGCGTGTGGCGAAGTACGTGAAGTCGAATGCAATCGTGTTCTGTGGCAACGGCATGACGCTCGGCGTCGGCGCGGGCCAGATGAGCCGCGTGGACTCGGCACGGATTGCGAGTATCAAGGCACAGAACGCGGGTTTGACGCTGGCGGGTTCCGCCGTGGCGTCGGATGCGTTCTTCCCGTTTCGCGACGGCCTCGACGTGGTAGTCGCAGCAGGCGCGACCGCGGTGATCCAGCCGGGCGGTTCGATGCGCGATGATGAAGTGGTCGCAGCGGCCGATGAGCACAACATCGCGATGGTGTTGACGGGTGTGCGGCACTTCCGGCATTGATTGATTTGCGCGTGGGCTAGTGGGGTTGCGCGGCGGTTCTGAAGCTGGCGCGTTACGTTAGGCTCGATGGCTTTAAAAAGAACTGCCCGGCAGATTTTCTGCCGGGCAGTTTTGTTTATTACGCGCAATTTTCTGCGTCAAGGCGCGCCGCCCGATCCTAGTCGTCCGGGTTCTTCCTGGCGTAACCGGCACTCACGTCGGGGTGCGTGCTGATGTACGTGCTGAGCCCTTTGCCATTGCAAGCTAATCGCGTCATCTCGGCCACATGATCCGGCCCGACGCTCGCCTCGGTGTACCAATAGATCACCCCGGTCCTGAAGCGAACCGCGATGCAGCCCTCACCGAGCGCGTAGGCCTCGACGCCTGAGTCACCGCTTAGATTCCGATAGCGTTCCACGTTTGCACGTCCCGGTTGCTGCGAATCTCGCCCTTTGTTCAGCTTGCCACGTTGCGGACAATCCAGCGAGCCTATTTATTCCCGTCTCCACAACTCGCGAACGCCGCCTGGCCGCCGGTTCGTTGTAGTATCGCAAGCACCTGGTTCACAGCGTATCTCATGAGAATTCTCGGCATCGACCCCGGCTTGCGTGTGACCGGCTTCGGCGTAATCGACCAGAACGGTCACAAGCTCACTTATGTGGCAAGCGGCGTCATCAAGACGGCTGACGCCGACCTGCCGTCGCGCCTGGGCACGATTTTCGAAGGTATTTCGACGCTGATCCGTCAGCACGCCCCCGATCAATCCGCGATCGAAAAAGTGTTCGTCAACGTCAACCCGCAATCCACGCTCCTGCTCGGCCAGGCGCGTGGCGCTGCCATCTGCGGGCTGGTTGCTGGCGGTGTGCCAGTGGCCGAGTACACCGCACTGCAGTTGAAGCAGGCAGTGGTGGGCTACGGCCGCGCGACCAAGGAGCAGATGCAGCAGATGGTGGTGCGTCTGCTGAGCCTCTCCGGCGTGCCGGGGACAGACGCCGCCGACGCGCTCGGAATGGCGATCTGCCATGCGCATGGCGGCAGCACGCTTACCACGCTCGGCGGTATTGCGCCCTCGCTGGCGAAGAAGGGCCTGAGGGTGCGGCGTGGGCGTCTGGTGGGTTAGGCCTGGTTAGGGCCACCCCGCTCCGTCCCGCCGTTCGCTCTGCCCGCTCCCTGCGCTACACTCGCCCTTTCTCTCACGATTGAATCCGCCATGATCGGTCGCATTGCCGGCGTCCTGCTGGAAAAAAACCCACCACACCTGCTCGTCGACTGCAATGGCGTGGGCTACGAAGTCGACGTGCCGATGAGCACGTTTTACAACCTGCCCTCCACCGGCGAACGGGTAGTCCTGCTCACGCAGATGATCGTGCGCGAAGACGCTCACCTGCTGTACGGCTTCGGCACCGCCGAGGAACGCGCCACTTTCCGTGAGCTGCTGAAGATCACCGGCATCGGCGCCCGGATGGCGCTCGCCGTGCTCTCCGGCATGAGCGTGCACGAACTGGCGCAGACCGTCACGCTACAGGATGCGGCGCGCCTCACGCGCGTGCCCGGCATCGGCAAGAAAACGGCCGAGCGGCTGCTGCTGGAACTGAAGGGCAAGCTCGGGGCCGACCTCGGCTCGATGGCTGGAACGGTGTCGGCGTCCGACCACGCTTCCGATATCCTGAACGCATTGCTCGCATTGGGTTACTCCGAGAAAGAAGCCTTGGCAGCGGTCAAGAACGTGCCCGCCGGCACCGGCGTGTCCGAGGGCATCAAGCTTGCATTGAAGGCGCTCTCGAAGGGTTGACGGGAATCGCCGCGGCCGAGGCGGCTCAAAGATCGCTCGAAGGCCGCTCCATGCTGCCAAGGCTTGGCCCATAACGCTTGAGCCGCTGCAGCGAAACGTCTTGCGTGCGACGGCTTAAAGCATCGCACGCTACGGCCCAAAGCGCACCCTGGCCATTCGGCCAGCTTCGGCGGCGAGCACCACGCGGTACAATGCAAACATGATCGAAACCGACAAACTCGCAGCCGAGCGCATCATCGCTGCCACGCCCGTATCGCCGAACGAAGAAGCGTTCGAGCGGGCGTTGCGTCCGCGTCAGCTAGACGAGTACGTCGGGCAGGAAAAGGTGCGCGGCCAGCTCGAAATCTTCATCGAGGCCGCCCGCCGCCGCTCCGAATCGCTCGACCACGTGCTGCTGTTCGGGCCGCCGGGTCTCGGCAAAACCACGCTCGCGCACATCATTGCGCGGGAAATGGGTGTCAATCTGCGGCAAACGTCCGGGCCAGTGCTCGAGCGCGCGGGTGACCTCGCTGCGCTGCTCACCAACCTCGAAAAGAACGACGTCCTGTTCATCGACGAAATCCACCGGCTCTCGCCTGTCGTCGAGGAAATCCTGTACCCGGCACTCGAGGATTATCAGATCGACATCATGATCGGCGAAGGCCCGGCCGCTCGCAGCGTGAAGCTCGATCTGCAGCCCTTCACGCTGGTTGGCGCCACCACACGCGCCGGCATGCTGACCAATCCGCTGCGGGACCGCTTCGGCATCGTCTCGCGGCTCGAGTTTTACAACGCCGAGGAACTGGCGCGCATCGTCACGCGCTCGGCGTCGCTACTGCAGGCGCAGATTCATCCGGACGGCGCGTTCGAGATCGCGAAACGCGCCCGAGGCACGCCGCGTATCGCCAACCGTCTGCTGCGCCGCGTGCGCGACTTTGCCGAGGTCAAGGCAGACGGCAACATCACCGCCAGCGTGGCCGACGCCGCGCTCAAGATGCTGGATGTGGACCCGGTCGGCTTCGATCTGATGGACCGCAAACTGCTCGAGGCGATTCTGCACAAATTCGATGGCGGCCCGGTGGGCGTCGACAATCTGGCTGCGGCAATCGGCGAAGAACGCGACACAATTGAAGACGTGCTGGAGCCGTATCTGATCCAGCAGGGCTTTTTGCAGCGTACGCCGCGTGGCCGCGTCGCTACGCTGCTAACGTATCGTCACTTCGGTCTCGCCGCACCGGATTCTTCCAGCCCGGTGCGGGATCTTTGGGATTCGGGCGCACCCTGAACGAGCGAAAGTATGGTCGGAGGGTCCGACGAGGACATGCGGCCAGGTCAACGCCCAAGGCCCAACCAGTTATGCTACTCATTGCAGGACAGGACACCGTCGTACGCGGTTTCCAAACCCACCGCTGAACGCCCTCACTCCCGCTCCCGCGCAGTCCCCATCAAAGCCCCGGCGTAACAATCTTGCGCAACGTGTCGTCCTCGCTCGGCGCGTCCAGATGCGACACGTCAGCCCACGATTTCACCGTTGCCTTGCCACCGTCGAAGTCCACCACATTGACGCTCGTATTGAGCAACGCATAGTCACGCGGCACTTCCAGCGACAGGTCACGCGCGAACCGGTAGACGCAATCCAGCACGCCGCCGTGCGCCACGCACGCAACACGGCCGCCGGAATGCGCGGCGACGATCGGCGCAATCGCATCCATGACGCGATGGTAGAACGTCCGCATCGATTCGCCCTCCGGCGGCGCAAAGCCCGCGTCACGGCTTTGCCAGCGCTCGTATTCATCCGGATAGCGTTCGGCGATTTCGTCGCGGTCATAGCCCTGGAATGCGCCGTAAGAACGCTCGCGCAAACCTTCACGCAGTTGCAGCGGCAAGCCGAGGACATGCGCGATAGGCTGCGCGGTCTGCTGCGCGCGCTGCAGGTCGCTCGAATAGATTGCATCCAGCCGGGCACCTTGCTGCGCTTCGTCTGCGAGGCGGTGCGCAAGACGCTCGGCCTGCTCGAGACCGCTCGTCGCCAGCGGAATATCAATGAACCCCTGAATCCGCTTGGCGCGGTTCCATTCGGTCTCGCCGTGCCGGATGAAAAGAATCTGTGTGGACATGAGATGGGAGTGGGCGTCGCTAGCCGGTTGTGCCAAGACGCTATTGTCGCAAAACCGGCTCAGAGCCGTGCGAAGGGTTAGGTCAGGGTGAGGCGTGCGTCTGCAGCCAGAACGTCACCGGCCCGTCGTTGACGAGCGAAACCTGCATCTCCGCGCCGAATTCGCCAGTCCCGACAATCGGATGCTTCGCGCGCGCCGCTGCCACGAAGTAGTCGAACAGACGTTTGCCCTCGTCAGGCGGCGCGGCCGGCGTGAAGCTCGGACGCAGGCCGCTGTTCGTGTCCGCTGCCAGAGTGAATTGCGACACCAGCAGCAGGCCGCCAGCGCGGCCGGCGCCGTCGATATTCTGCACGGAGAGATTCATTTTGCCGGCCGCATCGCTAAACACGCGGTAGCCGAGCATCTTGGCGAGCAAGCGGTCGGCCGCGGCTTCGGTGTCGCCGCGCTCGGCGCATACCAGCGCCAGCAGGCCCGCTTCGATGGCGCCCGTGACACGTTCGCCGACTCGCACTTCCGCGCGCCGGACCCGCTGAATCAGCCCGATCATGAGCGGTGCTCCATCACGCCGTCAGCGTGACGCGCGCAAAACGACGCTTGCCAACCTGCACGACATACTCGCCCGCTTCGACCTTCAGGCCCTTGTCCGATACCGTTGCGCCATCGATCTTCACGCCGCCCTGCTCGATGTTGCGCAGCGCCTCGCTCGTCGACGGCACCAGGTTTGCCTGCTTCAGCAGTTGGCCAATCGCAAGCGGTGCACCCGCTAGCGTGACGGCCGGAATATCGTCAGGCACACCGCCCTTCGCGCGATGATTGAAGTCTTCGAGCGCGCGCTCAGCGTCAGCCTGCGAATGGAAACGCGCAACGATCTCTTGCCCGAGCATCACCTTGAAGTCACGTGGATTGCGCCCGCCTTCGATTTCCTTCCTGAAGCCGGCGATCTCGTCCATCGGGCGGAACGACAGCAGCTCGAAGTAACGCCACATCAGGTCGTCCGAAATGCTCATCAGCTTGCCGAACATATCGGTCGGCTTTTCGCTGATACCGATGTAGTTGTGCTTCGACTTCGACATCTTCTCGACGCCATCAAGGCCTTCGAGCAGCGGCATGGTCAGGATGCACTGCTGTTCCTGGCCGTACTGCTTCTGCAGCTCGCGACCCACCAGCAGGTTGAATTTCTGGTCGGTGCCGCCGAGTTCGAGGTCGGCATTGAGCGCGACCGAGTCGTAACCCTGCATCAACGGATAGAGGAATTCGTGAATCGAGATCGGCTGGCCGCCCTGATAGCGCTTGGTGAAGTCTTCGCGCTCGAGAATCCGCGCGACCGTGTAGCGCGACGCCAGCTTGATCATGCCATCGGCGCCGAGCGGCATCGACCATTCGCTGTTGTAGCGAATTTCGGTCTTCTCGCGGTCCAGCACCAGCGCGGCCTGCTCGAAGTAGGTCCTGGCATTGGACTCGATCTGTTCGCGCGTGAGCGGTGGACGCGTGGCGTTGCGGCCCGACGGGTCGCCGATCAGCGAGGTGAAATCGCCGATCAGGAAGATCACCGTATGCCCGAGATCCTGCAGCTGGCGCATCTTGTTCAGCACGACAGTATGGCCGATGTGGATATCGGGCGCCGTCGGGTCAAGACCGAGCTTGATGCGCAGCGGCGTGCCGGTGGCCGCGCTCTTCGCGAGCTTCTGTGCGAATTCTTCCTCGATCAGCAACTCATCGACGCCGCGCTTGGTAACGGCTAGCGCGTGGCGGACTTCGTCGGTGATCGGGAAGGCGGGAGTGGGCTTGGAGGTGGACTCGGTGCTCATGCTGGAACGGGAGGTCGCAAAAGGGAGATTGTCCCATAGATGCGCGCCGCCGCGCGGCCGGGAAGCGGTCATCCGGCTCCACCGCCGTCACCAGGACTACCTCACCGGCGCGAGCGCTGCTAATCTGCGAAGACGGTTCGCAATCAACAACTGACAGGAGCAGCAACGTGGCGCAAGAGAGTACGGCGGACGGCGTCTATCTCGGACTGATGTCGGGTACCAGCATGGACGGCGTGGATGGCATCGCCGTCGAATTCGCCAAAGGCAAGCCGCCGGTCGTGCTTGCAGAGGCGTTTGTCGGCTTCGCGGAGAGCCTGCGTCAGGCACTGTTCGGTCTGCAGCACCCGGGAGAGAACGAGATCGAACGCGAGGCGCTGGCGGCCAATGCGCTCGCCACACGGTACACGGTCTGCTGCCATGAATTGCTGCGCGCGGGCAATCTGTCTGCCGCGGACGTGCGGGCGATCGGCGTACACGGTCAGACCGTGCGGCATCGTCCCGAAAAGGGCTATACACGCCAGATCAACAATCCGGCATTGCTGGCGGAAATGGCCCGCATCGACGTTATCGCTGACTTTCGCAGCCGCGATGTCGCCGCAGGCGGTCAAGGCGCACCTCTGGTGCCGGCCTTTCACGCAACGGTGTTCGGGGCGCCGGGCGAAACGCGCGTGGTCTGCAACCTGGGCGGGATCAGCAACATCACGATTCTCAACGCTGCCGGCAGCGTGCGCGGTTTCGACTGCGGGCCGGCGAATGCGCTGCTCGACGAATGGGCGCAACGGCACCTGGGCAAGCCTTACGACGAAAACGGGCATTTTGCAGCAAGCGGACAGGTACACCGGCCGTTACTGCATGCGCTGCTCGACGAACCGTTCTTCGAGCAAAAGCCGCCCAAAAGCACCGGCCGCGATCTGTTCAACCCCGCGTGGCTCGACGCCAAACTGCAGGGCTTCGCAGGCGTCGCACCCGCCGACGTGCAGGCCACACTCGTTGCGCTGACGGCTATTACGGTGGCGCGGGAGATCGAACGGCATGCGTCGGATGTCCGCGCGGTCTACGTCTGTGGCGGAGGCGCACGCAACCCGGTCTTGATGAAGGCGATTCAAGGCGCACTGGAGGAAACCGGCGTGAGTGGCGTGCCTGTTCTGACGACCGAGGCGCTCGGCGTGCCGCCGCACCAGGTCGAACCACTGGCGTTCGCGTGGCTGGCGATGCGCTGCGTGGCCCGCGAGCCGGGCAACCTGGCGGCCGTCACGGGCGCTGCGGGCGAGCGGGTACTGGGCGCGATTTATCCGCGCTGAGGGCTCTACCGGACAGCGGACACGCAAATAAAAACGGGGCTTAAAAGCCCCGTTTCCGTGTACCGCCAGTGCAATTTTCGATCGTTTAGACCGAGAACGACGAACCGCAACCGCAGGTAGTCGTGGCGTTCGGATTCTTGATCACGAACTGGGCGCCGTTGATATCGTCCTTGTAGTCGATCTCAGCGCCAACCAGATACTGGTAGCTCATCGAGTCGATCAGCAGCTGGACGCCGCTCTTGTTCATCACGGTGTCGTCTTCGTTGACGGCTTCGTCGAACGTAAAACCATACTGGAAGCCCGAGCAGCCGCCACCCTGCACGAATACGCGCAGTTTCAGCTCCGGGTTGCCTTCTTCGTCGATCAGCTGCTTGACCTTGTCAGCCGCTGCGTCGGTAAAAACGAAGGGGCTAGGCATCTCGGTCACAGGGGTGTCGGTGACTGCGTTCATTCGAACTCTCCAAAAAAGCTTCTAACCGCTATTGTAGGGCTGATCTCAATATCGTGCCGAAGCCCACAAAATCAATGGGTTCTCTCCGAGGCGCAGCGATCGCCCCCGCATGACGCCCAGATACGAAAAAAGCCGCCAACGCAAACGCGCCGGCGGCTTTTGCAGTGACCCGGCCCGAAGGCCAGAGCACACCGAAGCGATTAACGCTTCGAGAATTGCTTCCTGCGACGTGCCTTGTGGAAGCCGACCTTCTTACGTTCGACTTCACGAGCGTCACGCGTAACGAAGCCAGCCTTCGACAGTTCCGGCTTCAGCGTTGCGTCATAGTCCATCAGCGCGCGGGTGATGCCGTGGCGAACCGCACCGGCTTGACCCGTTTCACCGCCACCCGACACGTTGACCTTGATGTCGAACGTGACAGCGTGGTTCGTGAGTTCCAGCGGCTGACGCACGATCATCAGCGACGTTTCGCGCGAGAAGTACTCAGCGATGGGCTTGCCGTTGACAACGATGTCGCCCTTGCCTGCCTTGATGAACACACGTGCAGTGGCGCTCTTGCGGCGGCCCGTGCCGTAATTCCAGTTACCGATCATGTGGGCTCCCCTTAGATCTCGAGCGCTTTCGGCTGTTGTGCCGAATGCGGATGCGTTGCTTCAGCGTAGACCTTCAGCTTCTTGATCATCGCGTAGCCGAGCGGGCCCTTCGGCAGCATGCCTTTGACCGCTTTCTCGAGCGCACGGCCCGGGAAGCGTTCCTGCATCTTGCCGAACGTCGTTTCATAAATACCGCCCGGGTAACCCGAGTGACGGTAGTACTTCTTGTCCGTGGACTTGTTGCCCGTCACACGGAGCTTGCCGGCGTTGATAACGATGATGAAATCACCGGTGTCGACGTGCGGAGTGAATTCTGGCTTGTGTTTGCCGCGAAGACGGTGTGCCACTTCGCTGGCGACACGCCCGAGAACCTTATCCGTCGCGTCAATCACGTACCATTCGCGCGTAACCTCATGGGCTTTTGCGGAAAATGTCTTCATGATCGATCCAAAAATAATTTCTGCGCCCAGTGTTTTTTTCCTGCTTGTAATGTGCGCATCGAGGCGCGTGCAGGCTCTCCCTGTTCTTCCTCCGCGGGCACGAATGCGGAAAAGCCTTGGATTATAAAGGAAATTCCGGCCTCAGGTCAAAATTTGAGGCGACCGGCGAGCAGGCGAAAAAAAACCCGAACGAGCGGTTCGGGTTTAATCCACCAAAGGAGGAGGGTGGAGGAGACATGCGGAGGTTGTCTGACTGCGGCAACCAATGAAAACGATTATATGAGCCGACCTTGTGCGACGCAAGAATATTTGCATTGCGAAATGCGATTTCATAATGTGGTTGTCGCCATGACCCCTCAACTAGCCTGCAATCTTCTTTAAGATCAAATATATAGCCTCAATCTGGCGCGGTTTCCGGTGTGAAAAAGTAGAGTAAAACCCCTAACCGGATCAGGGCAATCCCCGACCGCCGAACCATGCCGCACCGCAGCACACAAAGTGCCAACGAGCATAAAGGCGTGCTCGAGTGCCCTCGGGCGAACGCGCAGGCCTCGGGCTACAATGGCATTTCGAATACAAGTTATGCGAGTTGGGGTACAGGGATGGAATGCAAAGTAAGCTGGATGGGGCAAGACGGCATGGCGTTCGCCGCCGAAACGGGTAGCGGCCACCTCGTCGCCATGGACGGCGCGCCCGAAGGTGGCGGCCGCAATCTGGCCCCGCGGCCCATGGAAATGGTGCTGCTCGGCACCGGCGGTTGCACCGCGTACGACGTGGTGATGATCCTGAAGAAGAGCCGCCAGGAAATCGCCGGATGCTCGGTGACCTTGAAAGCCGAGCGAGCCAGCGAAGATCCGAAGGTGTTCACGAAGGTTCACTTTCACTTCACCGTGACCGGCAAGAACCTGAATCCGGCCACCGTCGAACGGGCGATCAACCTGTCGCACGACAAGTACTGCTCAGCGTCGATCATGATCGCCAAGACTGCTGAACTGACGCACTCGTTCGATATCGTCGCGGGCTGAATCGGGCGACAACGCAAAGCACCGAAGAGCACCAAAAGGAAATGCCGGCATCCTCACGGATACCGGCATTTTTCTATTCAGCGGCAAAGCAGGCCGATAAGCCGGATTCTGTGCACACGCCGCGCCGAAGCGCCGCGCGCGTGGCAGTCATTCCTCTAGACGCGCCATTACTGGCGCGCTCAAGCTTCCTACCCGCAGACGTGACGGGGGCCCCATCCTGCATCTCGAAGATGCTAGCCTGCCTACTTGGAATTGCTCCGGGTGGAGGTTACCGTGCCGGTCTGCCTCGCAGCAGCCGCGGTGCGCTCTTACCGCACCGTTTCACCCTTACCTGATCCCGGCTTGCGCCGGGCCATCGGCGGTTTGCTTTCTGTTGCCCTGTTCCGCGTGTTGCCACGGATGGCCGTTAGCCATCACCCTGCCCTATGGAGTCCGGACTTTCCTCGCCCTCGTTGGCCGAAGCCGCAGAGGCCGCGACTGCCTAGCCTGCTTTGCTGGCGGCATTTTAACATTAGTGGTGGCGACGGCTTTGAGCGGATGAAGCAGACGTGCGGCGATTTCGACATGCAGGAAGCCGATTGAGCGCGGCCTGGATCGATGATCGTGCGGTTTTTTGGGTTACCGGACCCGGCGCCCCGCGCGAAACACAGCGGGATCGTCATAGAAAGATGGCGCTTCGTTTTCGGGCCACCAGCCGGGGATACCCAGCACCGGAAGCGGCGCGAACAGACGGCTCGTCAGTTCCTCGGTGGACAACAGAGCCGTGCTAATCGCCTCGTCGAGCCACGCATCGCGGGACGCCCTCGGCCAGGAGAAATACTCGGCCGGAACGTCGACGATCCATGCGTGGCCGGTGCACGCCTTATATGGCGCGATCAGTTTCTCCAGCAGCGCGTGGCCAAAGCAACGCACCTCGCAACGCGTGCTCCACGCTGTGCGGTTGGCGACCAATAGCGTCGACCAGTCGAAGCCGCGCAGTGCGCTGCTCAGCGCCGGGTCGGCGCATGCGAACAACAGTGCGTTCTCGTCGAACAAGGTCAGCGCGTCCCGCACGCCGCCGCGCGTCGGACCGACGCCCAGCGAATCTATCGCTGTGGACTGCCGCGTGTTCAGCGCCGCCTTGGTCCGAGGAAACGCAAACCAGACCGACGCGTTGAAAAAATCATGCAGATTATGGCGAGTCGGCACGCAGCCGGTCGAAGCGATATGCGCCTCGTAAGCTCCGCCCGGTGGTAGGTCGTCCTGGGCGATGAACGCGAGCCGTTGACCGCGGCCCGTGGTCTGGCCGGACTGCTGCGCATCGGCATTCATTTCCGCGAGCAGCGCGGCGTAGCTCATCAACGCTGCCTGCTGCCAGCGCACGCCACGTCCGGCAAACTGAGCGAACCACGGCAGCGACCAGTCGATATCGGCGAAGCCCGGTTTGCGGGCTTGCGCAGCCTCGTTGGCACCGGCGCGTGCAGATGCGGGTGCGGTCACCACCGTCCCCATCCCAACCTTAAATCAACCGCCAACCAATCGGCTCCCCACCGCGCAACGGCACAACCGGCGTATCGCCAACTGCCACCTCAGCCGGCAGCGTCCATTGCTCACGGCGCAGCGTGACCTGCTCGCTGGCACGCGGCAAACCGTAGAAATCCGCGCCGAAAAAGCTGGCAAATCCTTCCAGCTTATCAAGCGCGCCAACCTGATCGAACGCTTCCGCATACAGCTCAAGCGCATGCAGCGCCGTATAGCATCCAGCACAGCCGCACGCATGCTCCTTCAGCCCCTTCGGATGCGGCGCGCTATCCGTGCCGAGAAAAAAGCGCGGATTACCCGACGTGGCCGCCTCAACCAGCGCCACGCGATGCGTCTCACGCTTGAGCACCGGCAGACAGTAGTAATGCGGACGAATACCGCCCTGGAAGATCGCGTTGCGGTTGTACAGCAGATGATGCGCGGTAATCGTCGCACCCAGCAGCCCCGGCGCCACGCCAGCCTCGCGGATGTAGTCCACCGCGTCTTTCGTCGTGATGTGCTCGAACACCACCTTCAGCGCCGGAAACGCACGGCGCAGCGGCGTCATCACCCGGTCGATAAACACCTTCTCGCGGTCAAACAGATCAATCGACGAATCCGTCACTTCGCCATGCACCAGCAGCGGCATGCCGGTTTCCTGCATGACTTCGAGCGTCTTCGCGCACTTCATGATGTCGGTCACGCCCGCATCCGAATTCGTTGTAGCACCCGCCGGATACAGCTTCACACCATGCACGAAGCCGCTTTCACGCGCGCGGCGAATCTCGTCGGGCGGAGTGTTGTCGGTGAGGTACAGCGTCATTAGCGGCTCGAACTTCACGCCGGCCGGAATCGCCGCGACGATGCGCTCGCGATAGGCCTGCGCCATCGCCATGGTCGTCACGGGCGGCTTCAGGTTCGGCATGATGATCGCGCGGCCGAACTGGCGTGCGGTGTGCGGCAGGACCGCTGCCAGCATGGCGCCGTCGCGCACATGCAGATGCCAGTCGTCGGGACGGGCGAGCGTCAGGGAATTGGGGGAAGCGGAAGAGGCTGAGGAGGCAGTCATGGCGTGAAGTTGACCTGCCCGGCGCAACAGGATTGACGTGAACAAACCGCAAGTTACGGCCTATACATAGATCAATTTAGCTATTTGACGCGCCTGGCTCGGTGATATGCTTGGAAATCATCATTGTAACGGTTCACCCCGTTAAGACGCTCCGCTTCAGTACTATGTGCCAACTCCTCGGAATGAACTGCGCCGCGCCGACGGACGTTACGTTCTCGTTCACCGGCTTTGCCGCGCGCGGCGGCGTCACGGATCATCACGCGGACGGCTGGGGCATCGCCTTCTTCGAAGACAAGGCTTGCCGGCTCTTCATCGACCATCAATCGTCGGCCACCTCGCCGATCGCCGAGATGGTCAAGCGCTACCCGATCAAATCGAAGAACACCATCGCGCATATTCGCAAAGCGACGCAAGGCCATATCCAGCTGGAGAACTGCCACCCGTTCATGCGCGAACTGTGGGGCCGTCACTGGATCTTCGCGCACAACGGCGACCTGAATAACTATTCGCCGTTTCTGACCGGTGTCTACCAGCCGGTCGGCACCACCGACAGCGAACTCGCCTTCTGCGCGTTGCTGCAAGGATTGCGTAAGGCTTTCCCGAGCACGCAGCCTCCGCTCAACGAACTGTTTGAAGCGCTCGGCACGCTTACGCGCGAGATTACACAGTTCGGGGTATTTAACTTTTTGATGTCCAACGGACAGGCGTTGTTCGCGCATTGCTCGACCAACCTGCACTACATCGTGCGCCGCTGGCCGTTCTCGACCGCGCATCTGGTCGACGCGGACGTGTCGATCGATTTCGCCAAGTACACCACGCCGGAAGACCGCGTCGCGGTCATCGCCACCGCGCCACTGACCGACAATGAAGTGTGGACCGCGTTCAAGCCCGGCGATCTGTTGATGTTCCAGCACGGCGAAGTCGTGGGCCGCGTGAATGTGCCGGTACCGCCGTGTGTGCTCGAGAAGCTACGCAATCCGGCGCTGGATGCGTCGGCTTCGGCCGCGATGGCGACTGCGTCCATCCATCCCACGCCATCGCTCGAATCCGTCACGCTCGACGTCGAAGCCGCGGACGACGCCGCAGCCTTCGAGTCCTGAGCCAAACGAACAGCCGTTTAACCGGCGCTCGCGCTCAGCGCATCAGTGCAGGATCTTCGCCAGAAAATCCTTCGCCCGATCCGACTTCGGATTGGCAAAGAAGTCCTCCTTACGATCGTCTTCGACGATCAAGCCCTTGTCCATGAAGATCACGCGGTGCGCGACCTTCTTGGCGAAGCCCATTTCGTGCGTGACGCACATCATCGTCATGCCTTCCTGCGCAAGCTCGACCATCACGTCGAGCACTTCGTTGATCATCTCGGGGTCGAGCGCCGAGGTGGGTTCGTCGAACAACATCGCGATCGGGTCCATTGAGAGCGCGCGGGCAATCGCCACACGCTGCTGCTGACCGCCCGACAATTGCCCCGGAAACTTGTCCGCATGCGCGCGCAGTCCGACACGCTCCAGCAGCTTCAACGCCTTCGCGGCCGCTTCGTCCTTCGAGCGGCCCAGCACCTTGATCTGCGCGAGCGTCAGATTTTCTGTGATCGAGAGATGCGGGAACAGTTCGAAATGCTGGAACACCATGCCGACTTTCGCGCGCAGCTTCGACAGATTGGTCTTCTTGTCGCCGACCGATTGACCGTCAATGGTGATCTCGCCTTTCTGGAACGGTTCGAGGCCGTTGACCGTCTTGATCAGCGTCGACTTGCCCGAGCCCGACGGGCCGCACACCACCACCACTTCACCCTTTTTGACTTCCGTCGAGCAGTTGGTCAGTACCTGGAACTGACCGTACCACTTCGAAACGTCTTTGATAGAAATCATCTCGCAACCTTTTTCTGTAGACCTTTGACGAGGCTCGACGCGGTCCCACGGACCGCAGAATAACGCGCACCCGGGAACAGTACCATTTCGACATTCGTGCCGTCACGGTCGCCAATATTCGCGTTCGTAAGGAAAAGGCTGGGAGATGGCATCCCGGCACGGATGCCCGGCTAGTCGATAGGCTTGTCGTTCGGACTTTTGAAAAGCGCCCTGATGGCGTCGCTTTCGGGGAAGTTCAGGTTCAGGCCTTTGGGTGGAATCGGCGATTCGAACCATTTCTGGTAGATCTGGTCCGCCTCGCCCGAGGTCTCTATCTTCGCAATTGCTCCGTCCACCACTTTCTTGAACTCGGGGTCGTTCTTGCGCATCATGCAGCCGTACGCTTCTTCCGACTGCGGCGCGCCGAGGATCACGAATTCAGCTGGATGGCCCGACTTCGCGCGCTCACCGGCGAGCAGCGCGTCGTCCATCATGAATGCGGAGGCGCGGCCGCTGGCGAGCGCCTGGAACGCCTCCTCGTGATCCTTCGCGCTGATGATGTTCATCCCCATGCCCTTGTCCTGGTTCATCCTGCGCAAGAGCCGCTCGGAGGTGGTGCCGGCCGTCGTCACAACCGTCTTGCCCTTGAGGTCCAGCCAGTCCTTGATGCCCGAATCCTTGCGGGTCATCAGGCGGGTTCCGATCACGAAGATGGTGTTTGAAAACGTGACCTGCTGCTCGCGTTCCATGTTGTTGGTGGTCGAGCCGCATTCGAGGTCGACGGTGCCGTTCTGCACCAGCGGGATGCGGTTTTGCGGCGTGACCGGAGTCAGTTTGGTCTTCAGGTCAGGCGTGTTGAGTTTCTGCTTGACCGCGTCCACGATCTTCATCATGAATTCGTGCGAGTAACCAATGACGTTCTGCTGTTCGTCGTAGTACGAAAACGGAATCGACGATTCGCGGTACCCGAGAGAAATAACGCCCGTGTCCTTGATCTTCTTTAATGTACCGGCCTCCTGAGCGTGCGCGCCCCCTGCGAACAGTCCGAGTGTCGCGACCAGCAGCGCAGCCTTCCTGACCTTCATAGGTGATCTCCTCTCGACCAGAGCTAGCGCTTTGAGCGCCTAGCTTACTCCGGTCCCCTGCAAAGCCCGGCAAGGAACCGTATCTGTTCAACTGTAATTGAATTGACACTATTCCTGTAGCACAAGGCATTACAGGGTACCTTGCCAGGCCCTTCGGGCGTACCCGGTTGCATGCGCCAGGGCAATGCATCAACAAAAAAACGGACGGCATCATTACGATGCCGCCCGTCGAGGAGACCCGCGGCCGTGTGCATCGGCCGCGTGACAGGGGAAAGGGATACTGTCCGATCAGGGATACAGGCCACGCAGTTCGCGTGCTTCGAGGATGCGCTTACAGGCGACGATAAACGCTGCAGTACGTACCGAAACCTTCTGCTCGCTCGACACTTGCCACACCGCGGCAAACGCTTCGCGCATCACGCGTTCGAGACGCTGGTTGATCTCGTCCTCGGTCCAGAAGAAGCTTGAGAAATCCTGCACCCATTCGAAGTACGACACGGTCACGCCACCGGCATTCGCCACCACGTCCGGGATCACGAGGATGCCCTTGTCGTGCAGGATGTCGTCCGCCGCGGTGGTGGTCGGGCCGTTTGCACCTTCCACGACGATCTTCGTCCTGATCTTGCCGGCGTTCTTCTCGGTGATCTGGTTTTCCAAAGCGGCCGGGATCAGGATGTCCGACTCAACGGTCCAGAAATCTTCGTTCGCGATCGTGTCCGCTTCAGGGAAGCCACCCACGCCGCCATTCTTCGCCACGTACGCAAACAGCGCCACGGCGTCGATACCCGTCGATTTGAAGATCGTGCCCGTGTGATCCTGCACCGCCACGACCTTCGCGCCGGCTTCCTGGAACAGGCGTGCGGCGATGCCGCCCACATTACCGAAGCCCTGCACGGCGATGCGTGCGCCTTCAATATCGACACCGATACGGCGTGCCGCTTCCGCAGCGACCACGAACACACCCCGCCCAGTTGCTTCACGACGGCCCAGCGAACCACCGAGTGCGATCGGCTTGCCGGTCACGACGCCGGTGGCCGTTTGGCCCTGGTTCATGGAGTACGTGTCCATCATCCACGCCATGATCTGCTCGTTCGTGTTCACGTCCGGCGCGGGGATGTCGGTATTCGGTCCGATGATGATGCCGATTTCGCTGGTATAGCGGCGCGTGACGCGCTCGAGCTCACCACGCGAGAGCGTGCGCGGATCGACACGGATACCCCCCTTGGCGCCGCCGTACGGCACGTTCACAGCTGCGTTCTTGACCGACATCCACGCGGACAGTGCCATCACTTCCGACAGCGTCACGTCCTGGTGATAACGCACGCCACCCTTACCCGGACCGCGCGACACGTTGTGCTGCACGCGATAGCCTTCGAAGTGAGCCACGGTGCCGTTATCGAGTTCGATAGGGACGTCGACGATGAGAATGCGCTTCGGACGCTTGAGGGTTTCGAGCCAGCGCGACAGCGAGCCGAGATACGGTGCGACGCGGTCGACCTGGCGAAGATAGTTGCCCCAAGGGCCGAGGTTATCGCTATTCAGATAGGACGGGACGGATTGCAACGACGATGCGGACTGCGGTTGGGATGACATGAACGCTCCAAGCGTTTTGACCGAATGACGACATTGTCGAAAAACGCCAATTTGAAATCCAATGCCGTTTGGTCATCCCGTTATGTCTTTCATGCATAACGTTGAAATTCCGCAAAAACCTGTCGCGCAGAGCGTAACAATACGCCGTCGCAATGACGAGCGTCTCGCCGCACATAGCGCACGTGATGGGCTTGCGGCGAGCTTACACCGCGTCCTGAGCGAGTTCGCCGGTGACCGTGTCCCAGAGCTTGCGCGCCAGCACGTGACGCGCATCGTCGCCCTGCACCGCGAGCTTGTCGCGATACAGACGAATTTCCATGGTCAATGTGAACTGTCCTTCCACGGTGCCGCGCGTTGCACGGTCGAGGCGGATCAGCTTGCCCTCGGCAACTGCATCTTCCACCGCACTATGCGGCAAAAAGGCAATGCCGTGGCCAGCCAGCGCCATCGCCTTGAGTCCCTCGGCCATGTCGGTTTCGTAAAGACGGTCCAGCGACAGACGCGTCGGCGCATTGGCGATGATCACCTCCGTCATGCGGCCAAGGTACGCGTTCGGCGTGTACGACAGATAAGGTGCTGGCTCGTCAGGTGTGCCCGGCAACGTGTAGCGCGGACGACCCGCACGGCCCGGAGCGGAGAACGGACTGATCGGCTCGATGCCAAGCGTGAGCATGTCGTAACGCGCGGGGTCAAGCGCTACGGGTTGGCTCGGATGATGGTAGCCCATCACCAGATCGCAGCCGCCTTCCACCAGCGAGAGCACCGCGTCGTGCACGTTAAGCGCGCGCAGGCGGGTATGCACGGGACCTAACTGCGCCTCGATGCGTTGCAACCAGCGCGGAAAGTACGTGAGCGAGAGCGTATGCGGCACCGCGAACTCGATCGTCGCAGCAGGCGTCGCCGTGTGTCCGCGCAACAGCGTACGTGCTTCGTGGAACTGCGAGAGCATCGCCAAGGCCTGCTCGTAGAACACCTGGCCCGCGGCCGTGAGCCGCGTCGGATAAACCGAACGATCGATCAGTTCCGTGCCGAGCCACGCTTCGAGCGCCTGAATACGGCGTGAAAACGCGGGTTGCGTGACGTGCCGCAACTCCGCAGAACGGCTAAAGCTGCGGGTTTCCGCAAGTGAAACGAAGTCTTCGAGCCATTTCAGTTCCATGCGGAGCGTGCGGCCGGCAGGGGAGGAGAAGTCAGCATTCTAGCGGGGCGATGCCGGCGCCGCGACGTTTGACGCAATAGCCGGTGTTAGGGGCAATAGGCCGGCGAATCAGGAGCATGCCCGTCCGGTGGTAAAATTCCGGGTTCCCTCCGTTCCGATCTGCTCACCGAGCGCTCACGCCTCCATCATGTCCGACACCCGCCCCGATACCCTGTTCGCGCTCACCGCGCTCTCCCCGCTCGACGGCCGCTACGCGTCGAAAACCGAAGCCCTGCGCGAATGGCTTTCGGAAGCCGCGTTCATGCGCCATCGCGTGACGGTCGAAATCCATTGGCTGATCGCGCTGTCGCAGGCCGGTTTCGCTGAAGTGCCCCGCTTCTCCGCGGCGTCCGAGCAATTCCTGCTGCAACTGGCCGAGCGCTTCACCGCGCACGACGCCGCTCGCATCAAGGAAATCGAGCGCGTCACCAACCATGACGTGAAGGCCGTCGAATACTGGCTCAAGGAATCGGTGAAGGGTCAGCCGGAACTGGAACGCGCGAGCGAGTTCATCCACTTCGCCTGCACCTCGGAAGACATCAACAACACGTCGCACGGCCTGATGCTCGCGGGTGCGCGTGAGCACGTAATCGTGCCGGCGCTGCGTTCGGTGCACGCGCGTCTCGTCGCGCTCGCGCATGCGCAAGCCGCGCAACCGCTGCTGTCGCGCACGCACGGCCAACCGGCCAGCCCGACCACGCTCGGCAAGGAAATCGCCAACGTCGCAGCGCGTCTCTCGCGCGCGATCGAGCGTATCGAAAACGTGGAACTGCTCGGCAAGATGAACGGCGCGGTGGGCAACTTCAATGCGCATTTGTCCGCCTATCCTGAGTTCGACTGGGAAGCGTTTTCGCGCGAAGTGGTCGAGAAGCGTCTGAAGCTCAAGTTCAATCCATACACGATCCAGATCGAACCGCACGACTATATGGCCGAGCTGTTCGACGCCGTCTCGCGCGCCAACACGATCCTGCTGGATCTGGACCGCGACGTGTGGGGCTATATCTCGCTCGGCTACTTCAAGCAACGTCTGAAAGCCGGCGAGATCGGTTCGTCGACGATGCCGCACAAGGTCAATCCGATCGACTTCGAAAACTCGGAAGGCAACCTGGGACTGGCGAATGCAACGTTGCGGCATCTGGCAGACAAGCTGCCTATCTCGCGCTGGCAGCGTGATCTGACCGACTCGACCGTGCTGCGCAATATCGGCGTGGCGTTTGGCTACTCACTCTTGGCATATGACGCGTTGATCCGCGGTCTGGACAAGCTCGAAGTGAACCCCGCGCGTCTGAACGAAGATCTGGATAACTGCTGGGAAGTGCTGGCTGAGCCGGTGCAAACCGTGATGCGCCGTTACGGCATCGAGAATCCGTACGAGCAGTTGAAGGAACTCACGCGCGGCAAGGGTATTACGCGCGAGGCGCTGCAGACGTTTATTGGCGGGTTGAATATTCCTGCGGATGCGAAGGAACGCTTGCTGGCCATGACGCCGGCTTCGTATGTGGGCAAGGCGATTGAATTGGCCAAGCGGATTGCGTAAGCCGCGAAGCTTTACCCGCTAGCGTGCTTGCACGCAGAGATGAAAATGGCGCTCCTCGGAGCGCCATTTTTTCGTGCGACGTGCAGAAGAAACGCGGACTATCAACGCGCCTTCATTTGCACCAATACCTCATCCACGATCTCATCCGGCGTCAACTCGATACTCACCGTAATTGCCTCATCCGCACCCGGCTCTTCAAGCGTATCCAACTGGCTTTGCAGCAACGAAGGATCGAAGAAGTGTCCGGTGCGCGTCGCCAGACGCTCGTGCAGCACCTCGTATGAGCCCTTCAGATAGACAAACACCACGTCCCTATCACCACCTCCACGCAGAACGTCGCGATACGAGCGCTTCAGCGACGAGCATGTGAACACCGCCGTCTCCCCCGCACGTTGCTTCTCTTCGATCGCCGCACGAATCGTCTTCAGCCAGGGCCAACGGTCTTCGTCGGTCAGCGGGATGCCTTTGTGCATCTTCTCCTTGTTGGCCGCGCTATGAAACGCGTCGCCATCGGTGAAGCTGCAGTGCAGACGCTCCGCCAGCATCTCGCCGATCCGCGTCTTGCCGGCGCCCGAGACGCCCATTCCGATCAGAATCATTCAATACTCCTTACAGGACCGTCGCGAGCGCGAAGGTCAACCCCAAACCCATCAAGGAAATGATGGTTTCGAGCAGCGACCACGTCTTGAACGTCTGTCCCACCGTCATTCCAAAGTATTCCTTGATCAACCAGAATCCGCCGTCGTTGACGTGCGAGAAAATCAGCGAGCCCGAACCCGTCGCCAGCACCAGCAACTCCGGACGCACCTGCACACCGCCCGCAGCCGCGATAGGCGCGACGATGCCGCAGGCCGTCGTCATGGCAACCGTAGCCGATCCCGTCGCAAGACGGATCAGCGCGGCCACGCACCAGGCAAACACCAGCGGCGACAGATGCGCCGCAGTCGCTGCATTGACGATTTCCTTCGAAATACCGCTATCCATCAGCACACGTCCGAAGCCACCGCCTGCACCGACGATCAGTGTAATGCCGGCGATCGGCGCCAGACACTCTCCGCAGAACTTTTGGATCTGCTCGCGATTGAAGCCGCGCTTCGCGCCGAACGTCCAGAAGCTGACGAGCACCGCGATCAGCAACGCCACATCCGAGTTGCCGACGAAATGCAGCAAGTCATTCGGCAAGGTCTTTGGGGCGAACACAAGGTCCGCCCAACTGCCGATCAACATCAGAATCACCGGCAGCAAAATCGTGAACAGCGTGATGCCAAAGCTCGGCAGCTCACGCTTCGTTGCCTTGTCGTCGCCAGCCGAGCCGAGAAATTGAGCAGCCAGAGGATTGTGCTCGGGCAACTTGATGTAGCGGCTGACCAGCAGCGCGAACAGCGGCCCCGCGACAATCGCACAGGGCACACCCACGATCAGGCCAAACACGATCGTCTTGCCAATGTCCGCGTGATACGCCTGCACAGCGAGCATTGCGGCAGGATGCGGCGGAATCAGCCCGTGCACGACGGACAAACCGGCGATCATCGGTAAACCGATCAGCAACAGCGACTTGCCGGTACGCTTGGCGACGTTGAACGCAATCGGAATCAGCAGCACGAAGCCCACTTCAAAGAACACCGGCAAACCGACGATGATCGCCACGACCATCATCGCCCAGTGAATATGCTTTTCGCCGAACTTGTCAATCAACGTCGTCGCAATGCGTTCCGCCCCGCCGGATTCGGCCATCATCTTGCCGAGCATGGTGCCGAGTCCAACCACGATCGCAATGTGCCCGAGCGTGTTGCCGTTGCCGGTCTCGAACGACTTGACGATCGTGCCCATCGGCATGCCGGCCACAAGACCAAGCAGCAGCGACACGATGATCAGGACGAGGAACGGATAGACCTTGTAGCGCGTAATCAGCAGGATCAACGCGGCGATGGCGACCACCGCGTAAATCAGCAGCAAGCTGCCATGGCTAGCTCCCATGGAGCTCCTCCTTTTGCATTGTTGGTTCTAGTTGCAAACGCGGTGCAAACTTTCTCGCGCTGCCTGTCTCTACGCCTGACGTGAAACGGCAGTGTCACCGGTAATCACGTGGACGCCAATTTTACTGTCTGTTTGAGGATGAGCGCGCGGAAACTCTGCACGCGGATTAAAAAGAAGCCTCGCCGTCGCGGCCTTAACGGCTGCAGCGGCGAGGCTTCTTCGGATGCAGCCGGACTCTGACGTCACTCTCTGCTCCATCTACTGCTTACGTGGATGCGGGTGCTTGCTGTCCCACCTCCAGCATCATTCGGTTCGACTCAGTCCGAACTCAATGCGCCGGTGCAGCAAGTTCGCTTGCCGCACGGGCGAGACGCGTGACTTCATCCCAGTTCTGCGCCGCGAGTGCGGCCTTCGGCGTGAGCCAGGAGCCGCCCACGCACACAACGTTCGGCAGTGCGAGGAAATTGGGGGCGGTTTCAGCCGTAATCCCGCCGGTCGGACAGAACTTCAGGGCCGGGAACGGGCCGTGGAAGGCCTGCAGCATCGGCACGCCACCGGCCTGTTGGGCCGGGAAGAATTTGACGATCTCATAGCCGAGTTCCAGCGCGACGATGATGTCGGACGGCGTCATCACGCCCGGCAGCAGCGGTAAGCCGGCATCCTGCGCAGCCTGGTGCATCTCCCTCGTGAGGCCCGGCGACACGCCGAACTGTGCGCCAGCCTTCTTGGCTTGCGCGCAGTGCTCCGGCCTCGTGATCGTGCCGACGCCGACGACGATGTCTTCCGCCAGATGGCTCGCGCGTTCGATAGCTTCCAGACCGGCCGCCGTACGCAGCGTGATCTCGAGCACCTTTACGCCACCAGCATGCAGTGCGCGCGACACGTTCTCGCCCTGTTCCGCCGAGTCGAACGCCAGCACCGGAATCACCGGGCCGAGACGCACGATGTCGCTTACTTTCTTTGCCGTCATAGTCAGACTCCTTGTTTCTGCAGTTCGTGGCTTGGGTGAACGCTTGCGTGAACTTCGCCCACCATCGGACCAAATACCGAAGCGCCCAGTTCCGCCGGCGCAGCGGCCGCACGGAAGACGCCAAACAGTTCGCGGCCGAAGCCGACTTCGTTTTCCGCCTGATGCTGCGGGACGGCCTCAGGCCGCGCCGCCCATTCGGCCGCATCGATTTCGACGTCGAGCACGCCCGCTTCAGCGTCGATCACCAGCATGTCGCCATCGCGCACCTTGCCGATCGGGCCTTCCAGCAGCGCTTCCGGCGACACGTGGATCACCGCCGGCACCTTGCCCGAGGCACCCGACATGCGTCCATCGGTAACCAGCGCGACATGGAAACCCTGATCCTGCAACACGCCGAGCAGCGGCGTCAAACGATGCAGCTCGGGCATGCCGTTTGCACGAGCGCCCTGGAAGCGAACGACAGCCACGAAGTCGCGCTTCAGTTCGCCTTTATCGAAGGCTTCCTGCACCGCTTCCTGCGAATCGAACACGATCGCCGGCGCCTTCACCTTGCGATGCTGCGCCGCAACCGCCGAAATCTTGATGACGCCGCGGCCCAGCTTGCCCTGCATCAGCCGCAGACCGCCGTCAGCCTGGAACGGTTCCTTGATGCCGCGCAGCACAGCCGTTTCCTGGCTCTCCGTCACACCCGGTACCCACGTCAGCTTGCCGTCGAGCAGCTTGGGCTCTTCCGTGTAGTGATGAAGCCCCTTGCCCGCCACGGTGTTGACGTCTTCGTGCAGCAAGCCCCCTTCCAGCAGATTGCGGACCAGGAACGCCACGCCGCCCGCCGCGTGGAAATGGTTCACGTCGGCCTTGCCGTTCGGATAAATCTTCGCCAGCAGCGGCACGTTCTGCGACAGTTGATCGAAGTCGTCCCAGTCGATCACGATGCCCGCCGCACGCGCAATGGCCACGAGGTGCAGCGTGTGATTGGTCGAACCACCCGTCGCCAGCAATGCAACGATGCCGTTGACGATCGCCTTCTCGTCGACCACATGACCGATCGGGGTGTAATTGCCGCGTTCCACCGTCAGGTCGAGCACGCGACGCGCAGCTTGCGCCGTAAGCGCATCGCGCAGCGGCGTGTGCGGATGCACAAATGCCGAACCCGGCAGATGCAGGCCCATCACTTCCATCAGCATCTGGTTGCTGTTGGCCGTGCCGTAGAACGTGCAGGTGCCGTGGCTGTGATACGCAGCGGCTTCCGCTTCGAGCAGCGCGCTGCGGTCACAGTGACCGGTCGCGAACTGCTGGCGCACCTTCGCCTTGTCGTCGTTGCCCAGACCACTCGTCATCGGGCCAGCCGGCACGAAGATGGTCGGGATGTGGCCAAACTGCAGCGCACCAATCAGCAGACCCGGCACGATCTTGTCGCAGATGCCGAGGCACAGCGCCGCGTCGAACATGTTGTGCGTGAGCGCGACCGCCGTACTCATCGCAATCACTTCACGCGAGAACAGCGACAGTTCCATGCCCGCGTTACCCTGCGTGACGCCGTCGCACATGGCCGGCACACCGCCCGCGAATTGCGCCACGCCACCGTTTTCACGGGCGGCCTGCTTGATCAGATCGGGATAATTCTTGAAGGGCGCGTGGGCCGACAGCATCTCGTTGTACGACGACACGATGCCGATATTCGGCTCGCGGATCTGCTTGATCACGAGCTTGTCGTTACCCTCGAGGCCGGCAAAGCCGTGCGCGAGATTCGCGCAGGACAGCGCGCCACGCGCCGGAAACTTGCCTTGGGCTTTATCGATGCGGGCCAGGTAGGCGTCGCGGGTAGGCTTGCTGCGTTCGATCACGCGTTGCGTAACCTTGAGCAATTGCGAATGCGGGGAAACCATCGAAGCTCCTTCGTCGCTGGCTGGGGCGAACATGCGCGGGGCCAGGTGGGGATCGCGGGGACGTCGGATTAGACCGACATCGAGAGTTTAGTAGAAAAACTACACGATCGCAATGCGGCCATCTTTCCATTTTCCATCGCCCGGAATTCCATGAAACGCCCACTACAAAGCCGTTAGACCAAAAACGCGAATCACTTAGGGAATACACCTACAGCGCGAAATGTAGTTTTTGTACATCTTCAGCAATCAGCTATAGTCCACGCATTCTTCAGCATAGTGCGAGTTTTCCAATGATGCTGTCCCAGGTGGAAGCGATGCGCGAGCAGTTGCGCCCGTCCGAGCGGAAGTTAGCGGACTACGTGATCGAAGCGCCGCGCGAAGTACTGGATCTGTCGATGAACGAGGTGGCAGCCCGCGCAGGCGTGAGTCAGCCGACCATTGCGCGCTTTTGCCATGCGCTCGGCTTTTCGGGCTTTCGGGAGTTCAAGATCCGGCTCGCGCAAGGCATCGCGGCGGAGGTGCCGGTCGTCTATCGCGATGTTCGGCCCGACGAGCCGGCACCCGGCGTCGCGGCCAAGGTGCTGGACCGGACTATCGGCGCACTGATCCAGGTGCGCAACAACCTGTCGTCGGACAGCGTGGCAGCGGCTATCGAACTGCTCTCCAAAGCGCGGCGGATCGAGTTTTACGGCGCAGGCGGCTCCGGCGTCGCAGCACTCGATGTGCAGCACAAGTTCTTCCGGCTCGGCATGCCGAGCGTCGCCTATTCGGACCCGCATACGTTTCTGATGTCGGCGTCGCTGCTAGGAGAAGGCGACGTCGTGGTGGCGATTTCGAACACGGGACGCACACGCGATATCGTCGATGCGGTCAAGGCGGCGCTGGCCGCAGGCGCAAAGGTGATTGCTATCACGCATGGCAATTCGCCCCTCGCGCGACTGGCGACCGTCGGACTCTTTGCGAATGTGGATGAGGATACGGATATCTTTTCGCCGATGACCTCGCGCGTCTCACATCTGGCCATCGGCGACATCCTCGCGGTCGGGGTAGCGTTGAGCCGGGGACCGGAGTTGGTGGAGAAACTGGCGCAGGCAAAGGAAGTGATCAACCGCCGAAGGATCGATCCGCAGACGTGATCAGCGTCACGCTTGGCGTCGTGCGTGGCATGGTCCGTAGAAACAAAACACCCTGCAGCGCGACTCGCATGCAGGGTGGGAACGATAATCCCCTCACTTGTGGTGACCTTCCGGCCACCGGGGATTTCAGCTCAGCTACCGTGCGCTATCCAAGGCAACCACCTCAGAACTCGTAACCGACCTGAGCGCGCACGCCCGCGTCGCCGGTCGACGTCACAGACACCGCGCCGTTTGCAAGCCAATGGCCGCTCAGCGAACGATAGGTAACACCCGCCGCGGCCGCCGATGCGCCCTTGTATGTTCCGCCACCAGCCGCGACGACCGTCCTGCCCGGACCCGACGGCGTCATGTTCGGCATGGCCATAGCGGCGGCTACGCCGGCATAGGCATTCTTCGCGACTTCGTTGATCGAGTTTTGCACACCCGCGATGCGACTGTCCGTGTAGCTATTCGCCTGCGTTGTGGCCGCGTTCAACTGGTCCACGTTGACCGCGTCGGTGCCCTGCTGCCCGGCCGCAACATTCGTCAACTGGCGTTCACTACCCACCGCACCCACCGACACCGAGTTGGCACGGTCGGCCACCGAGTTCGCACCTAGCGCGACCGAGTTGTCAGCCTGCGCGGCCGAGCCTGCACCCACTGCAACCGCATTGACACCCGCAGCCGATGCGTTGGCGCCCATCGCCGTAGCATGCGTGCCGCTTGCCATTGCTGCTTCCGCATTGCGATCACCGCTCGCCGTAAAAAGCGGATTCGTGGCATTGACCGCGACATTCGCCACGGCGCCGAGCGCCGCGTTCATCTGGGCGACATTCACTGCGTCGGTATCGGCCACACCTGCCGCCACGTTGTGGATGGTCGTGCCGCCCGAGGCGCCGCCGCCCATTGTCACGCTACCGTAGTCGACCGAACCGTCGGCGTTATGATCGTAAATGACCGCGGCATTTGCGTTGCCATTCTCGTCCACGAGACCAGCCGCCTTCAACTGCGATACGTTTACCGCGTCGGTATCGGCCGTACCGGCTGCGACGTTGGTGATCTGCCGTTCCTTGCCCACTGAGCCAACCGACACCGAATTCGGACGATTCGCCACCGAGTTCGCGCCCAAGGCGACCGAGCCCTCGTCCCAGGCCCGCGCGTTGCCGCCGATCGCCACTGAATCCACCCCCGTTGCCTGCGAATCCACCAGCGTCGAGTTCGAGTGGAAATACATGATGCCCGAGCCACCGCCGATGTTGTTCAGGATGCTGTTGATATTCGCGATGCTGTCGGTATTCTGCGCTGTGCGGCCGTCCAGATTATTCAGCGCATCGCCGACGGTATAGAACGTGCTGCCTCCGATGTCGTATTGCGGTCTCGCGACCGAACCATCCGGATTCACAGTCGAGTTGCCGCCCAATGCACCCGCGACGCTTTGCGAAACGCCGTACAGTTGGCTGCCGTTCACGGCGTCCGTGCTAGCCGCCGACACCGTGCCCGCCGCCACACCAATAATCTTGTTCGCGGTGCCCGAGGTTGTGCCATTGCTAAACAGGCTGAGCTGACCATGAAGGTACGCAACGGGAGACCCGGCAGAAACGCCGTCGCCGAAAATCTCCAGGCCACCTCTGGCAATCAGGCCAGATGAGTTCGAGATGAGGTTGAGAGACGTATTGCTGGCGAGCGCAGTTTGGGAACTGCTCTTGTTGCCGATGGTCGCCTGGCAGGCCGGCGAAGTCAGAGCGGTAGTGGTACCGCCGCCTGGAATTCCATCGTTCACCGCGGCACAGGTATCGTCGGTAGCGTCATTAAAAACCGCAACGGGAGCCGCCGCCGCATACGCTGTTCCGGCAGAAAGAAACCCGGCCGCAACCAGTGAAATAACACCATTCTTTACAGAGGATTTTTTCGCAGAGGCGCGAATAAATTTTGAAGCTGCTGTCCATGCGCACGTGACGTCGTTCCACATTGACCGAGATATTTTATTCATTAAGTTGTCCCCATTAGATACACAGATTTCAATTCGCAGAAACGTGCGCGCTTGCAGCGAACACGCGACGCGCTGGCCGGGGTCAACTCGTTCAACAGTCACCGCTCACGGTCAAAGGAAACGAGAACAGTATGTCGAGTGGCAAAACAGAATTGAGGTCCAGACCAGGAAATCTACGTTATTGATCTGAGTATCCGGTCGACATCGGACCAGTCTTAAATCCGTTAAATAGACACAGCAAGTTATGTCGATTGCATAACTCTTATTTAAATCGCATAGAACGTGACACAGGATGGGCAAATCCTTGCCTCCGCGTTGGAGACGGGGACCGTATCGTCACAGGCTGAATATTAGAAGTGCGTACCGATGGATAGCATCCGAACGAATCTCGAGATGCCAAAAGGACGCTTTAACCCGGCATTTATGAATTGATACCGGGTTGCCGCAATTGATGAAGATTTACCGCATCGGTTCTCTTAGAAGAATTCCGATTATTTTTAAAACGGCTTTAAAACCACCAACGCCACCGCCGCCAGCATCCCCAGCACGGGCAGTTCATTGAACATCCGATACCACTTATGCGTACGACGGTTCTCACCCCGTTCGAACGTCGCCAGCAAACGTCCGCAATAGAAGTGATAGACGATCAGCAGCACGACGACGGTGAGCTTCGCGTGCATCCAGCCCTGCCCACGCCCAATGCCGACCACCAGCCACAGCCACAGCCCACAGGCGAGCGCGGGAACTGCAATGAAGCTCATAAAGCGATAAAGCTTCCTCGCCATGATCAGCAGGCGTGCCGTGGCGGCCGGTTCCGTTTCCATCGCCAGATTGACGAAGATGCGCGGCAAGTAGAACAGGCCGGCAAACCAGGAAGCAATCAGAACGATGTGAAACGTTTTTACCAGAAGCATTGGCGGTCCTCTTGCGTCGAGTTGGCGTTGTTGATCGCGCGCCCATCAGCGCGCCGAGGGTTACTGACGGCCTTCGCCGTGCCCGAGCACAACGTACTTCAGCGACGTCAGCCCTTCCAGTCCCACCGGCCCGCGCGCGTGCAGCTTGTCGTTCGAAATGCCGATTTCTGCGCCAAGGCCAAATTCGAAGCCATCGGCAAAGCGCGTCGATGCGTTGACCATCACGCTCGCCGAATCCACTTCGCGCAGGAAACGCATCGCGCGGTCGTGGTCTTCGGTGACGATCGCATCGGTGTGCGCGGAACTGTAGGTGTTGATGTGCTCGATCGCCGCATCGAGGTCGTCGACCACCTTGATCGCCAGCACCGGTGCGAGATATTCGGTGCTCCAGTCTTCCTCGGTTGCATCGACGAGCGGGCCGACGCCCGCCGCTTCGAGTACCTCGCGCGCTGCCGGATCGACGCGCAGTTCGACTTCCTTGACGCGATACAGGCGCCCAAGCTGCGGTAGCACTTGATGCGCAATGCCACGCGCCACCAGTAGCGTTTCCATCGTGTTGCAGGTGCCGTAGCGGTGCGTCTTCGCGTTGTCGCACACGGTCATTGCCTTGGTGATGTCCGCACGGTCGTCGACGTACACGTGGCAGATTCCGTCGAGGTGCTTGATCATCGGCACGCGCGCTTCTTCCATCAGGCGTGCGATCAGGCTCTTGCCGCCGCGCGGCACGATCACGTCGACGTATTCCGTCATCGTGATCAGCGCACCCACGGCAGCGCGATCCGAAGTCGCCACTACCTGCACGGCATCCTGCGGCAAACCGGCCATCTCGAGGCCTTCGCCAATCAGCTTCGCCAGCGCGGTATTGCATTCGAGCGCTTCCGAACCACCGCGCAGAATCGTTGCGTTGCCTGACTTCAGACACAACGCGGCGGCGTCGATCGTCACATTCGGCCGCGATTCGTAGATGATGCCGATTACGCCTAGCGGCACGCGCATCTGCCCGACCTGGATGCCGCTTGGACGGTATTTGAGGTTGCTGATCTCACCGATCTGATCCGGTAGCGCCGCGACCTGGCGCAGGCCTTCGACCATCGTCTTCAGCGCCTTGTCCGACAAGGTGAGACGGTCGATAAACGCAGCGTCGTGCCCTTTCTCGCGTGCGCGTGCAACGTCGCGTGCATTGGCCTCTTTCAGCTGCGCCGACTCACGTTCGATCGCGCGGGCCACTGCCTCGAGCGCGGTGTTTTTCGCTGCCGTCGACGCCCGCGCCATCGCACGCGAAGCGTGCCGGGCGCGGCGGCCGAGGTCGGTCATGTACTGGTCGATATTCATGGTGATTCTCGTGATGTCCGTCCGCGTCTTCGGTACGCGGTGGACAGGCAGAATTAGCGAAAGATCAAACGATTGTAAGTCTGGTTGCGGCGGCTTGCCGGATGCGTAGCCAACGGGGCCGATCAGAGTGGTTGCTGCGCGCTCACAGTCAGACCAGCGTCAAAACGCAGCCTGCAGGCGTGCGCTCTGTTCAGACCGGCCTGCGCACCGGCGTGGCTGGCGGTCGTGGCCTGCCAGGCGACCCGATTGGCGCAGCCGTCGCCTTCGCCGCCGCAGCGACTGTCATCGCCAGTTCGAACAGCCCATCCCATGGGTCGGGCGGTGGGTCATTGCGATGATTGCCAGGCGTGCCGCCGGACAGCCCCTTGACCTGGCGATCGAGCTTCGCCGCGAGCGCGAGCGCCTTCTCCAGCGCCGCTTCGGTTACGCGCGACAAAGCCGGGCCGATCAGCCGCTCACGCGGCCCCCACACGCGGTTTTCGCGCACCAGCATCGCAAGCGGCTTGCCCGCCGCCACGCCGCGTTTGATGCGCAAAAGCGTCCGCACTTCCTCGACAACGGCCCACAGCACCAGCACCGCCGCCTCGCCTTCGCCGCGCAAGCCGTCGAGCATGCGGGCAAGCCGTCCCACGTCGCCCGCCAGCATCGCCTCGTTCAGCTTGAAGACGTCATAGCGCGCGACGTTCAACACAGCGTCCTGCACCTGCTCGAGACTCAACGCCCCGGCCGGATAGAGCAACCCGAGCTTCTGAATTTCCTGATGCGCAGCAAGCAGATTGCCTTCCACGCGCTCCGCAATAAACTGCAAGGCGCGCCGCCCTTCCTCGCCGGCAGCCACACGCTGCCCCTGCTGCGACAGCCGCTGGCCGACCCAGTTGGGCAACTGCGCCCGCTCCACCGGATCGATCTTCAGCGCCACACCCGCCTCGGCCAACGCAGTAAACCAGCCGGACTTCTGCGTTGCCGCATCGAGACGAGGCAGCGTGATCATCGTCAGGACATCGGAATTCACCGCGTCAGCGAGCGACTTCAACGCATCCGCGCCTTCCTTGCCCGGCTTGCCAGATGGAATCCGCAGCTCGACGAGCTGCTTGTCGCCGAACAGCGACATCGACTGGCTCGCACCCAGCAGCGAACTCCAGTCGAAGCCACGCTCCACCGTGAACACCGAGCGATCGGTGTAGCCGGCCGAACGCGCGGCCGCGCGGATCCGGTCGCCCGCTTCCTGCGCGAGCAGGTGCTCGTCGCCGTACACGACGTACAGGTCGGCGAGTCCCTTCGCGAGGTGCGCTTCGAGCGCGTCAAGTCGCAGTTGCATGGCTACGGATCAACAGGATTGGCAAAACACGTCCGTGCAAGGTGCCGCTCAAAGCGGCGGCGGCGGCAACGGCACGCGCGGCGCAACGGCAGGCGCGCCTTGGCCCGGCGCCGGATGCAGCGAATGCACGACACCCAGACGGCGGATCAACTGATCGACGGCGTCACTTTGCATGTCCGCGTACAGGAGATCCGCTTCGGCCATTTTCGCCTGCGTGAACTCATCGCTGTAAGTCATGGCGCGGTTCAGCTCGATCGCGCTTTGCGGAATCAGTACCGTTCCGTCCGTGCCGTTGAGCGAGTAGAGCAGCGTGTAGGTGACTTCATATTCTTCGACGACGCCGAGAGAATTCATCGTCAGCACGCTGTTGCCACGAACCTCGGAAACATGCAGAACGGCATCCGCGTTCGACACCGCTTTGACGATTACCGTGTCGCTGCCGCCTTGAACCATTCGAGTCAAACGGCCGAGGAACGGGGCCGGCGCGCCCGCAACAGCGAGGCGCTTAAACGGATAGTCCTGCTGACCGCGTAGCTGAAAACCGCACGCGGACAACACCATTACCCCACACGCCAGCGTCAAAAACGATCTGCGAGTCACATTGGCTCCTGGTTCGCAGTAAATGCTGTACCACACTCGGATGGCGCCACGGCTCGCGGCGCCGCCCTGCTTATTGCCAGCTTCGGCGTCAAACGACGATGTTCACCAGGCGGCCCGGCACGACGATGATTTTCTTCGGCGCATTGCCTTCGCTGAACTTGGCGAACATCTCGTGCGCGAGCGCGGCCTGCTCGATCGCGTCGCGCGGGGCGTCCTTCGCGACCGTGACCGCACCGCGCACCTTGCCGTTCACCTGCAGCACGAGTTCGATCTCGGCCTGCTCCAGCGCCTTCTCGTCGACCTTCGGCCAGGGCGCGTCCAGCAGCGTACCAAATTCGTCGGCATAGCCGAGTTCCTGCCACAGCTGATAGGTCGCATGCGGCACAACCGGGTACAGCACGCGCAGCAGCACGCCATAGCATTCGCGCAGCACGGCGGGGTGAGCGCCCTTGGCGCTGTCGAGCGCGTTGAGCATCTTCATGGCCGCCGACACCACCGTGTTGTACTGCAAACGCTGGTAATCGAAATCGGCCTGCTTCAGCACGCTGTAGATCTCGCGGCGCAGTACCTTGTCCGTTTCGCCGAGTTGCGCGGCGTCGAACGAAGCCTGTTTGCGCAAGGCCGCTTCGTTCGCGTGGCCAAAGCCCCAAACGCGGCGCAGGAAGCGGCTCGCACCTTCCACGCCGGAACCCGACCATTCAAGCTGCTGCTCGGGTGGAGAGGCGAACATCACAAACAGACGCGCCGTGTCGGCACCGTACTCGTCGATCAGCACCTGCGGATCGACGCCGTTGTTCTTCGACTTCGACATCTTCTCGATGCCGCCGAGCACCACAGCCTCGCCGTCCGAGTTCAGCACGGCGCCGACCGGACGGCCCTTTTCGTCGTGCGTCACGGTGACGTCGGCCGGGTTGTACCAGGTCTTCTTGCCCGCTTCACTTTCGCGGTAGAAGGTTTCGTTGAGCACCATGCCCTGCGTGAGCAGGTTCTTGGCCGGTTCGCCGAAATTCACCAGGCCCATGTCGCGCATCACCTTCGCCCAGAAACGCGAGTACAGCAAGTGCAGGATCGCGTGCTCGATGCCGCCGATGTACTGATCCATCGGCGCCCAGTAATCGGTGCGCTGGTCGACCATGGTCTTCGCATCCGGCGACGCATAGCGATAGAAGTACCACGACGAATCGACGAAGGTGTCCATCGTATCGGTTTCGCGCTTCGCGGCGCCGCCACACGTCGGACACGTGCAGTTCACGAACGCTTCGGATTTGGCGAGCGGGTTGCCCGTGCCGTCCGGCACGAGATCCTCGGGCAGCACGACGGGCAGATCCTTCTCGGGCACCGGCACGTCGCCGCAGGTCGGGCAATGGATGATCGGAATCGGCGTGCCCCAGTAGCGCTGACGCGAGACACCCCAGTCGCGCAGACGGTAGGTGACCTGCTTGTCGCCAAGGCCCAGATCCTTCAGGTCGCTCGCGATCGCATCCACGGCTTGCGTGTAAGTCATGCCGTCGTACTTGCCGCTATTGATCAGCGTGCCGTCCTTGTCGCCATACCATTCCTGCCAGGCGTCGGTCGAGTATTCCTTGCCTTCGAGCGCCACCACCTGTCTGATCAGCAGACCGTACTTCTTCGCGAAAGCGAAATCGCGCTCGTCGTGCGACGGCACGCCCATCACGGCGCCCTCGCCGTAGCTCATCAGCACGTAGTTGCCGATCCACACCTCGACCTGTTCCTGCGTCAGCGGATGCGTGACGTAGAAGCCGGTGGCCATGCCCTTCTTTTCCATCGTTGCAACGTCGGCCTCGGCGACACCGCCGCGCTTGCATTCTTCGATGAACGCCTGCAGTTCCGGCTTGTCTTGCGCCAGACGCGTGGCGAGCGGATGCTCGGCCGCGACTGCACAGAAGGTCACGCCCATGATCGTATCGGCGCGCGTGGTGAAGACGCGCAGCACTTTCTGCTCGCCGTCGATCTCATACGGGAAGCCGAAGTTCACGCCGAAGCTCTTGCCGATCCAGTTCTGCTGCATGACCTTCACGCGCTCGGGCCAGCCAAGGCCTTCGAGGTCGTTCAGCAGTTCGTCGGCGTACTGCGTGATCCGCATGTAGTACATCGGGATCTCGCGCTTTTCGACCAGAGCGCCGGAGCGCCAGCCGCGCCCGTCGATCACCTGTTCGTTGGCGAGCACGGTCTGGTCGACCGGGTCCCAGTTCACCGTACCGGTCTTCTTGTACGCAATGCCCTTTTCGAGCATCTTCAGGAACAGCCACTGGTTCCACTTGTAGTAATCGGGGCTGCAGGTGGCGACTTCGCGCGACCAGTCGATGGCGAGGCCCATCGCCTGCATCTGCTTCTTCATGTACGCGATGTTGTCGTACGTCCACTTGGCGGGCGGCACGTTGTTGGCGATCGCGGCGTTTTCCGCCGGCATACCGAACGCGTCCCAACCCATCGGCATCAGCACGTTGTTGCCGTTCATCCGCAGATAGCGGTACATCACGTCGTTGATCGTATAGTTGCGCACGTGGCCCATGTGCAGCTTGCCCGACGGGTACGGCAGCATCGAGACGCAATAAAACTTGGGCTTGTCGGTGATTTCCGTTGTCTTATAGGCGTCGCTGGCGCGCCATTGCCCTTGCGCGGCGGCTTCGACGTCGGAGGGAACGTATTTTTCGTGCATGGTGTGATGGGATCGCTAGGTTCGGTGCTTTCGCACCGGGCCTGGTGCTCTGCTAGATGAAATGGCGTCGTTTCCCCTTGTGCAGGGGAAAACGCTGATTATACCGTTCGCCGAGGGGTCTGCCGCGCGCCGCGCGGCATGGCTAATGGCCCAGCACGGGCGGCGGCGGGTCCGTCACAAAGCCTAGCCGCTGTAGCCCCGCCTGCTGCGCCGCGCCCATCACCTGGGCGATGACCTCGTAGCGCGTCGAGCGCTCGGCGCGCAACTGGATCTCCGGCTGTTCCTGCTGCTTGCCCGCTTCCACAAAGCGCGCGCGCATCTGGTCGAGCGTCAGGGCATTGCCGTTCCAGTAGATCTTGCCCGCCGCGTCGATGGACAGCGAGATCGTCTGCGGCGTCTGACGGGCCGGCGCGGCGGCGACTTTCGGCAGGTCAAGCCGGATCGCGTGTGTGAATAAAGGCGCGGTAATGATAAAAATCACGAGCAGCACCAGCATCACGTCGATCAACGGCGTCATGTTGATCTCTGCCATCGGCGCTGCGGTCTGCCGTTTTTCGAGTCCGCCGAATGCCATGTCGACCTCCTGCCTGACTAAAGCTGAACTGGGCTAAGCTGGTTTCACCTGATGCGAGCGGCGGCGCCGCTCAAGCGGGCGCGCAGACATAGGCGTGCAGATCGTGCGCGAAGCCGTCCAGTTCCTCGGACAGTTGCCGCACCATGCGGCCGAGCACGTTGTAGGCAAGCACCGCGGGAATCGCCACCACGAGGCCGAAGGCCGTCATGATCAGCGCCTCGCCGACCGGCCCGGCAACGTTTTCGATCATCGCCTGCCCGCTCGCGGCAATACTGCCGAGCGCGTGATAGATGCCCCACACGGTGCCGAGCAAGCCGACGAACGGCGCCGTGCTACCCACCGATGCCAGCAGCACCTGGCCAAACTCGAGCCGCCGCTGCGAGGTGGTGAGCGCTTGACGGAGCGCCCGCAAGACCCGCTCGCTGCGCTCGACGCGTGCGAGCAACGCACCGGGGATATCCACCTCCGAGGCATGCAACGCGGCTTCGGCGAGCGGCGTGAAGACCCGTTCGCTATCGACACGCCGCAGCGCCGCGACGCCGTCCGTCAGGGTCGACGCCTGCCAGAACTCGGTTATCGCGCGCGACGCCTGACGCTTCGCGCGGCTCAGAACCCAGCTTTTGACGATCAGAAAACACCAGCTCGCCACCGACATCGCTAGCAGCACATAGGCTACCGCATGGGTGATCGTGTCGCTGGATTGCAGGTAGTGAAGAATGCCGGTGCCTGCCATTGGACCTCGCCGTCGGAAAGTGTGCGCAGATGGGATACGGGGCGCACGCCGAGCATACGTGCGCTCAGCGCAGGCCGAGTACGTCCTGCATGTCGTACAGGCCGCTTGCGTGGCCTTCGAGGAAACGCGCCGCGCGTAGCGCGCCCTGTGCATAAGACAAGCGGCTCGCCGATTTGTGCGTAATCTCGACGCGTTCGCCGGTACCGGCGAACAGCACGGTGTGATCGCCGACGATATCGCCGCCGCGGATCGCCGCGAAACCGATGGTGGACGGGTCACGCTCGCCGGTGATGCCCTCGCGGCCATAGACCGCGCAGTCGTCGAGATTGCGGCCGAGCGCGCCGGCGATCACTTCGCCCATCGCCAGCGCGGTACCGGACGGCGCGTCGACCTTGTGGCGGTGATGCGCCTCGATGATCTCGATGTCGTACCCGGTCGCGAAGTGCCGCGCCGCGTATTCGAGCAGCTTCAGCGTGACATTGACACCTACGCTCATGTTGGCGGCAAAGACAATGCCGATCTTTTCAGCCGCCGCGCGAAGTTGCGCCTTCTGCTCGCTTTCGAAACCCGTGGTGCCGATCACCATCTTGACGTTGTGGCGCTGCGCCGCTTCGAGATGCACGAGCGTGGCCGCCGGCCGCGTGAAATCGATCAGGGCGTCGGACTGGGCGAACACCTGCTCGATATCGTCGCTCAGCAGAATCCCAGTTTGCTTGCCGAGGAAAGCACCGGCATCCTGACCAAGTTGCGCCGACCCGGTCCGCACGAGCGCGCCGGAAAGCTTGACGCCAGAATCGTTCAGGACGGTTTCGATCAGCATCCGGCCCATACGGCCCGAGGCACCGGCAATAGCAATGTTCATGGCAGTCACGCGCGAAATATGACGTTAGAAACGACGGGGTAAAAAACAACGCGAAGCGCAAAGCGCGTCACAGGGCACCTGAAAGCGCGCCCCACAGGACAGAACACAAGGCGCAACAAACACAAATGACGGGCTCGCGCGCTAAACGCGGCCCGTCATTGTCAGGGACAGCGTATTTAGCTACCCGTTCCCGTGGTCGCCGGAGCGGACGTCAGCGGTGCGTTGTAGGTCGGCCCGTTGTTGCTCTGCGAGCCAGCCGGTCCCACCGGGTTGTCCTGCTGTTCGCTCGGCACGGTAGGCGGCGCCGGACGCGTGAACTGGAACTGCGGCGCGCCAGGCGACGTGGCGCCTTGCGGGACCACACCACCGTTCGCGGTCGGCGTACCTGCGCGCACCGACGGCGTGATCTTGCCGCTCGGGGCCTGCACGGCGTCCGTTGCACGATTGGCCGCCTGCGCGGCTTCGGCGTTCGGATCCATGGACTGCGCAGACACCGTGCCGGCCGTTGCCGGCGGCGTAGCCGCAGCGGCGCCCGAAGCGGCAACCGCCCCGCTGGCTGCCGCAGCCTCTGCTGCCACAAACGCTTTCTTGCCGCGCTTGTCGCCGTCGATTTCGGCGAGCAATTCAAGGTTGGACGGCAGATCCTGACCGCCCGACCAGTTCGCAACCGTATCGCCCGAGAAGTTCACGACGAAGTCACGCTGTTGCACGACGCTCGTATTGCCACGCTTGAAATAGAACACGTAGTCCCAACGGTCTGCGTGGAACATATCCGCCAGGAGCGGCGTGCCGAGCAACTGGCGCACCTGGTCCCGTGTCATACCCACCTTCATTTGCGCAGCTGCCTCAGCCGAGACAAAATTGCCCTGCACAACGGTAATCCGATAAGGCGTGATGCTTTGCGCGATTCGCTGCGTTACGCTGTCGTAGGTCGAGCACCCGGCAAGAACCGCGACAGTCGCTGCAGCAATCAAGGTACCCCGCATGCGGCTCCCCCGGTAGATCAGTAGAGATTTTGAAATCATTTCACTCACCGTGCGGGCCCTGCCTGTGGCGGACCGCGCGAGTTTCATTGCATCGAAGATGACCTGAACAGCGTAAACACATTACTATTAGAACCCTGCATTGTACTCTAGGGATCCCTTGTCATGACCAATCCAACCGATCTGAAAAATATCGGGCTCAAGGCGACCCTACCGCGCCTCAAGATTCTGGAGATTTTCCAGCACAGCCCGGTGCGCCACCTGACTGCGGAAGACGTCTACCGCAACCTGCTGCACGAGGAGCTCGATATCGGGCTTGCTACGGTCTATCGCGTGCTGACTCAGTTCGAGCAGGCGGGGCTTTTGTCGCGCAGCAACTTCGAATCCGGCAAAGCCGTGTTCGAACTCAACGAAGGCACCCACCACGATCACCTGGTGTGTATCGACTGCGGGCTGGTCGAGGAGTTCTTCGACCAGGAAATCGAGAGCCGCCAGCAGGCTATTGCCAAAGAGCGCGGTTTCAAGCTGCAGGAGCACGCGCTCGCGCTGTACGGCGCCTGCACGAAGGAAAACTGCCCGCATCGCAAGCATTGAGCGGCATTATCGTCGCGAGCCTCATGGTTCGCGAGCCACGCAGGTAATAAAGAGAAACCCGGTCGTCGTCAGTCGGCCGGGTTTTTTTGCGTCCAGGGTACGCAGCGCCTACCGTACGGTGCGTTCGAGCTGCTCAGAGGCCGTAAGCGTAGGTAACACGCGCGAGATGCCACGGCTCAGCCAGCGCAATCTCGTCGCAATTGGGCTGATCGCCGCCTCGATCCACCACCACGAAATCGCTGACGCGCTCGAGCGCGAGCAGCGGGTGGTGCCAGACCCCTTTTGCGTAGTTGACGCCCTGCCAGCCCTCGGTCCAGAAGCCGCGCATGTGCGCCGGATCGAACTCGCCAGCCGGCGCGACGACGATCAGGTAGCTCAACGCTGAAAGCGGGAGGAAAGCCTGACTGCCGAGCGGGTGGCGCTCCATCATGTTGATCTCGACCGGCAACGCACGCGGTTGCGCGCGAAACAGGTTGATCAGTGGGCGGCCGCCCTGCTCGCCCACGTCGACCTGCGCAAGATCGTGGTAGCGCTCGGTCGTGCCGCCATTGATAGGAAAGTGACGTGCGCCGTCCAGTTCGATCACGTCTCCAAACGGTGCGAAAGCTTCGCGCGTCAGGCGCTCCATCTGCAGGATCTTCATTGCGGTGTCTCCGTTGCCATGCTCCTCCGGGTGCTTCGCTTACGCCAACTCACCCCACAGACGCAGGCGCGAGACGCCACCGTCCGGATAGATATTGAAGCGCACATGGGTGACCGGGCCGAGCTTGGACAGTTCGGCCTCAAACGGATGCACGTGGTCCATCTGCAGTTTCTGCTCGCCCATCAGCACCGGCCAGAACATGGCCTGGGTGACGAGCGACTCGTCCGTACCACCCGTCACGCTCGCGGCCTGCAGCGAGCAGCGGTCTGGGAAATTGCCCTTGAAATGCGCCGTGTCCACTTCGACCTTGCGAATCACACCGGGTCGCGCCAGCGCGACGATCGCCCAATCGTTGCCTGGCTCGCGGCGGCGGCGCGTTTCCCAGCCGTCGCCCATGTTGACCCCGCGTCCTGGCATCAGCATCTGCGAAGCCGGTCCGAAATGCTGGTTGTTCGCGGCGACCAGATAGGCGCCGTTTTCAATCGCCGCCAGATCGATCAGGCTGGCACGTTCGACGCGATCCCAATCGCGCTTCGGCTGTCCGTAGACACGCAGACGCGCGAGACCGCCGTCCGGGTAAAGGTTCACACGCAGGTGCGTGAAGGCGCGCGGGTCGCTGACTTCCACGTAGTGGTGCTGATTGCCTTGCAGCGTCATCGCGGGCACGACGACTTGCCAGTCGGCGTTGTCGGGCGGCGTGTCGCTTTCTGCATGGCAGCCTTCCAGTGACGCCGCCGGCGGAAAGTTGCCGGTGAAGTGGCTCGTATCCAGGTCCACGCCATGAATGACGCCTGGGCGCGCGAGCCGGACCACGCAATAGTCGTGTCCGGTGGTGCGCTTGCGGCGGGTCTCCCAGCCGTCCATCCATTTGCCGTGATCGTCGTACTTGCCAGGAATGAACACCGCCGGCTGCGGTTCGAGCATGCGCTCTTTGGGCGCGAAGAATTCATCGCTTGCATAGAGCGCCTGCGCACCCAGGCGCGGGTCGGCCAGGTTCATGTAGCGGCGCGTGAAAGCGGGAGCGTTTGGGTCGAGGGTCGGAGTAGCCATGGTCTCGGTCTCACGGTAAGAGGGTGAAAATCCGCTGGCGCGGCTGCTTGTGTTGCCGGTATTGGCGTACCGCTGCGTTGCGCCTGACGGACCAGTGATGAGATGTAGTTGGCAGTGCCGTTTGAATCAGGTTGCGTGCGCGGGATTGACTGAGACGCCCGCCACATTCGTTTCTTCGCCTGCGGGAACATAGAGGAACGCGGCCTCCCGGTTCAATACGCTACGAGCGCGGGCTTTGTCGATATCGTTTTCCCAGACGGCCACGATCACCGTGGCAACACAATTGCCGATCAGATTCGTCAATGCACGCGCAATGCCGACGAACCAGTCCACCGGCAGGATCAGCACCAGACCGAGTACCGGGATCGCAGGAATCGCAGAAAGCGTCGCGGCCAGAATGACGATTGCCGAACCGGGGATACCATGCGCCCCTTTCGACGTCACCAGCGACACCAGCACCACCACGATCAGATCGTGAAGCGACAGCGGCGTATTGGTGGCCTGCGCAATGAAGATCACCGCGAGCGTCAGATAGATCGAGAAGCCGTCGAGATTGAACGAGTAGCCCGTCGGGATCACGAGGCCGACCGTCGAGTCTTTTACCCCCATCCATTCGAGCTTGCGCATCACCTGCGGCAACACCGCATCGGAGGAGGCCGTGCCGAGCACGATCGACATTTCCTCACGCAGATAGCGGATCAGCTTGAAGACGCTAAAGCCGGCCAGACGCATGACGACGCCAAGCACCACGGCCACGAACACGATACAACTCGCGTAGAACACCACCACCAGCAATCCGAGTTGTTCGAGCGAAGCGACGCCATAAGTGCCCGTGGTAAACGCAATCGCGCCAAGCACGCCGAGCGGCGCCAGCTTGATGATGAAGCTCATCACGCGAAAGAACACCTGCGCCAGTTCGTCGATCAGGCCGCTCACCTTATGCGCCTTGTCGCCGAGCAGCGACAGAGCCGAACCGAACAGCACCGAGAACACGAGAATCTGCAGGATGTCGCCGGTGGCGAACGCGTTGAAAGCGGTATCGGGGATGATCTTCAGCAGAAATCCTGCGGTGTCCTTCAGATCTTTGGTGTGTTCGGTGTACGTATTGAGCGAGGCCGCATCGAGTGAATGCAGGTTGATGTTCATGCCGACGCCGGGCTTCGTGACATAGGCCAGCACCGCGCCGATCACCAGAGCAATCGTCGTCATGAACTCGAAGTAGACCACCGCTTTCAGGCCCACCCGTCCCACTTTCTTCAGATCGCCCGCATGCGCCATGCCGCTCACCACCACGCAGAACACGATCGGACCAATCACCATCTTGATCAGTTTGAGAAAGCCGTCGCCGAGCGGTCGCAACGACTGGGCGAAATGCGGAAACAGCGCGCCGATCACGATGCCCGCCACTAGAGCGACCACCACCCGGCCAAACAGCGAATTGAAAAACTTCAACACGGCCTTCTCCCGGTTACGGATTTCATCTGTTCATACTGGTCCGACCAGTACTGTTATGGCGAATAGTAGGAAGCCGATATAGTCCCGTCAAGGTCGAAATAAATGGCGTTTACCCGCCTTTCTTCGGGCTGTTGCGGCGCTCTTTTGTCAGGCAGTTAATTGCGCGATGCGTGCGTCGAAGCCCGGGATTACAATGCCGGTCAGACCACGCGCTTCCGTCGAGGATCATGAAGAACGTCCCGCATACCGTCACCGACTCCGCCATTGCCACCATCCGCGAACGGATCGAGGGCGGCGTGTATCCGGTGGGAAGTTTGTTGCCCGCACAACGTCAGCTCTCCGAAGAACTGGCCATCAGCCGCGCTTCGCTACGCGAGGCGCTCTCAACGCTCGAGGCGCTCGGCCTGTTGATGATCCGTCCGGGCAAGGGCGTATATGTCGAGAGTTCGCAGGTGTCCTCAGCGAATCCATGGCGTTTCGCGGAGCAGTCTTCCCTGCCGGATACGTATCAGATGCGCTTTGCGCTCGAAGGCTTCGTTGCGCGCATGGCGGCGCTGGCGATCAGCGACACTGACCTCGCGTGGTTCGAGGAGAACATCGACGCGATGCACGGTGCTCTCGCCAGCAACGAACTCGATGAAGCCGCGCAACTGGATTTTGATTTTCATATGCGCATGGTCAGCATTGCCGGCAACGCCGCGATCGAGTCGATCCTGCGCAGCAGTTCGGACATCATGAAAGAAAGCCAGCGCATGCCGTTCTTCAAGCGCGAGCTGGTGCTTTCCACTTATCACGAGCATCGCCAGATTCTCGATGCGCTCAAGACGCGCGATTCCGCCGCGGCCGGTAAAGCGATTGAGACGCACATCACCAATGCTGCGCAGCGTGCGGGCGTGTTCTTCCCGGTGCCGAAGGCATAGCCCCGCCGGCGAGAGAAGCGTGGGCCGCCTAACCACACGCACATAAAAAAGCCGCTCCTTGGAGCGGCTTTCTAATCTACTGCGCCTGAATTCAATCAGGCGCAGTGCAGCATCAGCGGTCGAGCTTACTTCGCGTTCGCGAGCGCCACAGCCGTATCCAGCATGCGGTTCGAGAAGCCCCACTCGTTGTCGTACCAGCTCGACACCTTCACCAGACGGCCCGACACCTTGGTCAGCGTCGCGTCGAACGTCGACGAAGCCGGGTTGTGGTTGAAGTCGATCGACACCAGCGGCGCCTTGTTGTAGCCGAGGATGCCCTTCAGTTCGCCTTCCGACGCTTCCTTCATGATGGCATTGACTTCATCCACCGTCGTATCGCGCTTGGCGATGAACGACAGATCGACGATCGACACGTTGATGGTCGGGACGCGAATTGCGTAACCGTCCAGCTTGCCGTTCAGTTCCGGCAACACGAGGCCGACAGCCGATGCAGCGCCCGTCTTCGTGGGGATCTGGCTGTGCGTGGCCGAGCGCGCTCGGCGCAGGTCTTCGTGATACACGTCAGTCAGAACCTGGTCGTTCGTGTACGCGTGGATCGTGGTCATCAGACCGTTTTCCAGACCGATCTTGTCGTTCAGCGGCTTCACCAGCGGCGCGAGGCAGTTGGTGGTGCACGATGCGTTGGAGATGACCGTGTCCGATGCCTTGAGCACCTTGTGGTTCACGCCGTAGACGATCGTTGCGTCGACATCCTTACCGCCCGGTGCCGAGATGATGACCTTCTTCGCGCCACCCTTGATGTGCGCGCTGGCCTTTTCCTTGGTCGTGAAAAAGCCCGTGCATTCCATCACGACGTCGACGTTCAGCTCGCCCCACGGCAGTTCGGCCGGGTTACGGTTAGCCAGCACGCGGATACGGTCGCCGTTGACGACGAGGTAATCGCCGTCTACCGACACTTCGCCCGGGAACTTGCCGTGAGCCGTGTCGTATTGCGTCAGATGAGCGTTGGTGTTGGCATCGCCCAGGTCGTTGATGGCGACGATCTGGATGTCGTGCTTCTTGCCGTTTTCATAGAAGGCGCGCAGCGTGTTGCGGCCGATCCGGCCGTAGCCGTTGATTGCGACGCGAATCGTCATGGTCTATCTCCTGATGGCTGAAAAAATACGTCCATATTTGGCTCTGCCAGGCCGGTTCCCGCCAGGCGTCGTATACACGCCACGCGGCGAGAACCGGACACTCATCAGCCGAGTGCGGCTTTAGCCGTCGCTACGACGTTCTCGACAGTGAAGCCGAAATGCTTGAACAGCACGCCAGCCGGGGCCGATTCGCCGAACGTGTCGATCCCGACCACGCCGCCTTCCAGACCCACGTACTTGCGCCAGAAATCCGTCACACCCGCTTCGATCGCGACACGGCGCACGCCCGTAGGCAGCACGCGTTCGCGGTACTCGGCGTCCTGCTGGTCGAACACGGTGGTAGCCGGCATCGACACCACGCGCGCTGCAATTCCTTCGCGCGCCAGCGGCTCGACCGCATTCAGCGCCAGTTCGACTTCCGAGCCGGTGGCGATCAGGATGATCTTGCGCGCAACGATCTCGTCGTTCCAGTCGCGCAGCACGTAGCCGCCCTTGGCGACGTTGGCGATCTGCGCATCCGTGCGTTCCGAGAACAGCAGGTTCTGACGGCTGAAAATCAGCACCGACGGACCGTGGTGCTCAACCGCCTGAGTCCACGCCACCGCCGTTTCGACGGTGTCAGCCGGACGCCAGACTTGCAGATGCGGAATCAGACGCAGGCTCGCGACGTGTTCGATGGACTGGTGGGTCGGGCCGTCTTCGCCGAGGCCGATCGAATCGTGCGTGAACACGAAGATCGACGGCGCCTTCATCAGCGCGGCGACGCGCAGCGCGTTGCGGCTGTAGTCGGAGAACGTCAGGAACGTGCCGCCGAATGCCTTGAAGCCGCCGTGCACCGCGATGCCGTTGATGGCGGCGCTCATGCCGAATTCGCGCACGCCGTAGTTAACGTAGTTACCGGCTGCGTGGCCTTCCGCGTTGACGCGCACCGGCTTGGCCGCCTTCCAGTTGGTGAGGTTCGAACCGGTCAGGTCGGCCGAGCCGCCGAGCAGTTCAGGCAATGCTGTCGACAGGCCTTCAATGGTCTGCTGCGATGCCTTACGCGTGGCGATGGTCTCCGCGCGCTCGTTCGCACCGGCGATGATGGCCTGAGCCTTCTGTGCCCAATCGGCCGGCAGTTGCTTGGCCATACGGCGCGTGAATTCCGCCGCTTCCTGCGGATACTTGGCCTGATAGGCGGCAAACGCCTTGTTCCACTCGCCTTCGTTTTGCGCGCCGGCTTCCTTCGCATCCCACGCTGCGTAGACTTCCGCCGGGATCTCGAACGGCGCCCACTTCCAGCCGAGCTTCTCACGCGCGCCCGCGATTTCCTTCTCGCCGAGCGGCGCGCCGTGCGAATCGTGGCTACCGGCTTTGGTCGGTGCGCCTTCGCCGATCACCGTCTTGCAGCAGATCAGCGTGGGCTTGTCCGACAGTTTGGCTTTCTTGATGGCCGCATCCACCGCTTCGACGTCGTGACCAATCACGTTCGGCACCACGTTCCAGCCGTACGCTTCGAAGCGCTTCGGCGTGTCGTCGTGGAACCAGTTCACCACTTCACCGTCGATCGAAATGCCGTTGTCGTCGTAGAACGCGATCAGCTTGTTCAGCTTCAACACGCCAGCGAGCGAGCAGGCTTCGTGCGAAATGCCTTCCATCAGGCAACCGTCGCCGACGAACACGTACGTGTGGTGATCGACGATCTTCGCGTCCGGCTTGTTGAATTCCGTAGCGAGCAGCGACTCGGCGAGCGCCATGCCAACTGCATTGGCCAGACCCTGGCCGAGCGGGCCGGTGGTCGTTTCGACGCCCGGCGTCATGCCGTATTCCGGGTGGCCCGGCGTCTTCGAATGCATCTGACGGAAGTTCTTCAGCTCACCGATCGGCAGGTCGTAGCCGGTCAGATGCAGCAGCGAATACAGCAGCATCGAGCCGTGACCGTTCGACAGCACGAAGCGGTCGCGATCAGCCCACTGCGGATTCTTGGGGTTGTGGCGCAGATGGCGCGACCACAGCGCAACGCCGATCTCGGCCATGCCCATCGGCATGCCGGGGTGACCGGAGTTCGCTTGCTGAACTGCATCCATAGCCAGCGCGCGGATCGCATTGGCCATCAGGGAGGTAGGGGCGGGAGACGAGGTCGTCATGTCGAGTTCCGGAGAACGAGTCCAAAAAGCGGGGCGCGGGCGGCGGGTCCGGAAGCTCGGCGGCCAGTCTGCTACGGCGCACGGTGCGGCGCCTGGAGACGCGATACGGGCAGAGCAAACGGACAAGGCTGCAAAGCGTCACATTCTAACAGATGGTTGTGGCCTTTCCGGCTGCAAACCGCATGGGACGGCGGGTTTAGATTGGGGCCGGACGCCAGTTCACCCCATCTTCGACTCTATAATCCGAGCATCGCCAACTCGCCGCGCCCGTCCGCGCCCCGTTCACCGTGAGCGTCCCGCTACTTTTCCAGCCGACCCCTTACGTCCTGTACGGCTTCCCCAACTCGCGACGCCTCGCGAGTGTCGCGTCGCCTCATCAGCAGATCGAGGTCTGGGACACGCCGCAACTCGGGCGGCTTTTCACGCTCGACGGCCGCCCGATGACTTCCGTCGGCGACGAGTTCATCTATCACGAATGCATGGTGCATCCGAACGCGCTGGCCCATCCGGCGCCGCGCGCGGCTCTGGTACTGGGCGGTGGCGACGGTGGAGCGGCGCGGCAACTGCTGCGGCATCCGAGCATTACTCGAATCGTCGTAGCCGAACTCGACGCGGAAGTCGTGCGCCTCACACGTGAGTATCTGCCCCAGGTCCACGACGGCGCGTTCGACGATCCGCGTGTGGACCTGGTAATAGGAGACGCCGCCGAATTCGTCGCGACCTGCGAAGAACAGTTCGACCTGGTCGTATTCGACCTGACTCCACCCGACTCTCCGGCCGCGGTCCTGTACACCCAGGCGTTCTATGCACAGCTCAAACGCGTGATGAACCCGAACGCAGCCTTGTCGATGCATCTCGGCGCGCCGTATTTCCAGGCCACGCGTGCCGCGAAGCTGTTAGACGGGCTGAACGAAGCCTTCACTGTGGTCCGCACCATGGGCGCATACGTGCCGCTGCACGGCTCGCTCTGGATGATGGCCACCGCCAGCGATTCGCTCGACCCCACCGCCCTGACTCCGGCCGAACTCGCCGGACGCCTCGCCGCCCGGCAGATTTCCGGGCTCGGCTGGTACGACGAGCACGCCCATGCCGGACTCTTCTCCGCATCTCGCGCAGTGCGCGATAAACTAAGTCAATTCTTAAAGCCAGTAAGGTAACGCAGCGGCAGAATGTGCGGTTTGGTCGGCGCGGAGGTCTCGTGCGCCGGCCACCTGGCTCTGCTGCTCGTGCCCCGCTGACCCTAGCTAGATCCGGAGAACTCCATGACCGCCTCCCGCCCAGCCGGTGTGCCCTGGTTGACCCCCTATCTGACGGTACGGGACGCACGTGCCGCCATTGCATTCTTCGAAGCCGCCTTTGGCTTCGAGGTACGCGACAGCGTCCAGGACGACGGGATCGTCATGCATGTCGAAATGGTCTATCAAGGCCAGTTGATTGTGATGTTCGCGCCGGAAGGCGCGTTCGGCTCGACAGCGAAGACTCCCAAAAGCGCGGGCGCAATTGCACCGCAATCGTTCTATGTTTATGTCGACGATGTCGACGCGGTTTATGCGCGAGCGCTGGCGGCTGGCGCGAAATCGTTGAGCGAGCCGCAAGATCAGTTCTGGGGTGACCGTTTTGCACAGGTCGAAGACCTGGACGGCTACCGATGGGCGCTCGCTCGCCACCTTTCGTGAACTAATGAGTATTTTCCTGATGCCTCGCTTCTTCGTCGGTACGTCACTCAAGCCCGACGACATCATGCAGCTTCCCGATGACGTCACACGGCACATCCTGGTCCTGCGTCTGCAACCGGGTGATTCGATCGTGCTTTTCAACGGCGACGGCGGCGAGTACAGCGCTGAACTGATCGAAGTAGAACGCCGTTCGGCCACCGTCAAGATTCGGGAATTCCGCGAAATCGAGGTGGAACCGCCCTATCACCTGACCCTCGCGCAAGGCATCGCCGGTGGGGACAAGATGGACTGGCTGATCGAGAAGGCCGTGGAACTCGGCGCGTCCAGTTTCGTGCCGCTCACCACGACGCGCAGCGTGGTGCGCTTGTCCGGCGAACGCGCACAGCGGCGTCACGTGCACTGGCAAGGCATCGTGCGCGCGGCGTGCGAACAGTGCGGACGCAATCGCCTGCCTGAAGTCGCACCGGTACGTGAAATCGCGACATGGCTGGGCGCGCTGCCGCGTGCCACTGAAGAAGGCGAGTTGCGCCTGCTGTTGTCGCCGCGGGCAAGCATCAGCTTCAACGCATTGCCGGTCGAACCGCCGCGCGGGCGCGTCATGTTGCTAATCGGACCGGAAGGCGGATTTTCGGCTGCAGAAGAAGCGGCAGCGACGAGCCATGGCTTTACCGCTGTGGGGCTAGGACCGCGCGTGTTGCGCACGGAAACAGCTGGGATCGCCGTGCTGGCCGCGCTGGCTGCACGCTGGGGTGGCTGGTAATCTGATCAGTATATCGAACTGACCCGATCCAAAGCAAAGGCCCGCCAATTGGCGGGCCTTTGCTTTGTTCAGTCATGCGTATTCTGGCGACTCGGACGCTCAGGCGAACGAATAAAACACACGGAACGCCACTTTGCGCTCGGCCCAGAATTCGGAGGCCTCGCGGAATACGTCGAGCAGCGTTTCGCGCCCTTCCTTATCGAATTTCTGTGCCACCGGCAGCGCCTCCAGCACGATGACGAAACCCGGTTGCGCACCCGCCTTGGCGACCAGATCGGTCAGGCAATCGTAGAGGGCATCGTAATTTTTGCCGAAGTGCTTCGGAAACAGAAATGACGTCGCAATCGTTTCGAGAACTTCTTGTTTGGACTGCGCGTTCGCGCAGAACGCATACAGAAAGTGCTGGCCGAGCTGGCTGGCCTCGTCAGCGAGATCCTGCACGCGAAAGGCGCGGATCGACTGTACGATGTTCGGTCGTACGGTCTTGAAAAGACTCATAGGCCCCTCGTTCGATGAAAGCACAGTGCTGGCTTCGCTCTGGGTGTCCCGTCCGTCACCGGCCGTGCGCATCTGCATGACGCGCTGAAACATATTGCCGTCGCCGGCCGCGAAAAGATCCGTCGCGACTCCGGAGTCGTGCGCGTAGACGTTGTCGCTCATGCCGTTCATCCCGATGTCATTCAACAATACGATTAAAACTGGTGTAGTGGTCGTCCGAGTAGAAGCAATTATCGGTGCGCTGCAGCGGACCCCCACAGACAATGCGACGCGCGCCGCGATTGTGGGCGCGCGGCGTAGGAACGGTGTATTCGTGATAATAGCCGCGCCGATGCGGTGGCAGCAGCCCTTCGCGGTTGCCGAATACGATCCCGTCCTTCTCATACGGGTAAGGCCCGCCTGCGGCAATCAAGTTCAAAGTATTGACTGCTTCACGCGGTAACTGCGCGACCGCGATGGTGCCCTGCACCTGATTGTCGCCATTGCTGGGCGCCGAATAGTCCCGCGCAAACGCGCTGTTGACCAGACCCCCGCACAAACCGCCAAACGCCAGGGCGCCGATCAGCACGCCGTTGCGGAGCCACTTGCGTGCCATGAATCAGGTTCCCGCTGTCAGATCACGAGTTTGACGACCATGAAAGACGTAAGGGTATCGCTAATGGTCTCTGGAATCAACGTTCGTTCGGCGAACGAAAGGTTCCCATGTTGCGGGAACACGCCGCTCAAGCAATCTTGACGACTTTTGACAGATTTTTATAGCTTGGTCAAGCTAAAATTAGCCTCGACGGTAAGGTGCGGGATGGGCGAATCTGGCCGCTCTGTTTCGCGCACAGTGAGGTGGATTTACCGTCGTGTTTGGTCTTTATTGGGTGACAATCCCCTGTTTGCCCAAAGGCGTGCCCATTGCGGGCACGCCTTTTTTTTCGCCTTGCGGCGCTCGTGTGGGCTATCGCCGCTTAGCGCGCAGCGATCACGTCTGCCACCAGCAGCGCCGTCATGTTGACGATCCGGCGCACCGTCGCCGAAGCCGTCAGCACATGGACCGGCTTGGCCGCGCCCAACAGGATCGGGCCAATCGCGATGTTGTTGCCGGCAGCCGTCTTCAGCAGGTTGTAGGAAATGTTGGCCGCGTCGATGTTCGGCAGGACCAGCAGGTTCGCGTCCCCCTCGAGCGTCGATTCGGGCAGCACTTCGCGGCGCAGGTTGTGATCGAGTGCGACGTCGCCGTGCATTTCGCCGTCTACTTGCAGGTCAGGCGCGCGCTCGCGCAGGATCTCGAGCGTGTCGCGCATTTTCTGGGCAGTCGGCGCGTTGCTGGTGCCGAAGTTGGAATGCGAAACCAGCGCGATCTTCGGCTCGATGCCGAAACGGCGCACTTCCTCGGCCGCCATGATGGTGATCTCGGCGAGCTGCTCAGGCGTCGGATCGACGTTCACATGAGTGTCGACGAGGAAAATCTGCCGGCCCGGCAGCACCAGTCCGTTCATCGCCGCGTAGGTGTTGCGGCCTTCCTTCTTGCCGATCACCTGGTCGATAAAGTGCAGATGGCGATGCGTCGTGCTGACCGTGCCGCAGATCATGCCGTCGGCCTCGCCCTTCTTCACCAGCATCGAGCCGATCAGCGTGGTGCGGCGGCGCATTTCGAGCTTGGCCATCTGCTCGCTGATGCCCTTGCGCGCCATCATCTTGTGATACGTCTGCCAGAAGTCGCGATAACGCTCGTCGTGGTCCGTGTTGACCACCGTGTAGTCCTGACCGTTGATCAAACGCAGGCCATAGCGCGCAATGCGCTGCTCGATCACCGCCGGACGGCCGATCAGGATCGGCTTGGCCAGCTTTTCGTCAACGATGATCTGCAGCGCGCGCAGCACGCGTTCTTCTTCGCCTTCCGCGAACACAATGCGCTTCTTCTCCGGCTCGACGCCACGGGCGAGCTGGAAAATCGGCTTCATCGTCGTGCCGCTGTGGTAGACGAACTGCTGCAGATGCTGCTCGTACGCGTCCATATCTTCGATCGGACGCTCCGCCACGCCTGATGCCATCGCGGCCTTCGCAACAGCAGGCGCGACCTTGACGATCAGACGCGGATCGAACGGTTTCGGAATCAGGTAAGCCGGCCCAAACGACAGGTCCTGGATGCCATAAGCAGTCGCGACGATGTCGCTCTGCTCCTGACGCGCCAGCTCAGCAATGGCATTGACCGCAGCAATTTCCATTTCCCGCGTTACCGTCGTCGCGCCCACATCCAGCGCGCCGCGGAACAGGAATGGGAACACGAGGACGTTGTTCACCTGATTCGGGTAATCGGTACGGCCGGTGCACAGCACGGCATCCGGGCGCACTTCGAGCGCCAGTTCCGGCAGGATTTCCGGCGTCGGATTGGCCAGCGCCAGAATCAGCGGCTTGTCTGCCATCTGCTTGACCATGTCCTGCTTGAGCACGCCCCCAGCTGACAGGCCGAGAAAAACATCCGCGCCGCCGATCGCTTCCGCCAGCGAGCGGGCGTCGGTTTCGCGCGCGAAACGCTCCTTGTCCGGATCCATCAGCTCGGTACGGCCCTTGTAGACCACGCCGGCCAGGTCGGTCACGGTGATGTTCTCGAGGGGCAGTCCGATGTCGACCAGCAGGTCCAGACAGGCCAGGGCGGCAGCGCCCGCGCCGGACGAGACCAGCTTGACCTCCTTGATGCTCTTGCCGACGACCTTCAGGCCGTTGGTGATCGCCGCCGCGACGACGATGGCCGTGCCGTGCTGGTCGTCGTGGAACACCGGGATCTTCATGCGTTTGCGGCATTCGCGCTCGACGATGAAGCAGTCCGGCGCCTTGATGTCTTCGAGGTTGATGCCGCCAAAGGTCGGTTCGAGCGCCGCGATCACTTCGACCAGCTTGTGCGGATCGGACTCGTTCAACTCGATATCGAACACATCGATGCCGGCAAACTTCTTGAACAGCACCGCCTTGCCTTCCATCACCGGCTTGGATGCGAGCGGGCCGATATTGCCGAGACCCAGTACCGCGGTGCCGTTCGTCACAACGCCGACCAGGTTGCTGCGCGAGGTGAAGCGCGCGGCATTCAACGGGTTCTCGACGATTTCTTCGCACGCGAACGCGACACCCGGGGAATACGCCAGTGCGAGGTCGCGCTGGTTGATCATTTGCTTGGTCGGCGCGATCGCGATCTTCCCGGGGGTCGGGAATTCGTGATAATCGAGAGCGGCTTCGCGGAGTTTGGTGTTGACGGGATTCGACATAAGGCGGGCTTGGAGTGCGGATTAGAATAGATACTCGACGGCATTGTAGCGCCATTCCCCATCGTGATTCCTGCAATCAGGGACATAGCTGCCGCGACTGAAATAAAGCGAAAGTTTTCGTGCCTCCGTGGTCGCGATCATTGCCGCGGCGCAGCAATTTAACCGTACAATGCGCGCCGTTGGCCGCTGCTAAAGCGCTTTTCCGTGCACGGACCTCTACTATGCTCTCCGAGTTTTCGCTAATCGACCGTTTTTTTGCGCGCCGCGCCGACGCCATAAGCCGGCGCCTTGAAGAAGGGGAACTCGGCATCGGCGACGATTGCGCATTGCTGGCGCCGCGTCCTCGCGAAATGATGGCGATTTCGACGGACATGCTGGTCGAAGGACGTCATTTCTTCCCTGATATCGATCCGCACGCCCTCGGACATAAAGCGTTGGCGGTGAACCTCTCGGATCTGGCCGCGATGGGCGCGCAGCCACAAGGGTTCACGCTGGCGTTCGCCCTGCCGGAGGCGCGCGAAGATTGGCTCTCCGCGTTTAGCGACGGCCTCTTTGAACTTGCAGAACGCTATGGTTGCGAGCTGATGGGCGGCGATACGACTGCCGGACCGCTGAACCTGTGCATTACCGTTTTCGGCAGCGTCCCGCCACAGTTGGCGCTGCGTCGCGATGCAGCCAAGCCCGGCGACGACATCTGGATTTCCGGCACGCTCGGCGACGCGCGCGCGGGGCTGGGCATGATACGCGGCGAGTGGTCAGCCGGAGAGACGGACGCTGCGACATTTCGCCGCGCCCTTGAACGCCCCGAACCGCGCGTCGAACTGGGCCTGGCGTTACGCGGTATTGCACATGCCGCGCTCGATATCTCCGACGGCCTCGCCGGCGACCTCTTGCATATCCTCGAACGCTCGCAACTCGAAGCGCGGGTCGACGCCGACGCCGTGCCCCGCTCGAATGCGCTGCGCAGGCTGCCCGCCGAAGTGCAACGACGCTGCACACTGGCGGGCGGCGACGACTACGAACTGTGCTTCACCGCGCCGGTGAGCGCGCGCGCAGCGATCGAAGAAGCTGGTCACAAGGTAAATCTTCCGCTTACCCGTGTCGGTACAATAAACGCTCTTGGGCCATCGGCAAACGGCCCTGCGATCCATTGGCATGACGCAACCGGCACCCCGCTCACCTTGACCTTGCAAGGCTTCGATCATTTCCATGCAGACTGAACCCTCGCTCGGCCCAGCCGACGAATTGTCCGACGGCCCGTTACACGGAGGGCCGCCGGGCTCGCCTGAGCCCCGTCCTGTCCGGCCGCGCCGGGCCACCGCGCGTTTCATGCTGACGCATCCGCTGCATCTGATCTCGCTCGGTTTTGGCAGCGGCCTGTCGCCGATCATGCCCGGCACGGTCGGCACGCTGTTCGGATGGGCATCGTTCGCCGTGCTCAACCGCTATCTGACGGTGCTCGACTGGGGCGTGCTGATTATCGTCGGCTTTTTCGCCGGCATCTCGATCACCGCCTTTACCGCGAAAAAGCTCGCCATCGACGATCCATCGGCAATCGTCTGGGACGAAATTGTTGCGTTCTGGCTGGTGCTGCTGATGGTGACCCCGATCACTTTCACCGGCCAGGTGTGGTCCTTCATCCTGTTCCGTTTCTTCGACATGGTGAAACCTCCGCCTATCCGTTACTTCGACCGCAGACTGAAAGGTGGTTTTGGCATCATGTTCGATGACCTGGTCGCCGCCTTTTTTACTTTGCTCGTGATCGCGCTGTGGCGCATGGCGGTCTGACCGTCACACGTTTTTCCGGACCTACGCATGGCTACCGATTCCGTCGTCCACCAACTCGCTATCCGCGTCAGCAACCGGTTGCGCGACGAACGCCTGATGCTCGTGACCGCCGAGTCCTGCACGGGCGGCATGGTCGCAACGGCGATTACCGACATCTCCGGCAGCAGCGGCTGGTTCGAGCGCGGCTTCGTCACGTATTCGAATCAGGCCAAGAGCGAAATGATCGGCGTGCCGCCGGATCTGATCGAAAAACACGGGGCAGTCAGTGAACCGGTCGCCCGCGCGATGGCCGAGGGCGCGCTGCGCAATAGCCGCGCGCAGGTGTCGCTGGCGATTACCGGGGTGGCCGGCCCGAGCGGCGGCACCGAGACGAAGCCGGTCGGAACCGTGTCGTTCGGCTGGACCAACCGGCTGCATACGTCGGTGGAAACAGTTGTATTCAAGGGTGACCGCGAGAGGATCCGCGTGCAGGCGGCGGCGCATGCGCTGCGCGGACTGCTGGCGTTGCTCGACGAGCGCGAGCGATAACGATGCCAGTTTCCTCGTTGGCTAAAGACGATCTGGTTCGGCGCTTCGAGTTGCAGGCGCATCCAGAGGGCGGCTACTTTCGCGAAACGTATCGCTCGGCGGCGAGGGTGAATCGTGATGGGGCTGGGGCTGGAGAAACGCGCTCGGCGTCTACGGCGATTTACTACCTGTTATGCGACGGCGCTCATTCGGCATGGCATCGGATCAAGTCCGATGAAGTCTGGCACTTCTATGCTGGCGAGCCGCTGCTGGTTCACGTTCTTGATGAGAATGGGCAACTGGTCACGCATCAGCTCGGCAATGCACTGACGCATCCTGGCACCGTGTTTCAGGCGGTGGTGCCAGCCGGTTTATGGTTTGCAGCGGAATGCGCAGATCCAGCGACGTTCGCGCTGGTCGGTTGCACGGTCGCACCGGGGTTCGAGTTCAGTGAGTTTGAACTGGCTGATGTCGACGCACTGCGAAGCGCCTATCCGGCGCAGGCGGAATTTATCACGCGGCTGGGGCCGACGGCGCAGCCAACCGCCGAGTAGCGAAAACAGCGGCCGCCTCATGAAAGGCAGCCGCCCTTCCCTCACCGATACCCATTAATCCGATCCCGCGTTTCCATCGCCGCCTTCGCCGCGGCCTGCGCGTAGTCGTCGCCCTTGCCCGCATAAATAATCGCGCGCGACGAATTGATCAGCATGCCCGTACCCGCCGCGGTGCGCCCCGCATTCACCGTTGCCTCGACATCGCCGCCTTGCGCGCCGATACCCGGAATCAGCAGCGGCATCTCACCGACAATGCCGCGCACCACCTCGATCTCCTTCGGGAAAGTCGCGCCCACCACCAGCCCGAGCTGGCCGCTTGCGTTCCACTTCTGAGCCGCCAGTTGCGCGACCACCTGATACAGCGGACGCCCCGCCGTATCCAGAAACTGCAAATCGGAGCCGCCCGGGTTCGACGTCCGGCACAGCACGATCACGCCTTTACCCTCGTGTTCCAGATACGGCTCGATCGAATCGAAGCCCATATACGGATTGACGGTCACCGCATCGGCCTGGTAGCGCTCGAACACCTCGCGTGCGTATTGCTCGGCAGTGCTGCCGATATCACCGCGCTTCGCATCGAGAATCACCGGCAGGCCCGGATGTTGAGCATGAATATGCGCGATCAACTCTTCAAGCTGGTCTTCCGCGCGATGAGCGGCGAAGTACGCAATCTGCGGCTTGAAGGACGAGGCATAAGGCGCGGTCGCGTCGACGATCGTGCGGCAAAACTCGAAGATCGAATCGGCGCGGCCGGCGAGCGCCCCCGGAAATTTCGCGGGCTCGGGATCAAGGCCGACGCACAGCAGCGAATTCGTGCGCTGCCAGGCGTCGTTGAGTGTCTGGATAAAAGTGGACATATCGGGCTCGCGGCGGGCTGATGAAAGAAGTGGCGCGCGTATTCTACCCGTCCTCGCGCAGAGCACGGCGGGCGGGCCGCCACCTCCTCTCACTGCCGGCGCGAACCCCGCGCCCCTGCCGCCGCGCGCAAGCCGGTCCGTTCGACCGTAAACCGGAACGAGCGGCGCAAGTGCTCGCCGCGCGCCAGCATGGTCATGCCATGGGAGGCCGCCCCGCCGGGCAGGTTCATCGCATTGATCGGATGATCGACCGGCTCGAAGCAAAAGAAATCCTCGCCCGGAGGCGTGTAGAGCACGTAGTAGTCGGTGTCCGAGGCAATCGTCAGCGACAACCGCCGCTTTGGCCAGACCACCGCGGCCTGTCCGCTCCAGCCGGTAAACGCGTGATTGACGATGGTCTGCGGCAACGGATAAGCCACGCCGAACTGCCACGCCGGCGGCGCCGGCACGTGACGCAGCGGCAGCCAGTCGTCACCCTGCAACCAGAGTCCCGCGGCAGCCGCGGACAGCTCAGTTTGCGCGTCGCGCACCAGAAACGGATGGATGCCGAGACCGAACGGCAGCGCATCGCGTCCCGTATTCTCGACCTCGAGCGTAATCACGAGCGTCGGGCCTTCGAGCGCATACGTCTGCGTCGCGCGGTATGCGAAGGGCTTGCCATCGCTGCGGTCAAGCGTCAGGCGTACGCGGTCCGCGCTCGTTTCTGCCACACCCCAGCGGGCCAGCCAACCATCGCCATGAATGGGCAGCGGCTCAGCCACACGATTGCGCGGCACGTCGATGCGTCGCCCGCCCACGCCGAAATGACCGCCGCCGATGCGATTCGAGTAAGGCAGCATCGGATAGCACGCCAATTGATTCGGATCGGTATCGGACGCGACGTGACGGCAGCGGCGGAATATCGGCACCAGCGCGCCGTCGCTACGCCAGTCGAAGCGGGTGATGCCGCCGCCAAGCGACGGCGCCACGTCGAGCCGCAAATGGGTGTTGGCGAGCGTCACGCACGCCACGTCGCCGCCACTCGTCTCACCCACCGCCACCGCCGATGTGCTCGGCCCCGCCAGCACCGGATGGGCGGCGGCCGCCAGCCGGGCGCGGCGCGTCTGTGCAGTCTGGGAATTCTGTGAAGCGGATGCGAGATTCGCTACAGTCATATCAGGCTCCAATCGAGAGGCGTGAGACGTTGCCGTCATTGCTGACGGATGTTTTATTGGTGGGCGCCTTGGTCGGCTGCCTCTTTGAGTCCTTCCTTGCTCAACTCACTCGTCCTGCGTCCTGCACCGCAGCGGTGCGCCCCGAAATACCGCTTCGGGCAAGCCTCGCTGTCCCGGCACGGCCACGAACACGCCGCCCGCGCGGGAGTCGCCGGCAAGCGCCGCCGCATCCAGATCGGTACGCGCGCTCGTGATGTACAGCGTGCCAAGCTGTGTGCCGCCCAGCGCCACACAACTCGGTTGCACGGTCGGCACCGTGACGCGCGCGGTTTCGACACCATCGGCGCCGTAGCGCACCACGCGAGCGCCGCCCCACTGCGCATTCCACAGGCCGCCGTCGCGATCGACGGTCGAACCGTCGGGCTCGCCGGTCGCGTCCGCGAGCGTCGTGAACACCCGGTCGTTCGCGATACTGCCGTCCGCGCCGTAATCGCACGCGCGAATCTCGCGGGTCGGCGAATCGCAGTAATACATCGTCGCGCCATCCGGACTGAACGCAATGCTGTTCGAAATCGCGGGCGCCGGCAACGGCAGGCGCTCGAGCGACAGATCGCGGTTCAGACGGTAGAACCCACCCACTGCGCGTAAGGGCGAACCCTCATCCTTCGTACCGAAGACGAAACGCCCCTGACGGTCGCAGCGGCCGTCGTTGACGCGTGTATTCAAACCCGGCTCGACATCGACAATACGCTCTGTCTCGCCAGTTGCAAGGTCGAAGAACGCGAGATGCGAGGCGAGTCCGAGTAAAAGGTAGTGCGGATTGGCGCAGAGCGCAAATGTCGCGAGCCGTTCCGGCATGCGCCAGAACGTGCTGCGGCCGTCGCGCGGGTCATAGCGCCAGAGCTTCGCGCCTTCGATATCGGTCCAGTAGAAACGGCCGCTGCGCGAGCACCACGTCGCGCCCTCACCGAGCGTGCATTTGGCGTCGACCAGCAGCGCCGCACGCGTGACAGGCACGGCTGCGCTCACGCCCAGCCTCCATCCACGACGAGGTCCTGCGCGGTGATCATGCTGCTGTCGTCGGCGGCAAGGAACAGCGCCATACGTGCCAGATCAGCAGGCATCAACTCGGCATCGATGCACTGGCCATCCTTGATCGCACGGCGCCCCGCATCGTCGAGCCACAGGCGCTTTTGCTTCTCGGTCATGACCCAGCCCGGCACCAGCGTATTCACGCGGATATTGAAGTGGCCGAGATCGCGCGCCAGACCGCGCGTGAGGCCCTGCACGGCCGATTTCGACATGGTGTAGACCGGAAAGCCACCCTGCTTCAACATCCAGCTAATCGAGCCGAGATTGATGATCGAACCGCGTCCGGCCACTTTCATGTCGTCCATCACGGCCTGCGCCACAAAGAACTGGTGGCGGATATTCACGGCAATAGCCGCATCGAAAAACGCCGGCGTCACCTCTTCGATCTTGTGACGCTTGTCGTTCGCAGCATTGTTGACGAGCACCTCGACCGGACCGAGTGCCGCTTTGACATCGGCAACGGCCTTGCGCAGTGCGTCGAGGTCAGTCAGATCGCAGGACAGAAACAGCGGCTTGTGACGCGAATCGCCGAGTTCGTCCGCAAGCGCCTCGCCGGCGCTCGCGTCGATATCGAAGAAGGCAACCCGCGAACCCTGTGCCGCAAAATGCTCGACGAACGACGCGCCAATCCCGGTCGCGCCGCCCGTGATCAACACGGTGCGGTCTACAAGACTCGGATAACGCGCGTACACGTTGTCCGCCTGGCGGGCGTTGGCATTGGCAGGTGACGACATCGTTCGTTTCCTCAGAAGGCAGTTAGTCAGACGCCGCGCATCAATCGCGCGAGCCGCGGTTCTTCAGCTGGTCGAGCAGCACGGCAGCGAGCAGGATCGCACCGCGCACCAGGTACTGGTAGAACGCGTCGATATTCAAAAGGTTCATCACGTTTTCGACCGTGCCCATGATCAGCACGCCGATCACCACGCCCGAAATCGTCGCACGGCCGCCCAGCAGCGAGACGCCGCCCAGCACGCACGCGGAGATCACGTTCAGCTCGAAGCCTTCGGCAGCGTTCGGCTGACCCGAGGTGATACGCGAGGCGAGGATCACACCGGCCAGCGCGGTCACCGCGCCTTGCACCAGGAAGATGTACACACGGGTGCGCTCGACGTTGATACCAGCGAGACGCGAGGCTTCCGGATTGCCGCCGATTGCCAGCGTGTTGCGGCCATACACGGTCTGGTTAAGCATCACGCCGAACACAACGAAGCACAACAGCGTGACCCAGATCGGCAGCGAGACGCCGAACATCGACAGGCCGCCCAGCGCGATAAACGTATCAGACGACACGCCCACCGCCTGACCATGCGACACGATAAAGCCGAGGCCACGGACGATTTCCATCGTCGCGAGCGTGGTGATCAGCGCATTGATGCGCAGGTACGCAATCACAGCGCCGTTGATGAAGCCGATCACGCCACCCGCCACGACCGCTGCAATGATGGCGATAAACGTGTTACCCGTCGCGTTGAGCACCATTGCGCACAGCACGCCGGCAAACGCCACGGTGGAACCCACGGACAAATCGAAGTCACGTGAAGCGAGACAGAACATCATCGTGCACGCCACCATGCCGATCTGCGAAATCGACAGCGCGAGCCCGAGCATGTTTTCGATCGAGAAGAAGTGATCGACGGTCAGCGACATCGTAATGAACATGATCGCGAAGATCACGATCAGGCTGTAGTCGGTGACCTGCTGCCACCATTTCTGCTTGTCGTTGCTCTGCGGAATCAGCGCTTCGGCGGCACTCTTGGCGGCCTGTTGCGCGAGGTTTTCTCTGGCTTGCATTTGATTACTCCTCCCGTTTTCGTCACGGGCTGACGGGTTATTGGGGACTTGCGTCCGGTCGGTGGTCGATATCAGGCCGCTTCGGGCGCGGCGGCTTGCGGTGCGGTCGAACTTTGCGGCAATGCGAGACTCAGCACTGCCTGCTCGTTCGCCTTGCTGCGCAGCAATTCGCCGGAGATGCGCCCCTGCCGCATCACCACGATCCGGTCGGACACGCCGAGCACTTCCGGCAGCTCCGACGAAATCATCACGATCGCGCAACCCCGTTCCGCAAGCTGATAAATCACGTTATAGATCTCATGCTTCGCGCCGACGTCAATGCCGCGTGTCGGTTCGTCGAGAATCACCACTTTCAGATCCGGCTCCGCGAGCCAGCGCGACAGAATCGCTTTCTGCTGATTGCCGCCGGAGAGAAAACGGATCTTCTGGCGACGGCTCGGCGTCTTGATCTTCAGCAGCTTGATAAAACTGTCCGCTGTTTGCGCTTCTTTCTTGCGGTTCAGGAAGAAACCCGCACGCAGATAGTGGCGGCGACAGCTGATGTTGATGTTCTCGGACACGGTCGCCATCGCGACGATGCCCTCTTCCTTGCGGTCTTCCGGACACAGCACGATGCCGTGGCGAATCGCTTCGCCGGCGCTGCGCACCTTGATCGGCTTGCCGTCAAGCACGATCTCGCCGTTCTTCTTGCTGTCGGCGCCGTACACGAGGTGCATCAGTTCGCTACGGCCCGCGCCCACCAGACCAAAAAAGCCGACGATTTCACCGCGCCGCACTTCGAAGTTGGCCGGCTCCTTGAGCGCGTGCCCTTCGATCCCCTTGGCGGCAAAGCGTACTTCGCCGAGTTCGCGCGGCTTGTAGCTATAGATGTCGGAAATCTCGCGGCCGACCATTTCGGCCACGATCGTGTCGCGCTTCACGCCTTCCAGCGTCGGATGCGAGGCCACCTTGCGGCCGTCGCGGAAAATCGTGCAGGCGTCGCACAACTCATAAATCTCATCCATCCGGTGCGAGATATAGATCATCGCCCGGTTGTCGGCGCGCAGGTCGCGCACCAGTTTGAACAGCACCTCGGTCTCGCTGTGCGACAACGAGCTGGTCGGCTCGTCCAGCGCGATCACACGCGCATTGCGCAGCAGCGCCTTGCAGATTTCGACCATCTGACGCTGTGCGATCGAGAGCCTGCGCAGCTTCGCGTTCGGATCGAGCACCACGCCCATCGCTTCGAGCCGCTCGCGCACGAAGCGTTTGGCTTCGCGCTTGTTGACCCAGCCGAGCGAGTTCGGCAACTGGCCAAGCAGCAGGTTTTCCGCGACCGTGAGGTCGGGCACGTATTGCAGTTCCTGGTGAATCACCGCGATTCCGGACGCAATCGACGCGGCCGCGCTACCGAAGCGCACCTCGTTGCCATCGATCAACAGGCGGCCGGAATTCGGCTGATATTCACCACCGAGAATCTTCAGCAAGGTCGATTTCCCCGCGCCGTTCTCGCCCATCAGGCCGTGCACCTGGCCGACGTTCACGTCGAAGGACACGCCGTCGAGCGCACGCACGCCTGGGAAGACCTTACCAATATTGTCAAAACGCAGCGTCGCTGACACTTCGCCTCCTGTTGCATCCTGTGAACCGAGCGGTCCGGCGCGTTTCTCCCGCGTCGCCGGCACACCGGTTTGTCTCTACTGCTGTTGCGCCTGCGAGCACGGCAATTGATCCGCGCCTTGCATGTGCTGCCGGGACGACCAGGCGCCGGATCATTGCTGTCCGGCGCCCAGCCGCTGCACGTCTATTAAAGACTGCTTACTTCGATGCCAGACCCATCTTTTCACGCACGTCCGCGACGTTGTCACGCGTGGCCAGCATGCCGGTCGTCAGCGTAAGTGCCGGCGGTTCCTTGCCTTGCGTGATCCAGTCGTACATCAGCGTCGAGGTTTCTTCGCCATGGCGCTTCGGGCTGATGATGACGGTGCCGTAGAAGCCCGTCGGCGTCGGCTTCTTGAACTCGTTCAGAGCCGAGTCCGAACCACCGATACCGATGCCGATCATGTTGTCCGCCTTGAAGCCGCGGCCTTCCGCTGCACGCACAGCGCCAAGCACGGCTTCGTCGTTCAGGCCGTAGGCGATCCAGTGCTTGAATTGCGGGTTCTTGGTGAGCGCGATGTTGGCGGCGTTGAAAGCGTTTTCCGTATCGGTCTTCGCTTGCGGCGCTTCGATCACGTTAGCCTTCGGGAAGCCGGCGGCCACGAGCGCGTCGGTTGCACCGCCGGTGCGGTCAACAGCGGTTGGCAGCTGGTTGTAGGTCACGTCGATCGCGCCCACATCCTTCATGTCCCAGCCACGCTTCTTGATTTCCGCAGCCAGACCGTCACCGACCTGCTTGCCGATGTTGTAGGCCGAAATGCCCATATGCGGCACCGATGCGATCGGCTTGCCGGCGCCGTCGACGAGGCGGTCGTCAACCGTCATCATCTTCAGTCCGTCAGCCTTCGCCTTGGCGACGATCCCCGGTCCAAGCTTGACGTCCGGCGTGCAGATAATGAAACCCTGCGCCTTCTGTGCAGCCAGGTTGTCGATCGCGCTCATGACCTTCTCGCCGGAAGGAGCACCGATTTTCACCAGCGTGAAACCCTTTTCCTTGGCAGCGATCTCGGCGAACTTCCATTCGTCCTGGAACCACGGTTCTTCCGGCTGCTTCACCAGAAAACCGATCTTGACCTGATCGGCGGCCTGGACGACCGGTGCATTGAACAGCACCCCTGCTGCTGCAGCTGCCAGCGTGAGGAAAATTCTACGTTTCATGTTGCAGTCTCCTGACTAATTAGTAGATAACGAGAAGGTATCGGCCGCGTCTTCTTATCCGGTCCTTGACACACGCGGCCAGCGCGTCAACCGGCTGAAACTGATCGTCGCGCTCTGTGGCGCTTTGCTTCGTTGGGCTTCACAGCGGCACACTTTCCACGGCGTGCCGCCTGGGTTTTCTCCAGACGGTGGCTCAGTCGTGATACAGCGCTGAGCGCCCGCCATCTACCGTGATACAGCTCGCGTTGATGAACGGTGCCTCGTCCGAGGCGAGAAACACTGCCGTCATCGCGACTTCTTCCGGGCGGCCGATTCGCTTCATCGGCTGCAGATCGAGCGTCGCCTGCTGCGCGGCCGCCGGGTCCGGCTGACCGTTCCACCAGTCATGCGTCAACTGCGTTTCAATGTAGCCCGGTGCGATTGCGTTGACGCGCACATTGCGCGGCGCGTATTCGATACCGAGGGCCCGGGTCAATCCAATCACACCGTGCTTCGCAACCGGGTACGGGAAGCAGCCCGGGATGATCTTGAACGCATGTGTCGAAGCGATGTTCACGATGCTGCCCGCACCACGTTCCACCATTCCCGGCAACACCGCGCGGCAACCGTTCCAGACGCCGTCGAGATCCACCGCGAAGCAGCGGCGCCAGTCGTCGTCGGTCATCGTCAGCGGGTCGCAGAACACGTTGATGCCGGCGTTGTTGACCAGCACATCGACCGCGCCGAAGGTGCTTTCCGCTTCGCGCACGGCGTGCTGCACCGAGGCGGATTGCGTCACGTCGGTCTGCACGGCAAGTACTTTGGCGCCGGCTGTTGCAGGACCGCGCGCCGCACTCGCGCCATTCGCACTGCCAGCGCCGGTTGCCTTGCACGCCGCCTCGATGTCGCGCGCGGTGCGCTGCGCGGTTTCAACATCCAGTTCCGCCAGCACGACCGCCGCACCTTCGCGCGCAAACGCCAGCGCGATGGCTGCGCCGATGCCGCGACCGGCACCGGTAATCAACGCGACCTTGTTGGCGAGCCGGTTCATTTCTTTGCACTCGCCCGTGCGATTCGCAAGCCGTTGATATAGGCCCGCGCATGCGACGCCGTCGCCGCCACATTCTGGCCCGGCTTGTAAAGCGCCGAACCGAGCCCGAAACCGTTCGCGCCTGCGGTCAGGAACGGCCCCATGTTGTCCGGCGTAATGCCGCCGACTGGCACCAGCGGCACCTCGGCGGCGATCACCGCGCGCCAGGCTTTCACGACCTGGCAGCCCAGCTGTTCAGCCGGGAACATCTTCAGCACGTCTGCTCCGTTCTTCAGCGCGAGGAACGCTTCGTTCGGCGTAGCGACGCCCGGGGCACAGGCAAGGCCACGCGCCTTCGCTGCCGCCACCACCTCGGCGTCGCTATGCGGCATCACGATCAGTTCGCCACCGGCCAACAACACATCGTGGACGAAGCTCGCATGCAGGACGGTGCCCGCGCCGACGATCGCATCGGCCGGCAAGGCCTTGCGGATCGCGGCAATGCTGTCGAACGGCTGCGGTGAATTCAGCGGCACTTCGACGATCCGAAACCCCGCCTCATACAGCGCCTGAGCGTGCTCGGCGGCGTCCGCCGGCGTGACGCCGCGCAGGATGGCGATAAGCGGACACGCTTCGAATGCCGCCATCAGACCGGCATGCGGCAGATACGGAGCGGGTAGGTTGATATGAGGTTGCATGTCGATTCCTTGTCTATGTCGTGCGCGGCCGCTTAACCTTCTGACTAACCGCCGGCGGCACGTGCGGCCTGTGCAGCACCGGCCGCCGGCGCGACAAGCCCGGCCTGCGTCGCGATGCGCCACAGACCGCGTTCGGTGGCTTGCCGGGCCAGTTCCGCCTCGGTACAACCGAATTGGGTCAGCGCGAGCTGATAACGCCCGCACAGCGCCTCATTGCCGATCAGGCGCAGCGCGTGCCCGTCGAGCTTGCTTTGATGTTGCACGAGGACCGCGTCGAGGCCGGCAAGCTCATGGCCGATCAGCAGACCTGACAGATAGTCGGGCTGCTGCTGGCCCGCGAGTTGCCCGGTCAGGCCGAGCGTGCGCGTGCTGAATATCGTGGCGAGCACCCCAGCCTGCCCTTTCAGGCGTGCGTTGTTCACGCCGCGCAGAAATGCCTCGGTGTCCATACGATCGGGCGTCACCATGGTGCGGCCGAGAATCGTATGCTCCCGCAGCGCTGCGAAGACTTCGCCGGTCATGAAGGTATGAAAGCGCTCGATGCGGCTGCCACGCACCACCACCCATTTCGCGTGCGTGCCGGGCAGGCCGATCAGTTCGTGCTGTCCATCGGTTGCGGCTGCGGGGCTATCGCCGAGCGCGCCGAAAATTTGCGTTTCTTCGCCACGCATGACGTTCGGCAGTTCGCCGCGCTCAAGCACGCCTGGCACGATATGCAGCGTCACTCCCCGTGCCGTTTGCACACGGACGATGCCATCGACCAGCGCATCGGCGCTCGCCGGCGCATCCACATAGGGTGCTTCGAGCCAGCCTTGCGCACTGCCGACCATACCGGCTGCGATCACCGGGACATTGGGTGCACGCTCCAGCCAGGCGCCGCAAGCGGACTCGAAGGCCGCATCGAAGCCGCCATCCGCCGCCGGACGCGGCAGATTCATGATGCCCGCGGTCGACTCGCGTGTGTCCAGCACGTTACCGGCGGCGTCGAACAGATAGGCGCGCAACGATGTCGTGCCCCAGTCGAGCGCGACCAACGCGGCCTGATCGAGGCTGACGGCCTGCGTTTGCGCGGTTGCTGCGCCACTCGCGTCGAGCGCGGCGTCCGTCACGCTGGCGGCCTCTACAGCGCCTGCGAGTTGAGCGGCCGGCATGGGGGAACCCGCTTGCGTCATCGTTTGATCCTGCGCGTCGCCGGCTGCGGCACACGCCAGCCGAGTTCTTCCGAGATGGCGCGTGCTTCGCGCTGCACGACTGGAATCAGTTCGTCCATCCGTTCGAGCGACATATAGGGAATCGTGCTCGCCACCGACAGCGCCGCGACGATCGAACCCGACGCATCGCGCACGGGCGCGGCGACGCACCGAATCGACGCCTCGTTCTCCTCGAGGTCGAACGTATAGCCACCGGCCGAGTAGTTCGTCATGCGTTGCATGAAGGTCGGCATGTCGGGGCGGTTATCGGGTTTGAAGCTGACGCCAGCGAGCGCACGACGCGAGGCGTCGAATAGCGACTGCCAGGAATCGGGCGTGAGATCGAGCATCATCGCCTTGCCGATGCCAGTGGAGGCCAGCGGCATGCGGTGCCCCACGCGCGAGCGCATTTCCAGACCACGCGTGCCGGGGATCTTGTCGATGTAGAGCACGTCGTCGCCATCGCGCACGCCGAGGTGGATCGTATCGAGCGTCTGTTCGGCGAGCGATTCGAGATGTTGCCGGGCCACGGTGGTGAGCGGCATCTGTTCGAGCGCGATGGTGCCGAGTTCGATCAGCTTCGGGCCGAGCAGATAGCCGCCTTGCACCTGACGCAGATAGCGCGCCTGGACGAGGCTGCTGACGAGCCGGTGCGTCGTGCTGCGGGTCGTGCCGAGCGCGGCGCCGAAGGTACGCAGATCGCGTACACCCGCGGCGGCAGCTTCGAGAATCGCGAGACCGCGCAACAAGGTCTGCGTGCCGGCTTGCTGCGGCGTGATGTCGAGCAGCGTGCTGGGCAGCGCGATTCCGTCGGCGGGGGCATGTGAGCCGGGCGCACCGTTGGGCGTGCGGGGGCGCGATTGCGGCAGGGCTTCGGAGTCGGCGTCGTGGTCGGCTGCGGCGTGGGTGGACATCGCTTTGTTCATGGCGATTGGGCGACTGGTTGGGGTGTTAGCGCGCGGGACCGGCGTGGCGGCCAGAGAAACGGGACGGCGCGCTATATGCGCGCGATTGCTGCCTGACGGTGAGGGGCATGGCTGTTGTCTCCGATCGTATGGTCCAGCCGGCCGCGCTTGCTGGGTGCGCGGAGGTTCTGGACTCTTTTTGCCTTGCAGGCGGCTCTAATTCGCGCTCGGCGCGTGGGCTTCTTAGCCGTGCCCTGCAGGCTTGGTGCTTCGGATTGTAGGGCGGTTTTATTCAAATCTCCAATATGTGAGTGTTGTATTCATATAATGGGATTTGGCCGCTGGGCGCGGGTTTTGCGGGGTTTGCCTGCGGCGCCTTGGGTTCGTTTGTTGTTCTTGCGGTGTTGGCCTTTCCTTGCTTTCTTATCGGTTTGCTTGCGTTGCCCCTGTGCGGGGCGGCACCTACTTTTCTTTGCCGCCGCAAAGAAAAGTAGGCAAAAGAAAGCGGGCTCACACCGCCAGCTTGTAGGTGTCCACCTCTTACCTCACTTCAGAGTGGTACGCGCACGAAATCGTCCCTCGCACTCTCCCACCTGGTGACAAAGGACTCATCCATCCCGCCAGCGCACTACGTGCGCGGCGGACGGGTGCACCGGGGGACGGTGAGGGTGGCACGCGCAACATGCCGAGCCGACTCGGCCGTACGTTCAATTGCGCGATCGCAAAAGCGGAGCTCGACAGTCCACCGAATGAGCAGACGCTCAGTAAAGTTAGAATTCCTGCAGAGTTTGTAGAAGGGGGGGTAGGCCCGACGGCGGGGCGCGAAGCGCAACGCTGGAACGGATGAGCGCTGTGTCACTGACGGGTGTGGTGCGAGAGCGCAATGCGTGCGCGGACCACTCCGGCTTCATGCCAGTGGTGCACACCTACAGGCTAGCGGTGTGAGCCCGCTTTCTTTTGCCTACTTTTCTTTGCGGCGGCGACCCGAAGGTAGTCCCTGTGGGACAAAGAAAAGTAGGTGCCGCCCCGCACAGGGGCAACGCAAGCAAACCAATAAGAAAGCAAGGAAAGGCCAACACCGCAAGAACAACAACCCAACCCAAGCCGCCGCAGGCCCCCACCTTCATTCCGGCAATTCAGCCGCCCCCATCCGATGAGCAATCACCCCCGCCCTCTGCGCGAGATACGGCGAACTCCGATGCTCATCAAAATATTTAGGCCTCGGCAGCATCACCGCCAGCCGCGCCGACTGCCACGCGGTGAGCTTAGCCGCCGAAGTCTTATAGTAATAGTTCGCGGCAGCCTGAGCCCCATAAACCCCATTCCCCCACTCGACCGAGTTGAGGTAAATCTCGTAGATCCGCTCCTTGTCCATCAAGGTCTCGAGCATCCACGTGATGATCAGCTCCTGCCCCTTACGGATATAACTCTTCTGCCGCGATAGAAACAGATTGCGCGCCAGTTGCTGCGAAATCGTAGAACCGCCCGCCACGATCTTGCCGCGCGCCTTGTTCTTTTCCCACGCCTGCAGAATCGCGTCGGTCTCGTAGCCGTTGTTGTTCACGAAGTTCGCGTCCTCGGACGCAATGATCGCGCGCTTGAGATTGCGCGAGATCTGATCGTATGGCACCCACGTATGCTGGATCGACAGGTCGGGGCGGTCCTGCGAGAGCGTCCACGCGTCCGAGCGCATGAATGCCGTCGACTGCGGATTGACGTAGTTCCAGACGCCAATCTGCACGAAGTAGAACAGTTGCGTCGCTATCCAGGCAATCGCGACCACCGCGCCAACGTAAAGAGTCCAGCGGGTCGGTCCCGGCCTGCCTGATCCCCTCGTTCGCGCCATCATCGTCACGCTGCGCCCGGTGCAGACAACATCTGACGCAATTGCACCAGCACCGGCGCGCCGTCAGGACGCACGCCACGCCAGATATAAAACGACTCGGCGGCCTGCTCGACCAGCATGCCCAAGCCGTCCGCCGCTCGCGCGCCCAGCGTTTGCGCATGCTGCATGAACACGGTCGGCTGCGCGCCGTACATCATGTCGTAGGCAAGCGTGCCGCTGCCGAATGCGCCGTCGTCGAACTCGGGCAACGCGGCGTCCAGACTGCCGGCGGTTGCATTGATGATGACGTCGTAAGCGCCCGGCTCGATCGCTGTTGCGTTGCCGCCGCTCAAACGGCAACCGGCCGCCTGCGCCGCCGCGCTGAACTGGTCGACCAGCGCACTGGCCTTCCCGGCGGTGCGGTTGACAATGGTCAACGTGTGCGGTGCGCGCTCCAGCATCGGCAGCACCACGCCGCGCGCCGCACCGCCTGCGCCCAGCAGCAGGATGCGAGCACCCTTAAGTGGCGTAGCCAGATTCACTTCGATGTCGCGCACAAGCCCAAAGCCGTCGGTATTGTCGCCGTGGATACCGGCAGCATCGAAGCGCAAGGTATTCACCGCGCCGGCTGCCGCGGCGCGAGGCGACAGCGTCGTCGACAACGCGTGGGCGTCCAGCTTGAACGGCACCGTGACGTTGAGCCCGCGTCCGCCGGCTTCCATGAAAGCGCGTACGTGCGGCACAAACGCATCGATCGGCGCCAGCAAATGGGTGTATTCGATCGGCTCGCCAGTCTGCTCGGCGAAGCGTGCATGAATGAACGGCGACTTGCTGTGGCTAACCGGATTGCCGATTACTGCGTAGCGGTCGCGCACACCGGATGCCGTTAGTTGCCCAGACGCACTTGAGCTCGCCTGAGCAGCAGCAGCGGCTCCGCCGCCGAAGTTAGCCGCGTTAGCCGTTTGACTCATTGCCCAGGCTCCGCCACGTGCTGATCGGCGGGCGCCGCCTCACCGTTGTCAGTGCCTGCGCCGCTGTTTTCCGCGGAATCTGCGTCGGCCTCGCCTTCAGCTTCTCCCGACGCTTCCGCCGCAGCTTCCGCTTCGCTTTCCGCAGAGTCATCCGCGGCGTCGATGACCTCTTCTTCGCCCTCGTCAGCCTCTTCCGCTTCCGTACCGCTCGTGACCGTCGGCGCGTCGAGCACGTGCAGCATCCGCACGGACGCTTCGACCGTCAGCTCGTCAATTGACATCACTTCCATCAACAGGCGTGTACCGCGCGCATGCACCCCGAGCGCCGGCACATGCAACAGCAACGGAATCTCTTCAAGCCGCACGAGGTCGTCCTTCACCACCGATGCCACCACCTGCTTCCTGTTCTCCTGCTTCAACCAGCGCAGGCACCAGAAGTACTCCATGCGGCGCTGGTGATCGGCATAGGCCGAATACGTGTCGTCGAAACCTTGCACGACAGCAAACAGATCGGCGTCCTTCGGCTTGAACGGTGCAGCCAGCTTGGCGGTCACGCCATGTTGCACGCAGGCGAGCAACTGCCATTGATTGACCAGGTCCACATAACGGCGCAGCGGCGACGTGCTCCACGCATACTGCGTCACCCCAAGGCCTTCGTGCGGCGCGGCGGTGGTCTGCATACGCGTGCGCTTCGGACCCGTCGGCGCGCCGAACGCCCGCTGCGTGCGGTAAATCCCCGGCACGCCGTGGTCATGCAGGAATGCGCCCCATGACGAATTGGCCAGAATCGCCAGCTCGGCAACGATCGTGTCGAGCGGTGAACCGCGGCGCCGCGGCGTGATCGTGATGTGCTCGCCGTCCACGTAGAAATTGAAGTCGGTATTGCGCTGCACTTCGCGACGCAAACCATAGCCCGCGCGCGCCTGCTGGCGCTTCTCGAACAACGCCAGCGCGAACGGCCACAGCACCGCAATGTCTTCCTTATGCGGATATTCGCCGCTACCGGCGGCAAGCGCCTCTTCGGTGACCAGTTCGTCCAGCGTGTTGTGGCGCAGATTGTTCTTCACGAAGACGCGCTCGGCGCGCGTCTCGCTTGCCACAATTTCCTGCGTCTCGCGATTGACGATCACATACAGCGAGAGCGCCGGCCGCAGGCCGCCCTCAGCCAGCGTGAACGCCTCCACCACGCTGTCCGGCAGCATCGTGATCTTGTCACCCGGCATATATACCGTCGACAGACGCGTGCGGGCAATGCCATCCACTTCGTCGCCACGCTGGATGCCCAGCGCCGGCGCCGCGATGTGCACGCCGATGCGCACACGGCCATCCGCGAGATGCTCGACCGAGAACGCATCGTCGATTTCGGTGGTGGTGACGTCGTCGATCGAGAACGCCTGTACGTCCGCTGTCGGCAAATCCTCCGGCACAGCGCCGACCGTCACGGGCGCAAAACCCGTACCGTGCGGGAAGAATTCCGACAGGAAGCGTGCTTCATGCAATGCGCGCGCCGAGGGAATACCCCCACATTCGAGCATCAGTCGCGCCTGCGAAATGCCGCGCGCCGCCGCAGCAGCTTCGAGCGCCTTGTATTCGATGGTGTTCTTGTCAGGCTTGGTCAACAGGCCAAGCGCCTTGCCGGCGAAGACTTCGGGCAGACGGCCGGCCTTCAGCTCTTCTTCGTACCCAGCCTGCACCAACCCCTGCTGACGTTTGCGTTCAAGCGCGGCCAGCGCCAGCTTGAGCTGCTCTTCCGGCGCGCGTTGATACTGGCCGCGGCCCTTGCGACGGAAGTACACCGGTGCGCTGTGCATCCGCAACACCAGCGCCGCCCGCTCCACCGGACCGAACGACGCGCCGAAGTAATCGGCGCCCAGCGTCGCAAACGGGAATTCATCCTCGGGCGCGCACTCCCACAGGAAATCCAGATCGATCTCCTGCGCGGCCGCGTCGGCCTGCTGGATCAGATCGCCGGCGCTCGGCTTCTCGAATTCGATCAGCACGTCTTTTGACCGTACCTTCGTGCGCCGTCCGCCTGGCAACTCCACCTGGAATGCATCGCCCTGGCGCGACAGCACGCTGCCCGCCTTGAAACTGCCCGATTCCTCGAAGAAAACGTTCACTCAATACTCTCGTTCTGACTTGCATCTGCCGCAGCGCCTGGCGGTTGAATCCGGCCTGCGCGTCGGCAACGTGTTCGTGGTGGTAGATCCGCCGCGCTCGTGTTGGGCGCCGGCGGCATGAATCAATGCATTACCGGATCAGGCCGCCGCGCGTGGCGCCGGCGGTTCCAGATCCTCTGCGTCGCAAAAGGCCAGCACGTCGTCGACGTACTGCTCGAATTCACTGATTGCGTGGTCGCTGCCTTCGATCAGCGTCGTGCGTGCGCCCGGATAGTGGGCGAGCATCTCACGGTAATCGAGTACTTCGTCACCGGTCGCTGCAATCAAATAATAGCGTTCGGGCCGCGTGATGGCGGTGACACCCAGTGCCCGCAGTTCGTCCAGATGATGCGGTTCGACGACGATGCTGCCGCCGCCATGCCACAGCGGCTGCTCGCCGAGATACTGGCTGAGATCGCGCTGCGGCACGACCGCCGGATTCAGCAGGACCGCTGGCCAGCCGTGTTTTTCGGCCAGATGCGTGGCGAAATAACCGCCGAGCGAACTGCCGATCACGGTCACCGGCGTTGCTGCCCTGGCGGCCAGCGATTCAGCCAGCGCGATGGTTTCGAGCGGCGACACCGGCAACATCGGGCAGCACCATTCCGCCGAGCGGCCGAGTTCGGCCAGTCGCGTCGCCATCACGCGTGCCTTGAACGAATTCGGCGACGAGCGGAAGCCGTGCAGATAGAGGATCACGCCTCGCCTCGTCCGGTTGAATCGGGCCGCGCCTCAGCCGGCCGCGCCTGAACCAGCCGCGCCGACAGCGCATCGAGCAGCTTCTGATGGACACCACCGAAGCCACCATTACTCATCACCAGCACCTGATCACCAGGCCGGGCGGCTGCCACAACCGCTTTGACGAGCGCATCGAGGTTGTCGAAGGCCTGCGCCTTGTCGCCGAGCGACGCCAGCGCCTCGCCGAGATTCCAGCCCAGCGCGTCGCGTCCGGTAGGCGCGCCATAACCGAACACCAGATCCGCATCCGCGAGACTCGCCGGCAATTGCGCCTTCATCACTCCGAGCTTCATCGTGTTCGAACGCGGTTCCAGCACGGCGAGGATGCGCGTGCGTTCGCGGCCGACGCGTGTCCGCAGACCGGCGACGGTCGTTTCGATGGCGGTGGGATGATGCGCAAAGTCGTCGTAGACCGTCACGCCGTCGACGCTGCCGCGCACTTCCATCCGGCGCTTCACATTGCGGAAGCTCGCCAGCGACTGTGCGGCCTGCGCGGGCGGCACGCCGACGCTGCGCGCCGCGGCGATCGCCGCGATCGCATTCATGCGGTTATGTTCGCCTTGCACCTGCCAGTCGACCACCCCGACACGCGCACCGTTGTGATACACCGCGAAGCGCTCGTCGACGGGCACGCCGTCTTCAGCCGGCAGCGCTTCCCAACCGCCCTGCACGCCAAAGCGTTCCACTTCGCTCCAGCAGCCGCGCGAAAGCACACGTTCAAGCGCGTCCTCGCGACCGTTGGTGACAATCCGCCCGATGCCGGGCACGGTGCGGACCAAGTGATGGAACTGCGTCTCGATAGCAGCGAGATCGGGGAAAATGTCGGCGTGATCGAACTCGAGGTTATTCAGAACCGCCGTGCGCGGCCGGTAGTGGACGAACTTCGAACGCTTGTCGAAGAAGGCCGTGTCGTACTCGTCGGCCTCGATCACGAAGAAGCTCGAATCGGTCAGCCGTGCCGAGATGCCGAAGTTCAGCGGCACGCCGCCGATGAGAAACCCCGGATTCAGCCCCACATCCTCGAGCAGCCAGGTGAGCATCGAACTCGTGGTGGTCTTGCCGTGCGTGCCAGCTACAGCCAGCACCCACTTGCCGTTCAGCATGTGCTCGCCGAGCCACTGCGGGCCGGACACATACGGCAGGCCGCGATCGAGAATCGCTTCCATCAGCGGATTGCCGCGTGAAACCACGTTGCCGATCACGAACAGATCGGGGTTCAGATCGGCCTGCTCCGCGCCGTAACCCTCTATAAGACGAATCCCCTGGGCCTCGAGCTGCGTGCTCATGGGCGGGTAGACACCGGCGTCGCAGCCGGTCACCGTATGCCCGGCGCCGCGCGCGAGTACCGCGAGACCGCCCATGAACGTACCGCAGATGCCGAGGATGTGGATGTGCATAAGCCTGTCGTGCCGCGCGGGCGTATTTGCGTGGGAGGAGGTGCGCAGGAGGGGCCGAAAAGGTCCGTCTGCAAAGGACGCTATTGTAACCGACGCCCTTCGAATGCCCTACGCAGCGCGGACGTGCCCAGCCGTTCCGGCCCGCGGGGCGGACTTCGCGCCGGTCACCCCGGCGCGGAACAGACCGCCCGGCGCGAAAAGGCCGCACTTCAATCTCTAGTATGATTGTGAGATGGTTCGCAAATCACATTTCGATCCGCAGCGGGTGCGCGAGGAAATCGCCATCGCCGCTGCGCGGATGATCGCCGAGGACGGTCTGGACTACTCGACGGCCAAGCGCAAAGCTGCGCGGCAAGTCGTCGGGGAGACACGTGTCGCTGGTGAATGGCTGCCAGATAACGACCAGATCGAGGAAGAAATCCGCGAATACCAGTCGCTTTTTCAGGGCGACAGCCAGCCAGTGGTGCTGCGCCGCTTGCGCGGCGTCGCGCTCGACTGGATGCAGCGGCTCGCGCCATTCAATCCCTATCTGACCGGTGCCGTGCTCAACGGCACCGCGGGCGAGCATTCGGATGTCTATCTGCAGGCGTTCTGCGACAACCCGAAAGACGTCGCGATCTATTTCCTCAACGCCAACGTGCAATACGACGTGTCCGAGACGCGCCATTTCGCGGGCCGCGGCTACGTCGAAACGCTGAGTTTCCTGTGGCGCCCCGAGCGGGCAACGCCCGGCGACGAGCCGGTCGGCATCCACGTGGCGCTTTACGGCACCGACGACTTGCGCGGCGCGGTGCGTGCCGATGCGCGCGGCCGCCACGCCCGCGCAAGCGTGCAGGCCGTGCAGGCGTTGCTCGATAAAGACGGCATCACCTCCCCCAATAATTGATCGGACAACAATGAAGACCAAGTTGATTGTGGCAAGTGCGTTCGTAGCGTTGATCGCAGCAGGCGCGGGCGTATTCGCGGGCCGCAGCGCGCTCAACGCAGGCGGGATGGAAGTCGCGGAGGCCGCTCAGCCGGCTCCGCAAAACGCCGTCACACAGTTGTGGGCAGCCCCCGTCACCAATGCAGATGGCAAACCGCAGTCGCTCAGCCTGCTCAAGGGACACCCGGTGGTGGTCAACTTCTGGGCCTCATGGTGTGGCCCGTGCGTGGAAGAGATGCCGTCGCTCGCCCAACTGCATCGCGAATACGCGAAAAAAGGCGTCGAATTCGTCGGACTTGGCGTCGATTCGGACAAAAACGTAAAAGCCTTTCTGCAGAAGGTGCCGGTGGACTACCCCGTCTATGTGATCGGCTTTGGCGGTGCGGACCTCGCCCGGGCCTTCGGCAATAATGCGGGCGGCTTGCCGTTCACTGTCGTGATCGACGCGAAAGGCAACGTTCGCTCGACAAAATTAGGGCAAATCCAGCCGGACGAGCTGAAACACACCCTCGACGCACTCTGAATTTGACATTCGCCTAACGGTTAATTGCGGCCGGAACGGGTCGCATTGGGTGCAAATTGCATAAAATTGCCGGAAGATGCAGGCACGGACGATCCGCCGAGGACCGTCCAGATCAAGCCTCGTGCGCGTGAAACTAGACAAGTTTCTCTAATCAGCGCTAAAGTGCGCCCAACTCCACGGAAATAGAAGCGACCATGACGCGACTGCTGGTACTGCACGGACCTAACCTCAATCTTCTCGGTACCCGGGAACCGGAGGTCTATGGTCACGTGACGCTACCGCAGATCGATCAGGCGCTGGCCGACCGTGCAACGGACGCCGGTGTCGAACTCGCGTCGTTCCAGAGCAATCATGAAGGCGCCCTGGTCGATCGCATCCAGTCCGCACGGATCGAAAAAACCGATTTCATTCTGATCAATCCCGCCGCGTACACGCACACCAGCGTGGCGGTTCGGGACGCACTGGCGGGGGTCGGCATCCCGTTCGTCGAGATTCATCTGTCGAACGTGCATCGTCGCGAACCGTTCCGGCATCACTCGTATTTCTCCGATCAGGCCGAGGGCGTCATTTGCGGCCTCGGCTGGAAGGGATATCTGTACGCGCTCGAATTCGCGCTGGACCGGCTCGCCGCCGGCTCGTCGCGCGGCTGATTCCAACAAACTACTTTTAGCCGGCAGGCAACGCCGCCGGCACTTCATGTATTGAAAGGGGATGTGCCCAATGGATCTACGTAAACTGAAGACTCTGATCGACCTCGTCTCCGAGTCCGGCATTTCGGAACTGGAAGTGACAGAAGGTGAAGGCAAGGTCCGCATCGTCAAGAATGCGCCGCCGGTTTACGTCCAGCCGTCCGCGTCCTATGCACCGCAGTACGCCGCGCCGGCACCGGCCGCAGCAGGCCCCGCCGCTGAAGCGCCGGCTGCTCCGGCAACGCCCGCGCCCGTTGCGCAGCAAGGCCATGTCGTGACCTCGCCGATGGTCGGCACGTTCTATCGCGCGCCGTCGCCGGGTGCCGAGGCGTTCGTCCAGGTGGGCGATACGGTCAAGGAAGGCCAGACCATTTGCATCATCGAAGCGATGAAGCTGCTCAACGAGATCGAGTCGGACAAGTCCGGCGTGGTCAAGGAAATCCTCGTCGACAACGGGCAAGCCGTCGAATACGGTCAGCCGCTGTTCGTGGTCGGCTAACGCGGCACGCTTTGCGTTTGCCGTCCGCGCACCTGCAGGAACGGGGTGCGCGACCGATCCTCTGAGGCTCCCGCTACCCTGCGGCGCCCATTGATGAGTCGAAAATCCGCTATGTTTGAAAAAATTCTCATTGCCAATCGCGGCGAGATCGCGCTCCGTATCCAGCGCGCCTGCCGTGAGCTCGGCGTCAAGACGGTCGTCGTCTATTCCGAGGCCGATAAAGAAGCCAAGTACGTGAAGCTCGCCGACGAGGCCGTCTGTATTGGCCCGGCGCCTTCGAACCTGAGCTATCTGAACATGCCGGCGCTGATCAGCGCGGCGGAAGTCACCGACGCCGAAGCGATCCATCCCGGCTACGGCTTTCTCTCCGAGAACGCCGACTTCGCCGAGCGCGTCGAACAGTCCGGCTTCACCTTCATCGGCCCGCGCCCGGAAACAATCCGGATGATGGGCGACAAGGTCACGGCCAAGCAGACCATGATCAAAACCGGCGTGCCCTGCGTGCCGGGTTCTGAAGGCGCGTTGCCCGACGATCCGAAAGAGATCGTGAAAATTGCCCGCCAGGTCGGCTATCCGGTGATCATCAAGGCAGCTGGCGGCGGCGGTGGCCGCGGCATGCGCGTGGTCCACACGGAAGCGGCGCTCGTCAACGCGGTCAACATGACGCGCGAAGAAGCCGGCCGTGCTTTCGGCAACCCGCAGGTCTACATGGAGAAATTCCTGGAGAACCCGCGGCACATCGAAATCCAGATCCTCGCCGATTCGTTCAAGAACGCTATCTGGCTCGGTGAGCGCGATTGCTCGATGCAGCGCCGTCACCAGAAGGTGATCGAAGAAGCGCCGGCGCCTGGAATTGCACGCCGCCTGATCGACCGGATCGGCGATCGTTGCGCGGATGCCTGCAAGAAGATGGGCTATCTCGGCGCGGGCACGTTCGAGTTCCTGTACGAAAACGGCGAGTTCTACTTCATCGAAATGAACACGCGCGTGCAGGTCGAACATCCGGTGACCGAACTGATTACCGGTGTCGATATCGTCCAGGAACAGATCCGCATCGCGGCCGGCGAAAAGCTCGCCTTCCGCCAGCGCGACATCGTGTTCAAGGGCCATGCAATCGAATGCCGGATCAACGCCGAAGATCCGTTCAAGTTCACGCCGTCGCCGGGACGCCTGACCTCCTGGCATATGCCGGGCGGCCCCGGCATCCGTGTCGATTCGCACGCGTACAACGGCTACTTCGTGCCGCCGAACTACGATTCGATGATCGGCAAGCTGATCGCCTATGGCGCGACGCGCGAGCAGGCTATCAAGCGGATGCGTATCGCGCTGTCGGAAATGGTGGTTGAAGGCATTCAGACCAACATCCCGCTGCACCGCGAGCTGATGCTCGACGCGAAGTTCGTCGAGGGCGGCACCAGCATTCACTACCTCGAAAACCGTCTGGCCGCAAAGCAGCAGGCCGCGCCGGAAGAAGCGTAAGCCATGAGTTACCGGGAACTGATCGTCGAGCTGGCACGTGAGCACGCGGAGGAACTGTCCGACGCGCTACTTGAGCTCGGCGCGTTGTCCGTGTCGGTGGAAGATGCGGATGCCGATACGCCCGACGAGCAGCCGCTCTTCGGCGAACCCGGTCTCACACCTGATCGCACGGCATGGCAGCATTCGCGCGTGATCGCGCTGCTGGCGCCGGAACACGAGCCGGCGGTTCTGCTGACCGCCGCGGCGAACGAACTGGGTTTGAGTCCCGCGCCTACGTTCGGCGTGCGTGAAGTCGAAGAACAGGACTGGGTGCGGCTCACGCAGTCGCAGTTCGATCCGATTCCGATCGGCGAACGCATCTGGGTCGTGCCGTCATGGCACGATGCACCGGATCCCGATGCGCTCGTGCTCGAACTCGACCCGGGTCTCGCCTTCGGCACCGGCAGTCATCCGACCACGCGCCTGTGCATGGAATGGCTCGAGCAGTCGGTCAAGCCGAACCAGTCGGTGCTCGACTACGGTTGCGGCTCCGGCATTCTCGCGATCCTGGCAAAGAAGTGCGGCGCGAATCCCGTCTACGGTATCGACATCGACCCGCAAGCCGTCGAATCGGCTCGCCATAACAGCGAGCGTAACCGCGCCGAAGTCATCTACGGCCTGCCCGAAGACTGCCCGGCCGGCGAGTTCGATATCGTCGTCGCCAACATCCTGTCCAATCCGCTCAAGCTGATGGCCTCGATGCTGTCGTCGAAGGTGAAGCCGGGTGGACGCCTTGCGCTGTCGGGGATTCTGGCGCGCCAGGCCGATGAAGTCGCGCGCGTTTATCAACAGTGGATCGACATCGCCGTATGGCGTGAACACGAAGGTTGGGTATGCCTGACGGGAACGCGTCGGGAAAGCCATTAGAATAAGACGTATTGTCCAACCACCGGCCCTGCGGCCAATCGGCTCAATATGCTCCTGGCGACGCGCTGTCCTTTCTGCGAAACGGTCTTCCGGCTTCAGCCGGCGCAGCTCGCGCTGCGCCGCGGCCTTGTGCGCTGCGGGCATTGCCAGGAAGTGTTCGACGCATCGAGTAGTCTGTATGAGACCACCGAGGGCGGCGACTTCGCCACGGCCACGCCGATTTCTCCGGCAGCCGTGACTGCGTTGAACCCGCCTTCGAGTGCGGCCCCCGCGCCGGCCCCGCGCTCGAAAGCGCCGAATTTCAGCGCCGAGGCATGGGACCCGTGGGCACCGCGGGCCGACGCCGTCATCGACCAGAGCTTGCTGCACAACGCAAGCAACCTGCCGCTGGCGCCTGTCTCCGGCAACCTCGCTGTCACCCCGTGGCACGCCTCGGAGCGTGATGCTGCCGATCATCGGGAACCCGTATTCGCGGCCGAGCCGGAACCGGTCAGCGTGGATGACGATCACTTCGTGTCCCACGCGGCGCCCGAGGTAGAACCGGAACTCGTGTCCGAGGCCACTCCCGAGGTCGCGCCCGAGCCTGCGCCGGTATGGCGTCAGCCGGAACATCGCGCGGACGACGAGCCTGCCTTGCAGGACGCGCATGCCGCCGCTGAAACGCTACGCACCGCTCCAGACCACGAACCGCATTTCGGTACCGCCGCTGCCACTGCCAGCGCCACGCCCTTCGCGACCAATCCGCCGGCGGATGAAGCCGATCCGTTCCAGGTGATCCGCGAGACGCGTGCGGCCCCGCCGCGCCGCATCGGCTGGACGATCTTCGGCGCGCTAGTTGCTTTCATCCTGTTGCTCGGTCTGCTCGCGCAGCTCGCCTGGTGGCAACGCGAACTCATCATGGTCGATTGGCCGGCCTCGCAGGCGCTCTATGCACAGGTTTGTGCGCCGCTTGGCTGCACCGTCATGCCGCCGCACGATATTGATGGCCTGCAGGTCGAGCCGTCCGATCTCCGCCAGATCGACGGGCCGCACAAGCTCGAGCTGAAGATGCCGCTGCGCAACCGCTACAACGTCGCGCTCGCCTATCCGGCTATCGAACTCACGCTGCTCGACGATCAGAACAACGTCGCCGTGCGCCGTGTGCTGTGGCCGCAGGACTACGTGAAACCCGGCACGCCGATCGCAGCCGGCCTGCCGCCACGCACGACGCAAACCATGGTCGTGCACCTGGATACCGGCAACGCAGTCGCATCGAATTTCCGCGTACAGATCTTCTACCCCTGAACATAAGCCGCAGTTTTCTTGCGCCCGCGACACAGCGGGCGCGTTCACCGTCAATCCCTGATAAATCTTCGGAGCACAACATGAGTCAAGTCACGCTGGGTGGCAACCCGATCGAAGTCGCCGGCACGTTTCCGGCCGTGGGCCAGAAAGCGCCTGCGTTTTCGCTGGTCGGCAAGGATCTGAAGCCGGTCACGCTCGCCGATTTCGCCGGCAAGCGCAAAGTGCTGAACATCGTGCCGAGTCTCGACACGCCGACCTGCGCCACCTCCACCCGCAAGTTCAACGAGGCCGCAGGCAAGCTGTCGAATACGGCCGTGATCGTGGTGTCGGGCGATCTGCCGTTCGCGGCCACGCGCTTCTGCACGACCGAAGGCATCGAAAACGTCTCGACCGCTTCGACTTTCCGCGGCCACGAGTTCGCGCAGGCCTACGGCGTCGACGTGACGAGCGGCCCGCTGACCGGCCTGACGGCGCGCGCCGTGGTCGTCATCGACGAGAACGACAATGTGGTTCACGCTGAGCTCGTCGGCGAGATCAAGAACGAACCGAACTACGACGCGGCACTCGACGCACTGAAGTAAGCGTCCAGCACCCGGACCCGCGCCGCGCCTTCTTGCGCGGCGCTTTCGCATCCGTCGCACGGTTTATGCGGTGCGCGAAGCGCGCGGGTCCGGGAGCGCCCCCCGTGTTTTATCTTTGCAGATTTCTACAGGACTACTCGCCTTGGCTACGCTGATTTGCGGCTCGCTCGCCTACGACAACATCATGACCTTTGAGGGCCGCTTTCGGGAGCACATCCTGCCCGAGCAGGTCCATATCCTCAACGTGAGCTTCCTGGTGCCGACGATGCGCAGCGAGTTCGGGGGTTGCGCCGGCAACATGGCCTACTCGCTGAATCTGCTGGGCGGCGACGCACGCATCATGGGCGCGCTCGGCGCGGTCGACGCACAACGCTACCTGGATCGCTTCGACCAGCTGGGCCTCTCGCGCGAGCACGTGCTCGTGCTGGAGAACACCTACTCCGCGCAAGCGATGATCACCACCGATCTGGAAAACAATCAGATCACCGCCTTCCACCCCGGCGCGATGATGCAGGCGCATCTGAACCACGCCGACGAAGCGAAAGACATCACGCTCGCGATCGTAGGACCGGACGGCTACGACGCGATGACCCAGCACTCCGAACGACTCGCCGCTGCCGGCGTGCCGTTCATCTTCGATCCGGGCCAGGGGCTGCCGCTGTTCGACGGCGCGACGCTGCGCCGCATGATCGAGCTCGCCACTTACGTGGCGGTGAACGACTACGAGGCCAAACTGGTGAGCGACAAGACCGGCTGGTCAGTCGAAGAAATTGCCGCAAAGGTCGAAGCGCTGATCGTGACGCGCGGCGAGCATGGCTCGCAAATCCATCACGCGGGCGGTATTGAGGAGATCCCTCCCGTCACGGCCAGGCAGGTGCTCGACCCGACCGGCTGCGGCGATGCCTTCCGCGGCGGTTTGCTCTACGGTATCGAGAAGCAGCTCGGCTGGGCCACTACGGGCCGTCTCGCAAGCCTGATGGGCACGCTCAAGATAGAGCATCTCGGACCGCAAAACTATGCGCCCACCCGGGCAGAGATCAACGAGCGGTTCAAGCAGGCATTTGGCTACGATCTGACGTAACGCCAAAGCGCCCGCGCACGAAACACTGCGGGCAAAAAAAATCCCGCCGCCGGAAACCCGGCGACGGGACGGTGATTGAGCAGCGAGACTGAAGGGCTACTCAATCATCGGACACATCGAAATGTGCCTAACGACTCAGCCAGTTACGGACGGCTGCCGGTCGGGAACGGCCATGCTGCAGCCGGGTTCAACGCGGTCTTCACCGTAGCTGCCGGTGCTGCGCTCGTTGCAGCGGGAGCAGCAGGTGCCGGTGCAGCCTTCTTGGCAACAGCCTTCTTCGGAGCAGCAGCCTTCTTGGCAGGCGCAGCGGGGGCTTTCGCAGCCTTCTTCGCAGGGGCCTTGGCGGCCTTCTTCGCGGGGGCCTTGGCAGCCTTCTTGGCAGGCGCCTTCTTGGCAGCGGCCTTCTTGGCCGGTGCTGCCTTCTTGGCAACCTTCTTCGCTGCAACCTTCTTTACTGCTGCCTTCTTTGCCGGTGCTGCCTTCTTCGCTGCAACCTTCTTCACTGCAACTTTCTTGGCTGCAACCTTCTTCACAGCGGCCTTCTTAGCCGGCGCCTTCTTCGCTGCAACCTTCTTCACAGCGACTTTCTTCGCAGCAACCTTCTTCACTGCGACTTTCTTCGCTGCGGCCTTCTTTGCCGGTGCTGCCTTCTTCGCTGCAACCTTCTTCACAGCGACTTTCTTAGCGGCGGCTTTTTTTGCAGTTGCCATCATTTTCTCCTTCAGGTTTTCAGATGAGAGTCAGTTCAAACTACACCCTTCGTCAAAACCCGCTTCCCGCGGACGCTTCTCAGGGCGCGCACTACGAAGCGGGCTATTCATCGGCGTACGCAGGTGCTGCGCGCTTACGCTAATGAATACGGTAAGGCGCGCCGTGCCATCGGGCACCGCGCGCCAAGTCCAGTCAGCGTCGGATCTCGACGCCGGCAATCGTTTGATCGAGCCGCCGGCCGTCAGGCCAGCGGCTTTTTCCGGGGGGAAGTTTGCCCATCCCACTGAAGGGTTCGCAAAGTGCCTATCATGTTTGTGGGCCGCTAAGGCACCGGGCACGCTTTGCATCAGGCGGTTCTGCTCCTAACCATAACTGCCGCGGGCTCGGCCGGCGGCATCCCCATCAAAGAGTTCGCATTCCAACTGCGTTCAACCGCAGCGCACCCGGGATTACTCCCAGCTCAGCGCACCGCCGGTCTGATATTCAATCACTCGCGTTTCGAAGAAGTTGCGTTCCTTCTTCAGGTCGATCATCTCGCTCATCCACGGGAACGGGTTTTCCTCGTTCGGGTACAGCGGATCGAGACCGATCTGCTGGCAACGGCGGTTGCAGATGAAGCGCAGATAGCTCTTGAACATCGACGCATTGAGGCCGAGCACCCCGCGCGGCATCGTGTCTTCTGCGTAACGATATTCAAGGTCGACCGCTTGCTTGAAGATTTCGCGGATTTCCGCGCGGAACTCAGCCGTCCACAAGTGCGGGTTTTCGAGTTTGATCTGGTTGATCAGGTCAATGCCGAAATTGCAGTGCATCGACTCGTCGCGCAGGATGTATTGGTACTGCTCCGCCGCGCCGGTCATCTTGTTCTGACGGCCAAGCGCCAGGATCTGGGTAAAGCCGACGTAGAAGAACAGCCCTTCCATCACACAGGCGAACACGATCAGCGAACGCAGCAGCGTCTGGTCTGCCTCGACAGTCCCGGTCTTGAAGGCCGGATCGGTCAGCACGTGGATGTACGGAATCAGGAATTCGTCTTTCGCGCGGATCGAGGAAACCTCGTGGTACGCGTTGAAGATTTCGCCTTCGTCGAGGCCCAGCGATTCGACGATGTACTGGTAGGCGTGCGTGTGGATCGCCTCTTCGAACGCCTGGCGCAGCAGGAACTGGCGGCATTCGGGCGCCGTGATGTGGCGGTAGGTGCCCAGCACGATGTTATTGGCGGCGAGCGAGTCGGCCGTCACGAAGAAGCCGAGGTTGCGCTTGACGATGCGGCGCTCGTCCTCGGTCAGCCCATTCGGGTCTTTCCACAGGGCGATGTCGCGGGACATGTTGATTTCCTGCGGCATCCAGTGGTTCGCGCAGCCGGAGAGATACTTCTCCCACGCCCACTTGTACTTGAACGGCACCAGCTGATTGACGTCGGTCTGGCCGTTGATGATGCGCTTGTCGGCGACATTCACGCGCGCTTCGGAGACGGCGGCGGATGTGTCGGCGGAGGTTTGAGCGGTAGATGGAGTAGCGGCACGGGCGGCGACGGGAGCGACAGCGATGTCGTTCGCGAAGATTTCCTGGGCCGAGGGAGCTTGATGAGGGGCACGCGTTCCGACTTGCGTACCGACAGCCGATCCCGAGGCGTTGCGCAACTCATTCAGTTGCGTAGCGCTCGAGGGAGTTACGGCAGTGATCTCGTCATCCCAGTTGAGCATAAATGTCACCATCAATTTAGAACGGTTTGTACCATCTTTTCACGAGCGATAAAAGAGTTCGCTGATGAAAAATCCTGTTTTCGATTCGCGTTGCGACCTTCATACAACACTTTGGTCAACAGACTGTCTCTGATACCTCATGTGAGGTGACCCAAACATGTGTTGTCGAAGTGCTTCGCTCTCTCGAGAGAACATCGAATCGAAGCGATCCCGATGCTCTGAAAACTGTGTTGTGTTGCCTGATGTACTGCCTGGCTTTTGCACGTTGCCTTGGCTGTTGCTAGTTCGTCAGCACGAGCAAGGCAAAGTTCAATGAGTCGTGAGAGCTGGCGAGCGCGTGTTGCTCGTATGTTGCTCGCGTGCTGCGCGCTTCTTCGTGTCGAGCGCCTGGGGTTGCCTGGTAGTGCGTGCTGCTGTTCGTTACTGTTTGTTGCTGCTTTTCGCTGATGCTGATCGCAAGACAAGTGCCCGGTCGAAATCGGGTCGACGCCTGGCGAAGGCCAGGCATCGACCCTGAACGATTACTGGCAAGCCTCGCACTCGTCGAAGCCAGGATCGCCCGGACGCATCATGCACACCGGACCATCGGCTTCAGGCGCCGCTTCGACTGCGACTGCCGGCGCCGCTGCTGCTGCCTGCAGACCGCCCGACGCTGCGCCACCGCTCACGCCGAAGCCACCTGCAGCGCCGCCGCCGATACCCCCCGCGCCGCCCGCACCTTCACCGCCGCCCGAGCTCACCGCGTTCAGCGCGCCGTGCGCCACCGTCGATTTCTCGACGTGCGTCGCCGCCATCGTGCGGAGGTAGTAGGTTGTCTTCAGGCCGCGCAACCAGGCGAGCTTGTAGACCTCGTCCAGCTTCTTGCCCGACACGCCACCCATATAGATGTTCAGCGACTGCGCCTGGTCGATCCACTTCTGACGACGCGAGGCCGCCTCGACCAGCCACGTGGCGTCGACTTCGAACGCCGTCGCGTAGATCGCGCGCAGGTCGGCCGGGATGCGGTCGATGCGCGAGAGCGTGCCGTCGAAGTACTTCAGGTCGGCGACCATCACTTCATCCCACAGGCCGCGCGCCTTCAGATCGCGCACCAGGTAGTCGTTGACCACCGTGAATTCGCCCGACAGATTCGACTTCACATACAGGTTCTGGAAGGTCGGCTCAATGCAGGCCGACACGCCGATGATGTTGGAGATCGTCGCCGTCGGCGCGATCGCCACGCAGTTCGAGTTGCGCATGCCGTACGTTGCGATGCGCGAACGCAGCTCCGTCCAGTCCATCGACTCGCTCGAATCCACTTCCACGTAGCCGCCACGCGCGTCGGCCAGCAGCTTCAGCGTGTCTTGCGGGAGGATGCCGCGATCCCACAGCGAACCGCGGTAGCTGGAGTAACGGCCACGTTCCTGCGCCAGTTCCGTCGACGCGTAGTAGGCGTAATAGCAGACCGCTTCCATCGACGTATCAGCAAACTTGACCGCCTCTTGCGACGCGTACGGCGTGCGCAGCAGGTGCAGGCAGTCCTGGAAGCCCATGATGCCCAGACCCACCGGACGGTGCTTCAGGTTCGAGTTACGCGCCTTGGCAACCGCGTAATAGTTGATGTCGATCACGTTGTCGAGCATGCGCATGGCCACGCTGACGGTGCGCTTCAGCTTGTCGTGGTCGAGCACCAGCGTGCCGTCGGCCTGAGTCTTCAGGTGGGCGACGAGGTTCACCGAACCCAGATTGCAGACGGCGATTTCGGTATCGCTGGTGTTCAGCGTGATTTCCGTGCACAGGTTCGACGAGTGGACGACGCCCACGTGCTGCTGCGGCGAACGGATGTTGCACGGATCCTTGAACGTGATCCACGGATGGCCGGTTTCGAACAGCATGCCGAGCATCTTGCGCCACAGTTGCGCCGCCGGGATCTTCTTGAACAGCTTGATCTCGCCGCGCGCGACCTTGTCTTCGTAAGCTGTGTAAGCTGCTTCGAACTCGGCGCCGAACTTATCGTGCAGATCCGGGCAGGTGGACGGCGAGAACAGCGTCCAGTCGCCGCCTTCGTGCACACGCTTCATGAACAGGTCGGGAATCCAGTTCGCCGTGTTCATGTCGTGCGTGCGGCGACGGTCGTCACCGGTGTTCTTGCGCAGCTCGAGGAATTCTTCGAGATCCAGGTGCCACGATTCCAGGTACGCGCACACCGCGCCCTTGCGCTTGCCGCCCTGGTTCACCGCGACAGCCGTGTCGTTGACCACCTTCAGGAACGGCACGACGCCTTGCGACTTGCCGTTGGTGCCCTTGATGTGCGAGCCGAGCGCACGCACGCGCGTCCAGTCGTTGCCCAGACCGCCAGCGAACTTCGACAGCAACGCGTTTTCCTTCAGCGCTTCGTAGATGCCGTCGAGGTCGTCGTCGACCGTCGTCAGGTAGCACGACGACAGTTGCGAACGGCGCGTGCCCGAGTTGAACAGGGTAGGCGTGGACGACATGAAGTCGAAGCTCGACAGCACGTTATAGAACTCGATGGCGCGCGCTTCGCGGTCGATCTCGTTCAGCGCCAGGCCCATCGCTACCCGCATAAAGAATGCCTGGGGCATTTCGATACGCACGCCGTCGTGATGCAGGAAGTAGCGGTCATACAGCGTTTGCAGGCCGAGGTAGCCGAACTGCAGGTCGCGATCGGCGTCGAGCGCGGCGCCCAGGCGCTTCAGATCGTACTGTTGCAGCTTCTCGTCGAGCAACTCGGCTTGCACGCCGCGCTTGATGAAGGTCGGGAAGTACTCGGCATAGCGCGTGCTCATCTCAGCCTGAGTGACTTCCTCTTCGAGGATTTCGCGGCGAATCGTATGCAGCAGAATGCGTGCGGTGACCTGGCTGTACGCCGGATCTTTTTCAATCATCGTGCGCGCAGCGAGAATGGCCGAGTCGTAGACCTGGCTCATCGGCACGCCGTCGTACAGGTTCTTCACCGTTTCCGTGACGATCGGCTCGGCGCTCACCGCGTCGCCCAGGTTTGCACAGGCCGATTCGATGATGCCGCGCAGCGCCACCATATCCAGCGGACGCGACACGCCGCCGTCGGTGACGGTGAGGCCGAGCGAGCCGTTCGGCGCTTCGACCGCATCATGGCCGCGCTCCTGAGTGCGCTTCTCGCGATACAGCACGTACGCACGAGCGACGTTGTGCTCGCCGCCGCGCATCAGCGCGAGTTCGACCTGATCCTGGATGTCTTCAATATGGAAGGTGCCGCCGTTCGGGCGGCTGCGCAGCAGCGCGCGCACCACGCTTTGCGTGAGTTGCTCGACCAGTTCGCGCACGCGTGCCGACGCCGCGCCTTGCCCACCGTTGACGGCCAGAAAGGCCTTCGTCACGGCGATGGCGATCTTCGACGGCTCAAACGACACTACGCTGCCGTTGCGGCGGATCACCTTGTAGTCAGCGAAGGTCGCTTGCGGCGCGAGCGCCTGCGTGCCCGGCACCTGGCCGCCGAAGTTCTGGCCAGCGGTTGCGCCCTCGTACCGGGTCGACGCGTTATCGGTGGTTTGCATGTGCAAAGCTCCTGGTCCTGGAAGTGTGCGAAGAGAATTCGCGGATTAATACGAACGCTGCGCCGCCAGCGCAAGCGATGAGGTGCAGGAAAAAGACCGGCTGAGCCAGGTGGCGGGATGCGACAGCAATGAAGCCAGATTCGAGTTGTTGATGGTCTTCATTGTCCGTGTCGCGATCACTTGCTAAGCCCCTTTCCTGAATGCTTCTTTCTGGACGCGGCCGGCGGTCTCTCCGGCTGCACCGCAGGAATATTTTTGCTGTCGGGAATGCTTACGGCGCCCCGCTACAGAGCGGGACACCGCATAACTTATGCACCCAGTTATTCACATGGTTATGCACAGGACACACAACATATAGTGCAAAACTGAACCCCTAGCACCAAGTATAGTGGAGTTTCGGGACAGCGCAAATTGATTTATTTCGCCTTACGGGGTTGACTTTTGCGCTTGCGATGCACTCATGCATGGCCCGGAAAACGAGGCTGGGCCTGGCTCTCCACCTATCTCGCAAATGGGGACGGAGGGTCGTTACCGCGTTTTGGAAAACTTTAGATAGGGGAAGTACTGATCTGCGAGTTGTGTATCGCGCTGCAGGCGGGACCACTCGAAATGGGGCCCAGGATCGGTCTTGCGGCCGGGTGCAATGTCCGAGTGACCGGCGAGCGATTCGACCGGATAGCGGAGCATCAGCGCTTTCACGAGCGCTCCCAGCGTCTCGTATTGCGCCGCTTCGAATGCGGTTGCGTCGCTGCCTTCCAGTTCGATGCCGATCGAGAAATCGTTGCAGCGCTCGCGGCCAAAAAAGTTCGACGCACCGGCATGCCATGCACGCTGCTCGCACGAGACATATTGCTCAAGCGCACCGTCGCGATGAATCACGAAATGCGCGGAGACCCGCACGCCACGCAGATGGGTGTCGTAGTACGGGTGTGCATCGCAGTCGAGACGGTTCAGGAACAGGTCCGCAATCGCTGTGCCGCCGAACTCGCCAGGCGGCAGGCTCATGTTGTGCACCACGATCAGGCTCGGCACCGCGCCTGCGGGACGCGCCTCGAAGTTCGGCGACGGCAGCTTGCGCGCGCTCGTCACCCAGCCATCGGCGTCGAAGGTGAAGCCACCGTTCATCGGGCGTCGCGGCCCGTCGGTCGCGCAGCGCGACGTTGCGCGTGAGCAGTGCAGCAGAACGGCTCGCCCGCCACGACAATCGAGTCGCTCGCCGGCGCATGCACGCCGCACTCGACACAGCGGATCATCGGCTCAGGCAGTTGCAGGGGTCTCGACGCACGGGCCTGCGCACCGCCGCCTGCCGTCGCGCCTGCTCCGTTGCTGGAAGCGCGGCCGCCTGCAGACCCACCTGCGGGACCACCGGGCGCGCCGGTACGCTGTGCGTTTTGCGCGTCGGAGCGACGCAGCGCCTTCACCAGCCATTGGCCGATGACGAACATCAGGATCAGCAGAAAAATTTGTCGCATGAAGCGCTCACACTACAGGACGGTGCAACAGCACCTGGAAAACGAAACGGCTACCGACGTACGCCAGCAGCAGCGCCACGAATGACGCCAGCACCCAGCGCAGCGCCGCACGGCCGCGCCACCCTGACACCTTGCGGGCGGTCAGGAGCGCACCGAACATCAGCCACGAGAGAATCGCAAAGACGGTCTTGTGATCGAGCCGCAGCGCGCGGTCGACCAGTTGTTCGCTGAACATAATCCCGGAGAGCAAGGTCAGCGTGAGCAGCACGAAGCCGGCGCTGATCAGACGGAACAGCAGCTTCTCCAGCGTGAGCAGCGGCGGCAGCGTGTCGAGCCAGCTCGACAGCCAGCCGTTGCCGGCCGCGGCGCCCTGGCGCTGCAGTTCACCGCCGCGCATCGCATGCAGGCGCCGCTCCACCAGCAGCATCAACACCGCGTGCAACGCGGCAATCGCAAACAGGCCATAGGCGACATTGGCGATCAGGAAGTGCAGCTTGAACATCGGCGCGGCCGAATACGACAGCACCCGCACGCCGCCGAAGGCGAGCGGCAGCAGCGAGGCCACGCAGGCGAGCGGCAACACCAGCAGTTGCAGTCCGTCGAGCGGGAAGAAAAAGCTTTCGATCCAGTAGATCCCGGCGCCGAGCCAGAACATCGCGGAGAGCGCGAACGCGAAACCGAACACCATCGCGTTCTGCGGGAAGATGGTGGTATGCAGCAATACGCCATGTGCGAGCAGCGCTACAAACAGCAGCAACCGGCCCGGCGCGCTGAACGCGGCGACCGACGGCGTGCTCGCCACGGGTGGCAGCGCGGGCACGCTCTCGAGCACCGGGCGCAACGCGGTGTGCCGGTGCGAGCGCCAGCCTGCGACGGCGAGACCGCCGTACAGGAGCGCAGTGAGGGCATACAGTACAATATCCATATTCGAAGTTTACACTAGGCCCCTGCTCCGCGACGTGTCCCGCGTCGCGCCCTGCTCCGGCCGCACAGTTCATCGCTCCCCATGCTCGACAATCTGACTCAACGGATGGCGCGCGTCGTCAAGACGCTGCGCGGCGAAGCCCGGCTCACCGAGGCGAACACCCAGGAGATGCTGCGCGAAGTGCGCCTCGCGCTCCTCGAGGCCGACGTGGCGCTGCCCGTCGTGCGCGAATTCATCGCCAAGGTGAAAGAGAAGGCGCTCGGCGAGGAAGTCATCAGCAGCCTGTCGCCCGGTCAGGCGCTGGTCGGCGTGGTGCAGCGCGAGTTGACCGCGATCATCGGCGGCGACTATGAAGGCAAAGCGGTCGAACTGAATCTCGCGGTTACGCCACCCGCTGTCATCCTGATGGCGGGTCTGCAGGGTGCCGGCAAGACGACCACGGTCGGCAAGCTTGCCAAGTTACTACGCGAAAAATACAAAAAGAAAGTCCTGACCGTTTCGTGCGACGTGTACCGCCCGGCTGCCATCGCGCAGTTGAAGACGGTGACCGAGCAGGTCGGCGCGGATTTCTTCCCGTCGGAACCGGATCAGAAGCCGGTGGACATCGCCCGCGCCGCCGTGGATTGGGCCAAGCGTCACTATCACGATGTGCTGCTGGTCGACACCGCCGGCCGTCTCGGTATCGACGAAGCGATGATGCAGGAAATCGCTGCGCTGCACAGCACGCTGAATCCCGCCGAAACACTCTTCGTGGTCGACGCGATGCTCGGCCAGGACGCGGTCAACACCGCCAAGGCGTTTAGCGACGCGCTGCCGCTCACCGGCGTGGTACTCACCAAGCTCGACGGCGACTCGCGCGGTGGCGCGGCGCTGTCGGTGCGTCACGTGACCGGCAAGCCGATCAAGTTCGTCGGCGTCGCCGAAAAACTCGACGGTCTGGAAATTTTCTATCCGGACCGGATGGCGAACCGGATTCTCGGCATGGGCGACATTCTCGCCCTCGTCGAGGAAGCCCAGCGCGGCGTCGACGTGGAAGCCGCGCAGAAGCTCGCCAACAAGGTCAAGAAAGGCGGCGATTTCGACCTCAACGATTTCCGCGCGCAACTCACGCAGATGAAGAGCATGGGCGGCCTGTCGTCGCTGATGGACAAGCTGCCCGCGCAGTTCCAGCAGGCCGCCGCCGGCGCTAACATGGGCATGGCCGAGTCGCAGATGCGCCGCATGGAAGGCATCATCAATTCCATGACGCCCACTGAGCGCGCCAAGCCGGAGCTGATCAAGGCTACCCGCAAGCGCCGCATTGCAGCGGGCGCGGGCGTGCAGGTGCAGGAGGTCAACCGCATGCTGAATCAATACGAGCAGATGCGCACGATGATGAAGAAGCTCAAGGGCGGCAATCTGCAGAAGATGATGCGCGGCATGAAGGGCATGCTGCCTGGCATGCGCTAGGCCTCGCTGCCTGCATTCGGGCTGGATGATCCGGGTCCGCCGGATCGTCTCAACGACCAGCGCGCGCGTTTCGGGACGCACGGGTATATGCTGTAGCGCGCGCCGTCGTTATTTCTCACACTAATGTATACAGCTACCGCCCGCCAGACGTCATGAATCGCGAAGAAGCTCTCCACATATTCCGCCACTCCGAAGAAATCGTTTCGGCCCACGACGTCAATGCGTCGATCAGCGGAATGGCTGCGGCCATCGCCGCCGAAATGAGCGAGGAGTTTCCGCTCGTACTCTCGGTGATGGGCGGCGCGGCGGTGTTCACCGGCATGCTGTTGCCGCACCTCGATTTCCCGCTTGAGTTCGACTACATCCACCTCACCCGCTATCGCAACACCACCAAGGGTGGCAGCGAGATGCAGTGGCGCGTGGCGCCGGCCGAATCGGTAAAGGATCGCGTCGTGCTGGTGCTCGACGACATCCTCGACGAAGGCGAGACGATGGCCGCGATCCGCGACCGCATCCTCGATATGGGCGCGAAACGCTTCATGAGCGCGGTGCTGTGCGAGAAGATCATCCCGAAGGCCAAGCCGCTGCGTCCGGACTTCTGTGGCTTCGAAGTGCCGGACCGCTATGTCTTCGGCTGCGGGATGGATGCGAAGGGATACTGGCGCAATTTGCCCACGATTCGTGCTTTGACCGACGGGGCGTGAGGGACTGCGCTCAAACCGCAGCGGCTGTGGTCTGGTCAGCGGTCAGCGCCCGGCAACAAAAAAGCGGCCTGCGTGGCCGCTTTTTTTTTGTTGATCTCAGCGCGTTAAAACCGGCGACGCGCAACTCACAGCTGATGCACGAAGGACCGGATCCCACCGAGAATCATTTCGACCGAGATCGCCACCAGCACGAGTCCCATCAGCCGTTCGAACGCCATCATCGTGCGCTCGCCTAGCCACTTCTGGATGCGCTCCGCCAGCATCAAAACAATCGCGCAAACCAGCATGGTCACGGTCAACGCACCGATCCACTCGAACGTCTTGCCGGGCGCCTGCGAGGTCAGCAGCATCACCGTTGCCAGCGCCGACGGACCTGCGAGCGCGGGGATCGCGAGCGGCACGATCAGTGGCTCGCCGCCGCGCGTGTCGTTGCCGAATGGGCCGTCCGGATGCGGAAAGACCATGCGGATCGCGATCAGAAACAGCACGATGCCCCCGCCAATCCGCAACGACTGATCGGTGAGGCTCATCATCCGCAGAAAGCGGTCGCCGACCACCATGAACACCAGCAGGATCACAAACGCGATCGCCACCTCGCGGAGGATGACGACGGTCCGCCGATCCGGCGCCACCCCGCGCAGGCAACTGATAAAGAGCGGGATGTTGCCCAGCGGGTCGGTGATCAGAAGAAGCAGGACGGTCGCAGACAGGAAGTTGTACTCCACCGTCCGCCCCGGTTAATGCGCGAGTGCTGCGCGGATCTTCTCCGACACCGTCTGCACGGCGCTCTCAACCGGCAGCAGCGTCGCTTCGGTATCGCGGCGCGCCTGATACTCGACCTTGCCTTCCTTCAGGCCGCGGTCGCCGATCACCAGACGGTGCGGCACGCCAATCAGCTCCCAGTCGGCGAACATCACGCCCGGGCGCTCGCCGCGGTCGTCGAGGATCACGTCCACGCCAGCTGCGACCAGTTCCGCATACAGCTTGTCGGCCTGCTCGCGCACAGCGTCGCTGCGGTCGTAGCCCATCGGGCACAGCACGACTTCGAACGGGGCGATTGCTTCCGGCCAGATGATGCCCTTGTCGTCGAAGTTCTGTTCGATCGCCGCGCCGAGGATACGCGTGACGCCGATGCCGTAGCAGCCCATTTCCATCCGCTGCGGCTTGCCGGTTTCGTCCAGAAACGTGGCGTTCATGGCTTCCGAATATTTCTTGCCGAGCTGGAACACGTGGCCCACTTCGATACCGCGGCAAATGTCGATGACGCCCTTGCCGTCCGGCGACGGGTCGCCCTTCTGGACATTGCGGATGTCTGCGACGACCGGCTCCGGCAGATCGCGACCCCAGTTCACACCGGTGATGTGGTAATCCACCTCGTTCGCGCCGACCACGAAGTCGCTCATGTTCGCGACCGTGCTGTCCGCGATCACCTTGACCGGCTTCTTCGTGTTGATGGGCCCGAGATAGCCCGGAGGCGTGCCAAAGGCCGCGACAATTTCCGCTTCCGTCGCCATGCGGAAGTCAGCCAGACCCGGCAGCTTGCTCGCCTTGATCTCGTTCAGATCGTGGTCGCCGCGCAGCATCAACAGCCAGATGGTCGGCTCGGCGCCTTCGTTTTCGGTCGCCAGCACGATCGACTTGATGGTGCGCTCGAGCGGGATATTCAGCAGTTCAGCCACGGCCTCGCACTTTGCCTTGCCGGGCGTGGCGGTCTTCTTCATCTCTTCGGCGGGCGCGGCGCGCTGCGCGATCAGCGGCAGCGCTTCCGCCGCTTCGACGTTCGCCGCGAACTCCGAGGTCGGGCAGTAAGCGATCGCGTCTTCGCCCGTGTCGGCAATCACGTGGAACTCGTGCGAGCCGCTGCCGCCGATCGAACCGTTGTCCGCCGCCACTGCACGGAAGTCGAGACCGAGGCGCGTGAAGATGCGCACGTACGCGTCGTACATCTTGCGATACGACTCTTTCAGACCGTCCAGATCCTTATCGAACGAGTACGCGTCTTTCATGATGAATTCGCGGCCGCGCATCACGCCGAAACGCGGACGGATCTCGTCGCGGAACTTCGTCTGGATCTGATAAAAGTTCACCGGCATCTGCCGATAGCTCTTGATCTGGTTGCGGGCGATGTCCGTGACCACTTCCTCGTGCGTCGGCCCGATCACGAAATCGGACTGCTTACGGTCCTTGAAACGCAACAGTTCCGGCCCGTATTTCTCCCAGCGACCCGATTCCTGCCACAACTCTGCCGGTTGCACCGCCGGCATCAGCAGTTCGATCGCGCCTGCCCGGTTCATTTCCTCGCGCACGATGGCTTCCACCTTGCGGATCGAGCGCAGGCCGACGGGCAGGTAGTTATAGATGCCGCCTGCCACGCGACGGATCATGCCGGCGCGCACCATGAGCTGGTGGCTGACGATTTCGGCGTCGGCCGGGGCTTCTTTGAGGGTGCCGATAAAGAAACGGGAAGCTTTCATTCAGAATTTTTCCAAAAGCGGCGGCGCCGGAGCGACCGCCCGAAAGGTGAAAACGGTGGGGAACTCGACAAAGGCGCGACAAAGACGTCACAAACGCTTCGCAGACCTGTGAAAAACCCTTAGGCCGAAGCCATCGTTATATGTGCCACCACGGCGCCGTTGCGCCGGATGGCCCACAGACAAAGGCTATAGCAAACGCGCCTATGTTGCGGCGAATCATTCCAATCCAGAGCGATCCGCTGCGTCAGGCCCGTTATCTGTTTATAATCAAAGCAATTTTAAAGGATTCGAAGGTGGTTGTATGCTGGATCGTGAAGGCTTTCGCCCGAACGTCGGCATCATCCTCTTGAACGCGCACAACGAGGTGTTTTGGGGCAAACGGCTCCGTGAACATTCCTGGCAGTTTCCGCAAGGGGGCATCAAGTATGGTGAAACCCCCGTGCAAGCGATGTATCGGGAGTTACACGAAGAAACCGGTCTGCTTCCGGAGCACGTCAAGATCATCGGTCGCACGCGCGACTGGTTGCGCTATGAGGTGCCGGACAAGTTCATCAAGCGTGAAGTACGCGGTCATTACCGCGGCCAGAAACAGATCTGGTTCCTGCTTCGGATGGTGGGGCGCGACTGCGATATTTGCCTGCGCGCCTGCGATCATCCGGAGTTCGATGCGTGGCGCTGGAACGAGTACTGGGTACCCCTCGACTGTGTGATCGAGTTCAAGCGGGATGTGTATCAGTTGGCGTTGACGGAGTTGTCCCGTTTTCTGCGCCGTGCTGCGCCGCGTTCGGATAAACCTGGCGGCCATCACGGGCCGCGCTATCCCCGGATAGCGTCGACCGTGACGGAGATGCAGGAAGTGTCGGTAACAACCGTAACGGTTGAGACTACGATTCGCACGACGATCGAGTCCGACTGCGGACCTGCCGACAACACCCTGACCCAGCCAGGTCTGCGCGACTAAACCCTGTGCGGCTTTCTGCGCCGCATCTGCCGGTGCGGCTCATGAAAAGCCGCGCCGGCGTTTCGAGGAAATCATATTGAAAGCATTTGCTCTCGTCGTGGCGTGCGTCGCCACCGGCGCCCTGCTGGCTGGTTGTTCGAACACCCCCACCAACAAGGATGACAGCGCGTTTACGTATCTGCTGGATCGCAAGCCTAACTGGACCGAAGACAAGGTCGACACACTGCCCTCGCTGCCGCTGGCTTCAAATCTGATCCCGTTCGATGTATCCGGCAACACGCCGCTGAAGTTTGCGGTCGACGCGAAATCGCTGTCGGTTGGCAATGACGGTGTGGTGCGCTACACGGTGGTCGTGACGAGCCCGAGCGGCGCGCACAACGTGAACTACGAAGGGATTCGCTGCGATACGTATGAGTGGCGCCAGTACGCCGCTCTCAACGCGGATCACGATGGCTGGGACAACACCGTCGCCACGGCGTTTGCACGTATCGAAGACAGTACGCTGAATGGCTATCAGGCGTCGCTCTATCAGGACTACTTCTGCGCGAACAAGATTCCGACGGGTTCAGCCAAGACGATCGTCGATAACTTACGCATGCACCGTACCGCGGCGTCGCAACTTCATTGAGTTTCGCGCGGTTTGCACGCTTACCTTTCCTTTCGGGTTAGCGTGATATCAGACCAGTACGAGGTTGTCGCGGTGGATCAGTTCGGGCTCCAGCATATAGCCCAGCACGCCTTCGATATCGCCACTCGGGCGGCGCTGAATCAGCTTGGTCTCGGCGCTGCTGTAGTTCGTGAGTCCCCGCGCGACCTCGCGTCCCGCCGCGCTTAAACAGGCAATCACCTCGCCACGCGCAAACGCGCCCTGCACGCCGACCACGCCGATCGGCAGCAGGCTCTTGCCGCCTTCCGTCAGCTTTTCGACCGCGCCGTCGTCGATCACCACGTGTCCGCGCACCTGCAGGTGATCGGCCATCCATTGCTTGCGCGCCGCCATCCGCGCGGTGCGGGCAATCAACTGGGTACCGATCGCCTCGCCGGTGGCGAGCCGCGCCAGCACATCAGGCTCCCGACCGCTCGCGATTACCGTATTGGCGCCGCTATGGGCTGCCCGCTTGGCCGCGAGAATCTTGGTCAGCATGCCGCCGCGGCCGAGACTCGAGCCCGCGCCACCGGCCATCGCCTCAAGCTCTGGTGCACCGGCGTCGGCCTGCTGGACGAGCGTGGCTGACGGGTCCTTACGCGGATCAGCGGTAAAGAGACCTTGCTGGTCGGTAAGGATGATCAGCGCATCGCCTTCGATCAGATTCGCTACCAGTGCGCCCAGCGTATCGTTATCGCCGAACTTGATTTCGTCGGTAACGACCGTGTCGTTTTCATTGATGATCGGCACCACGCCCAGGCGCAGCAACGTCAACAATGTGGAACGTGCGTTCAGATAGCGTTCGCGGTCGGCCAGATCGGCATGGGTCAGCAGGATCTGCGCTGTACGGATCGAATGTTCGGCAAAGCGGCTCTCGTACACTTGCGCGAGCCCCATCTGCCCGACAGCGGCAGCCGCCTGCAACTCGTCGATTTCGCGCGGGCGTTTGGTCCAGCCAAGCCGCTGCATCCCCTCGGCGATAGCCCCAGAACTCACCAGCACGACCTCTTTGCCCTGCGCCCGTAAGGCGGCGATCTGCGCCGCCCAGCGGCCGATCGCGGCATGGTCCAGGCCGCGCCCGTCATTAGTGACGAGGCTCGACCCGACTTTCACTACCAATCGCCTGGAGTCTGCGATGACGGAACGCATTCTGCGCGGTCTCCCAAGATGATGCGTATGCTGGCCGGCGGCCCTATTCGGACGCGCCGGCGCCCAAGCTATGCCCGTTTATTCCTGCGGCTGGACCGGCTCACCGGTTTCACCCGACGCCGCGCCCTGTTGCTTCTCACGGAAACGCACGTCTGCGGCGAGATCTTCGGCTTCGGCCTGGCGCTGCGCGTCCGAATGCGCGGCGATATAGTCGTACACCGCATAGGTCAGCGCTTCGCATCCCTGCCCCGTCAACGCCGAGATTTCGAATACCGGGCCGTCCCACCCAAAGCCTTCGCGGAAGGCCGCGACGCGCGCTTCGCGCTCGTCTTCCGGCACCATGTCGAGCTTGTTCAGGACCAGCCAGCGGGGTTTTTCGTACAACAGTTCGTCGTACTTGCGCAGTTCGTTGACGATCGCCTTGGCTTCCGCAACCGGATCGACCTCAGCATCAAACGGCGCGATGTCGACGATGTGCAGCAACAGCCCCGTACGCTGCAAATGGCGCAGAAACTGGTGCCCCAGGCCGGCGCCTTCTGCGGCGCCCTCAATCAGCCCAGGGATGTCGGCGATCACGAAGCTGCGGCTCGGCCCGACGCGCACCACGCCCAGATTCGGCGCGAGTGTGGTGAACGGATAGTCGGCAATCTTCGGCTTCGCGTTCGACACCGAGGAAATGAAGGTGGATTTGCCGGCATTCGGCATGCCGAGCAGGCCGACATCGGCCAGCACCTTCAGCTCAAGACGCACCATGCGGCGTTCGCCCGGCTTGCCGTCGGTCTTCTGACGCGGCGCGCGGTTCGTGCTGGACTTGAAATGCAGGTTACCGAGGCCACCCGCGCCACCCTGCGCGATCTGGACGCTCTGATTGTGCTCGGTCAGGTCGGCGATCAGCTCGCCGGTCTCCGTGTCCGAGATAGTCGTGCCAACCGGCATGCGCAGCGTAACGTCGTCGCCACCCTTGCCGTAGCAATCCGCACCGCGACCGTTTTCGCCGTTGCGCGCCAGATGCTTCTTGGCGTACCGGTAGTCGATCAATGTGTTGATGTTGCGGTCCGCCACAGCGTACACGCTGCCGCCGCGGCCGCCGTCACCGCCATCCGGACCGCCGAACGGGACGAACTTCTCGCGGCGCATCGACGCGCTGCCATCCCCTCCGTCGCCGGCGATGACTTCAATCCTCGCTTCGTCAATGAACTTCATGCCTAACTCCGTCCCGTATCGTGTTGCTATTTTGCCGTGCCCGCGGTGCGTTGGACAATCGACCGATCGGCCATCCGCGCGGGCTCACGACACCCTTCTCAGCCGTGAACCTGGAATGAAAAAGGCCCCGCTAACTTCGCGGGGCCTTTGTTCCGGTCCTGAAGCCCGTGCCTGAATAAACTCAGGCTGCTGCCGGGACTACGTTGACCGTTTGCTTCTTCGCTGCGCCCTTCGTCGTGAACTTGACGTGGCCGTCCGTCAGCGCGAACAAGGTGTGATCCTTGCCGATACCGACGTTTTCGCCCGGGTGCATACGCGTGCCGCGTTGACGTACGATGATGCCGCCAGCGTTGATGGCTTGACCGCCGTAAACCTTCACGCCGAGACGCTTCGACTCGGAGTCGCGGCCGTTACGTGACGATCCGCCTGCCTTTTTGTGTGCCATTTGATAGCTCCTTAACCGGTGCGCTTACGCGTTGATCGCGTCGATGCGCAGTTCGGTGTAGTTCTGGCGGTGGCCGCCATGCTTCTGGTAGTGCTTCCGGCGACGCATCTTGAAGATGGTCACTTTCGCGTGACGACCTTGCGACACGACGGTAGCCTTGACGGAAGCCCCACTGACCAGCGGCGTACCGAACTTAATCGATTCGCCTTCGCCCACTGCGAGAACCTGGTCGAGCGTGATTTCAGCGTCAATGTCTGCCGGTATCTGTTCTACTTTAAGTTTTTCGCCGACGGCAACTTTATACTGCTTGCCACCGGTTTTTATGACCGCGTACATTGAGAACCTCACTCTGTGTTCATTTTTCCTACGCACCACGCGCGGAAACCCGTGATTATACATAGAGTTAGCTGCGCGGTCAAAACTCATTGACCGGCGCCGCAAGGCCTCGCAGAGCTCCGCCGGACGGGGCGCCGTGCTTCGATCCCGCAGGCTGCGGCCCGGAACTGTCGCGATTCGCCTTATAATTCGCGGCACTACCCAATTCAGCCATCATGTCGTCGACTGCCACCCCCTCTCCCAACGCCGCCAGCCTGCTCGCTCCGATCGCCGAAGACATGGAGCAGGTGAACCGCGTCATCCGGCACCGCCTGGCGTCCGAGGTGATGCTGATCAACCAGATTTCCGAGTACATCATCAGCGCCGGCGGCAAACGCCTGCGGCCCGCGCTGCTGTTGCTGGTGGCCGGCGCGCTGGGCGAGACGACGGGGCACCGGCACGAACTGGCCGCGGTGGTCGAATTCATCCATACGGCCACCCTGCTGCACGACGACGTGGTCGACGAATCCGACCTGCGGCGCGGCCGTCAGACAGCGAACGCCCTGTTCGGGAACGCGGCAAGCGTGCTGGTGGGCGATTTCCTGTACTCGCGCTCGTTCCAGATGATGGTCGGGGTCGGCAAAATGAGGGTCATGGAGATTCTCTCGGAGGCGACCAATATCATCTCCGAAGGCGAAGTCCTGCAACTGCTCAACATGCATGACGCCGACGTGGACGAAGCGCGCTACATGCAGGTGATCCGCTACAAAACGGCCAAGCTGTTCGAGGCGGCGGCCCAGCTCGGCGCGGTTTTGGCAGGTTCGGATGCGACCACCGAAGCCGCGGCTGCGGAATTTGGCCGGCGCATCGGTACAGCCTTCCAGATTATGGACGACTGGCTCGACTACACCGGCACAGCCGAATCCATGGGTAAGAATGCCGGGGACGACCTGCGCGAAGGCAAGCCCACACTGCCGCTCATCTATCTGATCGAACGCGGCACGCCGGAGCAGTCGGCGCTCGCGCGCGAGGCGATCGAGCAAGGCGGCACGGACCGTTTCGATACCATTTTCGAGGCGATCACCCGCTCCGGCGCGCTGGATCACACGCTGGAATGCGCGAAACAGGAAGCCCAGGCCGCAGCCGCAGCAATTTCTTCGTTCCCAGATTCCATTTTTAAAGAGAGCCTGCTAGAATTATGTTCTTACTCGACGGCGAGACAGTCCTAAACGGGACTTAAACGCCGAATCAGTCTGAATCGAGTTGGCAGTACCCAGCAGTACAAATCGGGGTGTAGCTTAGCCTGGTAGAGCGCTACGTTCGGGACGTAGAGGCCGGAGGTTCGAATCCTCTCACCCCGACCAGATTTTGAAAAAACCGCGCAATGTTGTGCGGTTTTTTTTCGCCTGTCGTTTGCGCAATCGTCATGCGCTTCTAGCCTTGGTGCTCCTATGCCTTTTGGCCAGGAAGGCACGCACGATCCCCTCTGCTATATTCTTTCCATCCCGGCCCCCTACCAGTTCGCGACACGTGGAACAACTACCCTTATGGGCGCAGATAGGCGCCGTCGTCCTGCTGCTTATCTGTTCCAGTTTCTTTTCCATCTCCGAAACGGCGATGATGGCACTCAACCGCCACCGCCTGAAGCATCTCTCCAATCAGGGCGCACTCGGCGCCAAAACCACGCAGGGGCTGCTCGCGCACACCGACGAGTTGCTGAGCGTGATCCTGATCGGCAACAATCTGTTCAATACGATCATCCCGGTGCTCACCACCTCGGTCGCGTTGCATACGTTCGGGCGCAACAATCTGGTGCTGTCCATCGCAACCGGCATCGTCGCATTCCTGATCATCGTGTTCGCGGAGATCACGCCGAAAATTGTCGGCGCCACTTTTCCGGAAAAGATCGCACTGCCGGCGAGTCTGCTGATCGCACCGCTGATGCGCGCGACCAGGCCGATTGTCTGGTTCGTCAACCTGTTCGCCAACACCATCCTGCGCATCCTGCGTATCAATACCAAAGGCGCGCACGATCAGCGGCTTTCGACTGAGGAACTGCGGACCATCGTGCTCGAGTCTGGCAGCTTCATGCCGACCAAGCACCGTAGCATCCTGTTGAACCTGTTCGATCTGGAAAACATCTCTGTCGATGACGTGATGATTCCGCGCCGCCGCATCGAGGCGCTCGATTTCGACGCGCCGTTCGAGCAGATCCTGCATCAGCTCGAGACCTGCTATCACAACAAGCTGATCGTCTATCAGGGCGACATCGACCGCGTGCTCGGCGTGCTGCATGTGCGCAAGACACTGTCAGCACTACACAACCAGGAATTGGAGCGGGAGACGTTGCGCGAGTTGCTGGCCGAACCGTATTTCGTGCCGAGCGGCACGCCAGTGTTCCAGCAGTTGCAGTACTTCCAGGAAAGCCGTCACCGTACGGCGCTCGTCGTCAACGAATATGGCGAACTGCAGGGTCTGGTCACGCCGGAAGACATCATCGAGGAGCTGATCGGCGAGTTCACCACCTCGATTCCGCGAGGCGCAAACTCGCGCGGCGGCTGGAACGAGGAAGGCGAGTGCATCGTCGCGGGCAGCATGCCATTGCGCGAGCTGAACCGTTGGCTACAGTTGACGCTGCCGACCGACGGGCCAAAAACGCTCAATGGATTGATTCTGGAAGTACTCGAGGAAATCCCTGATGGCGATGTGTGCGTACAGATCGGCGAGATCAAGCTCGAGGTGATGCGCAGTGACGATCAGGCGGTTCGCACCGTCAAGATTTTTAAGCCCGGCTCACGCTCAGGGGCGAAGAGTAAGGCGCCGCGACGCTTGACCGGAGAGGCGTGAGGCACGCCTGGCCATCCGGCTGAATAGCGGCCGTGACCGGCGTAATGGATGATGGAGTCGTTGTGTTCTACAGGCGGCTCCAGCCGGTTTCCAATGTCATCCTCTTACCGTTCCGCGCCGGCGGCCCCCACGCATCACGCGGTGAATCATGTTGCTGCGGTTAACTTATCAAATCGTGCCATCGCGACTGAAGCCGAGGCGGTCGCTAGTCCTGCCATATCCACACCGCTTGCGCCATCTCAACCGTCAGGAGCCAGGCCGTTTGCCGGGGCAATCCGCGACGACGTTACCAGTCGTAGCGCAGCACCCGGGCTGGCCGATGCCGACAACACCCCCGCCGTCCGTCTGCTGAACGAGACGCTGCGAGAAGCCACGCGCCGCAATGCATCCGACCTGCATATCGAGCCGGCCGAACAGGGTTGGCGGATGCGTCTGCGAATCGATGGCGTGCTGCATGCCATCGCGCAACCACCCGCGCATCTGCGCGACGCGTTCATCACGCGCGTGAAGGTCCTGGCGCGCATGGACATTGCCGAGCGACGGATTCCGCAGGACGGCCGCCTGCGCATTGCAACGAGTCCGGGGCGCTTCGAAGACTATCGGGTGAACTCTCTGCCCACGCTATTCGGCGAAAAACTGGTGCTACGCCGCCTAGACGCACTACCCACGACGCTCTCGCTCGATTCGCTCGGGCTAAATCCCGCTCAGCGCGTTGCGCTCGAAGCGGCCATCGGCGCACCGCATGGACTAGTGCTCGTGACCGGTCCAACCGGCAGCGGCAAGACACTCTCGCTGTACTGCTTCCTGCAGATGCTGAACGCCGAATCACGCAATGTCTGCTCCGTCGAAGACCCCGCTGAAATCCAGCTGGCCGGCATCAATCAGGTCAGCGTACGCGAGAAAGCCGGCCTCACGTTCGCCGTCGCGCTACGCGCCTTCCTGCGCCAGGATCCGGACGTGATCATGATCGGCGAGATTCGCGATGAAGAGACCGCGGACGTCGCCGTCAAGGCCGCGCAGACCGGCCACCTCGTGCTCTCCACGCTGCACACCAACGACGCGCCCGCTGCCATCGCTCGCCTGATCGATATCGGCGTCGAGCCGTACAACCTCGCCGCGGCGCTACGGATGGTCACAGCGCAACGCCTCGTGCGGCGGCTGTGCGTAGCGTGCCGGGCGCCGGCGCCGCAATCGGCAACGGCCTTGAATGCGGCCGGCTTCGCCGATGACCAACTCGACGGCTGGTGCCCTTACGAAGCGAAGGGCTGCGAAGCATGTCACGGTATCGGCTACCGCGGGCGCATCGGCATTCACCAGGTCATGCCGGCGTCGGACGCGATGCGCGAGCTGATCGTTGCAAGCGCGGGCACCCATGCGCTCGCCCGCCTTGCTCACACCGAGCACGTAACCACGCTGCGCGATGCCGCGCTAGCGCGCGTGCGGGACGGTACGACCAGTCTCGCCGAAGCCCTGAGCGCTACCGAGGTCGCATAACGATGATGAATCGTGCATCCTCCGACACCGAAATGCTCGACGTGCGTTTTGCATGGCGCGGCGTCGACGCAACCGGCACGCAGCATAGCGGCACGCTGATTGCGCCAGACACGGACGCCGTCCGAGCCGTGCTCAAGCGCGACAAGCTGTTCGTCGTCGAGATCAAGGCGCTTGGGCCGGCGCCGCGTCCCAAAGCTCGCGCGGCTGACGTGACGAGGTTCACGCGCCAGCTCGCAAGCCTGCTGCGCGCCGGATTACCGCTCGCGCCTTCGCTCGATCTGCTGGCGCAAGCACCTGCGCCCCGTCAGCGCGGCATGTCGCGGATCGTCGGTGCCTTGGCGCGCGACATCACCGGCGGCCTGAGTTTCTCCTCGGCGCTGGCGCGGCATCCGGTGCAATTCAACGCGCTGTATTGCCAGCTGGTCGCGGTCGGTGAAGCGGCCGGTGCGCTGCCTGCCGTGCTGGCCCGCGTCGCGGAGGACCGCGAACGCGGCGCCGCACAACGCGCCAAAGTAAAGGCGGCGCTGACCTATCCGGTCGCGATCCTGTTGCTGGCGCTCGCTATCACAGCAGCACTACTGGTCTGGGTCGTGCCAACCTTCAAGCAGATCTTCGACGGCTTTGGCGCGCGCTTGCCGGTGCCGACGCAGATAGTGATAGCGCTATCCGCCGGCGCAGCACGCTGGAGCGTGCCCGCACTAGCATGCGCAGTGACGGCCGGTGCCGCCCTGTCCTACCTGCTGCGTCGTTCGGAAGCAGCGCGGATGACGCTTGGCCGACTGTCGCTAAGATTGCCCATAGCTGGCCCACTGCTGGCCACGTTATGTGCCGCCCGCTGGAGCCGCGCACTCGGCACCCTGCTGTCCGCCGGCACGCCACTCGCCGACGCGTTCGACTCGCTCACGCACGCGACCGGCAACGCGTGGTTCGATCGCGCCACCGTCGACATCGCCGCCCGCCTGCGGCGCGGCGAACGCCTGGCCACGGCGATGCGCGCAGTACATTGCTTTCCGCCCGAAGTGGTTCAGCCGGTTGCGGTCGCAGAGGAGTCCGGTGCATTGGACGCGATGCTGATCGACGTGGCGTCACTCAGCGATCGTCAGGTCGACGAAAAGATCGGCACACTTGCCAGCCTGTGCGAACCGCTGGTGATCATCGTGCTGGGGACGCTGGTCGGCGGCCTTGTGATTGCGATGTATCTTCCCATCATTCAACTCGGCAACGTGGTGTAGCATCGCAGCCGAATCCCACTCTTTTGCCATGCCGGCTAACTACGCAACCGTGTCAGACACTTCCTTTAGCGCGCTTCATGGCCATGTTGCGGCCGGCTTCGGCGCCAGCTTTGGCATCTTGCCGGCCGGCCTGCAATTCACCTTCGCCGTCGTTTTCGGGCTGGTCATCGGCAGCTTTCTGAGCGTGGTGGCGCATCGCCTGCCCATCATGCTCGAGCGGGCGTGGCACGACGAAGTCAGCGGCACGACCGACCAGCCGCCAGTGGACGATGGCCTGCCGGCGCGCTACAACCTGTGGCTGCCGCGCAGCGCATGCCCGCACTGCGGACACGTACTGCGCGCGTGGGAAAACATCCCGGTGGTGAGCTACGTGTTGTTGCGCGGGCGATGTTCCGCGTGCAAGGCCCACGTGTCGATACGCTATCCGTTAATCGAGATCGCTAGCGCTGCCTGCGCCGCGGGAGCCCTGAGCGTGTTCGGTCCTACCACGATGGCACTCGCCGCGTTCGGTTTGTGCGCCGCGCTGCTTGCCACGAGCGCGATAGACATCGACACGCGCCTGCTGCCCGACTCGCTGACGCTGCCACTGCTTTGGGCCGGCCTGATCGTCAATTTCAACGGCATGTTCGCCAGCCTGCATAGTGCGGTCGCCGGCGCGATTGCGGGCTATCTCGTACTGTGGGTAGTCCACTGGGTGTTCAAGCTCGTGCGCGGCATCGAAGGCATGGGTTACGGAGACTTCAAGCTGCTCGCCGCACTCGGCGCGTGGCTCGGCTGGGCCGCGTTGCCGCAGATCGTGTTGATCGCCGCGGTGACCGGCGCAGTCGTGGGGCTTGCCGCTACGTGGCGCGGACGCATGCGCTTCGAAGAACCGTTGCCGTTCGGTCCGTTTCTCGCGGCCGGCGGCGCGATCACCCTGTTTCTCGGCTCCCCGCTCTATCTCGCACTCGGAGGCTGACGCATGTTTGCTGTGGGACTGACAGGCGGCATCGGCAGCGGCAAATCCACTGTCGCGGACCTGTTCGCGACGAACGGTGTGGCAATCGTCGATACCGATCTGATTGCCCATCAGATCACCGCGCCGAACGGCGTCGCGATGCCGCAGATCGCCAGCGAGTTCGGTGCCGCGTTCGTAGCAGCGGACGGTTCCATGGATCGCGCCCGCATGCGCGCGCTGATCTTTAGCGACGAGGAGGCGCGTCGGCGTCTTGAAGGCATCACGCACCCGTTGATCCGCGCCGAAACCGAGCGTGCGAGAAACGCGGCCAGCGGACCCTACGTCATGCTGGTGGTGCCGCTGCTGGTCGAATCGGGCGCCTGGAAAACACGTGTGGACCGCATATTGACAGTGGACTGCAGCGTCGAAACTCAGGTCTCGCGTGTGATGCGCCGCAACGCCTTCGGCCGTGAACAGGTGCTTGCCATCATCGCCCGTCAGGCAACCCGCGAGGCGCGTCTCGCCGCGGCCGACGACGTCATCGTGAACGACAACAACACCTCGATAGATGAACTCACCAGGCAGGTCGAGGCGCAGCACGCTTTGTACCTGTCGCTCGCCGGCGCGTGAGCCAGATCAACGGCACGGGAGATGGCCCCTCGCGACAGTTCAGTCCTGTCGCAATAAAGAACAGAGGGCGCATTCAAACAATCGCAAAACACGGAGAGAAACTTGCAAAAGCGCACCAAAAAAGTGTGTGATTGCTAGGGTAGTCTCACGGCATTAGAATGTTCTGCATTCCCGTCACCGACCACGCCCGAGGCGAGCCCGCTTGATCCTTTACGAGTATCCCTTCAACGAGCGAATCCGGACGCTATTGCGCCTCGAAGACCTGTTCGAGCGCTTCACGTTCTTTCTGACTCAGGAAGACGCCAGGGAACATCATGTCGCGCTGACGACATTGTTCGAAATCTCTGAAGTCGCGGGTCGCGCGGATCTGAAGTCGGATCTGATGAAGGAACTCGAGCGGCAACGACAAACGCTCGCACCGTTCCGCGGCAATCCGGGCATCGAGCAGAATGCCCTTGAGGCGGTACTGGGCGAGATCGAACAGACGCTGTCAGGACTGTCCCAGATGCAGGGCAAGACTGGCCAGCATCTTGCAGACAATGAATGGCTCGCGAGTATCCGCAGCCGTGCAATCATCCCGGGCGGCACCTGCAAATTTGACCTGCCGTCTTACTACGCCTGGCAGCAAACTCACCCGGATCAGCGCCGCCAGGACATCGCCAAATGGGTCACTCCGCTTCTGCCGTTGCGCGATGCAGCGACCATCGTTCTGCGTCTGGCGCGTGAATCGGGTCAGGCGTCGAAGGTGATGGCGATGCAGGGCAGCTACCAGCAGATGTTGTCTGGCCGCTCGTACCAGTTGATGCAGGTGCGGGTTCAGCCCGAGCTGCGGGTTATTCCCGAGGCAAGTGCCAACAAGTACATGCTGTGGGTACGCTTCACCGTGCAGGATGGCGATCTGCGGCCGCGCGCCGTTGATGTCGACGTGCCGTTCCAGCTTACGCTCTGCAGCCTGTAGCGTGATGGTCACGGCTGTGCATGTGGGGCCGCCTTTCAAACAGCGAAAATGCCCCTATATTAGAAACTTGTCCCGTTTGCGATTGATTGCCTGATCGAATGATTACTGTCGTTAAATGCCCAACCTGCGCAAAGGAAGTCCGCTGGACGCCTGAAAACCGCTTCCGCCCGTTCTGCTCCGACCGTTGCAAGCAGATCGACCTCGGTGCGTGGGCCGCCGAGAAATACAAGATCGGCGGCACTGACGAAGAAGCACCTTCAGACGACGAACCGAGCGGCGACTACAACCCGCACTGAGTGCCGGGTTGCGTCGACGCATTTCCCAGCGTCTTGCGCGCCACGCCGTTATTCCGCAGCAAGCCACTCCAGCACTGGAATGGTCGCGGGCAGCAGCGGCGACACTTCCGCAGGCAGCGATTGCCAGACAAATGCCTGCCCCTCGCGGCCATGCGGATCACCTGTCCACTGTGTCACCTTGCAGAAATAAAGCCGCACATAGGCATGCGGATAGTCGTGCTCAAGCGTATGCCAGCGATGGCTCGCCTTGACCTCGATGCCCAGTTCCTCGTGCAGTTCACGGGCCAGCGCCGCTTCGACTGATTCACCCGGCTCCAGCTTGCCGCCCGGAAATTCCCAATAACCTTCGTAGGGCTTCCCCGCCGGCCGTTGCGCAAGCAGATAGCGCCCATCGGGCTGCACCAGCACGCCGACCGCCACTTCGGTGACAGGGCGGCCAGTTGGGTTCGCAGCAGGCGGGTGAGTGGTGTTGGTGGCGTCCGTCATGCCTGCGACTTCCGGCCTGACCAGTCCCGCGCAAACTGCCACGCCACACGTCCCGAGCGCGAACCGCGTTCGAGCGCCCACACCAGTGCATCGCCGCGCGCCGATTCGATCTCAGCGGCGGCACAGCCAAAATGCTGCAGCCAGTGCCCGACGATCGCCAGATAGTCGTCCTGCTTGAACGGATAAAAGCTGACCCACAGGCCGAAGCGTTCGGATAGCGAGATCTTTTCTTCGACCACTTCACCCGGGTGAATCTCGCCATCGGACGTGTGCTTGTACGTCTCGTTGTCGCTCATGTACTCCGGCAACAGATGGCGCCGGTTCGACGTGGCGTAGATCAGCACGTTATCGGACTGGGCCGCCACCGAGCCGTCGAGCGCTACCTTCAGCGCCTTGTAGCCCGACTCGCCATCCTCGAATGACAGGTCATCGCAGAACACGACGAAGCGCTCCGGGCGCTCCGAGATCAGGTCGACGATATCGCCCAGGTCGTGCAGGTCGTCCTTGTCTACTTCGATCAGGCGCAGCCCGTCTTTTGCGAAAGCGTTCAGGCAGGCCTTGATCAGCGAAGACTTGCCGGTGCCGCGCGCGCCTGTCAGCAGCACGTTGTTGGCGGGCTGCTTGCGCACGAACTGACGTGTGTTCTGCTCGATCAGCCCTTTCTGGCGGTCGATGTTCTGCAGATCGTCGAGCGTGATGTCCGAGATGGCCGGCACCGGCTGCAGGTAGCCGCGCCCCTGGCGCTTGCGCCAGCGGAAGGCGACCGCTGCCGACCAGTCGACGTCGGGCGTAGCGGGCGGAAGCACGGCTTCCAGGCGGCCGAGCAATGCTTCGGCACGAGTCAGAAACTGTTCGAGTTTATCCATGACGAAAATTTAGGCTGATCGGATACTGGCTTACGAGCGATAGTCGGCGTTGATGCTCACGTATTCATGCGACAGATCGCACGTCCAGATCGTGGCATGCGCGTCGCCGCGACCGAGTACCACGCGAATCAGGATCTCGGCCTTCTTCATCACGCGCTGCCCGTCTTCCTCACGGTACTCCGGATTGCGCCCGCCTGCCTTGGCGACCAGCACGTCGTCCAGATACAGGTCGATCTTGCCGACATCGAGATCCGTCACGCCCGCATAACCAATTGCCGCGAGGATCCGTCCGAGGTTCGGGTCCGACGCGTAGAACGCCGTCTTGACCAGTGGCGAATGACCGATTGCATACGCGATCTGGCGGCATTCGGCCACGTTCGCGCCGCCTTCGACCTGCACCGTCATGAACTTGGTGGCACCTTCGCCGTCACGCACAATCAGTTGAGCCAGTGTCTGCGCGACCTCGGTCACCGCATCGCGCAGTGCCGCGTAAGCGGGCGAATCGGTGCTCGTGACCGCCGGCAGGCTCGACTTGCCCGAGGCGATCAGGATGAACGAGTCGTTGGTCGACGTATCGCCGTCGATCGTGATGCAGTTGAACGAGCGGTCCGCGACATGCTTGACCAGCGCATCGAGCACCGGCTGTGAAACCGCTGCGTCGAACGCGAGGAAGCCCAGCATGGTCGCCATATTCGGCTTGATCATGCCGGCGCCCTTGCTGATACCGGTCATCGTCACCGTGTGGCCGTCGATCGTCACCTGGCGCGAGGCTGCTTTCGCCAGCGTGTCGGTGGTCATGATGGACTGCGCGGCCTCGTACCAGTGCGCGGCCCGGCGATTCTCCAGCGCAGCGGGCAGGCCGGCCTTCAGGCGGTCCACCGGCAACGGTTCGAGAATCACGCCGGTCGAGAACGGCAGCACCTGCTCGGGGGCGACGCCGGTCAGACGCGCCAGTTCGACGCAAGTCTCGCGAGCATGCGCGAGGCCCGGCTCGCCAGTGCCTGCATTCGCGTTACCGGTATTGATCACCAGCGCCCGAATCGCCTTGCCGCCCGCGCGAACGTGGTCCAGATGCTCGCGGCACACCGTGACAGGCGCCGCGCAAAACCGGTTCGACGTGAACACGCCGCCAACCGTCGCGCCTTCTTCAACGGAAATGACCAGCACGTCCTTGCGGTTCGGCTTACGAATGTTCGCTTCAGCCCAGCCTAGCGTGACGCCGGCGACGGGATGGAGTTGAGCGGGATCGATCGAGGGGAAATTGACAGCCATGGTCGCGACCTGTCTAAGTTGAAAATGCCGGCATGGAGCCGGCATCGGAAATCACAATGGGGTGGAACGACGTGCGACGCACCACCGCGGAGTCGCCAGCAAAACGCTGGGTAAAACGATGCGGCGCGCTCGAGGCGCGCCGCTGGGTCAATCTCAAGCAATCTTGCCGTGGCACTGCTTGTACTTCTTGCCGCTGCCGCAGGGGCACGGATCGTTACGGCCCACCTTCGGCACGTTGTCTGCAAACGGTTCGGCCGCTGCACGCGCTCCGCTGTGGCTCATCGCGTCGCCGATCATGGCGGCGGTCGCCACTTCAGCCGCTACAGGCGCGGCGGCTTCGACCACTTCAGCATGGCGGAACTCGACGTTCTCAAGGTGGCTACCCTGCTCTTCGAAATCCTCGGCAGCCTGTTCCAGCTGTTCCCGCGACTCGATCTGCACGTTCATCACCGTGCGCGTGACGCTGAGCTTCACATCGTCCAGCATCGCAGCAAACAATTCGAACGCTTCGCGCTTGTATTCCTGCTTCGGATTCTTCTGCGCATAACCGCGCAGATGGATACCCTGGCGCAGGTGGTCGAGCGCGGCGAGGTGTTCGCGCCAGTTCCGATCCAGCGTCTGCAGCAAGATGGAGCGTTCGAAGTTGCTGAAGGACTCGCGGCCAACCAGCGTCACCTTCGATTCGTACGCTTCGTCCGCCGCGGCGATCACGGCTTCGAGAATCTCGTCCACATTGATCGAGGACGATTCGTTGATCATTTCCTGAATGGCGAGATCGAGCTGCCACTCTTTGCGCAGCACTTCTTCGAGCTCGGGCACGTCCCACTGTTCTTCGATACTGCCTGCCGGCACGAACTGATGGACGATGTCGGTGATCACGCCATGGCGCATGGCGCCGATGGTTTCCGTGATGTCATTCGCCTCGAGCAATTCATTGCGCTGCTGGTAGATCACCTTGCGCTGATCGTTCGACACGTCGTCGTATTCGAGCAACTGCTTACGAATATCGAAGTTGCGTGCCTCGACCTTGCGCTGCGCCGATTCGATCGAGCGCGTGACGATGCCCGCTTCGATCGCCTCGCCTTCCGGCATCTTCAGGCGATCCATGATGGCGCGCACGCGGTCGCCGGCGAAAATGCGCAGCAGCGGATCTTCCAGCGACAGATAGAAGCGCGACGAACCCGGGTCACCCTGACGGCCGGCACGGCCGCGCAACTGGTTGTCGATCCGGCGCGATTCGTGACGTTCGGTGCCGATGATGTGCAGACCGCCCGCGGCCTTCACCTGATCGTGCAGTGCCTGCCACTCGTCGTGCAGCTTCTGGATACGGCGTTCCTTCTCGTCCGACGGGATAGCCGGGTCGGCTTCGATAAATGCAGCCTGCTTCTCGGCGTTGCCGCCCAGCACGATGTCGGTACCGCGGCCGGCCATGTTGGTGGCGATGGTCACGCGCTTCGGACGGCCCGCTTCCGCGACGATCTCGGCTTCCCGCGCGTGCTGCTTGGCGTTCAGCACTTCGTGCGGCAAACCGGTCTGCTTGAGCAGATGCGACAGCAGTTCGGAGTTTTCGATCGACGTAGTGCCGACCAGCACCGGCTGCCCACGCTCGTAGCAATCGCGGATGTCGCGAATCACCGCGTCGTAGCGTTCCTTGGCCGTCTTGTAGATCTGGTCCTGCTTGTCGACCCGCCGGGACGGGCGGTTCGTCGGGATCACGACCGTTTCCAGCCCGTAGATCTCATTGAATTCGTACGCTTCCGTGTCCGCCGTGCCGGTCATGCCCGACAACTTCGCGTACATCCGGAAGTAGTTCTGGAACGTGATCGATGCGAGCGTCTGGTTTTCGCTCTGGATCTTGACGTGTTCCTTCGCCTCGACGGCCTGGTGCAGGCCATCCGACCAGCGGCGACCCGACATCAGACGGCCGGTGAACTCGTCGACGATCACGACTTCGCCGTTCTGCACCACGTAATGCTGATCTTTGTAGAACAGCGTATGCGCACGCAAGGCGGCGTACACGTGGTGCATCAGCGTGATGTTCTGCGGTGCGTAGAGGCTTTCGCCTTCGCCGATCAGGCCCCACTCGGAGAGCAGGCGCTCGGCCTTTTCGTGGCCCGATTCGGTCAGGAACACCTGACGGCCTTTCTCGTCCAGCGTGTAGTCGCCCGGCTTTTCGACGCCGGTACCATCCGCCTTTTCCTCGCCGATCTGACGCTCGAGCAGCGGCGGCAGCGCATTCATGCGCACATACAGTTCGGTGTGGTCTTCAGCCTGACCGGAGATGATCAGCGGCGTACGCGCTTCGTCGATCAGGATCGAGTCCACTTCGTCGACGACCGCAAAATTCAACGACCGCTGCACCCGCGCATCGGTCTCGTAGACCATGTTGTCGCGCAGGTAGTCGAAGCCGAATTCGTTGTTCGTGCCGTAGGTGATATCCGCGCCGTAGGCCTGCTGCTTCATGCCATGGTCCATCTGCGACAAGTTGATGCCGACTGACAGACCGAGGAAGTTATACAGGCGCGCCATCCATTCGGCGTCGCGTTGCGCGAGGTAATCGTTCACCGTCACGACGTGGACGCCGCGCCCGGTCAGCGCATTCAGGTAGACCGGCAGCGTAGCGACGAGCGTTTTGCCTTCGCCGGTGCGCATTTCGCCGATCTTGCCGTAATGCAACACCATTCCGCCGATCAGCTGGACGTCGAAGTGGCGCATTTTCAGGACGCGCTTGCTCGCCTCCCGGCACACCGCGAAGGCCTCCGGCAGCAGTTTGTCGAGCGACTCGCCGCTGGCGATGCGCTGGCGGAATTCACCCGTTTTGGCGCGCAGTTCGTCATCCGTCAATTGCTCGATCTGCGGTTCGAGCGCATTGATCGCCGCGACGGTCTTTTGATATTGCTTGACTAGCCGCTGGTTGCGGCTGCCAAAAATCTTTTGTAGAAAACCGGTGGTCATCGGATCGGTGTCTGCGTCGCGGCTTCGGCTGGTTCACGGCATGCGGTTTGATCGCATGCCGGTCCGGGGGCGGAAGTGCCTCGGCGGCTTAGTCCAAGAGTGAATTCGAATCGGGCATTTTAGCACGCGCCCCAGAGCGCGCCTGTGTCACAGGCGCGACGTAGGGATAGCCTGTACAGCCCCGGCCAGAGCCTCGATGAGCCCGGCCCGGAGCACATCCCGCGCGGTACAATCCCGGCGTGAGCGCACATTGTGTGCAACCACGCCCTACTATCCTACATGAGCCGCTCCCCGTCGTTTTCAAGGCCGCCCCCCAGGCAGTTCAACACGCGCCGCCCGCAACCGGTCTCCGAAGTGCTCAAGCGCACGGATGCGTTTGCCGCCCTGCGCGCCGGTGTGGAGCAGATCGCCTCGCTCGAGAAGGATCTTCGCGAATTGTTGCCGGATTATTTGGGTTCGAGCGTTGAACCGGGTTTTATCAAGGATGGAGTACTGGCACTTTTTGCCGCGCATAACGCGCTGGCGGCGCGTTTGCGGCATCTTGAGCCACGGCTATTGTCCGATCTGCAGCAGCGCGGCTGGTCGGTCAATTCCCTGAGAATCCGCGTGCGTCCGCAGGCGGTAAAAGAGCCGCCGCCCGTCAAACAGGCGCGCATGACCCCGGCAGGCGCCGATGCCTTGCACGCGCTGAGTGAGTCGCTCGCGCCATCGCCGTTGCAGGCAGCGCTTGCGAGGATGGCGGCCCGGCATCTACGGAATCGTGAGAGCAAAAAATAAGCGGCCCAAGGGGCCGCTTATTTTTTCTACCTGAGAGAGCCAAACCCGACCGCACTGCATCACGCAGCGGGTCGCTGGCGGAAGGAATCAGGCAAATGCCGTCTGCGTATCGAACGCAAAGCCACGCGGGGCCTTTTGCGTATCTTCAAACGTGACGATTTCGTATGCGTCTTCGTGCTTCAGCAGTTCGCGCAACAGCGCGTTGTTCAGGCCGTGGCCCGACTTGTACGCCGTGTACGAGGCGAGCAACGGATGGCCGACCACATACAGGTCGCCAATCGCGTCGAGCATCTTGTGCTTCACGAACTCGTCGTCGTAGCGCAAGCCGTCGTTGTTGAGGATGCGGTATTCGTCCAGTGCGATGGCGTTGTCCATGCTGGCGCCGCGGGCAAGGCCCAGTTCGCGCAGCATTTCCACTTCATGCGCGTAACCGAAGGTACGGGCCCGTGCGATGTCACGCACGTACGACGTGTGCGCAAAGTCCACTTCCAGCGCCTGGCCGGTCTTGTCGACCGCCGGGTGACGAAAATCGATGGTGAATTTGAGCTTGAAGCCGAAAAACGGGTCCAGACGGGCAAACTTGTCGCCGTCAATGATTTCGACCGGCTTCGTGACCTTGATGAATTTCTTCGCGGCATTCTGCTCCTCGACACCCACCGACTGAATCAGAAACACGAACGTGGCGGCGCTGCCGTCCATGATCGGAATTTCTTCGGCGGTGACGTCAACGTACAGATTGTCGATACCGAGGCCCGCGCAGGCCGACATCAAATGTTCGATGGTCGAGACGCGCACGCCGTCCTTCTGGAGCACAGACGCCAGACGTGTGTCGCCGATCGACGTCGTGGCCGCCGGAATCTCAACGGGAGTCGGCAAGTCCACACGCGTGAACACGATGCCGGTGTCAGGAGCGGCCGGGCGGAGCGTCAATTCGACCTTACGGCCGGAGTGAACGCCGATGCCGACAGTCTTGACAATCGATTTGATAGTGCGCTGCTTCAACATGGTGATCTTCTGTTCGATTGAAAATCCCAATCGGGACTTTTTATTCCATAGCGCGAAGTATACTCCATTACCCTGGGAAACGTGATTTCCGAGGAGGTATCAATCTGTTTCTCTACATTACCCAGAGGGTAAAGCGTGACGGGCCGATGTCCCGGAACGGAGGCGTTTCCGGTCATCAGCCCGCGTTACGGCTTGTCACATGAATGCCTTCTGGCCGTTGCCCCGGCACAACGTAACGCCGGGAAAAGGCCGTTCGGCACCCCCGTACTAGCTCAACGTGGCGAGGATACTGCCCGCATCGCTGACTTCGAACTTGCCGGGTGCCTCGACGTTCAGCGTCTTGACCACGCCGTCGTCGACCACCATCGCGTAGCGCTGGGAACGAATCCCCATGCCGCGCGCCGACAGGTCCTGCTCCAGACCGAGCGCCCGCGTGAAAGCCGCACTACCGTCCGCCATCATGCGCACCTTGCCCGAGGTGTGCTGATCGCGTCCCCACGCGCCCATGACGAACGCGTCGTTGACGGACACGCACCAGATTTCGTCGATGCCGGCAGCGCGCAACTGCTCGGCGTGCTCGACATAACCCGGTACATGCTTGGCGGAACAGGTCGGCGTGAACGCGCCCGGTAATCCAAAGATCACCACGCGCTTACCCGCCGTCTGCTCGCGCACGTCGAAGCTGTTCGGTCCGATCGTGCAGCCCGCACGCTCCTCTTCGATTAACTCAAAGACGGTTGCGCCGGGTAGCTTTTCACCCACCTTAATCATGGCTCAGTCCTTCACGTCAATGCGGAGCATGCCCGCACGTCGTCGTGCCGCAGTGAATCGTGCAGTCGCGCACCTGCCCCAACTTTTGCGCTACCTGCCGGCCGCATCTGCCAGCGACAGCCGCCCCATCCGCTTCGCGAATCCGAAGGGGGCACCTGTCCTTGCCGCGTTTTCGGAGAAACCGCGGCCTGCTTTGCCGTCCACTCGCCACGCTCGTGCATTCCCTGCTCGCACGCAATTCACGTGCCGCAGCGAAAGCCTGCTCGTATGCGTCAGTCCGCCTGCTTGCGCAGGAATGCCGGGATATCGTACGTATCGACGCCCTTTTCCTGCAGCGCCTGCACGTGCGATGCCGCCGTGTCACGCGAAGTGCGCCACACTGCCGGCGTATCCAGCGCGCCGTAGTCTGCCGTACTCGCGTAGTGTTGCGGAGCGTGCCCGTGCTGCATTGCACCAACCGGCTGGTTGTCCGTACCGGTACGCAGCAGCGTCATCGGAGCCGATTGCTGCTTCTTCGCAGCACGGCCCAGACCCGTTGCCACCACCGTCACGCGCAGCGCGTCGCCCATTGCATCATCGTATACCGCGCCGAAAATCACCGTTGCGTCTTCCGCCGCGTAGCTCTTGATGGTGTTCATCACTTCGCGGGTTTCCGACAGACGCAGCGAACGGCTCGACGTGATGTTGACCAGCACGCCACGCGCACCCGACAGGTCCACGCCTTCCAGCAGCGGGCTGGCAACAGCCTGCTCGGCAGCCAGACGTGCGCGATCGACGCCGGCAACCGTCGCCGTGCCCATCATCGCCTTGCCCTGCTCGCCCATTACCGTCTTCACGTCTTCGAAGTCGACGTTCACCAGACCGTCGACGTTGATGATTTCAGCGATACCGGCAACTGCGTTGTTCAGAACGTCGTCCGCGCACTGGAAGCACTTGTCCATCTCGGCGTCATCGCCCATCACCTCGAACAGCTTGTCGTTCAGAACGACGATCAGCGAGTCGACGTGATCCTCCAGTTGCTGCGATCCAGCTTCTGCTACACGCATGCGCTTGCCGCCTTCGAATTCGAACGGCTTGCTGACCACGCCAACAGTCAAGATACCCATTTCCTTGGCGATCTGCGCCACGACCGGAGCTGCCCCCGTGCCCGTGCCGCCACCCATGCCTGCGGTGATGAACACCATGTGTGCGCCACGCAGTGCGTCTGCGATACGCTCACGTGCTTCTTCTGCTGCGGCGCGGCCCATTTCCGGCTTGGCGCCAGCGCCAAGACCGGTGTTGCCGAGCTGGATCACTGACGACGCACGCGAACGCGACAGAGCCTGCGCGTCCGTGTTCATCACGATGAAGTCGACGCCTTGCACGCCTTTGTTGATCATGTGCTGAACGGCATTGCCGCCAGCGCCACCGACTCCGATCACCTTGATGATGGTGCCGTTGGTTTCGGTTTCCAGCATCTGGAATTCCATGTTGCCTCCGTCAAGATAAAAAATTGCAGCCACTCGGCCGTTATTCGGCAGGAGATCGGGCAACCTCCTGTCGCGCGCCGGCCGCCGGCACCAGCGCGTATTGCGAAATCTGTCAGTACAGCGAATGCGTTAAAAATTGCCCAGGAACCAGTCCTTCATGCGCGTGAACACCTGGCCCATCGAGCCGGACTGCACCGCCACCTTGCGGCCGCGCATCCGTTGGGAACGTCCTTCCACCAGCAGGCCCATCGCAGTCGAGTAGCGCGGGTTGCGCACTACATCCGCGAGACCGCCTGCGTATTCGGGCACGCCGATGCGCACCGGCTTCAGGAAGATGTCCTCACCCAGTTCGACCATGCCAATCATCATCGACGCGCCGCCGGTCAGCACCACGCCGGAGCTCAGCAGTTCCTCGTAACCCGACTCGCGCACCACCTGCTGCACGAGTGAAAACAGTTCTTCGACACGCGGCTCGATCACCGCCGCCAGCGCCTGGCGCGACAGCGTGCGCGGACCGCGCTCGCCCAGACCCGGCACTTCGATCATCTCGTCCGGATCGGCCAGAGCCTGCTTGGCGATGCCGTAATCCACCTTGATGTCTTCCGCATCCGGCGTCGGCGTGCGCAGCGCCATCGCGATATCGCTTGTGATCTGGTCGCCGGCGATCGGAATCACCGCGGTGTGGCGGATCGCGCCTTCGCTGAAAATCGCGATGTCCGTTGTGCCGCCGCCGATATCCACCAGCACCACGCCCAGTTCCTTCTCGTCTTCGGTCAGCACCGCCAGCGACGACGCGAGCGGCTGCAAGATCAGATCGTTCACTTCGAGCCCACAACGGCGCACGCACTTGACGATGTTCTGCGCCGCGCTCACCGCGCCCGTCACGATATGCACTTTCACTTCGAGGCGAATACCGCTCATCCCAATCGGTTCGCGCACATCTTCCTGACCGTCGATGATGAATTCCTGGGTCAGGATGTGCAGCACCTGCTGATCGGTCGGGATGTTGATCGCCTTGGCTGTCTCGATCACGCGGGCCACATCGGCCTGCGTCACTTCTTTTTCCTTGATCGCCACCATGCCGCTCGAATTGAAGCTGCGGATATGGCTGCCGGCGATCCCCGTGAATACATTGGTGATCTTGCAGTCGGCCATCAGCTCCGCTTCTTCGAGCGCACGCTGAATAGACTGCACGGTGGCCTCGATGTTCACCACCACACCCTTTTTGAGCCCCTTCGATTCGCTCTGGCCGAGGCCGATCACCTCGTAGTGACCTTCGCCTTTCAGCTCGGCGACAATGGCCACGACCTTCGACGTCCCGATGTCGAGGGCGACCAGCAGATCTTTATAGTCTTTACTCATAGCGTGCTCATTGCGTGTGATGTCCTGTTACTTCTTGCCCTTGTCGGGTTCGGTGATAAAGCGCATCCCTGCTGCGCGAATCGCGAAACCGTTCGGATAGCGCAAGTCCGCATACTCGATATCCTTCCCCCAACGTTGCGTCACTGCTGCCCACGCCGCTGTCAGGCGCTTGCTGCGATCGAGCAGCGTCTGCTGATTGCGCTCGCGCCCCAACTCGATCTGCGTACCGTTCGACAACTTGACCGTCCAGGCGTAACGCGGTGACAGCGTGACCTCTTCCGGTGTCGCACCCAGCGGGGCAAACCACTTCTTGAAGTCGCGATATCGCGCGACCACTTCTTGCGCCGTGCCATCGGGACCGTCGAAGGCCGGCAAATCCTCTTCGAGCTCGCCCTGGTTCGCGGTGAACAGTTCGCCGTCCACGCTCACCAGCTGATCGCTGCCCCACGTTGCTAGCGGTTTGTACTCTTCCAGCGTGACAGCCAGTGCGTTCGGCCAGACGCGCCGCACACTCGCATGACGCACCCACGGCATCTGCTCGAAAGCCTGGCGTGCCGCGTCCAGATCGACCGTGAAAAAATTGCCCTTTAAGCGGCCCACTACGCCTGCACGCACCGTCGGCGAATTGATGTGCTCGGTGTCGCCGTCGATCTGGATTTCGCGCAGCGCAAAGCTCGGCCGCTGCACCAGCCACACTCCGCCGGCCGCCAGCAGCACGAGCACCAGCAACGCATGCAACGCGTTGGCGGCGAAATTGAGCTGGCGAACGTTGTTCCACATAGCGTCGACGTCAGTCCTTCAGCGTGAGCGACAACACGCTCACGACCAGATCTTTGTAGCTGATGCCAACCGCACGCGCCGCTTTCGGCGGCAGCGAGTGATCGGTCATGCCTGGGGCCGTGTTCACCTCCAGGAAATACGGATTGCCCTGTGCGTCCAGCATGAAATCGGCACGGCCCCAATCGGTGCAGCCGAGCACGTCGAACGCGCGGCGCGCCAGCGCCTTCAGGCGTGCTTCCTCGGCCGGCGCCACGCCGCACGGAATCAGATACTGCGTGTCATTGGCGACGTACTTCGCGTGATAGTCGTAGAACTCGCCCGCCGGCACGATGCGGATTACCGGCAGATCGAGATCGCCCGCGATGCACGCCGTGTATTCGCCGCCGCCTTCGATGCTCTTTTCAACCACCACGATCTTGTCGAACTTCGCAGCTTCTTCGAGCGCGGCCGGCAATGCGTCTGCGCTCTTGACCTTGATCACCGCGACGCTCGAGCCTTCACTCGCCGGCTTCACGAAGAGCGGCAAGCCGAGCTTCGCAACGATATCGGTCGCACGCGCTGCGTAGTCGTCGCCGCGCAGCACCGCTTCGAACGGCGGCGTCGGTACACCCAGTTGCTGCCAGACGAGCTTGGTGCGGAATTTGTCCAGACCAAGCGCCGAACCCAGTACGCCGCTGCCCGTATAGCGAATGCCGTAGAAGTCCAGCGCGCCCTGGATCTGGCCGTTCTCGCCGTAGCCACCGTGCAGCGCGTTGAACGCGCGCACAAAACCTTCGTCTTTCAACGCCGCTAGCGGACGCTCGGCGGGATCGAACGGATGAGCGTCGATACCGGCCTCACGCAGCCCCTGCACCACGAGGCGGCCCGAGTTGAGCGACACTTCGCGCTCGGCGGATTCACCGCCGAGCAGGACTGCCACCTTGCCGAACTGTTTAGGATCGAAACTGCTCATTTCACACCTTCGTTTTGCGCGAGACGACCCGGCACACCGCCGATCGAACCCGCACCCATCGTGATCACCACATCGCCGTCGCGCACGAGCGTCGTGAGCGCGTCCGGCACTTCTTCCACTGTTTCGACAAACACCGGCTCGGTCTTGCCCGCCACGCGAATTGCGCGAGCAAGCGCGCGGCCATCTGCGGCGACGATCGGCGCTTCGCCTGCCGAATAGACTTCGGTCAACACCAACGCATCGACGGTGGACAGCACCTTCACAAAATCTTCGAAGCAATCGCGCGTACGCGTGAAGCGGTGCGGCTGGAACGCGAGCACCAGACGACGACCGGGGAACGCACCACGTGCCGCGGCGATCGTCGCGGCCATTTCGACCGGGTGATGACCGTAATCGTCGACCAGCGTGTAGGTGCCGCCGGGTTGATCAGCCGTCGTAACCGGCACTTCGCCGTAGCGCTGGAAGCGTCGGCCTACGCCGTTAAAATCTGCGAGTGCTCGCTGGATATCGGCATCTTTCACTTCAAGTTCAGTCGCAATTGCAATTGCGGCCAATGCGTTCTGCACATTGTGCGTACCGGGCAGGTTCAACACGATGTCGATCGGCGCCGCATCTTCACGCAGCGCCGTGAAATGCATGCGGCCATCGTGAGCCTCGACATTCACCGCGCGCACCTGTGCCTCGGCCGCGAGACCATAACGGATGATCGGCTTCGACACGAACGGCAGGATCTCCTTCACGTTCGGATCGTCGACGCACAGCACCGCGATGCCGTAGAACGGCAGCCGATGCGTGAACTCGATAAACGCCTGCTTGAGCCGCGCAAAATCGTGGCCGTAGGTGTCCATGTGATCGGCGTCGATGTTCGTGATGACCTCGATCACGGGGAACAGATTCAGGAACGACGCATCCGATTCGTCCGCTTCGGCCACGATGAAGTCGCCGGTGCCAAGGCGCGCATTCGCGCCCGCACTGATCAACCGGCCGCCGATCACGAAGGTCGGATCGAGGCCGCCCGCCGCGAGCACGCTCGCCACCAGCGAAGTGGTGGTCGTCTTGCCGTGCGTGCCGGCGATGGCAATGCCCTGCTTCAGGCGCATCAACTCTGCGAGCATCACAGCGCGCGGCACGATCGGAATATGCCGATGACGCGCGGCGAGCACTTCTGGGTTGTCGCTGCGCACCGCAGTCGAAACGACCACGGCATTGGCGCCTTCGATGTTCCCGGCGTCGTGACCAATCGCGATGCGCGCGCCGAGTGCGGCGAGCCGGTCGGTCACCGCGTTCTTCGCGAGGTCCGAGCCGCTTACCTGATAGCCGAGATTCACCAGCACCTCGGCGATGCCGCTCATCCCTGCACCGCCGATGCCGACGAAGTGAATATGTTTGACGATGTGTTTCATTGTTGCCTTCCTTCTGTGCTCGGGCTCTGGCTCGGGACTACGCCTGCCACGGTGGCGCAAATCTGCGCGACCTGTTCGGTGGCATCGGGTTTCGCGAGCGAGCGCGAACGCTCTGCCATCTGCGCGAGCGTCTCGCGAGTCTGGCTACGCAACCAGGCGACGAGACCCTCCGCCGTCAGATCGCGTTGCTGCACTACCAGCGCCGCGCCGTGATCGGCGAGGAACGCTGCATTGGTTGTCTGGTGATCGTCGACTGCGAACGGGAACGGCACGAAAAACGCGGCCACGCCCACTGCCGCAATCTCGGCCACGGTCATCGCACCCGAGCGGCAGATCACCAGATCCGCTTTCGCGTAAGCGTTCGTCATGTCGTCGATGAACGGCACGAGTTGCACGTCCGCCTCTTCACCTTCCAGGGATAGCAAACCGGCTTGCGCGTAATTCGCTTTCAACGCATCGATATGCTTCGCGCCAGCCTGATGCACCAGGCGCGGACGCTCCTCTGGCTTGAGCATCGCCAGCGCACGCGGCACGACTTCATTAAGCGCCGCGGCCCCAAGACTGCCGCCGACAACCAGCAGATTCAGCGGACCGCTGCGTTGTGCGTAGCGTGCTTTGGGTGTCAATGTGCGCGCAAGTTCCTCACGAATCGGATTACCGGTCCATTCAGCGTGCGGAAGCGCGTTCGGAAACGCCACGAGCACGCGCTTCGCGACCTTTGCCAGCACCTTGTTCGCGAGACCGGCGATCGAATTCTGTTCGTGCAGTACAAGCGGACGGCCGCTCAGCGCCGTCATCAAACCGGCCGGGAACGTGATGTAACCGCCCATGCCGAGCACGACGTCCGGCTTCACGCGACACAGCACACTCAGGCTTTGAGCGCAAGCGCGAAGCAGATTGACCGGCAGCATCAGCTTGGTAATCAGGCCCTTGCCACGTAGACCGCCAAAGCGCACATATTCCATCGGGATGCCATGCTTGGGCACGAGCGTCGCTTCCATGCCGGCAGGGTTGCCGAGCCACACGACTTTCCAGCCCCACGCCTGCATCAGGTGAGCAACCGCGAGCCCCGGGAACACGTGTCCCCCGGTGCCGCCGGCCATCACCATTAGCGTGCGCTGTTGCATGGAGGTCATACTTTCCCTCCGCGCATCAGCACCCGGTTTTCGTAATCCACGCGCATCAGCAGACCAATCGCAATACAGTTCAGCAAGATGCCCGAGCCGCCGTAACTGACGAGCGGCAACGTAAGACCCTTGGTCGGCAGGAGCCCCAGGTTCACACCCATATTGATGAAGGTCTGCGCACCGAACCACAGGCCGATGCCTTTCGCGACCAGCCCCGCAAACGTACGATCGAGCGCGAGCGCCTGACGGCCGATCTCGAACGAGCGGCGCACGATCCAGTAGAACATCAGGATCACCACCAGCACGCCCACGAAACCGAGTTCCTCGCCGATCACAGCGAGGATGAAGTCGGTATGCGCTTCCGGCAGGTAATTGAGCTTCTCGACGCTGCCGCCGAGACCCACGCCGAACCACTCGCCGCGTCCGAAGGCGATCAGCGAGTGCGTCAATTGATATGCCTTGCCCTGTGCGTAACGGTCGTCCCATGGATCGAGATACGCGAAAATCCGCTCGCGGCGCCATGGCGATGCCCACACCAACAAACTAAATGTGCCGACCGCAGTGGCAACCAGCCCACCGAACAGCTTGCCGTTCACGCCACCCAGGAACAGCACGCCCATCGCGATCGCCGCGATCACCATGAACGCGCCCATGTCAGGCTCGAGCAGCAGCAGTGCGCCCACCACGCCTACGGCAAATGCCATCGGCAGGAAGCCCTTGGCGAAGCTGTGCATGTATTCCTGCTTGCGCACCGTGTAATTCGCCGCGTAGATCGTCACGGCAAGCTTCATGATTTCCGACGGCTGCATGTTCGTGATGCCGAGCGGAATCCAGCGGCGCGCGCCGTTCACGCCCTTGCCAACGTGCGGAATCAGCACGATGACGAGACTGGCCAGCGCGAGCAGGAAGATCTTCGGCGCGTACTTGTCCCACGTCGAAACCGGAACCCGGAACGCGACTACACCGATCACCGAACCCAGCACCACGAAGACGATCTGGCGCACGAGGAACGCCCAGTCGCGATACGACGCGTATTTGGGCGAGTCGGGCATCGCAATCGAAGCCGAGTACACCATCACGATGCCCAGGCCGAGCAGCGCGATCACCACCCACAGCAGCGAGTGGTCGTAATCGAGCATGCGCGAGCGCAGCGGACGCACACCGTTGACAGCGCTCGCGAGGCCGCTCGCCGTGCGTGCTGCGCTGGCATCGCCAACTGAGCCGCGCTGTTTGGAAAGGCGCGAACCGAAGCGTTCCGACCAGCTCATATCATCGTCCCCCGTTCGGCAGCGATGTCTTCAACCGTGCTGCGAAACACAGCGGCACGATGCGCGTAATCCTTGAACATGTCGAAGCTTGCACAGGCCGGCGACAGCAGCACGGCGTCTCCCGGTTGCGCGAGCGCTGCCGCGGCGCGGGTGGCATCTTCAAGCGTGGGCTGATCGGTCAGCGCAATGCCGGTGTCGGCCAACGCGGCGCGAATCAGCGGTGCATCACGGCCAATCAGCATTACCGCACGGCACCAGCGCATCACCGGCGCGGCGAGCGGATCGAATTCCTGGCCCTTGCCATCGCCGCCGGCGATCAGCACGGCGCGCTGTGCGAGGCCATCGAGCGCGGCAACCGTTGCGCCGACGTTGGTGCCCTTGCTGTCGTCCACGTAGTCGATACCCTCGATCGACGCGATCAGTTCCACCCGATGCGGCTCGCCGCGGTATTCGCGCAAACCGTGCAGCAACGGTGCGCCCGGCAGATCGATGGCGCGTGCGAGCGCGAATGCGGCGAGTGCATTGGCGGCGTTGTGCAGACCGCGGATCCGCAACGCGTCAGCCGGCATAAGACGCTTGAAGGCGATGCTCGGCGGCGCGGCAGTTTCGTTCTTGCGACGACGGGTCGGCGCAGGTTCGTCGGTGGCGTCGCGGTCGAGCGCTTCGACGAGCCAGACGATACCGTTGTCGCGCAGCAGACCATAGTCGCCAGGGCGCGTCGGCTCAGTCACGCCAAATGTGATCGCGGGCGCCGCGCCGTCAGCCGCGGGCGCAAGCGCCATCACACGAGCGTCGTCACGGTTCAGCACGCGCACCGTCTGCGGCCCGAAGATCTTGCCCTTCGCCGCAGCATAGGCATCGAGGCCGCCGTGCCAGTCGAGGTGGTCCTGCGTGATGTTGAGAATGACCGCCGTATCCGGCGCGAACGTGTGCGCCGTTTCCAGCTGGAAGCTCGACAGTTCGAGCACCCAGATGTCGGGCAGCGCGGTGTTGTCGATTGCTTCGGTGAGCTTGTCGAGCACCGCTGGGCTGATGTTGCCCGCCACCGCGACTTTCTTGCCGGCGCGTTCGCACAACAGGCCAGTCAGACTCGTTGTCGTGGTCTTGCCGTTGGTACCGGTGATCGCGATCACCTTCGGCGCGTAACCGCTCTCGCCAAGCGTCTTCAGCGCCTGTGCGAAAAATTCGAGTTCGCCCCAGACCGGGATGTCTTTTTCGCGCGCTGCGGTAATCAGCGGCAGCAAATCTGCGGCGAGCGGCGAGAGACCGGGGCTGATCGCCACCAGGTCGACGCCTTCGAGCAGCACCTGCGAAAACGGTCCACCGACAAAGTCGGCGTCGACGCCATGCGCTTCCAGTGCAGACAGATTCGGCGGTACTTCACGCGTGTCGGCCACGCGCAACCGACACCCGTGCCGCGCGCACCAGCGCGCCATGGCGAGACCCGATTCACCGAGTCCCAGCACGAGCACCATCGGCTTTTGCCGATCCCGAAACTTCTCGCCAAACATCGCTTTCCCTTTTACTTCGACAACGGCTTAACGCAACTTGAGCGTGGACAGACCGAACAGACACAGCATCAACGTGATGATCCAGAAACGCACGACAACTTGCGTCTCTTTCCAGCCGGACAATTCAAAATGGTGATGCAGCGGCGCCATCTTGAAGAGACGCCGGCCTTCGCCATAGCGGCGCTTGGTGAACTTGAACCAGGTGACCTGCAGCATCACGGAAAGCGTCTCCGCCACGAAAATGCCGCCCATGATGAAGAGCACGATTTCCTGGCGGACGATCACCGCAACCGTGCCGAGCGCACCGCCCAACGCGAGCGCGCCGACGTCGCCCATGAACATCTGCGCGGGGTGCGTGTTGAACCAGAGGAACGCGAGACCGGCCCCACCCATCGCGGAACAGAAAATCAGCAACTCACCGGCGCCGGCGATATGCGGAAACAGCAGGTATTTCGAATAGATCGAGCTGCCCATCACGTATGCGAACACACCGAGCGACGCGCCCACGAGCACCACGGGCATGATCACCAGACCATCGAGGCCGTCGGTCAGATTCACCGCGTTGCTTGCGCCGACGATCACCAGATACGTCAGAACGATAAAGCCCCACACGCCGAGCGGATAGCTGATCGACTTGAAGAACGGCAGCATCAGGTCGGCGTGCGGCGGCAGGCCAATTGAGAAGCCGCTACGCACCCACGCCATGAAGAGATCGTAGACGCGCACGTTGCTCGCCTCGGACACGCTGAAGGCGAGATATACGGCGGCGAACAGACCGATCACCGATTGCCAGAAGTACTTCTCGCGCGAGGACATGCCGCGCGGGTCCTTGTAGACCACCTTGCGGTAATCGTCGACCCAGCCGATCACACCGAAGCCGAACGTAACCAGGATCACGATCCAGATAAAGCGGTTGGTCAGATCGGCCCACAGCAGTGTCGAGACCGCGATGCCGAGCAGAATCAATACGCCGCCCATGGTCGGCGTGCCGGATTTGATGAGGTGAGTCTGCGGACCGTCCTTGCGAACGGCTTGTCCCACCTTCATGGCGGTCAGCTTGCGGATCACCGCCGGGCCGCAGACGAGTCCGATCAGCAGCGCGGTGATAGTCGCCGCCACCGCACGGAAAGTCAGATAACTGATCACGCGCAAGAAGCTTGCGTCATTCTGCAGCCATTGCGCCAGCGCCAGTAACATGCTTCGGTCCTTCTATTTCAGTGTGCATCGGGCGCTGCGCCCGGTGCGATGGGTTGTGGACTCGTTACGGCGTCCACCACGCGCTCCATTTTCATGAAGCGCGAGCCTTTCACGAGAAGCGTTGCCGAGGCGTCGAACCCAGCCTGCAGCAGTTGTGCAACCAGCGTGGCGACGTCGTCGACATGATGCGCATCCGCGCCGTAGGCAGAGCAGGCATCGCGCGAGGCGTCACCGAGTGCGTACAGCGCGTCGATGCCGCGCTCTTTGGCGTACGCACCGATTTCGCGGTGAAACGCGGGACCGTGGTCGCCGACTTCGCCCATGTCGCCCATCACCAGCACGCGCGGCGAGGGACGCGAGGCGAGCACGTCGATTGCGGCGCGCATCGAATCGGGGTTGGCGTTGTAGGTGTCGTCGATCACCGTTGCGCCGGCGAGCGCTCCAAGCGCCGCGCGCTTGACCTGCAGACGGCCCTTCACCGCGCCGAACGATTCGAGCCCGCGCTTGATGGCATCGAGCGAGACGCCCGAGGCGAGCGCGGCCGAGGTAGCGGCCAGTGCGTTGTGCGCGTTGTGATCGCCAAGCACTTGCAACGTGACGTCGAGGTGGCCTTCCGGTGTTTCGATGCTCAACTGGTTACCGGCGAAGCTGCCTTTCACGGCGGCTTCGGTTGTGCGACCGTCGTTATTGAGCGCGAAGTCGATGATGCGGTTGCCGGTAGCGGCGACGCGCCAGATGCCTGCGTAGGCATCGTCCGCCGGAAACACCGCGATGCCATCCGGGGTCAGCGAATGGATCACGCTCGCATGTTCGAGCGCGACCGCTTCGACGGTCGCCATGAACTCCTGGTGCTCGCGTTGCGCGTTGTTCACAACCGCAACCGTCGGCTCCGCGATCTTGCCGAGCAAGGCGGTTTCGCCCGGGTGATTCATCCCGAGTTCGACGACCGCCAGTCGATGCGCCGAGGTGAGACGAAACAACGTCAGCGGCAAACCGATGTCGTTGTTGAAGTTGCCTGCCGTAGCAAGACGGAATTCGCTACCGACCGCCGCCGCGAAAATCGACGCGATCATTTCCTTGACCGTCGTCTTGCCGTTACTGCCCGTCACGGCCACGAGCGGCATCGTGAAACGACGGCGCCAGCCGTGGGCGAGCGCGCCGAGCGCAGTGCGGGTATCGGCCACCTTCAGGGACGGGACTTGCCAATCCGCAGGGGTGCGCGTCAGCAGCGCCGCCGAGACATTGCGAGCCGCCACATCGGGCAGGAAGTCGTGTGCGTCGAAACGGTCGCCCTTGAGCGCGACGAACAGATCGCCAGGGCCGGCAGTACGGCTGTCCGTTGAGACCTGCTCGAACGTGACGCCGTCGTCACCCACGACGGTTGCCGACGGAATCAGTGCTGCTGCTTCGCGCAAGGAGAACATCGCGCCACCTCGCCGGGTCATTCGCCACCTCCACGAGCTTGCGTCGCGCGGGCGGCCAGCGCCAGCCGGGCATGATCCTGATCGGAGAAAGCGCGTTTCTTGCCCATGATTTCCTGTGTTGCTTCGTGACCTTTACCGGCCAGCACGATCACGTCTTCGCGCGCCGCGCCGCGGATAGCCTGCAGAATGGCGCTCGCGCGATCTTCGATACGGCGCGCCTTCGACGGGTCTTTCATACCCGCGCCAATCTGGTCGAGAATCTTCTGCGGGTCTTCGCTGCGCGGGTTGTCGCTCGTCATGACCACGCCGTCCGCCAGACGCTCCGCGATCGCGCCCATCAAAGGACGCTTGGTCGCGTCGCGATCACCGCCGCAACCGAACATGCAGATCAGTTCGCCGCCGCGCGCTTCCGCCATCGGGCGTAGCGCTTCGAGCGTCTTTTCCAGTGCGTCCGGGGTGTGGGCGTAGTCGATTACGACGAGTGGTTCGTCGTTCTGCAGGCGGCCGCCGAGCCGTTGCATGCGGCCATTCACCGGCTCCAGCTTCGCCAGTTCGGCAAGCGCGGCGTCGAACGGCACGGCAGCCGCGAGCAACGCACCAAGCACGCCCAGCAGATTGCTGACGTTGAAGGCGCCGAGCGTCTGGACTTCGACTTCTGCGTCACCCCAATCCGAGGTGGTCAGATAAAACGCGGTGCCGGTCGCGGTGGCGCGCACGTCGGCCGCATGCAGCCATGCGTCGGCCTGCGGCGCTGCGGCGTCCGGTGCCTCACTGCGCGTGCCGAGTCCGTAAGCGATGGTTCGTGCGTGGCCTTGCGTGCTGGCGAGCAGGCGCCGTCCGGCTTCGTCGTCGTGATTGATCACGGCACAGCGCAGCCCCGGCCACGCAAACAGACGCGCCTTGGCGGCTTCGTAGGCCTCGAAGGTGCCGTGATAATCGAGGTGATCCTGCGTGAGATTGGTGAACACGGCAATCTCGAACGCGGTGCCGTTCACCCGTCCCTGATGCAAGGCGTGTGACGACACTTCCATGGCCACCGCCCGCGCGCCCGCATCGCGCAACTGAGCGAGGTTGCGTTGCAATTGCGGCGCGTCCGGCGTCGTAAAGCCTGTATGGACAAGGTGGCCGGGCATACCGCTACCGAGCGTGCCGATGATGGCGCAAGGCGTGCCGAGCGCGCTCAGCGCCGCCGCGATCCACTGGCTGCACGAGGTCTTGCCGTTGGTGCCCGTGACGCCGACCACGCGCATCGCATCGCTCGGGTCGCCGTACCAGCCGCTCGCAATCGATCCTGCCAGCTCGTTCAGCGCGGGTACCGCGCGCGCCAATGCCGGATCTGGCGAACCCGTGAAGTTCTCCGGTTGAAACAGCACGGCAGCCGCGCCGCGCTCAATCGCGCTTTCAATGAATGGGCGATTATCAGCGCCGTCGACGGCATAGGCGAGGAATACATCGCCCGCGGCAAGCGAGCGCGTATCTGCGTGCATATGGGCGCCTGGCTGCACGCGAGCGTGCAGCCAGGTGAGGGCGTCGGCGATCTGCCGGTGCGCTGGATGCTTCGAACGTAGCGCACTCATCGGACTACTCCCGGATGGCTTTTCGCATTGGCCGCGATGGTCATTTTCTTGGCGCCGCCACTGGTGGACAGCTTTTTCGCCGCCGGAGGCGGCAGCGTCGGCGCGGCGGGGGCGACCGGCGCCGAGTCGTCCGATACCACCATCTGCTTGACCGGCATGTCCGGCGGAATATTGAGCGAGCGCAGGGTGTCGCCGGCGATCGCCGAGAACACCGGGCCCGACACCTGGCCGCCGAAGTGGCTGCCGGCGGTCGGTTCATCCACCGAGACAGCGACCACGATGCGCGGATTCGGCATCGGCGCCATGCCGACGAACGAGGCGCGGTACTTCGATTTGTCGTAGCCGTGTGCGCCGTGCTTGTACGCCGTGCCGCTCTTGCCGCCTACGCGATAGCCCGGCACGGCCGCATCCGGCGAGGTGCCGCCCGGCGCAACCACGGTTTCGAGCATCGCACGCACTTCACGCGCGGTGACCGGCGAGAAAATCTGCGGACCGTTGACCGGTTGATCTCCCGGGTTACGGAAAATCGTCACCGGCAGAATTTCACCGTCGTGAGCAATCGCGGTGTAGGCGCGCGCCAGCTGGAACAGCGAAGCCGACAGGCCGTAGCCGTACGACATCGTCGCCTGTTCGATACGACGCCAGCTCTTCCACGGACGCAGATGGCCCGCGGTCGCGCCGGGGAAACCGATCTTCGGCGCCTGGCCAAGACCGATGCTCGTATACATATTCCACATCTCTTCGGGCTTGAGCGTCATGGCGATCTTCGTCGCGCCGATGTTGCTCGATTTCTGAATCACGCCGCCGACCGTCAGCACGCCGAACGCGCTGTCGTCGGTGATCGTCGCGCCATCGAGATTGAAGTGGCCCGGCCCCGTGTCTACCAGTGTAGTCGGCGCCACGCGATGCAGATCGAGCGCGAGCGAGATCGTGAACGGCTTCATGATCGAGCCCGGTTCGAACTCGTCCGTCAGCACGCGATTACGCAGCTGATCGCCGGTCAGATGAGTGCGGTCGTTCGGGTTGAAGGTCGGATAATTGACGAGCGCCAGCACTTCGCCGGTGCGCACGTCGATTACCATCGCCGCGCCGGCCTTGGCCTTGAATTTGTCGACCGCGGCCTTCAGGTTCGTATAGGCGATGTACTGGATCTTGCTGTCGATCGCCAGATCCACGTCCTGGCCGTTGTGCGGCACGACCTGTTCGTCGACGTCTTCAATGACGTGCCCCATCCGGTCCTTGATGACGCGGCGGATGCCCGGCATGCCTTCGAGCAGCTTCTGGTCGCCGAGCTCGACGCCTTCCTGACCTTCGTCCTCGACATTGGTGAAACCGATCAGGTGGGCGGCAATCTCGCCTTCCGGATAGAAACGCTTGTATTCGTCGCGCTGATAAACACCGGGAATGTCGAGCGCGGTCACCTGCTCGGCGATGTCGACCGGCACCTGACGTTTCACGTAGACGAAGTTCTTGTCCTCGGACAGCTTGGCGCGCAGTTCAGTATTCGACATCCCCAGCAGCTTGCCGAGCGCAGTCAGTTTGTCGGCGCCGAGATCGTCGGGAACGGCTTCGGGAATCGCCCAGATGGCGCGTACCGGCAAGCTCGTTGCGAGCACAAGGCCGTTGCGGTCGAGAATCTTGCCGCGCGTAGCCGGCAGCTCGAGCGTGCGCTGATAGCGGCTTTCGCCTTGCTTCTGATAAAACGCGTTGCCCGGACCCTGAATCCAGAACGCGCGGCCGGCCAGCGCGACGAACGCCATGAACAGCATGAACACGACGAGCTTCGAGCGCCACATCGGCAAACGCACGGACAGGATCGGGTTCGACGCGAACGCCACACTCTTGCGGGTTGAACTCTTTTTCATCGCGCGCTCCCCTGACGGGTGACGTGCGGGGCCGACGCCGTGGCCGGCGCGGGCGCCGACGTCGGTACCGGCGCATCTTCAGCCGTGGCGGCGCCCGGGGAGAGCGTCAGATATTGAGTGCGGCCGGTGGTGACGGCCGCCATCTTCAGCGAATCCGTCGCAATCTGCTCGATGCGCGAGGTTTTCGACAGTGCGCTCTGCTGGTATTGAAGCTGCGAATAATCCTGCTGCAACTGACGCTCCTGCGACTCCGCGCGCTGCAACTGGATAAAGATCTGACGCTGCTGATTCGTCGCGTTAACTACAGATAATGCACAGCCCATTACAACAATCAGCAGAAAGATATTGAGGCGGCTCATGGCGCGATACGCTCCGCCACACGCATCACGGCAGAACGGGCGCGCGGATTCGCGGCGACTTCAGCGTCGCTCGCGAATACGCGGCCGATGATTTTGAGCGGCGGGCTGGGCAGGTCGACGGCACGGATCGGCAGACGGCGATCCACCGCCGGAGCACTGGCGTGCGCCTGCATGAACCGTTTGACGATCCGGTCTTCGAGCGAATGAAAGCTGATCACCACCAGCCGCCCCCCTTGCTCCAGCAGCGCTAGCGCCGCTTCTAAAACGACTTGCAGCTCCGCAAGCTCTTGATTGATGTGAATCCGTATAGCCTGAAAGGTGCGGGTTGCCGGATCCTTGCCCTTCTCACGGGTTTTGACGACGTTAGCCACGATTTGGGCAAGCTCGCCCGTGCTGACGAGAGGCCCAAGACGGTCGGACTCTGCCCGGCGAGCAACAAGCGCCTTTGCAATCTGAAAAGCAAACCGTTCTTCCCCATAATCTCGTATTACCTCCGTCAATTCCTGCACCGTGGCCCGCGCCAGCCAGTCAGCAGCAGATTCGCCGCGCGTCGGGTCCATCCGCATGTCGAGTGGGCCGTCGGCGCGGAAACTGAAACCCCGCTCCGGATCGTCGACTTGCGGCGACGACACGCCCAGATCCAGCAACACCCCCGACACCCGCCCTACCCCACGCTCCGCAACCGCGTCGCGCAGTGAAGCAAAACTCTCGTGCACGATCTCGAAACGCGGATCGGCGATTTGCTGAGCCGTGGCGATGGCTAGCGGATCCTTGTCGAATGCGATCAACCGCCCCGACTCACCCAGCTTGCCCAACACCGCGCGGCTATGTCCGCCGCGACCGAACGTGCCGTCTACATAGACGCCGTCCGGGCGCTTGATCAACGCTTCGACCGCTTCTTCCAGCAGCACCGTGCGATGCTGCAACTCGTTTCCCATCGCAGGTGCCATATATGTGAGCCGCGATCAGAACGTGAAATCTTTTAACGCTTCGGGCATGCCCTCAGCCATTGCCGCCTGTTCCTTGGCGGCGTATGTTTGTGCATCCCACAGTTCGAAGTGGCGGCCCATGCCGAGCAACGTCAATTCTTTTTCCAGCCCGCCAGCCGTGCGCAATTCCGGCGACACGAGCACGCGCCCTGCGCCGTCCATATCAACGTCCATTGCGTTGCCGAGGAAAATGCGCTTCCACCAGGTCGCGTTCATGGGCAGCTTGTCGACCTTGTCGCGGAAGATCTCCCATTCCGGGCGCGGAAAGAGCAACAGGCAACCGTCCGGGTGCTTGGTGATCGTCACCCGGCCCTCTGCCTGTGTCTGCAGCGCATCCCGATACCGAGAGGGAATAGACATCCGCCCTTTCGCATCGAGCGTCAGCGCCGACGCCCCTTGGAACACTTCTCTCTCCCTTGTCGACTGGAGTTGGCGCTTTAGCGCCTACTCCAGTCCCATGCAGCTTGCTGCGGTCGACCAGAGTTGGCGCTTAGCGCGCCAACCACCCGATCCGTGAAAATCTACCTGAAACCATCTGTGAGATCACACAAAAATACACTTTCTCACACTGTCTCCCACTTTAGAGGAAGCCCCAGGAGGGGTCAAGGGAGATGCGTGGTTTTTTAACGAAATTTGTTTGTTAGAACAAGGACTTAGCGCGACTCTTTCAAGTCAGGCCTAAAACAGAAAACCGTTATAAATGAATGGACTAGTGCAACTTGTGAAGGTGATACGTGAAAAGTCCCGGGGAAAGGCGTGGAATCTAAGCGATCTGCGGCGGGGGATTAAACGAATCAGCGGAGGGTTTGAGGCGATTGAACGGACGGCGCACGCTGCACCGTCCCACTTCCACAGCGATTAAACGTAGTAGGCAGTCCGGGTCATGATTTTCGACGCCGCGCGCATCAGGACGCGAGCGGGAAAAGGCAGTTCGACACCGCCCGCATCGATCGCGGCTTTACCGTGCGCGGCCTCGTCGGTGCGCATCTGTTCGACGATCGCGCGAGACTCGAGATCCGCCTCTGGCAGCTTCTCGAGATGGCTGTCGAGGTGCTGCTCCACCTGACGCTCGGTCTCGGCCATGAAGCCGAGGCTCACACGATCTCCGAAGCGTCCAGCCACCAGACCGAGCGCAAGAGCACCTGCATACCAAAGCGGATTCAGCAGACTGGGACGCGAGTCGAGTGCTTCCAGACGGCGCGCGGTCCACGCGAGATGGTCCTCTTCTTCGCGAGCTGCACGCTCGAAGGTCTCTTTCAAGGCGGGAGAACGGGTGGCCAGTTTTTGCGCCTGATAAAGCGCCTGGGCACACACCTCACCGACGTGGTTCACACGCATCAGGGCGGCCGCATGCTCACGCTCGGCCGGCGACAGCTCCGGCATCTCCGCCACCACGGGCGGCACAGGCACTGGACGGCTCATCCGCGATACGCCTGTCATTGAACGTAAACCCCGATCCAGCTCGGTAATCAATTCATCCAGCATCCAGCCCTCCCGGTTCGACACATCAGCCCGGATCTTCCGGAGGTCCGTGCGACGTGCGTCTGCAAAGCAACTCGCGCGTCGGGACTTCCGTTAAGGGCTGATTTCATGACTATTTTTCAATTTTAGACCATGTTGCGTAAACGAAACAGCTACGTACCGAGCAACCTGCTTTTTCTTTGCGCAGGGTATCCCTTTTGTTACATTAGCGACGAACCTCTCGCGAGGGTAGAAAAACAAAGCGACCAAAAAACAAAACGCACCGGGTTAACAAGTCGTAATAAAGCTGTACATCCTAAAGGCGCCTTCGGGCGCTTTTTTTTGTATGGAAGTTTGTTCGACTGAAGTGGGAGAAAGGTAGCGCCGTTGGTGCCGCCTCAGGCTTCGCGCAAATAGAAACGGCCCGGCGAGATTTACTCGTCGGGCCGTTCTTCTTTTGATCAGGCTGGCTTCGCTAGTCGGCGCTACATGCGGTCAAGACAAGACACGCCTCACGCGCGGCCGTCGCGTAATTCCCGCCGCAAGATTTTGCCCACATTGCTCTTCGGCAGTTCCGTGCGGAACTCGATAATCTTCGGCCGCTTGTAGCCGGTGAGCTGTTCCTTGCAGAAAGCGAAGATGTCCGCGTCGGTCAGTGCCTGATCCTTCTTGACGATGAACAGCTTCACCGCTTCGCCCGAATGCTGATCCGGCACGCCAACCGCAGCAACTTCAAACACGCCAGGTAGCTTGGCGACGACGTCTTCAATCTCGTTCGGATAGACATTGAAACCGGACACCAGAATCATGTCCTTCTTGCGGTCGACAATCTTCACATAACCCGCGTCGCTCACCACGCCGACGTCGCCCGATTTGAAGAAGCCGTCCGCGGTCATCACCTTGGCGGTTTCATCCGGACGGTTCCAATAGCCGGCCATCACCTGCGGACCGCGGATGCAGATCTCACCCGGTTGACCGAGGGGCACCTCGTTATTGTCGTCGTCGCGAATCGAGATCTCGGTCGATGGCAATGGCAAACCGATCGTGCCGCTGTACGAAGTAACCGACACCGGATTGCAGGTCACACACGGCGACGTCTCCGACATGCCGTAACCTTCGACGATCGGCGTGTGCGTCCTTTCATACCAGCGCTTCGCGACGGCTTCCTGAACAGCCATCCCCCCACCATTGGCGACGAGCAGCTTCGAGAAGTTGAGCTTGTCGAAATCGGGATGGTTGAGCATCGCGTTATAGAGCGTGTTCACCGCCGGAATAGTGGTGATCGCATAACCTTGCAGCTCCTTGATCATGCCACCGATGTCGCGCGGATTTGGAATCAGCACGCCAAGCCCTCCGGTACGAACGGTGAGTAGTCCACATACCGTCAAGGCGAAGATGTGATACAGCGGCAGCGCGACGACGGTGATGAACTGGTCGATGTCGTCTCGTCCCTCGCGCGCCGGGTCGAGCCAGACTTGCGACTGCAGGACGTTGGCAATCAGGTTGCGATGGAGCAAGGTGGCGCCTTTCGCGACGCCGGTCGTGCCACCGGTGTATTGCAGGAACGCGACGTCGTCCGGCCCTTGCTTGACCGGCTTGAACTCCTGGCGAGCACCCTCGGCAATCGCTGCATTGAACTTGATGTGCCCCGGCAAGCTCCACGCCGGCACCATCTTTTTCACGTGACGTACGACGAAGTTCACGATGAGCCCTTTCGCGCCCATCAGATCGCCCATCGCCGCGACCACCACATGCTTGACGGCCGTATTGCGCAGCACCGCCTGGAGCGTCACCGCGAAATTCTCGAGCAGGATGATGGCTTCGGCGCCGCTATCCTTGAGTTGATGTTCGAGCTCGCGCGGCGTGTAAAGCGGATTCACGTTCACCACCACGTATCCCGCGCGCAAGATGGCTGCGATCGCCACCGGGTACTGCAGCACGTTGGGCATCATGATCGCGATACGCGCGCCCCGCGCGAGACCTTTGGACTGGAACCACGCCGCAAGCTTGCGCGACAGGGTGTCCAGTTCGCCATACGTTATCTGCTTCCCCATGCAGACGAACGCAGGCTTGGTCTGATATTCACGAAAGCTTTCTTCGAACAGTTCGGCAACGGACGAGTACTGACTCGGATCGATTTCTGCTGGAACGCCGGGCGGATATGATTTCAGCCAGATTTTTTCCATGCGGCGTCTCCTCCTTTATTTTCGAATGGTCGTGCTAAACGGGCATCGTAGCATGCGCTCTACTCTGCCATTTGCGAATGCACGTAGGTTAGATGCCACCCTCCAACACGGCTCGCACTCAACGGCGTGCTGTGACGGAGGCAGGTGTCGTGCGATGCGTCTCAAAGGCTTGCAACGCGCTCGACCTCGACGAGGCAATCGTAGAAGGTGGCCGAACCGCCAAGGTCTGTCAGCGCCTGGCTCGTCACCTGATTCGCGTTGCAGCCGTCGGGGGCGAGTTTTTTCCACCAGATAGAAAGTCCGACTACGAGACCTTCCCGCGCCTTGTCGGTGACCCGGGCGCGGGCCTGCATCGAACCGCGGTCGTTGAAAACGCGCACGAGGTCGCCGTCGATAACCTCGCGCCGGCTCGCGTCGATGGGGTGAATGTCGAGATGCGGCTCGCCTTCGGTCGAGCGCAAACTCTCCACGTTGACGAAGGTGCTGTTCAGGAAATTGCGGGCCGGCGGCGAAATCATCGCCAGAGGAAAACGGGCCGCGAGTTCGGGGGCGCCGTCGGCGGATTCGTAGGGTGGCAAATAGTCGGGCAACGGATCGAGTCCTTGCTGTGCGAGCCGCTCGCTAAAAAATTCGCACTTGCCGGAAGGAGTGCGGAACCCGCCTTCGGCAAAGGGAGCATCAGGCAGATTGAGCTTCGCCCAGCCGCTCGCTTTCAGGGACACCCAGTCGACACCTGCGAATACCGGGTCGCTCCAACGGAACGCGTTTGCGGCCACGCTCTCGTCCGTCTCGAACAGCGCCGGCTCCTGCAGGTTCATATGGCGGGCGATGCCGCGGAAGATTTCAGTGTTGGGCCGGGCCTCGCCTACCGGTTGAATCGCGGGCAGGTTCGCCATCACGTGCGTGTGCCCGTAAGACTTATGCAGATCGAGATGTTCTAGCTGCGTGGTCGCGGGCAGCAGCAAGTCGGCGTAGTCAGCGGTGTCAGTCTGAAAATGCTCGAGGACGATCGTAAACAGATCCTCCCGCGCAAAGCCGGCCGCAACCCGCTGCGAGTCCGGTGCAACAGCAACCGGGTTCGAGTTGTAGACGATCACCGCTTCGATCTTGGGACCGAATTGGGCGTCGCCGGGATGCAGCAATGCGTCGCCAATCGCATTCATATTGATCACGCGCGGCTGGTGCGACGGCCAACCGGGGATCAGGTCAGGACGTTGCAGCGCGTGGGAATCGACTGGCGCCCAGCCTGACGAAGAGAGCAACGCCCCGCCGGCGCGCTCGCGCCACGCGCCGGTCAACGAGGGCAGACAGGCGATGGCGCGCACCGCATTGCCCCCGCCGCGTACTCGTTGCAAGCCGTAATTCATGCGGATCGCGGCCTTTCGGGTTCTACCGTAAAGGCGTGCGAGGTCGACGATCGTCTGCGCATCAATACCGCAAATCCGGGCTACGCGAGCGGGTGGGTAGTCCAGCGCGCGCGCCTTCAGTTGTTCAAAGCCCAAGGTATGTTCGGCGATATAGGCGTGATCGAGCCAATCTTCGGTGATCAGCACGTTCATCATGCCGAGGGCAAGCGCACCGTCGGTGCCGGGTTTGAGGGCGATATGCTGATGGCATTTTTCCGCCGTCAGCGAGCGGTATGGGTCAATCGCAATCAGACGCGCACCGTTGCGTTTGGCCTCCTGCGCACGGGTCCAAAAGTGCAGATTCGATGCGATCGGATTCGATCCCCAGATCAGAATGAGTTCGCTCTCGGCGAAGTACTCCGTCAGCATGCCGAGACTCGCACCGTAGGTGTACTTCAGACCAGCCGCGCCGGCCGCCGCGCAGATCGTACGGTCCAATTGGGATGCGCCCAGCTTGTGGAAGAACCGCTGGGCGATGCTGTCGCCCTGGACGAGGCCCATCGTTCCGGCGTAGCTGTAAGGAACGATCGCCTCGGGAGCGCGGCTCGCAATTTCCGATAGACGCGCGGCCGCGAGTCCAAGCGCCTCATCCCAACTGATCGGCTCAAAGCGGCCCTCACCTTTGGCGCCGACGCGGCGCATCGGCTGCGTAAGGCGGCGCGGATGATGTACCCGCTCCGCATAACGGCTGACCTTGGTGCACAACGCCCCTTGCGTCGGCGCATGATCGGGATCGCCAACCACCTTGATCGCCCGACCATGCTCGACTGTCACGCGCATCGCGCAGGTGTCCGGGCAGTCATGCGGACACACGGCGCGGGCAAATTCGGTCGGGGCATTCATGGGGAGATCCGTATAAAGGACAACTTGGCACGAAATGCAATTTTATTACGTCCGTGGTCGCCCGCACTCTCCCGCGCCGCCAAAAATGCGGGTGGGCGTAGAATTGATCATCACCGAGCCCGGGCGAATAGCCTCGAGCAACTCAATGCATATCGAAGCACATCGCACCATGAAACTAATCCCCGAAATCCAGGCCGCACACGGCGAAATACAAACCCTCCGACGAACCATTCACGCGCATCCGGAACTGCGCTACGAAGAGACCCAGACTTCCGATCTTGTCGCGAAAAGTCTGACTGAGTGGGGTATCGAGGTCCATCGCGGCCTCGGTAAGACCGGTGTCGTGGGCATTCTGAAGCGCGGCAGTAGCAATCGCTCTATCGGATTGCGAGCCGACATGGATGCGCTACCGATCCAGGAGATCAACAGCTTCGAGCATCGCTCTCGTCACGACGGGAAGATGCACGCCTGTGGACACGATGGGCATACGGCCATGCTATTGGGTGCCGCTCGACACCTGGCCAGGCATGGCGAGTTCGACGGAACGATTGTGTTCATTTTCCAGCCGGCCGAAGAAGGCGGTGCAGGCGCGCAGGCGATGATCGACGATGGTCTGTTCACGAAGTTTCCCGTCGATGCTGTGTTCGGGATTCATAACTGGCCGGGTATGCCGGCTGGGCAATTCGGCGTGACCGAAGGCCCGATCATGGCGTCGAGCAACGAATTCCGCATCGAAATCACAGGCGTAGGATCACACGCGGCGATGCCGCACAACGGTCGCGACCCTGTTTTCACCGCGGTGCAGATCGCCAACGGACTGCAGGGCATCATCACGCGTAACAAGAAGCCGCTGGATACGGCGGTACTGTCGATCACGCAGATTCACGCAGGCGATGCGGTGAACGTCGTTCCTGATCGAGCCTGGATGGCGGGCACTGTACGCACGTTCACGACGGAAACGCTGGACCTCGTCGAAGCTCGTATGCGGACGATTGCAGAGAATATTGCTGCGGCTTACGACTGTTCGGTAAATATCCGCTTCCATCGCAACTATCCGCCTACGGTGAATAGCAGCGAAGAGACGCGCTTTGCCGCGTCGGTCATGAAGGAGGTTGTGGGGGCAGAAAACGTTGACGACGCCGTGGAGCCAACAATGGGCGCCGAGGACTTTTCGTTCATGCTGCTCGCCAAGCCGGGTTGCTACGCTTTCCTCGGCAATGGAGGGGGCGGGCATCGCGATGCCGGTCATGGTGCCGGACCCTGCATGCTGCATAACGCGAGTTACGATTTTAACGATGAGCTTTTGCCGATTGGGTCGACGTATTGGGTACGGCTCGCGCAGAAGTTTTTGGCGTCCAGGTAGTTTGGTGGGTTTGGTTTGTTGCGGGCGGGGCACGCTCTCCGCTCGCCCGAGCGGTATCTGGCACTAGGTGGCCTGCGCGCTTCGATGGGCGTAAACGCAGAAACCCCACCTTTGCGGGGTGGGGTTTCTGATGCTGCTAGGGAGCCTGACGATTACCTACTTTCACACGGGTAATCCGCACTATCATCGGCGTGGAGTCGTTTCACGGTCCTGTTCGGGATGGGAA
>NZ_JBNDMP010000018.1:0-130903 GCF_050436645.1 Paraburkholderia sp. GAS33
CCAGTGTGGCTGGTCGTCCTCTCAGACCAGCTACAGATCGTCGCCTTGGTAGGCCTTTACCCCACCAACTAGCTAATCTGCCATCGGCCGCCCCTGTAGCGAGAGGTCCTAAGATCCCCCCCTTTCCTCCGTAGAGCGTATGCGGTATTAATCCGGCTTTCGCCGGGCTATCCCCCACTACAGGACACGTTCCGATGTATTACTCACCCGTTCGCCACTCGCCACCAGGGTTGCCCCCGTGCTGCCGTTCGACTTGCATGTGTAAGGCATGCCGCCAGCGTTCAATCTGAGCCAGGATCAAACTCTTCAGTTCAATTCCTGTTACTGTTTTCTATTCTTCCGAATAGGTCGCTCACTCAACGTACTGACGAATTGTTCAATCATCTTGCGATGAAAAAACCTTCCTTTCATTACTGTGTGAGACTTGATACTTTCGCTTTCGCGGCAAACCCCGAAAGGTCCACCGCCGCGTCGCCATCAAGCGCCCACACTTATCGGCTGTTAATTTTTAAAGAACTCTCGCTCAGAAGCTCTGCTTTCTTCGCGTCCGTCATCAAACGGGAGGCGAATTATGCGATGCGGTTCCGGGGCCGTCAACCCCATCCACGAAAAAAGTTTGCGAGCACATCGAAGTCAACGTTCATGACCTCCGCTGCGTTGATGAAGACGACGATCGCGCATGTATTGCGCCCCACGTCGCAAGCGCGCAGCTCGTTCCCCACGTATCTCGCAACAACATCTTGTTTGCCGCGAGGTCGCCCCTACATATGGAGGGCAACGCAAGGAACGTCGTCACGCGCGGGGATTCGTCATCATGGTGATCTGCCCCCAGGGCACACACCACTTGACCATTTTCAACATATATCTCACGAAAGAGAGGAGTTCGCCCTCTAGTTCGTATATAATCGTTGGCCGCGCGAATTTCGCGCGTCTCTATGGGCCCGCTTCGAGCGGGCCAATCTTTTCGCTCTTTGCGAGCATAGACAAACCAGCCGCATGTATCACTCAGGTGATGTTGCGGCCTAGCCGAAACGCCTGAGCGACGCGTCTTGCGCCTCATAGCGAAGCCTTCGAGGAGAAGACATTGAACCCTTTCGATCGGGATGATTCCGGAGACAACGCCGGATACTCAATCAAGGCCCCTGCCGGGCGAACCGCCAAAGGCAAGGGCGCGGGTAAAGCGATCCCGGTTGCTGCCGAAACGTCGCAGCAAGTCGAAGAACAGCAACGCCAGATGCGCGCCCTGATCCAGCTGGGCAAGGAGCGCGGCTACCTGACGCACGCGCAGATCAACGACCATCTGCCCGACAACTTCGCGCAAACCGCGGCGATGGAAACCATCGTCGCCACCTTCAACGACATGGGCGTGGCCGTCTACGAGACGGCGCCCGACGCTGAAGCGCTGCTGCTGAACGCCAACTCGCCGGTGGTCACTGACGACCAGGCCGACGAAGAAGCCGAAGTCGCGCTGTCGACGGTGGACTCCGAGTTTGGCCGCACCACCGACCCCGTGCGGATGTATATGCGCGAAATGGGTGCAACGGAACTGCTGACCCGCGCCGGCGAAATCGCCATTGCCAAGCGTATCGAAGATGGCCTGCATGAGATGGTGCAGGCGATCGCCGCCTGCCCGTCGGCCGTGTCGGCCATTCTGGCCAGCGCGGATCAGGTCGCGGCCGGTGAGTTGCGCATCGACGAGCTCGTCGATGGTCTGAACGAAAACATCAACGCCGAAGAAGTGGCGGATGACAGCGTCGAAGCCGCAGCGGATCTCGACACCGACTCAGCAGACAGCGACGAAGCCGACGGCGACGACGACATCGCCGCAGACTCGAGCGCGGTGGACGAAGCACGTCTGAAGAAGCTGACGGCCGACTGCCTCGAGATCTTCGACCGCGTGCGTACCCGTTTCGACGAAGTGGGCACGCTCCACGAGAAAGAGGGTAGTTCCTCGGAAGCGCATCTGCGCGCGCGCCAGGACATCCAGCAGGAACTCGCGGCGCTGCGCTTCACGGCGCGCACGATCGACCGCCTCTGTGGTGACGTGCACCATCAGGTCACGCAGGTCCGCGCTATCGAGCGGCGCGTGCAGCAAATTGTGCTCGAAAAGAGCGGGATGCCGCGCGAGCTGTTCATCGACTCGTTCCCCGGTCACGAAACCGATCTGGGCTGGACGATGCGCATGGCCGCCAAGTCGAAGGAATTCGGTGCCGCACTCGAGCGTAATCTGCCGGCCATTCAGGCCGAACAGCAGAAGCTGATCGCCATCGAAGCCGCCGTCGCCCTGCCGCTGAAGCAACTGAAGGACATCAACCGGAAGATGGTTGCTGCCGAATCGAAGATGCGCAAGGCGAAAGGCGAGATGATCGAGGCGAATCTGCGTCTCGTGATCTCGATCGCGAAGAAGTACGTCAACCGCGGGATGCAGTTCCTGGATCTGATCCAGGAAGGCAACATCGGGCTGATGAAGGCCGTGGACAAGTTCGAATACCGCCGCGGCTGGAAATTCTCCACGTACGCCACGTGGTGGGTGCGTCAGGCTGTGACGCGTTCGCTGGCCGATCAGGCGCGCACGATTCGCGTGCCGGTGCACATGATCGAGACGATCAACAAGCTGAACCGCATCTCGCGTGAGATTCTGCAACAGACCGGCCAGGAAGCGCATCCTTCCGTACTGGCTGCGCGGATGGATCTGTCGGAAGAAAAGGTCCGCAGTATCCTGAAGATTGCCCGTCAGCCGGTTTCGATGGAAACCCCGATGGGCGAAGACGGCGATGCAACGCTGGGCGACATGATCGAAGATTCCTCGGCCACGTCGCCGGCGGAAGCAGCGGTGCAGGCCGACTTGCGGATCGCGATCGACGACGCGCTTGATTCGCTGTCGCCGCGTGAGGCGAAGGTGCTGCGCATGCGTTACGGTATCGACACGAAGTCGGACCATACGCTGGAAGAGGTCGGCAAGCAGTTCGACGTCACGCGCGAACGGATCCGCCAGATCGAAAGCAAGGCGATGCGCAAGCTGATGCATCCTAGCCGCGCGGATCGACTGAAATCGTTCCTCGACCGGTAAATCGGTACGTTTAAAAAAGGGCTCTGGTTGTTGAAACCAGAGCCCTTTTTCTATGCATTCGGCAGATCGATCAAAGAGACGGGTGCGCAAATCCGCTCCTCGATCTGTCATGGAGAATTCTCCACGGCAGTGCGCTTCCGTGAATCGCCCGAGTACGGCTCGGAAGCATCTTGCATATTGAGGACTAGGCGATACCCTACCCGCGGCATCGTAACGAGGCGCAAGCCCCATGCGGACTCCACTATCCTGCGCCGTAACGCCGACACGAGGCGCTGCAGTGAAACGCCATCTGCCTCCGCATCGCCAAACACGTAACCGATCAGTTCATCGCGCTGCACGACGCTGCCGGCATTGCGCAGCAGGCATTCCATCAACAGGTACTCGCGCCTCGTCAAAGGCAATTCAGTGCCATCCGCGCCGATCAGGCTGCGCTTGGTGCGAGAAAGCACCGGACCGCCAGCCAAAGACGACGATGATGCGACCGGTACAAGCATGTCCGCATCCACTTGTGCACCATCACGCCAAAGCGCATGCAATCGCGCCTCCAGTTCAGCGTACTCATAGTCCCCAGTAAAACACGCGTCTGCGCCCGCATACAGCGCCTCAATCCGCGCATCCTGATTGCCTGGCGCATCGATGATCACCAGCACGGTATGGACCGGCCGCGCCACCATCGCGCGTGCTGCGTCCGCAGCGGCTCCCGCGCAGAGCACGATCGCCGCATCAATATGCTCGACTGCCACCAGATAAGCCGCATCGACAACGCGTTCCACGCTCGAAACACTGTGATTCGCTTCGATCAGCGCGGCGGCCAGATACTCGGCACGTGTCCCGCTTCCCACACACAAGATGCGCATGACATCCCCCGCTCATAAGCCGCGCCGCTCGGGCCAGCAATCGAGCGCGACACACGTGCCCGGATTGGCATCCTCGAGCGCCAGTCTGAAATCATGCAGACGAGCGACCGCCTGCACAACCGAAAGACCCAGCCCGGAGCCCGGCGTGTCGCGCGTGCGCTCGCTGCGATAGAACCGCTGCAGCACCGCGAGCTTTTCTTCGCGCCGAATCCCGGGGCCGTCATCGCGCACCGTGATACGCGGCCCTTCCGCGCATTGCGACACCGCGATCACCACTGTCCCATCTTCTGGCGCAAACTTGATCGCGTTATCGACAATGTTGACCAACGCTTCGTACATCAACGGATAATCGGCGCGCACATGAAGCACGGGTTGCAAATCGAGTTTCAATTCGACGCTTCTCGCAGCGGCAACAGGCGCATAAAGCTCGCCTATCTGCTGGCACAAGGCACGCATATCCGTATCGCTGAACTCTGCGCGACGATGCAATGCTTCGATCTCCGAAATACGAAGTATCGCGGCGAAGCGCTTGAGCACTTCGTCCGTCTCTTGCGCGGCTAGCTGCACACGCTGCGCATCGGCATCCCTGAGCGCTGTAGGCTCGATACGTGCAAGCAGCGACCGGATATGAATGAGCGGTGTACGCAAATCGTGAGCAATCCCATCGCATGCGCTTTTGACCTCGTTCATCAAACGCGATATTTCGTCGAGCATATGATTGACGATCTGCGACAACCATGCGAGTTCATCGCCGCCACGCTCCGGCAAGCGCGTATTCAGGTTGCCTTGCGCGATCAGATTCGCGAGACGGCGCATCTCCTTGATACGCCGCAGTTGCACAGCCGAACACAGGACGCCGAAACCGAGGCCACCCAGCAACGCAATCGCGCCGCTCCATGCGATGCCGCCCAGCATGTAATCGCGCAAACGTGTCATTTCGTCCACGTCACGGGCAATCACCAGCACATCGCCATCGGCAAGCCTCGTGGCCTTGGTCCGCATATATTGTGGCCGCTCGATTTTTAGCGATGTCAGCTGCGGCCTGAACCAGACGCCATCTCCGTTGGGCTCGACAACGGTCGGCCGCACGGCGATATCACCCTTGAGATACTGGCCATCCGGCGCGAACACACCGTAGTAGTTAACCGGCCGGTGGATCGTCGTCCTGATACGCGCATCGATCTGCTCGAGCATGAGATTGCGAGGCAATGCCGCGAAGTACTGGAATTGCCAGTTGATGTTGTAATCGGCCTGGGTCGCCGTGTAGTTCGCAGAGCTACAGTAGTTAACCCATACGAGTCCCAACACGGAGCCGGCAAACACCAGCGCGTAGATCATCAGCAAACGGAATATCGTGCTACGCCACAAGCTCATTGTCATGGCCTAGCCCAGCATGTAACCCGATCCACGCACGGTCTTCAACAACGGACGCATGCCTGCGAGATCTATCTTCCGCCGCAGCAACCCAACGTACACCTCAATCAGATTGGTGCCCGGATCGAAATGCATGTCCCATACAGACTGAAAGATCATCGTGCGGGTCAGGATCTGCCCGGAGTTGCGCGCGAAGTATTCAAGCAGTTTGAATTCCACCGGCGGTAGCGCGACCACATGCTCGCCACGTGTCGCCGTGCGGGCAATCAGATCGATCTCGAGATCGCCGACGCGCAGCACCGTGGACGCAGCTTGCTGCCGACGTCCGCGCCTGCGTAGCAGCACTTCGATACGCGCCTTCATCTCCTCCGCGGAAAACGGCTTGGGAATGTAATCGTCACCGCCTGCGAGCAGTCCGCGCACCCGCTCGTCGACATCGGACAACGCGCTGATCATCAAGACCGGCGTTTCGATGCCCACGCCGCGGATTGTCTTGAGAATCGTCAGCCCATCGATGCCGGGCAGCACGCGGTCGAGCGTAATGACATCGAACTCGTCGTGCACCGCACGCGCGATGCCGTCCTGTCCGCTCAAAACCCACTCCACCTCGAAACCGGCGTCGCACAACGTATCCACGATGTCGCGCCCGACAATGCGATCGTCTTCAATCGTCAAGATTTTTGCCATGGTCTGCATGGCCGGCGTTATGGAAGCCGGCGCCAGGAAAGCGAACCTGCAGTATCTCAAATGCGCTGCAGTGCAACATGAAAGATCCTTTAGGTACGCATTCAATGCGACCCCATCACTCGTTAAACAAACCTTAATCTTTGCCAAGCGAGCGCCCGCGACCACGTTGCGAAGATGTGAATGCACCGCGTGCAGAGGGCAACAAGCGCCTGTCTCGCGGTGCGGAACCATTCACTCCCCTCCCAAGGTTGCCACTCATGAAACGCACACTCGCCACGCTGTTGCTTACCGGTACGCTTTCCCTGTTTGCCGCTGCTGCCCATGCCTCTCCCGCTCAAGTCCCTTCGCAGGGTTTGACACGGGAACAAGTGAAGGCGCAGTTGTACCAAGCATTCTTGAACGGCACGACCGCCGCCGACGAGAAGACGTCCTATCCGTCACCTCCCGAGGATCGGGCAGAAGTCGCGGCGCAGCGTGTCAAGGAAGCACGCGTGGACCCCGCCTATGCGAACTTCGTCAGGTAAGCGCTCGCGCGCTATCTGCCTTCGAGGCCGCATAATCACGGTTGCGCGCCGGCATGCTGTGCATGCCGGCTCTACGTCGGGGGTTCACCGTTAGCGGTTGCGACGTCGTGATGCCGTCGTGCACCTGGCACCTTGTCATCCTGCCAATCCGGGGCTTTACCAGAGGCTCTGTCCGGGCAGACTCACAAGAGGGGCGCAACATGAATATGCGCACGAAAGACTTCACCACCCCCGCAGCCTGCACCAATCTGGAATGGTGGCGCAGCGCGGTGATATATCAGATTTATCCCCGTTCTTTCGCAGACTCGGACGGCGACGGTATCGGCGATCTGCCGGGTATCACGGCAAAACTGCCCTACCTGGGGCGTCTTGGTATCGACGCTATCTGGCTGTCGCCGTTTTATCTCTCGCCGCAAGCGGATGCCGGCTACGACGTCGCCGACTATCGCGTCGTCGATCCGTTATTCGGCACACTGGACGACTTTGACCGCATGCTTGAGCAGGCGCACGCGCTGGGCATGAGGGTGATCGTCGATCTGGTGCCCAATCACACGTCCGACGAACACGCATGGTTTCAGGCCGCGCTGCAATCGCCGCCCGGCAGCGCCCAGCGGGCGCGTTACCTGTTTCGCGACGGCAAAGGCGAGCACGGCAATTTGCCGCCGAATAACTGGCAAAGCGTGTTTGGCGGTAACGCGTGGTCGCGTGCACCGGGCGACTCGCAGTGGTATCTGCACCTGTTCGACCGCAGGCAGCCAGATCTGAACTGGGACCACCCCGACGTTCGTTCGGAGTTCGAAGATGTACTGAAGTTCTGGCTAGACCGCGGCGTGGATGGCTTCCGCGTCGACGTCGCCCACGGCCTCGTCAAGGCGCCCGGGCTGCCCGACTGGGCCGGTCAGGCCGCAATGGTGGAAGGCACCGAGGGCGGAGACGACAATCCGGGCCCCATGTGGGATCAGGAGGACGTGCACGAGATTTACCGGAGCTGGCGCCGGCTGCTGGACAGTTACCCCGGCGAGCGCATGATGGTGGCGGAGGCATGGATCGCGCCGCAGGCCCGGCTTACCCGCTACATTCGCCCCGATGAAATGCAGCAGGCCTTCAATTTCGACTACCTGCTGACGCACTGGGATGCGGCTGAAATCAAGGCTGTCGTCGACAGTTCGCTGGCTGCCTCGGCAGCAGTCGGCGCGCCCACGACCTGGGTGATGTCCAACCACGACTCCGTGCGTCATACGTCGCGCTATGGCTTGAGCAAACCGGGGGCTCGACCTAAAGGCATCGCTGCGGACGGCGAGCAGCCAGACGAAGCGTTGGGATTGCGCCGCGCGCGTGCCGCCGCCTTCCTCACGCTTGCGCTGCCGGGATCGGCATACATCTATCAGGGCGAGGAACTGGGTTTGCCCGAGCACACCACGCTCGAAGCGCATTATCGGCAAGACCCCGCCTTTTTCCGCACCAATGGCGAAGAAATCGGACGCGACGGCTGCCGGGTGCCGCTGCCCTGGCTAGCGGACGCACCGTCCTTCGGCTTCGGTCCGAGCGAGAAAAGCTGGTTGCCGCAGCCGGAAAATTTCGCGCGCTATGCGGTGGATCGCCAGGAAGGCGTGTACGGTTCGACGCTGGAACTGTATCGACAACTTCTTCAATTGCGGCATGACTACAAGCTCGGCAATGGCCAGTTGCGCTGGCAGTCCGGCGATTCGTCAGATGTGCTGAGCTTTGACAACGGCACGCTATGCGCGGTGATCAATCTGGGAATGCGCCCCGTCACACTGCCGCCCGGTAGGCTGCTGCTATCGAGCGAACAGCGAGACGCATCGGGACGCTTGCCTGGTAACGCGGCGGCGTGGCTGGCTTTGCGCTGAGACTAACGTTAAAGACCAAGAGGCCACCTACTCCATCGGAGAGGTGGCCGCCCTAAAATATCTTCCCCGGATTCAAGATCCCATTCGGATCGAGCGCGGCTTTCACGGCACGCATCGCGGCAACATCCGCATCGCTGCGCGTGAACTCAAGATACGCTTTCTTCTTGGTGCCAATGCCGTGCTCGGCGGAAACCGATCCGTGGAATTCGCGCGTGACATCGTAAATCACGTCGTCGATCTCGCCATGCAAAGTCTTGCCTGCTCCCGGCACATCCACAACGATATGGATGTTGCCGTCGCCAAGGTGACCGTAAATCATCACCACGGCCTGCGGCCAGCGCTCACGCAAACGGACGTCGCATCGCTGGGCGACATCGCCAACGTTGCTGATTGAGAAGCTCACGTCGAACGCGGCATGATCTGGAATGAACTTCGGATACTCGCCCGGCGCATCGCGGATCGCCCAGAACGCAAGCGCATCCGACTCCGAGACAGCTAACGCCGCATCACTGACTATCTCCGCCTCCAACATACGGCCGAGAAATTCCTCAAACGCTTGCGCATGCCGCACCGGATCACCGCCTACGCTTTCGAGCAACACGTAAAACGGATAGCGCTCCGCCACAGGCGCACGAAGTTCAGGCAGATTCGCAAGCACCGCGTCGTAGTAACCGGCCCACATCACCTCGAAGGCGGAAACGCCAGCCGCGAGTCCGGCCTGGGCTTCTTCGAGCAACTTCGTCACCGCACTGTATGACGGCAGCGCGCACCATGCAGTCGCAACCGCTCGAGGCCGCGGCCTCAAACGCAGCACCGCACTCGTGATGACACCGAGGGTGCCCTCGCTGCCGATCAGCAGATTCCGCAGGTCGTAGCCGCTATTGTTCTTGATCATCTTGTGCAGCGCGCCTACCACTTCGCCGCTCGCCAGCACCGCTTCGACGCCAAGCACCTGGTCTCGCATCATTCCGTATTTAATGACGCGGTTACCGCCTGCATTCGTTGCGAGATTGCCGCCAATCGTGCAACTACCGCGCGCGCCCAGATCGAGTGGGAAGTAAAGATCCGCGTCGAGTGCGGCCTCCTGCACGACCTGCAACGGCGTTCCGGCTTCGACCGTCATCGTGCCTGAAATACGATCGATTTCGACGATGTGGTTCATCCGGTCAAGACTCAGCGCCAGTTCGGCATCGAGCACATTCGCACCACCAACGAGCCCAGTCAGTCCGCCTTGCGTAACGACAGGCTGGCGATATTCGTTGCAGATCCTCATCGCCGTTGCGACTTCGTCCGTATTGCGCGGCCGGATGAGAGCGCGCGGCGTCTTGCCCGGCAACCCGCTCCAATCCACCACCTGACGTGAACCGAACTGCTCCGGCAACGTCACCACGTCTGCACCTAGCGCCTCAAGCAACGCCTTCACAACATCGCCTTGCATGACTGTCTCTTTTAAAGGAATGCGCTTCAGGAAGGATCTACAGCAGTCCGCGTTTTGCAAGACTCTGATAGAGCGCTCTGACACCAAATGTCCACGGAGGAATCTCGGTCGAAAGCTGCACTGTGTTCACCAAAGCACCTAGCGAAGGCGTCGCAATCGTCACCACATCGCCGAGATGGTGAGTGAAACCCGCACCGGGCGCATCGCGATCCTTGATCGGCGAGAACATCGTGCCGAGGAACAACATAAAACCATCGGGGTACTGATGATGCTTTCCACTGGTCTGTGCGACGAGATCAGCCGGATCGCGACTAATCTCCTTCATATGACTCACACCTTCCAGCACAAAATCATCTGTGCCTTCGATGCGCAGCGACAAACTCGCTGCGCGTACTGTATCCAGTGTGAAGCGCTCGTCGAACAGACGCACGAACGGCCCAATCGCACACGAGCCGTTATTGTCTTTTGCCTTGCCGAGCAGCAAAGCCGAACGGCCTTCGATATCGCGCAGATTCACATCGTTACCGAGCGTTGCGCCAACAATCTGAGCCGAGCTATTTACGGCCAGCACGATCTCCGGTTCCGGATTGTTCCACACGGACGTGGGGTACAGACCAACGTCCGCACCGAGCCCCACGGCCGACATCGGCTGGGACTTAGAAAACACCTCGGCGTCCGGCCCGATACCGACCTCCATGTATTGGGACCATGCACCACGTCGCTCGAGTTCAGCTTTCAGTTTCATCGCCGCGTCCGAGCCGGGTTTGATCTTCGCGAGGTCGGTGCCGATCAGTTCCGTGATGGTCCGGCGCACTTCGTCAGCCTTGCCGGCGTCGCCGCCCGCCTGCTCCTCGATCACCCGTTCCAGCAGGCTCACGGCGAAGGTTACGCCGCACGCCTTGATCGCCTGCACATCGCAAGGCGCAAGCAGTCGTATGCCAGCTTGACCCGCCGACGCCAAACTTGCTTCTAGCAACGCATGGACTGATCCCAGCGCCTCACCGGGCGCAGTGCGGGCGATTTGCACGGCGTCGGCCCGATCGAACAGATCGGCCGTCGTGGGCACCGTGGAAGTGATATCGAAGACCTGCCCGCCGCGAACTACCACGACAGACGGTCCATTAACCGGCGCGGGGCGCCATACGCGGCCTACGAGCAGCGCCTGGTCGAGATCGTTGGGAAGCAAGGAAGCGGGTTCGATTCGCATATCGTCATGTCCGGAGCATTGACCAAAAACCGATCCTATCCATGACGACGCAGAGTGTCCACCTCTTGATGCACGCGGCACGTTCTGGGAACGCGCCGCACTACGCCTGACGATGCGCCGCGTGCAGGGCGGCTTGCCGCACATACCAGTCCAGACACTGCGGATTGGCCATGGCTTCGCGATTGACCACCTTCTCGAGTGCGTGGCCGAGAAACAGTTTCTTGATCGGTACTTCCTGCTTCTTGCCGGACAGGGTGCGCGGAATTTCCGGTGCCTGCAGAATCTGATCCGGCACGAAACGCGGCGATAGCGATGTCCTGATTGCTGCCGCCAAACGCGATTCGAGCGCAGCGTCCAGCACGATGCCGTCGCGCAGCACCACAAACAGCGCCATATAGCTCTCGCGGCCGAGAAACTCGAGATCGATCACCATTGAATCGAGCACTTCAGGCAAGGCCTCGACCGCGGCGTAGATCTCGCTTGTGCCCATGCGCAAGCCGCTACGGTTGATCGTGGCGTCGCTACGGCCGTAAATGATGCATCCTCCGTCCGCTTCGATCTTGAGCCAGTCCCCGTGACGCCACACGCCGGGATAAACGTCGAAATAGCTCGAAAGATAGCGGGCGTTGCCTTCATCCCCCCAGAAATACAGCGGCATGCCTGGGATGGGCCGGGTGCATACCAGTTCGCCGACCTCGCCAATCACCGGCTGCCCCACTTCGCTCCAGACCTCGACTGCAGCGCCCAGTTGACGGCACTGCATTTGCCCCGGCACCTGCGGCAGTTCCCGGTTACCGGTGGCGAAGTTGCAGCACAGATCGGTGCCACCCGAGATATTGATCCACCAGATGTCCGGCGTACCGATTGCAGCAAATTGCTCAGTACCCCAGCGCTGGACATCTTCCGGCAGCGGCGAGCCAGTGCTGCCGATCGCACGCATCCGCGAAAGATCGCCGCAGTCGGCCAGAGAAAGCCCCGCCTTCTTGCAGTTGCCGTGAAAAGCCGCGCCTGCTCCCAACACGGTAATGCGATGGCGGGCGGCGAAGCGCCACAGCACGCCCCAGTCCGGATATTCCTTGCTGCCATTCGGACTACCGTCGTAAAGGCAGATCGTCGTGCCGGCCAACAAACCTGAAAGCTGCACGTTCCACATGATCCAGCCGGTCGACGTGTACCAGTGGAATCGTTCGCCAAGATTGTTGCTGCTATAGCTCGCGCCGAGGTCGTTAAGCAGCGCGACGGCCATTGCGGTCACCGCGACGCCGCCCTGGCTTTGCACAATCGCTTTAGGCAGGCCCGTGGTGCCGCTCGAATACACCACCCATAGCGGATGATCGAACGGCAGCCACTCGGGAACAAACGCGGCCGTAGCCGCATCGTCGCGCGCGACCGCGTCGGCAAAGCTGAGCGCATCGTCCACGCGTGATGCCGCATGCGGCGTTTCCAGCACGATCAACGTATGCACATCCGGCAGCGCGGCACGCAACGAGGCCACCACCTGGCTGCGGTCCATTGGACGGCCGGCATAGTGGACACCATCGGCCGCGATCAGAACGCGCGGCTCGATCTGACGAAACCGGTCGATTACAGCGTTAAGCCCCATGTCAGGTGCACACACGCTCCACACCGCCCCGATACTGCTGCAGGCGAGAAACGCCACAATCGTCTCTGGCACATTGGGTAAATAAGCCACAACGCGATCGCCGCGCTGCACTCCACGTTCACGCAAGGTCAGTGCAAGCGAGGCAGCCTGTCGTTTCAGTTCGGGCCAGCCTAGCTCTCTTGTCCGGCCCTGCTCGTCCTCGCTGACGATAGCTGGCATACCTGCGGCATGTGCGGCGTCCGCATGCCTAAACACCTGATGCGCGTAGTTCACCTGTGCACCAGGAAACCACCGTGCCCCCGGCATGCGTTCCTCGGCCAGCACCGCGCTGTAGGGTGTCGGCGAGAGCATGCCGCCAAACTCCCAAACGCTTGCCCAGAACGCGTCGAGGTCGGAGACCGACCAGCGCCACAGCGCATCGTACGAATCGAAGGAGAGGCCGCGGGTTTGCTGCAACCACTCCTGGTAGAGGCGAATTTGCGGAACGCAGGTGGGACCAACAGCCGGGTCTCTAGCGACAGAATCTGCTTGGTTCATATTTTCGATCGGCAATAGAGGAACACTAAACCTCCAGCCACTCCTTGCGTACCTGCGCGTTGGCCTTTAGCTCGGCAGGCGTGCCTTCGAACACGATGTTTCCGTGGCCCATGACATAGACGCGCTGCGAGATGTCGAGCGCAATGGCGAGCTTCTGTTCGATCAGCAGCACCGACACGCCGCGCTCCTTGAGCGCCTGCAGATACTCACCCACCAGCGCCACCAGCTTGGGCGCGAGTCCTTCTGTGGGCTCGTCGATGAGAATCAGATCCGGGTCGCCCATCAGCGTTCGGCACAGCGTCAACATCTGCTGCTCGCCGCCCGAAAGCACGCCCGCTGCGGTACTCTCGCGCTCCTTGAGGCGCGGGAACATTCCGTACATCTCCGCTAGCGTCCAGCGTGGTTTGTGTTGTCGACGGTTACGCTTTTCGCCTAACAGCAGATTCTGGCGCACCGTTAGCGTGGGGAAGATATCGCGGTTCTCGGGAACGTATCCAATGCCTAACTGGGCGATCTCAAACGTGCGGCGCCCTAGAATTTCTTCGTCGCGAAATCGCACCGACCCCGCAGCCTTGACCATCCCGAGGATCGTCTTAGCCATGGTGGAACGCCCTACCCCGTTGCGCCCTAGCAAGGTGACGATCTCGCCCTCGTCGACATGCACATCGACGCCTTGCAGAATATGGCTCTTGCCGTAGTAGGCGTGCAGACCTTGCACGTCGAGCATGCGCTGGGTCATTAGTGCGCTCCTTCCGTGGAGCTTTCGTCGAGGGAGGCGCCGAGATAGGCCTCCTTGACCTTGCTGTTGTTGCGAATCGCCTCAGGCGTATCCGTTGCGATGACCTCGCCATAAACCAGCACCGAGATACGGTCCGCGAGACCGAACACCACGCCCATATCGTGCTCGACCATCACGAGCGTCTTGCCTACCGTTACATTGCGAATCAACTCCACCGCCTGATCCGATTCCGAGCGGCTCATGCCCGCTGTCGGTTCGTCGAGCAGGATCACCTCGGCGCCGCCGGCGATAGTGATGCCGATCTCCAGCGCGCGCTGTTCCGCGTAGGTCAGCAGGCTCGCCTGCGTATCGCGGCGACGTTGCAGCCCGATCAGTTCGAGCACCTCGTCGGCACGCTGACGCGCGTCGTGCAACTGGGACAGCCGATGCCAGAACGAGTATTTGTAGCCAAGCGACCAGAGCACCGCGCAGCGCAAGTTCTCGAACACCGAAAGCCGATGAAAAATGTTGGTGATCTGGAAGCTGCGCGAAAGGCCCATACGGTTGATCACAAACGGCTTGAGTCCGCCGATCTCGGTACCGTTGAGCTTGACCGAGCCTGAACTCGGCACACTGCGCCCCGAAATCAGATTGAAGGTGGTCGACTTGCCCGCACCATTGGGGCCGATCAGCGCATGGCGTTCGCCCTTCGGAACGCTCAGGTTAACGCCGCGGATGATCTCCGTCTGTCCGAAGTTCTTGCGGACGTCTGTTAGCTCAAGTGCGGCCGTCATCGTGCGCCTCCTGCCATTTCCGCCTGCACTGCGTCCCAGGCCTGATGCACACGCGCCACCGCTGCGCGCCAACCCAGCGCACCCGCTAGCCATAGCACCACGGCAACCGCCCAAGGCTTGAACGACGACGCATCGAAGCTAAAGCCGGCGAGTGTCATGCCCGTGCCGTTGTCACTATCGATCTGCAGCTTGTAGGTCAACTCCACCGTCAGGATCAACGCGGCCAACAGGATCAGGCCCGCCCCCAACGCGACTGAGTACGTCGGCAACATGCGGCCAAACTTGCGCTTAGCTAGCAACGGCACCTGCTTCATCAGCAGACTGGAGACGCCGCCGGGCACGAACATCACCATGAGCACGAAGAACAGCCCCAGATACAGCAGCCACGCCTGTGTCAGGCTGGACAGGGCGACTGCAAACAGCACAAAGACCACAGCACCGATGACGGGCCCGAAGAAAAAGCCACCACCGCCGATAAACGTGGCCAGCAACACACTGCCCGAGTGCACGGCACCCACGTTCTCCGCCGAGACGATCTCGAAGTTGATAACCGACAACCCGCCGGAAATGCCCGCAAAGAACGCCGAGAGAATTACCACCAGATAGCGTACGCGCTGCGTGTTGTAGCCGACAAACTCGGCCCGTTCCGCGTTGTCACGCACGGCGTTGGCGATGCGACCCAAAGGAGTCTGCGTCCAGGCATACATTGCGATCATCGACAGCAGGCACCACACCGCGATCAGGTAATACACCTGGCGCCCGGGTCCGTACGTAATGCCGAGCACCGCATTGCCGACGACCCGGTTAGTCGAGACGCCACCTTCTCCACCAAAGAAGTCGGGAAACATCAGCGAACTGGCGAACACCATCTCGCCGATACCGAGCGTGATCATGGCGAATGTCGTGCCCGCTTTGCGCGTCGTCACGTAACCGAATAGCACGCCGAACAAAGCCCCACCGAGGCCTCCCACCAGCGGCAACAACGAGACCGGAAACCAGTACGCCCCCGCACCGACCTGATTGAGCACATGCACGGCGATGAACGCGCCCATGCCCGAATAGACCGCATGACCGAAGGACAACATGCCAGACTGCCCGAGCAGCATGTTGTACGACAGCGCGAAGATGATCATGATGCCCATCTGCGACAACAGGGTGATCGCGAAGCCGCTGGAGAAGATTAGCGGCGCGATCGCCATCACAAGAGCCGTTATCCCCCAGATCAGGTAGCGCGCGAGATGACGCGGTGGAGAAGCCGCACGTCCCTCTTGTGCCATGGCCCGTTCGTAGCTCTGCCTCATGGTTGGTTTCATGACCTAGCCCTCCCGGGTTCCCATGAGACCACGTGGGCGCACAATCATCATCACCACCATCAAAAGATAAGGCAGCACTGGCGCCATCTGCGAGACGGTCAGCTTCCACACCGAGGACAGCGGCGTGGCACTCGTCACATGCAAGCCAATGAAGCCGAACAGGTCGGCTAGTGAGGAGTCGATGGTGACGGCGAATGTCTGCAAGAGTCCTATCAATAGCGAAGCGATGAACGCCCCTGCAAGCGAACCCATGCCGCCCACCACCGCCACGACGAATACGATGGTGCCCACTGAAGCAGCCATCGATGGTGAAGTGACAAACGCATTGCCGCCGATCACGCCCGCGATGCCCGCAAGCGCTGCGCCGCCGGCGAACACCAGCATGAACACACGCTGCACATTGTGGCCGAGCGCCTCGACCATCTGCGGATGCGTCAGCGCAGCCTGAATCACGAGCCCGATGCGCGTGCGAGTAAGCACGAGGTACATCGTCACCAGCATCAACACCGACACGAGCATCATGAAGGCACGATACTTCGGAAACACCGACGAGAACACCTGAAACAGCGGACCATCCAGTTCCTGCGGAATCCGATAAGGCACCGCGGACTGTCCCCAGACGAGCTTGACGGCCTCTTCAATCAGATAGGCAAGACCGAACGTAAACAGCAGTTCGGCCACATGCCCGTACTTGTGCACGGTGCGCAAGCCGAAACGTTCGACGAGCGCCCCGACAACCACGATCAGCAATGGCGCTAACACGAGCGCGGGCCAAAAGCCGATCTTGCTGGCGATGGCATACGCAAAATAAGCGCCCAGCATGTAAAAGCTGGCGTGAGCGAAATTGAGCACGCCCATCATGCTGAAAATCAGCGTAAGCCCCGATGACAACAGGAACAGTAACAGCCCGTAGCTGATGCCGTTCAACAGGGAAATGACGAAGAATTCCACAGACAATATTCCTTGCTTCTTGCGCCAGTATCGGGAAACTCGTGCCGCACGATGGAGAGCGCGCCGCCTAGTTCGGTCGCTTCATCTGGCAGGTTGTCGGCTGCACTGACGACGAAGTATCGAGCACCGCATCGGTTCGCCAGCCATAGCCGGTTTTCTCCTGGTCGTACTTGACGTCTTTGCCATCCGCCTTGACCCACGTGGCGATCACGAGGGGTTGCTCAGCCTGATGGTCCGACGCCCGCATCTCGACGGTGCCGTTCAGGCTTTGTACCTTCATGCCCTCCATCGCCTTGGCCACCTTGACCGGATCGGTGGATCGGGTGTCCTTGATCGCCTTGCTCAGCAATGCCACGCCCGTATAGGCGGCCATTTCGAAGAAATCGTCGTCGTACTTCTTCTTGAAGCCGTCCATGATCTGATTCGCTTGCGGCGGATTGCTCGCGGTATTCGCGCCCATGTAACCCACGTATCTGACGCGCCCGGCGCCAGCCGCTCCCATCGCCGTCGGCACGCCAGTGGTCGAGGCATAGTAAGTATAGTAATTGGCGGTCACACCTGCGTCCTTACCGGCCTTGATGAGCAGCGCCAGATCGCTGCCCCAGTTACCCGTGATAACCGTATCGGCACCGGATGCCTTGATTTTGCTCGCATAGGGCGAGAAATCTTTGACCTGTGCAAGCGGATGAAAATCGTCGCCCACTATCTGGATGTCCGGACGCTTGCGCTTGAGGTATTCCTGCGCAGTACGCGACACATCATGGCCGAAGGAATAATCCTGATCGATCAGATAGACCTTCTTGACGTTCGGATCCTTGGCAAGAAATGTCGTCAACGCTTCCATCTTCATGTCCGAGTTTGCATCGAGACGGAAGTGCCAGTAGTCGCACTTGGCGTTGGTCATGGCCGGATCCACCGCCGCAAAATTCAGGTAGATGATCTCCTTGCCAGGATTGCGCGCATTGTACTTGGACACCGCATCTTCGAGCGCAAGGCCTACGGAAGAGCCGTTACCCTGCGTGATGTAACGGATGCCCTGATCGGCCGCTTCGTTGAGCAGCGTAAGACTCTGTTGCGGAGACAACTTGTTGTCGAACGGGACCATTTCGAATTTTGTTCCACCGGCCCAGTCCTGCTGGTTGGCCACCTCGGTCACGTATTGCCAGCTCTTCAGTTCGTTGTTGCCTAGCGCACCCATCAGGCCCGACAGCGTATCGATATACGCAATCCGGACCGTTTCCGCCGAGGCGATACTGGACGCGAGCGCGAAGACAATCGTTGCGCCAGCCATTAAGGAACGCATCTTGTTCATGCAGTTGTCTCCTACGATTCTGGAATCGATTCTTTCTTAGGTATAACTAACTATATGCGAAGCTGAAGCGGCCCTGCACGTTTGCGCTGGGCGTTATGAGACGTTGGGAACGGTGCTGCCGCGACACGTAAACAGGAACGGCTGGCCGACATGCTTCGTATCTCCGTGTCAGTTGAAATCGCTTCAATTGACGAAGTGATGCGCGTCTATCCGGGATGGCTATCGAGGGGATTCGACACACAATTTCGCACGACCGTTCGTAGCGTGTCAACGGGCAAACCGCGCAAAAGTCCTCCCCGGCAGGGGTTGGCCGGGAAAACACCTAGCGCAGTGATGCGCCCCACGAAGTGAATGAACGTGCTTTTATTTACACGGCACAAGTGCGCACGTATGATCGTCAAACAATACGCGCGTACGCCTGCGCCACACAACAACATCGAGGAGCGCTGTAATGCCTGTGAAAGACGTGTTTCATCCGCTTCGCAAGACGATGCTATCTGTTACATCGAATGGTGGCATGAAGACCTGCTGGGGCACGCGCAAATGACATGGCTCGACACATTGGTGGACGAACCGTTCGTCTGCATCACGGATACGTTACGCCGCTTCGCCACCGAACGCGGCGATCATCCCGCCTTGATCTGCGACGGCGAGGTTGTGACGTACGCTGAACTGGCCGCAAGAGTCGACCGCTTCGCGGCCGCGTTACAGCGCGACGGACTTAAGCCGTGCGATGCGGTGGCGCTATGCGCGGCGGCTTCGGTTGAATACGTAGTCGCTTTTCTTGGCGGCCTGAGGGCGGGCGCAGCGGTTGCGCCGCTTGCACCGACGTCGAGCACGGCGAGCCTTGTCAGCATGATCGGCAATTCAGGCGCGCGATTGCTGTTTCTGGATGCCGAGGTCAAGCGTCTGCTCGAGCCGCTGGCCGGCGACATCAACGCCAAGGCCATCGGACTTGATGGGCACTCAGGCAGCATCGCCCTGCAGACATGGCTCGCGCCCGAGGGTACGGCGCCCCTGCCAGTCGCGATCAATCCTGCATGGGCATTCAACATCATCTATTCCTCGGGTACCACGGGTACGCCGAAAGGCATCGTGCAGTCGCACGGCATGCGTTGGGCTTACGCGCAGCGCAGCGTCGAGCGTGGCTATGGACCGCACGCCACAACGCTGATCTCGACGCCGCTGTATTCGAACACCACGCTCGTGAGCTTCATGCCGACGCTCACCTTCGGTGGCACCGTCGTGCTGATGCCGAAATTCGATACCACGCGTTACCTGACACTCGCGCAGCAATACCGCGTGACGCATACGATGCTCGTTCCGGTCCAGTATCAGCGGCTGATGGCGCACCCCGAGTTCGACCGTTACGACTTGTCCAGCTTCCAGGCCAAGTTTTGCACCAGCGCGCCATTCTCGGCCAGTGTGAAGGCCGACGTGGTACGGCGCTGGCCCGGCAAGCTCACCGAGTACTACGGCATGACCGAAGGCGGAGGTTCATGTCAGCTGGAAGCACACGCGTTCCCCGACAAACTGCATACGGTTGGCAAACCCGTGGAAGGGCACGATATCCGCCTCATCGACGAGCACGGCAAAGAGGTCGCGCAAGGCGAAGTCGGTGAGATCGTCGGCAACTCACCGGCAATGATGACCGGCTATTACCGGCAACCCGAAAAAACCGCTGAAGCGGAATGGTACGACCCGAGCGGCAAGCGCTTTATCCGCACCGGCGATATGGGACGTTTCGACGAAGACGGCTTTCTCACGTTGCTCGATCGCAAGAAGGACATGATCATTTCGGGCGGCTTCAATGTGTACCCAAGCGATCTGGAAGCAGAACTGCATAGGCATCCTGATGTTGCGGATGCCGCCGTGGTCGGCGCGCTGTCCGAGCAATGGGGCGAAACGCCTGTGGCCTTCGTCGTGCGCCGCCTGGGCGCAACGCTAGACGAAGACGCGTTGCTAACGTGGATCAATGCGCGTCTGGGGAAGATGCAGAGGCTCTCCGCGCTGAGATTTGTCGATACACTGCCGCGCAGCCCCATCGGCAAGGTGCTGAAACGGGAGTTGCGCGAGCAGTTCAGTTCGGGAACGCGTTGAACGTTCTCGCCGGGCATTCGTCCGTTAGAACCTGTAAGTACCGGGGTGCATACCGAGCAGCACGCGCCCGGCGGTTTCCATATTGCGTTGGGAAAACGCCAGGTGCTGGGCCGCCGCCTGCGCGTCCCGCAGATACGCACTGAACGGCGAACGCTCGTGTAGAGCCGAGCCGCCGGCCGCCTCGAACATCTGCATCGCAACCTTCTTTCCCATATCGACGACATTGCAACTCGCCATGCGGACGAGCGCGCGCTGCTTCATATCGTCCGGTTGCCCTGAAACGCGGCGATCCCATAGATCCTGGACCGATTCAAAAAGAAATCCCCGCGCCGAACGAAGCGCTGTTTCAGCTTGAGCAACGGCAGCCTGGACACTGGCTTGCTCTCGCAACGGGCCTTGTGCGCCCGCGGCGACCTTGTGCTGTGCCAGTTCAACCAGCGCATCGATAGACCCACGAGCGACACCAAGCGATACGGCCGTGATCCCTAAAGCAAACATGGTAATGAAAGGCAGTCCGTAAAGCGCCCCTTGCTGGCACGGTTCAGGGTTGAAGTCGGTTAAGGCGAATGTACGTGCGTCTTCGACAAACCCATTCTCGATAGCGAAGTCATGACTGCCCGACGAGCGTAATCCACCGCCGTCCCACGTGCGGATGATATTAACTTCGCGCGTGGGCAGCAGCGCTGCTCTGAGCACCGGGCCGCCTTCACGGGTTGAACGTGCGACGCCGTCTTCGTACTCCACGCAGACCGCCAGCGTGACCTTGCTGTATACGATGAAGCTTCCCCAAGGCCAACGTCCGTTAATTCGCCAGCCGTCCTTTTCCTTGACGATCTTACCGGTCGGACTGAGGCTGCCCGAGACAAAGCCCCCGTCTGCGAGCAATTGCGCTGCGGACGACTGCGGTATCAGGCCAGCCGCGCGCGTTCCCGTGGACGCAATGCTCGCGCACCAGCCGACTGAACCGTCGTGTCTGGAAACCGCTTCCATTACGCGGAAGTAATCTACTGGAGATAGCTCCATGCCTCCAATATTTCGGGGAAGCCACAGACGGGTTAAGCCCGCGGCCTCGAGTGCCTCGGCGATTTCAAGCGGAAGATCCGGGCCCAGTGCCAGTGCTTTCTTATGCTTTGCGACGATGGGGCCGAGTGCATCGGCCGCATCGATCAAGGCTTGCGTTGCGTCGGGGGCAGCGGTATCGGTCATTTGTGTTCTCGTCTCTTAAGATCGGCAACAACTGCGCGATATCGTTTTATAGAACGCATGAGCGACTACTTTATTCCATGCTGGCGGCGCACACCGTAGCGCAGCACGTCAGGGGCACCGTACTCGGTAAGGATGATCGCTTCCAGTGGTGTCTTCCCCTCGGCGCTCCAGGAACCGTTGGCGTTTCCGATGAGAAAACCTGAGCGAAATGCCATAAGGTCGGGCTCCAGGCGCACCGACTGTTAAGCCTGTTTTGGACGACCTCCGACAGAAAAGGCTTGGGAGGTCACCCAATGTTATGATCGGAAACATTACCCGCCAAAAGGCGAACGTCGGTCCCTACATTTCATGGATACCCATCTCACCAAACCCGCGGAGCCGTCCACCTCGGATCTGGGCCGGCGCGTGCGTGCCGCGCGCCAGGCGCAGGACCTGACGCTCGAGACCGCGAGCCGCCTGTGCGGCGTGTCGCGCTCGACGCTTTCGAAAGTCGAAAACGGCCTGATGTCGCCGACCTTCGACGTGCTGCAAAAGATCGTGCTCGGCCTGAAGATCGAGATCGGCGAGCTGTTCGGCTCCACGCCGAAGGTCAGCGCCGGCGGTCGCCGTGCGCTGACTCGCAAGGATGCGGGTCAACGCCACGCGTATCGCGGCTACCAGATGGAGCTGCTCGCCACCGACCTCGCCCACAAGGCAATGCTGCCGTTTCGCATCCGTATCTCGGCGCACACGCTGGATGCATTCGACGACTGGGGGCGTCACGAAGGCGAAGAGTTTCTGTATGTGATCAGCGGCAGCGTGTGCCTGTACTCCGAGCTCTACGCCCCTACGCATCTGAATGCGGGGGACAGTATCTATTTCGATAGCCGCACGGGTCACGCTGCGGTTTCCACTAGCGATGAAGATGCCGAAGTACTCTGGATGGCGACCAGCGCGGACATTCCACAAGTAGCGGCTGATTCGGCGAAGAAATAGGCGCCGCGCGAGTCGCTGCGTGCACGGCACCTCGTTTTAACAACGCCCGCTGCGCCAACTGCGCAATATGCAATGCATGACGCCCCGTGCCGTGCTCGATCTGCTCACGGCAGCTAAACCCGTTGGTCAATACGATGGTTTGCGCCGCCGCGCCGCGAATCGCCGGAAACAGTTTGTCTTCGCCGATCTTCTCCGAGAGCTCATGGTGTTCCGCGTTAAAGCCAAATGAACCGGCCATGCCGCAGCAACCGGTATCGAGCAGCTTCCATTTCACACCGAGCCGTTCCAGCAGTGCCGTATCGCCTTGCATGCCGAACAGCGCCTTCTGATGGCAGTGGCCGTGTACGACCACCTCGGCGTCGAGCCTGGGCCAGTCGTACGGCTCGCGCACGACGAAGTCCGAGAACAGGAAAGTCTGTGCCGATAGACGCTTCGCCTGGGCATGATCGGGTAGCTGCTTGAGCAGTTCATCCTTGAACACCGACAGGCAGCCGGGCTCAAGACCGACTAGCGGCACACCTGCTGCGATATCGTCGGCGAGGTCGTCAAGCACGTTCACGAGCAATTGCCGCGCACGGTCCAGCAGGCCGAAGTCGTACAGCGGGCGACCGCAGCACAAGCGATTTTCAGGCAGCACGACCTGCCAACCGAGTTGGGTTAGCACGTCCGCGGCGGCCTCGGCGATCTCCGGCGAGAAGTGATCGCTGAACGTATCCACCCAGAGGATGACTTTGCGAGCGGCCGGCCTAGGTGCGGCCGGCCCAGGTGCGACCGGCTTAGGTGCGGCCGGCTTAGACAAGCCCAAATCAAACGCCGTCAGCCTCGCACGTTCCCGATACGTCTGCTTCGCAAACTTCGGCAACTCACGCGCCTGCGCCACCCCAGCCATCCACTTACCCAACGACGCCAACCCCGGCGCCGAAGTCATAAAATTGGCCAACCGTGGAAAGCGCGCTGCAATCGGCGCCCACTCGCCAATCCGGCCCATGAACATCGCCTGGCGTGGCCGGCGATTCGTTTCATAGTAATGCGAAAGAAATTCCGCTTTGTACGTGGCCATGTCGGTATGCGTGGGGCAATCGGACTTGCAGCCCTTGCAGGCAAGACACGTATCGAGCGCTTCCTTGATTTCCCGGCTCTGCCAGCCATCTTTAATGACTTCGCCTTGCAGCATTTCCCAAAACAGGTGAGCGCGGCCGCGAGTCGAATACTTCTCTTCGCGCGTAGCCCGATAACTGGGACACATCGTGCCTCCTTCCAGCGAACGGCACTTGCCCATGCCAATACAACGTTCCACCGCGCGCTGAAAACCATCGCCCTCCTGACTGGCGAACGTCAGTCTGGTCTGCAAGGTCACCGTCCTGTACGCCGGCCCCATGCGCAAGTTTTCATCGGCACGATACGCATGCACTACCTTGCCGGGATTGAGACGGTTAGCCGGATCCCAGATCGCCTTGAACTGCTCCATCGCCTGCATCAGTTCAGGCCCATACATGATGGGCAAAAACTCAGCCTTCGCCTGACCATCGCCATGTTCGCCCGACAACGAGCCGCCAAATTCCACCACCAGTTCGGCCGCTTCACGCAGAAAACCGCGCCATGTCGCAATGCCCTCTGCCGTACGCAGATCGAAGGTGATGCGCGCGTGCACGCAGCCGTCGCCGAAGTGGCCGTACAAGCTGGTTTCATAGCCGTAACGATCGACCATCGCCTGAAAAGCACGCAGATAATCGCCGAGCCGTAGAGGATCGACCGCCGCATCTTCCCATCCGACGATCGGATCGGGACGCGCAGGGTCAACGGAAAGCGCCACCGCCGATGCACCCGTCTCGCGAATCGACCAGACCTTCGCCTGCAACGCACGATCTTCGACGAGCACCATCGAAACATCAGGCCCTGCCGCGCCCGATGCAAAATACTCAGCCGCCGCGCGAGCCTGCAGCACTGCCTCGTCGTGCGTATCCGCGCCGAATTCGAGCACGACCCACGCATCGCCCGTGGGCAGGAGCGCAATCTCTTCCTTTTTCAGACCACGCGCCTGCAGGCCACGAATGATTGCCCGGTCGAGTCCCTCGATGGCGATCGGTCCGCAATGCATGAAATGCGGTACCGCGTCGGCGGCCGTGAAGATATCCGTAAAGCCAAGCGTGAGCAGCACGCGCTTCGCGGGACTTTTCACCAGCCGTACTTTCGCCTGCAAGGTGATCGCACACGTGCCCTCAGTCCCAACTAGCGCACGCGCGACATTAAAGCCGTTTTCCGGCAACAGCTGGTCGAGATTGAAGCCCGACACGCGCCGTTTGATTTGCGGGAATTTCGCGCGAATCAGGTCGGCATACTTATCGCGCAGTTGTCTGAGTGCCGCATAAATCTCGCCCTGCCGACCGCCAGCCGCAATGATGCGTTCGAGTTCATCATCCTGCGTAGGACCGACCCAGAAGCGCGCACCGTCGTAAGTGACGATCTCGAGCGCTTCGATGTTCTCGACCGTCTTGCCGGCCATCACCGAATGCGCGCCGCAAGAATTGTTGGCGATCATGCCGCCCAGCGTGCAGCGACTGTGCGTAGCCGGATCCGGAGCAAAGGTCAGCCCGTGCTGTTCCGCGGCATCGCGCAACGTGTCGCAGACGACGCCCGGTTCGACGATCGCGGTGCGCGCCGCCGGGTCCACCGAGACGACGCGATTCACATACTTGCTTGCGTCCGCGACGACTGCCACATTCACGCACTGTCCATTCTGCGACGTGCCCCCGCCGCGCGGCAGGAACGGCACATCGTTGCGTCGGCACACGGTGACGGTGGCAACGAGATCGTCGACATTGGCCGGCACGACCACCGCAAGCGGCACCTGTCGATAGTTCGACGCATCCGACGAGTACAGCGCTTTGGATGCGTGATCGAACCGCACTTCGCCGCGCACATGCTGCCGCAGATCGGCTTCGAGCGATTGCATGACGGCCGCCGTACCGCGAAACGGCGTAGCGACGGATGGGGTGCCAGTTGCTTTAACCCGTGTCTCATCGGTTGACGATTCCACCTCGACTGCCCTCTCGTGCGAATGAGCGCGGCACGCTCATAGACCTGCTAATCAAGCAGCCCGGAAGCGTATTTACGCAGCCTGACTGGCGGTCATCTTGAAGATCCCCTGCGCATTACCCGCATCGAAACGCAGGTCCGTTTCCCAGCGGCGCGTATCCTGATCGAACGTCCGCTTGCGCGTGATGAACTCGTAGAACGATCCCGGCACCTCACGCGTCACCGTGCTGCCATCCGCCGCGCGGAATTCGCGCTTCACGATATCCGCCCGGTAAGCGGTCTGAAATACCCGGCCCGAACGCGAACGCTCGACTTCCGGTTTCATCGGACGTCCCTTGGCTTTTTCGTCATCCGAAAGCTGGAACACGTCGGCGACGCGATCCGTCGCGTGATTGAACGCATTACCTTCGGTGGCGATCCACGCCATTTCCGCCGACTCCTTCAACAATACTTCGTAATCGGCCTCGCGTGGCGTCTCGTGTTGCCGCGCAAACGCGCCCACGATCACCGGTAGCAATTCGTGCGCCGCCGCGAGCGGCAGCACGCCTTCACGCTCGAGCTCCCAAAGATGCGCCGTGGCGAGCGGCGTCAACGGATCGCGCGATGTCCCGATCACATTCGTGACGGCCTGCTGAAATTCAGGCGAGAAGCGCTCCGGATGCAGTTCGCTGACGAAGAACTGGGCGATTTCATCGGGTGCATCCTCATGCGCCCATGCGCGGCCCGTCATGCCAAGACGATCGAGCGGATAGCGTCCGTTGATGCGAAAACCGAGCGGCCGCAAAATGCGAGCGAATGCGGCCTCGCCCGGCGGCAGCGCTCCACTCGACGCCCAACGCACCGTGCGCAGCGCCCCGTGATCGAAGTACACGCTGCCGCCCGCGGTCAGCGCGTCCTGCGTGTAGGCGCGGCCGTTCGCCGAGCGCGCCAACAGGTCTTCGAACAGGACCATGTTCATCGCCTGCGCGAGCTCCGCGCGGGTGACCACGCCGGGTTCCCATTCATTGAGTACTTGCGGATGGTTCAGCGTCTTGAAGAGCGCCGCGGTCTTCTCGGCGCCGATCAGTTTCAGCAGCAGTTGTTCGACATTTGCATTTCGCGGGTTCTGCACGGTCTTTCTCCGGAGCACGGGCTGCATGAGCCAACGCATGTAGGGGGATCCGCCAGTGCCGCGTCGCTTGGACGCAAGCCCGGCATCGTTCGACGGCAATTATTCAAATCCACGCGGGTGCCGTAAAGCGAGATAAACTTCAGACTTGATGCGTTTTCGGAATCAACGTGCGAAAGTTCAAGATCCCCAACATGGGCGCGCTGCTCGCTTTCGAAGCGTCGGCACGGCATGAAAGCTTCACCCACGCAGCACGCGAACTCTTTCTCACCGAGAGCGCGGTCTCGCGGCAGATTGCGACGCTCGAGGGCAATCTCGGCGTACGGCTATTCGTGCGGGTCAAGCAACGCGTCGTGCTCACCAAGGCGGGCAAGGTCTACAGCGCCCAGGTGCGCCGAGCGCTGGAAGGACTCGACCGCGACACGCTATCGATCGTCGCGCACGGCAGCGGCGGCGGTTACCTTGAACTGGCCGCCCTCCCCACCTTCGCATCGCACTGGTTAATTCCGCGCATGGGCGAATTCAACGCGCGCTATCCCGACGTCCGCGTGAACATGGGCGTGCGCACCGGCACGTTTCCGTTTGCAGAGACCCACTTCGAAGCGGCGATTCACTACGGCAAGCCGACCTGGCCCGGCACGTCTGCGGACTTCCTGTTTCGCGAGGAGGTCATTCCGGTCTGCGCGGCGAGTCTATTGAAGCGGCCCGTGACCACGCCCGCCGAACTGCTCGACTACCCGCTGCTGCACTCGACGACGCGCCCGGATGGCTGGGCGAACTGGTTCGAGAAACTGGGTGTGGACGATAACCGTACGATGCAGGGCGTACGCTACGAATTGCATACGATGTTGATCAGCGGCGCCGCGGCGGGGCTCGGCATCGCACTGGTGCCGCGCTTCTTCGTGGATGCGCAGTTCGCTCGACTCGGGCTGATCGTGCCGTTCGACGCGCCGGCGATTGCCGAAGCCGCCTACTACCTGGTCTATCCCACCGAGCTCAGCCACGGTCGCCCGCTAGCGAGCTTCCGCGAGTGGTTGCTGGAGCAGGCTGCGGCCTATGGGGCCGCGAATCCTGTGTTGGCCAGCGAGGCAGACGAAGACTGAGCGGCCGCTTCCGGCCTTCTGGCATTCGATTCGCTAACGCTTCTGGTCGATTTGGCAATAGAGACGTCGATCAACGGGCCTTGGCGAGCGCGCTCAGATTGCCCTCGCCGAATCCGTGATGTCCCTTGCGCTGCACGATTTCGAAGAAGATCTCGCCGGCGCGGCGCCGCACAAACGTCTGAAAGAACAGCAACGGCACGCCATCCACACCGATCTCGCCGTCCACCAGAATCCGCCCGCGCTTGAGGCGCTCGAGATCGAGCCCATGCCCCGGCAAACGCGCATCGATCTGCTCGTAATAGCGCGGCGGCGGTTCGACGAATTCAATGCCATTGGCCATCAGTTGCTCGACGCAGGCAAAGATATCGCCGGTGGCCAAGGCGATATGCTGCACACCCTCGCCCGGATGGTCAGGCAAATACTCATGCATCAGACTCGTGCGCTGCGTGCCTTCCTCGTAGAGCGGAATACGGATCGCCCCGCACGGCGACACCATCACGCGCGATTCCGCGGCGACATGCCAGTTGGCGTGCAACTCGTGAATCTCGCGGAAGTTAAGCAGGTCGCGATAGAAATCGAGCCACTCCTGCATCCTGCCCGCGCCGACGGTTTGCGTCAGATGATCGATGGCGACCAGACCCGTGCCGGCATGACTCAGATCCGCGTGGGCGGTGTCGATTTCGATAGGACGAAAATCGATGTCGAAGATCGAGATGTCGCCTACACCGCCGCGCAGACCACCCCGGCCGCGCCAGCGGTCGACGAAGTAGATATGCGAATCGCCGATGCCCTGGATGGACGGGATCACCAGTTCGCCCTTGCCGACCTTCTCGCCTTCGAAGGCCCAGGCGCCTAGCTCGACGGCCCGGTCGAAGGCCCGCTGGGCGTCGGCTACGCGAATGCCCACAGCGCAGATGCCCGCGCCGTATTCCTCTGCGTAGCGCGCAGCGAACGAATCCGGCTCGGCATTGAGCAGAAAATTCATCTCGCCCTGGCGGTATAGCGTGACGTCCTTGCTGACGTGCCGCGCAATCGGTTTGAAGCCGAGTTGCTCGAAGGTCTGCCCGAGCCCCTGCGGATCGCGCGCGGCGAACTCCACGAACTCAAGACCAGCTGTGCCGAGCGGATTGTGTTCCGGGTCCGATACGGCCTGCATCGCGTCGCCCGGAGTGGGCAGGTCGCTGGGCATGGCACTCTCCTTGTTCATACGTTCCGACGCTCTTCCTGATGTTGTACGCAGGCCATCGCGATTGCGCAATGCCGCTGCGACCTGGGGATGTTACGCACTACGCAAATTGCGCCATGACTTTCGCACCGTGTTTGTACACCGGAGACGGGGCAGCCCGCAACTGCATTTTGTACTGAATGGTTCACTTTCGCGTGAGCTCGCTGGATTGGCGGTACTGTCTCGCTGAACGAGCCTGGGCGCGGCGGAAGCAGGCTCAGGCGGGCTTGCGGCGGCGCTTTGACGCCTTTGGCGCGCCGGTGTCTGCGTTTGCGCTGACGCTGGTGCCGTTGCTCCCGCGTGCTCGGGCACCGGCACTAGCGCTGGCCTTGACCGGCGCCGCCGCCGTATCCGCCATGCGTTGCCGCGCGACCGTTCGCAGCGCATCGATCAGGGCCAGCCCCACCGGCGACGGTTGCGTATCGGAGCGCCGGATCAGGCCGACTGGCTCGCCGGTCCCGGCGAACGGCAACGGGAGGCGTACCAGCATGCCATGTGCCAACTCGTATTCGACGGCGCTTTGCGGCACGAACCAGACCGCGTCGTTCTCGAGCGCCAGCGCGCGGCCCGTCGATACCGACAGCACCTCGACGAAGGCCGAAAGCGGCGGCACACCCCACGCCGCCAGCAGACTATCTGCGGACTGCCGGATCAGCGTGCCGAACGGAGGCACGACCACCGTGAGGCCTTCGAGCAACGCGGCCGGCAACCCGGCGCTTGCCTCGAGCGGATGCCCGGCGCGCACGACCGCAATCAGCGGCTCGGTGAAAAGTTGCTCGAAGCTAAGTCCGACCATTCGCTCGGGATCGGCCAGACGCCCCACAGCGAACTCAATCGAACCGGCCTTCAAACGCTCCAGCAGTTCCGCGTTCGCGCCGGTCGCAAGACGCACGATCACGCGTGGCCATTGCTCGCCGAACAGCTTGAGCACCCGCGGCACCAGCGCGCTGGCGACGGTGGGCAGAATACCGATCTCCAGCGTCGCCGGCGCCGCGCCTTCGGCCCTCGACAGCAGATCGACACCAAGCCGCAACGCACTGACGCAGGCGCTGGCGTGCGGCATGAACAACTGCCCCTCGCGGGTGATCACGGCCCCATGACGGCCGCGCTCGAACAGCCTGACGCCGAGAATGGCCTCGAGCTCGGCCACCGTCTTGGAGACCGCGGGCTGAGTGATGGACAGGCTCTCAGCGGCCTTCTGGACCCCGCCGAACTGCGCGACGGCCAGAAAACACTGGAGATGACGGAATTTGACGCGGCTATCCGCGAGGCTTCGTTGCATAACGACAGGTTATACGAAAGGCGAGAAAACGTCATTTTTCATAACTTCTCGGATTAGTTAAAGTCCCGACATAGCCTGCTATCCCATAATTCATCCAAGGAGACGCCCCATGGACGAGTCCATCCTCACTCCGCGCGATTTCGAATCGCACCCCGCTCACGTGTATCCCAGCTACGGTTCATCCGTGAAGCGCGGCCCGACACGCCCGCTGATTCCGCTGAAGGAAAAGCTGCGCGATCAGCGCGTGCCGGTGTATGGCGCGGAAGACCTCGGCGAACTCGACAACGACCTGACGCGCAACGCCGCACGCAATGGCGCGCCGCTGGGCGAACGCATCATCGTGACGGGCCGCGTGCTCGACGAGGGTGGCCGCCCGGTACGCAATACGCTGGTCGAAATCTGGCAAGCCAACGCAGCCGGCCGTTATGTGCATAAGGCCGACCAGCACGATGCGCCACTCGATCCCAACTTTCTGGGCGCCGGACGTTGCCTGACCGATAACGAAGGCCGGTATCGCTTTCTGACGATCAAACCAGGCGCGTATCCGTGGGGCAATCATACGAACGCGTGGCGTCCGAATCACATCCACTTCTCGCTATTCGGCGATCACTTCGGTTCGCGACTCGTGACGCAGATGTATTTCCCCGGCGACCCGTTGCTGGCGTTCGATCCGATCTTCCAGGGCACACCTGAGCAGGCACGCGAGCGTCTTGTATCGCGCTTCTCGCTGGATACGACCGAAGAAGCCTACGCGCTCGGCTACGATTTCGACATCGTGCTGCGCGGCCCTAACGAAACTCCGATGGAGCGCTAAGCCATGACCACACTCAAGCAAACGCCTTCGCAAACGGTCGGACCGTACTTCGCGTATGGGCTGTGCCCCGAGCAGTACAACTTTGATTTCAAGAGCCTCTTCACTCCCGCGGTTGCCGATTACGAAGCCGCTGGCGAGCATATTTCGGTTGTCGGCCAGGTGTTCGATGGCGATGGCAAGGTAGTAGGCGATGCGATGCTGGAGATATCGCAAGTGGACAGCCAGGGGAAGTATCCGGCTTCGCGCGAAGAGATCGCGTCGAGCGGATTCCGCGGGTTTGCTCGGGTTGGCACCGGGACGGATCCGCAGAAGCGGTTTATCGTCGAAACGGTAAAGCCGGGGCGGGCTTCAGCGAATGAAGCGCCGCATCTGAATGTGATCCTGACGATGCGCGGGATGTTGCTGCATACGTTCACGCGGATTTATTTCGACGACGAGGCGGCGGCCAATGAGAGCGATCCGGTGTTGGCTGCTGTGCCAGCGGAGCGGCGCACGACTTTGATCGCGCGACGTGTGCCGGGAACCAGCAAGACCGTTTACCGGTTTGATATCCATATGCAGGGCGAACAGGAAACCGTGTTCTTCGATCTGTGATCGATCTTTCACAGGGCTTTCATATTGGCGCGATAGGATTGCCTCTCGCGATCTTGATCGCGAAACTCCGAGTACTTTGGGCCCGCTTGTGTGCGGGCTTTTTTTCGTTGTGTCGTGGTTGGCGGACTGCTCATCGACGCCCTCACCCCAACGGCTTCACCCCAATCCACCACCCGTGCAACCAGAACACAAACACGACCCACGCCACCACCCCAACCACCACCGCCAACGCATCCATCGCCACCGTCCCGGCCGGATAAACCGCCCCTGAAACTAGGTCCCGCCGCCGCGCAGCGCGATAGCCCAGCACACCCCAAACCAGAAAAGCTGCAAACAGGACAACCGCGTTCAAAGTCCCATTAGCCAGCAGATGCCCTAAAGCCCACAGCGCGGCGCTAAGCGACATCGGATGCTTGACCCAGGTCTTAAAGTGATTGTGCGGGACGTAAGCCGCAACAAAGAGAACAAACGCAATCAGCGTCAGCAATGCAGTAAGATGCGGCGCCCAAACCGGCGGTGCCCACAGCAAGACAGGATCGCGTCGCGCGATCCCGTACCCCCAGATGATCAGCACCAACCCCACGCCAGAGGTTACCGAATAGAGGCCCTTCCACCCATTCGCCCCCAAGCGCGCAATCTGCCGCGTACGCCACGACTCGGCAAAGATTCGCACCGAATGCGCGCCCAGAAAAATCACCAACCCCAGTACCAGTACCGACATGGCAAGCTCCTCGCGACGGGTGTCGACCGATGGCCGCGATTGTCGCTCAAGACACCCGTCCTGCCAATGCCGGATTGCCGGGCCTCAGCCCGGCCGTGAATTCACTCCGCAGCCGGAATCCACGCCGCGCTGGCCGCGTCACTCGCGCGAAAAGCCGGGAATTTGGCGCCCAGTTCGGCAACCGTCTTGATGTCGTTCTTCACGAGGTCGTCGCGTGTGATCAATGTCGGCTTCACCACGATGTGATGCCCGGGATCGTCTCCTGCCACTTCCAGCGCCGCCGCGCGTACCGACACTGCGCCCACGACCGCCGGATTGGTTGCGGCTGTGGCGACCCACGGGCTATCCGGCGCGCGGATCGCTTCGATGTCCGCGGTCGAAATATCCGCGCTGTAAATGCGGAGCTTCGAGCCGAGGTTCGCCTCGTTCGCCGCGAGCGTCGCACCACGCGCAAATTCGTCATACGGGGCAAACACCACGCGAATCTCCGGATGCGCACGGTAAGCAGCGGCCGCCTGATTCGCGACGGATTGCGCGATCGGGTTGTCCACCGTGCCCCAACGCGCTTTCTCCTGCACCTGCGGATGCGCGCTCTTGAAATCGCGCCACACCGCATCGCGGCGATCGAGCGGTGCGAAGCCCGCTACGTACACATACCCTGCCGCGAATGAATCGCCATTGTCTTTCACTGCCTGAGTCAGCAACAGCGTGGCCAGATCATGATCGCTCTGCTCGATCTGCGGCACTTTGGGATTATTCAGGTCGACGTCGAATGCGACCACCTTGATGCCCTTGTCGAGTGCGCGCTGCACCACATCCTTCAGCGATTCCGGTAAGCCGTGATTCACGATGATCGCCGAGACCCCCAGGCTGATCGCCTGCTGGATCTGCTCACGCTGCTCGGCGGCGTCCTGCCGTCCTTCGTAAATGCGCAGATCGATGCCGAGCGCCTTCGCCTGTTTCTGTGCGCCAGCCTCATAGGCCTGGAAGAAGTCCCCAGTCGACAGGTAGTTGACCAGCGCGATTTTCACGCCACCCTTATTGAACGGTGCTGGTGCGCCCTTGAGCGGCTCGGCCTGGATTGTCTGACCCAGCAACACGGTTGCAGACAAGAGCGCCAACGCGCCGACCACGCGACGCGCACCCGATTTACGACGAAACAGTGATTTCATGAATGCTCCTCAGCGCGTTGTCTAATAGTTCGTGAAGTTTTAAATTCGAAGGCGAAGCGTTAGCCCGCATGGACCGTGTGATGAGCGCGATAGCGTGCGCCCGGGTGTGGCTCAGCCAGACGCGCACTGCCGCCGTGCAGCTTTTCGCGCAACGTGCCGCTCTCATACTCGGTCTTGTAGACGCCACGTCGTTGCAGTTCGGGCACAACCAGATCCACGAAATCGCTAAACGTCTCGTGCGTCAACGCGTAGGCGAGGTTGAAGCCATCGACATCGGTCTCTTCGACCCATGACTGCAGTTCGTCGGCAATCTCCTGCGGATCGCCAACCGAGAGCGGCCCAAGGCCGCCTATGCCGCCCCACTTCGCGATCTCACGCACGGTCCACACACGCGTAGGATCGGCGCTCGAGAGCGCTTCCACCGCGGACTGCACCGCGTTGCTCTCCACGTGACGCAGCGGTTCGTCGAGGTCGTACTTCGACAGGTCGATACCTGTCCACCCCGACATCAACGTCAGCGCGCCCTCATCGCTCGTATAGCGCCGGTAGTCCGCATGCTTGGCGTGCGCTTCGGCCGAGGTCTTGCCGGTAATCACGGTATGCAGATTAAAGATCAGCACGTCGTACGGATCACGGCCGAACGACTTCACGCGAGCGCGAATATCGGCCACAAACTGCTTCAGAATGGTTCGCGAAGGCGCTGCTATGAAGATGCATTCGGCGTGCTGCGCCGCGAAATCCTTGCCTCTCTTCGACGCGCCCGCCTGATACAACACCGGTGTACGTTGGGGCGACGGTTCACAGAGGTGAATACCTGGTACGTCGAAATACTGTCCGTGGTGATCGATCGGATGCACCTTGGAGGGTTCGGTAAAGACCTGCCGTGTCGCATCGCGTACAACGGCATCGTCTTCCCATGACGATTCCCACAGCTTGTAGCAGACATCCAGATACTCTTCGGCCAACGCGTAGCGTTCGTCATGATTGGCCTGGCTCGGCAATCCGACGTTGCGTGCCGCGCTGTCCAGATACGACGTGACGATGTTCCAGCCGACTCGTCCGTTGGTCAGGTGATCGAGTGTGGACATACGCCGCGCGAACGGATAAGGATGTTCGTACGAAAGCGAACACGTCACGCCAAAGCCGAGATGCCCGGTCACGTGAGCCATTGCGGACACCAGCAACACCGGATCGTTGACCGGCACCTGCGCGGCCTGACGAATCGCCGATTCGCCGTTGCCCTTGAAAACGTCATAGATGCCGAGCACGTCAGCAATGAACAGGCCGTCGAATTTGCCGCGCTCGAGCAGCTTCGCGAGATCGGTCCAGTAATCGAGGTGCTTGTAGCGCCAGGATGTGTCGCGCGGATGCGCCCACAATCCCGGCGATTGGTGTCCGACGCAGTTCATGTCGAATGCGTTTAGACGGATCTGTCTGGCCATATTCGGATCCAGTTAGGTGATGCGCACAATGCCCACGGCAAGCGCGAATTGAACGTCAAATCGCGCCGTGACGCGGGGGCAATACGTCGTTCAGGTAGTAGTTGCCAACCGCGATGTATTTCCACCGCACCGGGTCGTGCAAGGTATGGGTGCGTGCATTGCGCCAGTGACGATCGAGGTTGTGCTCGGCAAGCGTGGCCTGGGTACCGGCCAGCTCGATCAGACGCGTGGACGCCTGCAGCGCGATCTCGGTGGTCGCGGCACGTGCTTCGGCCACGGCAATGGAAGCCGAAGCGACCGTCTGCGCCGTCGACTCTTTAACCGCAGCATCCACTCGCCGTCCGGCACGTTCGAGAAGCGCCTCGGCCGCGTGCAATTGCAGTGCGAGCTTGCCGAACAGTTCGAGCGTTAGCGGATCATCACTGGCTCGCTCAACCCCGCTATCGATCCACGGTCGCGAACGTTCGCGCACGAAACGCCGTGCGTCGGCAACAGCGGCGCGTGCGATGCCGAGATCGACCGCAGCGTGAATCAGTTGACCGATCGGCCCGACCGTCGTGGGCCGCGCGTCGAACGCCGAGCTGTAAGGCACGACGGCGGATGCCTCGACGTACACGTTGTCGAGCGTAGTCGTGCCGCTGCCGGTCGTGCGTTGGCCGAATCCGGACCAGTCATCCACCACGGACAGCCCCGGTGTCTGCGCGCTAGCGAAAGCAACATACAAGGTGTCGTCCGCCGCCTTTGCGACAATCGGAATCCACTGCGCAAACAGCGCACCCGTCGAGTAGAACTTCGTGCCGTTGATGCGAAAGCCATCGCCGTCCGGCACGAGCGTGGTCCGATAATCGGCGACTGTTTTTGTGCCGCGCTCGGAGAGCGCATTGCCGAATCGCTCTCCCGCCAGTGCACGTTCGAAATAGAACGCCTGTTGTTCGCGTGTACCGCTTACGCGCAGCACGTCGAGCATGTAAAAGTGGTTCTGCGGAATCTGGCCGAGCGCCGGATCCGCCTCGGAGATGATTGCGGTCACCTCTGCAAGCGTGGCGTACGAGACCTCCGCGCCGCCAAACTCGCGCGGCACAGCAATGCCCCACAGACCGCTCGCCGAATAGATGCCGATCTCGGCGTATGGCAAGCGGCGCTCGCGGTCGCGCTGCGAAGCGCCTTCCGCAAGCGTGCCCGCAACCGCATGTGCAACCTCGAGCGCCTGCTGGTCGTTCGCAATACGCGCTGCCTGCGGCGCATGAGGCGCGTGAGAAGCCACGGTTTCTGCAAAAGCATTCATAGCGTCAATTCCACGGATGACGAGCCGGTTTGACGCCGTTCAGATAGTAGTTGCCGACCAGGTGATATTTCCAGCGGACGGGATCATGCAACGTATGTGTGCGTGCATTGCGCCAGTGCCGGTCGAGATTGTGTTCGCCCAGCGTGGATTGCGTACCGGCCAGTTCGAAGAGCTTTTCGCTCGCCAGCAACGCAATCTCAGTGGTCAACACCTTCGCTTCACCTACTGCCACCGACGCCACCGCAACATCGTCCTCGGTCGTGTCGCCTTTCGCGGCGGTCACATCGAGTGTCCTTGCGGCGCGTTCGAGCAGCGCCTCGGCCGCGTGCAACTGGATATGCAAGTGCCCGACTTCGCGCACGGTCAAAGGATCGTCGCTGGCGCGCTCGACGTTACTGTCGATCCACGGGCGCGAACGCGTGCGCACGAACTTCAGGGTATCCGCTATCGCCGCTTGCGCGATGCCGGCGTCGATTGCCGCCTGGATGATCTGCGAGATCGGGCCATTCAGCGTGGGAAAATCGGAGACGCGATGCGCGGGAAAGACATGCGACGCCGGCACGCGCACCGCTTCGAGCACCACAGTGCCACTCGCAGTAGTGCGTTGCCCGAAGCCCGACCAGTCGTCGATCACATTCAGGCCCGGAGTGCCCTTCGGGATATAAGCGAGCCAGCCCTTGCGCTCGTCGTCGAGTCCCAGCACCGGCACGAAATGCGCAAACAGTGCACCGGTCGAATAGAACTTGGTGCCATCGACCACATAGTCGCCGCCATCACGCCGCACGCGCGTCTTCAGATCGAGTACGTGCTTCGTGCCCTTCTCGGAGAAGCCGTTGCCGAAGCGCTTGCCTTCCAGTATCTGGGTAAAGAAATAGCGCTTCTGATCTTCCGTGCCGGTCAGCGAAATCACATCGACAAGGCCGAAGTGGTTTTGCGGCAACTGTCCCAACGACGGATCTGCCGCCGCGATGATCTTGATCACTTCGGTAAGCGTGACGAAGGAAACACCCGCGCCACCATAAGCCTTCGGCACGGTGATCGCCCACAGCCCTGATTGCGAGAACCACTCGATCTCTTCATGCGGCAAACGGCGCTCGCGATCCCGCTGCGGCGCGTCTTGCGCGAGGCGAACCGCCAGTTCGTGCGCCACGGCGATGGCCTGGGCGTCGTCCCGAATGAGGCGCACCGCATGCTTACCTGCACCGCTTGTATGCGATGAGGTCGCTTCGTAAAGCTCGGCCATACAAATCTCCGCTTGAGTGACTGTTCGCACAATCTATCAGCGGGTACGACACGCGCAAACTGAACGTTTGAGAAATAGATATTCCTTCGGATGGCAAACCAACTGCCACGGAATCGCGCATAAGCACTTCGGCTAAAGCGTGATAAGCATAGTTGGATTTGATGGTTTCATGCGCAGCGGGTTGTTGATTAAAGTCGTCGCAAACTGGACACCTTCTGCCTCTTTGATCTGGACAACATGAAACGCTTGCACAACACTCTCTCTTCGTTGCTGGCCGCGACAGTCTTTGGCCTGGTCGGCGGTATCGCCATTCACGCTCACGCCCAGGGCGCTGCACCCGCAGCAGATGCAACCGACAACGCGGCTTCCGTGCCTTCGCTCAAAGGCAAGCGCATCGGCATTACCGCTGCGGGCACCGACCACTACTGGGACCTCAAGGCCTACCAGGGCGCCGTCGACGAAGTGAAGCGCCTCGGCGGCACACCGATCGCACTCGACGCGGGCCGTAACGACAATCGCCAGATCGCGCAGATTCAAACCTTGATCGCGCAGAAGCCCGATGCAATCGTGGAGCAATTGGGTACTGCAACGGTGCTCGAGCCGTGGTTGCAGAAAATCCGCCAGGCCAACATCCCGTTGTTTACGATCGATACCGCTTCGCCGTCGAGCATCAACGACACCACCTCGGATAATTTCTTCATCGGCGAGCAGCTCGCGCTAAAGCTCGTCAACGACATCCACGGCGAAGGCAACATCCTCGTCTTCAACGGCTTTTACGGTGTGCCGGTTTGCGCGATCCGCTATGACCAGTTGAAGGCCGTGCTCAAGTACTACCCGAAAGTGCACATCATCCAGCCCGAACTGCGTGATGTAATTCCTAACACGGTGCAAAGCGCGTATGCGCAAGTGAGCCAGTTGCTGCAGAAGTATCCGAAGGGACAGGTTGCTGCGATCTGGTCCGCCTGGGACGTGCCGCAGGTTGGCGCCACTCAGGCCGTGGATGCCGCGCATCGCGACGAGATCAAGACCTATGCGGTCGATGGCAGCCCTGACGTCGTCACGCTCGTCAAGGATCCGAAATCCAGCGCTGCGGCTGTCGTCGCGCAGCAACCCGCGTTGATCGGCAAAACCGCGGTCGATAACGTTGCGCGCTATCTCGCCGGCGATCACACATTGGCGCCGTACACCTATGTGCCGTCCATTCTCGTCACCAAGGACAACGCCGGTACGATCCAGCAGACCCTCGGTCAGCTCGCTGCAAAATGAGCGCCGAAATCCCTGCTGCGCTCGAGCTACACCACATCGTCAAGCATTTCGACGGTGTGCCCGCGCTGCGCGGCGCATCGCTGAAGGTAGCGCGCGGTACCGTTCACGGTCTGATCGGACAGAACGGTGCGGGCAAGTCGACGCTCATCAAGATCCTCGCCGGCATTCACGACGCCGACTCGGGCACGACTGCCGTCGACGGAGTCTCGCAAGCGCTCGCCGCATCGGCCCGCTCAAGCGCCACGGGGATTGGTTTCATTCACCAGGAGCGCTTGCTGCCGGCCACCTTCACGGTGGCCGAAGCGCTCTGGCTCGGCGACGAACGCGCCATAGGTCCAAAGGCGGCGAACGGCTTCCGGCTGCTCGACGTGCGACGCATGAACCGCGACGCGCGCGACGCGTTGCACAACCACTTTGGGGTCGACATTCCACCGAACCGGCTCATCGGGGACCTGAGCGTCGCTGAACAACAGATCGTGCAGATCACGCGCGAACTGGTCCGTGAGCCGCACATTCTCGTCTTCGACGAACCGACGGCCGCACTGGTTAGCCGTGAAGTGGACCGTCTGCTGCAAACCATCGACCGTTTGCGGCAACGCGGCCTGACGATCCTGTACGTGTCGCACTACCTCAACGAGATCGCTGCCATCTGCGATCAGGTCACCGTGTTGCGCGACGGCGTGGATGTCGCCCATGTCGACGCGCGCTCGACGCCTACCGAAGCCCTCGTCACTGCAATGATCGGCACTCAGGCGGAAGCGCGAGCTGAAACGTCAGCGCGCACGCCAGGGGCAGTTGTCCTCAACGTGCGCAATCTGAGCGCGCCGCGACGCTTTGAAGACGTGTCGTTCAATGTGCGACGCGGTGAAATTGTCGGCATCACCGGTTTGCTCGGCTCCGGTGGCAAGCCCGTAGTGCGCAGCCTGTTCGGCCTCGAACGCGGGGTGCAGGGCGAAATAGAAGTGGACGGCAAGGCGGTGCGCCTGCGCCGTCCCCAAGACGCCGTGCGCGAGCACATCGCTTTCGTCCCCGAGGACCGGCGCGCGCATGGCGTAGCGCCAGCGCTCTCGGTGCGAGAGAACACGACGCTTGCAAGCCTCGCCCGTTTCAGTCGTTTCGGACTGCTAGCGCAACGCCGCGAAACGGATACCGTGCAACGCCTGATCGAAGAACTGGCGGTGCGCACGTCCAGTACGGAAACTCCTGTACGGCATCTCTCCGGCGGCAACCAGCAGAAGGTCGCGCTCGCCAAATGGCTGAGCCGCACCTCTTCGCTCTATCTGCTGGACGAACCCACGGTCGGCGTCGACGTCGGCGCAAAGATCGAAATCTACCGGCTACTCGACCGGCTCGCCCGCGATGGTGCCGCCGTCTTGCTGTTCTCCAGCGACCTGATCGAACTGCTCGGCGTCACCGACCGCGTGCTCGTGATGGCGCGCGGCCGCATCGTGCGCGAACTTGTTTCGAGCGAAGCCGATAGTCAGGACGTGCTCGCATGGGCCACCGGAGCACGCGGTACGCACGGTTCGACAGGACAACAGGAGATCGCAGCATGAGCAAGGTACTCGATGCCGCGCCGCGTACCAGCAAGTTCGAATTGCCCGAGCGGCTCTTCGGCGCTCAATGGTGGCTGAGAAGCGGCGCTGCGCTCGCGTTCGCCGTGGTCTTTATTGGCTTCGCGGTGAGCTCGCCGTTGTTTTTCACGGTTGGGAATCTCGCGAACGTGTTGCAGCAATCCATTGTCGTTGGGATTCTCGGTTTCGGTTTGACGGTTGTGCTGATCGGTGGCGGTGCGGATCCGCTTAGAGGCGGTCTCGATCTTTCGGTGGCGGCCAATCTCGGACTGTGTGCGGCCGTTTATGCCGTAGCACAACGCGAAGGCATCGCACCTGACAATGCCCTGCTGTTGACGCTCGCAGCAGGCGCGGGAGTCGGTGCGCTTAACGCGTTCGCCGTTATCGTACTGCGCATCTTTCCGCTGCTCGCCACGCTGACCACGATGAATCTCTGTGCCGGATTCGAACTGGTGCTGACGCAGAACACGTCGGTGCCTGCGAGCGGCACACTGCTGAGCTTTCTGCTCGATAACGGCGCATTCGGCGTGCCGCATCTTGCCTACGCGCTGCTCGTCGTTGCCGCGTTGTTTACGGTAGTGGTTCATTACACGCCGTTCGGGCTGCGGCTACGCGCCACCGGTGCGCATCGCGATGCGGCGCAGGCCGCCGGCATACGGACGAACCGTTATATTGCCGCGAGCTATATATTGAGTGGGATTGCCGCAGCGCTCGCTGCGTTGGCGTCTACCGCACTGCTCAGCGGTAGTTCGCCCGGCGCCGGGGAGAATCTGCTCGCCACCGTGGCCGCAGCGCTACTGGGCGTCGTATTTTCGCGGCGGCTAGTTCCGACCATCCCCGGCACACTGCTCGCCGTTCTCTTTATCGGCGTCATCAGCAACGGGTTTCAGCTCGACAACGTATCGAGCTATTGGGTCAACGGTGTCGAAGGCGCATTGATCCTGTTCGTCGTTGCCACTACGGCGCTCGTGCGCCGCCATGCAGGGAATCAAGCTCATGATTGAACAGATTGGCCGCTTGCAGCGCTTCGCGCTGGTGGCGGCACTGATTGCGGTGATCGCTTTCTTCGCGGTGTTCGCGCCCGGTTTCGCGCGAGCGGATAATCTTGCTAACGTGCTGTTGAACAATTTCGCACTGCTGGCAATTGCTTCGCTTGGGATGACGCTCGTGTTGTCGCTGGGTGCCATTGATCTATCGCTCGGCACATCAATCGATGTAGCCAGCCTCGCGTTTGTCCTGCTAAGCGCACACCAGGTTGGCGTCGTGCCCGCGGCGCTCGGCGGCCTTGCTGCAGCGCTCGTCGTCGGCGCGTTTAATGGCGTGCTGATCGGTTGGCTCGGCATTGCACCGTTTCTTGCTACGCTGGGCACGCTCTTTATCGGCCAGACTGTCCAACAGCTCGCCACCGATGGCGGTCAGCCGGTATACCTGCTCAACGTCGCGTTGCCGCCGCTCTTTAGCGCGCTGGCACACGGCACATTTGCGGGCCTGCCTGTGCCGCTCTGGATCGTGGCGGTACTGGCGCTCGGCGTGCATGTCACACTCGCGCATGCCGCGTTAGGCAGGCAGCTTACCGCGCTCGGCGCACAACCCGGCGTGGCACGTTATTCCGGCCTGCCGGTTGCGGCCGTCACGCTGGTGACGTTTATTGCCAGCGCCTTGATTTATGGTGTCGTCGGTTTGATCTTGTCTTCAACCGTCAAAGCTTACGTACCGCAGGCCGGCAACGGTTATCTGCTCAATGCGATCGGCGCGACCTTCATTGGTACGACGCTGTCACCGACGCGCCGTCCTGGCGTCGTCGGCACACTGCTTGGTGTCCTGCTGCTAAGCCTGGTCGCAAACGGTTTGCTGCTGATTGGCTGGAATTTCTACTGGCAGCAGGTTGCGACCGGTGCGCTGATCTTCGCCGTGCTGGCCGTCAGCTTCGCGCAAAGGCGTGGCCGCTATGCGTGAGATTCGGTGCCACGCCCCACGCTGAACGTGAACGCCAACGCACCCACCAGCAATACGCCCTTGATGAAATCCTGCATGTAGTACGGCGCGTTTAGCATCGTCAGGCCGTTAAGCAAAACGCCGACGAATACCGCGCCGACTACCGTACCAAACACGTTGGGCCGCTTGGCGCCCCAAACTGCATAGCCGACCAGCGCAGCCGCCACCGCATCGAGCAACATCGAATGGCCTGCGCTGACGTCGCCACGTCCAACACGTGCGGCAATCAGCACGCCACCCAGCGAGGCAATCACGCCCGACGCGACATAGGCAGCGACGCGATATCGCGCGGTCGGCGCACCGGCGAGGCGTGCCGCTGTTTCGTTGCCACCGATTGCGTAGATGACCCGCCCCCAGCGTGTGGTTTCCATCACGACACACGCCACTACGGTGAGCACGAGCAGCACGATCACCGGCAATGGCACGACATCGAACAATCGCAGGCGCCCGAGCGCGAGAAACGCATCGGGAAAGACACCTGTCGTTTCAGTGCCATCGGGCAGAATCGTGCCAGTTGCGAGCGAACGGCCGCCCGTCGGAATCAATTGCAGACCGGCAAGCAGAAACAGCGTGCCAAGTGTTGCCAACTGGTCCGGCACACGCAGACGTGTAATCAGCAGGCCATTAAACAGGCCTGCGGCGACACCGAGGACGAGGCATGCCGCAACCGCTTCCAGCGCATTGCCGTGCCAGACGATTAGCACATAGCTCGCCGCCATCTGCGCCGACGCCGCTACACTGCCCACGGAAAGATCGAAGCCGCCCGCGGCAAGCGTCACTGTTACGCCAATCCCCAACAACGCGACAATCGACACCGCTTGCAAAATGCTGAAGAGATTGTCGATGTTCAAAAACGCCGGCTGGTTGACGGCGAATACGATGACGAGCAACGCAAGCACGAGCAGCATGCCGGTCCGTTCGAGTTGCACGCGCAGCCTTTGCAGCCAGCTGGGGCGAATTCGACCAGCAGACTCTTGGATAGCGGGGACGCCTTCAGAGTGAACGTCGGAGGCAACCGAAGGGCTGGATTTCATGAGTGAACGTAGGAAGTGAGATCGGAATGGGAAACATGATCGAGCGTCGCGCGGTCGAAGCGAACGACGCGATCCGCGATCTCGAGTGCCTCTTCGAGATCGCTGACGAAGACGAGAGTGGCGCGTTCGGGCGCATGACGACGCAGCGTATCGACGATATCGGCGCGTGCCCCGGCATCCACGCCTTGAAACGGTTCGTCCAGCAATAGCAGGCGTGCGGGCTGCGCATGCCAACGCGCTAGCACTACCTTCTGCTGGTTGCCACCGGAAAGCCGCGTGAGACGATCGTCAGGGCCTGTGCAGCGAATCCCGAAGCGTTCGATCGCTTCAGTCGCGGCACGCTGTTCGCGTGCGCGTTGCACCCTGCCGTGCTTGAACCAGTGTGACAGGAACGGAAAACTAAGCGTGCCCGCAATCGAAGCGAAAGGCACGCTATCCGGAAACAGCGAGCTTCGCCAACGGTCCTCACCGGCGAGGAACACGCCGGCACGGATTGCATCGGCGGGTGCGCGAGGACGCCAAGGCTTGCCATCGAGCGTCATCGCCCCCGCCGCCGCACGCGACGCGCCGAAAATGGCTCGCGCGAAGCGGGATTTGCCACCGCCAACCGGGCCGGCAATCGCGACAATTTCACCGCGCTGCACATCGAGATCGAAGGGGGTGCTGCCGGGCGTCAACTGAAGATCGCGCACGCTGAAGTACGGCACCTGTGTCGCAAAAGCGGAAGCAGTGCCGAACGCCGCCGTTGCGCTCGCATCAGCAGCTTTAGTACGCAACGGGCGGCCGATCATCGTTTCAACCGCGGCATCGAAATCGATCGGTGCAGACAGATCGGCGACGATGCGCCCATCGCGCACAATCGTCACGCGTCCGGCAATGCGGCGCAGATCGCCCAGCCGGTGCGACACCAGCAGGATCGCGACACCCTCGGCGCGCAACCTGTCAAGCAGACCGAAGAGACGCTCGGCCTCAGGTGCAGACAGACTGGCGGTGGGCTCGTCGAGAATCAGCAGCGCGGGCCGCGTCGCCAACGCACGCGCCAACGTCACCAACTGCTGCGACGCGAGCGACAACGAGGCGAGCGGTGCGGACAGATCAACCTCGAGCCCAACACGCTCGGCCAACGGCGCGGCCGCCTGAAGACGGGCGGCAGGCGTCGCGCGCCACGGCGAGGACGGATCGCACAAGCGGTCGAGCAACAGGTTGTCCGCGGTCGAAAGCGTCGGCACCACTGCATCCGCAATCGATTGATGAACGGTCGAAACACCGCTCCGTTTGGCATCGTGCGGTGAAGCCGGACGAAACGGTTGCCCGCGCAACGAGAGCTCACCTTCATCGGGAGAATAGACCCCGCTAAGAATCTTCACGAGAGTCGACTTGCCGGCGCCGTTCGCGCCCATTAGCGCAACGACTTCGCCCGCATGAATCGACAGATCGACACGATCGAGCGCGAGCGTAGGACCAAAGCGTTTGGAAACCGCGCGAGCGGTCAGAACAGGAACAGTCATCGAAGGGGACGCGCGCTTTACTGCGCTCGTAAAGGATGACCGTTCATCGTAGCCACCCGCTACGGGTGTGCCAACGAAGCGTTGTTCATATCGATAGCTTGTCTGGGGATGACAAAGCCTCTACCCGGACCGATGTGTCCGAAGGCTAGCAGGAAGGAGATGGCATATCGCAGGCCGGCGCGTATTCAGCGCCCACTGGAAAAGCCCGATTCAGCAGGGGTTTAACAGCGGAAATGCTCGATGTTCTGACCGGCGTAAATCGCACGCGCGAGCCAATCGGGTTTATCGCCCTGGCCGTCCCATGTGTTGCCGTAGGCGTCCCGGTACATTATCGCCTTGGTTGCATGAGCGTCCGCTTCAATCGCCGCGGCCAATGCTTCCATCGTAATGCCGTATTCGTCCATGCGGCGACGTATCCACAGGACCAGCCGCTCACGCGCGTTCCCGTCGAGGTCGAACATCCGTTGTTCTTCTCGCTCTTTCATAACGTACCGATGTCGCGGCTGATATTGCGCGCGTTTTGAAAAAATAAAAGGCTTCGCTGAGAAACGCGAAGCCTATGCGTGATTCGGGTGAGCCGAACGCCGTTCGACCTCACCTTGCCTTTTGCGCAAATGCGCCCCCGGAAATGATGCCCGACAAATCTATTGATCAGGAAATCCGTTCGGCAAGCGGCTCGAATCGTCGCCCGTCTGGCCCTTTACCCTCAAGGGCTGCTTCAGCGTCTATATCTGGATTTTAGCACCCATTTTTTCCGCCGCGCACGGCAATACGCGGTGGAGACCTCGATACCGCGGCAGTAGCGTGCTATTTTGTCGTTCCAGACTTTCTTTCGCCCTACTCTAAAGGAAAGCAGCCATGTCGCCGTCAACTGCAATCGCCGCTATTCTCACTGCGCTTTTGATCGGCGCCATGAGCCCAGGACCGAGTTTTGTCATCGTCGCGCGCAACTCGATCGGTCTATCGCGGCGCGACGGACTGGCGACCGCGCTTGGCATGGGAATCGGCGGCGTGTTCTTTAGCGGCATCGCCTTGCTAGGGCTGTACACGTTGCTGGCCGCGGTCACGTGGTTGTATGTGAGCCTCAAGGTGGCAGGCGGCCTGTATCTGATCTATCTCGCGTCGAAGATCTGGCGCGGCGCAAAGACCCCGCTCGCGTTCAACCAGGGGCAAGCGAATGCCAGCGCCAATCCGAGAAAATCTTTCTGGATTGGTTTGAGCACGCAACTCAGCAATCCGAAAACCGCTATTTATTACGGCAGCATATTCGCGGCCTTGTTACCCCAGCATCCGCCGCTGTGGTGTTATTTCGCGTTGCCTCCAGCGATCTTCTCGATTGAAGCCGGGTGGTATACGGTCGTCGCATTGTGTTTTTCCAGCAAGCGTCCACGCGAGCTGTATCTGCGGGCGAAGACCTGGGTCGACCGGCTTGCGGCCGGCGCGATCACTGCCCTGGGCCTCAGATTGATCATTGCGGCACATCGCGTCGGACTTTAACGCGTCTCGAGGTGCGGAGCCTCGGCCCGCTCCGAGCCGAATCCTTGCAAGCCATGCCAGGCATGACATCCAGAGGGTTCGCCGCGCGCCGTTTTCTTAAGGGGGGCTGACCATTTGGCGCTCCGCCGCACGCCGCCCGACGGAAACTTTACAAGATAGTTCTTGACGACAGTAGTCCCGAACCGCTATTGTGGCCCTCGAAGTTCAAGAAGTTCGATTGCTGTTCATCAATTGCTCGCTCCCTCAGCGGTATTCGTTGTCCATTCCCTCCTTGACGCTTCACGTGCTCCATAGCGAGCGATTTCTTACTTTTTCTACCTCAAGGATTCTTCATGGATACCGGTACCGTTAAGTGGTTCAACGACAGCAAAGGCTTTGGCTTCATTACACCGGACAAGGGCGGCGACGACCTGTTCGCTCACTTCTCGGAAATCAGCGGCGACGGCTTCAAGACGCTGGCTGAAAACCAGAAGGTGAGCTTCGAAACGAAGCAAGGCCCCAAGGGTCTGCAAGCGGCTAACATCAAGCCGCTGTAAAGTTTGAAGGGTCCGGTATCCGGCATCGGGTACCGGGCTGCAGCGACACCCTCGCGGAGCTTGTTCTCCCACAGTTGGCGTAATCGCTTAGCAGTTTCTTTGCGCCAAACGCATCGCTTGCCCCCTCATCCTCCCTGGCTTGACCGGCTTTAACGCCTTTCCCCGCCTTTTCCATCAGGCATTCGCTTCGGCTCGAACGGGTTCGTCCTGATCGCCGTGAGCGCGTACGAATATTTAAAATTAAAATGCAAAACAAACACATTCATCATTACAACGGCTATGCCGTCCAACCTTCGGCACATCGTTTGCCTGACGGTTCGTTTTCCTCCAACCTGTTGCTCGAGCGTGCCGACACGGCTCGCACCGAAGCGCGCTATCAGTTCTACTCGCTCGACTACTTCAACGACGAAGAACAGGCGCTGCAGCACTCATGCCGCTGGGCCCGTCATTGGGTCGACAGCCGCGGTTAATAGCGTCCGGCCCGCTTCACGGTTTGGCCTGCGGTGAGCTAGCGCTCCCGTCGGCCAGATCAATCGCACTGCCGGATTTCACCCGTGCGCGCAGTTCGAATTTCTGGATCTTCCCGGTCGACGTTTTAGGTAGCTCTCCAAAGCGAACTGCCTTGGGCAACTTAAAACTCGCCAGGAACAGACGGCAATGCGCGATGATCTCTTCGGCAGTAGCCTCTGCGCCCTCTTTCAGCTCGACGAAGGCGCAGGGCACCTCGCCCCACTTCGCGTCGGGCATCGCCACCACGGCGGCCACCGAAACCGCCGGGTGCCGGTATAACGTGTCTTCGATCTCGATGCTCGAGATGTTTTCCCCGCCCGAAATAATGATGTCCTTGCTGCGGTCGCGAATGCGCATGTAGCCATCCGGCATCATCACGCCCAGATCGCCGGTATGGAACCAGCCGCCCCTGAAGGCATCTTCGGTGGCGCGCTCGTTCTTCAGATAACCCTTCATGCAGATGTTGCCGCGAAACATGATTTCGCCCAGCGTTTCGCCGTCGTTCGGTACCGGCTCGAGCGTGTCCGGATCCAGCACGGTCGCGGCGGCTTGCAGGTGATAGCGCACGCCCTGACGTGCGTTGAGCCGCGCGAGTTCGTCGTCGCCGACGCTGTTCCAGTGTTCTTGCCTGGCACAGACAGACGCCGGTCCGTAGACCTCGGTGAGGCCATAGACGTGAGTCAGATCGAAGCCAATCTCCTTCATCCTGGCTATCACTGCAGGCGCAGGCGCCGCGCCGGCCACCATCGTGGCGACCCGGTGCCCGATACCTTCGCGCCACGCTTCAGGCGCATTGGCCAGCGCGCTCTGGACGATCGGCGCGCCGCAATAATGGGTGACACCCTCTGTGCGAATCAGCTCGAACACGGTCTTCGCGTCGAACTTGCGCAAGCAGACATTGACGCCCGCACGCGCCGCCACGGTCCATGGAAAGCACCAGCCGTTGCAATGAAACAGCGGCAGCGTCCATAGATACACCGCGTGCTTCGGCATATCCCATTCGAGGATGTTGCTCACGGCGTTCAGATAGGCGCCGCGATGATGGTAGACGACACCCTTCGGATCGCCCGTCGTACCGGACGTGTAGTTCAGCGCGATCGCGTCCCATTCGTCGGCCGGCGGCTGCCATGCGAATTGCGGATCGCCGCCTTGCAGGAAGGCTTCGTAATCGGTTGCGCGTGGAAACCTGTGCGGATCAGCAGGCATCACGTCATTGACGCTGACAATCCGCAGTTCCGGAAACTCCAGCGAAGCACGATGCGCCAGTTCGGCGTACTCGGTATCGACGATCAACACCTTGGCCTCGCCATGCCGCAACATGAACAGGATCGACGCGATATCGAGCCGCGTGTTCAGCGTATTGAGCACCGCTCCTGCCATCGGCACACCGAAATGCGCTTCAATCATCTGAGGGATGTTGGGCAACAGCACCGCGACGGTGTCGCCACGTCCTATCCCTGCCTGTTGCAGCGCGCTGGCAAGGCAGCGCGTACGCTCATACGTCTCGCGCCACGTGCGTCGGACCGCACCGTGAACCACCGCGCAACGCTCGCCATAGACCTGCGCAGCACGAGCGATGAAATCGATCGGCGTGAGCGGAACATGGTTCGCCTCACGGCGGCCGAGACCTTCGTCGAACATAGGCATCATTGGGTCGTCTCCTCGGGAGCCAGCGGCTCCGCTGTCCTTCTGCGTCTTATGGCCAATCAGCTTATCGTACTCGCGACTTCCCATGCGGCATAGCGGGAAGACGCCGTGCGATCAAGCGTGAATGGTACAGAAGGGAGACGACGCGTCGAAATCAGGCAGCTTTGTTTTCGTGCTGCTCGCGCTTGCGGGAGACGTAACGGGCTAGCACCGCGTCGGTATGAAACAACTCGAGCGCGATGTCCGACAACACACCCGCCTCACGCCAGCGTAAGTAGTACCGGTGCGAGGTCTGATAGGGAGGGTAGTTCTGCGGCATGGCGTTCCATGGTTTGCCGGTACGCAACACCCACAGAACGCTGTTGACCACGCCACGCAGATTCACGCACGGACGCCCTCTGCGCACAACGCTCTGGTTAAGCTCGGGCAGCAGCGGCACGATACGTTCCCACTGCGCGTCGGTCAGATCGTAGACCGAAAGCGCGAACGGTAGCGGCGAATGCGATTGGGTCGACTCGAGTGTATTCATACAAGTGAGGAACGCTAACGACGCGACTGAGGGTGGCATCCGCAGGACGACTATCCGGCCGCCCTTCCGATGCCTTGCATTCAGCTTAACTGATGCGCCGGTCGAAGAAAGTCAAATCTTGTTAGATCGATCTGTAGGACTCGCCGTGGGACTGCTAGTCGCGCGTGTCGATCACTTCATCGCCGATCTGTTCGAGCCGGTAGCCATAACCGTAGATCGGCGTGAGGCGGTAGCCATTTTCCGGGCGCAGGCCCAGTTTCGAGCGCAACATCGACACATGGGTGTCCATGGTGCGCGTGGGAATGTCGACGGTCTGCTTCCAGACCATATCGACGATATGCGCCCGCGACAACGGGCGGTTCAAATGCTGGAACAGCAACAATGCGAGTTCGAATTCCTTCTGCGTGAGATTCACCAATTGTTGCTTCACGTGTACCTGTTTAGCGTTCAGGTCGAATTCGAAATCGCCAAAGGTCGCTTTGACGGCAGCCGCGTTGAGCTGATAGGTGCGCCGTAGCAGCGAGCCGACCCGCGCTAGCAGCACACTCGCGGCGACCGGTTTGACGACGTAGTCGTCCGCGCCGGCATTTAACATTGCAACGATGTCGCTTTCGCGGCCGCGCGAGGTCATGAAAATCACTGGCACGCGCTCGGCTAGCGTCGAGCGCACCCAGCGCAATACTTCTTCGCCGGACAGGTCCGGCACGATCCAGTCGAGGATCAGGAGATCGAAGGTCTGACGGTGCAACTGCTGGACGAGTGCGCGACCTTCGGAAAAGGTATGGCAGACATGGCCCGCCGCTGACATCGTTTCATGCACGAAAGCGGTTTGGGCGGGGTCGTCATCGAGTACCGCGATTCTCATGCTCGCCTCTTGAAGTGACATGCAACATGGGCGCGAAATTATTGTAGCCCGGTGGGACAAAAGTCGCTGATAAGCCTGAACCCTGGTGACGCATCCATTAGTCCGACTACTGCGTTTCGCGCTCAAACCCCGCCATCAACCCGCTCGCCCGCTGCACCTTCGCGCACACCGCCTGTTCGAGCACGGGCTTACCTTGCGGGATCGCCAGAGTCAGAAACGCCCGCGCCCGGGTGATGCCTGTGTAGACGAGTTCGCGCGACAGAATCGGACTAAACGTATCGGGCAACACCAATGCGGCATGCATGAATTCCGAGCCCTGCGATTTGTGTACGGTGAGCGCGAGCACTGTTTCCACTGCCTGCAAACGGCTAGGCAAAACCCACTTGATGCCGCCTGTGCCGTCGGCCGCCGGAAAGGCCACTCGCAACACCGGGTTCTCATCCGTCGTGCCCGGAAGCTCCAGCGTGATGCCGATGTCGCCATTCATCAGCCCCAACTCGTAATCGTTACGGGTTACGAGCACCGGCCGTCCCGGATACCACTCGCCGCGCATCGCAATCAGCCCGTCTTCCTGCAGCAGCCGCGCAATGCGCTTGTTGAGTCCTTCGACACCCCACGGTCCGCGGCGCAACGCGCACAAAAGCTGGAATTCGCCGTGCGCCTTCAGCACCGCGCGCGCCCAAATGTCAAATGCTTCGGGCGCGTCGTAGCGGTCAGGCTGCTGGGTGCGCATCGTCTCCAGATAATGCCGATAGCCATAGCGTGGCCGGCCCAGCTCGCCATTGGCGCCGAACAACTGCGCTGACGCCGATGCATCGCTAGCGCCGCCGTATCCATCTATAACAAGTGCCTTAAAGGACGCATCGTCAGTAGCCGAGCAAACCAGCAACGCGAGATCCGCGTGACCGTGTGTCCAGATCCTGGCGACAGCCGCAGCGTCACCCGCATTGACGAGCGTAGCGAGCTGGCCGATCCCGCTCTGTGCGGAAAACCGATGACTGTGCCGCAACATCGCGATCGACTGATCGAGCGCCGTGCCCTGTTCGTCCAGCATGGCGCCCTCGATGCGCTCGCCGGTTGCGGCGAGCAACCAGTCGCGCGTGGCCGGCGTGTAATGCCCTTCGCCCGCACGCTGACACAGTTCCCCGAGCACGGCCCCGGCTTCGACCGACGCCAACTGATCTTTATCGCCCAGCAGAATCAGCCGTGCCGATGCGGGCAATGCGTCGAGCACGGCCGCCATCATCTCGAGATCGACCATGGAGGCTTCGTCGATCACCAGCACGTCAACCGGCAATGGATTGCTCGCGTCGTGACGAAAACGCCGGCTGTCGGGACGCGTGCCGAGCACGCGATGCAGCGTCGTCACTACGGTCGGGATCGCCTCGCGCACAGCCGCGCCGTTCGGCAGCGCGTCGACGGGCAGTTGCTCGACCGCGCCTGCAATCGACTCGTTCAGACGCGCCGCGGCTTTACCGGTCGGCGCTGCGAGACGAATCCGCAACGGTCGCGCGGGACGCAGCGGATTCGCTATGCCGTCGAGTGCAAGCGTCTGCAGCAACGCAAGCAGTCTGACCACGGTAGTCGTCTTGCCGGTGCCTGGGCCGCCGGTAATGATGCTGAACGCGCTGCGCGCTGCCAGTGCGCAAGCGAGCTTCTGCCAGTCCGCGCCCGTCACGTTGGCGGCGCGCGGTGGAAACAACGCGTCCAGCGCGGTGCGCGCAGAACCGGCCTGCAGCGACGCTTCCATCTGCGCCGACGCCGCGAGCCGACGCTCGATGCCAGCGCGCACATCCTGCTCGTATTGCCAGTAGCGACGCAGATACAGCCGCGTACCGACGAGCACGAGCGGCGTATTGCCGGCATCGGCGCCGACCAGCGCTGGCTGATCGAGCGCTCCCAGCCAGCGCGCGAGATTCACGCCTGCCAGGACTTCCGCCGGCGCCTGCGGCGGTTCCACTGTGGTGAGCGCCTGTGGTCCATCGGGCGGCAACGAAAGCGCGAAGGTCGGATCGTCCAGTGTCGCCTGCAGGTCGAGGCACACGTGGCCACGCCCCAACTGATGACTCGCGAGCGCGGCCGCCAGCATCAGCAGCGGCGGCGTCTGCGGTTCCTCCGTCCACAGGAAGCGCGCGAAGCCGGCATCGAGCGCGCGCAACCAGCCGCGCTCGACCCACTGGTCCAGCACGGCGAGCATGCGGCGCGTGTCGCCCTTGGCGTCAGTGATGGCTACGGTGTCGTTGGAACGGGGCGTCATTCGATTTCCTTCAACGCATACTCATCGACATCTTCGCCCGCGGAGCGACGATGCGCAAACAGCGCATCCAGTTCTTCGATCAACTCGCGCGGCGGCCGCTCGACATGCAAGCCCTGACCGGGCGCACGACCGCCCCGCAAAAACAGATACACCGCACCACCCACGTCGCGGTCGTAGTCGTAATCCGGCAGACGCACTTTTAACAAACGATGCAGTGCGAACAGATACAGCACGTACTGCAGTTCATAGCGTGAATGCAGGATCTGCGCGCGCATCCTCGCCGGCGTGTACGCCGCGTCATCCGGTCCGAGCCAGTTCGACTTGTAGTCCGCGACGTAATAGCGACCTTCGTGTTCGAACACCAGATCGATAAAGCCCTTGAGCATACCGTTCAGGCGGGCGGGTTCGAGCGCGGGCCGCGCTTCGCCATCGAGTGTCAGGTCGCACACGAGTTGATCGAGCACTTGTGTATCGACGGTGTGCGCCGCGAGCCAGAACTCCATTTCGGCCATGTATGACGCGGGGTCAAGATTCGCCAGCACGACTGGCTGCACCGTCTCGCCTTCTACTGGCGGCAGTGCGAGCGGCGTGCGCAGCAGGTACAGCAGCCAATCCGTCAACGGTTCGATCCAGCGCGGCCAGCCACGCAGATTGCAGCGGCGCGCCACGGTATCGCGCACCGTTTGCGGGTGGGCGGCGAGCTTCGCGAAGCCTTCGTTGGCCGCCCACTCCATCAGGTCATGCAGGAAACTGCCTGCGTCCGCGCCACGCAGAAAGCCGTGCAAGGTCTCATCGGCCGGCAACGCGAGCGCGGTCGCGGCCGCGGCGGGCGCTGCCGGTTGCACGTGCCGCGGCGGCGCTGTTGACGCAACCTCGTCGTCTTCGAGCGTTTCTGCTTCAAGCAACTCGTGGAAAACATCTTCACTGCGCGTTTCAGGGGCCAAGCGTGAATCGTCTGTCGCCGCGTCGTCGGTCGCGCTTACCGGCACGGAAACTACATGAGCACCCGTACCGCCGATCACACCATTGTCCTTGCGCAGACTCGAATAACTGGCGATCCACCACGATTCGCGCACGGGCCGCGTCAGCATGCGAGCTTCACCGCGCAACTGCTGTGTGCCGAGCGGCACGAACGGTTCGCCGGTCGGCGGCGGCGCCTCGGCAATACTGATATCGCCACACGCACCTCGCAATTGCTCCAGCAGCGCGCCTAGTTCAGTGCCGGCAATCGGCTTGCCACCACCGAGCAGATAGCCGAACGCGCTCAACTCGACGCTCTGGATCGGCGCAATCCCCACCCACGTCGCATAGCGCGCCCGCGTCAACGCCACATAAAGCTTGCGCAGGTCTTCGCCGAGCCGCTCGCGGTCCGCTCGCGGCAACACGTCGACGTCACCCAGCGTGATGTGCAACTTGCCCGCTTCGTCATGCCATTTGAGCGGCATATCGTCTGCATTGACCGGGCGGTAGGTGCACGCAAACGGCAGGAATACCAACGGATACTCCAGCCCCTTTGACTTGTGTACCGTCACCACCTGCACCAGACCCGCATCGCTCTCGAGACGCAGTTGCCGTGCATCGCCGCCCGCATTGGCGCCCTCATCCGCGCACTGTTCGTCCAGATAGCGAATCAGCGCGTGCTCGCCGTCAAGCTGCGCACTGGCCTGTTGCAGCAGCTCGGCCAGATGCAGCAGGTTAGTCAGCACGCGTTCGCCGTTGACTGCCGCGCCTGCCGTCTGTCCGAGCAGCCGCTGCGGCACGTGGAAATCGTTGAGCAGACGGCGCAGCATCGGCAGCACGCCTTTGTCGCGCCAGCAGTCGCGGTAGTCGCGGAACCGCAGCACGCACTTCTCCCACGCAAGTTCGTCGCGGTTGAACGTATCAAGCGCGGCCCAATCGAGTCCGAGCGTCGCGGTCGCCAGCGCCGTGCGCACCAGACGCCCGTCATCGGGGTCCGCACACGCCGCGAGCCAGTGATGCAATTCCTGTGCTTCCCCCGTCTGAAACACCGAATCCCGATCGGACAGGTAGACGCTACGCACGCCGCGTTCAGCCAGCGCAGCGCGGATCGCACGCGCTTCCGTGCCGTTGTTAACCAGCACCGCCATATGGCCCGGCTGCAGCGGCGTATTGCCACTAGCGCCTTCGAAGGCCGCGTTGCCGGCTTGCCCCAGGTTGAGAAGGCGCACCATCTCAGTCGCGCAACTGGCGGCCATCTCGCGCAGATATGCTTCCTTGCTGAGCGGCTTGCCTTCGTCGACGGAGGGCAGCCACCACGCACTCAGCGCAGGCACCTCCATACCCTGGACCTGCAGCGAGTCTTTACGGCCTGCTGCGTCGGCGGCAATAAACGGAAGCGGATTGGCTCCCCCCTCGGCGCTGCGGAACAGGAATGCCCCCTCGCCGCTCTGCCGCTCTTCGGCCGCCTCGAAACAGCGATTGACGGCGTCCACCATTCCCTGCGTCGAGCGGAAGTTTTTCTTCAGCGTGAACAACCGTCCAGCGCAGGCACGACGCGCTTCAAGGTACGTGTAAATATCCGCACCACGGAACGCGTAAATCGCTTGCTTCGGATCGCCAATCAAAACGATTGCCGTGTCCGGATCGTTCTCCTCAATGCGGTAGACGGCATCGAAAATCCGGTATTGCACCGGGTCCGTGTCCTGGAACTCGTCGATCAGCGCGACCGGGTATTGCTGACGGATGATCTCAGCCAAGCGTTTGCCGTTCGGCTTGTGCAAGGCTTCGTTAAGACGCGTGAGCAGATCGTCGAAGCCCATCTGCGAACGGCGCGCTTCCTCTTCCGTGAAGCGCTGCGCAATCCAGCGGGCCGAGTGCCGCAGCAATGCGCGTTGCGCAGTGGGCTGTGCGGCCAACGCGTCGCGCAGCGTCTCCATCGCGACGAAGGCAGGATGCGCCGGTGGCTCGCCGATGAGCCAGATTTCAGCGACGCCAGCCCGCGTAAACCGCGTCCACACTGCGGCGGTAGCCTCGAAATCGGGCCGCTGCATGTCGGGCGTGTTGGCCCAGTCGCGAAGCTTGTCGAGCCACTTCTTGCAGTTCGGCGCGTTCAGGCTCGTCGCCTTGAACTGCTTCTTCGCCCGCGCGTCGTCGAACAGCGTCTGGAGTTCGTCGCACCACTTTCCCCAGTTCGTCTTCAGATGGTCGACATGTTCGCGCTGCTTTTTGCGCGCCTCCTGCAGCGCTTCGAGCGGCGGCGGGGCCTCTTCCAGCAGATCGGCATGGCCTAGCAGACCGCGAATCGCCTGCTGCAGCTTCGCCGGGCTCGCGAACCATTGGCGAACTTCCGCCGCCGACTGCACATCAAGCGACGCAAGGAAGGTGCGCCAATAATCGCGCACGACTTCAGCGCGCAACTCGCTCTGGTCGGTTTCGAGCGTCTGCGAAAACAGGCTGTCGCTGTCGAACGCATGCTCGCTCAACATCCGGTTGCACCAGCCGTGAATCGTGGAGACCGCGGCCTCGTCCATCCATTCGGCGGCGAGCTGCAGGCGGTGCGCGCAGGCGGCCCACTGCTCGACGTCGTAGCTGTCGCGCAAGTCGTGCAACAGGTCCTTGCCGGAGGGGAGCGGCTCGACCTCCTCCGGCGACGCGCGGAAATAGGCGGCGGCCTCGATCAGCCGCGCGCGGATGCGATCCCGCAACTCCTTGGTGGCCGCATCGGTAAACGTCACGACCAGGATTTCGGGCGGCGTCAGTGGTCGTGCTTCGCTATCCGCTCCACGATGACCGAGCACGAGCCGGACGTACAGCATGGCGATCGTGAAGGTCTTGCCAGTACCGGCGCTCGCTTCGATCAGGCTGCTGCCCTGCAGTGGAAATTCGAGCGGCTTTAGTTCTACCGCGGTTCCCTCGGACTGGTGCGTTGTCAGGGGAGTATTCATTGCGCGTCTCCCGTTTGTGACGATGCATTTTTCGGTTTCGACACCGAGACCGGAATCGCGCGATGCAGCGGCAACAACAGTGCGACGGCAAGTGTCTCGAACTCGCCGCTTTCAGCGAGCGCGTCGAAATCCGGGTAGGCACGGGAGAGATACGCGTTGGTCTGCCGCTCGCCTGCCTGGCGACCCACGCCATCGTAAGTGAGACGGGCGGCTTCGCGCGCTTCGTTGAGCTGCGCAGCGAGCGTCTCACCGCCACCATTAAAGTCATGCTCGCCACCCGCGCCCGCGCGACTCTCGGCATCGGCGAAATCAAGCGCACCAGGCCGCTTTCTAAGCCACGCAAACGCCGTTCTAACGGCGAGCGGCAGCGGTTTGCGTGTGCCTTCGTCCCAGGCTCGCAGCAAGGTCAGCAGATGCGCGCGCGCCACGTCCTCCGCGAGCGGTGTGAACTCCACGCTCCCTACCTTGCTGACGATTACGGTCGTGACCGCGCCTGCAGCAAGCTGCGCGGCCAGGTGCCCCACCCAATAGGCGATAAGCCGGTCGCCGCGATACTTGCGGTCCTTGATCAGCGTGCCCGGTTCGAGAAACACCCGGCCACGGGTATGGTTGGGACCGGCCCGCAATTCGCCGACCCAGTCTTCGATCGTCAGCGTGCCCAAACCCGGGCCGCCCTCCACGCGCAGTTCAAACTGCTCGTCCAGAAGATCGGGCCAGCGCTGCAGTTCCGCCCGAAAGCGCTCGAACAGATCGGCCATCGGTTCCATCAACTCACCGGCGATAACCTCGCCGAAACCGCCTGCCGCCAGATCGCCGCTGCGATGCATGCGCTCGAGGCGGGCCATCGCCGCCGGCAACACATCCTCGTCACCGCGCTCCAACGCTGCAGCCTGTGCGCGAATCAGTTCATTCTGCAATTGCCACGCTTCAAGCTGATTGACTTCAAACGGCTCGTGATTCTCGCTGGCCGCATCTTCGGCTTCGAAAGCGACGCGCAAACGCTGCCGGAAGAAGCTCTTGACCGGATCCTTGAGGAAGTCCGCCAGCTCGCGCACCGATAACGGCTCGGTCCGCTCCAGCGGCGGTAGCGGCGCATCATCTGCAGCTGTGCCAAAGCCAGACCGCGGCACAGCCCGGCTCCATTCCCGTGCATACGTGAACAACCCCGACGCCTTCGGCTGCACCGGGAAATAATCCGCGCTGAACGGTTGCAGCTTGTGATCCACTGTAAGCGCCTTGAGGAGCGCATCCGCATCATCATCCGCTGCGCCTTCGAGACGCCAGCCCGCTTTCAGATGATCGCGCAACTGACCGACCAGCACCGACGGCGGACGCGGCGTGTTGTCGTTGACACTGCGCCCCACCCACGACACATGCAGATGCTCGCGTGCCGACAGCAGCGCCTCCAGAAACAGATAACGATCGTCCTCACGACGCGAGCGGTCGCCAGGCCGGTAGTTGCGGCGCATCAGGTCGAAGTCGAGCGGCATCCGGTTACGCGGATAGTCGCCGTCGTTCATGCCGAGCAGACAGACGACGCGAAACGGAATCGCGCGCATCGGCATCAGCGTTGCGAAGGTAACGGCGCCAGCAAAGAAGCGCTGCGTCAGGCCACCGCCTTCGAACTGGGACAACCAGTAGTCGCCGACAATCGAAAGCGGCAGCTCGCCCGTAAGCGCCGCCTCGTCGCACGCATCGCGCCAGGCTTCGAGTGCGGCGTCGAGGCGTTCCAGTGTGTAGGCGTCCTCGCTATCGTCGGTGGCGAAGAAAGTGGTCTTGAGCCAACGCAGACGGTTGCACCATTCCTCCACCGTAGCGGGCTCGCGTAGCGTCTTCCAGGTGTGGTCGAGCGCATCGACGAGGCGCGTCAGCGGCCCCAGCAACGCTGCATCCAGTCCGCCGATTTCCGCATACGGTTCGATCTCGCGCCACGCGCCGGCTTTGTCGCCCGCGGCGTAGCCGAGCAGCATCCGGCGCAGACCGAAGGCCCAGCTGTTCGGCGCGTTGTCGGCGCCGGCCTGCGGTAAGCCCAAACTCGCGCGCTGTTCAGCGTGCAGCCCCCAACGGATATTGGCCCCGCTGACCCACGTCCGCAGCTTCGGAAGATCGTCCGTACTGATGCCGAAGCGCGCGCGCAGCGCGGGCACTTCGAGCAGATCGAGCACATCGCTGACCGTCAGGCGCGATTGCGGCAGCGCCAGCAGCGTTTCGAGCGCGCCGATCAGCGGATCGAAATCGCGCTGTCCGCGGTCCGCCACGCTAAATGGGATGTTGCGCGGGTCTTCCTTGTCGAGCAGACCGAACACGGCCTGGATATGCGGCGTATAGACTTCGATATCCGGCACCATCACGATCACGTCGCGGGGACGCAAAGTCGAATCTGCGGCGAACGCGGCTAGCAACTGGTCGTGCAGGATCTCCACTTCGCGCTGCGCGCTGTGCGCGACGTGGAAGCGGATCGAGTGGTCCGTGTGCGGGTCCACCTCGTCCCAGAGATCACGCGTTTCCCGTATTGGCCGCAGATCGCGAATGTCGTCTTGCAGCTGCTGCAGCATGGTCAACGCGTCTTCGCTTTCGAACAGGTCGATCCGCTGCCCGATACCAGTGAACTGCGATGCGTAGCGTGCGCGTTCCTCCGCGCTGTCGTACTCATCGAGCAGACCGATAAAGTCGCGGCCCTGTTTCCCCCACGCCGCCAGCAACGGTTGCGCGTGCAGGTGCAACTGCGCATCGTCCATTGCGACAGGCGCACCCTGGCGGCGCTGCTGGCGCGAGCGCTCCGCCCGCAGCAAATCCTTGTCGGCGACGATGTCGGCCCAATAATGCGCACAAGGGTTATGCACGCACATCAGCACCTGGGTCCAGCGCGAGAGCGCGGCGAGCACTTCCACCGCCTGCCTCGGCAAACTCGAAATGCCGAAAATGATCACCCGCCGTGGCAAATCAGCCGGACGTTCGTCGTCAGGCATGGCGGCGGCACGCCGCATGAATTCTTCGTGCACCGCGGCGCGTCCAACCGTCGCCATGTCGATGCCATCCGGTGCATGCGCCTCAACGTCCTCCAGCAGCGAGCGCCATAGCGCCGCCTGCCAGCGGTATTCGTCCGGCAGCGGTGTGCTGTTGTTGCGCGCGTCGATCTGCACGTCCTTGCCCGCGGCCCATGCCGCGAGCCAGTCCGCGCGGTACACCTGATACTGATCGAACAGATCCGCCACCCGCTGCGCAAGCTGGAAGCGTTTGCGCTGGTCATCATCGCGGGACATGAAGCGTTTGAGCGGCGCGTACTCTGGCGATTCGAGCAACTCGGGCAGCAGACGCGTGAGCCGCCATACGAGGCGCGATTTGTCGAACGGCGAGATGGCCGGCACCGAGTCTTCGCCAAGTACCGCGCGATACACCTGCCACAGGAAGCTCGCCGGCAGCGACATATCGAGCGCTGCCGAAATACCGCAACCACCGTCTTCAGGATCGGCGGCCAGAGCGAGTTTTAGCCATTGAGCAATGCCGTTGCTCTGGACGAGGATGACCTCCTTTTCCAGCGGCCTCAGCGGATGCTGGCGAATCCATTGCACCATCAGATCGCGCAGGCGTTCCGGCTGATTACCGTGGACCAGCATAAGCCCTGCGGGAATCGAGCTCATGCGGCGACCCTCAGGTCATCAATAGCGCGTTGTTTGACGCCGAGGTCGTCCCATAGCTCCGGATGACAGGTGAACAACAAAATCTGATGGCGCGTCGCTGCGTCGAGCAGGGCGCGCTTCAATGCGTCGCGGCGTGTGCCGTCGGTGTGCACTGCGGCGTCGTCGAGCATCAGCAGCGTGGGACGTCCGGAGGCCTTCAGCAAGTCTGCGTAGGCTAGGCGCGCGAGGATCCCCATCTGTTCGCGAGTACCGAAGCTGAGGGCATCGAGTGTGTCGATGCGGCCGTCTCGCTGCAACGCGATGGGGCTCAGGTCGTCGCCAAGTTCGAGCGCCGACTGCGGGAACAGACGCTTCAGATAATGCCCGAGCCGTTCCGTCAACGGCGCGCGCAATTGAGCCACCGCCGCATCGCGTTCTTCGACCAGCACCTTGTCGAGCAGGCTCAACGCGCCAGCGCGCAGACTGAGTTCGGCTTTGCGGCGCTCCATCTGCTCAATCGAGGCGTGCACAGCGGCGAGCCGCTCGCCGAGCCCGGAAGCACCCATGGTTTCCAACTGGCTGCGCAGTTCGGCGATCCGCACTTGCCGCTCCTGCTGCTCGGTGCGTGCGAGTTCCGCCGACGCGCGATAGCGCTTCACCTCCGCAGCCGGATCGTCGGTGCGCGCGGCGCCGAGTTCCTGATTGCGTTCGTCGCGCTGCTTCGTTAAAGCGTCCACACGTGCGCGCTGTTCGACGATTTTTGCCTGCCATTGCGAGCGACGTGCGCGAAACGCTTCGTCCTGCAACTGTGCTTCCTTGCGTTGGACCTGTTCGGCAAGCGAGCCGCTCGACGCGAGTGCGGTCGAACGCCGCTCGCTGGTTTGAGCCAAAGTCCGCGTCGCGGACTCGATCGCCTGGCGTGCCTCATCTGAAGTGCGACGCGCTTCGTCGACGCCTGGAGCACCCGCGACATCGGGCAATTCGGCAAGACGTTTGTCAGCTGTTTGGTGACGCGCCAGTGCGCTTGCTAACGAAGCACGCAGCGGCTCGATGCCCTTCGGTGCATGCACCGCGAGAATCTTTTGCTGGCTCTGCAGATGCGCCACCTGTGCTTTCCATTGCTCATGCCGCGTCTGCGCATCGCTGAGTGAAGCTACGCCCAAGGCTCGCAACAACTCCGCTTGCTGCGCTTCGGCATCGGACAGTTCCGTACGCAGCGCTGCGAGATCCGATACGCCGGGCACAATGCGCAACTCGCCGACGCCCGGCAGCTCAATAGTCTGCTCATCGTCGAGCCGCAATACGCCTTCGCCTGTGAGCGTTTCGCCGCCCACCACGATCGCCCCGCCGCTCAACCGATAGTCGATGCGCGTCATCGCAGCTTCCTTGCGCGCCCGCAGCACACTGATGCGCGATTCAAGCGCTTGCAGCCGCTGCAATTGGGCCACATCGATTTCGAGCGAGGCTGCGCTGCGCGTCGCGTCGAGCACCGCGGTCTGCGCAGCCTCCGCAGCAGCGATCGAAGTTTCAAGCCGCGCGATCTCGTCCTTGTGCAGCGTGATCTGATTGTTCAATTCCTGCGCCATCACAGCGGCATTCGCGAGTTCGAGCGCGCGGGCTGCAGCATCACTAATCTGCTGGCAACGCGCCACTCCAGCGCTTGCTTGAGCGTGCTCAGCATCGGCTGTCAGCACCGCCGCCTTCGAACGTTCGAGTTGCTGCCGATCGTTGGCAAGCGTCGCTTCCAGTTCCGCCGCGCTTTGCTCCTGCTGCAACGACATGGCCAACTCGACTTCACTGACGTGTAGCGTTTGCGCCAGCCCCTGTACGCTACGCTCGAGTTCGGCCAGCGCGGCGGCACGCGCCTGCGCTTGCGCTGCCTTTTGTTCGTGAACTTCCCAAGGCCGCTTGCGTTGCGCATCCTCGAACGCTTCCTGCTGCGTCGCGAGACGCGTGAGGTTCTCGTCGAACTGACGACGTTGCGCATCGAGCGTGTCGCGTTCGCCCGCGAGCGTAGCCAAAGCCTGCTCAGCTTCAGCAAGCGGACCCGTCGAGCGTTGCGTGCGCGCGGTGAGCAGTTGCCGCAACTCGCGTTGCACCGCGCCGATCAACACATCTTCGCCGGCCGAGCTGTTACCGCCCGAAAGCTGCGTAAGCGCATCACGCAAATAGAGTGCCGCGTGGCCGCTCGCATCGCGCACGTCATGCGTTTCGCCTTGCTGTACCCACAGCAACCCCGGCACACCGGCCTGATCGGCCTTCATCGCACCACGCGTCGCACGCGAGAAACCAAGCAGCGCCGCCAGCCGGTCCTCGGCTTCATCCTCGCCGAACACCTGCTGACCGATCCGCAGATCGCAGCGCTGCCGCGTGACGAACTGTTTGGCGAGCATGCAGGCGACGCCATCAAGCGTGAAACTGACTTCCACCGACGGCTGCCCACTCGCCTTTCCCCAAGGCAACAGGTCTTTCAGATGCGAGGCTTTGTAGCGTTCGAGAAACACCGTGCGCACCGCTTCGGCGATCGTGCTCTTGCCCGCCTCGTTCGGTCCGATAAAAAGATTCAAACCCGGCTGCAGATCGCCGATGAACAGACGTCCGCTGAACTGCTTGAATTCCTGGATCGCGATGCTTTCTAGCTTCATGCAGGCCTCGCTTCACGCTGAAACTGGGCAAGCAGCAATAGCGCTTCCGCCGCGAGTTTCGCCTGCTGCGGGTCGGCCTGCAGATCGCGTAGACGCGCGACCACTTTGCCAAGGTAGCCGCTTTGCGCACCGAGCGCGGCGAGGTCGTCCTCAGTGGGCTGCACTTGCAGTTCGCTCATCTCCACGCGTAGTGCACGCACTCGTGCGCGGGCTTCGTCCACAGCAAGACGCACGGCTTCGGCGGAAGCGAGATCCGTTGTACCGCGCACGTCCAGCTTGAGCACGTCCGTCGCACCGAGCGCCTGCAGACGCGCTTTCAACGCGTCCACATCGCTCGGCACCACGATCTCCTCTTCCCAACGCAGCCAGCGATATTTGCCCACAGGCACCGCCTGCACCGACGGCAGCGCGCCTGGCTCGTCGAGCGTGACATCGAGCATGAAGCCCGGATCGTTGGCGCGGAAGCGGTCCTGCTCATGCGTGCCGGCGTACCAGGTGCGAGCGTTCACCTGGAAGTGGCCGTGCCAGTCGCCCAGCGCGAGATAGTCGAGGCGCGCGGTCTCGGCGCGGGTCGGCTCGATGGGATTGGTCGAATCGATTCCTTCCTGCAGGATGCCGCTCACGCTGCCGTGAGCCAGGGCAACGCGGAAATAGTCGGGCGGCGTCGACGTCTGGTCAAAAAACGCCGTGGTGTCGTCGTAGGTGATGCGCTGCGTAAGCGGCGCGCAGAGGAACGCGCACTTCAGCGCGTCGAACTGGACGACGCCCGGTGTCAGCACGACATGCACATTCGCCGGGATGCAGTTCAAACGCTGCGCACGCGTCCAGACACTTTCGACCAGCGCCGCATCGTGATTGCCGGGCAGCATGATCCACGCGCCGGTAAAGCCTGCGAGCGCGCCGAACAGGCGCCGGATGACGGTATCGGAGACAGTCTGCTGATCGAATACGTCGCCGGCCACCAGCACCGCATCGACGCGGCGCGTGGCGGCCTCACTGGCGATCCGGCGCACCGTTTCGAAACGCGCTTCAGCAAGATGCGCGGCTTCCTCGGCGTCGAACTGGCCGAATTGGGTGCCGATCTGCCAGTCCGCGGTGTGCAGAAATCTGATCATGAAGTTCCCATTCTATGGATGAGCGTAGCTGCGTGCGTCATGGATCATGGATGTTACCGTGACCGCGGCTCGAAACGGAGCCGCCCAGGTCATTTTCGCGGGCATTTTTTATACTGAAATTCGACAGAAATACAGTAACAAAACCTGAAAACGTCGATCTATGCTAGTGCCCGAAACTGGGTGGAGATCAAAAACCCAGTGCATGCCGCTGACTCCTAACCCCTATTTCCGCAGAGGACTTCGATGCCCCGCCCGATTGTTGCCCGCATTCATCCGGATGCCGTCCGACACAATCTTCAACTGATCCGGCAAAAGACCCCTGGCTCGCGGGTTTGGGCCGTCGTCAAGGCAAACGCCTATGGGCATGGAATCGAACGTATCTATTCGGGCCTGGCCGATGCCGACGGTATTGCACTGCTCGACCTCGACGAGGCGGTCCGCGTGCGCGAGCTGGGCTGGACGAAGCCGGTTCTGCTGCTCGAAGGCATCTTCACGCCGGGCGACGTCGCCGTTGCGGACGAGCAGCGCCTGAGCGTCTCGGTGCACTGCACGGAGCAGCTCGAACTGCTACGCGCCGCCAAGGTGACGCAGCCTGTCAATATCAACCTGAAGATGAACTCCGGCATGAACCGCCTGGGATTCAGACCGGACGTCTACCGGGCCGCCTGGGAACGGGCGCGTGCAGCGGAATCGATTGGCAACATCACGCTGATGAGCCACTTCGCCAGCGCGGACAATGACGATATCGACTGGCAGGTGGAGCGGTTCGATGCCGCCACCGCCGGGATTCCCGGCGAGCGCAGCCTTGCCAATTCGGCGGCGGCTCTGTGGCATCCGGGCGCCCATCGGGACTGGGTCAGGCCGGGTATCGTTCTTTACGGTGGCTCGCCGTCGGGCGTGTCGCGCGATATCGCGGACACCTCGCTGCGCGCGTCGATGAGCTTGACGAGTCAAATCATCGGCACGCAAACGCTGTCTGTGCAGGAGACCGTCGGCTATGGCCGAAAGTTTGCGGCCAACGAGGAAATGCGGATCGGCGTGGTGGCCTGCGGCTACGCGGATGGCTATCCGCGGCACGCACCGACAGGAACACCAATCGCCGTGGACGGCACGCTGACACGCGTGGTGGGCCGCGTGTCGATGGACATGCTGACCGTGGATCTCACGCCCTGCCCGGACGCACATGTCGGGTCGCAAGTCGAGCTATGGGGCGATCAGGTGAAGATCGACGATGTGGCCGAGGCGTCGGGCACGATTGGGTATGAACTGATGTGTGCCTTGGCGCGCAGGGTGCCCGTTGAAGTAGATTGAGCGCCCCAGGCACTCTAGGCATGCACTGCGGCGCTGATCGGCAACTCGAAAGAAAACGTCGTCCCGGTGCCACCATCGCGCTCAACCAGACGAATCCGGCTGTGATGCAATTGCAGCATGCGTTGAACAATCAGCAGCCCAAAGCCCCCGCCGCGATGCGCCCCACCCGCGCTGAACGGCCGCTCGAATAGTCCTTCGCGCATCTCGGCCGGAATACCCGGACCGGTATCGCTGACCATCACCTGCACCTTGCCATCGCGATACGCGAGCTCGACATCAATCGCCCCTTCTGCCGGCGTGTGGCGAATCGCGTTATCGAGCAGATTGGTCAGCACACGCTCGATCATCCCCAGATCGGCACTAACCGTCGGCAAGCGCGGCGGAATGTTGGCCCGCAACTGGATACGCCGAGCCTCGGCCGGCAATTCGAATTTCTGGAACACGTCCTGCACCAGATCGACCAGCGAAAAATCCTCCAGCGCCGGCTGCACATTGCCGTGCTCGAGCCGCGCCAGTTCAAACAGTGCCTGCGCAAGCCGCCCCACCTTGACGCTCTGCGCCAGCGCGATCCCCAGATAGCGCTTGCGTTCCACGTCGCTCAGCGTATCCGCCTTGAGCGATAGCGTTTCGAGGTAGCCGTGCAGCGAAGTCAGCGGCGTGCGCAGATCATGCGAAATGTTGGCGAGCAGTTCGCGCCGCTGCTGATCCTGCCGCGTCAGTGCGCGCCACTGTTCGCCGATGCGATCGGCCATCTGCGTGAAAGTGGCCTCCAGTACGGCGATTTCATCACGCCGCCCCGCCGACGATGAGCGCGGCACCTTCGGCTGCGTATCCGGCTCACCGTTGGCATCGAACTGGCGCATCGCCTCGGTCAAACGCCGCAACGGCCGTGTGATGAAGCCAAATGCCATCAAACCTGCCACGAGGCATAGCAGCGCCACCAGGGCCATCGACCACAGCGTCGTCCGCAAAACCGAGCTTGCGGCCACGCGCGCCGCGAGCTGGTCGTGCGCCTCGCCCTGCAGCACGACGTAGATGTAGCCCGAAGGCGGCTGCCCGGCCGTTTGCAATGGCGCGGCGCTGAACACCTTGCCCCCGTCGAGACTGCGCGGGTCGTCACCGAGGATCGGCAACGCATCGCCGGCAATGAAGCGTCGGATCGGCGCGAGGTCGATCTGCTGGCGCTTGACGCGTCCGGCGGGGGCATCATCGCCCTTGATGCGCCCCTCGTTGTCGAGCAGATAGACCTCGACGCTCGGATTGACTGCCATTAACTGGCCGAACAGTTGCCGCACGGCGTCGGGTCGCAGGCCATTGGCATCCATCAGTGTCGCGCTGCCGGCAATGTGTGCGGCAAGGTCGCGCGAGAGGCCCTGCACGACTTCCTTCTCGTGCAGGTCGCTGGAGCGAATCTGCAGCCACGCGGACGCGCCCGAACAGGCGAGCAACAGCACCGAGAAGACGATCAGGAGCCGCTGGGTAAGCGTCAGGTTCACGATGCATCCTTCTGCTTGGAGTCTTGGGAAGAAGCCCCTTCAGAAGGCGCCACGAGCTTGTAGCCGTGCCCCCAGACGGTCAGGATGCGCGAAGGCTGCGCCGGATCGGCTTCGATCTTCGCGCGCAGCCGGTTGATGTGCGTGTTGACCGTATGCTCATACCCCTCGTGCTGATAACCCCAGACGGCGTTCAGCAGATCCATCCGCGAAAACACCTTGCCCGGATGCTGGGCGAAGAAGTACAGCAGGTCGAATTCGCGCGGCGTCAGCTCGATACGGCGGCCATCGACGGCTGCTTCGCGCGTCAGCGGATCGATCGTCAAACCCGCGGTCTGCAATGTACCGGCGTCGATCCGCGAGTCTTTCGCCATTGCATCGACGCGCCGCAGCAGCGCCTTCACCCGCGCCACCAGTTCGAGCACGGAGAACGGCTTGGCGAGGTAGTCGTCGGCGCCCAGTTCCAGGCCAAGAATCCGGTGCACTTCGCTCGAACGCGCGCTGGTGATGATGATCGGCGTGTAGCGCGTCATCGCGCGGGCCCGCCGGCAGATTTCCAGGCCGTCGACGCCGGGCAGCATCAGGTCCAGAATCAAGGCATCCCAGCCGCCCTGCTCGAGCAGCCGCAGGCCCTCGTTACCGTCCGCGCTATGCACGACTTCATAGCGTTCGTCGCGCAGATGCAGGCTCAAAACGTTGGCAATGTCGACGTCGTCCTCGACGATCAGTACGCGCTTCGGATGATCCATAGGGGCTTCAAACGCCTGTCAGGCGGTGGTTGGAGGGGTGTTCGGTCATAGCAGCGCAGGAACGCCGCGTTGCCCCCATTGTGCAAAATTTCCAGCCGGCGAGTTATCACATTTAATTTAACTTTCTGTGAGGACTTCGACACCGCCTCCGTCCTAGTATGGCGCCACTATCCTCAGACTGGCACCAAGGAGCATCTCATGCAAAGTCGCAGACGTTTTCTGTTCTCGGGCGGCGTAGCCGTGGCGGCGCTGGCCGCCGTCAGCCGTTTGCCGAAGCTGGCCGCGGCGCCGACCGATACCGGCACGCCGGCCAAGGCCTTCGAAGTGACCCACACGGACGTCGAATGGGGCAAATTGCTGACCCCGGCACAGTACAAGGTGCTGCGCGAGGAAGGCACGGAGCGCCCCTACTCCAGCCCGTTGAACGAAGAACATCGCACCGGCGTGTTCTCCTGTGCCGGATGCAAGCTCGACCTGTTCTCGTCGCATACGAAATTCGACAGCCATACCGGCTGGCCGAGCTTCTGGGCGCCGCTCGATCACGCCGTGGACAAGCGCGAGGACAGCTCGTTTGGCATGTCGCGCACAGAAGTGCACTGCCGGCGCTGCGGCGGGCATCTGGGCCACGTCTTCGACGACGGCCCGAAGCCCACCGGCCTGCGTTATTGCATGAACGGCCTCGCCATGGAATTTACGCCGGCCGCCACCTGAACCCCAGTGGACCAAACATAGGCCAATAACCTTTCTGGACCAGTCATGTTGCTCATCGTTCTTGCCTACCTCGGCGGCGCCCTGACGATTCTCAGCCCGTGCATCCTGCCGGTGCTGCCGTTCGTCTTCGCGCGCGCCGATCAGCCATTCGTGCGCAGCGGCCTGCCGCTGCTCGCCGGCATGGCGCTCACGTTCGCTCTGGTGGCGACGCTTGCCGCGGTCGGCGGCGGCTGGGTGACCCAGGCCAACCAGTACGGCCGCTGGGTCGCGATTGCGCTGCTCGGCGTGTTCGGCTTGACCCTCCTGTTTCCGCGTTTTGCGGATCATCTGATGCGCCCGCTGGTGAGCGCCGGCAACCGCCTGTCGAACTTTGCCCAGGCCGATGGCCAGCAGGTGCGGGCGGGATCGTCGTTTCTGCTCGGCATTGCAACGGGACTGCTGTGGGCACCGTGCGCGGGTCCGATTCTCGGTCTGGTGCTGACGGGTGCGGCGCTGCGTGGTGCGAGCGTCGGTACTACGCTGCTGCTGGTTGCCTATGCGGCCGGCGCGGCTACCTCGCTGGCGGTGGCGCTGCTGATCGGCGGACGCGTGTTTACGGCGATGAAGCGCTCGCTGGGCGCAGGAGAATGGGTCCGTCGTGGGATCGGCGCGGCGATGCTGTGCGGCGTGGTTGCGATTGCGCTGGGTCTCGACACGGGCGTGCTGACCCGCGTGTCCACGGTGGCGACCGGCGGTATTGAACAGAAGCTGGTCGACCGGCTTGCGCCCCGCACGACGACGGCGATGGCGGCGGCCAACCCCCTCGCTGCTTCGGGCACGATAGCTGCCTCTTCCGACAACGACGTGGTCACCACAGGCAACGCGATGGTCGCGACGTCGGGCAGCATGATGGCGGCGTCATCCGGCGGCATGCTGCGCGCAGCACAACCCGTTAGCGAAAACGCACCGCCGTTGCCTGTCGAAGGCCAGTTGCCGTCGCTCAACGGCGCGGTCCAGTGGCTCAACTCGCCCCCTCTGACTGCCCAGAGCCTGCGCGGCAAGGTCGTACTGGTCGACTTCTGGACGTACTCGTGCATCAACTGCCTGCGCTCGCTGCCATATGTCAAAGCATGGGCCGAAAAGTACAAGGATCAAGGGCTCGTCGTGATCGGTGTGCACGCCCCGGAATTCGCCTTCGAACGCAATATCGACAACGTGAAGAAAGCCACGCATGACCTCGGTATCGACTATCCGGTAGCGATCGACAACAACTACGCCATCTGGCGCTCGCTGAACAACGAATACTGGCCGGCGCATTACTTTGTCGATTCACAAGGACGCATCCGCTATCACCACTTCGGCGAAGGCGACTATGCGGAGTCGGAGAAGGTCATCCAGCAGTTACTGGCTGAAGCAGGGCACGCGAACGCGACCAGCGTCCCGACGGGTTTGACCAGCACCAGCGTCATGGGCGTGGAAGCAGCGGCCGACAACTCGGATATGAAGTCACCGGAAACGTATATCGGTTACTCGCGTGCCGAGAACTTCGCTTCGCCTGGCGGCGAAGCAGAAGACAGGTCGCATACGTACGCGGCCCCCACACAGCTCTCGCTCAACGAGTGGGGTCTCGATGGCAAGTGGCGGGTCGGTGAAGAGCACGCGACGCTCGCCGCAGCGTCCGGTGGCATCGTCTACCGCTTCCATGCGCGCGATCTGCATCTGGTGCTCGGTCCGGACAAAGACGGCAAGCCTGTGCGGTTCCGCGTCAGCATCGACGGCGCCGCGCCGGGCGCAGCACACGGCAGTGACGTGACGGCCGACGGCACAGGCACGGTGACGGAGCAGCGGCTCTATCAACTGGTGCGGCAGACCGGCGACGTCAAGGATCACACCTTCTCGATCGAGTTTCTGGACCCGGGCGTCGAAGCTTATTCATTTACGTTCGGCTGATGCCGGGCGCGATGTCGATACGTTTGCAGTACTCAACACTTAAGACTTAACAGGTGATCATCGTGAGCAAAATTTCAGACAAAGTAGCTTCGTCATCTCCGTTAGTGAAGCGTGCATCGTTCGCGAAGCTGGCAGGCGTTGCAGCGCTCGTCCTCGGCGCAGTCGCCGTGCAGCGCGTAGCAAACTCCGCGGAAGCGGCAACCCAGGTCCCGCCGCCCGCGCAGGACGAGAAAGTCACCGCGACCCATAGCGAAACCGCGGTGTTCGCAGGCGGCTGCTTCTGGGGTGTGCAAGGGGTGTTCGAACATGTGCGCGGGGTGAAACAGGTCGCGGCAGGCTATAGCGGCGGCGCGGCCAGCACCGCGCAATACGAAACCGTTAGCGGCGGCGACACCGGTCACGCTGAATCAGTGCAGATCACCTACGACCCGACGCAGATTACCTACGGCCGGCTGCTGCAGATTTTCTTCTCGGTTGCACATAACCCGACCGAACTGGATTACCAGGGCCCAGACCACGGCACGCAGTATCGTTCCGCCGTGTTTCCGGTCAATCCGGAGCAACGTATCGTCGCGCAGGCATATATAGCGCAACTCGACAAGGCGCATGTGTTTTCGCAGCCGGTGGTCACGCGCGTGGAGAACTTCAAGGGCTTTTACCCTGCGGAAAACTATCACCAGAACTTCCTCGTGCTGCATCCCGACTACCCGTATATCGCCATCAACGATTTGCCCAAGGTCACCGATCTGAAGAAGATGTTCCCGGATCTCTATCGCAACGATCCGGTGCTGCTGAAGGTTGCTTCGTCATAGAAGGGCACGTTACGCTGTATCCTCAGGAAGATGATCCTGTGCTTGCGCAAGTTGGACACCTCCTCGCAATGAGGTGTCCAACTTGCTGCGCGGGCACGCGGGAACCTGCGGAGTTGGTAGGATTCAGAGTTCTGGTGCGGTTCGCTGTCCGCGGCGGTCGCCGCCCGCTGCCACCTCTCTGCGATTAAAAATGAAAAAACGCTTCGCGCAAGTCCTTGGTATGGCGTTGGCCACCCTGTTCGTCATGGGACAGACGTGGGCCGCCGGTTCGTTCTACGTCGATCCCAACTCCCAGCCGGCCGTATGGGCTCGCAATCATGCGGACGATCCGCGCGCGGCAAAAATCACCGAGTCGATCACACACGTGCCTACCGCCCAATGGTTCGGTAGCTGGAACAAGGACGTTCATGCGGCAGTAAGTCAGTTCGTGGCTGCCGCCGACGCGGCACATCAGGTGCCAATCCTCGTCGCCTATAACATTCCCAACCGCGACTGCGGCGGCGCGTCTGCGGGCGGAGCCGCGGATGCCGACGCCTATCGCGCATGGATCGACGCGTTCTCGCAAGGCATAGGCAAGAACCAGGCGGTCGTTGTCGTCGAACCGGATTCTTTGGCGCAGTTCGACTGCCTGAAGACGACCGACGCACAGGACGCCCGGCTGAACCTGCTGAGCTATGCGGTATCGCGCTTGCGACTCAACGCACCGGCAGCCGACATCTACCTTGACGCCGGCAATGCTCACTGGACTGCCGCGGATGTCATGGCGAACCGTCTGCACGATGCAGGCATCGGCGAGGCGAAGGGGTTTGCATTGAACGTGTCGAATTTCTACCCGACTCAGGAATCGATCGCGTATGCGAACGCAGTGAATGGCGTTCTGGGGAGCAGATTCGGCTATACGAAGCCAGTTGTGATCGACACCAGTCGCAACGGCAACGGTTCAAATGGCCAGTGGTGCAATCCGGCCGGCGCGAAACTGGGCGAGCCGACCGGCGACGCAACAGGTCAGATCCTGCTTGCCTGGATCAAGAACCCTGGCGATTCCGACGGGCCTTGCGGCGTTGGACCGACTTTGAAAGCGGGGGTATTCAGCCCCGATCTGGCAGTGCGGTTGATTGAGGGAAACTGACAAGCCCTACCGCTTCCCCAACTCCCGCGCCAGCGTCATGAACAACGCCTCCTGCGGCGACAGCTTGCCGGCGCGCAGCACCATCCACATGGCGGAGCGCGCGGCTTTCCCACGTAGCGGCCGGTATGCCACGCCGTCCACATTGATGCTGCTCAGAGAGGCCGGCACGATCGCCACCCCGAGCCCGGCCGCCACCAACGCCACGATGGTGGCCGACTCCCGTGCCTCTTGGGCAAGCCGCGGCGCGAACCCCGCTTGCTGACACAACGCGATGATCTGGTCGTACACCCCTGTGCCACGCTCGCGCGGATACATCACGAAGCCCTCGTCCTTCAGGGCTTCGATGGAAAGCGCACTCTCTCGCGCGACGAGCGGATGCTGCGCAGGCAATACGACCACGAGCGCATCCTCGAAAAGACGCGTGACTTGCAGCGACGACGGCAAATCCGGCGATGTCATACCGCGCACAAATGCCACCTCCAGCCGTCGCTCCAGCATCGCCGTCAATTGCTGCTGAGTGGTCAGTTCTTCAAGCCGTAAGTGCACCTCCGGCAGGCGGCGGCGGAATTCGAAGATCAACTTTGGGATGACCGAGCCGAAGGCAGCCGAACCGGTAAAGCCGACGCGCAGCTCACCGAGTTCGCCCAGCTGGGCCCGCCGCGCCACCTCACCCGTGCGCTCCGCCTGCGCCACGAGTGCGCGCGCCTCGGGCAACAGCGCCTTGCCGGCGGCCGTCAATTCCACGCGCCGGTTGCTGCGGTCAAACAGGCGCGCGCCCAGTTCGTCCTCCAACACCCGGATCTGCTGGCTCAGCGGAGGCTGCGCGATGTTCAGGCGTTGCGCTGCCCGCCCGAAATGCAACTCTTCGGACAGCACGATGAAATAGCGAATGCGGCGGAGATCCATGATATCGATTATGTATCAATTCCAGTTGAATCGATATTGGACTATGGAACGAGCCGGCGTCATTATTCAGTCTTAAGGAAATGGCACACGGAGCTACTGGAATCATGGGAAAGCACGACGTCAATCTGCTGACGCCCAACACGATGGCCGCGACGCTGGCCGCCGGCGAGGCGCCTCGCGCTCACGGGACGGCAGGCAAAATCGAGCACGGCACGCCGGCGTTCTGGCAAACCAATTTCGCCCTGTTCGCAGCCGGCTTCGCGACTTTCGCCCTGCTGTACTGCGTGCAGCCGCTGATGCCGCTCTTCTCCGCAGACTTTCATGTCAGCGCTGCAGGCGCGAGTCTCTCCCTTTCGCTGACCACCGGGCTGCTCGCGGTCACCATGCTCGTGGCAGGCGCGCTGTCGGAGGCATGGGGCCGTAAGCCGATCATGGTCGCCTCGCTGATGCTCTCGGCGGTGCTCACCGTCGTCTGCGCCGCGGTGCCGCACTGGCCGACCTTCCTCGTCATGCGCGCACTGATGGGAGTCGCGCTCAGCGGCCTGCCGGCGGTCGCAATGGCTTATGTCGGCGAGGAGATGCATCCGCGTTCACTCGGTCATGCGATGGGGCTGTATGTCGGCGGGACCGGCCTGGGTGGCATGGCCGGCCGTCTGTTGACCGGCGTCATAACCGATGTCTGGGGATGGCGTTCCGCGGTGCTGGTGATCGGCGTGCTGGGCATACTGAGTGCCGCCACCTTGTGGCGCTTCTTGCCGCCGTCACGCCACTTCGAGAAGCGGGAACTCCGCCTTGCACCTCTCGCGAGAGCCTTTGACACGCACCTGCGCGATGGCGTTCTGCCGTTGCTGTTCGTCGAAGGCTTCCTGCTGATGGGCAGCTTCGTCACCGTGTACAACTACGTCGGCTATCGCCTGATTGCCGCTCCGTTCTCGCTGAGCCAGACGAAGATCGGCCTGATTTTCGCGGTGTATCTGTTCGGTATCGTCAGCTCGGCCTGGGTGGGTAGTCTCTCCGGCAAGCTCGGAAGGCGGACTGTGTTGCCCGCCACGCTGATACTGATGCTCGCGGGAACGGCCATGACGCTGTCAAACCAGCTCTGGCTCATCATCCTCGGAATCACCGTTTTGACGATCGGTTTCTTTGGCACGCACTCGATTGCCAGTGCGTGGGTCGGCGCGCGAGCGCAGGTCAGCAAGGCACAGGCATCGTCGCTGTATCTGTTTGCGTACTACCTGGGGTCGAGCGTGGTCGGATCGCTCGGCGGGGTGTTCTGGAATCTGCGTGGATGGCACGGCGTCGTTGCAATGGCTAGCGCGCTGTTGTTGCTCGCGATCGTTATCGCGCTCTGGCTCTACCGCACGCCGACGCAACCCGCACAACGTTAGGTTCCTGTCCCGAACGAGGGAAAAAGGAAGTAAGCCAGGCCACACTATTTCATCTGTAACGGAACTGATCACGTTTGATTGCCGACTTGGCTGAAGAGATCGTGGGACCCGTGCTAGCATTTCCCCACACTCTTCGCTTGTCGTTCGAGTGATCTAAATTTCGTTGTGTGTCTGGAGGTTGTCGTGGCGTTGGAACATCGTGGCTTTCGAGTAAATGTTGACGTGGTACCGGATGAACTCGGCGTGCAGTGGATTTGTCGGGCGCTGATCGAGCGCATTGATGGCGATAGCAAAAAAGGCGCGCCGGTCGGTCCCGAACTGACCATTCCTCGAGTCAAGATCGATCCGCTGATGGCAATCAGCACGCTCGAGCACAGGTCCACACTGTTGATCGACGAATTCTGCGAGCAGGGTCAAGCGGTAGCCTGAGCCTGCCGCGTCATGCCTCAGGTCTTGGGCATGACGCCTGATATCCGAGGCGTAAAACGGCTTGCTCAGAAGTGCGTGAGAATGCCGGCAAACACGCCCGTTTGCGACCCACCAAAGTTCGGATCGGTCCGGCTATTCGCCGCACCGCTCGCAGGATCGTCCACGACATTTGCACCGTACGGATCGCTATAGCCGTCGCCCAGGCCAATGTTGGACGTCGAGCTGTTGCGCACCGTCGCGACTTCCGAATACAGCACCGTACGCTTGGACAGCGCGTAGGTCGCCGTCAATGTCCACAACGTCGCGTTACCGTTCCCGTGATTCGCATTCGTGTGATAAACGGCCGCGCCGAATCCGGTGGTGGGCGTCGCATTCCAGCGTGCGCCGATCCATTCCTGATCGACCGCTGTCGGCAAAGACACACCGGATGGAAGCGACGTGGGAGCCCCATCTCCGAAGTAACCTTCGTCCGACGCTTGCGGCGCACTCAGGTGCTGATAGCCGCTATACAAGGTCACCGGGCCCATCGCCAGCGTGCCACCCGCCATCACCGAGCGTGAATTGACATAGACGTTATCGAACTCGCCATTGCTGTCGCGGATCTCGTCGTAGATTGCGAGCAAATGCGCGATGCCCGCGTCGTAGTTCAGTTCGATGCCGTCTGAACGCCCTTGTGCTCCGCCAAGCTGACCCGGGCCACTGCCCGGATCGCCCGAGTTCCAGTTCGTGCTATTGGTCAGTTCGTACTGTCCTTTGACTCGCAAGCCACCCAAGGTGGGCGACGTGTACTCGAATCCATTCGAAGCGTCCGACCAGTTACGGCCGCGCACAAGCGTCTGGATACCGTAGAGCATCATCAACTGTGGGTCGAGATCGAAACTGTCCTGCTGAAGTTCGTACGCACCCATATTGCCCACCTTGAAGGTACCCCACGCAGGGTTCGCGGCGCCGATCGTCGCCTGCCGGCTGAACAGCGTGCTGCCGATACTCCCGTCCAGAGAGTTAAAACCGGCCTCCAGGGTGAAGATAACCTTGGTGCCTGCGCCAATATCCTCTGAACCCTTCAGGCCAAAACGAGGCGTGTCCCAGTTGCCGGTTTCCATGCTGAAGAGATTGCCCTGCGGCATGCCTGTCTGATACTGGATGCCCGTATCGATGCGGCCGTACAAGGTGACGCTGCTTTGTGCGTAGACCGCGGCAGACGATCCCAGCAAAGACGCGAAGAGAAGCCACTTTTTCATAGAACAGGTCCCCGTTTCGGAAAGCATCGTTTGTTCAGGCGATAGAAGTGAAGGACGCCGTCAAACGAAGCGTCCAGTCATTACGAAGGAATACTATTTAATTGGATCTGCAGGAGGACCGATAAGCAATCGCTCTGTTGGCGACGAGTCCCGCTGAACGGTCACGTCACCTGCCGACTGACCGCAGTGTATTTAGGCCGCTCGAAAAATAAAAACTTATTATTGTTATCTACCCATAAATTCAATTTATGATCGATGCGATCCAACTGGCCGCTTGTGGAGGTTATCGCCACCCCATAAAATCGATCTATACATCAATAAAAAAACAAAATTATTTTTTATTCACCGGATCCGTATAGTAGTGCTGCGTCGCTGCAGATCGGCGTCGAGGGGCTTCAGAAGTTGGCAGCAATCCATTCGCGGCACGCGCTCACGTGGGGTCCGCGGTCGTCGTCCGCGAGCGAGATCAGCGCGATGGCCCGCGTGACGCGTGGCTTGTCCAGGCGAAGCGCTATGAGTTCGGGATCGTGCAGATGCATCGTGTAGAAACTCGGCAGCACCGCAACGGCGAGACCGTTGCGCACCAGCGCATAGAGCGACTCGGTGTATTCCATGCGATACGCGACGGTGAGGCGCAGGTTTTCCGCCATGCCGGTTCGGCGCAACGCATCGCTCACGCTGCCGCGCACGAACACCGCAAGCTCCCGGTCCACCAGCTTGCTCCAGTCCACCGATTTACGTCGGGCAAGCGGATCGTCACGGCGAATCACGACGACGATCTCGTCTTCGAGCAGGTTCTGGTAGCGCAGCGAGTCGTCGTTCTCCGCGCCATCCGGTTCATGCACGCCAATGCCAAGATCGGCTCGCCCTTCGCGGATCGCTTCGAGCAAGGCGCTATTCGGCATGTCCTCGAAGATGAAACGCAACGATGGTTCGCGCTCGCGCAACGGAGCGAGGACGTGCAACAGGCGTCCCGCAACCGACGGAATCAGACTGATGCGCACCGACTGCGTTTGTTCGGCAAAGGTGCTCGCCATGTCATCGAACGTACCACGCGCGTTGTTCAGGAGGCGTTCGGCGAGCGGCAATACGCTAGCGCCGGCATCGGTGAGGGTAAGCCGATGAGCGGAGCGTGCGAACAAGGGGCCGCCCAGCAGATTCTCGATCTGACGAATCGCGGCGGTCAATGCAGGCTGTGTTAGAGAAAGCGACCGGGCGGCCTGCGTGAAACTACCCGCATGCGCGAGCACGACAAAGTACTGGATCTGCTTCAGGGTAAGCGCGGGCAGCAAAGACGAACGGGTAGCCATGGCGAGCGCCCTGATAGACACGATGCGCCGCAGTATAAAGTCGAACGGTAACAAGAGGAAACGATTGATGAGTGAGGAATCTTCGATGACGAGGCGCGTAAGCAGCGCACCGGATGCGCCGCCGTCTGCGAACCTGCCGGGCAGTGCCTCGGCCTCTGCGCCGCCGCCCGGTTGGCTCGAGCGGCGCTTTGCACTGCGCGCACGCAACACCACGGTACGCACCGAAGCGCTTGCAGGCATCACGTCGTTTCTCGCCGCAGCATACCTGCTCGTCGTGATTCCGTCGCTGCTGGCGATGGGTGGCATGGATCGCGGCGCGACAACCACGTCGACGATCATCGTGTTCGTTTTGAGCACTATTTTCATGGGGCTTTATACGAACATGCCGTTTATGGTCGGGCCGGGAATCGGCGGCGCGGTAATACTTGGCGTCACACTGGCCGGCGAGCACGTTGCATGGCAAACGGGCCTCGGCATCGCCTTCATTTCCGGCCTGCTGTTCCTGATCCTGACGCTGGTTGGCGCGCGCAGTCTGGTGGTGCGGCTGATTCCCGCGCAGATCAAGCTGGGGCTAGGCGCGTCGATAGGCCTGTTCATCGCGGTGCTCGGCTTTCGCAACGCAGGGATGGTGATCGCCAATGCGAAAACCAATGCGCTGGCACTCGGGGATTTTTCGCGGCCCGGCACGCTGGTCGCGTTGATCGGTCTCGCCGCAGCCGTCGTGTTGCAAGGCCGCCGGGTGCCAGGCGCAATTCTCTGGGCAATACTGATTGCGGCCGGCGTCGGCGTGCCGCTTGGCGTCACGCACCTGCCGCCGTCATTGATCGCGCTGCCTCACGACATCATGCCGGTGTCGTTCAAGCTCGATATTCCCGGCGCGTTGACGGTGGCAGCCATACCCTATCTGTTCGTTTTCTTCGCCGCTGAATTCTTCTCGACGCTCGGAACAACGCTCGCTGTCGGCGCCAAAGCGAATCTGCTGGACGAGAACGCAAACCTGCCCAATATCAACCGGCCGTTTCTGGTCGACTCGATCGCGGCTACGCTAGGTCCCGTGTTGGGTGTTCCAGCGCTGACGGCATTGGTAGAGTCAGCGGCAGGCGTTGAAGCCGGTGGGCGCAGCGGGCTGTCTTCATTGGCGGCGGCTGCAATGTTCGCTCTGATGCTGCTGTTTGTGCCGGTCGCGCTCGCGATTCCCAAGGAAGCTACCGCGCCTGCGCTAATCCTGATTGGCCTGTCGATGTTCAGCACCATCCGCAACGCGCATTTCGACGACTTCACGGATGCGTTCCCAGTCCTCTCGATGGTGCTGCTCACGCTGATGTCGAACAGCTTTGGCACCGGCATCGCGGGCGGCCTGCTTTGCTTCGTGCTCGTCAAACTGCTCGCCGGACGCTTTCGCGAAGTGCCGTGGGGACTCATCGTACTGGCCGGTCCCCTCGGTTATTACTTCTGGACCGTGGTCAAGCATCACTAATCCTGCACTACACGAACACCTAAAAAGATGAACGAGAGATTTGGCAACGTGCCCGCGTCCCTTACCGGCATCACGATTACGCCTGCACACAGGGACTTCTTCAACGCGATTCCCAAAGTCGAACTGCACTGCCACCTGCTGGGAGCGGTTCGGCAGGAGACGTTCATCGCATTAGCGGAAAAAAGCAACGCGCCCATCGAGCGCAGCGAGATCGACTCGTTCTATACACGCGGTGAAAAACCAGTGGGCGTATTGCGTGTACTGCGTGCGCTCGACGAATATCTCCTGACCGACCCGGACGATTTGCATCGTATAACTTACGAATATCTCGCAGACGCCGCGGCGCACAACGTGCGTCATAGCGAATTTTTCTGGAATCCGACTGGCACCGTACGAGTGTCAAAGATCGAATACGGCAACGCGCAAGCGGCCATCGTTGCAGCGATCCGCGACGCAGCAGCCGATTTCGGACTTTCCGCACGTCTGATCCCCAGCATCGATCGCGAAGCGGACCCCGATGAAGCGGTAGCCCTGGTGGAATGGATGAAGCAGCATCGTGCCGATGAAGTCGCCGGCATAGGCATCGATTACCGCGAAAACGACCGGCCACCCGAACTGTTCTGGAAAGCCTATCGCAACGCGCGCGAAGCGGGCTTCAAGACCACAGCGCACGCCGGGGAGTTCGGCATGCCCTGGCGCAACGTCGAAACCGCGGTGGATCTGCTCAAGGTGGATCGTGTCGATCATGGCTATACGATCGTCGACAACCCCGAACTGGCCGCACGCTACGCGGAATCCGGAATCGTCTTCACCGTCGTTCCGACCAACTCCTACTATCTGCGCACGCTGCCACCGGAGCAATGGGCGGAGCGTCATCCGATCCGTAAAATGCCGGAACTCGGCCTGAAGATCCACCCGAATACCGACGATCCAACCTTGCACAAGATCAATCCGAGCGAGGCGTGGGAATTGATGTTCAGCCACTTCGGCTTTGGCATCGACGATCTGCGCAGCTTTATGATGAACGGGATCGATGGTGCGTGGGTCGACGCGACGACCCAGAATACGTGGCGCAAGCAATGGGCAGAGGACTTCGACGCACTGGCTACGAACCTCGCCTAGACGCCCGATAAACAGCCAGGCAAACGAATCAAGCGTCCTGACCTTTGAAACTCTGCCGCCACACCGTTGGCGAGACACTAAACGCTCGCCTGAAGTGAAGCCGCAGCGACTCCGGCGATCCGAAACCGGCGAGCACCGCAATCGCATCCACTGAGTGATCGCTGGTCTCCAGCAATCGCTGCGTCAAGGCCAGTCTCTCGTTCAGCAGCCACTCGCCGACTGTCATGCCGGTCAGTTGCCGGAATTGCCGGGTGAAGGTACGGCGAGTCATCAATGCCTCGCCGGCGAGGCTGTCCAACGTGTGCGCTTCATCCAGCGTACTGCGTACCTGATCGATCAACCCTGACAGCCGCGATTCTCTCGCGGTTGCCGGCATAGGCTGCTCGACGAATTGCGCCTGGCCGCCCTGACGATGCGGCGGCACGACGAGGCGTCGCGCCAGGCTATTGGCAGACTCGGTCCCGTAACGCTGGCGCACCATGTGCAGACAGCAGTCGATGCCCGCAGCAGTGCCCGCGGAAGTCAGCACGTTGCCGTCCTCCACATACAGCACATCAGCGTTCACCGTGACCATGGGGTAGCGTTGCGCGAAGTCGCGCGCATACGCCCAATGCGTCGTAGCGCGACGTCCGTCCAGCAGTCCCGCTTCCGCCAGCACATAAGCGCCAAGACAGAGGCCGACAATCTGCGCACCTCGTCGCTGTGCAGCCACCAATGCCTTAAGAAGCGGTTCTGGCGGCCGTTCCTCGATGTCACGCCAGGTCGGAACGATGATCGTATCCGCCGTCTTTAAAGCGGACAAACCGTGACCTACGCCGAGGGAAAAACCAGCCGTCGTATTGATAGCACCGGGCTCGGCTGCGCAAACCTTGAATTTGACGGGCGGCAGGCCCGGATGAGGCTCACCGAACACAACACAAGGTACGGAGAGGTGAAACGGACTGATCCGGTCGAACGCCACGACGGCGATGATAGGTTGGGACATGGATGCACCTGACGACGAACCCGCAATGGCCCGATCTTACCGGATATTGTCATGACGGCCACTTCCGTTGAAAGGCCGGATGGCGAAGAATGCATCTATCCCGACCTCACCTGGGGTCCATCGTGTCCAAACAAGCGTTGATCGTCATCGACCTGCAGAACGATTACTTCCCTGAAGGCAAATTCCCGCTATGGAACGCCGACGCCACTCTGGCCAAAACCGAAACTGCGATCGCGCAGGCCCAGGCGAAGGACATTCCGGTCGTTCTGATCCAGCACGTTGCTGACAAGACCAAGGGTACTGCACCGTTCTTCAACGAAGCGACGCCGGGCGTCGAAATTCACCCACGCATACTCGCAGCCGCGCCGGATGCACCTGTCGTCATCAAGTCTTTTGCTGACGCGTTCCACCGCACGACACTCGAGGAAACGTTGACGCGACTGGATGCCGAAGAACTTCTGATCTGCGGAATGATGACGCAAAACTGCGTCACGCACACGTCGATCTCGAAGGCAGCGGAGAAGTATTCCGTGAAGATTCTGGCCGATTGCTGCACAACCGTAACCGAGATGATTCACCTGATCGCGCTTAGCGGTGTATCGACGCGTGTTGAATTGGTGCAAGCGAAAGACGTGCTCTGGTAGGGCCGCGTTGGCGCGCAAAAAAAAAAGCGGCCGGTCACAGCGACCGGCCGCTTCACACTTCAGCTTAAGAACTTTAAAACCTGACCTGCAGGCTCAAGCAAGGTCAAAGCGGTCACTGTTCATCACCTTGTTCCAGACCGCGACAAAGTCATGAACAAACTTCTCCTGCGCGTCCGCGCTCCCATAGACTTCGGAGAAAGCCCGAAGCTGCGAGTGTGAGCCGAAGATCAGATCGACACGTGTGCCGGTCCACTTGAGCGCACCCGTTGCACGATCACGACCTTCGAACACATCGTTAGCGTCCGATACCGGCTTCCACTCCGTGCCCATATCGAGCAGATTGACGAAGAAGTCGTTGGTCAGCGCTTCCGGACGCTTCGTGAAGACACCATGTTGGGTCTGACCGAAGTTGGTGTTCAGAACACGCAAGCCGCCAAGAAGCACCGTCAGTTCCGGCGCGGTCAGCTTCAGCAATTGCGCCTTGTCCACCAGCAGCGCTTCGGCTGTGACCGTGTATTTGCCCTTCAGATAGTTGCGGAAACCATCGGCAAGCGGTTCGAGCACCGCGAAAGCATCCACATCGGTTTGCGCCTGTGACGCATCCGTGCGGCCCGGTGAAAACGGAACCTTCACGTCATGGCCGGCATTCTTCGCCGCCTTTTCGACGCCGGCACAACCGGCCAGCACGATCAGGTCGGCGAGCGAAACCTGCTTGCCACCCGCGTGTGCGCCGTTGAACTCGCGCTGGATACCCTCGAGTGTTTCGAGCACCGTCGCCAGTTGAGCCGGCTGATTGACTTCCCAGTCTTTCTGCGGCGCGAGACGGATTCGAGCACCATTTGCACCGCCACGCTTGTCCGAGCCGCGGAACGTCGACGCCGATGCCCAGGCCGTCGAAACCAGTTGCGACACCGGCAACCCTGAAGCGAGGATCGTGCTCTTGAGCGCGGCGATGTCCTGCTCATCGATCAAGGGATGATTGACCGCAGGCACAGGGTCTTGCCAGAGCAACTCCTCTTTCGGCACTTCCGGACCGAGATAACGTGCGAGCGGCCCCATGTCGCGGTGCGTCAGCTTGAACCAGGCTCGCGCAAACGCGTCGGCCAACTGGTCCGGATTTTCCAAGAAGCGCCGTGAAATTTTCTCGTAAGCCGGATCGAAACGCAGCGCGAGGTCCGTGGTCAGCATGGACGGCGCACGCGGCTTTGACGGGTCCTGCGGATCGGGCACCGTACCCGCGCCTGCATCGCCCTTCGGCTTCCATTGATGCGCACCGGCCGGGCTCTTCGTCAATTCCCATTCGTAGCCGAACAGATGCGTAAAGAAGTCGTTGCTCCACTTCGTCGGCGTAGTGGTCCAGGTGACTTCCAGACCGCTGGTGATAGCGTCACGGCCCTTGCCGCTGCCGTAGGCGCTCTTCCAGCCAAACCCCTGCTGCTCGAGCGGGGCCGCTTCCGGCTCGGGGCCCACAAGCGTCGCATCGCCTGCACCGTGGGTTTTGCCGAACGTATGGCCGCCTGCGATTAGCGCCACCGTCTCTTCGTCGTTCATCGCCATGCGGGCAAACGTCTCGCGAATATCGCGGGCGGCCTTGAGCGGATCGGGGTTGCCGTTCGGGCCTTCCGGGTTGACGTAAATCAGGCCCATCTGAACGGCGCCAAGCGGGTTTTCGAGGTCACGGTCGCCGGTATAGCGCTTGTCGTCGAGCCACTTGGTCTCAGTGCCCCAATAGATGTCGTCATCCGGTTCCCACGAGTCCTCGCGGCCGCCGGCGAAGCCGAACGTCTTGAATCCCATCGACTCCAGCGCGACGTTGCCCGTCAGGACAATGAGGTCGGCCCAGGAGATTTTTTTGCCATATTTCTGCTTGACCGGCCAGATCAGCCTGCGCGCCTTGTCGAGGCTCACGTTGTCAGGCCAGCTATTGAGCGGCGCAAAGCGCTGCTGACCACCGCCGGCACCGCCACGGCCGTCCGCAATGCGGTAGGTGCCTGCGCTATGCCATGCCATGCGGATAAACAAAGGGCCGTAGTGGCCGAAGTCCGCCGGCCACCAGTCCTTTGAATCGGTCATTACCGCGAGAAGATCTTTCTTGACGGCCGCCAGATCGAGACTCTTGAACGCTTCAGCGTAGTTGAAGTCCTTGTCCATGGGATCGGACAAGGACGAATGCTGGTGCAGGATTTTCAGGCTTAGCTGATTGGGCCACCAGTCTCGGTTCGACGTGCCGCCACCAGCGGTGTGGTTGAACGGGCACTTCGTTTCAGTCGACATGCGCTTTCTCCTTGAGATCGTTTTCACTCAACTGCTCGGCTAAGCTTCGACTACTCAACCCAGTTTAGCGTTCGGGCGCGCACTGCGAGTATTAATTCTTCCAAACGGACTGATAGCCGAACACGTTGCGGCTTCAAGGTGCAGGTGCAGCAAAATTCCGGCGTCAATCTCGAGACATCGCCCCGCGCCCAAAGTGTCAACACGGCTCAACCGCCCGGAACGCCTTGAGGAAACGCGCCGAGCTGCCTGAATACCGAAAGCCAGTCTTCGATATGCCAGGTCTTGGCGACCAGGCCATCGCGGATTTCATGAAAGGAATGAATCGCAAATTTCACTGGCTTTGCAGTAGCCTCGATACCGAGCAGCTTGCCTGACTGTGTGCCGCTTACTTCCGCCCGGACGGCAACGCGATCGCCGTGAATGAGCACGTCCAGCAGCTGAATCGACATGTCGGGCAACGCGCTATCGATCCTTGCGAAGACCGCGGTCATCTGATCCGGTCCCGGCTGGGCACCTGCAGGCTCGGGAATGTACTCCCAATCGGCCGCGACCACCTGACGCAATAACTCGACGCTCCTGCGCGAAAACGCATCGTAAAGCCGAGCGATCAGGTCCCGGGTTGCCTGCTCATCCAAAACGGTATTCATGGTGACGCCTCCGGGCGACGAGAGTCTCGATTGATCACTGAAACGGAACACACCTGATCCACTACGCAGCGCTCCCCATAAGATAGCGCAATCTGGTCGTCGACGTCACAGTGCGCTGCGCGCTACGCTGTGGGTGCGCTTGCGCGGGCAATCTCGAGAATCAGCGAGGTCATCGCCGAAAGCGGCCGGCCGCGCCGGGTAATGGCGACGATACGCCGGCGCATCACCGGCTCCTCGATCGGAATACGTTTAAGTTCGTATTCGCGCAGCAACTTTTCAGGAATCAGACTGGGCAAGATGCACTGACCGTTGGTCAGCGAAACGAGTTTTAGCATCGCATCCACTGTCTCGACTTCAGCCGCGACAGTGGCATTGAAAGCCCGGCTATGCAGCATACGGCGCAACGCATAGCCCGCGGGAAAGACGACCAGCGGAGGGGTCTCTTCGTTCAACGAGACACTGGCGAGTGTCGCAAACCGCGAATTCTCGTGCACCACGAAACTCATTTCCTCCTCGAACAGCGGAGTGATTTCCAGCTCGTCGGAGGCGACCGCCGAATCGTAGACGAAGCCGATCTCCGCGCGGCCCGCCTCGACCAGTTCAACCACGCCGGGCGAGCTGCGTCCGAGCAATGCGACGTTCGCTTTAGGCCGCTGCGCCATGAATCGCGCCACCACCTCGGCCATGAAGTAGTAGCTCAGCGTATGAATGGTGGCGACGTTCAGGCTGCCGGCGGTCACGCCGTGCTGGTCGCGCAACTGTACCAACGTGCTATCGACCAGCTGATACGCCGAGGATGCAGCCTCCAGCAGTTTCTGTCCGGCCTCGGTGGGCTCCACGCCACGCCCGTGCCGCACGAAGAGCGGCTGACCGATGTAGCTCTCGAGGCTCGAAAGCTGCCGGCTCAGACCCGATTGCGTCAGCGATAGCGCCTCGGCCGCAGCGGACAGCGACTTGCTGTTCGCGATCTCAACAAACAGGCGCACCTGGTGATCGACGTTGGCTTTCATTCGGTCTTCCTGGCATTGCGTGCGGCTGAACGGCGCCGCAACCTTTAAGCGATTCACGCTTCTCCTGCCGGCACTATGCCACGCCTAATGAAACCACCCGCTCACACCCGGTCCGCCTGACGGCACCAGTAATCGAACGTACCCTTCACGATCGATTGCTTCAGCAGATAATCGTGTGCCTCGGCCGCGAGGTCGTCGGGCACCGGCGTAATCGGGCCAAACACGCGCGCGCGCACTTGCATGCGAGCTGCCCGCTCCAGGTACACAGCGAGATACGTAGCCTCTTCGACGTACGCACCCGTCGTGAGCTGGCCATGATGAGCCAGCAGAATGCAACGCTTGTCGCCGAGCGCCTTCGAAATGATCACCCCTTCCTGATCGGCGATCGGTACACCGGGCCAGTCGGCCAAAAACGCGCAGTCATTATGCAGGGGGGTCATGTCCATCTGCGCGATCACCAGCGGCTGACGCGCTGCGACCAACGCGGACACATACGGCGAATGCGTATGGATGATCGCATTCGTCTGCGGCCGCGCTTCGTAGACCCACAGATGAAAACGCGTCGCGGGATTGGCCATTCCCTTGCCGCTGATCGTGTTCAGATCGGCATCGACCTCGATGAAATCGTCGGCCGTCGCTTCATCGAAGCCCAAGCCGAAACGCAGCGTCCAATAGCATTTCGGCTTGTCCGAACGAGCCGTGATCTGCCCGGCCAGTCCGGCTTCCTGACCCGTCATCGCGAGGATGCGACAGGCGTACGCCAGCCTCTCCTGAAGCGTCCGGTCCTGCGGCTTCAGGTTCTCTTTCATTTCCTGAGTCGCACGCTCGTCGAAATACTGCTTTGCTCGCAATTCCATGACTGCCTCCGTTGCCCGAACTCCGCCAGCCGTCTGAACCTCAAACGCCTTTGATTTCGCCGCCATCCATCCGCAACGCCGAGCCCACCATCCAGCGGCCCGCTGGCGACAGCACGAACGCCATCAATTCCGCGATGTCCTCAGGATTGCCGTAACGCGTGATGCCGACTTGCGCGGGAAACTTCTCGAGCGCTTCTTCCAGCGTCATACCGTGAGCCGGCGCGTACTTCTCCATATACGTGCGGCGACGATTGGTCATCACCGGGCCCGGCAGCACACTATTCACCTGCACGCCGTCCGCAATGCCGCGATCTGCGAAAGCCTTGGCCATCGCGACGATCGCCGCGTTGACTGTCCCAACCGCGCCGTAACCCGACTTCGGGGCCTGGGCCGAATTTCCCGATGTGAAAATGACCGAGCCTTCCGACTTCTTGAGCGACTCCCACGCGTGAACCGCGAGCCGCCGCGCGCCATGCAATTTCAGCGCAAAGCCGTCGTCCCACTGCTCGTCCGTCATGTCGAGCACATCGATCTGAGGAACCGCGCCGGCGATATTCACCACCGCGTCGATACGCCCGAACTTCGCCAGTGTCTGGTCGACGGTTTCCTTGGCGGCGGCCGGTATGCGCAGGTCCGCGCCCAGCGGCAGCGGTTCGGTGCCCGCGGCGCGCACCGCCTCGGCAGTCTCTTCCAGCAACTCCGTGCTGCGGGCCACCAACACAAGGCCGCCAAAGTCTTTAGCGAGGCGAATTGCAGTTGCCCGTCCGATCCCACGGCTGGCCCCAGTTACGATCGCGATACGATTGCTCATGTCGAATTCCTCCGGTTGGTTTAACGCGTTTCATTGCGCCGTCACGTCTCGGCGCTTGAGACCAGTATCGGACAAGGAGCCATGACGAGCTATGCAGTTGGGTTCATACCTGCTATGACAGACCGACCCGGCCGTCCACGTGATTCCCAGGGTTTTCCGAAAGACACGGCCCGGCCCGATGCGCTCCGGGCCCAATGCGCTCTAGAATGGCAATTCGCCTTCCCGTATGGCGGTTGCGCTGCTCAGAGGGCGCCTATATCCACAAGCCTCCACAAGCCGAACGGAATAACAGCATGTCAAACCACTCATCCCCCGACAGTCCTCAGAATGGTTCACCGTCACGCCTGCGCAGCCGCCGCTGGTTCGACGATCCCGCCGATCCGGGCATGACGGCGCTGTATCTCGAGCGCTACATGAACTACGGGATTACCCGAGAGGAGCTGCAGTCGGGCAAACCGATCATCGGGATTGCGCAGACAGGGTCGGACCTTGCGCCATGTAACCGCCACCATCTCGAGCTGGCGACGCGTGTGCGCGACGGCATTCGTGACGCCGGCGGCATCCCCCTTGAGTTTCCGGTCCATCCGATCCAGGAGACGGGCAAGCGCCCCACTGCCGCGCTCGACCGCAATCTGGCGTACCTCGGCCTCGTCGAAATCCTGCACGGCTATCCCATCGACGGTGTCGTGCTCACCACCGGTTGCGACAAAACCACGCCGGCGTGCCTGATGGCGGCGGCGACCGTGAATATCCCGGCCATCGTGCTCTCGGGCGGCCCGATGCTCGACGGCTGGTGGCACGGCAAGCTCGCAGGTTCCGGCACCGTCATCTGGGACGCGCGCAAGCGCCTCGCCGGTGGAGAGATCGACTACGAGGAATTCATGGAAATGGTGTCCTCGTCGGCACCCTCGGCGGGTCACTGCAATACGATGGGCACCGCCCTGTCGATGAACTCGCTCGCCGAAGCATTGGGTATGTCGCTGCCGGGCTGCGCGGCGATTCCAGCGCCGCATCGCGAGCGCGGCTGGATGGCGTATCGCACGGGCAAACGCATCGTCGAGATGGTCGCGGAGAATCTGCGCCCGTCGGATGTCATGACCAAAGAGGCTTTCGAAAACGCGGTCGTGGCCGCTGCCGCACTTGGTGCATCGTCGAACTGTCCGATCCATATGGTCGCGATCGCACGGCACATGGGCGTCGAACATTCGCTCGACGACTGGCAACGACTGGGACCGGACGTTCCGCTGCTTGTCGATTGCCAGCCGGCCGGCCGCTTTCTGGGCGAAGCATTCCATCGCGCAGGTGGCGTTCCCGCCGTGATGCGCGAGCTGCTCAACGCAGGCAAGCTGAACGGCGATGTGCGTACGGTTTCCGGCCGCACGCTTGCCGAGGATCTGGCGGAAGTCGTCGAGCCCGATCGCGAAGTGATCCGCAGCTACCAGCAGCCGCTCAAGGAAGCAGCGGGTTACGTGGTGATGTCCGGCAACCTGTTCGATAGCGCCGTGATGAAAATCAGCGTGATCGACCAGGCGTTCCGCAAACGCTTCCTCGCCGATCCTGAGCATCCCGATGTGTTCGAAGGTAAAGCGATCGTATTCGAGGGGCCGGAGGACTACCATGCGCGCATCGAAGATCCGCAACTGGGCGTCGACGAGCGCTCTATCCTCGTGATTCGCAACTGCGGGCCGGTCGGTTATCCGGGCGGTGCCGAGGTGGTCAACATGCAGCCGCCTGCGGCGTTGCTCAAGCAAGGTGTCGACACGCTGCCGACTCTTGGCGACGGCCGTCAAAGCGGTACCTCGGCCACGCCTTCGATTCTCAACGTTTCGCCGGAAGCGGCAGTCGGCGGCGGGCTTGCGTTGCTGCGAACCGGCGATCGGGTCCGCATCGACCTGAACTCGCGCAAGGTCGACGTGATGATCCCCGAGAGCGAACTGGCAGCACGCCGCGCACAGTGGAAAGCGCCTGTTCTGCAGAACAAAACGCCGTGGGAAGAGATCTATCGCAGCATGGTAGGTCAGCAGGCGAGCGGCGCATGCCTCGAGCCGGCAACGCTGTATCTCAACATCCTGGAAACGCGCGGCGAATCGCGCCATAACCACTGATAAGGACGCGCCGATACGGCTACCAGCAAGCAGTCGTGCCGGCGCACCTTCTTCTTTAGAACCCCTGGAACGACTCTTCGAGCATGGCCCGATAGTCCGCAGGGCTTGCCTCGCGCGGATTAGTCTTGTGACTATGATCGGCGAGTGCGCCTTCGATAATCCTGTCGAACTGCTCGCGCTCGACCCCAAGCGTCGACAAACGAGTCGGCAGCCCCAGGTCGGCCGTCATGCGCTCAATCGCGCTTTCTACGTTCGCTGGCGATTCCAGCCCCATTGCGCCTGCTAACCGCACCATTTTCCCTTCGCCCTGGACTGTAGGGGCTTCGCGATTGAAGCGGATCACCGCGGGAAGAAAGATCGCGTTCAACGTTCCGTGATGCAGTTTCGGATTGATGCCGCCCAGCGAGTGGCTCAGGCTATGGACACATCCCAGCCCTTTCTGGAAGGCAAGCGCTCCCTGCAATGAAGCGCTCATCATGTTCAGACGTGCGGCGACGTTGCTGCCGTCACACGTTGCAATCTCGATGTGACGCCATGCACGCCAAAGTCCGTCGAGGGCGATGCCATCGGCAGGCGGGTTAAACGCCGGCGACAGGAACGTCTCGATGCAATGGGCAATCGCATCCATTCCCGTTGCTGCGGTGAGCTGCGCGGGCAACCCTAACGTGAGTTGCGGATCGCAGATTGCGGAACGGGGCACGACGTAGGGGGAAATGATGCCGAGCTTGCGGCCGTCATCGAGAATCAGGATGGCGCCGCGCCCCACTTCGCTGCCCGTACCGGCAGTCGTTGGGACTGCGATAACCGGCGCCGTAGCCGCTGTGATGCGCTGCAAGCCACCTTCGATAAGCGCGAACTGGCGCAAAGGCCCTTCGTGGGTCGCGCACACTGCGACGCCCTTGGCCAGATCGATCGAACTGCCCCCTCCTACCGCAATGACGCCATCGCACTGATTCTCCTTGTACATCGCGACAGCGGCCCGCACAGCCCGTTCGTTGGGGTTAGGAGGGGTGTCCAGAAAGATAGGGGGCTCGTGATCTGCCCGAAGAGCAACGAGCACCTTGTCAATGAGGCCCGCGGCTTTCACGCCCGCGTCGGTGACGATCAGAGGTCGTTTGATACCGATCCGTGTGCATTCGTCAGGCAGTTTCGCAATCGCGCCGAAATCGAACTGGATCTGCGTGATGTAATTGATGAGCGACATGGATCGGAAGCCTCCAGAGTGGGGTTCGTGGCGACCGTCGGCACGGGATGAACAACGCGGCAGAGTGCATCGACTACATGGAAGTCGCAAAACATTGTCGCACCTTCTGGCTCAAGCATCCTCAGACCTTTTCGCAGATAGCCTGGATAAGCGCCGCACGCCCCTCGCTCAGATTGCGGCGAAGGTTGACGGTCGCTTGCCCGAACTCGGGGCCCATCACAGCGCCGAGTGCAAGCAAGGGTGGCGTCGAAGACTGCCTGCGTTCGGCTTCGCGCTCCAGAAACCAGCTGATCCCGGCTTCCGTGCAGTCGGTCCAAGACGTGATGCGGAACCCCTCCTTAGCGAGAACAGTGCGCATCTCGTCCGCCGTCACCAGGAAGCTTGACTCAGGCACGCTCGCCCACGGCACAGGGAAATGCAGGGGTTCGTTGGATGCAGCGATGACATCGAAGATGGCGAAATGGCCGCCAGAACGTAAAACGCGGCATGTTTCACCGTAAAGCGCAGCGCGGTCGCTAATGTTCATGGCAACGTGCTGCGTCCACGCGAGATCGAAAGCGTCGGCGGGGAACGGCAGCGAGAGCGCGTTGCCGCGCTGATACGTGACCTTGCCTCCGAGACCCGAACGCTCGGCCAGAAACGTAGCAGCCTCGACGAACGACTGACTGAGGTCGACGCCGTGCACCGTGCAGCCATAGGTTTCCGCCAGATAGCGCGACGGGCCGCCCAGCCCAGATCCGATATCGACAACACGGGTCGCCTCGGTGATCGGCAACGCCTTCGCCAGTTCTACGGTGGCCGCGAGGCCGCGCGAATGAAACTGGTCAAGTTGAGCAAGATCTCGCGCAGAGAGTTGTTTCTCGCCGAGTCCGCTTTTGGCCAGAGCCGAGCAAAGGTGCTCGACCAGGCTCTCGCGCTCGTAATGCCGGGTGATCTCTGCTGCGTCGTCCATCTTCGTACTCCTTCGTGATGCACATCTCGATGCGGCTACGGATGCCGTAACTGCAGGCGATCCATCATCGGTGAAATCTCATCGAATGGTTCTTCAACGAGATCCAACACGTCAAACGGATCGCCATAAGCTCCGGCTTATGACTTCACTGACTTCACTTGTTCTGGATCAGCATGCCAAGCGGGGCCAGCGGGCCGACTGGCAACAGTTCGTAGCTCATGACGCCGTCAGCCACGAGCGGCAACGTATCGAGCGTCGCCTTGGCTTGCTCGACCGATTCGACGTTCATCAGAAAGATCGGACCGCCCTTCTCACGAAACCAGAACTGCTCGACCTTGCCGTCGAGATAGAGCTTGAGTGTGGCCGGAACTTCGTTTGGCATATGCTGCTGGAGCTTCTCCGGTGTGAGGGTCGGCTTGGCGGATGCGATGGCAAAAACTTTCATGGATAACTCCTGGTTCAACGTTCATTGACAGAGACTGCGTGTTCATTGCTGCAAACAGCGCGATCGAGTCTAGTCTCTGTCGAGTCTAGTCTCTGAACCCTAGAACTCACACAGTCACAAACGCCAACTTTAGAGCCATTCGCGCCAGGCGCATCCGCGTGTCAGAGCAGGTCGGAACGGAGGTCGCGCACACCCCGTCCCAGACGTTGGCGCAGCAGCGTACGCAATGTCGCACCATCGCCGTAGCCGACTTCGCTTGCGATCGCTTCGAGGTCGAGGCGTCCCCCGCGCAGAAGCGATTGTGCGTGCTCGACTCGCAGGTCCTGGAAGTAGGCAAGCGGCGATTTGCCAAGCACCTCCTGGCAACGGCGTTGCAGCGAGCGCGTGCTCGTCGCGAGTGCGCTGGCAGCTTCCTGGAGCGAAAAGCCCGAGCGAAGATTTTTCCGCGACCACTGTTCGAAGCGTTGAATCAGCGGATCTGCCTGCGCGAGGTGATTGGGAATGATGTACGGCGCCTGCGAGGAGCGTATGTCGGCCAGCAGATAACGCGAGACGAGCGTGGCCAACTCGGGGCTCGCGCGCCGTATCAGCCAGAGGGCGAGATCAAGATGTCCCAAAGCCGCGCCGGCTGTCACGCCTACATCCGACGGTACCAGCATGCGAGACTCGTCGAGCGACACATTGGGGTAGCGTTGTCGAAACAGCGGGCCGAGCCACCACGTCGTCGTCGCTTCCTGCTGATCGAGAAGTCCGGTTTCCGCCACAAGAAATGTTCCGATACAGGACGCGGCGATCAGCGCTCCTTCGGCATGCCATTTCAGCAGTTGCGCTTTGGCCTGAACCACATCCGGTCTCGTGAGAGCGGGAATGAGCTCCTCAGGCGTGCCAGTGCTCAATGCCGGAACAACTACCCAGTCCGGTTTCAAACCTGCCGTTACGGGTTGCACAGGTATCGTCAGCCCTTGTCCGGACCGAACCCGCTTGCGCACGCCTACGATCGATACATCGAAACGCGGTGTGCCACCTAGTTGCGTGGCCGAGAATTTGTTGGCGAGCCCGAACGCGTCGAGCATGACAGTGAGCCCCGTATCGAAGAGCCCTTCAAGAGCGAGCACAGAAATGCGCATGGCGTAAATACCTCCAAAGCCGGTATTTGCGACTCTACCAGCTATCACCTTCATGCGTATCCGGCGAGCCAGACATGCACATACGCAACAGGCGAAGGCCTTTACAACGCAGCTCTGCGCAAGCACAGTGGTGAGGTCAATGACGCCAAAGCAGCCTTAGGCGTCGAGCCTGGACTATCAAAAACGGAGACAACGAAATGGATCTGAATTTACGCGGTAAGGTGGCCGTATTGACGGGAGCCAGCGTGGGTATCGGGCTGGCTGTGGCAGAGGCGTTCGCAGCGGAAGGCACGCATCTTCTGCTCGCGGCGCGCAATGAGGAGCGCCTGTCCGCTGCCGCAGCAGGCATCGCAACGAAGTTCGGCGTGACCGCTGTGCCGGTCGCTTGCGATGTGTCGACTTCGGCAGGCGTCGACAAACTGGTTGCCGCCGCGAAGGAAAATTTCGGAGGCGCGGATATTGTCTTCAATAACGCGGGCACGGGCAGCAACGAAACGATCATGAACGCGCCCGATGAAAAGTGGCTCGCATACTGGGATCTTCACGTGATGGCTGCAGTGCGCATCGCACGCGGCCTCGTACCTTTAATGAAAGCACGCGGCGGCGGCACGATCCTGAACAACGCATCGATTTGCGCAACACAGCCGCTCGGCTACGAGCCGATCTATAACGTGACGAAAGCGGCGTTGATGATGTTGTCGAAGAATATGGCGAACGAATTCATAGAGGACAACATCCGCGTGAATACGATTAATCCGGGGCTCGTGCTCACACCCGACTGGATCAAGACCGCCAGGCAGTTGACGCAGGATTCAGGCGGTGATTGGGAGGGACATCTGCAGCAGGTCGCGGACGAGCACGCGCCTATCCGCAGGTTTGCGTCTCCGGAAGAGTTGGCCAACTTTATTGTGTTTCTTTGTTCCGACAAGGCTAGCTACAGCGTCGGGTCGACCTACTTTGTCGATGGTGGGATGTTGAGGACGGTTTAGGGAGACTGCATGCGCCATGCAAGTGCAAGCAACAATCGACGCGCCCGGCGCTAGACAACCATTAAATTAGCTGGCAGGATTCATCCATCGCGGATGAATCCGCCGATTCTTCGTTGAATTTAACCCCAACACAATGCAAGCTAGCCAAGTCCTCCTTCGTTCGATGCGTATGCCCCTGGCAGGTTCTCCCCCCGGGCGCTGAGGGCTTTTTTGCTTCTGAAAAAGGGACGCCGCAGGCGTCCCTTTTCTTTTTTGGAGCAGCAATGTCGTACCGATACATCACCACGCCGATTTACTACGTGAACGACCGGCCGCATCTGGGCCATGCTTACGCCAGCGTGCACGCCGACATCATGGCCCGATACCTGCGTGCTGCCGGTCACCAGGTGCTGCTGCTAACGGGCGCTGACGAGCACGGCGAGAAGATCGCCAAGGCTGCCCTGCAGGCTAACGAGGCGCCGCAAGTGTTTGTGGAACACCACGCACAGAGCTTCAAGGAAGCGTGGCGTCGCCTGGCAGTCAAGCCCGACATATTCGTTCGCACCACGAACCCCGCGCACGCCGGGGTGGTGTCCGATTGCCTGACACGGCTCTTTAATGCAGGGGATATCTACCTGGCGGACTACGAGGGGCTTTATTCGATCGGTCAGGAGCGCTTTGTCACTGAGAAGGAACTGGTGGATGGCAAACTTCCTGAAGACAAGGAACCGCCTGTGTTGCGGCGCGAACCCAATTATTTCTTCCGCATGGAAGCACATCGCGAATGGATGCGTCAGCTGTTGCTGGACACGCCAGACCTGATTCAGCCCGTGCAATACCGTAACGAGATATTGAAGCTGCTGGAACAGCCGATAGGTAACCTGAGTATTTCGCGTCCCGTGGATCGTCTCGACTGGGGCATCCCGATTCCGTGGGATGCCGGACATGTTACGTACGTATGGTTCGACGCGCTCCTCAGCTACGTTTCGCCGCTGGGTTATCCCGACCAGCCTGCCTTCGCTGATTACTGGCCGTCGGTGCGGCATGTGATCGGCAAGGACATCCTGCGCACGCACACGCTCTTCTGGTTGAGCATGACCCATGCGTTAGGAATCGCGCCGTATCAGCGTTTGCATGTTTCCGGGCACCTGCTCGGTTCCGATGGTCGCAAGATGAGCAAGTCGCTCGGCAATGGCGTCGATCCGCTGGAGGCCGCCGATACCTACGGTGTCGATACGCTGCGCTACACGCTAATCCGGGAGGTCAGCTTCGGCTTCGACGGAATCGTTAGTAACGCAGTGATCGAACAACGCCTGAATCGGGATCTCGCCGACGACCTGGGCAATCTGGCCGCACGCACGCTGGCCATGGCGATGAAATATCGCGGCGGCACGGTGCCTGCGCCGAAGGCCTATGAAGCGCGCGAGGAAGCGATCATCGGCTGGTCGAACGAACTGCCCGGCATCGTTCTGGCGCTAGTGGAAGAAATGAAACTGAGTCGCGCGGTGGAACAGGTAATGGATTTCGTCAAACACCTGAACGGCTACGTTGCGAGTAGCGCGCCATGGGCACTGGCGAAGGATTCCAACGCGTCGGACCAGTTGGATACGGTGCTCTATACGCTGTTAGAAGCGCTTTGCAGCGTCAGCAATCTTTTGCATCCTGTGATGCCGGGCAAGATGGAGGAGTTGCGAGGCTTGCTTGGGGTTTCCGCCGAAGCGCAGTGGAATCTGCCTTGGGGTCATGGCGTAAGACCGGGGACGCAGGTCAAGGAAGGCATCCTGTTTCCAAAGCGGCCGGGCGCTGAACACCCGGACTAGCCATTTGATCTGATCTGTTCAATCCGCAATCCACCGTCTTTATCAGAACGGTGTTTGCGGATCTGCACAGCAATCAAAGGTACCGGTTCAAGCCCGACGGCTCACTGCGCGCTGAGTCTCCCGCGCATCAGGAACTGTTATTTGAGCGTTCGAGCGTACAACGCGAACAGCTCCTTCCAGCCCCGCTCGGCCGCCTCTGCGTCGTAGACGGGCATGTCCGGCTTCATCCAGCCGTGCGCCTTGCCTTTGTACAGTTCGCTCTTGTGCTTCACGTCCGCGGCGCCCAGTGCGGCTTCGAAGCGCTCGCCCATTTCGGGCGGGAAGCTGTGATCGTTGTCGGCAATGCCGATGTAAAGCTCGGCCTTGATCTTGTCGAGAAGCAGGTGGGGACTCGTCGGCTGGTCGGTCGCGAGATTGCCGCCGTGGAAGCTCGCCGCCGCAACAACGCGATCCGGGTAGTAAGCCGCTGCCGTGAGTGCCATGCCGCCGCCCATGCAGAAACCGACGGTGCCAATCTTCTTACCGGCTACATCAGTGCGCGTATCGAGGTATTCGATAAAGGCCGCGGTGTCTTCAGCGGCTTTGTGGTTGTCGCTGCTCGCCATCATGGGCCCAACGGTGGCACGGAAGTCGCCCTTCAGCACTTCCTTGGGGTCAAGCGGCCCGTAAGCTCCGAAGCGGTAAAACAGGTCGGGCAGAAGCACAACGTACCCTTTGCTCGCCACGTGCTTTGCCATCTGGAGCATGCCTGGCCGGATGCCAAACGCGTCCATGTAGAAGATCACAGCGGGCCATTTGCCCTCGCCTTCGGGCGTCAGGACCCACGCCTTACAGGCACCTTCCTGTTCCTGAATGGTGACTTGTGATTCGCTCATGCTCTACGCCTCCGTGTGTGTTCGCCGCGGGTTCCCGACATCGGCCCAATGATCACGACGATCATGGTTATTCAGGGAAAACTTAATTGTAACGGGGATCGTCGTTACAAGCATGGGCGGACGGCGCCTTCAACTCGGCCAGGCCTTGAGGCCTGCCGCCACCGTGCGATGGAGATCGTTGCAAGCGTTCGTGCCCTCAGCTGGATGCAGCCTTAACCATCTGATGCGACTATATTTCTTTCCTTATCTGTTCCGCGAAGGCGCGAATCACTTCATCGTTTCGCATCACAAACATCCACTGACCGACGCGCGTCGAAACAAGCAGTCCGGCTTCGACCAGGGTCGCAAGGTGGGCCGACACGGTCGACTGGGATAGCCCACTGAGCGCGTGAATTGCGTTTAAAGGTACCCCGCATCCAAGATCGATTCGACTTCGCAAAAAGTATTCTTCTGGCGTCTTTAACCATCTCAAGATCTCGCGCCGGAACGGATTTGCGAGTGCCTTATGGATCAGATTTTCGTCAAACATACATTTCATTTCGACCATCGGCTCGTGAAAGGCAGATCCGTCACATTCGACGATAGGGTCCCGGGTCATGACTGCCTCGACAATGACCGTGCGAGGCTCGTGGCGAATTCGTCACCAAGGTCCTCCCTGACCAGGGCCAACGCGACCCGCATACCGTCACTGATGCCGCGCGACGAGTGGAGGTTGCCGTCCTTCACGCAGCCTTGATTGCTCATGACGTGTACCAAGGGGTAGTCGCTGGAGAGACGTTCGGCGTCGCGCCAATGCGTGGTCAGCGAGCGATGGTCGGCGAGGCCGGCGCGCGCGATTAAAAAGGCCCCATTGGACACCGACGCGAGCCTTCGCACCCGACGGCCGGCGTCACTGAGCCACTCCACCAGCTCGCGATGCGCGTGCCTCGGGCCGACCACCGGCGAACCTGGCACTACGACGATGTCAAATGGAGCGCTCACATCCAGCAGACACTCAGTCGTGCTAACCGCCACGCCACTCGAGCACACCACCGGCCCTCGGGACGGCCCCACGAGATGCTGCTCGTACATCGTTGCGCCGCACAAGCGGTTCGCTTCGTGGAAAACCTCCATCGGGCCCGTCACTTCGAGCAGCCGAAATCCTGCGTAGAGCATCATTGCAACATGCATGCGCCGTCACTCCTGTCCCTGGTTGTCGTCCCGTGTCAACGTAGACCGCGACGAAGGGGCGGCTATAGCCGTATCCATGGGATAAAGTCTAATCAGACGGCATGGGAGAGGAAACACGCGGATGGCACGATACCGGGCCAATCAACGTGAGATTTGGGCCAGGCACGGCTGGACGCCCGTCCGCTTGTTACACGGCTGCAAAAGTCAATTACCGGTTAGTGCGTCCCTCTTTCTGGGCCATTGCGGTAAGCTGCAATACCGCTCGGAAACGGGTCCATTCACTCCACGAAGGTCACGGTATGAAAGTCGCCATTGTCATATTCGATGGTGTCCAGGCGCTCGACGTTGCAGGCCCCCTCGACGTGTTCGCGGAAGCAAACACGATCCTGCCCGAACATCAGAAGTACGAAGTCTCGCTGGTGGGCGCGCGCGCCGGTACCGTGACCTGCTCGAACGGGATGGGACTTTCCGTGCCGTTCGGCTACGCGGACCTCGACACGCAATGGGATCTGCTACTCGTCGCAGGCGGCCCGCAATTGCCCGACGCTCAACCGTCCAGTGACTTCCTGACGTGGCTGCAAAATCAGGCAAGCAACGCGACGCGGTTTGGCTCCGTTTGCAATGGTGCATTCGTACTGGCTCATGCGGGACTGCTCGACGGCAAGGAAGTGACGACTCATTGGTCGGACGCAGATCGCCTCGCCCACGAATTTCCGCAGGCCTCCGTGCAGCCCGACAAGATCTTCGTTCGTGACGGACGCCTGATTACCTCGGCAGGTGTGACGGCCGGCATCGATCTGTGCCTCTCGCTTGTCGCCGAAGACTGGGGGCATGAACTGGCGGTGCGCGTCGCAAAGCGTCTTGTCGTCTACATCCAGCGCGAAGGTGGTCAGTCCCAGTACAGCCCATACGTCGGAAGCGGAAGGGATGAAGATCCGATTATCGGCAAGGTCCACCGCTACGTGACCGAGCACATCACCGAAGCGCTATCGATCGAACAGCTCGCTGGCGCAGTTGCGGTGAGTCGAAGAACCTTCTCGCGAGTATTCGCGAAGTATGCCAAGGTGACGCCCTCCGCGTTCGTCGAACAGGTTCGCGTCGACACCGCGAGAAAGTTGCTCGAAGACTCGGATGCACCGCTGAAAACCGTCGCATTCAAATGCGGATTTCGGAGTGCCACACATATGCGCACGACCTTCTCGCGCCGCCTCGAGGTCACCCCGAAACAATATCGGCAACGATTCCGCGGCGAGGCCGGCGCGCAACCGTGGGCCAATCAGGGTGTCGGCAAGCAGATATCGCTTCAAGGACTGGCTCATCTGTGACCGAAGCTGATTCCATTCAGCCGCTTCCTGACATCCTTGAACCGGGCCTGTCGGTAATCTTTTGCGGGATCAATCCGGGTCTGCGTGCGGCGTCGACAGGTCATCACTTTGCGGGCCGCGGCAACCGGTTTTGGCGGGTGCTGCATCTTGCAGGCTTCACGCCTGAACAGATCCTTCCCGAAGACGACCGCTCGCTTCTTCGATACGGTTGCGGTCTCACCGCGGTGGTCCCGCGCGCCACAGCGCAGGCCGCCGAGTTGTCGCGCTCGGAGATCGAGCTGGCCGGGGAGGCTTTTCGGCTAAAGATCGAGCGGTGCGCCCCGCAACACGTCGTTTTCCTCGGGAAGATGGCACTCGCGGCCATCTCCGGCACGCGCGATATCGATTGGGGGCTGCAAACAAAGCCCTTCGGCGGCGCATGCGCGTGGGTCGTACCCAATCCAAGCGGATTAAACCGGGCGTTCGGCCTTGACGCGCTGGTGGCCGCCTACCGGGAAGTTCGCGTCGCCGTAGCGTCCACGTCCTGAAGGTGCGCGTTTTTGCGTAGCGCCTCGGTCACGAACTCCACGAAAGCGCGAATCTTGCCGCTGGTGCTTCGCCTTTCTACGTGAAGCAGGCTCACCGGTGTCGCCTCGGGCTCGAATGAGGTCAGCACAGGTTGGAGCCTGCCATCGGCTACATCAGGCGCTGCCTGATACGACAGAAACTGGGCGATTCCCACTCCATCGACGGCAGCGAGAAGAGCAGCAGGACCCAGGTCGACAATCATCCGCGGCTGAAGTCTCACAGGCAGCCGCGAACCGTTCTCGTTGAACGCCCACTCGAGCGGAAGCGAGACGCCCGTGAAAGATACACAGTGGTGATCGGCCAGATCTCTGGGGTGAAGGGGCTCCCCATGCTCGGCGAGATAGGAAGGCGCTGCGTACGTCCGACGCCGCACAAAGCCTAGCGGAACGGCGAATGCCGAAGAGTCGCCGAGATGGCCGATACGGATGGCAATATCCACACCCTCTTCCAGAAGCCGCGTCGTTCGATCGGCGTACACCGCATTGACGTTGACGTCCGGATAACGCAGCACGAAGGCGTTGACCAGCGGCGCAACATATCGCTGGCCGAACAGGACCGGTGCAGAAATAGTCAACGTCCCCACGGGATTGAGTTGATCGGCCGCCAAGGTCGCTTCTGCATCCGTGATGGTGTCCAACACCTTCCGGCAGGCTTCGAGGTATGACAGGCCGGCATCGGTCGGACGAACCGTTCGGGTCGTGCGGGCCAGCAGATGTGTGCCGAGACGCGATTCCAGCGAATTGACCGCCCGTGAGACCGCAGCGGACGACATGCCAACTTTGTCAGCCGCACCCGTGAAGCTGCCCCGGTCGACGATGGCCACGAAAATCTCCATCTCACGCAATTTGTCCATTTCGCTCCCTACCCTCATCACGCGTCCATAAGCCGTGATTCTATGCGTTGTGATCGAGGTGCCGGAGATCGGCCTGCAAAAGACTCTTTCAGGCCGTGAGGGTTATGCAGAACGTCCTTGAAAGCATGGCAAATTTCGATCACTCATTGGCCCAATACCAACCCGTTTGGACTCCAATGAATCGGGCCGATCCTGGACAATCTCTACACGTTGTACGACTAACCAAACGAGAGAGGTCCACATGTTCTCCGCAATGCTTGAAGTTCACCCGATCCCCGAGCAGGTCGATGCCTATCTCGGCATGGCCAAAATGCTGCGTCCTGAACTGGACAAAATCGACGGATTTATCGACAACAACCGCTACGCCAGTCTCACACGCGAGGGGTGGCTTCTTTCGCTGTCGAGTTGGCGCGACGAGAAATCGCTCATCCGCTGGCGTACCGAAGCGACGCACAACAGGATCATGCAGGCTGCGCGCGACCGCGTGTTTTCCGACTATCGCCTGCGCATTGGTCAGACCGTTAGCGATACGCATGTGCCCGCGGGACACGCCTTGCTCGAACAGCGCCTGGATGTCACCGAGACGGGAAAAGGTAAGGCAGTGACGCTACATGACGGGAAATTCTCGCCGGCATGGGTGAAGCAGAGCAGCGCAGACGAGGTGGCGAAATCACTCGGAGTGGATACGAGCGCGACTGACCTCGTTTCCTGGGACGTCTTCGACGCACTGCTAGCACCAGGAGACGTCATCGCCGTTCTGACGTGGCGCGACCATGCAGCAGCTGAAGCGTTCCTGGCCAAGGCGGCTACGGCGGATGCATCGCGCGTGCGCAATATCCGCGTTATCCGGGAGTACGGCATGTTCGATCGCCGGGAAGCTCCGCAGTACTTCAAAGAGGCGCAACCGAAGATGTAACCCGGCCGCCGGTCGCTATCGGTGCCGGAGAGTCTTCGCTTCTCATGTGATCTCCAACACCGACATTTAGAAGCCCTATTGAACCTGAACAGTAACGGGATTGCCATGACTACAGCCAACCTTTTAACGACGACAGCCGCTCCTGCGCAGGCGGCGCCCGCACAATCCGCGCTTCCGCTTCGCCTGGCGATTGGTCTCGTTGGAATGCTGCTCGCGTCTTTATTGGCTATTCTCAACGAACAGGTCACCGCGCAGTCCCTGGCGGACATTCAGGGCGCGCTCTTGATAGGGCATGACGACGGAACCTGGCTGACCGCTTTATTCGAAGCAGCCAATGTCGCGACGATGGTGTTTGCTCCGTGGTTTGGCATCACGTTCACGCTCAAGCGATTCACCATCGGCGCCGTGATCGCGACGATGCTGTTCGGGATCCTCTGCCCCTTCGCACCAAACCTGCTGACGCTCTATGCGCTGCGCGTCCTGCAGGGAATTGCAGGGGGATGTCTGCCCCCGATGCTGATCATCGTGGCGCTGCGCTACCTTCCGCCCAAGGTGAAGCTATACGGCCTCGCGGGCTACGCCCTCACGGCGACCTTTGGACCGGCGCTCGGCACGCCGCTCGCTGCTTTGTGGACCGAGTATGTCGGCTGGCAGATGGCGTTCTGGCAAATCGTGCCGCTTGGTATCGCGTGCTGTGTGGCGATCCAGCAAGGGCTTCCCGCCGATCCCCTCAAACTCGAACGGCTCAAGGCATTCAACTGGACCGGGTTTCTGACGGGATTTCCGGCCGTCGCGATGCTCGTGACGGGCCTGCTGCAAGGCGATCGTCTGGACTGGCTCAATTCCGAGCTCATTCGCGTGATGTTTATTGGCGGGGGGCTTCTGTTTGCGATATTCCTCGTCAACGAGTGGTTTCACCCGCTGCCTTTTTTCAAGCTGCAGTTGCTGTCGCGCAGAAACTTCACGCACGGACTGACGACCCTGCTGGGCGCGGTGATCCTGCTGGTGGGTGTGGCCGCAATACCCGGCCAGTATCTCGCGAGCGTTCATGCCTACAGGCCGCTGCAGACTGCGCCCTTGTCGTTGCTGGTTGCTATCCCGCTCCTGATCACGCTCCCACTGACCGCTGCCGTTCTGAATCTGCGGCGGGTCGATCACCGCTGGGTCATGGCGATCGGCCTGTGCCTCATGCTTGCCACGTGCCTGATGGGGAGCTTCATTACCTCAGAGTGGATTCGCAACAACTTCTACTGGCTTCAATCGATCCAGATCGTCGCGCAGCCGATGGTAATCCTGGGAATCCTGATGGGTGTGACGACGGGCCTGGCCCCGACAGACGGCCCATTTGCTTCGGCGATGTTCAACTCGCTCAAAACCTTTTCAGCGGCTGTGGCAACGGCGCTCATCGAAGGGCTGAGCACCGATCGGGAACACCTTCATTCGAACATGCTCGTGGACCATTTAGGCAACCACGCGCTTGTAGCAAGTCAAAGCGTCGACGCAGCAAATAGCCTCGGCGAACTTGCACACCGGATCCACGAGCAGGCAGTGGTGCTGACGTCGGCGGATCTTTACCGGGTCATGGCGGGTGTTGCCATCGCCCTCCTTTTCCTGGTGCCCGTGTTACCCGTGCGGATCTACCCGCCGTGGTGCACGACGCCCTCCACTTCACGCTAAGGACGGTTCTTATGTCATCCGCTGCTAAATCTCCCCTCAGGATTATTCGTGTTGCCGCGTTGCTTGTTGCGGCCGGCATTGGTGCGTGGGCTTGCACAAGCCTGACCGGCAACTCGAATACCGAATCCACTAACGACGCTTACGTTGAAGCCGATTTCACCTTGGTGGCGCCGCGTATCGCCGGTCAGATATCCGACGTATTCGTCAACGACAACGAGTCGGTCAAGGCCGGGCAATTGCTGGTCCGTATCGATGATCGCGACTTCAAGGCCGCTTTGATGAGTGCGGAAGCGGACGTGGCTGCGGCAAAGGCGTCCGTTGCGAACTACGACGCCGAGATCGCGCGGCAGCCCTCGCTGGTCGAGCAAGCGAGCGCGACGCTCAAATCGGACGATGCGTCGATCGGGTTTGCAAGAGCCAACGCCTCGCGATATCAGGACCTCTCGGACGCAGGTGCGGGAACAACCCAAGAGCAACAGCACGCGTCGAGCACGCTCGCCGAGCAACTCGCGCAACAGGCACACGACCGGGCCGCGCTGGCGTCGACCGAGCAGAATCTCGACGTATTGCGTACCCAACGCGATAAGGCAGCCGGCGCACTCGCACGCGCCGAAGCGGCGCTCGATCAGGCACAGCTCAATCTGTCCTATACGGAGGTTCGCGCCCCGGTGGACGGCAAGGTTGGACGGCGTTCCGCACGGGTTGGAGCGTTCGTGACGCCAGGTGCGCCGGTTCTCGCGATCGTGCCGCTTTCGGACGCTTACGTTGTTGCTAACTTCCAGGAAAACCAGATCACCAACATGCGCCCTGGCGAGAGCGTACGCATCAAGGTCGACAGCTTTCCTGGCGTTGTGATTCATGGTCGTGTCGATAGCCTCGCGCCTGCAACCGGCGTGGCCTTCGCGCCTATCGCACCCGACAACGCGACGGGCAACTTCACGAAGGTGGTGCAACGCGTGCCGGTGAAGATCACGATCGATCGAGGTCAGGAGGCAGCGTCTGCGCTGAGCGTGGGGCTGTCTGTCGAAACGGAAGTTGCCGTGGGTCAGCATAGCGATACCCTGGCCGAAGCAGGAGAGAGAAAATGAATACGAACGGCTTTTCTTTCAGCGCGCTGGTGTTGGAGATACTGGCGTGCCTCGTGATAGCGGGCTGTACGGTTGGGCCGAACTTCGAACCTCCCGTGACGTCCACGCCGCCGCAAGTGTTCGATCGCACTCAGGCGGCGCAGGCTCCAAGCAAGGCTGTCGAGACCGACTTCGATACGGACTGGTGGACCCTGTTCAACGATCCCACCTTGAATACGCTCGAACAGCAACTGGCCAATGCGAACCTCGATGTGGCCGCGGCATCGGCGCGCCTTCGCCAAAGCCGGGCTGAGCAGCGCGTCGCAGGTGCAGCAGAATATCCCACGTTGGACGGCGCTGCGTCGTATGACCGCGAGCGCGGAAGTCCGAACGGCATCCTGTCGCTGCTCGGGGTTAGTCCGACCGAAACGCAGTCACAATCCGCTTCGGGTAATACGCCGCTTGGCGTCGCGCCGTTGCCGGGCTCCAAGGGTTCGCCGGCGTACAACCTCTATCAGGCGGGCTTCGACGCCTCCTGGGAACTCGATATCTGGGGCCGCAATCGACGCGGAGTGGAAGCTGCGACTGCCTTGACGCAAGCTTCTTACGAGGATCGAAATGCTGTGCTGCTGTCAGCCCGCGCCGAACTCGCGCGAGACTATATCGAGCTTCGCGATACACAGTCGTTGCTGCGCATTGCGAAGCAAAACCTCGAACTTGCTCGCGATACCACGAAACTCACGCAAGTCCAGGTACGCGAAGGCGTGACGACGGATCTGGACGTGGCCAACGCTTCCGCGCAGGTGGCTTCGATCGAGAGCCTGATCCCGACGCTCGAATCGCGCTGCGAGACCACGATCAACGCGATTGGCGTATTACTCGGCGAAGAGCCAGGCGCGCTCGCGCAAACACTGAGCGAGCCGCATGACGTCCCCGAGCTGCCTGCGCAGGTACCCATCGGCTTTCCGTCGGAGCTGGTGCAACGCAGACCGGATATCCGGCAAGCGGAGGCACAGCTGCATGCTGCCACTGCCTCGATCGGTATGGCAAAGGCCGATTTTTATCCGCGCATTTCGCTGAATGGCAGCGCAGGTTTTCAGAGTCTGCAGCTCTCGAGCCTCGCCAACTGGGCGTCGGGGCAGTTTGTTGTCGGACCCTCCATCACGATGCCGATTTTCGAAGGCGGACGGCTCAAGGGGACATTGCATCTGCGTGAGGCGCAACAACAGGAAGCCGCGATCGTCTATCAACGCACCGTACTTGAAGCGTGGCGCGAGGTGGACGATGCGCTGGTGGTCTACGATGCCGAGCAGCAGCGGCGTGACCGATTGACGGAGGTGGTGGCTCTGAACCAGCGCGCACTGTCGGTCGCGCAGCAGCGTTACAAGGCCGGTGCACTCGATTATCTCGACGTGCTGAACGTACAGAGGCAGTTGCTCGATGGCGAAAGCAATCTTGAACAAAGCAAGGCAACCGCTGACGCGAATCTGATCACGCTTTGCAAGGCGCTTGGCGGTGGCTGGGAGTCGACTTATGCCAGGCAAGACGTGTCGCGTTGATGGGAGCATCGCTCACCGTCCCTGGGTAGTACTCACCGGAACGGTACGCGCTGCAACCAGGCTCTGCCGACGCAGTGCCTCAGTTGTTTCGCCGGAACCATCAGCGCGCCAGCCCGGCGGCAAGATCACATAGCAGATCGCAGCCCACACGCTCCGCGCCGACGCGATATCCCGTGCAAGACTAACCCAGTGCTCGAATTCGACGACAAGCGGATTGCGTGAGCGCGTCGGTGTCGTGAGACCGTAACGGCACGGCTCATCGGCGCGTTCTTCCACATAGGTGCCGAACAGGCGATCGAAGATGACAAGCACGCCGCCAAAGTTCGCATCGAGATAATCGACATTCGATGCGTGGTGCACGCGATGTGCCGAAGGCGTATTGAACACGTATTCAAGCCAGCCGAGTTTCGGCGTCCACGTGTTATGCAGCCAGAACTGGTAAAGCAGATTGAAACTCAGCGTCGCCAGCACGATTTCAGGGCGCACACCGAGCCACACGAGCGGTGCGAAGAAGATCGCCGAGCCAGTCAGTTTGCCGGTCAGGCCGAGGCGATAAGCAGACGAAAGCGTCAACTGGTTCGGCGAGTGATGAACCGCATGCGTCGCCCAGAAAAAGCGGATGCGGTGCGACGCACGGTGATACCAGTAGTAGCAGAACTCCTGTCCGATAAAGAGCAGGAACACCATCAACGCGCTGTTGAGCGTGACGGTAAAGATCCGGTGATCCCAGGCAAGGGCGAAGACCGGCGTCGCGAGCGAAAGCGGCAACAGCGCGAGCAGCTTGCGGCCGGCTACATCCGCCAACGAAATCCATACTTCATACCAGTCGAACGGCAAAGCGCTATTGCGCTGTGTGCGGGTGAGCACCCATGCCTCGATCAGCGAGACACCAATGACGAACAACGTAACAAAGAGCGCGATTTTTCCAGTAGTCAACATGATGGGCAGATAACGGGTTGAGAGGTGAGACGCGTCGTCTGCGGGTAAAGCCGCTATCGCGTCGGGTGAAGCTAATGTAGTGGGCTGCCCGGCCAAAAACCACGCGTAAACCATGTCGCCAGATGTCACGGAACTCCGGCCGCGACGGCAAGCCGGCCGCGCAGCCCGGCTGCTGGCGGCGCGCCGCCATGGTGTAACACCGCGACATCTTTTACCGGGCGATTATTTCGCGAGCTCCTTTTATAGTTCGTCCCGTTGCCACGCCGCAGTGCGTGACTGAACCGAACCTTGAAGGACACCTCATGAAACTCCGCCACCTCACCGCAGCCAGCGCTGCGCTGCTCATCGCCCTCAGCACACCCGCCTTCGCCGGATGGTCGGGTCATGGCACTGCCTACACGCCGCACGGCACCTACAACGGCGCACATTACGGCTCCTGCACGGGCGGCAGCTGTACGCACGCAGGCGGCGTCGCGAATCCCTATGGCGGTATCGCCACCAACACCGGCACCGTCACTCGCACTGCTCCCGGCCAGTTTTCGAATTCGGGCACAGCCACCGGCCCTAACGGACGCCAGGTCCAGCACTCGGGTGACACAAGCTGCGCAGGCGGTACGTGCGACCACACCGGCACCCTGACCGGCTCGGACGGCCACAGCGCCACGACGTCGGGCAGCGTGACGCGTAACGCGCCGGGTCAGTATTCGTCTTCGGGCACGATTACTGCCGCGAACGGCAACACCACTAGTCACACGGCATCGACAGACTGCGCCGGTTCCACCTGCACCCGTTCCGGCACCGTGACGGGCACCGACGGTGGAACCGTCACGCATTCGGGCAGCGCGACACGCGTGGCCGCTGGCGTAGTCACGACGGGCGGCGGCACGACGGTTGTGCACGGCGGCACAGTGACCACCGGTGGCACTGTCACGACGGTGGGCGCTACGGTTGCCGTGGGTACCGCACCGGTCGTGGTCGCGCCGGCACCAGTCGCCGTCGCACCCGCACCGGTGGTCGTGGCGCCGGCACCCGTGGTCGTCGCGCCTCCGGTTGCATACGTGCCACCGCCGCCCGTCGCCTACGTTGCACCTGCTGCACCGAAGACCGTCTACGTTGCACCGCCCCCGCCCAAGGTGGTCTACGTCGCGCCGCCTCCGCCGCGTGTCGTGTTCATCGCGCCGCAGTCCCGCACGCTGTATGTCGCGCCGCGTCCTGTGTATGTAGCGCCCGCGCCGCGTCCTGCTGTATTCGTGCCGGGCCACTGGGTTGGGCGCTTCTGGGTGCCGGCGCACTGGGCGTAACGGCAAACATCAGATCAATGAATTAACCCTGCCGGCCATGAGCGTCGGCCACACCACGGAGTAAATGATGAAAAAGATGATCGCGGTTCTTGTCTTGTGTATTGTTTCGGCAACGGCTTCGGCTCAGAGCGCACTGCCACCTGCGGATACCCCGCGCGGCGAGCGTGCGATGCAACAATTGCAGGCTCGCTTTGCCAGTGCCAACACGACGGGCGACGGCAAGCTGACGCGGGAACAGGCGGCTGCGGGTATGCCGATGGTCGCGAAACATTTCGACGAAATCGATACGCAGCACGTCGGTTATGTCACGCTGCCGCAAATCGAGGCACGGATGCAACAGAAAGCAATGTCACGCTGAATGCCAATGAAGCCAGGAGACGCGTCATGGAGCAGGTGAACAGGATTATCGTGCTGGACGACGAAGCCGAGTTGCGCAACATGCTGCAACGGTTTCTGACCGGCCACGGGTTCCATGTGCGCGTCGTCGCCGACGGCAAGCAGCTCGACCGCTACCTGCAGCGCGAACCGTACGACCTGCTCGTGCTGGACCTGATGATGGAACCGGAAGACGGGCTGACGATATGCCGGCGGCTGCGCGCCGAAGGGCAGACGCTGCCCATCCTCATGCTGACCGCGAAAGGCGACCCGGTCGACCGCGTGGTCGGCCTCGAAACCGGTGCCGACGATTACCTCGCGAAGCCGTTTCTCCCTGATGAACTCGTCGCGCGCATCCGTGCGCTGCTGCGCCGCCAGAAAATGGCCGCGGGCGTGCCGACCGTGACCTCGCAAACGCTGCGCTTCGGCGAATACCAGTTCGACGTCGGTACGCAAACGCTGCTGCATCGTGGCGAGCCGGTCGAGGTGCACTCCGCGCAGATGTTGCTGCTGCATGCGCTGGGGTCGTCGCCGAACCGGCCGGTGAGCCGCGAAAACCTGCTTGCGCGGGCGCGCGGCCGCGACCATGACGCGCTCGATCGCAGCATCGACGTGCAGATTCTGCGGTTACGCCAGATCGTCGAAGACGATCCGTCGAAACCGCGCTTCATCAAGACCGTCTGGGGCGTCGGCTACATGCTCGTGGCAGGCATCGACTCGTGAGCATGCCTACGCGTTCAAACCGTCGCGGCAGATGGCTGCCGCGTTCGCTGCTGGCGCGCAATATCGTGCTGCTGGTGGCGCTCGTCGCACTGACCCAGGCATGCTCGTTTGCGGTGCTGCTGCATTTCGTGCAGCGCCCGCGCATCGACCGTGCTGCGATCATCTTCGCCGACTACGTCAAGACGCTCGATGGCGTGCTGGCCGCCATGCCACCCGACGAAGGCCGTGCCGCGGCCGCGCGCCTCGGCGCTCAGACAGAGACGCCCGAACATCTTGGCGTCGAACCGCAGCGCAGCCCGGTCCGCCTGTTTCGCACGTGGCAACGCGACGTCTTCGTCGGCGCACTGCAGCACTATCTACCGCCCGACATGCTGGTGCGCTGGCAGACCGGCGATGGCGAGCGGCTCTGGATTCGCGTGCACGTAGCCGGCGCGCCCTGCTGGATTGCGCTGCCGATGACCGAAGATGCGCAGGCGAGCGGCATCACCACGACGCTCGTGCTCTCCGTGGGCCTCGCGTTGCTGGCCGCGCTAACGGGTTATCTGATCCAGTTGCACATCAACCGACCGCTCAAAGATCTGGCGCGCGCCGCGCGACACGTGAGCGCGGGCGAAGCGCCCGTCGTTCTCCCGACCGACGGGCCGACCGAAATCGCCCAGGTGAGTAGCGCGTTCAACCAGATGACCCAGGCGTTGCAGCAGGCCGAAGCGACGCGTGCGCTGATGCTCGCTGGGGTGTCTCACGACATCCGCACGCCGCTCACCAAGCTGCGTCTCGCGATGGCGATGGCGATTCCGCGTGGCGCCGACGATACGTTCGTGGCGTCGGCGGAAAGCTATCTCGACCACATCGACACGATTCTCCAGCAGTTCATGGATTACGCCGGCAGCGGCGAGCGCGAGGCGCCGCTGCCGGGCGATCTCAACGCGCTCATCGGTCAGCTCGCGGCGGATTTCGCGGGGCTCGGACACGAGTTCGAACTATCGCTCGGCGAAGTCGCCGTGTTCGCGTACCGGCCCGTGAGCCTGATGCGGCTCCTGATGAACCTGATGCAGAACGCGGTTGTCTATGGGCGCACAGGTCTCGCTGTGCGCACGTGGACCGAAGACGATGTCGCATGCGTCGCCGTCTGCGATCGCGGCAGCGGAATTGCCGCCGGGGAAATGGAAAAGCTCAAGACGCCGTTCAGCCGCGGCACGAACGCACGGACGCATTCGGGCGGCACAGGTCTCGGGCTCGCCATCGTCGAGCGCATCGCACGCCTGCACGGCGGCTCGCTTCAGTTTCGCACGCGTGAAGGCGGCGGTCTCGAGGCGCACGTCACGTTGCCGCTAAACCGGCATTCTTCATAAAAAACGCGGGTATCCCCTGCCCGCGTGCGACGAATCCCGGCGACATCGCGCGACACAATTCCTGAATGGTGTGCGGAGCCACTTCCTCCCATACTCACGTCTGCGTGCTGCGGCACACCTCCCCCCGACATTTTCCGGCGCCACGGTGCCGATGACAGGATCGACATGCAAACCTCATTCAAATCCCTCGTTCGCAATGCAAAACGTTTGGCAGGCATGGCACTCGTGGCAGGATCGCTACTCTTGACGGGCTGCGCCTCGGGCATCAACGGCACAACGCAAACCAGCGCTGCGCCGCACGTTCGTGCTGACGTCATCTATGTGTATTCGTTTAACGCCACGCCCGGGCAGGTGAAAATGGACAGCGGCATCGCACAGAAAATTGGGTCGGCGATGAGCGGCGAATCGTCTGCGCAAAAGCAGGTTCAGACCGCGATCGATACGCGCGAACAGGTCGCTAACGAAATCGTCCGCGACCTGCAATCGATGGGGCTGCACGCGGTGCGCGTGGATGGCCCCGCACCGGCGAACCAGAATGCGCTGGTCGTCGAAGGCAGCTTCCAGACGATCGACGAAGGCAAGCGTCGCCGTCGCATCCTGATTGGTCTTGGGGCTGGCAAAAGCGAAGTGAGTGCGTCGGTGCAGATCCTGTATAAGCCCGCCGCAGGCACACCGATCGCACTGCAAAGCTTTTCCGCTAACGCCGACAGCGGCCATATGCCGGGCATCGCGGAAACAGCGGGGGTCGGTGCAGCGGCTGGTCATATTGCAACAGCTGCAGCGACAGGCACGGCGTTGCATGGCGTGTCCGAGGTGAAGCAGGACGGCGTGAGTGGTGACGCGAAAAAGCTGGGCGATTCGATCGCGAAGCAGATTGCAGCGGCAAACACCGCAAACGGGTGGATGTCGGCTAAACGTATCGACTGACGCCAGTCTCAACCTGGCGGCATCTGGCCGGACGCGTGCGGAGTATAGGGCACCTATCGAACCGGCCCAGGATGTCAGTCGTGGTTTCCGTCACTCCGGCAGTGCTACGCCGAGGCTCGCCATCAGCCCCCCGTCAACCCTGAACTCCGCGCCTGTGCAAAAACTTGCGCGATCGCTGGCCAGAAACGCGACGACCTCGGCGACTTCTTCCGGGCGCCCAATACGGCCGAGCGGCTGTGCTTTACCCCACTCCCGAAGGATTTCTTCCTCTCGCCCAGGAGCGGTTTCAGCGGCCGAAAAGCGTGTCATCGGCGCATCGATGCAGCCCGGACAGACTGCATTTGCGCGTATGCCGGCAGGACCAAAATCGACTGCGAGAGAGCGCGTCAAAGCAAGCATGCCACCCTTCGACGTCGCATAGGCGGCAACCCGGGCCTGGTTAGCAAGGGCCTGAACTGAGGCGATGTTGATGATCGAACCGCGTTGCAGTTTGAGCATGTGCGGCAATGCGTGATGACATGCCAGATACGTACCTCGCAGATTGACACCGATAACGCGGTCCCACTCGGCGGAGCCCATGGACGCAACAGTGCCATAGGGCTGAATTGCCGCATTGTTGACCAGTATGTCGATCGAACCCAGAAATGCGGCGGACTGCTCCATCGCGGCGGCAACCTGGTCCTCGATGCAAACATCGGCGGCGATCGCGATGACATTGTGTCCTTCGGCACGTAACGTCAGGGCTGCCTGTTCCAGCACTTCGCGGTCCTCGCCCAGCAGTGCTACGGATCCGCCGCGCTGCGCAATCAACCGTGCGCATGCCAGCCCGATACCGCGTCCGCCACCGGTTACGATCGCGCCCTTCCCTGTCAGCTCACTCATAACGCCCCCGTTTTCCCGCCTGCTGTTATGCAGGCAACAGTAGATGCATCAGCATGAGAGGTTACGTCTCAAGAAGTCAATATAGACGATTTGAGGCTGCCAGCGGCGTGTAGTGCATCGGTCCACTAGACCCTGCTCCTTACGATCTTCGTGCACCACTCCGATTGACGTCGAACCCCACAACCGGCTCTTCGCCGACTTCAGCGGCCGGTTTTGCAGAATCATTCAAGGGAGTTTTGAATCCGGCCATGTATGTCATCGCATGGCGCGCCGGCATGGGTTTCGCGAAGTAATAGCCCTGCACAAAATCACATCCGAGGTCTACGAGGAAGGACAATTGCGTCGCAGTCTCCACGCCTTCTGCAACGACAGAAAGCCCAAGGCTGCGGCCCATTGCGAGAATGGCGGTAATAATCGCCTCGTCTTCACGGTTGAGACTGATGCCCCGTACAAACGACATATCGATCTTGAGGCGGTCGGCGTGAAATGTCCGCAGGTAGGAAAGGCTCGAATAGCCCGCACCAAAATCGTCAATCGCGATGCCCACGCCCAGTTCGCGCAAGTCCTTCAGAACCTCCGTCGCGCCGGGCGCCACCAGCACACTTTCGGTGATCTCCAGTTCCAGTAACCGGGACGGCAACCCCGCTCCCGCAAGGGCACGCTGGACGACCTGAAGGAAATCGCCCCGCACGAACTGGAGTGGGGAAACGTTGACTGACATGCGCAGTCCAGGCATCACCTGCTGCCACGCTCTGGCCTGCACACAGGCCTGCTCGAGAACCCATTGGCCGATTGGGCCAATCAGCCCGTTTTCCTCTGCAACGGGGATGAAGGAGGCGGGATTGACGTGCCCCAACTCGGCATCGTGCCATCTGATCAGCGCCTCGACGCCAGTAATGCGGTTCAACTGTATGTCGACCTGCGGCTGGTAGACGAGCTTGAATCCACCGCTTTCGAGTGCAATGCGCATGCGTCGCGACAGTGTCGTACGCACCTGCGCTGCCTGCGCAAAACTCAGGTCGAAGCGCTGGATGGCATTGGGTCCCGACGCTTTTGCGCGGTACATGGCGAGGTCGGCGTGCCTGAGGAGGGTTTCGACGTCGTGCCCATCATCGGGAAAGCAGGCGATGCCGAGACTCATCTGCACGTGCACGAGGACATTTTCGAGCGAAACCGGTTCTTTCAGGCACGCGTGTATCAATGACAGCACGCCTTTCAGACGATCATCGGTTTCCGGTTTGGCAACAGCAAGGACAAATTCATCCCCGCCGTAACGCACCACCAGATCATCTGGCCCAACACAGGTTCGCAGTTCTCTTGCGACATGCTGCAGCAGACCGTCACCGGCTCTGTGGCCGAGCGTGTCATTGACGTCCTTGAAATGATCGATATCCATGAACAGGATTGCGAAAGTCACCTCGCCCGGCTGTGCATGCCGGACAGCGCGTTCGATCCACTCGCGCAACACGGCACGATTGGGCAGTGACGTCAGTGCATCGCTGCGCGCCTGCATATGCAACCGATCTCTCGATTCAACCAGTTCGGTAACGTCGTTCAGCACGCTGATGTGGTGGGTAATCGCACCGCTCTCATCGCGCACCGGCGCGATGTAGAGCTGATTCCAGAACAGGGAGCCGTCGGCCCGGGTGCTGTGCAGCAAGGTGCTGACTTCCCGCTGCGCGGCCAGTTCGTGACCCAGTTGATCAAAGCCAGGCCGCGAACGATCACGTGCCAGCAGGAATGCGCCATCGCGCCCAAGAACGTCTTCCGGCGCATAACCGGTAATCCGCCCGAAAGCAGGATTGGCGTATTCGATAACCGCACCGCCCGTGGCGGTCACACGCGTAATAAGCACGGCGTTGACGCTCGCGTCCAGCGCGCGGCTTCGCAAACGCAACGCGAGTTCGGCCCTTTTCTGCGAGGTGGTGTCCTCGTAGCAGGTCAGCACTCCTGTCACGTTTCCCTGCGCGTCGGACAATGGCACTTTTGTTATGCACAGCCAGTGCAGGCTGCCGTCCTGCATTCGCAGGCTTTCTTCCTGCGACACCAGAGGCTCACGCGTTCGCATGACCTGGGCATCGAGATTGATGAGCTGTGCTGATGACTCCTTCCACGGCATGTCGAAGTCACCCAGACCAGCGACCTGTTCGACCTCGGTGAAGCCGGCGTCGGCAGCAAACGGCCGGTTACAGCCGACATATCGCAGATCGCGGTCTTTCCAGCAGATACGGTTCGGCACGCTGTTGATGACCGTCTCCAGCATCTGCTTGGCCTGCTGGATTTCCTGCTTGGCCTGCTCGCGTTCGGTCACATCGATGGCTGTGATGAAACAGGCGTCGTGACCACCGTACTGCAGGAAATGATAGGACATCTGCACGGTGATCACGCTCAGGTCGCGTCGCATATGCAGGCAGGTGTCACTGGCCTCGCTGCCCTCCGCCCCGCGGTGGAATCGCTCTATTTTTTCCTCGAACGAGACGCGCTGAGCGGCCGGAAAAAGCGCGGTGATGCGCATGCCGCTCAAACCGTCCGCACCATACGCATATTGACGCTGCGCGGCCCCGTTTGCCGCGAGAATGGTGAGTGACTGGACCTCGAAGATCAGCATTGCCACCGGGTGTTTCTCGAAGTATTCCCGAAAGCGCTTTTCCGCTTCGTCCGCAACGATCTTTGCGCGCGAGCGGGCAAGTGAGATCCGGTAATTGGCGGTAAATCCGTAAGCGAGCAGGCCGCTTGCCAGTACGGCAGTGATGGCAAGGGCAGTCCGCTCAATGGCAAGCCGCTGCGCGGCGTAGCTGGCATCTGCCCGCGCGCGTGCATCTTCCTGTGCGCGCAGTCGTGCGACCGCCACGGCGATCACGCTGAATGTTTCGTTTGCTGCAAGCAGGGTCGAACTGTTGACCGCCGTGCCGTGCACGCTCACCGCACCTGCGGTCAGTTCGTCCAGTTGCTGCGCCCACTGGGCGCTGGCCTCGCGCATCCTGGCGACCGTCGCGAGCGCGTCAGGCGTTCCCGCAAGGAGCTTCGCGAGGTCGTCGTAGCAACGCGTCGCTTCACCCACCCGTGCTATGGGCCAGGCGTAGGAAGCCCAGCGGCTCGTGCCGAGGCCCTTCAGAAAATCAGTGTTCGCGTCGACATGCAACGCCTGCAGCACGTCAAGATCCTGTTTGACCTGGATGACCGCGGCCATGCGGGCATCGGCCCGTTCGCTGGAAGCGAAGATCTGGAAGGCTGCCGCCGCCACACAGCCGATGGCGATGACGCTCACCAGCACGGTCCGCAGCGCAGTGCCGTGCCGGGAAAGCCACTGCCGAGCCGTGCTACCGGCCCAGTTCACCGAGGCCCCGCTATTCGTGGCACCCTGCCAGGGTGCAGCAATTCAACGGAGCAATGGATACGCCCGGATCCGGTCTGCGGTTCGGGCCGGGTATTGAGGTAAGACGCCGTAGCGCCAGCCGACAGCCTGCGCTCGCGCAACTTGCTGTGGGCCGGATTTCCGGTGAAGTTCATGAATTGACCTCCAATGCTGCCTCAACACATTATCGGCAGTTGGCCATCAAAACTTCAGCGGCAAGAATAGGTGCGGCGTTTTTGAGCCTCGGAGAGCTTTAATCCGCGCGCCTTGTGATGATTTATACCGTCCCCGTCGCCTATAAGCATCATTATCCATAACGCATTAATGACAGACTCAATCGCGATCCGCGCATGAACTTGCCGCGCATCGCGATGAGATCCTGCTCGGCCTCCTGTCCCTTCGGGGAGACGAAGTCTGATGTTGTCACGAGGCTGGTAAACCCCAGCCGCGACTGCTGAGTGCCATGGAACTAGAAGCGCTTGCGGATCCCGATCCGCAGCGCCACCTGATTCGGCGAGCTGGACGGTTCGAGCACGGGCGCGAGATCGGCAACCGCTCCGCCTCCAGCATGCATATAGGTTCCGGACAGGTAGACATCGGTGGACTTGGAGAGAAAATAGTCCGCGCTCGCATCGAACTCCTGATACTTCGGTTCCTGCCCGGTCGCGGAGACATTCCCTATCGTATAGCTGTACGCAGCGCCCAGTTGCAACGTCGGCGTCACCATGTAGCTGGCAACCACTTCGCCGATATTGAACGTCACGTGTCCGTCGATCTTCGCGCCCACCGTCGGGTCGAGACCACCGAACTGCGTGTGCGTCCAGTCGGCGCTCAACTTCGCCGCACCGAACGTGTAGGCGGCGGCAAACCCGAACACCTTGTAGCTGCTGGCAGCGAGTCCATAGTTGCCGTCGACGGTATTGGTGGCCGTCCATACCCCCTCCGTCACTGCGGTGGCCGGATGGTCGATCGAGGTATAGGCGCCCACCAGTTGCAGACTGCCGTTCACATACTGCAGCGCAAAGGACTTCGCGCTGTTCTGCGCGACATCGCCCGCGACGCCGCCGAAGCTGTAGGTCGCCACACCGGTTAAGCCAGCAATGGTTGGAGAGACGTACTTGACGGCATTGTTGAGGTGAAAGTCGATGCCGTTATTATCCAGGTCCCCGGGGTGCGGAAACAGAATGCCACCCGGCAAGAGACCGTTTGCCGATAGCGCGCCGATATAGTCGCCGATTTCTTCGCCCTGCCGTCCTAACGTCAACGTGCCGTATGTGTCGTTGGTCAGGCCGACATAAGCCAGTCGTCCAAACTCCCGGCCGCCCTGGCTGAACGCGCCGGTATTGACGTTAAAGCCGTTTTCGAGCCTGAAGATTGCCTTCGTACCGCCCCCGAGGTCTTCGGCGCCCTTGAAACCCCAGCGATTGCCCTGCGAAATGCTGCTCTGCATCTGCAAGGCGCTCTTGCCGCCCTGGTTACTCGACCACGTCAGACCGTCGTCGATGATGCCGTAAATCGTCACGCTGCTTTGGGCCCAGGCCCCAGCACTAGAGAACGAGAGTCCAGCCAAAGCGAGGAGCAGCTTCTTCACAATGTTTCCTTATATGATTTATCCAGCTTTCGTTTGCATGACGAACTAATCTGATTGGGCAGAAGATTTGGCGTTCACCCAGCACGCGCAACGGAGCGGCACTTCGACATGGCGAAGACCCACCCCGTGAACCGAAATCTAAGTTGGCATATTCCCGGCAGCAAATCAGCCAAAAACAGCCTGACAAATAAGCGTGACTTATTCGGGAGAAATTCGGCAAGTGCAGCGCGCCCGACATGAAGCCGGCTCATAGCGTTCATTTTTGTCCCGAATTTGACCGGCCTTTTCGCCGCGCCTATCGTTCGGCCATGTTTCCCGAGTGCCTCTTCTGCCTGCTGCCCCCGGTCTCCGGCGAGCAGGAACTCCAACTTCGTGTGTGCCCAATACCATGAACTCCGACGCGACAGTGACGCTTGCTCCCCCAACTCCCGCCCGCCCCATCAGCACGGTGCGTCGCGCCGTGACGACTGCCGTGCTTGGACAGGTGCTCGAGTGGTATGACTTTTTTCTGTACGGCACGGCCGCTGCGCTGGTGTTTGGCCGCCTGTTTTTCCCGGTCGGAAACGATCCGTTGACAGGCACGATTGCCGCATTCGGCGGCTTTACGGTGGGCTTTATCGCGCGTCCGATCGGCGGTGTGCTGTGCGGGCACATTGGCGACCGCTACGGCCGCAAGACGGTCATGATGCTAACCCTGCTGACCATGGGAACCGCGACCGTCTGCATGGGTTTGCTGCCCACCTACCAGCAAGTCGGCCTGGCGGCTCCGGTATTGCTCGTGCTGCTTCGCATCCTTCAAGGGCTTGCGGCGGGCGGCGAATGGAGCGGCAGCATCCTGCTGATTCACGAGAGCGCCCCCGCGTCGAAGCGCGGTGCACTCGCAGCCTGGAGCCCTGGCGGCGCAGCGTTTGGTTTCGTCCTGTCGACGCTCGCGTTCCTCCTCGTCAAGCGCTTGTCGCCCGATGATTTCCAGAGTTGGGGCTGGCGCTTACCGTTTCTTTGCAGTGCGCTGCTCGTGGTGCTCGGCCTGTGGATGCGCCGCTCCGTGGAGGAAAGCGCCGAGTTTGCCGAAGTCCGGGCCACGGGTAAAGAGAGCCGTCTGCCAATTGCGGAAGTGCTGCGCCGTTGCCCCCGCCAGGTGCTGACGGTCTTCGGCCTGCGCTTCGGCGAGGGCGCGGCATCGTATATCTTCTTCGCCTTTTCGATCGCCTACGGTCAGTTCATCGGCCTGAAATCGTCGTGGCTCCTCGGCGGCCTGACGGTCTCCATGCTGCTGATGATTCCGGTCTCGCTGTTCACAGGACACCTTACCGACAAGGTGGGCCGCAAGCCCGTCTACCTGGTCGGCGCCATTGCAATTGTTCTGGTCGCTTACCCCTACTTCGTGTTGCTGAGCTCCGGCGAGTTCGTCAAGGTCATGGCCGCCCTTATTCTCGCCAACAGCATCACGCTCGGCATACTCGAAGGCGCGCAACCCGCCTTCATCAGCGAATTGCTGCCGGTCCATCTGCGCTTCTCGGGACTCGGTATTGGACGGGAGATTTCATCGGTGCTGGGTGCCGGCCTCTCGCCCATGATCGCCACTGCCCTGCTCGCGCATTACCACAGTGCGACGCCCGTCGCCCTCTATCTCGGCGTGCTTGGGCTGATTACCGTGCTCGCCACCTGTCTCGCGCCCGAGACTTTCCCCAAGGCGCTCCGGCTGCAGGCGAGACAGGACGCTCAATGACACCGCGGCGGCGGTAGTCCGCGACTCCATTTGTTTCATCAATACATTCAAGGTATCGAGCATGCAAACCCTCCAAAGCTCAGGCGCGTCGACTTATGTCTACAACGCCCAGCCCGGCAGTTCAGCCACTGACTATCCAGAGTACTCAGGCCCGATCAGCCTGGATATCCTGATCGAGGAAATCGAGCGCCGCCGGGACGAATTCGACCGGTTGTCCCACATTCCGCGTGACATGGTCGCAAAGATGAAACGCGCGGGTATTTTCCGCGCCAGCACGCCGCAGCGCTTCGGCGGCGATGCACTGCCGCCCCCGCGTTTTCTGGAAACACTAGAACGTATCGCCATTGCCGATGGATCGACTGCGTGGGTGGCGGCGTTCGGTTCCGCGAATACCTATCTCGCGGCGCTGCCGCTCGAGACTCAGGCGCACATCTACGCGGGTGGTCCGGATCAGGTGTTTGCCGGTGGTCTCTATCCGCTTCAGAAGGCCGCACAGGCTCCGCACGGCTACCTGGTCAGCGGGCAATGGCGTTTCGCCAGCGGTTGCAAGGGCGCGGACTGGATCGGAGTGGGCATCGGCGGCGTCCCGGCCAACACGGGCGAAGCGGGCGCCGGGAAACCGTTCACAGCCGTCTTTCCGGCCAGCGAGGTCGAGATCGTCGAAAACTGGAACGTGGTCGGGATGCAAGGCACCGGCAGCCACGATCTGCGTCTGCAGAACAAGTTCGTCGACGCCCAGTGGACCTTCGTGCGCGGCGGCGCGGCGCTCATCGACGAGCCGCTTTATCGATACCCCGCCATCGCATATCAGGCCCAGGTGCATGCCGCGGTCAACATCGGGCTGGCGCGCGCCGCGCTCGATCTGCTTGCGCAGATGTCCGGCGTCACGCAGACCACCACGGGCGCACCGCGTCTGGCGGACCGCGCCTATTACCGCTCAGGTCTCGCGAAGGCAGAGGCCAACTGGCGCAGCGCACGGGCCTTCTTCTTCGAATCGGCGGAAGCCGCGTGGCACACGATTCTGGCGGGCGACCCCGTGATGCCGGCTCAGGCGAACCTCCTGCGGCTCAGCGCAACACATGCGGCGCAGGTCGGCGCAGAGGTCGTGATGCAAGCGTATCAGATGGCCGGGATTGCGGCGATCTACCGTGAGAATCGTCTGCAGCGGCTGGTGCGCGATTCGATCGTGGTGACACAACACGCGTTTCTTGGCGATGGCACCTACGATGCATCGGGTGCGCTGTTCGTCGGCATTCCGCCCGTCACGCCCTATCCGTGATTCGGAGCCCCTTATGACCGAGGACAACACCATGACGAGCGACGACACCCGGCGCCAGTTCCGCGACGCAATGGCGTATCTGCCGGCAGCGGTCAACATCATCACGACGGACGGCCCGCGTGGACGCTGCGGCATCACCGCCAGCGCAGTCTGCTCGGTGACGGACACACCGCCCACCATGCTGGTGTGCATCAACCAGACCAGCTACGTGCACGACCTGCTGCGGCAAAACCGCAGTGTCTGCATCAATGTGCTGGCCGCGGAGTGCCAGGAGCTAGCGCGCACGTTTGCCGGCATGACAGGCTGTTCGATGGACGAGCGTTTCGAACATTGCGGATGGACCGCCGGCTCCTCTGCCGTGCCGGTACTGGCAGATGCCATCGCGAGACTGGAAGGGCGGATTGTCGACAGCAAGGCGGTAGGTTCGCACTCGGTCCTGTTCGTGCGCATCGATCACATTTCGATGCGTGAGGACGGCGACGGTCTGATCTATTTCGGACGGCAGTTCCACCGCCTCGAGCGGCCTGGCATTGCGACGCCTTCGGGCAGCGCCGGCACGGCGAGGTAAGCATGGACGTCTGCCTCTTTCTGATCGGCACCGTCGGCGATATGCCCGACGGGGCGCCCACGATCGACGCTGCGTCCCTGCATGCCGCAACGCATGCGATAGATGGTCTGCGGCGTCTTGTGATCCATCGTCCAGTGGAACCCGCGCGTGGCGATCCTTTGCTGAGCGCACCTGAGAAACATCCGCACTGCGTCCTGCAGTGGTATTTCGACGACCTTGGCGCGCTGGAGACGGCGCTTGAAAGCGACGGCTGCATCCAGGCCGCCCTCGACATTTTGGGTACGTCTTCACATCAGAGCCTCTTCGCGCAGCAGGTCATGGCTGTTCGGACATTCGCTACGCCAGCAGGTGCGGGTGCACCACAACATTCCGCCGAACGATGCACGTATCTCGTCAGCTACGAAGGCGAAGCTGACGACTTCAATGCCTGGCTCACGCACTACCTCATTCACCATCCGCCGCTCATGGCCCAGCTTCCGGGCATCCGCGAGCTGGAGATCTACACGCGGGTCGACTACCGCAGCGGCCTCGCCTTGCCGCGCGCCACGGCAATGCAGCGCAACAAGGTGGTATTCGACGATCCGCTCGCCCTGTCGGCCGCCCTGGCCTCTCCGGTCCGCGCCCGTATGAAGCGCGACTTCGATCGCTTTCCGACGTATAGCGGGAGCACCCCGCATTACCCGATGCGCAGCATTTACGGTAATCTGCGCGAGGTGCCAAGCGATCGAAGGTCATGACCAAATCAAACCCGGGCGATACCGATCTGAATCTGCTGCGCGTGTTCATGGCCATCTGGGATCTGCGCAGTCTGACTGCTGCGGGAGACCGCCTGGGCCTGACGCAACCGGCCGTCAGCCATGCACTGCGCAGACTCCGCACGCTGTTCGACGATCCGCTATTTGTCCGCACGCCTACTGGCATGGCCCCCACCGACGCGGCCGCCCACCTATATCCGCCACTCGCCCAGGCATTCGGGATCATCAACGTCGCGGTGCAGCAGCTCACGAAATTCGACCCGGCAACGGCTGAACGGGTTTTTCGCGTATCGATGTCCGATATGTCGGAGTTCTATTTCCTGCCGCCGATCCTCGCCATGCTCGAGCACACGGCGCGCGGCATCCGGATCGAAGTCACCAATTTTCCGGTCGAATCGGTGACCGCCGCCATGCGTAGCGGCAAGGTCGATCTTGCGCTGGGCTATGTGCCGGGACTCGATCCCGGCTGCGTCAGCAAGACGCTATTCGTCGACGAGCACGTTTGCGTCGTGCGAGCCGGCCATCCTTTGCAAACGCCGGCGCCCACCAAAGAAGACCTCGCGGGTCTGCGTTATGTGTATGCCAGCACCAACGCGACCGGCCACAGAATGGTGGAGCAATGGCTGGAGGATTTGAGTCTCAAGCGCGATGTCGTGTTGCGCTTGCCGCATTTCGTCGTGGCGCCCGAAATCGTCAGACACACCGATCTCGCGGTGATTTTCCCGCGGAGCATCGCCCAGCGCTTCAATCAGAACGGGGCGTTCCGGATTCTGCCCTTGCCTTTCGCGCTCCCGCCCATCGAGATTCAGGTGCACTCGCATGCGCAGTTCTCGGCCGACCCGGGCATCGCGTGGTTGCGCGAAGCGATCTACGGAATGTTTCATCAGGCCGGCTTTTAAAACCCACTTCAAGAACTCATTTGCCGCGCCGCTCATTTGCTGCACTGATACCCGGCTCCATTTTCGGCGAATTTGACGCACCGAAATGGCGCGTTGAAACTGTTTGCCATGCGGAGCCCTCTCGATGAGGTCGCGACGCCCGACTCTTTCCTCCCGAGCAAACATGGCATCCGTGCAACCATCCACCCCGTCAATCGCAACTGCGGCGTCCAATAGTACGGCCCTTACCCGGATCGTCGTCGCCTCCGTCGCAGGCAATGCGATGGAGTGGTACGACTTCTTCGTCTACGGAACCGCTGCGGCGCTTGTCTTCGGGCAACTATTCTTTCCCGCCAATGCCGACCCGCTTATCGGTACGCTAGGCGCATTCGCTGCATTCGCCATCGGCTTCGTCGCAAGACCGCTCGGTGGCATCGTGTTCGGCCACATCGGCGACCGCCACGGCCGCAAGGCGTCGCTGGTGTGGACTTTGTTGATCATGGGTGTCGCGACCTTCGGGATCGGGCTATTGCCGACCTATGCCCAGGCCGGACTGTGGTCGCCGGCCGCGCTCGTCGCACTGCGCCTGCTGCAAGGCGTGGCATCCGGTGGCGAATGGGGCGGCGGCGTGCTGATGATCAGCGAGAATGCGCCGCCGGAGAAGCGCGGCTACTACGCCGCGTGGAGTCAACTGGGCGTGGGCGGCGGTTTCGTTCTGTCTTCAGGCGCCTTTCTCGCTGCGCAGGCGCTACCCCACGCGCAGTTCCTCGCCTGGGGTTGGCGCCTGCCGTTCCTCGCGAGCGTCCTGATCTTTGCGCTCGGCGTCTATATCCGCTACAACCTGCCGGAAAGCCGCGAGTTCGAAAACGCGGAGCACGCAGGCAAGACATCGCATATGCCGGTACTGGAAGCAATCAAACGGCATCCTAAGGAAATCCTGATCGCGATGGGTCTGCGCGTAGCGGAAAATGGCGGTGCGTATATTTTTCTCGCGTTCTCACTGGTCTACGGCAAGTTCGCCGGCATCGCCAGCTCGACCATGCTCACCGCCGTCATGCTGGCCATGGTGGTCGAAATGGGCGCCATGCTGCTATGGGGCAAGCTCTCGGACAAGCTGGGACGCAAGCCCGTCTACCTGATCGGTGCCGTATCGCTCATGGTCATGGCATTCCCGTTTTTCTGGCTGCTGAACACGCATTCCACGCCTCTGATCTACCTGGCACTCGTGCTCGGCACGGCGGTCTGCCACGGCGCGATGATCGGCACCCTGCCTGCGCTCGTTGGCGAGCTATTCAGCACCGAGGTGCGTTATTCCGGCGTTGCACTTGGGCACGAGGTGGCATCGATTTTTGCGGGCGGCATGTCTCCGCTGATTGCCGTTGCGCTGCTTTCGCACTACCACGCGTATTGGCCCGTTTCGCTCTTTCTCATGCTGCTCGGACTCGTGACCGTCGTCACGCTGCGCTTCACGCACGAGACGCGCGCCTCGACGTAGTGCAGGGCGTCGTTCCTTTACAACTGGTCGAATTTGCGCACCGACTCGATCAGCAGGTTTCTCATCCACACAATGCCGTCCTCGTCGTGAAAGTGCTCGTGCCAATGCATTGTCACCGAGGCCGCCGGCAAGCGAACCGGCAGATCGTAGATCTGAAATGCCTTGGCTTTGTTCAGGATTTGCGCGAGACGCTTTGGTAGCGTCGCGTAAAGATCCGTCACCATCAGGATGTTCGGCAACGCGACGAAGTGAGGTAATTCGAGTGCGATATTACGACCGACGCCCTGCGCCCGCAGCGCGTCGTCCAAAGCGTGGTGACTGTGCTCGAGAGAACGCACCTGAATGTGCGACGCCCCAAGAAAATGCTCGAGATCGAGCTTCTTTCCCGTCGGCAAGCCGCGGCGTCGCCGCGTCATACATACGTATTCCTCTTCGAACAGCAACTGGTGGCGTGTGCGCGCCATCAGTTCGGGAAGATTGCCGATGGCAAAGTCCAGCTTGCTTGAACGCAGCGCATCTTCCATTTCCTCCACGGGCATCGGCTGCACGATGAGCCGGGTACGCGGTGCCTGTTCGTGCAATGCCTTGCAGATGACGGGCAGATAGGCCATTTCGCCAGCATCGGATAGCGATAGCCGAAACGTGCGTGTGCTCACCGCCGGATCGAATGACTCTGCGTAGCGCAGCGCCTCGCGCACGGTGTCGAGCGCACGGCCCACGATCGTCGCGAGTTCCAGCGCGATAGGCGTGGGCTGCATGCCCGAGCGGGTACGGATGAAAAGCTGATCATCGAATAGTGTGCGCAGGCGGCCAAGCGCATAGCTCACGGCCGGCTGCGAAAGCGCGAGACGTTCCCCCGCCTTGGTCAAACTGCGCTCTTCCACGATGGCTTGAAACACCCGCAGAAGGTTGAGATCGATATGGTCAAGCGAAGTCATGGGGGCAACCTATTATTTGCGTCACTTATTCGTCGACTCATTTTAGATCGATTTGACCGATATTGGCTACACGCCGAAACTAGTGAAAACGCTAGCGCGCAGCACACTGCGCCCCCCCGGCCCCGACACAACTTCCAAGCGACTCTACCGTGACAACCCAGAGACACTGATGAGCGACACCCACTATCAAACCATCAACACCGACGCCCTGCATCGTCGCGTACAGCCCGGCCGCATTGCACCGTCCATGTACTACGACCCGGCGCTCTTCGAAGCGGAACTCGAGCGCATTTTCTACAAGACGTGGATCTGGGTCGCGCACGCAAGCGAGCTGCCGAACCCCGGCGATTTCCGCACCACGACGATTGGGCGTCAGCCCGTCATCGTGGTACGCGACAAGAGCGGCGCGGTGAACGTGTTGCAAAACCGCTGCCGCCATCGCGGCGCCACCGTCTGCGAGGAACACAAGGGCAACGCAAAAGGCTTTACGTGCCCCTATCACAGCTGGTCGTACGCGCTTGACGGCACGTTGCGCGCTCTGCCCTATGGCGACGGCTACGAAGGCGTCTGCGAGAAAAACGAACTGCCGCTGAAATCGCTGCGCGTGGGTATCTATCAAGGACTAATCTTCGCGAGCTTCAACGAAGAGATCGAGCCGCTGGAAGACTTTCTCGGCAGCGCCAAGCCGTGGATTGACCTGTTCATGAAGCAGGGCGCCGGCTATCCGATCAAGGCAAACGGCGAGCATAAGTTCAGATTCAAGGGCAACTGGAAAATCCAGCTGGAAAACACCACTGATCTCTATCACTTCCCGGTCGTTCACAAGTCGTGGATGAAATCGATCGACGACGAAACAGCCGCTGTGATCACCAGCTTCATGACAAGCGACGACGCCTTCTGCCGCTCGCTCGGCAATGGCCATAGCCTTGCGGTGCTCGTGCCGGAGCTGGTCGATCTCGACCACGACGACGGTGCGCCGTTGCCCGAGCGCTTCAACGATCTCGCCACGAAGCTGGCCGAGCGTCACTCGCCCGATGAAGTCCGGCGCATCGTGCGCTCGCTGATGGGCGTCGGCTTCAATCTGAATCTGTTTCCGAATCTGGCGTTGTCCATGGCGTTCTTCCGCGTACTGCGGCCGCTGTCTGCAGAGGAAACAGAAATCCGCCACGTCGCGCTCGCGATGGACGGTGGACCCGATGAAGCGAACCGCGTTCGCCTGCGTATTCATGAGCACTTCCAGGGTCCTTTCGGGTTTGGCAGCCCGGACGATGCGGAAGCGTGGGAACGCGTTCAGCGCGGCTCGCACGCCGGCCCCGATGTGCCGATCCTGGTAAACCGCGGGCTCAACCGCGAGGCCACCGCGGCGAACGGCGAAAAGACCGCACATGCCACCGACGAGACGGGCATGCGCGAAGCGTACAGGCAGTGGCGTGCAATGATGGAGCAGGCATGATGGATGAGCGCAACACCCCTTTCTCGCAGCAAACCTTCGCGCGAGCCGTCGAGTTCATCTGGCGCGAAGCCGAGATGCTCGACCGCCGCGACTACCGTGCATGGCTCGATCTATGGGATACCTCAGGTTTCTACGTAGTGCCGATCGATCCCAGCACGACCGACTACGCAGCCTCGTTGAACTACGCCTATGACGATCAGGATATGCGCGAAAAGCGCGTGCAACGGATGACGTCGGGCTATTCCGCATCGGCCTCAGATGCCGCACGAACCGTGCGCACCGTGTCGCGCTTCACGTTTGAAAGCACTACCTCGGAAGTGGTCGAAGTGAAATCGGCGCAGGTGATCGTCGCTTACAAGCGCGGCGTCACGACAATCTTTGCAGCAGACCTCTCGCACACGGTCAGCTTTGCGAGTGGCGAACCACGCCTCGTTGAAAAGGTCATCCGTTTGATCGATTCGACTGAAGCGCTCAGCGCAATCGGCTTCCTGCTTTGATTGCTCCATGAAAATGCATCGACCGTGAGCCGGCGGACGATGCATACAACCGGTATCTCTCTCATGCCTACACTCGAAGTCTATTTGGCCGCGGGTCACAGCGATGCCAGCAAAGCGGCGTTGATTCACGGAATGACGCAAGCGACTGTCCGTGCGATCGGCGCGCCCGCCGAATCGGTGCGCGTGCTGCTCAGCGAGTTGCCGGCGGCGCACTTCGGTATTGGCGGCAAGAGTGCAGCCAACGGCGCGGCGCCATCCCTGCCGGTCATTGTCGCGATCCTGATTGCCGGTCGCACCGACGCGCAAAAGCAGGCGTTGATCTCTGCGCTCTCCGCCACCGGCGCTGCGATACTGGATGCCCCCATCGAGGCGACGCGCGTCATCATCAAGGACATTCCCAACACTGACTTCGGCATTGGCGGTCAGACGGCACGGGCGCTCGGGCGCTGATAGGTGACGGGGCTTGTGCCTCCCAACCTGGGGCGCTACCGGGATAAAAGCATATGTTGGTCGGGAATTGGCCGTACCGTCCGCAATGAATGCGCAGGAGTGAAGCGACATGACACGGAATGACAGCCCTCAAGGGCAGAGCACGCTCGAGGCACTCCAGGCGCGCATCTCGGCACTCGAAGCCGAACGCGCTGCGCGCAAGACAATCTCGCGGTATATGGCGCTTTGCGATGTTCCTTCAGCCGCCAGCAGCGGTGAATCTTTGGCGGCGCTGTTCGCCAATGACGCAATCTGGGAAGGTATCGGTTCCCAATACGCGCAGAAATTCGGTCGCCTGGAAGGACGCGCAGAAATCGTCACGATGCTGCAGCGGTATCTCCCGCCCACCCCGCACTTCACCACGAATGTACACTTCCTGACGGCGGAAACAATCGAGGTCGCGGGCTCGTCGGCGAAGGGGCGCTGGGTAATGCTTCAGGCGTCCGGCTACGTCGACGCTCCAGCACAACTGATCTCCGCGCGCCTCGAAGTCGATTTCTCGCCCGCACCTGACAGCGACCGGTGGCTCATCCAGCATTTTCGCACCGAGCGTCTGTTCGACGCGCCCTGGCACGTCAACCCTCGAAACGACACGACATCATGACAGCCTTTATCAGTCAGTTTTCCTTAAGTTCCAACGAAGCCGCGAGCGCGCCGACGATTGCGATCAAGGACACGATCGACGTTGCTGGCCACCCGACCACCGCGGGAAGCCGGGCGCTCGCCGGCTCACCACCTGCGGCACGCCATGCCGACGTGGTGCAAAACGTGCTCGATGCGGGTTGGCATATCGTCGGCAAGGCGAACATGCATGAACTGGCGTTCGGCATGACAGGTATCAACGATTTCACCGGCACACCGCGCAATCCGCAAGATCCAGCGCGCATTCCAGGGGGTTCGTCGAGCGGCTCGGCGTCGGCGGTCGGCCTCGAGCTCGTGGACGCGGCACTCGGCACTGACACCGGCGGCTCCATCCGCGGACCCGCAGCGTGTTGCGGAGTGATTGGCCTCAAGCCCACGTTCGGGCGCGTGTCGCGTGTCGGCGTCGCACCCGCCGAATCGTCGCTCGACTGCGTTGGTCCGTTTGCCCGCGACATGCGAACGCTCATCGCCGCGATGGCGGGGATCGACCCAACATTCGGTATCGGTGCCGCAAGCGAGCGGTGTACGGGGATCAAAATCGCATGCGTGTCAGTCGAGGCCGACGCCGACGTACTCAAGGCTGTGCAGAACGCGGTCGATCGAGCGGGAGGCAATACGCGGTCTATCCAGCTTCGCCTTCTTCAAGACGCGTTCGATGCGGGACTCGCAGTGATCAATGCGGAGACCTCGCGCGCTTTCGGACACCTGGCAGGGGCCGGTCGACTCGGTGCCGATCTCGAAGCGCGTTTGCGCCTCGCGGCCGCGACGACGGCCGCGCAGTTAGAGGCGGCGGAGCAAGTGCGGCGCCGGTTCACTGAAGCAGTCGACCACGCTCTCGCCGACGTGGACGTGCTTGTCATGCCTACCTTGCCTACTCTGCCCATCACAGTTGAAGCTGCGCGCAACGGTATGTCGGTTATCGCCATGTCGTCGCTGATTCGCCCGTTCAATCTGAGTGGTCATCCAGCGCTCAGTATGCCAATACCTGTTGCCAACTCGTCGCTGAAAGCAGGCTTGCAGATTATCGGGCGCAAGGGTGCCGACGAACGGGTATGTGCTGTCGCAGCGTGCTTTGAGGCCGCGCTTGCGACGTGATTATCCCGGCGCCCATTATTCGCGATCCGGGAAGATTCTCTTCCGCAAAAGCGAGAATCCTCCGGATTCGGTCGCGCTCGTCCAGCTCTTTACGACGTGGCGGTCACCCTAGACTGTCGGCGTATAGCCCCTTACGCCAGAAGATGACGATGCTGTGCGATGAACTGTTCTGGCGTCGTCAGTGGCTGACCAACGATTTCAGCCGCGCTGTTGTCGACGCCCACCAATAGCTGTTCCTGCTGATCGACCTTGATCGCCTTGAAATGCAATCTGATTTCGGAGAGCATTGAAGATGCATCGGCCAGATTGCTCGACTTCATGAAGGAAAGTGCGGCGTCTGGTAAGCCAACGACTCAATACGTCGACAGATATCTCACTGAGCAACACCGCGACGAGAGGGGAGACGGATGCCTGATCGCAGCATTAGGGAGCGAGATTGCGCGCGAGCCTGCGGCTCAAGCTGCATTCACGCGGCATGTGGAGGGTACGCTCAAAGGCTTAACCGAGCCACTTGCAAAGGCAAAAAAGAAAAATGCTCGTCGCGATGCGATCCATACGCTTTCGAGCATCGTCGGATGCCATCATTCTGGCTCGCGCGGTTGATGACCCTGAACTCTCGGAAGAGATTCTCCGCGAGGTGCGGGCGGTTCTGGACTGAATGCGTGTCTATCGGGTGATGTGTAATTGAACAGGCGACTGTCCCTCGTCACTCCCCTTCCTCACAGGAGCCCAACCTACCGACGTTTGCGGCGAAGTTCGCGCCCTGCGTATACAGCCAAAAAAAGGCCAATAAGCGTGGCCGCTACGGCCAACGATTCATCATGCCGTCCGCTGTCGATCGACAGCGTTGCATGAAACCAGAGGCTCATTCCGATCGCCGTCATGAGCAAGCCAAAGATAAGCCCCCACACCGGTCCCGCCGTACCAGAGCTTTCTAATCTGTGAGACATCTTCATCGCTGCACTTCCCTGCCCCGAGTTTTTTTGATTGCCGCTTCCTGCTAGTTCAGCCTTCGCGCCGCCTGGAAGTAGCGTACGCGATCAAAAAAAAGCCATCAACAGGCTAAAGCCAGAATACGGCGCACTGAACTATCATCAGAGTGCCGCGAGGCGCACCCTTCATCCGATGTATTAACGAGGAGCTGACGATGTCGATTGAAAACGTTATCTACCGTGCTCATGCCGATGTGACGGGAGGCCGCGAAGGCCGCGCCGTCGCGCCGGAAGGCGGATTGGACCTGAAGCTGACGAGACCGAAAGCGTTGGGTGGCAATGGCGAGAAAGGTACCAACCCCGAAGAGCTTTTTGCTGCTGGTTACAGCGCGTGCTTTATCGGTGCAATGCAGTTCGTTGGTCAGCGCGACAAAATCGCGGTCCCGGCAAATGTGTCGGTCAACGGAAACGTGGGTATCGGGCCCATTCCTAATGGCTTCGGCATCGAAGTCGAATTGAAGATCTCGTTGCCGGGCATGTCGCGCGAAGCGGCCCAGGATCTGATCAACCGCGCGCATATTGTGTGCCCCTATTCGAACGCTACACGCAACAACATCGACGTGACACTGACACTCGTCTAAGCCGTCAAGCGGTTCGATCCGTTGCAGGTCACGCTGATCGGTGTGGAGTAGCCCCTTGATTCTCAGGACACGAGACACCCCTTAAAATAAGAGGGAGTCTTGTGACTAGTTTCAAGCCTAGGCAAATCGTGGAAAGC
>NZ_JBNDMP010000019.1:0-96814 GCF_050436645.1 Paraburkholderia sp. GAS33
AGACTTGATACTTTCGCTTTCGCGGCAAACCCCGAAAGGTCCACCGCCGCGTCGCCATCAAGCGCCCACACTTATCGGCTGTTAATTTTTAAAGATCGGTTACGCATTCACCACCAAACCGGCACCGCGTTGCATCACCTTCACAACCCTTCGGTACCGCTTCGTTCTGCGTCGCTGCATCAGCAGCAGAGAAACGAGATTATGAAGAATCTTTTTCGCTTCGTCAACAACATTTTTTCGCTTCCGCTTAAAACCTTGTTGACGCTACGGCCACTGGTTTCCGCAGCGGCGCTCGTCCGCAAACGAGGAGCCGAATAGTAGGCGAGCAATGGCCGTATGACAAGGGTTTGACGGAAATATTTTTTTGGCGAGTCACTTTCGAGTCGAATTTACTACCGCATCGAGCGGAATCGCCTGAGCCATCGCCGCGTAACCTGCATCGCTCGGATGGATGTGGTCGCCACTGTCATACCCCTCCCGCAAACGCGCAGGCTGGGCGGGATCGCGCAGCGCAGCATCGAAATCGACCACACCATCGAACGCTCCCGCGGTCCTGATCCATTGATTCGCCGCCAGCCGGATGCTTTCGCGCTGGGGTGGCAGCGAGGCAGGCGTGAGCGTCGCACCGAACACGCGCACGCCACGACGATGCGCCTCGGCAATCACCCGCTTGTAGCCGTCGATCAGGTCCTCGGCATTCACAGACGTATGCGGATAATCGCAATCAAGCCCGGCGCGCGGCGGCATCGAAGAGAAATTGATGTCATTGATGCCGATCAGCAGGATCGCCACTTTCACGCCCGGTCGCTCCAGCACATCCCGGCTGAAACGTTTAACGAGCGCCTCGCCATAGCAGGGCGAATCGTTAAGCAGACGGTTGCCGCTGATCCCTAGATTGACGACCGAAGTCGACCGGTCCCCTGCCTGAGTCAACCGGCGCGCGAAAGCATCCGGCCAACGGTGGTTTTCATTCAAGCTAGACCGCATGCCATCGGTAATGGAATCGCCGATCGTAGCAACCGCGGCTGCCGACGGCGCCTCCACGGACAACCCCGTCACCCACACAAACTGGGTGAATCGCTGATGAAATGCTCCTGACATAGAGTCATCAGTGTGATTGCCAGGCAGCGAGACGTAATTCACCTGATTCGACACGCGATGCCACGCCACCAGATTTTGATCCGCCCCCATGTACGAGCTGATCGCATACGGCGCACCGGCGACAATATCGACCTCGGCCGCATCGCTATCCAGTTCACTGCCGGGTGGCACTGTTACAGAGGCTTTCCCGCCAAACGTCACCTTGGCGCCGCCGTTCGCTTGTGTGGCCGCGCCACCCGCCGAACTCGCGATCCGCAAATCCTGGATCACCAACGGCGTCTTTCCATATTCGTTGCTGAGGTGAACCCGGACGGCGCGACCCGAAAGAGTCGGATACACGATTTGCCGGACCGTACGCCCAGCGACCTCCGGCGCCCTGTACAGCGGCGGCAGGTTAGCCTGCTGGGGAATCGACTGAAGGGCGGTCGCCCATGCGGACACCCAGTGCGTAGGAGCATCCGCGGCAATCGCTGCTGGTGCGACGGCGAATTGAACAAGCAGAACAGCGCCGCACACAGCGGCCAGAGTACGGAGGGTCATTCGGTTCGTGGGCAAAAAGCAAAGCGCCCATTGTGCCCGATCGATTGCAACGGGTGGCCGGCGCGAACAAACAGCCAGATCACACCGCCCGCGCCTTCGCGAGCAAGGCAAGCTCAGTGAGCAGCGCCCGCCGTCATGTCCAACGCCAATGCTTGCGCCACTTCAATTCCGTCGATCGCCGCAGAATAAATCCCACCGGCGTAACCCGCGCCCTCGCCGGCTGGATAGAGCCCTTCCACATTCATGCTCTGATAATCGTCCTTGCGGCGAATCCGGATCGGCGACGACGTGCGCGTCTCCACCCCCGTCAACACTGCATCGTCCATGGCGAAACCGGCGATCTTGCGGTCGAGTTGCGGCAGTGCTTCGCGGATGGCCTCGATGACATAGTTGGGCAGCGCCGTGCCGAGATCGGTCGGATGGACACCTGGTTTATAGGAGGGGACAACCGAACCGAGCGACGTAGACGGCCGGCCGGCAATGAAGTCGCCCACCCGCTGGCCCGGCGCGCAGTAATTGCTGCCGCCCAGTTCGAACGCCCGCTCTTCCCATTTGCGCTGAAACGCGATGCCGGCAAGCGGCCCGCCCGGATAATCCTCCGGCGTAATGCCAACCACGATGCCGGCATTGGCGTTGCGCTCCGCCCGGGAATACTGGCTCATCCCGTTGGTAACCACGCGGCCCGGCTCCGAAGTTGCCGCGACCACCGTGCCACCAGGACACATGCAGAAGCTATACACCGCCCGGCCGTTGCTGCAGTGATGCACCACCTTGTAATCTGCGGCGCCCAGTTGCTTGTGCCCGGCAAACTTGCCAAAGCGGCTGCGGTCGATCATCCCTTGCGGATGTTCAATCCGGAACCCGAGCGAAAACGGCTTCGCTTCAATGTAAACGCCGCGTTTGTGCAGCATTTCGAAGGTGTCGCGCGCGCTGTGACCGACTGCGAGCACCACGTGGTCGCACGGCAGTGTTTCACCATTGGACAACTGCAGAGCACGCACCTTGCCCTGCTCGATCTCAATATCCTCGACGCGCGTCTCAAACCGCACTTCGCCGCCGAGTTCATGAATGGTGGCGCGCATCTTCTCCACCATGCTGACCAGACGAAAAGTGCCGATATGCGGCCTGCTCAGATAGAGAATGTCTTCCGGCGCACCCGCTTTCACGAACTCCTCGAGCACCTTGCGGCCGTAGTGATGCGGATCCTTGATCTGGCTGTAGAGCTTGCCGTCCGAGAATGTGCCGGCTCCACCTTCACCGAACTGCACATTGGATTCGGGATTGAGCACGGACTTGCGCCACAGCCCGAACGTATCTTTAGTACGCTCACGAACAGCCTTGCCGCGCTCGAGAATAATGGGGCGAAAACCCATCTGGGCGAGGATCAACCCCGCGAACAGCCCACACGGTCCCATGCCGATCACCACCGGCCGCAGCGCCGTCATATGCTCGGGCGCCTTCGCGACAAAGCGGTACGCCATGTCCGGTGTCACGGCGCAGTGAGGCACGCTCGCGAGGTGTTTCAAAGCGGCCGCTTCATCCTTCACCTCGACATCGACGATATACGTCAGCTTGATATCGGCGCGCTTGCGCGCATCGTGTGCGCGACGGAACACGGTGTAACGGACGAGCCCGTCAGACGGTACGCCCAGCTCGGCGAGGCGCGCGAGAACGGCGGCATCGAGAGCGCTATCGGGGTGATCGAGCGGGAGTTTGACTTCGCTTAGACGTAACATGGGAACCAGGAATGCAGGGGGCGCAAAATTGCAGCCAATCCGCGATTTTATAGGTTCTGCAGCGGGCTAGGCCAGCAACGGTTGAGCTCGAACCGTCCAAAGGCGTTATTTCGGACCGGAGCGCCGCTATCGCAGCACCCCTGTTTCAGGCCCCGGACCTTTGATCACGTAACCTTTGCGTTCCAGGTCGCGGCGGTACCACTGGTTGGCATTCATACCGCAGTAAATCGCAAACACGATACTCAGCACCAGGCTGACCACATCGGCGGTGACGCCTGCGAACCCGATCAGGCCAATCGCCAGATCCACCGCCAGCAGCACCAGCGCGACCAGCCACATGCGCTTCATGAGTGCCCAGACAAAACCCAGCAGAAACGCCGACCAGCTAAAGCCAGTACTCACTTCGACCGTTTCAGTCCTCGTGGGATGTTGCAAATAGATCCGCTCCGCCATTTCTCTTTCGTCCTTGAGATTAATCTTCACAAACTCACGCGCCGTGCCGGCCTCCACCGTACCCTATCTAAACCATCCGAACCCACCCTCAATCAATCTCAAAAAAATCATTAACCGACCGGTCGGTTGGTTTATACTCCACCCACGGACAACTTTGGACGAGAGTGCTCGCCATGTACACGCAATCCCTCGACATATCAGGCAACGTTGCGCCGCTAGATGGTGCCGCCGGCTCGCCCGAACAGGCGCATTTCGATGCGGTCATGGCCGCCGACGGCAAGATCGAACCGCAAGACTGGATGCCCGATGCCTATCGTAAAACGCTCGTGCGTCAGATTTCACAGCACGCGCATTCGGAAATCGTCGGCATGCTGCCCGAAGGCAACTGGATTACCCGCGCGCCGAGTCTGAAGCGCAAGGCAATTCTGCTCGCCAAGGTGCAGGATGAGGCGGGCCACGGTCTTTATCTATATAGCGCGGCAGAAACGCTCGCGGTTTCACGCGATCAGCTGATCGACGCCCTGCACGCCGGCAAAGCCAAATATTCGAGCATTTTCAATTATCCGACACCCACGTGGGCGGATGTCGGCGTGATCGGCTGGCTGGTCGACGGCGCGGCGATCATGAACCAGATCCCGCTGTGCCGCTGCACCTATGGCCCATACGCCCGGGCGATGATCCGCATCTGCAAGGAGGAGTCGTTCCACCAGCGCCAGGGATTCGACGCGCTGCTGTCGATGATGAGCGGCACCGAAGCCCAGCGCGAGATGGTCCAGCAGGCGGTGAACCGCTGGTGGTGGCCGGTGCTGATGATGTTCGGCCCGAGCGACAAGGATTCGATCCACAGCAATCAATCGTCGAAATGGGGCATCAAGCGCATTTCCAATGACGATCTGCGTCAAAAATTTGTCGACGCCACCGTCGACCAGGCCAAGGTCCTCGGCGTCACGCTGCCGGATCCAGACCTGAAGTGGAACGAAGCGCGCGGTCATCACGACTACGGCGACATCGACTGGGAAGAGTTCTGGCGCGTGGTCAACGGCGACGGCCCGTGCAACCGCGAGCGTCTCGCCACCCGCGTGAAAGCTCATAACGACGGCGCCTGGGTCCGCGAAGCGGCCCTCGCCCACGCGGAAAAGCAGCGCCAACGCGCGCAGCAGCACGCAGCGTAAGCACAGCGACGCAGGGATGATTAGCTCGAACAGGCACAGCGTCCGGCAGCAACAGGCACTAACAGACATTTAATAGCTGCCAACCGGTACGAGCCAACAGCAAAAGATTCAGGAGATTTCGAGAATGGACAAGTCGACAAACAAAGAGTGGCCGATCTGGGAAGTGTTCGTGCGCAGCAAGCAGGGCCTCGACCACAAGCACTGCGGCAGTCTGCACGCTGCCGACGCGCCGATGGCGCTGCGCATGGCGCGCGACGTGTACACCCGCCGTCAGGAAGGCGTGAGCATCTGGGTGGTGCCGTCCTCGGCGATCACCGCATCCGACCCGCAGAACAAGGCGGAGCTGTTCGAACCGGCTGGCGACAAGATCTATCGCCATCCGACGTTCTACACACTCCCCGACGAAGTCAACCACATGTAAGCGCGTCATGGACATCACGCCCCAACACCTTTCCTACGTGCTGCGTCTCGCGGACACCGCACTGATCCTCGGTCAGCGCAACGCCGAGTGGTGCGGCCACGGCCCGATTCTCGAAGAGGACATCGCGCTCGCCAACATGAGCCTCGACCTGATCGGCCAGGCGCGGCTGCTGTACACGCACGCCGCAACGCTCGAGCATGCGCTCACCGGCGCCAGCAAGAGCGAAGACGACTACGCGTATTTCCGCACCGAGCGCGAGTTCGCCAACTACACGCTCGCCGAGTTGCCGCATTACGGGCCGCTCGCCGGCACCGCGCACGCGGACAAGGACTACGCGGTTACGATCGTGCGCAACTTCCTGTACTCGACGTTGATGGCGCATCTCTGGACGGCGCTTACCGCGTCGACCGACGCACAACTCGCGGCCATCGCCGCGAAGTCGATCAAGGAAACGCGCTACCACGTCCATCACGCCGGCGAATGGCTGGTCCGGCTCGGCGACGGCACGGATGAGTCGCATCGCCGCGCGCAGGACGCGCTCGATTACCTGATGCCCTACACGCGCGAGTTCTTCAGCGTGGACGCGGTTGAGGAAGTCATCGCCGCAACTGGCATCGGTCCGCTGACCGCCGATCTGCAAGGCGCCTGGGAAGAAGACGTACGAGCCACGCTCGACGAAGCCACGCTCACGTCACCTGAACCGGTGAAGCATGTCACGACGGGCAAGCTTGGCGAACACTCGGAACACATGGGCTACGTGCTGGCTGAGATGCAGAGCCTCGCGCGGCAGCACCCCGGCGCGAGCTGGTAGGCCCTGGAGCACAAGACGATGGCCGCGAACCTCACCACGACCGTGGACCCGACGCTGGAGCGCGCATGGACAGCGCTGGAAGCGGTACCCGACCCGGAGATTCCGGTGGTGTCGATTCGCGAGCTCGGCATCCTGCGCGACGTCCGGCGTGCTGCGGATGGCATGCTCGAAGTCGTCATCACCCCGACGTACTCCGGCTGCCCGGCCATGTCGCAGATTGCCGAGGACGTCGCACACGCGCTCGAGGCCGCGCAGCTCACGCCGTACCGCATCGCCACTGTCCTCGCCCCTGCCTGGACCACCGACTGGATGACCGCCGACGCGCGCGAAAAGCTGCGTGCCTACGGCATCGCGCCGCCCACCGGCAATTGCGCGAGCGATGCACCTCAGGAAAAAGTAATCCGCTTCGTCCGCACGGCAGCAGTCCCCGCCCCGGCGTGCCCGCGTTGCGGCTCGGTCCATACCGAACGTCTCGCGCAATTCGGCTCGACGGCCTGCAAGGCGCTGTACCGCTGTCTCGACTGCCGCGAACCTTTCGACTATTTCAAACCCTACTGATATGGCCACCCCGCAATTTCACCCCCTGCGTATCCGCGAAGTCCGGCCCGAAACCGCCGACGCGGTCTCGGTCGCCTTCGAAGTCCCCGCCGAACTGCGCGAGCAGTATCGCTTCACGCAGGGCCAGTTCGTCACGCTGAAGACGCACATCGACGGTGAGGAGACGCGCCGCTCGTATTCGATCTGCGTCGGCGTGACCGACTACGACCGCGACGGCGAACTGCGTATCGGCATCAAGCGCGTGCGGGGCGGCCGCTTTTCGAACTTCGCATTCGACACCCTGCAGCCCGGTCACACGATCGACGTGATGACGCCCGACGGTCGCTTCTTCACGCACCTGAACGCGGAACAGGGGCAGCAATACCTCGCCTTTTCCGGCGGCTCCGGCATCACGCCCGTGCTCGCGATCATCAAGACGACCCTCGAATTCGAGCCGCGCAGCACCTTCACGTTGGTCTACGGCAACCGCAGCGTCGACCAGATCATGTTTGCAGAAGAACTGGAAGACCTGAAGAACCGCTTCATGAACCGGTTCGTGCTGTATCACGTGCTGTCGGACGATCTGCAGGAGGTCGAACTGTTCAACGGTGTGCTCGACCAGCAGAAGTGCGCAGCGTTTATCCAAAACCTGGTGCCAGCCGAAGTCATTGACGAAGCCTTCATCTGCGGTCCCGCGCCGATGATGGACGCCGCTGAGGCCGCGCTGAAAGCCGCGGGCCTGCCGCCCGCGAAGGTTCACGTCGAAAGGTTCGGCTCGCCACTGCCCCAAGCGGGCGTGCCGCCCGTCGAAATCACCGAAGATACGCCAGCGGCGGACCTCGAGATCGTCCTCGACGGCAAGAAACGCAAGCTGCGCCTGCCTTACGAGGGCGTGAGCGTACTCGACGTCGGCCTGAAGGCCGGCCTCGCGCTGCCATATGCCTGCAAGGGCGGCGTGTGCTGCACCTGCCGCGCCAAGGTGCTCGAAGGCGAAGTACGGATGAAAAAGAACTACACGCTCGAAGACCACGAAATCCGCGACGGCTTCGTGCTGACCTGCCAGTGCCATCCGGTGAGCGACCGGGTGGTGGTCAGCTACGATGAGCGTTAGACAACATTGCGGGCGCACATCTTCCACGATGCACGCCTGAGCGCTTTCAGCTCACCCGCGATCCGCTTACACTAAGGGCCGCTCGCGATCGGGACCCGGTTCCGCTCGCCAGGCGGCCCTTTCTGTGACTGATTTGCCAACGAGCTGTTGATGAGCACAATCCACCTGACTAACGGCGACGTCGCCGCCGACTCCCTGCGAAGCGCCCTGCGACAGGCGGGGCGCGACGATCCCGTGCAGTCGTTGCGCGACGATCTGGCGGTCGGCCCGCTGCGCGGGGTCGACGACACGCCCGAGGTGCGCGCCGAATTCTGGCAACGCGTGACGGACGGAGCCCCACACGACGGCGCACCACGCAATTTCCAGGGCGAATTCACCGAACAGGCAACATTGCTGGAGCAACTCGTGGCCGGTGACACGCAGGTGGCCGTCTGGCACGCCGAAAGCGCGGCCGACCAGTTGACCCTGCGAAGGGTCTGCTACCACCTGCGCAACAATCCTCAGCGCCTGAACGAAGTCCGCCTCTCGATCCGCGACCTCACCGACCCCAATGCCTTCGCCCATAGCCGACCAGACCACGCGACGTCGGTCGGGATGTTTGCGCCGGACATCCTGCAGACGCGGCTTCCGGACGTTGCGCCGATCTCGGTGCTGCGCATCAGCCGGCTCGCCCTCGAATGGCAGGAGGTCAAGCAGGCGAACGGCGAAACCCGCCGCTGGCGCGACAACACCTTCACGAGCGGCACGTTCGCCGAGTTGGACGCGCTCATCCTGGAACACGCCAGCGACGCCTGGCGCCCCGCCGCCCGTATCGCCGCGCAACTGATGGTCGCCGACCTGGGCTTTCTCGTCAGCGACAGCCTCGTGTTCTGGCGCTTCCGCGAACTGGCCGCAAGCGGGCGCGTGAGCCTGCGCGGCGATCCTTCCGCATGGCGCGCGCTGGAATTGCGCGCGGACCTTTCCACCTGTTCCAGCTAAGGACCCCAAGGACCATGGCCCGCACCCGCGCACCAGACCACGAAACCCAGCGCGACCAGATCCTCGAACTGGCCGCGGCCAAGTTCGCGCAGACGAGCTATCCAAGTACCTCGATGGCCGATCTGGCTGCCGCGAGCGGCACTTCGAAGGCGCGCCTCTACCACTATTACGAAAGCAAGGAAGCGATCCTGTTCGATCTGCTCGACCGCTATACCAGACGGCTGATGCTGATCATCGCGGAAGTGGAAGGCTCGAGCCAGCGACGTGGCCTGACCGAGCGGGAAACCTTCGCCGAACTGATCCGCGCGTTTCTGTCCGAATACGAGAACTCTCACAGCCGGCATGTTGCGCTGCTGAACGACGTCAAATATCTGGTCGACGCGCAACGCGAGATCATCCTGAATCGCCAGCGCGACGTGGTCGCGGCATTTGCGCGCCAGCTAACGCGCGCCTATCCGGAACGCGCCAACCGCGACAACCAGACAGCGCTGACGATGATGGTCTTCGGCATGATCAACTGGACTTTCACCTGGCTGAAGCCGGGCGGCCGGATGGGCTACGGGGAATTCGCGGAACAGGTCGTCGACATGGTCGACCACGGGCTGCGGGCTAAGGATTAGCATCGAAATATTGCGATGCAACAGCTTCCAGAGAGGGAGGTTGCCTGCAAGCCACAGTTGACGATGTGACGTATGCAGAATCAATAACTGTTAATAATCATATATATAAAAATAGGTTCACAACAGAATAGAGCGTGACATCGAATCGATATCCGGGTTTTCCCTAGTTATGGGATTGCGCTTCCGATAGAATTTGACCTTGCGGTGCACCATGCCGCTAGATCAAAAGGAGAACCCAACCATGACCACGCCCACTACTCGCGCCGCCGAGCCGATCGTCACACCCGATCGCCTGTCACAGGCAGCCGGTCACGCGCATGCTCTGGTACGGGAGCTGACCGCTATCGACCGCGAACGCCTGCTGACGCACTTTCTCGCACTGGGCGAAGACGACCGCCTGCTGCGCTTCGGTCAGCTCGTGCCGGACCACGTAATCGAAAACTACGTGCGCGCCATCGATTTCACCCGTGACACCGTGTTCGGTGTTTTCGACAACCAGTTGCAACTGGTTGGCGTGGGCCACCTCGCCTATCTGCCCGTTGAGGGCGACAAGCGCACCGCCGAGTTCGGCGTATCGGTGCTGGAAAGCACGCGTGGCCAGGGCATTGGCAGCAAGCTGTTCGAGCGCGCCGCCATCCGCAGCCGCAACACGCACGTAAGCATGCTCTATATGCACTGCCTGTCGCGCAACTCCACGATGATGCACATCGCGAAGAAGGCCGGCATGAAGATCGAATACGCGTACGGCGAAGCCGATGCGTATCTGACACTGCCGCCGGCCGACCAGTCGAGCATCATCGCTGAAATGCTGCAGGAACAGGCCGCCGTGTTCGACTACGCGTTGAAGCGCCAGGCGCGTCAGGCTTCGAAGATTTTCGAATCGTTCATGCCGGCTGCGGCGGCGGCCTGAATCGCCTAAGCACATCCTCGCTGGATAAGCAAAAGGGCGGCTCAGCCGCCCTTTTGCTATTGCACCGCCGAAGTTTGCCGCCGCCGCGATTTCCCCTGGAACAGGCCAATATGTCCTAACACGGTCATCTGCTCCGCTCAAAGAATCGGCAACGCCGTCGTCTCCTTGAACGTCTCCAGCGAGAAACTCGATTTCACGTCGATCACTGACGGATGGTGCAGCAACCGGTCCTGCACGAAGCGGGAAAAGTGCGCCATGTCCTGAACCTGCACGCGCAGCAGGTAATCCATATCCCCCGTCATGGCATGGCAGGCGACCACCTCCGGCCAGGTCTGGACCGCGGCGCGAAACAGATCGGCATGCGTCGCGCCCGCTCGCACCGGTGCGCCGTCGCCGCGCGGGCTGATCGTCGGGACGCTGCGCTTTTCCAGCCGCACATTTACATACGCAAGCAAATCGAGGCCCAGCTTCTGGGCGTCGAGCAATGCGACATAGCCGCGAATCACGCCACTCTCCTCCAGCCTCCGGATGCGCCGCAGACACGGACTGGGTGAGAGGCTCACCCGTTCTGCAATCTCCTGATTCGACAGTCGACCGTTCTCCTGGAGGATGGTGAGAATTCGTCGATCGATGACATCCATCTCGATATTAGCCATCTTCTGCCACCAAACCCTATTTTTGAGCCATGAACTAGCGCCAGCCTACGCAATCACGATTAAGTTCGCAAGTTTCCATCGCGTACGCCCCTTTAAACTGGCGGCATTCGACACAGGAGACAGATATGCAGGTTCAAACGTGGGACAACCCCGTCGGCACCGACGGCTTCGAGTTCATCGAGTACACCGCGCCGGATCCCAAGGCACTGGGCAAGCTGTTTGAACAGATGGGCTTCACTGCGATCGCGCGGCATCGTCACAAGGACGTGACGCTGTACCGTCAGGGCGACATCAATTTCATCGTCAACGCGGAGCCCGATTCGTTCGCGCAGCGCTTCGCGCGCCTGCATGGCCCGTCGATCTGCGCCATCGCCTTTCGCGTACAGGACGCCGCCAAGGCGTACAGGCAGGCGCTCGAAAAAGGCGCATGGGGCTTCGATAACAAGACCGGCCCGATGGAACTGAACATTCCGGCGATCAAGGGCGTCGGCGATTCGCTGATCTATTTCGTGGACCGCTGGCGTGGCAAGAATGGCGCGGAGCCGAACAGCATCGGCGATATCGGCATCTACGATGTCGACTTCGTGCCGATTCCCGGCGCCAACCCGAACCCGGTCGGCCACGGCCTCACCTATATCGACCACCTGACGCACAACGTCCACCGCGGCCGCATGCAGGAATGGGCGGAGTTCTACGAGCGCCTCTTCAACTTCCGGGAAGTGCGTTACTTCGACATCGAAGGCAAGGTGACGGGCGTGAAGTCGAAGGCGATGACTTCACCGTGCGGCAAGATCCGCATTCCGATCAACGAAGAAGGCTCGGAAACTGCCGGTCAGATTCAGGAATACCTCGACGCGTATCACGGCGAAGGCATTCAGCACATTGCGCTCGGCAGCGACAACATCTACCGCACCGTCGACGGGCTGCGCGAGGCGAAGATTGCGTTGCTCGATACGATCGACACTTACTACGAACTGGTCGATCGGCGCGTGCCAAATCACGGCGAGCCGCTCGACGAGCTGCGCAGGCGCAAGATCCTGATCGACGGCGCGCCCGAAGATCTGCTGCTGCAGATCTTCACCGAAAACCAGATTGGCCCGATCTTCTTCGAGATCATTCAACGCAAGGGGAATCAGGGGTTCGGCGAAGGTAATTTCAAGGCGCTGTTCGAATCGATCGAGTTGGATCAGATCCGACGCGGCGTGGTGCAGGACAAGGCGTAGCCCCGGACCAACACCAACGCGCCATAAGAAAAGGGCGAGGATCGCAAGATCCCCGCCCTTTGTTGTTTCAGCAGCCGCCCAGCCTCAGGCGACCGCAAGAATTGGATCGACGAATCGCCTCAGCGATACATCACGAAAGCTGCTCGTCCTCGCTGGCCTCGCTCGAAGGCGTAGCACGATTGGAAGCAATGCGAGCGGGTGCGACGCGCGCCGTACAAGCCACCGCGTTTGCGAGGGTACTCGCGCTGTTGGAGCGCACCGGCGCGCTCATCGCAAAGAATGCGGCGGAGACCATCAGGAAGGTCTGGATATTTCTGGTGTTCATGCGTACTCCTTTTCTAACTGCCTGCTTGTCGTGAAGCTCCACCAACCGCGGAGCGTTGCGCGGACACGTGCACAGGTGGGTGGTTAGACTGGGTTTTCAAGATGGGTTCCGGGAAATTGAAGCTTTTACAGCTTGTTACACGATGCTCTGGAAATAATTCAACATCTCCCTTGACTGTCACAATCACGTCATTGGCACCGTAGCGATTCGCGCCGCAGTACAGCATTTTTAATGCCATGCGGCGGGTTTCTCCCAGTGCTACCATCACTTAAAACACGTCAATATGGCGACCCCGGCCGAAGCATTCACAAGATGCCGAGGCCAACAAGTTTTGGCGATCCCAAACAGGTTGGAGGAGTACAGACAATGAATGCCCCGCTAGACGCCGGTCAGCGAGCCTCGCTCGAAGCCGCGCTCAATTCCGTCACGCTCGACGACAAATACACGCTGGAACGCGGCCGCGCATACATGAGCGGCATCCAGGCCCTCGTGCGTCTGCCCATGTTGCAGCAGGAACGTGACAAAGCCGCAGGGCTCAATACTGCCGGGTTCATCTCCGGCTATCGCGGATCTCCGCTTGGCGGTCTCGACCAGTCGCTGTGGAAGGCGAAGCAGCATCTCGCCGCACACCAGGTCGTATTCCAGCCCGGCGTCAATGAAGACCTTGCCGCCACCGCCGTGTGGGGCTCGCAACAGGTCAACCTGTATCCGAACGCCAAATTCGACGGCGTCTTCTCGATGTGGTACGGCAAAGGCCCTGGCGTCGACCGTTCCGGCGACGTGCTCAAGCACGGCAATTCGGCCGGCTCGTCGCAACATGGCGGCGTCCTCGTGCTCGCCGGCGACGACCATGCCGCCAAGTCCTCGACGCTCGCGCATCAGTCCGAGCACATGTTCAAGGCTTGCGGCCTGCCGGTGCTGTTTCCGTCGAACGTGCAGGAATACCTCGACTTCGGCCTGCACGGCTGGGCCATGAGCCGCTACTCCGGTCTGTGGGTCGCGATGAAGTGCGTGACCGATGTGGTCGAATCGTCGGCTTCGGTGGATATCGACCCGCACCGCACGAAAATCGTGCTGCCTGAAGATTTCGCCATGCCGGACGGTGGCCTGAATATCCGTTGGCCCGATCCGCCGCTGGTCCAGGAAGCGCGTCTACTCGATTACAAGTGGTACGCCGCGCTCGCCTACGTGCGCGCCAACAAGCTGGACCGCGTGGAGATCGATTCGCCGCAGGCGCGCTTCGGCATCATGACGGCCGGCAAGGCTTATCTCGACGTGCGTCAGGCGCTGACCGACCTCGGACTCGACGACGACACCTGCTCGCGCATCGGCATTCGCCTTTACAAAGTAGGTTGCGTGTGGCCGCTCGAAGCGCAAGGCGCACATAGTTTCGCGCAAGGGCTCGAAGAAATTCTGGTGGTCGAGGAAAAGCGCCAGATCCTCGAATACGCGATCAAGGAAGAGCTGTACAACTGGCCCGACGCACAGCGTCCGCGCGTATTCGGCAAATTCGACGAGAAGGATGGCGCCGGCGGCGAATGGTCCGTGCCGATGGGCAACTGGCTGCTACCAGCGCACTACGAGTTATCGCCAGCGATCATCGCCAAGGCCATCGCCACGCGTCTGGAAAAGTTCGACCTGCCTTCCGATGTACGCGCACGCATCGCAACGCGTATTGCCGTGATTGAAGCGAAGGAAAAAGCGCTGGCCCGGCCGCGCGTCGAAGTCGAGCGCAAGCCGTGGTTCTGCTCCGGCTGCCCGCACAACACGTCGACCAATGTGCCGGAAGGTTCGCGGGCGATGGCGGGTATCGGCTGTCACTACATGACCGTGTGGATGGACCGCAGCACCAGCACGTTCAGCCAGATGGGCGGTGAAGGCGTGGCATGGGTTGGCCAGGCGCCGTTCACCAACGACAAGCATGTGTTCGCCAACCTCGGCGACGGCACCTACTTCCACTCGGGACTGCTGGCGATTCGCGCGGCGATAGCCTCGAAGGCGAATATTACCTACAAGATTCTGTACAACGACGCGGTTGCGATGACGGGCGGCCAACCGGTCGACGGCGTGCTGACCGTGCCGCAGATCACGCATCAGCTTGCCGCCGAGGGCGCAGCGAAAATCGTGATCGTCACCGACGAGCCGGAGAAGTACCACGCGAACGTCGGTCTCGCGCCGGGCATCACGATCCATCATCGCGACCAGCTCGACGACGTGCAGCGCGAGCTGCGCGAGATCGCCGGCACCTCGATCCTGATCTACGACCAGACCTGTGCAACCGAGAAGCGCCGCCGTCGCAAACGCGGCACGTATCCGGATCCGGCTCGCCGCGTGGTGATCAACGAAGCAGTCTGCGAAGGCTGCGGCGACTGCTCGGTGAAGTCCAACTGTCTGTCGGTCGAACCGCTGGATACCGAGTACGGCACCAAGCGTCAGATCAACCAGTCGACCTGCAACAAAGACTTCTCGTGCGTGAACGGCTTCTGCCCGAGCTTCGTCTCGGTTGAAGGCGGACAGTTGAAGAAGCCTAAGGCTTCATCTGGCGCGAGCGCAGAGGCGATGCCACCGGTGCCCATGCCTGAGCTGCCGTCGATCGAGCGTCCGTATGGCGTACTCGTCACCGGCGTAGGCGGTACGGGCGTGGTGACGATCGGCGCGCTGCTCGGCATGGCCGCTCACCTCGAGAGCAAGGGCGTGACGGTACTGGACGTGACCGGCCTCGCGCAAAAGGGCGGCGCCGTGATGAGCCACGTGCAGATCGCGAAGCAGCCCGCCGACATCCACGCAACGCGCATCGCCATGGGCGAAGCCAGTCTTGTGATCGGCTGCGACGCGATCGTGACTGCCAGCGACGAATGCGTCTCGCGGATGCAGGTGGGCCGCACGCGCGTCGTGCTGAACAGCGCGCACACGCCGACCGCAGCGTTCATCAAAAACCCGAACTGGCAATTCCCGGGTGCCGATGCGGAATCGGATGTACGCACGGGCGCCGGCGAGGCAGGGGTCGACGCAATCGACGCCAACCACTTCGCTGTTGCGCTGCTCGGCGATGCGATCTATACGAACCCGTTCGTGCTCGGCTACGCCTGGCAAAAGGGCTGGGTACCGCTGACGTATGAATCGCTGATGCGTGCCATCGAACTAAACGCGGTGCAGGTTGAAAAGAACCGTTCAGCATTCGAATGGGGCCGCCGTGCGGCACATGACCTCGCGGCTGTGCGCAAGATTGCGCAATCGCAAGGCCGCACCGCGACGACGGAAACCGCCAGCAGCAAGATCATCTCGCTGCATACGCCGAAGGCACTCGACACGCTGATCGAAAAGCGCGCCGGCTATCTGACCGCGTGGCAAAACGAAGCCTACGCAGCGCGCTACCGCGAACTGGTGGCGCAGGTGCGAGTGGCGGAATCGGCGCTCGACTCGGGCGACGGTCAATTGCCGTTGACCGAGGCAGTGGCAAAGAACCTCCACAAGCTGATGGCCTACAAGGACGAGTACGAAGTCGCCCGTCTGTACGCCGATCCGGCCTTCATGGAAAAGCTGAAGGCAAGTTTCGAGGGGGACTGGAAGGTCAATATCCACCTCGCGCCGCCGGCTTTCTCGAAGAAGGACGCGCACGGTCATCTGATCAAGAAGAAGTACGGACCGTGGATTCTCAGCGCCATGCGTGTGCTTGCGAAACTCAAGTTCCTGCGCGGCACCGCGTTCGATGTATTCGGCAAGACGGAAGAGCGTCGCACCGAGCGGGCGCTGATCGGCGAGTATGAGGCGCTGGTGCGTGAAGTGATCGGCGGCCTGAGCGCGCAGAAGCACGCGTTGGCGGTCGAACTGGCGAACCTGCCGGACGGCATCCGTGGCTACGGACACGTGAAGGAAAACAACCTTAAGGGTGTGCGGGTCAAGTGGCAGGAATTGCTGGGTCGCTGGCGCGCGCCGCAAGGCAGCCAGGCACAGCACGCTGCGTGATGACGGTGAGATGCCCGTGTGCAGCACGCGGGCATCTCACAAGCGCCGCAAAAAGCGGCGCACCCTCAGAGAGAACAGCGACCGTTATTGCGCGTTCGCTTTCACACGCGCATTCGCCGAAGCCACCGCCGTCATGTTGATAATCCGGCGCACGGTCGCGGCCGGCGTCAGGATATGCACCGGCTTTTCCGCGCCGAGCAGGAACGGTCCCACCGTCACGCCTTCGCCACCGATCATCTTCAGCAGGTTGTACGTGATGTTTGCCGCTTCGACGTTCGGCATGATCAGCAGGTTAGCTTCGCCTGTCAGCCTGGTGCCCGGAAACGCAGCCTTGCGGACCATCTCCGACAACGCAGCGTCACCATGCATCTCACCGTCGATCTCCAGCTCCGGCGCACGTTCCACGATCAGCTTGCGCGCTTCGGCCATGCGTTGCGACGAAGCCGAAGGCACGCTGCCGAAGTTCGAATTCGACAACAGCGCGACCTTCGGCGTAATGCCGAACTTCTCGATCTCGCTAGCAGCCAGCACCGTCATATCGGCGAGTTGCTCGGCAGTCGGCACTTCGTTGATGTACGTATCGCAGATAAACAGGTTGCGGCCAGGCAGCATCAGCAGATTCATCGCCGCCAGGTTCTGCACGTTTTCCGCCTTGCCGAGCACCTGTTCGATGAACTTCAGATGGCTCTGGTACGTATCGATCATCCCGCAGATCATGCCGTCGGCATCCCCCACACGCACGAGCAGCGCACCGATCAACGTGTTGAACTTGCGTAGCGCGGCCTTCGCGACTTCCGGCGTGACGCCTTCACGCGCACCGATCTCGTGGTACTCCTGCCAGCACTTCTGATAGCGCGGATCGTCTTCCGGATTGACGATCTCGAAGTCTTCGCCGCACTTGAGCTTCGAGCCCATCTTCTTCAGACGCATGTCGATCACCGCCGGACGGCCGACGAGGATCGGCTTCGCGATCTTCTCCAGCAACACGAACTGCGCCGCACGCAGCACGCGCTCGTCTTCGCCTTCGGCAAACACGATGCGCGCCGGCGCCGATTTCGCCGCGGCAAACACCGGACGCATCACCATGCCGGTACGATAGACCGTGGTGCCGAGCTCTTCGCGATACGCGTCCATGTCCTTGATCGGACGGGTCGCCACACCTGAATCCATCGCAGCCTGCGCGACGGCCGGCGCAATCTTGATGATCAGGCGCGGGTCGAACGGTTTCGGGATCAGGTAGTCCGGGCCGAATTCGAGCGTGTGCCCCTCATAGGCCTTCGCCACTTCGTCGCCCTGGTCGGTTTCTTCGGCCAGTTCAGCGATCGCACGTACGCACGCAAGCTTCATCTCTTCCGTGATGGTCGTCGCACCCACGTCGAGTGCGCCGCGGAAGATGAACGGGAAGCACAGCACGTTGTTGACCTGGTTCGGATAATCCGAACGGCCCGTGGCGATAATCGCGTCCGGGCGCACCTTCTTCGCTTCTTCCGGACGAATCTCCGGTTCCGGGTTGGCCAGCGCGAGAATCAGCGGCTGGGTGCCCATTTCCACGACCATTTCCGGCTTCAGCACGCCGGCGCTCGAGCAACCGAGGAACACATCGGCGCCGCGAATCGCATCGCCCAACGTACGCGCGCCGGTGTTCGCCGCATAACGTTCCTTCGACGGATCCAGATTGCCCCGGCCTTCGTAGATCACGCCCTTCGAATCGGTGACGAGCACGTTCTTCTTCGAAAGGCCCAGATGCACCAGCAGGTCGAGACACGCAATCGCCGCGGCGCCCGCACCCGAGCAAACCAGCTTCACTTCTTCGAGCTTTTTGCCGACCACTTTCAGGCCGTTCAGGATCGCCGCCGATGCGATGATCGCCGTACCGTGCTGATCGTCGTGGAAGACCGGAATCTTCATGCGCTCGCGCAGCTTCTTCTCGATGTAGAAGCATTCCGGCGCCTTGATGTCTTCGAGGTTGATGCCGCCGAGCGTCGGCTCGAGCATCGCGATCGCTTCGACCAGTTTGTCGGGATCGTTCTCGGCGAGTTCGATATCGAACACGTCGATGCCGGCAAACTTCTTGAACAGACAGCCCTTGCCTTCCATCACCGGCTTCGCGGCCAGCGGGCCGATGTTGCCGAGGCCGAGCACGGCGGTGCCGTTGGTAATCACGCCGACGAGGTTGCCGCGCGAGGTGTACTTCTGCGCGTCGAGCGGTTCATCGAAGATCGCCATGCAGGCCGCGGCGACGCCTGGCGAGTACGCCAGCGAGAGGTCGAGCTGATTCGAGAGTGGCTTGGTCGGCGTGACCGAGATCTTGCCGGGCTTCGGATTCTGGTGATACGCGAGAGCGCTTTGCTTCAGTTGTTCGTCCATTTTTTGGCCTGCGAGACGTAAGTGATCGGGCCCGGCTCAGTGCGCCGTGTGCCTCGCTCGCATGGATCGAATGGGTAATCGACTGCAGCGGTTCTGGCTTGCGCCGGTTAGGCGCAACGTCGAACCTGAGCGGTTAGCAAGACGGTGCAGAGCTTTTGCGGGGGAGTTAGTGTACACCCCGCATGAGTCGTGACGAGTAGCGTTTACCGCCGGTAACCACGGGCGAAACAAGGACCTGGAATGTTGCGGCGCATCATTGATATGGAGACGTCCCGCCGCCTCGGCAGGACCTTGCGAAGAGCGTGCCGCGAGTCAGTCGAGCGCGGCGCCGCGACGTTCGGGAATCAGGAACAGCGTCGCGAGAATATCGAGCAGATAGATTGAAGCGAGCAACCCTAGAGCCGCGCCGAACGAGTAGCGCGCAGCCAGCGCGCCGACCACGACCGGCCCAAATCCGCCGACGGCTCGCCCGATATTGAACAGCACGTTTTGCGCAGTGGCTCGCGCCTCGGTGGGATACAACTCGGAAATCAGCGCACCGTAGCCGCCGATCATGCCGTTGACGAACACCCCCATCACCGCACCGCCGATCAGCAGCGCGAACGGCGTGCTGAGGTGCGCATAGACGAACACCATCACGACTGCGCCGGCCTGGTAAAACAGGAAGGTCGGCTTGCGTCCGAAGCGGTCAGCCGCGATGCCGAAGAGCCAGATGCCGAGCGCCATGCCGAGCACCGTCGCGGAAGTCCACAAACCGGATTTGGTCAGCGAATAGCCGAAGGTCTTCGACAGGTAGCTTGGCAACCAGATCATCAGACCGTAGTAGCCGAAGTTCTGCACGGAGCAAAGGATCACAACGCCGACGCTCGCGCACGTGGTGCGAGCGTCGGCGATCAGGAGCCGCAATGGCAGCTTGCGCGACGTGGTCCGTTGCCCCGCGCGCGCCACTTGCCGCGCGTGCTCGGCACGTTCGACGAACAACGCCGGTTCCTCGACGCGCCGCCGCACCACGAACGACACCACGGCCGGCGCCAGTCCCAGCGCAAACATGCCGCGCCAGCCGATGACCGGCAACAGCAACGGCGTGAGCAGCGCCGCGGCCAGCACGCCGAGTTGCCAGCCCAACCCCACATACGACGACACTCGCGCTCGCTGCGCCGCGGGCCACGCCTCGGCGACCAGCGTCATGCCAATGCCGAACTCGCCGCCGAGTCCGAGCCCGGCGATGGTCCGGTAAGCCAGCAGATCCGCGTAGCCTTGCGCCAGCGCGCACAGGCCGGTGAAGACGGCGAAGATCAGGATGGTCCACGTGAGCATCCGCACGCGGCCGAAATAGTCGCTCAACACGCCGAAGAGAACGCCGCCCGCCACGGCACCGATCAGCGTCCACGTGACAAGCGAGCCGGCTTGAGTGGACGAGAGGTGAAGGTCGAGGGCGATCACCGGCAACATGAAGCCGAGGATCAACAGATCGAAGCCGTCCATCGCGTAGCCGAGCACTGCTGCGAGCAGCGCCCGGCCGGCATAGCCACGTTGCGCGGCCGCGCGGGTGGGGGTGGAAGAAGAGGCGACTGTCATCGAAAGCATCCCGTAGGGCACGGCCACGCAGAGGAGATCGGCGCCGCCCGTCCGTGAAAATTCGCGTGAGTGTAATCGGCGCTTGCCCGGGCCACAAGCAAGCCAAAAAGACCGCCGCGCGACACGCGGCGACACGACCATCGGAGCACCCTTCCCCACCCAAAAGCGTCGTCTCGCCGCTTCCGATTGCCGCTGCTATCGCCGTCTTTACGGGTTTTCACGCACGACCGGCTCCTCGGACGTGTCCGAATCGGGTAAAATGACGGGCTACGCGCGTAGCAAAACCGGCCTGCACTCCACTGACCGGCTACGTATTCCGCCCATCAGGCGCGGAACACTCCGCTTGCTGCGCCACCGGGCCAATGCGCCCGCGCCCTCTCGCTCACACCAAGGATCCGCCCATGACAGGCTTCGATCGCCAGACGATCTCCGACACGACCGCCAAGATGCTGCTGGAAGTGCAAGCAGTTCACTTCAACGCGGAAAAACCGTACATCTTCACGTCCGGCTGGGCGAGCCCGGTGTATATCGACTGCCGCAAGCTGATCTCGTATCCGCGCGTGCGCCGCGGCCTGATGGAAATGGCCGAAGCCACCATCCTGCGCGACGTCGGCTACGAGCAGATCGACGCGGTCGCCGGTGGCGAAACCGCCGGCATTCCGTTCGCGGCCTGGCTCTCCGACCGCCTGATGGTGCCGATGCAATACGTGCGCAAGAAGCCGAAGGGTTTCGGCCGCAACGCACAGATCGAAGGTCTGCTGACCGAAGGCCAGCGCGTGCTGCTGGTGGAAGACCTGACCACCGACAGCCGCAGCAAGATCAACTTCATCAACGCGCTGCGCACCGCGGGCGCGACGGTGAACCACTGCTTCGTACTGTTCCACTACAACATCTTCAAGGAAAGCGTGTCGGTGCTGAAAGACATCGATGTCGATCTGCACGCGCTTGCCACCTGGTGGGACGTCCTGCGCATCGCCAAGGAAAAAGGCTACTTCGACACGAAGACGCTCGACGAAGTGGAAAAATTCCTGCACGCACCGGCTGAGTGGTCGGCCGCGCACGGCGGTGCGACAGCGTCGCCGCAGTAAGCACCGGGTTTCAAGTACGTAGGCCGGGAAGGGACCGCCGCAACGCGGTCTGGTTCTAACCCACGCCGCTGGTGGATGCAAAAAAAGCTGCCTGTCTTTCCGACAGGCAGCTTTTTTTATGCCGCTGGCAGGGACACGTCAGGCAACGCGATCACTGATCGCTCAGTTCCCCCGCGGTCCCCGACGACAGATTTGCCAGACCGTTGCTCTGCGCGTACTGAAACAGTTCGGAATCGCGTTCGAGACCGAGTTTGCGCATCGCGGTGTTCTTCTGCGTACTGATGGTCTTGATGCTGCGGTTCAACTGCTCCGAGATTTCCTTGATCGTCATCCCGGACACGAACAGCCGCACCACTTCCAGTTCGCGCTTCGACAGCATCACCTCGTCGGTCTTGCCGCCGGCGTTCATGCGCAATGTCTCGAGCGAGGCCTTGACCGACGGACTCATGTATTCGAGATGGCGGCTGACGTGCTGGACCGCGAGCCCGATATGGCTCAGATCGTCCGCCTTGTTGACAACCGAGGTCACGCCGAGTTCGCTGAGGCGCTTGAGCAGCGCGGCGTTCTCGAGCATCGTCAGGACGACGATAGGCAGATTGGGAAAATTGCGGCGCAAGTAACCGATCAGCGGAAGACCGTCACCGTACTGCCCACCGGGCATGGCGAGATCGGTCACCAGCACGTCGCAGGGAACGGTCTGCAGAATCTTCATGAGTTCCGTTGACTGGCGCGCGCGTGCAACAACTTCGATGCCGGGGAATTTAAGCAGCGCTTGCTCTGCACCGAACAAAATCACTGGGTGATCATCGGCTACAACGACTCTGACTGGTTCTGGCATGGCTCTCCTTCGCTTGATAGCACGCTCTCCGAAACTTCAGCCATGCATCATTCTAAATTCCAGGTTCTAAATTCGTGACTTCCCTTGCGTTGCCGGCCCACGGGCGCAATTCCGCTGACTATAGCTGATTTCACCTGTCCGCGGCCTGTCAGAACGGGCGCTACAAGGCCCCCGCTCAACCAAATGTTAATCTTGATTCGACCGCGGAACACAAAATAGGGACAATAATGATCCTGAGGATGGACGCTCACACCCCTGGCTGCATGGGACCGGCGTAACTGCGCTGCATGGGACCGGAGTACCGCGCTAAAAGCGCGAACTCTGGTTGACAGCTAAAGCGCAGGCGCCGGTCGACAAAGGAGAATAGGCACATGCATTCGCGTTGCCTGGTCGTTTCGCTTGCTTCGCCCCGCTCCAGATCGTCGTCTTTTGCCATTGCGACGCTCAGTCTCGCGCTTGCCGTCGCGCATGGGCCGCGTGCGCTCGCGGACGGGCCCTTTACGTTGACCAGTACCAATTTCCGCGATGGCGGCACGGTCGACACCGCCCAGGTTTTCGATCAGGACGACTGCAAGGGTGCGAACCGCTCGCCGCAGTTATCGTGGCACGATGCGCCTGCAGGCACGCGCAGCTTTGCCGTCACTATCTTCGATCCCGACGCACCCGGTCCCGGCTGGTGGCACTGGGCCGTCGCGGAGATCCCTGCGAATATCGACCGCTTGCCTGAGAATGCGAGCGCGTCAGGCTACATAAAGAAGCTTGGCGCCGTCGAGGCGCGCAACGACTTCGAGATCGACGGCTATGGCGGACCGTGTCCGCCGGCCGGCAAGCCGCATCGCTATGTGATCACCGTGTATGCGCTCAACACGACCGATCTGCGGCTCGCCCAGGGCCGCCCGGCGTTCATGTTCGACCACGAGATCGGCACTGCAACGATCGGTAGTGCAAAAATGGTGGTGAACTACGGGCGCTAAAACACGCGCCCGCAAAGGCCGCGGCGTTGCGGTTACCCAGGTCCGGCGGATGGCGCAGTATCGCCGCGGCCAACCCGCCGCCGCGCGCTCGCACCGCTCGTCCTCGTCCTCCCTTCAACTTTCCTGGAGCATCTCATGCCGAAGATCGTCATCGTTTATCACAGCGGATATGGCCATACGAAGAAAGCCGCCGAAGCTGTGCTCGCCGGCACGCTCGCGGCCGGCGCCGACGCCAGACTGCTCGCAGTCGGCGATGTCGACGATGCCGGCTGGGCCGAACTCGACGCCGCCGACGCCATCATTTTCGGCGCGCCGACCTACATGGGCGGCCCATCGGCCGACTTCAAGAAATTCGCCGACGCCAGCTCGAAGGTGTGGTTCGGCCAGAAGTGGAAAGACAAGATCGCCGCTGGCTTCACCAACTCTGCGACGATGAACGGCGACAAGTTCTCAACCATCCAGTACTTCGTCACGCTAGCGATGCAGCACAGCATGATCTGGGCGGGCACCGGCATGATGCCGGCCAACACCAAGGCGGCGACGCGCGACGACCTGAACTACGTCGGCGGCTCTACGGGTCTGCTCACGCAATCGCCGGCGGACGCCACGCCGGAGGAAGCCCCGCCGCCAGGCGACCTCGAAACGGCCAAGGCATTCGGCGCACGGGTCGCAGCCGTGACGGCGCGCTGGAGTGCCGCGAAGTAGACGTCTCCCGGTCCGCGGCGGGCGCGAATCCGCCGTCAACGGATTGCATCTGCCGCATAAAACCGTCATCTCAATGTCATTTCAACGGCGCAACGTCGTTTTTCGACGATGTTCGCGCACGCGTGCCGTCGTCAGGTCTTAAAATAGCGTTCCGGCGCAACTCAGCGCCACCGTTTTCCCCGCCGTTTTCCCGTAAGCCAGTGAGAGTGAGATGAGCACGAAAGTATTTGTCGACGGACAGGAAGGCACGACCGGCCTGAAGATTTTCGAATACCTGTCGCAACGCGCCGACGTAGAGATCCTGCGTATCGAAGAAGCGAAGCGCAAGGACATCGAGGAGCGCCGTCGTCTCATCAACGCATCGGATGTCACGTTCCTGTGCCTGCCCGATGTGGCCTCGCGCGAATCGGCTTCGCTCGTCGCGAACGACCACACCGTCCTGATCGACGCGAGCACCGCATTTCGCACCAGCGCGGACTGGGCTTACGGCCTGCCGGAGCTGGCACGCTCGCAACGCGAACGGCTGCGTACGGCCAAACGCATTGCCGTGCCGGGCTGCCACGCATCGGCGTTCGTGCTGGCCATGCGCCCGCTCGTCGAAGCGGGCGTGGTCGCGCCGGAGTTCGCTGCGCACAGCTATTCGATCACCGGCTACAGCGGCGGCGGCAAAAAGATGATTGCCGACTACGAAGCCGGCGGCAACGACCGGCTGAAGAGCCCGCGCCCTTACGCGCTCGGTCTGACGCACAAGCATCTGCCGGAGATGGCAGCGCATACGGGTCTGAAGTCGGCACCGATATTCACGCCGATCGTCGGCGAGTTCTACAAGGGTCTGGCGGTCACTACCTTCTTCTCGCCCGGCCAGTTGGCGAAGAAAGCCACGCCGCAAGATGTGGTCGCGCTCTTCAGCGAATACTACGCAGGCGAAGCATTCGTGCGCGTCGCTCCGTTCGACGCCGAAGCCAACCTCGACGGCGGCTTCTTCGACGTGCAGGCCAACAACGACACCAATCGCGTCGACCTGTTCGTGTTTGGCAATGAAGAACGCTTCGTCACCGTCGCACGTCTGGACAATCTGGGCAAGGGCGCATCGGGCGCAGCCATCCAGTGCATGAACCTCGCGATCGGCACCGCCGAAGACAGCGGATTGAAACACTAAGCGCTTCTTTCCCGACGGCGCGTCGACGCCATTCAAGCCAAAAGGCCGGTTTTATAAACCGGCCTTTTGCGTTTTAAATCCCTGCTTGAATATTTCAAATCGCTTGCGAGTAATCGGTACTACTCCCAATTACTTTCGAACAAAATCCGGCCGTTATACATGGATCGGTAAATCGTGCAGAACAGCGAATTAATCCGCATAGATTGCCGCCTAGGGAAACACCCGATTTTTCCACGAACGGTCGTTCGCAGATGATAGAGCCTTTTTGCCCAAAGCCCTGACAGGCAAGCGTGTGCTGCAAAGCAACGCTTCAGCTGCTGCATCCGAAAATTCGTTTTTTGTTTAAAAGGCTCGCAAACCTCACGGTGGCAAGAGTCGCGCGTTTTAGAGGCTGTTTGAATCGACCTTTTTAGACGGTTCAGTCAATTGACAGCCCTTAAACGCGCAGCGAAATTACTTCGCACAATTACACGAAAGGGAGACAGCAGCATGTCGTACGCCATAATTAGAGGCCTTGTACTGGCTATTTTGACCGCCTGCCTGGTGGTCGGGTGTGGTGGCGGCAACGCCAGCAATCCCGCAGCGATCAACACGCCGCAATGTTCCGGATCGAGCTGTCCGACGCAAGGGCCGCCGCCGCAGGGCACGGTTGCTTCGCTCTGTCCTGCGACCGCCGATATCGGTAATACGACCTATCTGGGCGGCGCCGGCAGCGGCGAAGTGGTGAGCCTGAATATCAACGCGACGGCGATGACTTACACGCTGTCGTGGCTCGAATCCCCCATTCCGCTTGCGACGGGCAACGTGACCCCGACCCGCGTGGGTGTGAAGATCACGGGCTCGGTGGCGCATCCGCCTACCGGCGCCTTGCCGACTGCCGAGCAGATACGCTGCGCGTTCATCCTCGAGCCGGGCACGGGCTCTGGACCCAACGGTACCTACAACACCACCGCTGACTTCAACACCGCCAATCCGCCGACGATCTTCATCGGCCAGGGTGTGGCAGGCGGCGGTATTCCGGGCGCCACGATCCAGTTCGCCGGCATATTGGGTCTCGGCGCGGTGGATAACCGTCATTTCGACTTTTATCCGTTCCTCGGCTTCGCCAGCACGACCACGGATATTACGAAGCTGCCGGGCACCTACAACGGCCTCCTCTATCACCTGACGCCTTCTGGTAATTCGGGTAACTATGCAACCGTCGGCACGAACACCATCGAAACCTTCGATGCGACCGGCACCTGCACGTCCACCCAGAGCACCACTGGCTTCTCGCCCAATACGGGTGGCTGCCTGACGACGGGTAACCCCTACACGGTCGACGCCAACGGCTATCTCGATAGCACCGCGGCTCCGCAGATCATTGCGCAGACGATACCGACCGGCAAATCGGGCGTCGCGCACATGATCCTCGGCCAGTTGAACGGGGCCACCATCCCGCTCGTGGTGCGCACCGGCAACGTCAATACCAACCTTCTGTCGCTGGCGGTCGACGACGAGTCCGGCATCGCCATGCTCGCTCCGGCCACGGCACTCGCCTCGGGCGGCTTCGACGGCGGTTATGTCGGCGCGGATTCGAACTTCAACTACACCGCGACGCTCATCAACGGCGCCACGGGCACCTTCGTCAATCCGGCAACCTCGAGCGCCGAAGATGGATTCGCCCTGACCTACGGTGTCGCGGCAAGTCCGGGACTGGTCAATGTCACCGCCACGACGACCAGCGGCGGCGGCGCTACCGGCTACGCGATCGCTGCGGGCGGCCTGTACGCCATCCTCATCCAGGGTGAGGAAAACAACGGCGTGGCATCGACTTCGGCCATTTCGGGTACTGCGGAAACGCCGTACTTCGGCGTCGGCGCCAACGTCAACAAGTAACGAGACGATCAGATCGAGGGGATGGCCGGACAGGGAGCCGGCCATCGAAAACGAGAACATTCAGGAGGGGGCAGTATGAAATGGAAAATCCTTGCGGCACTGGCATTGACAGCGCCGTTGGTAACGGCGTGCGGCGGTGGCGGCGGCAGTTCGCCGGCGCCGGTGGTCACAGCGCTGTGTCCGACCACGCTTGACTACAACACGGTCTACACCGGAGGCGGCGGCGACGGCGAACTGGTCAAGCTGCAGCTCGATACGACCAAGATGACCTGGCAGATCAGCTACATCGAGTCGCCAATTCCGCAAACCACGGGCACCGTCACCCCGACGCGGGCAGGCACGACCGCCAGCGGCACGTTGACTCCGGTCACGCAATTGCCGACCGCCAAGCTCAACCAGTGCGCCTATCAGCTGAACGGCGCGAGCCTCGACCCGACCCGCCCGGCCCGCATCTTCGTCGGCGAAGGCGTGGCAGGCGGCACGATCCCCGGCGCGCAGATCCAGTTTGCCGGTGTGCTCGGCGTAGGCGCCGTGCCCGATACGACGTTCCCGTACTACCCGTTCATCGGCTTTTCGTCGATTGAAACGAACATCGCGAGCCTCGCCGGCACGTATAACCAGCTGGGCTACCACCAGGTTCCCTCGCAGGACTTCCTGCCGGTCTCGGTGGACGCAAAGATCACGATCAACGCCGACGGCACCTGGACCGAGTGCGACAACTCCGGCGTCAATGCCGGCAAGTGCGAGCAACCCGGGACCAACCTCGTGCAGTCGGCCGACGGTAGCGGAGCGTTCGAAACCGACAACTTCCAGGGCCAGGCGAAAGCCACGCTCGCCACCACGCCGCAGGCCAAGGGCTTCATGATCGTCGGCCAGCTGCGCGGCCAGCTCGTGCCGATCCTCGTGCGCACCGGCGTCGCCAATCCGGCGGCCTTGCTGGCGGACGACGAATCCGGCATTTCGATTCTCGCGCCGCAAACCGCGGTCGCGGTGAACTCGCAAAACGGTGAGTACATCGGCGTGGACAGCCAGTTCGACTACCGCACCACGGCGCTCGAAGGCACCCAGGCCACGTTGCTCGATCCGTTCAATGCGTCGCAGGCGTCGCTCGCAACCGCGCTCAATCTCGACTTCACCGAGGCGATTCCAGGCGAGGTGACGACGACCCAGGTCGGCGCATCGACGGGCACCACGCCGACCGGAAAGATGATCTTCACGGGTGGCGTGTTCGGCTACCTCGACCTGACGACGCCAGCGTCGCCTTACTTCACGATCGGCGCATTCGTCCAGTGATGGACGCAGTGAGCACTGTCACCACGTAACGAGGCGACCGCTCCCCGGCTGCAGCCGCAGCCGGGGTCCGTCCGGAACGCGACGACCACGCGGGAAACCCACCCCGCCGCCGCGCGTAGCAGGAGCGCCCGCTCAGGAGGAACGTCATGAAAAGAATGCTCATCGCGGCGCTGACCGCGTGCCTCTCGCTTAGTGCCCACGCCCAGCAGGCAGGCGACAACGTCGCCGTGCTCGGCTGGTTCCACGTGGCGCCGAAGGACTCCAGTTCGGCGCTCACGACCAATGTCGCACCGACGCCGATCAACACGCCGCTGCGTCTGCCGAACTCGTTCACTTCGAGCGGCACCGGCCTGTCGACCAACAACGCGAACACAGCCGGTCTCGTGATCACCCACTTCTTCACGGACCATATTGCGCTGTCGTCGGTCGCGGGCGTGCCACCGGTGTTCAAGGTTTACGGTCAGGGCACGATCAAGCCGCCGGGGCCGGCCGGCGCACTTGGCAGTCAGAATCTGGGAGACCCGTCGAGTAATCCGATCATCAAGAGTGTGCGCCAATGGAGTCCGGCGGCGATCCTGCAGTACTACTTCGGCCAGCCAACCTCGAAGTTCCGGCCGTTCCTCGGTCTCGGGGTGTCGTACAACTGGTTCTCGGACATTCAGTTGAATCCGAACTTCGTCACCTCGACGCAGAACAACCTTGGCTCGGTGCTCGCCGCGGGCGCCGGCAAGCCGGGGACTACGCAGGTGTCGGCCAAGGCGTCGTCGTCATGGCAACCGGTGTTCAATGCGGGCGCAGAGTACAACATCACGGATCACTGGGGTCTGCTGGCTTCGATCACGTACATCCCGTTGAAGACGACCTCGTCGGTGATCGTCAAGGCAGCCGACGGCACCGAACTCGCGGTAAGCCGGGCCACGCTGAAGGCGGATCCGATCATCTCGTTCCTCGCCGTTTCGTATAAGTTCTAATTGGCACGGAGGAAACGCCGCTGCACGAAAACGCAGGACGAAAAAAAGCCCGCCTACTTGGGCGGGCTGAATCCATATCAGAGGAGACATGGAGGAGACAAGGCAAATCATAGCAAAGCGTTTGGTGCGACGCAACATCGGAATTAGGGTTGACCCTCGATGTTGCGTTTATGCAACATCGCACGAAATCCCGGTAGCTACGGCGACGCCCCTGCCACACCCTGCCAGTCCGTACGAAGTCCCTCCTAGCGGCGCACCAGCGCCATCATCGCGCCGAAGCCCACGAACACGCCGCCCGTCAGACGGTTGAACGCCCGCGCCACGTTGCGGCTCTTCAGCCGCGCGCCGATGTGGGTGCCAAAGCCTGCGTAGACCAGATACCAGCTCACCTCGATCACCGCGAAAGTGGCAACCAGAACGCCGAATTGCGGAAGCGTCGGGCGGCTGGCGTCGATGAACTGCGGCAGCAAAGCCGCGGCGAACAGAATCGCCTTCGGATTGCTGCCCGCCACCAGAAAGCCGTTGCGGAACAACGCAAAACGCGAACGCGCCGGTTTCGCGGCGAGTTCATCTGCGCGGTGAGCCACGCCCTCGTCGGCAGGAGCCCGCCAGGCCTTGATGCCGAGATAGACCAGGTACGCCGCGCCAATCATCCGCAGCGCGTTGAACATGGCTGGCCACGCTTCGAGGAACACGCCCAGTCCCGCTGCCGAGACCGACAGCATCAAAACGAGCGCCGACAGACAACCGGCCATCGTCGCACCCGAGCGGCGCAGCCCGTGCTGTGCGCCATGTGTCATGACGAGCAGCATGTTCGGACCGGGAATGGCGGAAACGACGAAGACGGTGGCAACGTACAGACACCAGGTATGCAGGTTCATGAATGAATGGCACGGTAAAAAATCAGCGGGACAGGCATTATGCCTGCCCCTGCGGCCGCAAGGTGCAGGGGACTTCCGTTGCGACCGCGTTACTACGCCCGCTTCGCGCGCTCAGCGCCCGGCGCGGCGGGCCGACACCTCTCCTAGCACCGCGAAGTCCTTCTCACCGTCACCGTGCGCGATGGCATCGATCAGGTTATCGCGCACCAGACTCCCCACCGGCATTGGCGTCGATACCGCATCGGCGGCGGCCAGCGCCAGACGCACGTCCTTCAGTCCAAGACGCGCCTTGAACAGCGCCGGCTCATAGCGCCGCTCCGCAATCAGCTTGCCGTAGCCCTGATAGACCGGGCCCGTGAACAGGCCCGCGGTGATCACGTCGAGAAAATCCTGCATCGCCACGCCGTGCGCTGTGACGAGGCTCGCCGCCTCGCCGAGCGTTTCGACCGCCGAGGCGAGCATGAAATTGGCAGCGAGCTTCATGACGTTCGCCTGTTGTGGCTGCGAACCGATGCGCCAGGTCTTCTGGCCAATCACGTCGAGCACCGGCTGCACACGCTCGATAGCTTCAGCCGGCCCACCCGCGACGATGGTCAGCTTGCCTGCCGCCGCCACGTCGGGGCGTCCCAGTACGGGCGCCGCGACATAGTGCAGTCCACGCGTTGCATGGGCATGAGCCAGCTCTTCAGCCAGCGCCACGGAAATCGTCGCCATGTTCACGTGAATCAGCCCGCGCGGCGCGTGTTCCAGCAACGTCGCGTCGATCACCTCGCGCAGCGCCGTATCGTCGGCGAGCATCGAAAACACGGCGTCGCCGGTAAATGCCTCGGCGGGCGAACCGACCACCGCCGCACCCTCCGCGACCAGCGGTTGCGCGCGCTCCGGCGAACGGTTCCAGACCCGCACCGTGTGACCCGCTTTCAGCATGTTGCGCACCATGGCGACGCCCATCTCGCCGAGACCGATAAAACCGATGTCCATCTCTCGCTCCACTCTTTCGAAGAGGTGAAAGTAGAGCACAGCCCCGCGAGACGTGCAGCCAGCGCGCAATGCCCCCCGGTGCCATACTGATGCGATGGTCACCGCGACATTCCGCTTCTATGAGGAGCTGAACGACTTCCTCGCCCGGCCGCTGCGCCGGCGCGCGTTCAGTTGCGCCTGCGCGGATGCCGCCACGGCCAAGCACATGATCGAAGCGCTCGGTGTGCCGCATACGGAAGTCGAATTGATCCTGGTGAACGGCGAATCGGTTGGCTTCGAGCGTCAGCTGGCGGACGGCGACCGCGTGGCGGTTTATCCGAAGTTCGAGGCGCTCGACATCCAGCCGCTGCTGCGCGTGCGCGAACACCCATTGCGTGTGACGCGCTTTATCGCCGATGCCCACCTCGGCGGCCTCGCGCAACTGCTGCGGCTAGCCGGCTTCGACACGCTCTACGACAACCACTACCCCGACGCCGACATCGAAGTGCTGGCCGCCGCCGAACAGCGCATCGTGCTGACCCGTGACCGCGAATTGCTCAAGCGGCGCACGATCACCCACGGCTGCTATGTCCGCACGCTCAAACCGAAGGCGCAATTGCGCGAGATTTTCGACCGGCTCGACCTGGCCGGCAGCGCCCGTCCGTTTCGCTTGTGCCTGACCTGCAACGTTCCGCTGCGGCGTATTCCCAAAGATGAGGTGGCAGGCCGCGCGCCCGAAGGCGTGCTCGAACGCCACAGCCAGTTCGTCACCTGCGACGTATGCCGGCGCGTGTTCTGGGAGGGCACTCATTGGCAGCGCATGCGAGCGTTAATGGACAGCATGGCGAATGAGCGCGCCTGAGCTGACCCACGACGTTCGACTCCACTGGAACCCGTGTCCGGCTGGCAGGCCAGCGCGGATGCGTACAATGCGGGATTCCCTACCCTGCTGAGGCTTTCCGAATGCCGATGAAAAAAACCGACCTTGAGAAGAACAAGGCCCTCAAACTGACCAATTCCATGAAGCTGGCGACCGCCGACCGCTTCGGCAAAGGCTCCGCCGCTACGCCCGTGCTCGATCGCCGCGAACAACGCAAGCTCGACCAGGCGCAGGGACTCGTGCCTTTTGCGTGCAAGCTCAACGCGGAACTCGTGGAGCAACTGAAGGAACGCGCAGCTACGCATCCGGAAGGCATGACGGGCCTCCTGACCGAAGTGATCCGCCGCGGTCTGCCAGCAGACGCGTCGTAACATCTCACCGGTCTGCTGCGCTGAGTTCAGTTCAGTTCGTTTCAGCAACTGAACCGCGCAGGACAAGATCCACGACATCCCTGAAAACGCCCGTTCATGCCGCTACCTAAACCAGATTGCGTAGCAGGCTGGCGGTTTCCTGGAGCGTCGGCAAGACCCGATGCAAAGCGGCATTGGCCGACTCCTGGCCGATCGGCATACTGACGCTGATCGCCGCCACCACCGAGCCGTGCCGGTCGCGCAACGGCACCGCGACTCCGCGCATACCCAGCTCGAGCTGTTGATCCGTGACGACGTAGCCGTTGCGGCGCACCTCCCCCAGCACCTCGCGAAGCTGCTCGATGGTGGAGTAGGTTTGTGGCGTGAAAACCTTGATTTCGTACGACGCGAGCCATCGTTCGATGACCTCCGGCGTCTGAAAGGCGAGCAGCACCAGACCCGCCGACGACAACGGCGCCGCCGCCCGCGACCCCAGCACGAAGCCGACCGCCATCGCCCGGTTCACGCCATTGCGGGCCACGTAGACCACATCCTGTTCGTCGAGAATCGCGACCAGCGCGGTTTCCTGCAGCGTCGCCGTGATCCGCTGCAGGAACGGCTGCACGGTGCGCGGCAAGCGCGCCGAGTCCAGATAGGATTGACCGAGGCGCAGCACGCGCGGCGCAAGCCAGAACAGTTTGCCGTCGGTATCCACGTAGCCGAGTTCGCGCAGCGTCAGCAGGTAGCGGCGCGCCGCCGTTCGCGACAGGCCCGCGCGCGCTGCGACCATCGTTGGCGTCATGCGCGCATGTTCCTCGTCAAACGCTTCGATGATCGCCAGCGCTTTGGCCGCGCCGGCGATCCAGTCCTTGTCATCCATGGTTTCCGCCTGATGTCCCCCGGGCGCCGTCCTGCAAACAGGTCAACGCGATTGCGCGATTATCGCGCGAGACATCCAGTAACGGCTGTTTGAAAATCCCAGGCTTTCACTCACCAGGATTGGGCGAATCCGAACCGCTCGGCCAGGTTCTCCTGCGCGGCCTTCCGGTTGTCGGCAGTAGGCGGAAACACGCACCAGCAACCGTCGTCGTGCCGGAAGAAAAACAGACTCCGGTCACCCTCCGCCAAGGCGGTTTCGACGCGTACATAGCGTCTGCCGCCCGCGCGCGTGCGGCTGAATTCGGTGACACGAATGGGATTCGACGGAGCCGGCGCCAGCCACTTCTCGACCAGAAAGCGCAGAGATTGTTCGCAGGCAGCTCTCATGACCGTCTCCACGAGCGTTCGTCCTGGGTGACGTCCCGCGTGTCGTCGACACTATCGCTATCTTCCGTGGACGGCTCGTCGGCTTCAGCGGCGGCCAGTTCGATGGCCCGGCTGGTCGCCGCGGCCCGCAGCGTACTGCAATGAGTAGCGTGTCTGATGTCCGAGAGTAGACGGACAAGCTGTCGTGCTGATCTGCGTTTCATCGAACACCCCCCGCACTGCACCAGTAACTTGAGAAAGCACTTTAACTTTATGCCTCGATGGCGCACCGCAGTGAGGTTTTTGACTAAATAGCAACAGTCACGATCAAACTCGTGCGCGCCGGGCGTCTGCGCCGCCCGACCTCAATGTGCGCGCATTGGCGCAGTGCGGTATGTGCGCTGGCGACCGCAACGCGCTGATGGGACTGGCGACTGGCCGGGCGGCACCTGATTCGGAACCGCACCGCAGTGACACCGGTTAAACGGCGCGCCGGCGACAATCTTGAAGGGGGAGAAATACGGAGTGGTGCCCGGGACTCTGCGGCCGTACGCGCCTGGAAAAAAGTGCGCGGGGCAAAAAACTCAGCCCCAATCAGCCGATTACCAGCACCGCGCGTTCTTATGGACTGACGCTGGGCGCACTGGCTGGATGCGTCAAATCCGGGCGGCCCAGAATGTCCGGTTCCACAGACGATACAGGAGCCACCGGCGTGCCAGATGCAACCGGCGTGTTCAATGCGCTCGCAGGCGGGGCCACCACCCGGTTGGCCGCCATCATTGGCGCCGGCACGATCGGCACGGGCGCAGCCGTGGTCACCGTCGAGGCGGCGGGAAGCGGCGTGCTTGTCACCACGCTCGACTTGACAGGGTCAGTGCGCACAACCGTCTGCAGATAGTGATCGACGAGCCCGAAGAAGCGATCGTAGAACTTGCCCGACGGAATCGTCTCGCTGGAGATTTTCACCATCTCGTCGTTGTTCGAGCGGATCGGCAACGACACCGAACCGATGATGCTCAGACCGACGCTCGCCGACGTATCGCTTTTCTTCATCGCAAAGCCGTCCTGGACCGCATTCACGTAGACGATGCTCGTGTCGCTGGCTTCTTCACCCGGCGTGCAAACGACGTGAAACTCCACCATCACGTGCGAATCGCCGGTGGGCTGGAAGTTCTTGGTGCCGTCGACGGTATCGGGATGCGTCAATGTCGTCATGTAGCCTTGGCTCAGCAGCGCGCGACGCGCGGCTTCGCAGGTGTCGGCGGTGCTAGCGTTGAAATTGCGGGCGAAGGGGCTCGCGCCCGTATCGAACTGTTCCTGCTGGAATTTCGGTTGTGACGAGCTTGAACAGGCGGCAAGCCCGAGCAGCCCAAACAGCGAGGCTACGGTAGCTTTAGAAAATGAGGTACGCATGATTCCGGAAGGCAGACTACTTAACGTCGAATGGCATGCATTGTAGAGCGGTTGCCTGACAGAGCGAAAACAATGGGCAAAGCGCGTAACACGTTGAAACAAAAAGGTTTGTAGGCTTTCCGTCAGCGCGGTGTGCGGCGCGTGCCGCTCGGGGCGATGTCAGGATGACCAGTGGTCCGACCGAGGTGGCCGCGCGGTCATCGGAATGCCTCGTGCGCCTCGGGGCGACGCAGCTTGCCCGACCGGTAAGGTCAGGTCATCGGATCAGGGCGCCGCCGAAGCCGTGCCAGCGGCCGACAGACCGATCGAAGATGAACCCGGCACCGCGCTTGCCGAAGGAATGTAGAACGTGCGAGCACCACCAACGGACGTGGCGCAGTCGGCTGCGTGGCCGTCGCATGCTGCGTCGTCCGCGGCCGAACGCGCCGCGCCGCCCTGTTCGGCGACAACCGGCGCAAACGTCTCGACCCGTGTGCTCACCATCTGCGCGTAAGCCATCGAACCGCCGTAGCTCTTCAACGCAAGACTCATATTGCCGCCGGCCGATTGCACGTAACCGTGCAGGATGGCAGAGCCCGCCTCGATATTGGCGGTCGGCTCGGTCAGGTCTTTGACGTTGCGCAGCAACCCGCGGTGGGCGGCCGGTACGACCTGCATCAGGCCCGTGGCGCCGCGCGGGCCTTTGGCTTTTTCCTTAAACCGGGATTCGATCGAGATGATCGCGAGCAGAAGCGCCGGCGGCAGCGAGTACTTGGCTGCGGCAGACTGAACGGCGGACGAGATTTGCTCGGCCTTCGCCTTGGCGAGGCCGAACTTTTGCGTCAGATATTCCGAGATACGGTCGTGGTCGCTCTCTTCGGCCATCGCGCTCTGCATGAAACAAAGCGACAGCATGATCAGACAAAGTAGTCGGCTCATGAGCGGATAACGTTCGAGAGGAGAAGGCCGTATTATACCGATGCTCGAAAAAGAGGCAGCAAATCTTCAGAACATACGGAAAAATACTAATCCGGGCCAGAACGAGCAGTGCCAGATCCGGTAGATATTGCAGCGGTATTGATTCTCGGGGCCACGGCCCTATGTGTCGGTGTTGATCAACGACGGCAATCAGATAGGCATGAACAAACCCGAATTCTCCGAACCTGATAGTGCGCGTCCCGACCTGTTGTGCTTCCTGGTCGCGATTGCTGCCGCGTCGTACGCGTTGACTAACGACTGGCGCGTGGACCATGTGGTCCAATGCTGCCGTCAGTGGCTCGACAAGAACCAGCTGAAAATGCACTGGCTCGACCGGGTGCGGATCGGCCAGCTGGCACTGAAGATCGCCAGCAAAGACCTGCTGGATGCAGGTGTCGCGGTTCGCCTGTCGAGCGTGAATGCGCTGTTCACCAGCGAGATGGAACTCAACGAGGCGAGCACCATGGTGCAAAGGATGATGGCGCTGTGTTACGAAGCGCTTTGAGCCATTTCAACCGCTCAGTGCTCGACGAGGGGTCGGCCTTTACGCAGGCTACCGAAGAACGTGCATGTCCCCGTGTTACGTCCGCCCTTCTTTTCGCATCCGCTTGGCTTCGTACATGGCCTGATCGGCCCGATCGATGAGGGTAGTCATCTCGACGCCGTCATCTGGAAGTACGGCTGCGCCGACACTGATATCGAGGTCGAGCACGCGCCCCTCGAACTCGAACGGCTCACGCACCTGTTCAACCATGCGCATGCCAAGCCGCTCGGCATCGGCCTTCGAATGGATACCGGGCAAGATGACGGCGAATTCGTCGCCGCCCACGCGCGCCACCGTGTCCGAACGCCGCGCCGTCATGTGCATGCGATCGGCGGCTGCCTTGATCGCCGCATCGCCTGCCCGGTGGCCGTAACGGTCGTTGATGGGTTTCAGGTCGTTGAGGTCGAGATTGAGAATGCCGAGCGGTTCCGAAGACCGTTGAGCGAGGTGAATCGCCTGCCGCAGCCGGTCGTAAAACAGCGCACGGTTCGGCAACCCTGTCAGCGCGTCACGCGTAGCCAGAAGATAAAGCTCGCTGGTCTCGTGCTTCGCCGCATGAAACATCGCGGCGGCAATCAGTTCGGACATCAGTTCGAGCGCGCGAATGTCGCCGTCAGTGAACGCGTCCGCCGCGGCGCCCACAACCTTCAGCACACCCACCGTCGTATCCATATGCCTGAGCGGCGTCACGATCATCGAGCGCAGGCCGACTCGCCGGCAAGCCTCCCGGTCGACGCGGGCGTCGATTTCCGAGTCGACACATCGCAGGATCTCGCCGCTCTCGACGCACAGACCGGACAGGCTGCCATTACGCTTGAGCCGCAAACCCAGCAGCGTGGCAGCGATGCCCGAGCTCGCCCGGTAGACCATTTCATCGCCCTCAGCAAGCTCGAGGACGGCGCCGTCGGCGTGCGTCAGTTGCTGAACCCGCTCGGTGACGAAACTCATGACGCCGCCAAGATCGAGTCCCAGTTTGGCGATCTCTGTCTGCGCTCTGACGATCGCGAGAAGCGTTTCGCTGCTGGGAACAGCGTCACTGAAGGCTCTCTGCAAGGTTCTCTCCGACGGGCAAGTTACCGGGACACATTCTACGGGACAAAAAATTGACGAAGTGACTGCTGCGCTGGCGACAAACAGCCAAACTTGCCCCCGGTGCGCCTCGGTGAATAGAGTGCATCGTCTTCCACGAATGCCAAAGCGGGTTGGTGTAGGGATGTATTGAAAATAACCTAGGGATTTGCTGTTTTTGACGTACCCGCTCCCCATTTCGCAGACTTTCGGTTTCGTGTATTTTGGCGGCAGCTTCGCCTTTCTTTCTGACGTTGGGGATCGTCTTGTTTCTGCAAGAAAACGAAGGAACACACGCGTGAGCCTTGACGAATACTACGGACGACTGGGCTTGCCAAATACTGCCTCGCCTGCGGAGATAAAGCGGGCGCATCGGCGCTTGCGGGCGAAGTACCACCCCGACCGCAACAAAGGCGCGGAGTCCAACGTCGAGCCGGCATTCAAGCTGGTTCAGGAGGCGTTCGAGATTCTCACGGGCGAGCGCGAAGCGCCACCGCACATGCGCACGCGCGCACATGACGCGGCTCGCAATGCAGCTCATCAACAGCAGGAACACACGGCAGGGGCAGGACACAACGAACGGACCGCGAGGTCTGCATCGGGGCGAGCGGGCGCGTATGGGCCGAATCGCGGACCGCTGCCCATGCGCGGAGCAAACCGGCTCACCCAGCTATACGTACCTGTCGAAGTGGCGTTGAACGGTGGCGAAGCCGCGACCCGCTATGAAGTCACTGAAACCTGCCATCGATGCCGGGGCAAAGGCTTCCAGTCCACGGTCGCGCTGTGTTCAGGCTGCGGCGGGTGGGGTCAGACAGGCGACGGCATGCGTTGCGGCACCTGCTCCGGTGGAGGACGTACTACGAGCAAGCATTCGTGCCCGTCGTGCGACGGCACGGGGACGCAAAGCTACTGGAACTCGGACACCGTCGCAGTCCCTCCTGGCGCATGGGATGGTCAGAGACTCGTCGTGGCGGGCGGCGGATTTCCAGGTGTGAACGGTGGCGCTGCCGGCGACGCGATCTTCTCGATAGCGGTTGTATGTGGCGCCGACTTTACGCGTGAAGGACTGAACCTGAGCGGAGAACTGCAGGTTGATTTTGTGACTGCGACGCTTGGAGGGTCCATCGAAGCAAAGGTGCTCGGGCGCGATCTGCGCATTACGGTTCTGCCGAACTCGCAGCAAGGAAGCATTATCCGTCTCCCGGCGCGCGGATTATCGGACAAGGCAGGAAATCAGGGCGATCTGCGGCTTCGCATCGCGCTTGCCATGCCCACGGCCGCGACGCATTTAACAGACGAGCAACGTCAGGCTTTTCAGGAGATGTTTGCGGATGCGGCGCGCCGTGGTACGCCGGATAGCCAGGGCAGCTGACATTTCGCGCTGCCTTGTATCCCGCTTCACGCGCTGCAACGCGGTAATGACGGGCGGCGACCGCCTTCAATGACGCTCCAGATACGTTCCTCGGTGGCACCCATGAATCGTCTGGCGATAACAGCCTGGCATTCATCGCAGCGGTAGTGCTCAAGTGCGAGCGTACCGTTGCACTCGGCCACGCCGATCAACGTCACACCATCCTGACGTTGAGTATCAACCGGACATCCATCAATGTCGGCACATCTTTCGCAGACTTCCATGGCGCCTCCGGAATCAAATGACCAATCCACTGGCTAGCGTCTGCTTACTTCGCTCAAAAGAGGCCCGCATGGCGCGGGCCAAATTGATGCCCCCGCAGAGGAGACAACACGGGCAGATTCAGTATCCGGCTCCGCGCAAAGCGGGCGCAACAGCAAAAAAATAAATAAAAAAGGGCTTGAAGCCGGTGGTCACTGCGTTTCAGTCGCGTTTCCGCGTCAGGTCACTACCCGGCCGGCCTGAAGGCAACGGCGAGGCACGCCACTTGCTCAGCAGTAACCCATTCCCGGCAAACCGGCTGGAGATCCTTAAGGAATCCGTCCGGTTCACGCTTTGTGCCCGTCTGAACGGGCGGTCTCACGACCGGAATGCTTGTTCGCCGCTAGCGCGGATTCTGCCCATCAGGAGGTAAATATGGACCCGGTCTCACATGGCATCATTTTCTGGCTAATTATCGGAGGCATTGCTGGTGCCTTGGCGGGGCGCATCGTCGACGGTGGCGGCTTCGGCATCGTCGTCGACATCATTGTCGGGATTGTCGGCGCCTTCATAGGTGGATGGCTTGGCGGAGCGCTCGGCCTGCATCTGGGCGGCGGCATTATCGGCTCGCTGATAACGGCGCTCATTGGCGCAGTTATCTTGCTCTTCATTATTCGTCTTTTCAGTCGCGGCCGAGCGAGTTCGCTCTAGTAACGGCTTTTTGAAGAGTCCGACCTGGACCGGGCGCGCCGTCTGCGCCGGTCCAGGCGACAAGCCCGCAGGGCTCATCAGCCCAGTGCGGCTCGCTCAGACGCTAAAGCGTCTGAATGCCCAGGATAATCACTGCAGCGATCGAGGACATGAAAATCACCGCTCCGATCGTGCGTCTGCGGTTCAGTTCGGTCCACAAAATCACACCGGTCAACGACAGCAGAATCATGCTACCGGCCATCGAATCGGCAAGCAGAATCCAGCCGACGCCCGCCCCCGTCGAGCGATGCAAACCTTCGAGCGTCGCAACGAGGCCTTGATCGCGCCGTTCGACGCTAACAAACGTGCCGCCCTTCCAGTAGTCCGCACTGACGAGATAGTTCGGCGCGTTGAAGCGCACCTCCCAATGCTCCGGTTGAATCACCGACTGATCGCCCCACGTGACTGGGCCGGACGGATCACGCGTGACGCGCTCCGCGGGCCGGTCGAGTTTCAGTTCGGTACGCAGCCAGCCGGCCAGTTCGCGCGGCGTCCTGAACTGCGCCGCATCCACAGGCATCTGCACGGTCGAAACGACCGGACCGCCGACCTTGATCTTCATCGTTGCGCGATGATTCTGCAGAAAACCAGTCACACCGAACAGCAGACCCAGCACCGCACCCCACAGACCGATCCAGCCGTGCACCTTGCGCAGCCATTTGAGAAAGGTGCTGCGAAACGAACGCGAACCGCTGGCGCGGGATCGAGGCCGGTCTTTGAATTCCGTATTTGCGCCGGTACGGGTCGCGAGGTCGTTCATCGGATACCTGTTGATCAAAAGTCGATGGTGGATGTGAGTTCGAGCGTGCGGCCGAGGCCGACCGCGAGCTGATTCGAACCCGCCGCGCTCCAGTAGCGCTTGTTGGTGGCGTTTTCCAGATTCGCCTGGAACGACACGCGCTTGCCGTATACACGGGTCGCGTAACGCAAGCCCGCGGTGTAAATCGTGGCGCCGCCGATCCACGCCTGATCGGCGCTGTTCACCGGGCGCGGCCCCACGTAGTACATCCCGCCGTTGACCGACAGGCCTGCGAGCACCGGCACGCGATATTCGGCGAACAGACTCGCCGTGACGTGCGGTGTGTTTTCCGGCGTCTTGCCGACCAGCGTCGAATCCGACGAGTCGAGTTGCTTCGCGTCGAGATAGACCGTCGACGCCGTCAACGAAATGTCCTTCGTCACATCGCCCTGCACCGAAAACTCGATGCCGCGAAAACGTGCGTTGCCGTCCATGACGTAGACGTTGTCGGCATTCGTATCGGCCGAGGGCTGACGCAGATTGAAGAGCGCGAGCGACACCAGCGCACGGTCCGCCAGCCGGGTACGAACGCCCACTTCCTCCTGCCGGCTCACGGCCGCTGGCAGGATCTGATTGGCGTTTGCAGCCGTGGACGGTGCGCTACCGGCCGACTCGAGCGCCTCGACGTAGCTTGCATAGACGCTCGTGTTGGGCGTGAGGCGGTAGCTGAGGCTGCCGGACGGCGACGTCCTGTTGATATCCTGGCTCGGCGTGCCCAGCTGCGAACTCATATATTCGGAGCGGCGCACGCCAGCGATGAATTGCAGACGCGAGGTCAGGTCGACCTGGTCGAACAGGTACACGCCGCTGTTGCGGATGTGCTGCGCGTAGAACTGCTTCGGCGTGCCGCTCGCGGTCAGCTTCGTGATCGACACGGGGTCGTAGAGATTCTGGCTCGCTGTGTAGAAGTAGGTCGTGAAGTCCGGCTGGAACAACCAGTTCTGCATGACGCCAGCCGTCAGCGTGTGACCGATCGGGCCCGTCTTGAACGCACCGGTCGTTTCGAGCCGCACGTTTTTGTTCTCGTACATCTGGCCGTTCTGCTCGCTGGCTTGCAAGCTGCCGGCGCCCGTCGCAACGCTGTACTTCTGGAACACCCAGGCCCAACGGTCGCGCCGTGTGATCGACTGGCCGATCGAGAAGTCCACGTTCCAGTTTTCGGACAGCGCGTAGTCGGCGCGCAGCAGCTGGGTATCGGCGCTCGATCTGGTCGGATGCGCGTTGCTGACCAGCAGCTTCGACGGATCGGGTATCGCTGGCAGTGTGATAACGCCGTTCTTTGCGGTGAGCGGCACGATACCCGCCTGTTCAACGATGCTCGATTCGACGTGCTCGAAATCGTATTGCAGCTTGAGCTTGCTGCTCAGTTTCCAGTCGAGCGCGGCACTGACAAACTTGCGGTAGCCGCGATCGCCGTCGATCGGCGTCTCGACGTGTTCGTCCATCGCGTTGACGCGAATGCCGAACTGGTTGTCCTGTCCGAAGCGCCGGGAGAGATCGACCGCGACGCCGTACGAACCGTTCGAGTCGGCGAGCGCCGTCACGCTCGTGACGGGCTCGGCGCCCGCCCGCTTCATGACCATGTTGACGACGCCGGCTGGGACGGTGAAGCCGTAGTAGAGCGCCGACGCGCCCTTCAGGACTTCGACGCGCTCCTTGTCTTCCATCGGCATCCAGACGTTGTTGTCGATCGGCAGGATGCCGTCGATGTAGTAGCTCGAGCGGTTGTCGAGCGCGATGCCGCGGATCGCGAGATTGTCGTACGCCAGACCGTTCAACTGCAGGCGAGTTACGCCGGCTACGTTGCGCAGCGCGTCGTAGAGACCGGTATCGCCTTGGGCGTCCATCACATCGCGCGTCACCACGTTGACGGTTGCGGGCACGTCGAGCGCGTCGAGGCCCTTGTAGGGGCCGGTTTCGATGCTCGAGGGAGCGAAATGATTGGACTTCTCGCTGATGACTTTTACCGGGGCGAGTTGGCTGGCGTTGTCCGCGGTGGTGCTTGCGGTGGCCTTCGCGCCACTTTTGACGCTGCTGTCTGCGTTTGCTTTCGCGGTGCTGTCGGGCGTCTCGGCGGTGTCCGCCGCCTGCGCGGAAGTGGTGATTACGCTCGCCGCGAGTAGTGTGCCGATCCAGTTTCGCCTGCGTCGAGTTGCCAAAAGGTTGTACCGCATACCGCCATGCATGAAGATTTTCCCCGTACCGAACGCTAGCGCGGCGCGATACGGACCGGTTTGGACCGTGGTGCGCCGGAAGTATTACTAATATTAATGCGAATCATTATCGTTTGAAAGCAAATTGGATGCAACCTTTCTGAACGATGACGAGGATTTTCGACGGGCGCGGGTGGGTGCTTGCCGGTTGACGACTCAGCTGGCGGCAGCCCGTCTCACGGCAAATGTCCGCGCAAACATGTTCCGAATCTGCGGATGGCTGCTTATAGTGGAGCCGTGCGAGCTTCCTTCTTCAGGACAGGCACCTTCGACAGGGACAGCGAAATGACTACTTCTTCCGAGCTGGTGAACAGTCCGCAGGACGCGACGCCGGAGTCGCTGCTGGCTCTGATCAAATACCTCGACCTCGCGCTGGACAAAGGGAAGTCCGTCGTGATGATGCGGCACGAGGCCGGGGTGTGTTCAGTTTATGTTGGTGACCCGGCGGATGAGGAGAATCCGTTGAGTCGCCAGGGAACCATCGCAGTAGGCGTGGCCGACGAGATACTTGAACTGACGCGGGCTGGGGTGAACAGGCTAGAGGTCGGGGATCAGGTGTATCGGTTTGTTCGGAGTTTTACGCATGTTGCGGGTGTGGGGGCGGTGGTTTTTGGGCCGGCTTAGGAGCACGCCAACCGAGGTCAGCGCGCGCTCCGATATACGGCTCGCGCCCCCTGCCCTCACTCCACCGTCACCGACTTAGCCAGATTCCGCGGCTTGTCCACATCCGTCCCTCTCGCACACGCCGTGTGATAAGCCAGCAACTGCAGCGGCACCACATGAAGAATCGGCGACAGCAACCCATAATGCTCAGGCATCCGAATCACATGCAGACCTTCGTCATTGACGATCCGCGTATCCGCATCCGCGAACACATAAAGCTGACCACCGCGCGCCCGCACTTCCTGAATATTCGACTTTAGCTTTTCAAGCAGCGCGTCGTTCGGCGCCACCGTTACCACCGGCATTGCCTCGGTCACCAGCGCCAGCGGCCCATGTTTCAACTCACCTGCCGGATAAGCCTCAGCATGAATATACGAAATCTCCTTGAGCTTCAACGCACCCTCAAGCGCGATCGGATAATGCAGCCCACGCCCGAGGAACAGCGCATTTTCCTTGCGTGAAAACTCCTCCGACCAGGCGATGATCTGCGGCTCAAGCGCCAGCACGCTATTGAGCGCCGCCGGCAAGTGACGTAGCTGCCTGATGTAATCCGCTTCCTGCGACGCATTCACATGCCCGCGCAGCTTGCCCAGCGTAACCGCCAGCACAAACAACGCCACGAGTTGCGTAGTAAAAGCCTTGGTCGACGCCACACCAATCTCGCGTCCTGCATGCGTGAGGAACGAAAACTCCGTCTGCCGTACCATCGCACTCGTGCCGACGTTGCACACCGCCAGCGTATGCTGATGCCCAAGTGACTGCGCATGCTTCAACGCCGCGAGCGTATCCGCCGTTTCGCCCGACTGCGAGATCACCACCACCAGCGCCTTGGGATTCGGCACCGACTCGCGATAGCGATACTCGCTCGCAATCTCTACCTGGGTCGGAATCTTCGCCACCGATTCCAGCCAGTACTTCGCCGTCAGTCCCGAGTAATAGCTCGTGCCGCACGCGAGAATCAGCAGGCTGTCGATACCCTCAAACACCTTCTGCGCACCGTCACCAAACAGCGCTGCATCGAAGGTCTCGGCTTGCGGAATCGTGTCAGTAATCGCGCGCGGCTGCTCGAAGATTTCCTTCTGCATGAAGTGCCGATACGGGCCAAGTTCGACCGCGCCACCATACGCCGCCACCTGACGCACTTCGCGCTGGACAATGTCGCCATCGCGGTCGGCAATTCGCACCTGTTCGAGCGCCAGCTCGCACACGTCGCCTTCCTCGAGGAAGATGAAGCGCTCAGTGCTGCCAGCAAGCGCCAGCGCATCCGAAGCAAGGAAGTTCTCACCATCGCCCAATCCAACGACCAGCGGTGAACCCTGACGCGCACCCACCACCGTATGCGGTTGATCCTTATGCAGCACGGCAATCGCATACGCGCCATGCAACTGCTTCACCGCGGAACGCACCGCGGCGAACAGATCGCCCTGATACAGGCTATGCACCAGATGCGCGATCACTTCCGTATCGGTCTGCGAGACGAACTCGTAGCCCTTGCCGCGCAGCATTTCACGCAGTGCTTCATAGTTCTCGATGATGCCGTTGTGAACTAGCGCGAGCGCGTTTCGCGAGAAGATCGGATGAGCGTTGTCCGTGACCGGCGCGCCGTGCGTGGCCCAGCGTGTGTGCGCAATCCCCGTGATCCCTTCAAGGTGAGTCTCGCGCACCTGATCGTCGAGATCCGCCACCCGGGCGACGCTACGCGCGCGCAGCGGTTCACCGTTGGCCAGCACGGCGACGCCGCACGAGTCGTAGCCGCGATATTCGAGACGACGCAATCCTTCGATCAGGACGGGGACGATATTACGTTGCGCAACCGCGCCGACAATGCCGCACATAGATTCTGAGTCCTTTGCAGGGGTTCGGTTTCAAGGCGTGCACTGCACGCACGCCGGGTGAGCTTCAGCTTTTCTTTTTGGTCGGGCGTACGAAACCCGTCTTGCTCGTCTGGGTCTTGTCGTTCAGCACCAGCACATTGTCCCCGACGTCTTTCCAGATCGTCGTGCCCGCGGCGATCGTCACGCCGCGGCCGACGCGTACCGGCGCGACAAACTGCGTATCCGAGCCGACAAACACATCGTCCTCGATGACCGTGCGGTGCTTGTTTGCACCGTCGTAATTGCAGGTGATGGTGCCCGCGCCGATGTTCACCCGCGCGCCGACATCCGCGTCGCCGATATAGGTGAGATGCCCCGCCTTCGAGCCATGGCCCAGCACGGCATTCTTCACTTCGACGAAGTTGCCCACATGCGATTCGTCCAGCAGCGTCGCCCCTGGCCGTAGCCGCGCATACGGTCCAAGCCCCACGTTCGCACCGATTTCGGCGCCTTCGATATGCGTGAACGCTTCGACGTGGCTACCCGCACCAATCGTGGCATCGCGGATCACGCAGTTGGGGCCGATCGTCACGTTGTCTGCGAGCGTCACATGCCCTTCGAACACGCAGTTCACGTCGATCGACACATCGCGCCCGCATTCGAGCGTGCCGCGCACGTCGATACGCGCCGGGTCGGCCAGGGTCACGCCCGCTACCAGCAGGGTTTCCGCGACGTTTTGCTGGTGAATCCGCTCCAGCTCGGCCAACTGTTGCTTGCTGTTGACGCCAAGCGTCTCCCACTCTTCATCGGGCTGGGCCGTGACAACCTCAAAACCGGCTTCGGTTGCGCGCTCGACCACATCGGTGAGGTAGTACTCGCCCTGCGCGTTGTCGTTCTTCAGCGCGGCGAGCCACATGCCGAGCTGCGCGGTCGGCGTCACGACAATGCCCGTATTGATTTCGGCGATACGCAGCTGTTCCGGCGTCGCATCCTTCTGCTCGACGATCCGCACCACGCAGCCGGTCTGGTCGCGCACGATGCGACCGTACCCCGTGGGATCGTCGAGCATCACCGTGAGGACGCCGTAGCAGCCCTCGGCGGCACTGTCGACGAGGCGCTTGAGCGTGCTCGCCCGCGTGAGCGGCACGTCACCGTACAGCACCAGCGTCGGCACGCCGGGATCGAGTAACGGCAAAGCCTGCTTCACGGCGTGCCCTGTGCCGAGCTGCTGTTCCTGGACGGCGAACAGCACATCGGGCGCGGCTACCGCAGCACGCACGGCTTCACCGCCATGGCCGATCACCACGACGAGGCGGCTGGGCTCGAGCGTACGAGCGGTGTCGATAACGTGAGACAGAAGTGGCCGGCCGGCCAGGGGATGCAGCACCTTGGGCAGCGCGGAGCGCATGCGCTTACCGGTGCCTGCCGCCAAAATCACGATGTTCATGGCGTCGGCGAGGGGACGAGTTTGGAGCCGATGATTCTAGCATGCGGCCCATGACAGAGACGCTCGCGGGCGGATTTACTACGGAGGTTCGCAATCCCGGAAGCACGGGGCTTCCGGGGCGTTTAGAGCAACTTCAAAGCAATGCGTACTGCTTCACAGATCGTCGAACTGCACGATCGAAATCGGCTTCGATCCGTTGAGCGTCGCGCCCTCGATGGAATCGGTCGAGCACGGCTCTTCGTCGAAGGCGATATCGCCGTGCGGATCGGCTTCGCCCGTCGCGCGCAGGCCGGCGAACGGGAACAGCTTGTGATCCATCAGATGCGACGGCACGATATTCGACAATGCATTGAACATATTCTCGACGCGGCCCGGGAAGCGCTTGTCCCAATCGCGGATCAGCGCCTTCATTTCCGCGCGCTTCAGGTTCGGCTGGCTGCCGCAGAGGTTGCACGGAATGATCGGAAATTCGCGCAACTCCGCGTATTTCTCCAGATCGGTTTCCTTCACGTAGGCGAGCGGCCGGATCACGATGTTCTTGCCGTCATCCGACTGCAGCTTCGGCGGCATGCCCTTCAACTTGCCGCCGTAGAACAGGTTCAGCAGCAGCGTCTGCAGGATGTCGTCACGATGGTGGCCAAGCGCGATCTTGGTGGCGCCCAGCTCACCGGCCACGCGGTACAGGATGCCGCGACGCAGCCGCGAACACAGCGAGCAGGTGGTCTTGCCTTCCGGCACTAGCCGCTTGACGATGCTGTAGGTGTCCTGATTCTCGATATGGAACGGGATGTCCAGCTGCTTCAGATACTCGGGCAGCACGTGTTCCGGGAAGCCCGGCTGCTTCTGGTCGAGATTCACCGCGACGATGTCGAAGTGGATCGGCGCGCGCTCGCGCAGGCGCATCAGCACGTCGAGCATGGCGTAGCTGTCTTTGCCGCCCGACAGGCAGACCATCACCTTGTCGCCTTCCTCGATCATGTTGAAATCGCCGATCGCCTGACCGACGAGGCGCGCAAGCCGCTTGAACAGCTTGTTGTTCTCGTACGCCTCTTTCTGCTCGCGGCGCGTAAGCGCAGGCTTGGCGGACCGTTCGGCAGTCGCCGCGGCGCCCATCGTTTCGGCCGGCGCTGCCTCGCGCGTCGTTTCGGCGCTCAGGATCTCAGGAGCGTTCATGACTCAATCCTCTTTGATGCGGAAGACTTCGATGCCGACGGCATCGCAGTCCGGATACACGTCCGGCTTTTCGGTGGACACGCGGGCCGCGCGCACCTGCGGATGGGCGAGCAGCGCGGTCAGCAGGTCGTCGCAAAGCGTTTCCTGCAGGTGAATGTGACCGCGTTCGACGCGGCGTGCGATGGTAGCGCGCATGAAGTCGTAGTCGACGACTTCGCGCAGTTTGTCCTCGACGGGGGTCGACAGCGCGAGCGGCACGTACAGTTCGACGTTGATCACGACGCGTTGCTCGCCGCGCTTTTCGAAGTCATGCACGCCGATGTTGATGTGCACTTCGTAGTTGCGCAGAAAAAGCCGGCGGCAATCGGCTAGCCGGGGATGCGAAAGAGCGGCAAACATGGTCGTTCCAGTCAAAAAAAGCGTGCGGGGCACGCAAGGGGGCGCTTCAACGCACCACGGCCCCTAAATTTAAGGGCCGCGCACATTCAGGCGCCCGTCAAAAACATCACGTCACGCGGGGACGGCACGAGGTGCTGACCGCCGTCGACCACCAGCGTCGTCCCGGTCACACCCGCCGCCTCGGCCAGATACAGCGCGGCGGCAACGATATCCTCGGGCCGCGACGCGCGGCCGAGCGGGGTGATGCGATGAGCTTCGGCAAAACCTTCCGGCGTCTGATCGCCGGACTGCAGCGTCAGCCCGGGCGCGAGACCCACCACACGCAGTTTCGGCGCCAGCGCCTGGGCGAGCGCGACGGTAGCTGTCTGCAACGCCGCCTTGGACAGCGTGTAGGACAGGTAATCCGGATTCATGTTGTACAGCTTCTGGTCCAGCACATTGATGACGACCGCGCGCTGCGCCTCGTCGCTACGGGCGGCTTCGGGCGTGGCCTCATACAGCATACGCGCCAGCACGAGCGGCGCGCCGACATTCGCGGCCATATGGCTGAGCAGTTGTTCGTAGCCTATGCTCTGGGCGGTATCTTCGTCGAACTGGGACGCATTGTTGACGATACACACTGGCCGCCCCAACGCCGCCATACAATCGGGCACGAGCCGGGCGACTTCCGCCTCGACAACCAGATCCGCCTGCAGCGCGACCGCCCGGCGGCCGAGCGCGACGATTTCGGCGACCACCTGGTCGGCTTCCGGCTTCGACTTCCCGTAATGGACGGCGACGTCCCAGCCCCGCCCAGCAAAGCCGAGCGCCAGTTCGCGGCCGATCCGCCGGGCAGCGCCGGTGATCAGGACAACACGCGGAACGGAGGCCGGACGGTCGACGGCGGCGGAAGTGTCGGTAGGAACGGTCATTTACAATACACGGATGAATCCGATAGCTCACCAACCCGATAGTTTACCTGCTCCCGGCCCGAGCGCGCTTGCGCAGTCGGAAGCGCTGTCCGCGCAGATCCGCTCGGCGATCGCCGCAGCGGATGGCTGGCTGCGGTTCGACCGCTACATGGAGCAGGCGCTATACGCGCCGGGACTGGGCTACTACGGCGGCGGATCGATCAAATTCGGCCGCCGTCCGGAGGATGGCAGCGACTTCGTGACGGCCCCGGAACTGTCACCGTTGTTCGCCGCGACGCTGGCGCGACCGGTCGCCCAGGCGCTGGAGGCGAGCGGCACACGCCACGTGATGGAATTCGGCGCCGGGACCGGCAAACTGGCAGCCGGCCTGCTGAACGCGCTGGAGGAACTGGGCGCCGCCGTCGAAACTTACTCGATCGTGGACCTATCCGGCGAACTGCGTGAACGGCAACGCTCAATGATCGAAGCGCAAGCGCCTGCACTGGCAGCGCGGGTCCGCTGGCTGGATGGGTTACCGGAGCAGTTCGAGGGCGTGGTGATCGGCAACGAGGTGCTGGACGCGATGCCGGTGCGTCTCTTCGCTCATACGAATGGCGTGTGGCACGAGCGCGGCGTGACGTTCAGCAACGACGAGCTCGCCTTCGCCGACCGGCCGGTGAGCGCACAGCAGGACATGGAGTTTCTGACGAGTCTTGAAGTGGACGGCGATTACATTGCGGAGACGCACGAGGCGGCGCGAGCGTTCACGCGGACGATCTGCACGATGCTGACGCGAGGCGCGGCGTTGCTGATCGACTATGGTTTTCCGCGACACGAGTACTACCATGCACAGCGAGCGCAGGGCACGTTGATGTGCCACTACCGGCACCGGGCGCACGGCGATCCGTTTTTGTATCCGGGTTTGCAGGACATCACGGCGCACGTAGAGTTTACGGGCATCGCCGAGGCGGGCGTGGATACGGGAGCTGACTTGCTGGGGTACACATCGCAGGCGCGGTTTCTTCTGAACGCCGGAATTACTGAGGTATTGGGGGAGATTGACCCAGCGGACACGACGCGGTTTTTGCCTGCGGCGAATGCGGTGCAGAAGTTATTGTCCGAGGCGGAGATGGGTGAGTTGTTCAAGGTGATTGCGTTTTCGCGGGAGATCGAGGAGACGCTCGACGCGTTTGCGAGCGGGGATCGGACGCATACTCTTTGACCGCGTTCGTGGTGAATTGCATTTCCGTTAGGGGCTCACGATGATCCGGTGGTTGTTGACTATGTTTATCGCCGTGGCGATTTTGTCGGGCTCCTGGCCGTGGCTCAGGAAGATTGGGATTGGGCGGATGCCCGGGGATGTGACGCTCAGGATGTTTGGGAAGGAGTATCCGTTTCCGTTTATGTCTACTTTGTTGTTGACTATGGTTTTGTCTTTGGTTGTTAAGGTTTTGTAGTGCCCCCGGGGGGTTGCCTGCGGCGCCTTGGTTTTTTTGGTTTTACTGGGGTGTTGGCCTTTCCTTGCATTCTTATCGGTCTATTAGCTTCGCCCCTGTGCGGGGCGGCACTTACTTTCTTTGCCGCCGCAAAGAAAGTAAGCAAAGAAAGCGGGCTTCAAACCGCTAGCCTTTAGGTGTCCACCACTTAAGCTATCCCGAAGTGGTCCGCGCACGCACCGTGCCCTCGCACCTCCAAACCTAGTGACAAAGCAATCATCCACCCCACTCCGCACTACGTGCGTCGCGGATGGGCCTGCAAGGGAAAGCGTGGTTTGCGCATGCGGGCTACCCTACATTTCGGAGAAGAGAAAGGTCGCGCAGTATAGTTAGAAATCCTATCTAGCCTCAGAGGTTTCCGCTTTAACCAGTGGAATGACAGACCGATATAGTTAGCATACCTACCGAGCTTGCAGAAGGTGTTATGTGCCGCGGCGGGGCGCGCAGCGCGACGCTGGAACGGATGACTGCCTTGTCACAAGCGCGGGTGGTGCGAGGGCACATTGCGTGCGCGGACCACTCTGTCGTGGGTGGCAGTGGGAGACACCTACGAGCTGGCGGTGTGAAGCCCGCTTTCTTTGCTTACTTTCTTTGCGGCGGCAAAGAAAGTAAGTGCCGCCCCGCACAGGGGCGAAGCTAATAGACCACTAACAAAGCAAGGAAAGGCCAACACCATAGTAAAACCACCAAAGCGCCGCGCAGGCAAAAAAACCTACTCCTCAAGAGCAACAGCCACAACCCGAACCCTCTCCCTCTGCACTGCCTCCCTAATAAGCTCAGGCCGATCCCCAACCCCCTTAGCAATAGCCCCAGCATCGACAGCCCGCGCCGCGACAAGAGCTACTCTTAAGCGTTCAGCCTGAGGATAACCCCGAGCCTCAAACCCAAGCCGCCCGCGGGCATCCGACTCACATGCCTGCAAAGCCTCAGCAAACCGCCCAGGTTTCCGAATCGCATCACACCGCTCGAGCAGCCGCACAACCCCAGCAGCACCCGTCTCCATGACCCGATGAATATTCCCATGCTCCCGGGCAACGAGAAGCGCCAGATCCCGACACTCATTCGGCACCCGCAACCGCTCGCACAACGGCTTGAGCAAATCCACACTCCGCCCTTCATGCCCAATATGCCGCGGCAAAACATCCTCAGGCGTCGTCGCCTTCCCCAGATCATGCGTCAACGCAGCAAACCGCACCGCCAACGCATACCCCTGCGCCGCGGCATGATCCACCACCATCATCACATGCATCCCCGTATCCACCTCGGGGTGATAGTCCGCTCGCTGCGGCACGCCATACAACGCGTCGATCTCCGGCAAAATCCGGGCAAGCGCCCCGCATTCGCGCAACACCTCAAACATCCGCGATGGTCGCTTCTCCATCAGACCGCGTGACACTTCCTGCCACACCCGCTCGGCCACCAGCGCGTTCACCTCACCCGCCTCCACCATCTTGCGCATCAGCGTCATCGTTTCCGGCGCCACCGTGAAATCGGTGAAACGCGCCGCAAAGCGCGCCACCCGCAAGATCCGTACAGGGTCTTCCAGGAACGCATCGCTCACATGCCGAAACACGCGCGCCTGCAAATCCGCCTGACCGTTGAACGGGTCGATCACTGGTCCGGTCAGTACGCCGTCCGGGCGCACTTCGCGTGCCATCGCGTTGATCGTCAGATCGCGTCGCGCCAGGTCCTCTTCGAGCGTTACGTCCGGTGCGTAGAAAAACTGGAAACCGTGGTAGCCAGCCGCTGTCTTGCGTTCGGTGCGCGCAAGCGCGTACTCCTCGTGCGTCTGCGGATGCAGGAACACCGGGAAGTCCTTGCCGACCGGACGGTAGCCCTGCGACACCATCTGCTCTGGCGTCGCGCCCACCACCACGTAGTCGCGGTCCTGGACCGGCACGCCCAGCAACTCGTCGCGAATCGCACCGCCTACTGCGTAGATATTCATTCGGGTATTTCGTAAACAGGGATCACGTGGGTCTCGCGCTGCGCGTCTTCAATCCAGGCGCGCACCGCCGGCTGTTGCGTCACGCGCCGCGCGTACGCCGCCGCTGTGTCGGACAGCGCTGGCTGCCACGTGTTAAAGCGCATCACGACCGGCGCGTACATTGCGTCCGCAATGCCGAACTCGCCGAACAGAAACGGGCCGCCATGACGCTCGATGCAACTGCTCCAGATCGCGTCGACGCGCGCGATATCCGCCAGTGCGCCCGGTGTCGCGCCCTTGCCAGCAAACGACGCGCGTATGTTCATCCACATGTTCGAGCGCAGATCGCCAAAGCCCGAATGCATCTCGGCGCTGATGCTGCGCGCCTCGGCACGCTGCGCCGCATCGCGCGGCCACATGGCGTGCTGCGGAAAGCGCTCGGCGAGCGTCTCGGCAATCGCCAGCGAGTCCCACACCGACAGACCATCGTCGCCCACCAGACAAGGCACTCTGCCCGACGGCGAATGCTCGAGGATCGCCGCCCGCGCGCCGGCTTCAAACAACTCGATACACACCTCGTCGAATGGAATGCCGAAGTGCTTCAGCAACACCCACGGACGCATCGACCACGAGGAATAGTTCTTGTCACCGATCAGAAGTTTCATGCTTCAGGTAAAGGAACAAAAGAAACGTTTAACGCCCCGCGCTCGCGCGGAATGTGTTGAAGCGCGAGCGCAGGGACGCGTCCGTCAGATACACGGGCGCAATCGTCTCGATGGCAGCCGGCTCGATCCCCAACTCCGGCGCGAGCGGGCCGCTCAGCACGCTCGGCACTTTCATCGAATCGAGATTGTCGCGCGAGATCAGTGGCTCACCCGGCGCCATTTCGAAGCTCAAAGCCTGCAGCCGCGCCAGCGCGCTCGGCAGCCGCATGATTCGCGCGTGGCGGCCGATCACATCGCCGCAATACTGCACCAGTTGCTCCAGCGTATAGACGGTCGGGCCACCGAGTTCATAAGTGCGGCCGGTGGCGGCATCGAGATCGAGCACGTTGAGAATCGCCTTCGCGACGTCGCCGACAAACACCGGCTGGAACTGCGCGTCCGGCGACGCCAGCGGAATCACCGGGAACACACGTTGCAGGAACGCGAACTGATTGAGGAACCTGTCCTCCGGACCGAATACCACAGAGGGCCGGAAAATCGTCGTTGCCAGCGTCGACGCATGCACCGCCTTTTCCCCGTCACCCTTGGAGCGCAGGTACATACTCGGCCCGCTCGGGTCCGCGCCTAGCGCACTGACATGGATCAGCCGGTGCGCACCCTTGCCTTCGCAGGCGGCCACGATTCTGGTCGGCAACTCGACGTGCATCCTCGCGAACTCGGGACCGTACGGTGTGCCGCGCCCGCCATGCAATGTGCCGACCAGGTTGATCACCGCGTCGGCGCCTTCCAGGAAGCGTGCAAGCTGCACCGGATCGAACACGTCGGCTTCGATCACGTCGATGGGCAACAGAGTGAGGTGACGGGCGTTGTAGCGTCGACGGGTGGCAATGCGCACGTCTTTGCCGAGCTCGACGAGCGCGTTGACAAGATGGCTGCCGATAAAACCGGAGCCACCGATAATCGCAATGGCTTGATGTCGCATTTCCGACTCCCTGGTGGAGCCGCGGCAACGGCTGGAGTGAGGCGCCGCCGCGGGACGCGCGGCGGCACGACGCTTACGGCGCGATATAACCTAGACGCGCCTTCAGCGATTGCGGACGGCCTTCAAACAACGCCGCATAGTAGACCGTATTGGACAGCACGTTCTTGACGTAGTCGCGCGTCTCGGTGAACGGAATCGTCTCCGCGAAGACCGCTCCTTCGACCGGATGCGACAGCCCTTCCCGCCACGCCTTTGGCCGGCCCGGCCCGGCGTTGTAGCCGGCGGTAGCGAGCACGGCGGATGCGTCGAACTGATTGTAGATCATCGAAAGGTAGTTGGTACCGAGCAGGATGTTCGTGTCGATATCGTTCATCTGCTCACGCGAAATCGGACCCAGACCGATCTTCTTCGCCACCAGTTGCGCGGTGCCCGGCATCAGCTGCATCAGGCCGCTGGCGCCCACTTCGGAGCGCGCATTCATGATGAAGCGCGATTCCTGACGGATCAGACCATACGCCCACTCGACATCCAGACCGTTCGACTGGGCGTCGCGCTCGACGATGTCGCGGAACGGAGACAGGTAGCGCAGCGAGAAATCGTGTTCGGTCTTGGTGCGATCCGCGGTGTTGACAGTGCGGTCGTACAACTCGATGCGGCGCGCGTATTCCGCAACGGCAAGCAGTTGGCGATCGGTCATGGTGCGCAGCGGCCAGTTCCATTCCCGGTTGCCTTCGAGGCGCAAATTGAGCTGATAGAAGCGTTGCGCGAGGGCCAGGCCCGGCGTATTCGCCGCCTGCTGCACTTCGGCGTCGGTCACCGCGGTCTTCGCCGGCACCGTGATCTTCTGGCCCAGTTCTTCCAGCGCGAGTTGCCCGTAGAAGTTATAGCCCGACGAGATCGTGGCGAATTCCTGGTTGGCCTGGTCTGTCTGACCCGCCTCCTTGAGCGCACGAGCGTGCCAGTACACCCACGACGGCTGGCTGCGCAGCGCAGCCGGCATCTGTTCGATCGACCAGCGCACCATCGTCCAGTCGCCCGCCAGCAGCGCGCTGCGGGTGCGCCACTCGTAAGCCGGATTCGACAGCAGCGGCGCATTCGCCGACAGCCGGTACCAGTCCACCGCCGTCGACATCTGCTTGGCGGCCGCCTCATAGGCAATCGTGCCCCAGCCGATCGCACGCTCCGGCGAACTCAGCGACGGCGCCACCGACGCGAAGGTGGCCGCGGCCATGGCCGGGTCGTTGCGCGCCATCCGCGTGATGGCCAGCAAGGCCAGCTGATGCGACTGCGGATCGGGCCCGACGCCGCGCGCCAGCAATAGCGGCGGCGCGCTCGACGCCTGATCGAACAGCGCCGGATCGGGGCGCTGGTTGCCGAGCGCATCGACCAGCTTGTTGCCGGTGTTGGGGTAGTTCTGTTCGTAAGCGAGGCGGATCTGCTGCCAGACGTCGTCGGCGCTGAACTGCTGGTTCGTGGCGAGCGCCGTCACCAGGTCGACGCAGCCGTCGCCATACCACTTCGGGTCGACGAGCAGCGCGCGCGCCGCGTCCGCGACGTTCTCACCGTGCGCCGCGCGCGATTCGAGCGCGTAGCACTTGACCTGCGTGTCGTCGTTCAGCACGAAGCGCGCGTATTGCTGGTCGAAGTTATTCCAGTCGTGGCGCGAACCGAGCACCACCAGGTAGTCGTTGCGCAGCCGGTCGGCGATCGCCTGGCCGTCGTATTTCTGCAGGAACGACAACACCTCGGCGTCCGGCACAGTGAGACTCGGATGCCCGCTCGAATCGAACAGCTGCGGCTTAAGCTGGAAATACTCCACGTAACCTGGCGCCGGATAATCCGGAATCATCGCCGCCAGTTGCGCTGCGCGCGCAACATCGTTATTGCGCGCTGCTTCGCGCAACTGCACGAAAATCTGGTCGTCGTTGGAGAGTTGCGATACCGGTACAGGCTTGACCGCGGAAGCAGTGCTGCACGCGACGAGTGCCGCCGCGGCCAGCGCAAGACCGACCGCGCGATATACTCGAAAGAGGCGTTTTGACATCGTTGTTTCTGGAGCGCGAATTGAGCCAAAGCATAGCACGCAACCCCCTGCCGGAATCGAAAAACGCGCTCCGTAAAATGTTGCTGAAAACACGGCTGGATGCGGCCCTCGAGCCTGCCGCCCAGGAGGCGTTGAGCCGCCGCATGCTCGACACATTGAAACGCCATGAACCCGCGTGTGTCGGCTTTTACTGGCCGCTGCCGGGCGAGTTCGACGCGCGTGCGGCGATCGCCATCTGGCTCGCGCTCGACGCGCATCGTCAGGCGAGCCTGCCCGTCATCACGAACCATGGCGAGGCGCTGCAGTTCCGGGCCTGGGCGCCGGACACACCGATGAAAGTCGGTCATCACCGGATCCCCGAGCCCGACACCGAGCGGGTCGTCACACCCGATCTGCTGTTCGTGCCGTGCGTCGGCTTCGACGTCGAAGGCTACCGGCTCGGCTATGGCGGCGGCTATTACGATCGCACGCTGGCGGCATGGCCCGGCGCGACGCGGCCGGTCACGGTCGGCATAGCCTGCGAAGCCTGCCGCACGGACGCGCTGCAGCACGAAGCCCACGACATCGCGCTGGACCTGATCATCACCGAAGCGGCCTGCTATCCGCAGCAGCGACCCAACCCGGCTCAGTAAAAGTCAGATTTGGCAAACCGCCTGAAGCCAGTCAAAGATCGCTAAAGGCCGCCGATTCCAACCGGCCTCACAGCGAAGCCGCCGCCCGCGCCGCCGTATCGTAAAGGCCGGAGGCGTTGCGCATCAATTGCGCAGCCTCGCCGATCTGCTCGTTGGTCAAACCGCTCTCCCTGAGCGTGGCGATCAGGCAGCTTTCGCGCACCTCGCGGTACTTCATGCAGAGGGCGCGCCCGGATTCCGTGGCAGAGAAGAACACTTCCTTGCCGGTCTTTTCGCTTTTTACATACCCTCTAGCTACCAGCTTCTTCAACGCGTAGGTGGCAACATGGGTGTCTTCGATGTTCAGCACGAAGCAGATGTCCGCGAGTTTCTTGCGCCGCTCGCGATGGCTCACGTGATGCAGAAGCGACACCTCGATGGCGGTCATATCCTTTTCTCCCGCCGCCGACATGCAACGCACCATCCAGCGGTTGAACGCGTTGCTCGCCATGATGAGCCCGTACTCCAGCTCGGACAACTCCGCGCTAGCTTCAGACACAAGGTGTTCCGAAGAGACGATTTTGGTCGGTTGACGCGACATGACGGGTGCTCTCGATACATGAAAGGAAGTGCTCGAAGTGTACGACGAGCGCCTCATCATGGGTGCCTGGCACAAACGCTTATTGATAAATTGTCGATATCTTATTGATAATGTAGCCTAGTTGTTATGGTTGATGCTCCTGGTGCCGTTATCCAGTCATAGGGCGGTGCGCTTTCGCTGCTCCTACCGATTCCAATGTTGCAAGGCTTCCGCTCCAACCCGAATGAATCCGCAATGACGCAACCACGAATCTTCCAGTTCGGCGACGCCGCGCTAGTCTGCGAGGCCCACGCTCCCGCGACGCTCGATTGCCAGCAGCGCGTCTGGGCGGTGGCCGACGCCGCACGCGGCTGGCCGCATGTGCTCGAGGTCGTACCCGGCATGAACAACCTGACCATCATGTTCGATCCGCTGGAAGCAGACCGCGCCGCACTCACCAGGTTGCTGGAAGCGGCCTGGGACGCCCCGGGTGAGGCGCCTTCCGCCGGCCGCGAGGTCGAGATTCCAGTGCAGTACGGCGGCGAATTCGGCCCTGACCTGCAGGCGGTGGCGAATCACACAGGGCTGTCGGCGAAAGAGGTGGTCGCACGTCATACGGCCGGCGAATACGTGGTGTTTTTCCTCGGCTTCCAACCCGGCTTCGCCTATATGGGCGGTCTCGAGAAGGCGCTGCACACACCGCGCCGCTCGTCGCCGCGGGTTGAGGTGCCGGCGGGGTCGGTGGGGATTGGCGGCGAGCAGACCGGCATCTATCCGGCTACATCGCCTGGCGGCTGGCAACTGATCGGCCGCACCTCCGTGCCCCTGTTCGATCCGGCGCGCTCGCCGCCCACCTTGCTGCAACCGGGCGACCGGGTGCGCTTCACCGTGGCGGGGATCACAGCATGATCGACGTGATTCGCGCGGGTCTTCTGACCACGGTTCAGGATCTCGGACGGCATGGCTACCGGCATCTCGGCGTGGCCATGGGCGGCGCGCTCGACCGGCTCTCGCTGGAAGTGGGCAACCGCCTCGTCGGCAACCGGCCCGACGCTGCAGGCCTCGAGGTCACCTTTGGACCGACCGTGCTACGCTTTCCGCGTGCCACCCGGGTCGCGATTACCGGTACCGAGTTCGGCGCTACGCTCGACGGCAAGCCCGTCTATTCATGGTGGAGCCTGCCGGTCCAGGCCGGTCAGGAATTGACGTTGCAAGCGGCCAGGCGCGGCATGCGCGGCTACGTCTGCATCGCCGGCGGAATCGACGTGCTGCCGATGCTTGGCTCGCGCAGCACCGACCTCGCCGGTCATTTCGGCGGCCTCGGTGGCCGTGCATTGCGAGACGGCGACCGGCTGCCGGTCGGCGTGCCCTCGTCACGCGCTGGCGCGAGCTTTAGTCCGCAAGCCCCCGAATTCGGCGTCAAGGCGCCCAGCTGGTGCAAATTCGTGCTGGTCCATGAACCTTTGCGTCGCGGCCGGCATCCATCTGGTGTGGCATGGGCAGTACCGATTCGCGTGCTGCATGGACCCGAGTACGATCAATTTCCCGCCAGCGCTCACGAGGCGTTCTGGTCGGACGAATGGCTTGTGACGCCCAACAGCAATCGCATGGGCTACCGGCTTTCCGGCACCGAACTCAAGCGCGCGCACAAGACCGATCTGCTGTCGCATGCGGTGATGCCGGGGACGATCCAGGTGCCGCCGAACGGCCAGCCGATCGTGTTACTGAGCGATGCGCAGACCACCGGCGGTTATCCGAAGATCGGCGCGGTCATCCAGGCCGACCTGTGGAAGCTCGCCCAGGTGCGCCTGAACAGCGCGATCCGTTTCATCCCGACGACGCCTCAGGAGGCGCGTCACGCTTTACTCGAAGAACGGGCGTATCTGCGGCAGATCGATGCCGCGATCGCGATGCATGAGGAACGCTGCGCACGCCAGCCGGCGCTGGCAGTGTCGTGAGACCAAGTAGAGGAAATTATGGAAATCGATTTGAATGCCGATCTCGGCGAGGGCTGCGGCTCGGATGAGGCGCTGCTCGACCTCGTCAGTTCGGCCAATATTGCGTGCGGTTGGCACGCGGGCGGCGCCAATGCGATGCATGACTGCGTTCGGTGGGCCGTCGCGAAAGGCGTGTCGATTGGCGCGCATCCGAGCTTCAACGATCCGGAAAACTTCGGCCGCAAGGAAATGGACTTGCCCGCCAACGAGATCTACGCGGGCGTGCTGTACCAGCTCGGCGCGCTCTCGGCGATTGCTCAGGCCGAAGGTGGGCGCATCGCGCACGTCAAGCCGCACGGCGCGCTCTACAACCAGGCCGCGCGCGACCCGAAGATCGCCGATGCGATCGTCTCGGCGGTGCACGATTTCGATCCGTCCGTGGCCGTGTTCGCGCTTGCCAATAGCGGCCTCGTGACGGCCGCCCGCGAAGCAGGCCTCGTCGCCATTGAGGAAGTGTTCGCCGACCGCGGCTATCGCGCCGACGGCTCCCTCGTTCCGCGCAAGGAGCCAGGTGCGCTGCTCGATGACGAAGAGGAAGTGCTCGAACGCACCCTCACGATGGTGCGCGAGCAACGCGTGCAGGCCGTAGATGGCCACTGGGTGCCGCTCAATGCACAGACCATCTGCCTGCACGGCGACGGTCCGCATGCGCTGGCGTTTGCGCGTCGCATCCGCAGCGCGCTCGAAAGCGCCGGCATCGAGGTTCACGCGGCCAACGCCGTACGCGCGTGAGTCCGAGCGGCTGAAGCCACAGCGACTGAAGAGTACGCAACGCCCCGCCTCGTGCGGGGCGTTTGCCAGGTGCAGTACCCAAAGCAGTAAATGACAGCAGCAAGTCAGTGACGCCGCCAGCCAGAGCGGCGCACAGCAAGACGGCGCAGGGGATAAGCACGCGCCTCCCCACGTTAGCCGCGATTAGCGGCAAGGTTAGCAACCCCGTTTGGAGATCCTGATGCAGACAGCAGTCAACTTATGGCCGCTTATTGGCGTGGCCGTGATCATTGTCGGTTTTGTGTTGCGCTTTAATCCGATGCTGATCGTGGCCGCCGCCGCTATCGTCACCGCGCTGGCCGCGCACTTTCCACCCGAGAAAATCCTTGCCGCCATCGGCACGGGCTTTATCAAGACCCGCAATATCCCCGTGATCCTGCTGCTGCCGTTGGCGGTGATCGGCCTGCTCGAACGGCACGGTCTGCGCGAACGGGCGCAAACGTGGATCGCGGGCATCCGCGCGGCCACGGCCGGACGCCTGCTGATCGTCTATCTGCTGGTGCGCGAACTGACGGCGGCCGTCGGCCTGACCGGTCTCGGCGGTCATCCGCAGATGGTGCGTCCGCTGATCGCGCCGATGACCGAGGGCGCCGCCGAAACCCGCTACGGCAAGCTCACCGACGCAGTGCGCTACCGCCTGCGTGCGTTCGCGGCCGCCACCGACAACGTCGGCCTGTTTTTCGGCGAGGACGTTTTTGTTGCATTCGGTGCGATTGTGCTGATGACCACTTTCCTGCGCGAAGCCGGCATCGAAGTCGCGCCGATGCACGTTGCCGTATGGGGCATCCCCACCGCCATCTGCGCATTCCTGATTCACGGCTTCCGGCTGTATCTGCTCGATCGCAGCCTCGAGCGTGAACTGGGCCGCAACGCAGCGTCGAACGCCGCTGCGCAAACCCCGTCTGCGAAGGGAGACGAGGCATGACACTCACCATCAACTATCTGTTCTGGCTGGTCGGCATCGTGCTGCTGATCGTCGGCGGCATGATCCTCACCGACAAGGAACACCCGCGCCGCTTTAGCAGCGGCGGTTTCTGGATCCTGTACGCGCTGATCTTCCTGATTGGCGACCTGATTCCGCCGTCGATCGTCGGCGTGCTGGTGATCGTGATGGCGCTGGTCGCGGGGTTCGGTGGCGTGACGGCGGCCAAGCCCAAGGTGCTGTCGCCCGAAGCCCGTCAGGCCAGTGCCGCGCGCCTCGGCAACAAGCTGTTCATTCCCGCGCTGACGATTCCGGTCGTCACCGTCGTGATCACGCTGGCGGCGAGCTATCTGATCTTCGGCGGCAAGCCCCTGATCGACCCGAAGAACGTCACGCTGATCGGCTTCGGTGTTGGCTGCGTGATTGCCCTTGCAGTTGCATGCGTGATGACGCGTGATACGGTCGGCCAGTCGATGAAGGAAGCACGCCGCCTCGTCGATGCGCTCTCGTGGGCCGCGGTCCTGCCGCAGATGCTGGGCATGCTCGGCCTCGTGTTCTCCGACGCGGGCGTCGGCAAGGCAGTCGCGCATGTGACGACTGCCTATATCAATCTCGACTACCGCTTCGTCGCGGTGGCGGTGTACTGCATCGGCATGGCGGTGTTCACGATGGTGATGGGCAACGGCTTCGCCGCTTTCCCGGTGATGACCGGCGGAGTGGGCGTGCCGATTCTGGTCGGCGTGTTCCACGGCAATCCGGCGGTAATGGTTGCGATCGGCATGTTCTCGGGCTACTGCGGCACACTGATGACGCCGATGGCCGCGAACTTCAACATGGTGCCGGTCGCGTTGCTCGAACTGCCGGACAAGAACGCGGTGATCAAGGTGCAGGTGCCCACGGCATTGTCGCTGCTGGTGGTGAATATCCTGTTGCTGAACTACCTGATGTTTCTGTAGGACTCGCCGCGCCCGCAGCGAGGTGAGGTGACTCCGCAAGCGACCTGGCGCGGCAATTTTGCGACAGCAAGACGCCGCGCCAACCTATGCCGCAACGCCCTGTCGCGGCAAATTAGGATGCGTCTGATCGAACCGGAAGAGCTTGGGACATAAGCTGGTCGATGTTCTCTCATCAACCAGCCGGCGCACGCAACATGCGGGCGCCGGCGCTCTCAAGCAGGTTCTCATGGAACAGCATCTCCATCTGGGTGACGCGCGCCCCGAAGCGGCTGCACCGACCTACATCGACGCTCTGCTCGCCGCCGCGCTCGATGCCCATCAGGCGGGTCATCTCGATCAGGCCGCACCTTTGTATCAGGAAGCGCTGACAATCAACCCGGTTCACGCCGGCGCGCTGCATTACTTCGGTGTCCTGCATCATCAACGGCGCGATCACGCAACGGCGGCCGCACTGCTGGATCATGCGCTCGAAATCGAACCTGCCAATGCGGCGTGCTGGAGCAACCGCGGTCTCGTCGCCGCTGCGCTCGGTCGCTACGACGAGGCACAACGATGCTACTGGCAGGCGCTGCAACTGCAGCCTGACTTCGCCGACGCACGCAATAACCTCGGCGTTACGCTGCAGGCGCAAGGCGAGCATGAAGCCGCGGGGCGTCAGTATCGCGAGGCCGTGGCGCTCAATCCGTCGCTGGTAGACGCTCATCTGAATCTTGGCACCGCGCTCGCCAAACTCGAGCACTATGACGAAGCGCTCGCGTGCTACGAACAGGCCCTCGCGCTCGATCCGTATTCCGCCGACGCGCATTTCAATGCTGGCAACGCGCTGACCGCAAAGGGCGAAAGCGTGGCAGCTATTGCACGCTTTCAGCGCGCGATCGAACTGCGGCCCGCCTTTGCGCAGGCGCACGTGAATCTGGGCAGTGCGACCGGCAAGCTGGGAAACTACGCCGAGGCTGAGCAGCAGTACCGCCACGCGGTTGCTCTGCAGCCGAACCCGACCAATCTGGTGTGTCTCGGCGGATCGCTCGGTGCGCAAGGACGCCTCGACGAAGAGGAAGTGTTTTATCGCCACGCACTCGCAATCGATCCCGGCTACGTCGACGCTCATCAGAATCTCGCATGGCTGCTGCTCAAGCGAGGCGACTACAAGCAAGGCTGGGTGGAATTCGCGAAACGTTGGCGCCCGCAAGACTACGCGGCGATCGCGGTGGACGGCGTGCCAGAATGGCACGGTGAAGCGCTCGATGGCCGTAGCGTGCTGCTGGTCGGCGACCAGGGCTTCGGCGATCAACTGCAGTTTTTGCGTTTCGCGCGCGTGCTTGAAGAGCTTGGCGCCACAGTCGATGTTTGCGTGCGCGAACCGCTAGTGCCGTTCGCGGAGCGCGTGCCGGGAGTCCATCGCGCGTGGAGCGGCAAAGCCGGCGGGCGTTACGACTTCTGGGCGCCGCTGATGAGCGTGCCATCATGCGTTGGCACCGAGATCGCGACGATTCCCGCTGACATGCCGTATGTTTTCGCTGAGCAGACGAAGATCGAAGCGTGGCGTGAGCGCGTAGAAGCGGTGGCTGGCCCGCGTCGCAAGATCGGGCTGGTGTGGGCTGGCAGTCCGACCTTCGGCAATGATCGCTATCGGTCGATGCGCCTCGAAGATTTCGCGCCACTCGGTGAACTGAATGGCATCGCCTGGTTCTCGTTGCAGAAGGGACCGGCTGAAGCGCAACTCGTCGACGCGCCGGAAACATTCCGGCCGCACAACTTCGCCGCTGACCTGCGCGATTTCACCGAAACCGCCGCGCTGATCATGAACCTGGATCAAGTGATCGCAGTCGATACCGGCGTCGCGCATCTGACGGGTGCATTGGGCAAACCGGTGTGGGTATTGCTGCCAGCGAACTCGGACTGGCGCTGGCTGGAAAATCGCAGCGACTCACCGTGGTATCCGGGCGCGCGCTTGTTCAGGCAAACAGTGCTGGGGGACTGGACGCCGGTGGTGGCAAGTGTGGTTGAAGCGCTGCGGTAAACAAGACAAACGATCGCGTCACGTTCGCCCCCTCACCCCGCCTCCACCACAAACCCGTGCTGCCGCAACAACTGCAGCACGCCTTTCGGGCCACCCAGATGCAACGCCCCGATCGCCACGAACACCGGCTTGTTCGGTCCGGCAATCAACAACATCCTCGCAACGAAACGCCGGTTCCGTTCGTACACAATCCTGTTGTCAATCGAATCGGACACGCGCTTGTCGCGCGCCAGCACTTCCGACTTGGCCGCCTGCCACGCGGCAATCGCGTCCGCATCGCCCACCTGCCAGAGCCTGTGTAACGTTTGCACATCGGCGAGATTTTCGGCCGGCGTCTGCACCAGGTCCTGCGCCAGCATCTCGCGCTGCTGCGCGGACGACAAACTGGTGAACGAGCGCATCTGTTCCCCAAGCGTCTCCAGTCCGACAATCTTGCCGCGCGTGCGCAGATAAACATTCTGCAGCTGCGCCTCGGTACCGTACTCGGTCTGCAGCCCCGCACTCAGGGAATCGTAGGTTTCGACCAGCAGCGAAGCGAGCCACGGCCGCATTCTCTTGATCTCATCGAGCGCCGCCGGGTTGCCGCGCAAGCGGACTTCGAGCTTGTGCCAGAGCGATTCCGGCAAATACTTCGGCAGGCACGCGCTGCGGCACACACCGTACTTCGACACGTCATCCTGCGACACCAGCAGGTCGTCCGGCGACAACTCCAGCGCCAGCGTCGGAGAAGCGGCCAGCGCAGCCAGAATCTGCGGCCGGAACGGCTTGCCCGGCGGATAGTCAGCCGGGTCGCCGACGTGCAGCGTTCCGAGCAGATAGATCGTAGTGGAGCCGCGCGTGGCGACGTAGAACGGCATGCGCGCCGGTTGCGCGCGGACCGCGCCGCCGGTCGTCGTACTGGATGCTGGCGGCGGATTAAAACCGGGCAGTGTCGCCCGCGGCTGCCCGGGCGAAGCAGGGGCTGCGGGGAGCGGCAGGTTCGGCCGTCCGTTTTGCGCCGGGGAAGTCGCGGCCGCGCCCGCAGCAGATGCCGTGGCGGCCGGCCAAGCAGAAACGAGTGAGACGCCAGCAAGCGTGGCACAACCCAGCAGCCACGCTCGCCAGCGCCGCGCGAAAACGGCGTCACAGCCGCCTCCACGCAGACGGCGCGCAGGACGACGCGCCGCCAACGTTTCAGGCATCCACGTCCCCCACCTCCTCGGCCCGGTGACACGATACCTGACGCCCATCCACTTCGCGCAGCTTCGGTTCTTCACTGCGGCAGCGCTCGATCGCATACGGACAGCGTTGATGGAACGTGCACCCCGAGGGCGGATTGAGCGGCGACGGCATCTCACCTTGCAGCTTGATCTTGATCGTGCGATCCGCTTCGAAGATCGACGGCGTCGCCGACATCAGCGCCCGCGTGTACGGATGACGCGGATTCGTAAAGACGCGTTTCTTGTCGCCCAGTTCGACCACGCCGCCGAAGTACATCACCATCACATCGTCGGCGATATGCTCCACCACCGACAGGTTGTGCGAGATAAACACATAGCTGGTCTTGAACTGCTCCTGCAGATCCATGAACAGATTGAGAATCTGCGCCTGGATCGACACATCGAGCGCGGACACCGGTTCATCGGCCACGACGATCTGCGGATCGAGAATCATCGCGCGCGCAATCGCCACGCGCTGACGCTGGCCACCCGAGAACATATGCGGATAGCGTTTGGCGTGCTCCGGCCGCAGGCCCACCGTGCGCATCATCTGTGCAATACGCTCGGCGCGGTCGCTCGCGCTCAACTGCGTATTGATGGCGAGCGGCTCGCCGAGCGTCTGCTCGACGGTCTTGCGCGGATTCAACGACGCAAACGGGTTCTGGAATACCATCTGCACGCGCCGGCGCAACGCCGCGACCTTCGCGTGATCGGCGCCAGCAACGTCTTCACCGTCGATCATCAGTCGGCCGGCGGTCGGTCCTTCGATCATCGTGAGCTGGCGCGCGAGCGTCGACTTGCCGCAACCGGACTCACCGACTACCGCCAGCGTCTTGCCGCGATCGAGCGAAAACGACACGCCGTTCAACGCCTTCACCGTGCCGCGGCCGAACATGCCTCGCTTCACCGAGTAATGCCGCGCCAGCTGATCGGCAACCAGCACGTAATCGCCCGCCTGACCCGTCGGGCGGCGCGTTTCGGGTACTGCATTCATCGTGCGCCTCCGTGAGTGTGGATGTTGGCATCGCCGGTGAGGTTCAACGGCTTGATACAGCGTACCCTGGTTACCTCTGTATGACCTTGCAACGGCCCAAGTGCCGGGCGCGCCTTGGTGCAATCGTCGACCACATACTTGCAGCGCGGTGCGAACAGACACCCCTTGGGCCGGTCGTCGCGGCCCGGCACCATCCCCGGCAACGCGGCCAGCCGCACCGCGCCGACATTGTGCTCGGGAATCGCCGCCAGCAGCGCTTCCGTGTACGGATGATGAGGCGCGGCGAAAATATCGGGCACCTTGTTGGTCTCGATCACCTCGCCCGCGTACATCACCGCCACGCGCTGCGCGACTTCGGAGACCACGGCAAGATCGTGCGAAATGAGTACGAGCGCCATGCCGCGTTCCTTCTGCAGCTTCACCAGCAGTTCCATGATCTGCGCCTGGATCGTCACGTCGAGCGCGGTGGTCGGCTCGTCGGCGATCAGCAGCTTCGGATTGCAGGCGACCGCCATGGCGATCATCACGCGCTGATTCATCCCGCCCGACATCTGATGCGGAAACGAAGTGATGCGGTTTTTCGCATCGGGGATGCCAACCTGGTCGAGCAGTTCGATCGTCCGCTGATGCAGCGCGGCGCCGCGCAAGCCTTCATGCAGCTTCAGCACTTCCTTGATCTGATAGCCGACGGTGTAGCTCGGATTCAGACTGGTGAGCGCATCCTGGAACACCATCGCGATGTCTTTGCCGATGATCTTGCGGCGCTCCTTCGGCGAGGCATTCAGCAGATCCTTGCCGTCGAAGCGGATCTCGTCGGCGCTGACCTTGCCCGGTGCGTCGATCAGGCCCATCAGCGCCATCATCGTCACGCTCTTGCCCGAGCCCGATTCGCCCACTACGCCGACGACTTCGCCCGCCGCCACGTCCAGGTCAATCCGGTCGACAGCCGGGAGGCCGTTGAAGTTCACCGCGAGATTTCGGATGGTCAGTAAGTTACTCATTTAGGCCATCCGTTTCAGTTTGGGGTCGAGCGCATCGCGCAGGCCGTCGCCGAGCAGATTGATCGCCAGCACCGAGATCACGATCGACAAGCCAGGCAAGGTCACGATCCACCAGGCGTTATCGATGTAATCACGCGCCGACGCCAGCATCGCCCCCCACTCCGCCGCCGGCGGTTGCACGCCGAGGCCGAGAAAGCCGAGCGCGGCGGCATCGAGAATCGCCGACGAAAAGCCGAGTGTAGCTTGCACGATCAGCGGCGCAGTGCAGTTCGGGAGCACTTGCGAGAACATCAACCGGAAGGTGCCGGCGCCCGCCACGCGCGAAGCCGTCACGTACTCCTTCTGCAACTCGCCGAGCGCAGACGCCCGCGTCAGACGCACATAACCCGGCAACGCGACGATCGCGATAGCGAACATCGTATTGAGGAGCCCCGGACCGATGATCGCCACCACCGCCACCGCAAGCAGCAGTGACGGCAGCGCAAGCAGCACGTCCATGATGCGCATGATCGGCGTATCGGCCCATTTCTCGAAGAACGCGGCGATCAAGCCGAGCACGATGCCCGGGATCAGCGCCAGCACGACCGAGACGAAGCCGATCCAGAACGACAGGCGCGCACCGTACATCAGGCGGGACAGGATGTCCCGGCCTGCTTCGTCGGTACCGAGAATGAACTTCCAGTTGCCGCCGTCGAGCCAGGCGGGTGGGATTTTCACGTAGTCGCGGTACTGCTCGATCGGGCTGTGCGGGGCGATCAACGGAGCGAAGATCGCGACGAAGATCAGCAGCAGCACCACGACACCGGCCGATACCGCGCCGCGGTTGCGCGAAAAGTTTGCCCAGAACTCACGGGCGGCCAGCGCCCGGCCGCTTGGCGGGGTCACTGACTGGGGGACTGTGTTTTGAATATCTGCCACGGCTTTACCTCGTATGGCGAATGCGCGGATTCAACACGCCGTACAACAGATCGACGATCAGATTCACGACGATCACGAGTGTGGCAATCAGGAGGATACCGCCCTGCACGACGGGATAGTCGCGCCGGCTGATTGCGTCGATCAGCCATTTGCCGATACCCGGCCAGGAGAACAACGTCTCGGTCAGCACCGCGCCGGCTAGCAGCGTGCCCACCTGCAGGCCGATCACGGTCACCACCGGAATCAACGCATTACGCAGCGCATGCACGACGATCACGCGTCCCGGCGGCAAGCCCTTGGCGCGAGCGGTGCGAATGTAGTCCTCGCGCAGCACTTCGAGCATCGACGAGCGCGTCATACGCGCAACGACCGCCAAAGGAATCGTGCCGAGCACAATGGCCGGCAAAATCAGATGGCTCAACGCCGACTTGAACGAACCTTCATCGGTGCCTGGCAGCAGTGAATCGATCAACATGAAGCCCGTCACGTGCGGAATGTCGAACTCCACCGCGATGCGGCCCGACACCGGCGTCCAGCCGAGCTTCACCGAAAACAGCATGATAAGAATCAAACCCCACCAGAAGATCGGCATCGAATAGCCGGTCAACGCGGTACCCATCACACCGTGATCGACGGCCGTACCGCGCTTCAGCGCAGCAAACACACCCGCCGGCAGCCCGACGATCAGCGCGAACAGCATGGCGCAGATCGACAGTTCAACGGTGGCGGGAAAGCGCGCGAGGAACTCGTCCATCACGCTGGTGTTGGTGATGATCGACATTCCCAGATCGCCGTGCAGCGCGCGCCCAAGATAGTGGATGTATTGCAGCGGCAAGGGTTCGTCGAGCCCCAGCCGATGCATGGCGGCCGCGTGCATGGCCGGGTCGACACCGCGTTCGCCCATCATCACTTCGATGGGATCGCCGGGTATCAGGTGAATGAGCGCAAACGCAAGGATCGTGATGCCGATGAACGTCGGAATCACCATGCCAATGCGGCGCAAAACGAAGCGGAACATGGTTCGTCCCTATGGTCTTGATGAACGGAAAAACACAACCGGCGACGAGGGCTTGTCACCCCGGTCGCCGGAACATTTCGACCAGTTTTCTAACCAGGCGAAAAGCGGACTGCGTCAGTTTTACAGCAAGCCCTGCGATTTACCTTACGGTTCGTCGCACGGCTCACCTAATGGCTCACGTTATAGCGCACCTTACGTCAAGACTCATTGCACGCCAACACCGTCGAAGCGCACGTAACCGAGCGGCTCGATGCGCATGTCGATCACCTTCTTGCTGACCGGCTGGTACACCGTCGAGTGCGCGATCGGCGAGAACGGCAGTTGCTGCGCGAAAATCTGCTGTGCCTGCGTGTAGATCTTCGTGCGTTCGCCCTGATCGATCGTCGTGCGGCCCTTCTGGACCAGATCGTCGAACGGCTTGTAGCACCACTTGCCGAAGTTGTTGCCGTTAATCGCTTCGCAACCGAGCAACGTGCCGAGCCAGTTGTCCGGATCGCCGTTGTCGCCGGTCCAGCCAATCAGCATCGTGTCGTCCTCACCCGCGTGAGCGCGCTTGATGTACTCGCCCCATTCGTACGTGACGATCTTCGCCCGCACGCCGATCTTGGCCCAGTCCGCCTGGATCATTTCCGACATCAGACGCGCGTTCGGGTTGTACGGACGCTGCACCGGCATCGCCCACAGCGTGATGTCGAAACCGCTCGCGAGACCCGCCTTGGCGAGCAGCGCCTTGGCCTTCTCCGGGTCATACGACTGGCTCGGCAGGTTCTTGTCGTACGACCATTGGGTCGGCGGCATCGGATTCGTGGCCGACTGGCCGGCGCCCTGGTAGACGGAATCGATGATCGCCTTCTTGTTGATCGCCATGTCGAGCGCCTCGCGCACTTCGACCTTGTCGAGCGGCTTGTGCTGAACGTTGTACGACAGGTAACCGAGATTGAAGCCCGGCTGCGACGGCATCGCGAGAGTGGCTTCCGTCTTCAGCGGCGCGATATCCGCCGGACGCGGATAGCTCATCACCTGGCATTCGTCACGCTTCAGTTTCTGCACGCGCACGCCGGCGTCCGGCGTGATTGCGAAGATCAGCTTCGAAATCTTCACCTCGTTCGGCTTCCAGTAATCAGGATTGCCGTCGAAGCGGATCGTCGCGTCCTTCGTATAGCTGCGGAAAATGAACGGGCCCGTGCCAACCGGCTTCTGGTTGAGATCAGGGGCCTTGCCGGCCTTCAGCAGCGAATCAGCGTACTCAGCCGACTGGATCGATGCGAACTCCATTGCCATGTTCTGGATGAACGGGGCATTCACTTCCTTCAGCGTGAAACGTACGGTGTACGGATCGACCTTTTCGACCTTCGCGATCAGCTTGTCGAGGCCCATGTCCGTGAAGTACGGAAACTGTGCCGGATACGCCTTGTTGAACGGCATGGTCGGATCGAGCATGCGCGTGAACGTGAAGACGACGTCGTCCGCATTGAACTCGCGGCTCGGTTTGAAGTAAGTGGTGGTCTGGAACTTGACGCCGTGGCGCAGATGGAAGGTGTAGGTCTTGCCGTCGGGCGAGACATCCCAGCTTTCGGCGAGGCCCGGCTCGACCTTGGTGCCGCCGCGCTCGAACTCGACGAGGCGGTTGTAGACGGTGAACGTGTTGGCCGTGAAGTCAGTGCCCGTGGTGTATTGGGCTGGGTCAAAACCCGCAGGGCTGCCTTCTGAGCAGTAGACCAGGGTTTTATTCGGGATCTCGGCACGCGCGACATTGGCGCCCACCATCGATACCGCTGCAGCGGCGACGAGCGTGGTAATCCGCGCGGCGCGCAACAGGTTGTTTTGCTTCATGTTTCCTCCAGGTTCGGGGCTGGCTTACACCAGCGTAGCGCGATCTTACTTGAGCATGCCGTGCGGCAACAAGCGGAGGAAATTCCTTGTGTCCAGAAGCGGAAACACTTGGTAAGTAAAGATTGAGGCCCGTCAAATTCCTGGTCGACGGGCCTCGCGACGCCTCAAGCCGCGCCAAAGGGAAGCAAAAGCGTCCGTCTCCCCCTATTTCAGGCCGACTCCGAGGAATTGGGTCGGGCCGAACGGGTCGATCTTGAAGCCTGTCACGTCTTTCGAGATAGGTTGATAGACGGTGGAGTGGGCAATCGGCGTGAACGGCACCTGGTCCTTGAAGATGACCTGCGCCTCCATGTAGTCCTTGGTGCGCTGCGAGAGATCCGTCGTGCTACGGGCCGCGGTGATCAGGTCATCGAACGGTTTGTAGCACCACTTCGAGAAGTTGCTGCCCTTCACCGAGTCGCAACCCAGCAGGACGCCGAGCCAGTTATCCGGGTCGCCGTAGTCGCCGGTCCAGCCGATCAGGATTGCCTGGTGCTCACCAGCGTGAGCGCGACGGATGTATTCGCCCCACTCGAAGGTGACGATATTCACCTTTACGCCGATCTTCGCCCAGTCGGACTGCAGCATTTCCGCCATCAGGCGCGCGTTGGGGTTGTAGGGGCGTTGCACTGGCATCGCCCACAGCGTCAGGTCGAAGCCGTCCGGGTAGCCGGCCTGCTTGAGCAATGCCTTGGCTTTGTCGACGTCATACGGGGCGTCCTTGAGGCTCTTGTTGTAGCCCCACTGGGTGGGCGGCATCGGATTGGTCGCAATCTGGCCGGCGCCCTGGTACACCGATTCGATGATCGCCTTCTTGTTGATCGACATATCCAGTGCGCGGCGCACCTGCACGTCGTCGAGTGGCTTTTTGGTCGTGTTATAGCCAAGAATGCCGAGATTGAAGCCCACTTCGCTAGGCATAGCCAGCGAGGAGTCGGCCCTGACCGCCGGGATGTCGGCCGGACGCGGATAGGCCATCACCTGGCATTCGCCGCGCTTCAGCTTCTGCAGCCGCACCGCCGGGTCGACGGTGATCGCGAAGATCAGTTTGCTCACCTTCACGATACCGGGCTTCCAGTAGTCCGGATTGCCGTCGAAGCGAATGGTGTCGTCCTTGGTATAGCTGCGGAAGATGAATGGCCCGGTGCCCACCGGAAACAGATTGATATCGGAGGCCTTGCCCGCCTTCAGCAGCTGATCGGTATATTCCGCCGACAAAATCGACGCGAACGGCATCGCAATCTGCTGCAGGAACGGCGCGTCCACCGTTTTAAGCGTGAAGCGTACCGTGTACGGGTCGAGCGCCTCGATCTTTTCGACGTTCTTGGCAAGCCCCAGATCGCTGAAGTACGGGAATGGCACCGGGTATGCCTTATGAAACGGCTGGTCCGGATCCAGCATGCGCTGGAACGTAAACACGACATCGTCCGCGTTGAATTCGCGGGTCGGCTTGAAGAACGAGGTGGTCTGGAACTTCACCCCATGGCGCAGGTGAAACGTGTATTGCAGACCGTCAGCGGAAACGTCCCACTTCTCGGCGAGGCCCGGCTCGATGTCGGTGCCGCCCTGAACGAACTCGACCAGCCGGTTATAGACCGTGTAGGAGCCGGCTGTGAATTCGACGCTGGTGGTGTATTGAGCGGTATCGAAGCCCGCGGGGCTGCCCTCCGAGCAGAACACGAGGGTTTTATCGGGCAAGGAGGCAGCGGGGGCGGTGAGCGGTGTGAAGCATGCCGTGGCAACGGCCAGGGTTGTCAGGGCGGGCAGGCAATACTGGCGAACTGCGAACAGCATGGATGACACTGTCATGACGTTCTCCGGACTGCAACCGGCTTGGCTGCGCCTCGATCATAGACAGCACAATATTCGGGTTCAATCCTGGGTTCTACCCGCGAGCGTGGGCGTTTGGCACGTGTCTGCGGCAACGCACCAAATGTGGCGGGAACGGACAGGTGAAGAAGGGGGACTGGCGGGAACAGACGGGAATTGAACCGCGCAGCCAGCTGGCCGCGCGGTGTGAAGCTTGGGCAGTACTAAGCGCCCAGGCGGTCGCAGATGGCCTTGGTGGCCGCTGCGTTGTTGAGCGTGTAGAAATGCAGCCCCGGCACACGCGCGTCGATCAGACGCCGACACAAGTCCGTGACCACATCGAGCCCGAACGCGCGAATCGCTTCGCGGTCGTCGCCGTAGCTCTCCAGCCGCCGCGCCACCCAGCGCGGCACTTCCGCTCCGCACATCTCGGAGAAGCGCATCAGCTGCGAAAAGTTCGTGATCGGCATGATGCCGGGCACGATCGGCACGTCGACGCCGAGCTTGCGCGCATCGTCCACAAAGCGGAAATACGCATCCGCGTTGAAGAAGTACTGCGTGATCGCCGAATTGGCGCCGGCCTTCACCTTGCGAGCGAAGTTTTCCAGATCGTGACGCGGCGAGCGCGCCTGCGGGTGGTATTCCGGATAACCGGCCACCTCGATCCAGAACCAGTCGCCGAACTCGGCGCGAATGAAGCTCACCAGTTCCGACGCATAGCGAAACTCGCCGACCTCGCCCATACCGGACGGCAGGTCGCCGCGCAGCGCGACGATATGGCGAATGCCATGCGAACGGTACTCGGTGAGGATCGCGCGCAGGCTCTCTTTCGACGAGCCGATACACGACAGATGCGGCGCCGCTGCCAGCCCTTCCTTCGCCATATCGACGACGGTATCGAGCGTGCCGCGCTGTGTCGAGCCGCCGGCGCCGAAGGTGACCGAGACGAACTTCGGCTTGAGCGGCGCGAGCTGCGCGCGCGTGGCACGCAGCTTCTCGACACCGTCCGGCGTCTTCGGCGGGAAGAATTCGAATGAAAGTTCGAGCGGATTCATGACTCAGTCGCCGTTCTAGAAGTAAAGCTCACCTCAGCCGAAACTGCGGTTGCCGAGGATAAGCGCGGACAGCAGCCATGAAACGATGCTGTACAGGATCGAGCCGATAAACGCCGACCAGAAGCCCGACACCTCGAAGCCCTTCAGCAGCGATGCACACAGCCAGAAGCACAGCGCGTTGACCACCAGAATGAAGAGGCCGAGCGTGATGATCGTCACGGGCAGCGTCAGCAGGATCAGCACTGGGCGCAGCACGGTGTTGATCAACCCGAGCACCACGGCGACGATCAGCGCGGTGCCGAAGCTGCGGATGTGGATCGAAGGGACGAGGTAAGTGATGATCAGGAGCGCGAGCGCATTGATCACCCAGGTCAGCAGCACGGTCATGTAGAGCTCCTTCTTGGCTGAAAATCCGGGTTGAGCGGAATGGAACGGGCCGGCCAGGCGGTAAAGACGACTTGCCGGTCTGGCGCCGCCTTTATCGTGTGCCGCCCGCCAGGTTGCCTGTACGGCGACCGGCGGGGACTCACGTGCTGTCTGACCTGCCTGTTGCGCTACCGTGCCTGCTTAGTAACGGTAGTGGTTCGGCTTGAACGGACCGTTCTTGTCGACACCGAGGTAGCCCGCCTGCTCGTCCGACAGCACGGTCAGGTTCGCGCCGATGCGCGCCAGATGCAGGCGTGCGACCTTCTCGTCCAGATGCTTCGGCAGCACGTACACCTTGTTCTCGTACTTGCCGCCCTGGGTGAACAGTTCGATCTGCGCGAGCGTCTGGTTGGTGAACGAGTTCGACATCACGAACGACGGGTGGCCGGTGGCGCAACCGAGGTTCACGAGGCGGCCTTCAGCCAGCAGGATAACGCGCTTGCCGTCCGGGAAAATGATGTGGTCGACTTGCGGCTTGATGTTTTCCCACTGGTACTGACGGGTCGACGCAATGTCGATTTCCGAGTCGAAGTGGCCGATGTTGCAGACGATCGCGTTGTGGCGCATCGCCTTCAGGTGGTCGTGGCCAATCACGTGGTAGTTACCGGTGGCCGTCACAAAGATGTCGGCCTTGTCGGCGGCGTATTCCATCGTCACGACACGGTAGCCTTCCATCGCCGCCTGCAGTGCACAGATCGGATCGATTTCCGTAACCCACACGGTTGCGCCCAGACCGCGCAGCGATTGCGCGCAGCCCTTGCCCACGTCGCCGTAACCTGCGACCAGCGCGATCTTGCCGGCGATCATCACGTCGGTGGCGCGCTTGATACCGTCGACCAGCGATTCCCGGCAGCCATACAGGTTGTCGAACTTCGACTTGGTGACCGAGTCGTTGACGTTGATCGCCGGGAACGGCAGACGGCCTTCCGTTTCCATCTGATACAGACGGTGCACGCCCGTGGTAGTTTCTTCCGTCACGCCCTTGATGTGCTTCAGGCGCGTGGAGTACCACGTCGGGTCTGCGTCGAGATGCGAAGCGATCGACTTGTACAGCGCGACTTCTTCCTCGTTGTTCGGCTTGGCGATGACCGAACGGTCCTTTTCAGCCTTCGAGCCGAGGATCAGCAGCAACGTGGCGTCGCCGCCGTCGTCGAGGATCATGTTGGCGAATTCGCCGTTCGGCCATTCGAAAATGCGGTGCGAGAACTCCCAGTATTCGTCGAGCGATTCGCCCTTGAGCGCGAACACCGGCGTGCCCGATTTGGCGATTGCCGCGGCAGCGTGATCCTGCGTCGAGAAGATGTTGCACGAAGCCCAGCGGACCTCGGCGCCGAGTGCCGTCAGTGTTTCGATCAGCACGGCCGTCTGGATGGTCATGTGCAGCGAACCGGCGATGCGCGCGCCCTTCAGCGGTTGCTGCGCCTTGTACTCTTCACGCGTTTGCATGAGACCGGGCATTTCGGTCTCGGCGATGTTCAGTTCCTTGCGGCCCCAGTCGGCAAGCGACAGGTCGGCAACGACGAAATCCTGGGAATTTTTGGAATCGATGACTGCGGCGTTCATCACGCCCTCCTTTCTAAGAAATTGACTAGAAATTTGACGTGAGCGCGGTTCGATGCGGCGGATGGAAAGCGCAGCGCGCATTCAAGCCGTCCGATTGAAAGCCTCCGAGCCTGGCGGGCGGCCAGCGAATGCAGATTCGCGGTACCCGTCGCAACGCTCCTCGAAGACGAACGGCGATTGTAGCAAATAGAGATGGCTTCGGGGTGTCGGTCCGCGTTCGACACGAAGGCAGAGCCTAAGCCGGCGTACCGGCCGGGCCGCTCAGCGAGCGCAGTTGCGCGATGTTTGCTCTGGCGGCCTCGACGAACTGGCCGGACAGCCGGAACGACTCCTCGACATCGGCCGCGACCGGCGCCTGCATCCCGAAGCAAATGCGGAAATAGCGTTCCGCATGGATGCGCGGGTGGTAATGCATCCGCACGCGCCTGGCGTCGCCCAGGCGCCGGTTGCCGAACAGCTCGCGCAGGGCCCATGAAAACGCGCCGTCTTCTCCGCCATTGCGGCGGAAAAAGGCGTCCATTGGAAAACCGCCCAGCGCCGCATAGACCGCCCGCCGGATGATCAGGCTGCTCGGCACCGTGTTGCTCAGCGTTGCGGCGTGCTCCGCGAAATCCGGATGCGCGGTGATTTCCGCCGGGAAGCCGGTGTATTCGACGTCGAGTCGGATCGAGGCTTCAGTGGGGTTCTGCTCCAGATAGCCGCTCGCGGCTGCCAACGCGCCGGGGAGATACTCGTCGTCCGCGTCGATAAAGGCCAGCAAGGGTTGCGTGGCATGTAGCGCGGCCCAGTTGCGTGCCCGCGCGGCGCCGCCGTTCGCTGGCATCTGCAGCAGACCGATGCGCGGATCGCGCTCGCCGTAGTAGCGCGCGATCTCGATCGAGCGATCGGTCGAGCCGTCATCCACGACGATAATCTGCGCCGCTTCGGGCTGGATGATGCAGCTGTCGAGCGTACGGGCGAGGGTCGCCGCCGCGTTGTAGCAGGGAATGATGATCGAAATGGGCAGCATGGCGTTCGGAGAGGACGGCGCGAAGGGGCAAACACAAAGGGAGTTGATGATCATAGCGCCGTCTTGCGTCGATTCATCCTGAAAAGCGGCGGCCGACCATGTAAGGAAAAACAACGGGGAAATCGCATGCTTATGGCGATTTCCAGCTGACTTCACACGAAAGCCCGCACTGATTGCACCGCAACATAAATATAATGACTCGCACTCGCCATACTCATTCCACATTGGAATTCTGGAGCCTGGAATCGTGGAACTTCGTGCCCTGCGCTATTTCGTCGAAGTCGTGCGCCAGCAAAGTTTTACCGTGGCCGCCGAGCAGATGTTCGTCACCCAGCCAACCATCAGCAAGATGGTGAAGTCGCTGGAAGACGAAATCGGCTCGCCGCTATTGCTGCGCGACGGCCGTCAGATGGTGCTCACTGACGCCGGTCGCATCGTCTATCAGCGCGGCCAGGATGTGCTCGCCGCGCACGCGCAGTTGCAGGCTGAACTCAACGACCTGGACACGCTGGGCCGTGGTGAACTGACTATCGGGATTCCGCCAATGGGCGGATCCCTCTTTACGCCCGCAATCGCCGCCTTCCGGCAGCAATATCCGAAGATCGAGCTGAAACTGTTCGAACAAGGTTCGCGGGCCATCGAAGCGGCACTGATCAATGGCGAGCTCGAACTGGGGGGCGTGCTGCAGCCGGTCGACCCCGAACACATCGACGTGCTTCCAATGACGCGCCAGTTGCTGTGGCTCGTCGCGCGCCGCGGCTCGCGCTGGGACCGCCTGCAACGGGTGCCGCTCGCGGACCTGGCGAGCGAGCCATTCGTCTTCTACGGCGAAAGCCTCGCGCTCAACGACGTCGTGCTGAACGCGTGCCGCGCAGCAGGCTTTGCGCCGACTATCGTCGGGCGCAGCGGTCACTGGGATTTCATGGCGGCGCTCGTGCTGGCAGGCGTCGGCATTGCGCTGTTGCCCGCGCCCTACTGCCGGCGCCTCGACGCGACGCAATTCACCTGCCGCCCAGTGGTCGACCCCGAGATTCCGTGGGAAATGGCGGTCGGCTGGCGGCGCAACGGCTACCTCTCGCACGCCGCGCGCGCATGGCTCGAAGTGGCGCGCGAAATCCTGCCCTCCCAGCCCGGCGACGATCTGATGCATTGGCCCGACATCGGCATCACCGGGCTTGCACCGACCGACAGCGGGCCGGCCGGCGCTTAGGTTATGGCCTAGGTTACGGCCTAGGTTACGGCCTGGGTGAGCGCTGGGGTGTCCCCCGGGGCGACCTCCACGGTGGGTCCCGAGATGGCTCCCAGCATGATTCCAAGGGTAATCGCCCGGGTTGATGCCAAGGCGAATGCCCGGTCAATACCGTACTTACTGCTGCGCCTCGACGAACTCAATCCGTCGATTCGCAAAGCGGCCGCTCTCGGTGTCGTTGCTCGCCACCGGACGCGCATCGCCGTAGCCTTGCGCCGTTAGCGAGTCAGCCGGCACACCGGTCCTGACGAGGAATGCACGAACCGATTCAGCGCGTTTCTTCGACAGCAGCAGATTCTGCTGATCGCCACCGACGTTGTCCGAATAGCCTGCCACTTCGAGCTTCGCGGCCTTGCCGTTGTGCGAGCAGGCCATCAGCACCTGGGCCGACTGACGCAGATCGTCGACCGCCGACGCCGGCACACGCGCGCTCGCGCTTGTAAAGTTGATCACCTGCAGGTTCAGCACCTTGACCACATCAGCGACGACGCATGAGCTATCCGGCGCGAGCAGATCTTTGATCGCACTACGGAACGATTGCGTTGCGTCGGCCACGGCCTGCTCCGCGTTGAATGCGCCAATCTGATACGACGCACCAAACAGAGACTTCAGGCGCTCGAGCCAGCCGAGCTTCGCGTTGGCAGCGGTGCCGCTCAGTTCGATACGCGCGCCGTCCAGCTTCACTTCCGCGCCGGGTAGCGCCATCAACGGCAGCAACGCGTCGAGATGCGCGAGCCAGTCGGCCGGCTTCGTGTCCGGGTCGACAGTGATCTTGGCGGCAACGTGGTCGGCGCCGAACTTCTTCGTCAATGCATCGATCAACGCAGCCTTTTCGGCTTCGCTGCCGACCGTCGCCGTCAACGTCGGCTTGCCGGCCGGATCGACCGTGAAGGTCAGCTGACTATCTTTGGTAGGTGCCGGAGCAGCGGCAGGCTGCGACGCCGCGCTTGCGCTCGCGGCGAGCTCCGCTGATGCAGCAGGCGCAGAAGCAGCAGGCGCAGAAGCAACGACATCCGAAGCAGCCACCGTCGACGCCACGACATCGCTTGCAAGTTCGACAGCCGGAGCCGAGGCAGCGGCAACCACGGAAGCTGCCTGCGAGGTCGAGCCCGTGACGTCCAAAGTCTGCTCATGCTGGCAGCCGCGCAGGAACAGGAACGCCAGCACTGCGGCGAGCGCGGCGAGCAGCCACCACAGCCAACTGTGAGAGCGACGCTCCTCGCGCAAAACAGCGTCGACCGGTACGCGCGGCGCAGCCTGCGGGGCGTGCGTGGTGTGCACCGAAGGATTGACCGGCGCAGCAGGTGCAACCGGATGCTCGATATGCGCCGACACCGCCTTCAGTTGCGGCAGGACGCTGCCCATGAACGTTGCCACACCGCCGAGCCCGAGCGCCGACAACAGTCCGTCATTCAGAAACGGGGCGATAGCGGGCAATTGATGACCGAGCAGCGTCGGCAACTGCCCGACGCTGCCTTGCGCTTCGAGGAAATGACGCTTCAGGACGCCAAGCAGCGTGGCGCCGACGATACCCGTCAACGCATGCGCAGACTGCGCCGGCACGCCGGTTTGTGCGGCGACCGTATCGCTCACGCCGTCGAGCCGGCGATCGGTCACGCGAGCCAGCAATTGACGGCCGGCACCTTCGAGCAGACTCAAGCCAGCCGTGCTCGCGAGCAATTGCGGCAGTTGTTCGCCGATGTGCGCATTGACCTCCGGCGCCATGATCGTGGTGAACAACGAGCGTGCGCCTTCGAGCGTGGCGCCCTTATGCATCAATGCTGCGACGAGTGCAGGAGCAGCGGTGCCGATGACTTTGTCGGTGACGGCCGGTGGCAGCCCGAAGCGCTCCGACAGTTGCCGCACCACGCTGTCAGACAGCGCGGACTGAATCAGTTGAATTACGTTGATACTCATCGACTCGCTTCCTTGAGAGGGCGAACGCGCCACCTGACACGCTCTTTCGCGGCGAGAGTATAGAGGCCTGAAAATCTCAAAAACGAGGCGAGAAGATTAATTACATATCTTTGTAGAAATCCATCAATATTCCTAACTAGCAGTCTGATTTTAAGAGACTCGACCCGTCATCCGGGCCGCCAGATATTCAGTGAGCGCGTGGCGGCGGCGATTCAAACCACCGCCCCGGCGCAGACTCCAACCTGAGTCGACTGTGCGGTGCGGCGCGCGGTCGCGATGAGATCCGCGGCCCGCTCGCCGATCATCACGGTCGGCGCATTGGTGTTACCGCCAATCAGCGTCGGCATCACCGAGGCGTCCACAATCCGCAATCCCGTCACGCCACGCACGCGCAGCTGCGGGTCGACCACCGAGCCGGCATCGCTGCCCATCCGGCAGGTAGCGACCGGGTGATAAATCGTATCGGCGTGCGCCGCGATGGTTTCAAGCAACTCGGCGCGCGTCTGCCCCACATGCGTGTACAACTCCTTGCCACCGTGCACCGCAAGCGAAGGCGCATCGAGAATCCGCCTCGCCATGTATGCGCCTTCCAGCAATAACTCCAGGTCGCGCGGGTCGCTCAGGAAACGCGGATCGATCACCGGCGCCTCACGCGCGTCGGCGCTCGCGAGCGTCACCGTGCCGCGACTATGCGGACGCAGCACGCACACGTGCAGCGAATAGCCGTGCCCCCAGTGCATATGCCGGTTGTGATCGTCGACGAGCGCGGCGCAGAAATGCAATTGCAGATCGGGACGCTCGAGCGTGGGCCGGCTCTTCAGGAAACCGCCCGCCTCGGCGACATTGCTCGACAGCATGCCCGTACCGTGCCGCATGAAGGTGACGAACTGCGGCAACATCCGCGCGATGCCGCGCAGCGAAAAGCCGGTTGGCTCGATCGACGCCACGCGCTTGTTGATCGTAAAGTCGACATGGTCGATCAGGTTGCGGCCCACTTGCGGCGCGTCGTGAATCACTGGCACACCGAACGATTGCAGTTGCGCGGCCGGACCGATCCCCGAGCACATCAACAGTTGCGGCGAATTGAACGCGCCCGCTGCGAGCACCACCTCGCCACGCGCTTCGAGCGTCTCGGTACGTCCGCCGCGCACGATTTCGACACCGCTTGCGCGCTTGCCGTCCAAGGTCACGCGCAGCACGGTGGCATCAGCCAGCGTGTGCAGATTGCTCCGGTTGCGACCGTAGATATACGCCCGTGCGACACTGCAGCGTCTGCCGTCGCGCTGCGTGACCTGATAGAAACCGACGCCTTCCTGATCGGCGCCGTTGAAGTCGGTATTGAGCCGATGCCCTGCTTCCAGCGCCGCCTGCACGAAGCGTTGCGAGAACGGATTGCGATAGCGCAGATCGCTGACGGTGAGCGGCCCATCCGCGCCATGCCACGCATCGGCGCCGCGCTCGTTACCCTCCGCACGCCGGAAGTACGGCAGCACATCGTCCCACGCCCATCCGTCGCAGCCGAGCCGCGCCCATTCGTCGTAATCGAGCGGGTGGCCGCGCGTGTAGATCATGGCGTTGATTGCGCTCGAACCGCCGAAGCCGCGCCCGCGAGGTTGATACCCGCGGCGCCCGGCGAGGGCCGGTTGCGGCGTGGTCTCGTAGCCATAGTTGGTCTTGAGCTTGTTGGGGACAACCGCCGCGACGCCGACCGGCATGTTGACGAACAGATTGCGCTCCGTATGCGGACCTGCTTCGATCAGCGCGATCGTGGCGTCGGGACAGGCGTCCGCGAGCCGTGCCGCCAGCGAACAGCCGCCCGAACCCGCCCCTACGATGATGTAGTCGTATTGCATGCGCTCCTCCTGATGTGGGCCGCGTGCTGCGCGAACCCGAGCAAAGCTGTCTCGTGCACACTTGTCTACGTGTGTTTCCTGCGCATTGTAGGGAGCGTTGCCACGGTGCGGCGGGTTCGCGCCAGAGCGATCCCTCTAAACGAAACCCGCACCGCGACCCTATGATGAAAGGTGCAGCGCCGAGGACAGCGCCATGGCGATCAGGCAGCGCCGGCGGCCCTTGAAGGCCTGCGCTGCAAGTATCCGCGCGGTATTCAAACACCGCGTGATGCGCACTGCCCCACCGGCACGCGGCCCGCATACACTGATAAAACAGCGCCTCCTGATCGAACCCCGGCGCGCATCCGTCAAACGGAGACAGCAGATGGAACAGCATGGCCCCGGAACAACGCACGACGTCACGAATCAGGTTCCGCCACTGGCGGATTACAACCTATTTACCAGCGATACCGCCCTAGCCGCCGCACTGGAACGCGACGGCGCGTCGTGGCATCACGATGCGCTGCAGCGGCACGGCGCAGCACTGACCACCCCGGACACGCTCGCGCTTGCCGAGCTGGCGAACCGCCACACGCCGGAGCTGCACACTTACAGCCCGCGTGGCGAGCGCATCGACGCGCTGGAATTTCATCCTGCGTGGCACACGCTGCTGTCATTACTGCGGCGTGAAGGACTGCACGCGCTGCCGTTTTCCGATCCACAGCGCGGCGCCATGGCGGCGCGCTGCGCCGGTTATTTCCTGCATGCGCAGATCGAGTCCGGGTCGTTGTGTCCGATGACCATGACGTTCGCCAGCATTCCGGTGCTGCAGCGCGAACCCGCGCTGTTCGCGACGCTGCGCGACAAACTCTATGCGCGCGAACACGATCCGCGCGACCTGCCGCTCAGCCAGAAAACCTCGGCGATGATCGGCATGGGCATGACCGAGAAACAAGGCGGCTCGGACGTGCGCAGCAACCAGACGCGTGCTTACGCAACGGGCGGCGGCGCAGGCAGCGGGCGTGGCGGCGAATACCGGCTGGTCGGCCACAAGTGGTTCTTTTCCGCACCGCAATGCGACGCCCACCTGGTACTCGCCCGCACCGACGATCACGAAGGCCTGTCGTGTTTCTTCGTGCCGCGTTTCGCGCCCGACGGCAGCAAGAACGCCGTGCAGATCCAGCGCCTGAAAGACAAGCTCGGTAACCGCTCGAACGCCAGCAGCGAAGTCGAATTCCTCGACGCGTACGGCATTCTGATCGGCGAAGAAGGACGGGGCGTACCCACCATCATCGAAATGGCCAACTACACGCGACTCGATTGCGTGATCGGCAGCGCCGCATTGATGCGCGCGGCGCTGGTGCAGGCCATCCACCATGCCCGGCATCGCAGCGCGTTCGGCCGGCATCTGGCCGAGCAGCCGCTGATGCAAAACGTGCTCGCCGATCTCGCACTGGAATCCGAAGCCGCGACGGTGCTGTTCATGCGTTTAGCGCGCGCGTTCGAAGACGCCGCGAGCGCGCCGGAAGAGCGCGCGTGGCGGCGCATCGTTACGCCGGCCGCGAAGTACTGGGTCTGCAAGCGCACGCTGGAATTCACCGGCGAAGCCATGGAAGTCTGGGGCGGCAACGGTTATGTCGAAGAAGGGCCGATGGCACGCTTCTACCGTGAGGCGCCGGTCAATTCGATCTGGGAAGGCTCCGGCAACGTGATGTGCCTCGACGTGTTGCGCGCCATGGAACGTGAGGCCGAAGCAGCACAAGCGCTCTTCGCCGCGTGGCACGCAACTGCGCAGGGACACCCGGCGCTCACCGCTGCGCTCGGACGTCTGGCAGCGACGCTCAAGAACGCGCCAGAAACGCGCGAAGCGTCGGCGCGGCGCATCGCCCAACAGATCGTGCTGATCGCGCAGGCCACGCTGCTCGTGCAGCACGCACCGGCGGCCGTGGCCGACGCGTTCATCGCGACACGCCTCGCCGACGGCTGCGGCGAAAGCGGTCGCGTGTACGGCACGCTGCCCGCCACGTTCGATCACGCGGCGATTATCGAACGGGCGTTTGTCGCGTGATCTGCACACAACGATAACGAATAACCATAAATGGGAGTGGACATGAAGAACGATCTGCCGGAGATTGCCGCGCTCGAAGCGCTGTTGCGCGAACAGCGCCAGGCGTATCTGCGCGCGCCCTATCCCTCATGGGAAACGCGCGCGGCGCATCTGAAGGCATTGCGGGCGATGCTGCTCGACAACCGCGACGCGCTCGCCGAAGCGATGAACGCGGACTTCGGCAACCGGGCCAAAGAGGAAATCCTGCTCGCGGAATTTCTGCTCCTGAAAGAGGAAATCGACGGCGCGCTCAGGCACGGCAAACGCTGGATGAGATCGCAACGGCGCAGCACCAACAAGTGGCTGTTGCCCGCGCGCGCCAAGGTGATTGCGCAACCGCTCGGCGTGGTCGGCATTATCGTGCCGTGGAACTATCCGATCCTGCTGGCAGGCGGCCCGCTCGTGAGCGCTCTCACAGCCGGCAACCGCGCCATCATCAAGATGTCCGAACTCACGCCGCGCACCTCGGCTTTGTTCGAACAACTGATCGCGCAGACCTTCGCGCATGACCACGTCACCGTGGTCAATGGCGACGCTACGCTCGCTGCCGCCTTCAGCGCGCAGCCGTTCGATCATCTGCTGTTCACCGGTTCGACCAAAGTAGGCCATGAAGTGATGCGCGCGGCCGCCGAGCATCTGACGCCGGTCACGCTCGAACTGGGCGGTAAATCACCCGCCATCGTCGGCCCGCATGCGCGCTTCGACAATGCGGTCGATAACCTCGTCGCCGGCAAGACGATGAATGCCGGGCAAACCTGTATCGCGCCGGACTATGTGCTGGTGCCGCGCGGCAAGGTGCAGGCTTTCATCGAGCGGGCGCGGGCGCGCATGAGCGCGATGTATCCGGATTTCTCGAGCAATCGCGACTACACGTCCATCATTTCGGCGCGTCATTTCGAGCGTTTGCAGCGTCTTCTCGACGAAGCGAAAGCCAGCGGTGCGCAACTCCATGCGCTTGCCGACGGCGCCGCGGATCCACTCACGCGCCGCTTCCCGCTGATCGCGGTGACGAACGCGCCGGATGAAACCGCGCTGATGCAGGAGGAGATTTTCGGGCCGCTGCTGCCGATCGTCCCGTACGACACGCTCGACGACGCCATCGCCTGGGTCAACGCCCGGCCGCGTCCCTTGGCGCTGTATCTTTACGACGAGGATGCAACGACGATCCGCCGCGTCGAGCAGGAAACCATCGCGGGCGGCATGGCGGTCAACGAAACGCTGATGCAGCTGGCTTGCGAAAGCCTTCCGTTCGGCGGAGTGGGTGCGAGCGGGATGGGCGCGTATCACGGCTACGAAGGCTTTGTGACCTTCTCGAAGATGAAGCCGGTGCTCACCCAGGCCCGCTGGAATACACGCGGGCTGATCGCGCCGCCGTACGGCAAGCGCGTCAATGCGCTGCTCAAGCTGATGCTGCGGCTTTAGCGGCCCTTGACTGCGACCGGCTCAAGCGTAGTGGACGGCTGCTCCGGCTCGTCCGCCACGCCGCTTTCCAGCCGGTGCAGCCACGCCAGCAACTCCGCCACCGCCTGATACAACTGCGGCGGAATGCGCGAATCGAGATCGACCTGCATCAGCAGCGCGACCATCTCGGGCGCCTCGTGCACATACAGGCCCGCCTCCTTGGCGCGCTGCACGATCATTTCCGCGACGAGGCCGTAGCCCTTCGCGATCATGCGTGGCGCGTGGTCGCCGCCTTGGGCGTCGTAGACGAGCGCAGCAGCGCTTTTGCGATTCCTGCGGCTCATCACATGTCCCAGTCGAAATCGGTGTCGGACGTCGTGGTCGGCCATTGCGCGCGTTCGGGACGAGTCTGTCGCGCACCGCGCGGAGGCCACTCCGACCGCTCGGGGCGCTGGGGCCGCTCGGCGGCCCTGGGCCCGCCGCGGCGTGGCGTACCCGCCGCGACCGCCTCAGGATCGACAGCCGGCGCAGCACGCGCGTACGCGGAAGCCGCCGCCTGGGCGGCCGCAGCGGCTGCCGCGCCCGAGGCCGCACCCGGCACCCCGCCGCCGATCTCGCGAATCGCCAGCGCACTCAGTTCGATTCCGGCGGCAGCAAGCCGCTCGCGGAAGTTGTCGCTTTGCTCGGCGAGCCGAGCCGCGCCCAAGGGGCTCGCCGCGACCCGCGCCGCCAGCCGGTTGCCGGTGAGCGTCAGTTCGGCATCCACCGTGCCGAGCAGCGGCAACGACAACGTCAGACGCGTGCGCCACGGATAGTCCTCTTCCGCGCCTACACCGCCGCCGCCGCGCTCCCACTCGTCGCCGTCCTGCTGGATGGTCCAGTCGATTTTCGCGCCCGGCCACGCTTCGCCGCTCCAGCGGAACTGGCCCGTGGCGAGCATATCGAGTTGCTGGCGCACCAGCGGGATGGTCGCCACGTTGACGGCGCCCGCCATTGATTGCGCGGTTTGCGTCGGCGTGTCGCCCAGCTGGGACGCGGCGGCATGCAGCGCAGCGTGCACCGGTTGACCGGCCAGGTCGGAAAGCGAGTTCGCCAGCACTTCCCCGGCGGCGAAACGCGCGGCCTGTGGCGACTGGATCGACGCCGCGCGCGTGGCAGCACTCGCCTCGGGGCCGTCATTGCCGCTCTGGGTTGTCTGCGTCGAACCGGAGCGGGTCTGCTGCGCCGCGCTCGAGCCCGGCGGCGCGCTTGCGTCGAGATCGGACGCCCAGTCGAGCGGTAATTGCGCGGCGCTATCGAGAAGACGGTTTTGCGGTTCGCTGGCGAGGTCGGCGGGCGAGAGCTGACCCGCCAGCCATTGCGCGAGGTGCGCCTCGTAAAAGAGGCCGCTACCGGCGACGGTCTGTTCGAGCGCCGCCGCGAGCGCTGCCACCGGGAGGTCCCCTGGGGCAACGCTAGTGGCGGCCGTCGTCGCCGAAGCGCTTGCCGGATTGGCGGTGCTGGTGGTGTTGGAGGTCGTGGCGGTGCTTGCCGCATTCGCTGCGTTTGCCGCACTGGCCGGGTCGGCCACGCCGGCATCGGCCAATACAGTAGCAACAACCGCATCCGCCGTCTGCGCGTCGAGTATTTCGAAGAGCGGCAGTTCGGTTATCTCGGGATCGAGCGCAGGAGCCGCAGGCCAGATCGGCAACTGGCCGAGAATCGCCGGGGTGGCTTCACCACCGGACAGGGCAATCGCGTTGAGAGTCAAAGCCACCGCGGACAGGACAGTCTGCGCAGAGGCAGGCGGCGGCGCCGGCACCTCGGGCGTACCCGGCGTCACCGGCGTATCCGTGCTCAGCGCAGACGCACCCGTTTGCGCTGCATTTGGCGCGCCGGGTGCGATATTGAGCAGACTGTCGACCCGGCTCGCGAGCAGCGAAGCGATGGCCGTGTCGATTCCGTTCATGCCGGTTCCTTTGGAGTACCTACTGGCTGCGCGCGGCTAACGCAGTCAATTTCGCAATCAATCTATCGCAGTCAAAAAAGTTCAGCGTGCGCCGTACAACTCCTTGAGCACGCGGGCCGGACGGCCGGCAAACAGCGCCGACAGCGTCGCCATGCGGGGATTCGCGAGATCCCGGATAGCGGCGTCGTCCGCGAGAATCTGGCGGATCAGGTCGTATTTACGTGCGCGTTCCACTTCGTCGAGCTTCACCCCGGTTTCCGCGTCCTTCAACGCGTCGACCATATGCCGGTACTCTTCCTGCAACGGCATCAGATCGGTCCAAAGGGCGCGGCGCGCTGCGGTCAGCATGCGTGCGGAGATCGCTGCGATGGCCTCGTAGCGGGCAAAATATTCTGTGTTCGAAGTCATCTCATGCTTTCCGCGGTTGGCTGTGTCGCCATCCGCGCGATCTCCGGGGCAATCCCCATCCAGGCTTCTTCGAGCGTGGCCAGCAAGCCGTCGACTTCGACCAGCATCGCCTCGCTCTTCTTCAAGTTAGCTTCGAACAACCGCCGTGCCATATAGCTGTACAGCGCGTGCAGGCGTTGCGCGATCTCACCACCCGCTTCGACGTTAAGCGACTGCTGCAATCCGCCCTCGATAATCCGGATCGCCTTGCTGATCGCCACTCCCCGCTCCGCGATGTTTCCTTGCTGCAGATGCATACGCGCCTGAGAGATTGCCCGCCGGGCCCCCTGGTACAGCAGTACGATCAGACGGTGCGGGCTTGAACCCATCACTCCTGTCTCGACGCCGACACGTGCGTATGCGTTGGCTCCAGCGTGTCCTGGGGAAAACATCGGCGCTCCTCCTTTGCTACGGAAACGGAAAGTATCAGACGGCTGCATGGGGCACTTCGCCACTTGCGGATTGATGCCTGTACCTGGTTATCGGATCGGCAACCGAAAAGCTTTAGGACGCGGTAAGGAGGTTTAAGGCGAATGGCTGCAAGCTTGGGCAGGCACAGACGTAGCCGCGCGGCGCCGCCAGCCACGTCCACGAACTTCCGCTCGCGGACCGGGTTGCGGTGCAGCGTTTGCCAGACCAGCCGCTACGCTGTCAAACCGACATCTGCATGATGTCGTTGTAGGCGGACACCAGCTTGTTGCGCACCTGCAGGCCGAATTGCAGGCCCAGATTGGCCTTCTGCCCGTCGATCATCACATCGTTCAGCGATACATTGGGTGCGCCGACTTCGAACGCCTTCGCCTCGCCGGCCGCGGTTTTCTGATCGTCGCTGATCTTGTCGATCGACGCCTTGAGCGCCGACGCAAAACCGCCCGAGCTTGCCGCAGCGGGTTGATTCGCCACCGCCTCGGTGCCGCCGGCGGCCTGTGCGGCCATGGCCTGCATTTGCTGCAGCGCCGACGAGAGCGCGTTCACGGACATTGTCATGTTCTCTCCTGAGGAAGGTCGAACGGCATAGCAAATCCTACCGATCTGAGCGAGAGAATATCAGCGGGCCTGGTTCGAAAGCCTCGAAACTGGGGGGGAAACCCTGCTCTATTCGAGCAATCGGGTTCGCCGCGCCTGCGCATAATTCCAATCGTGAAAGTCTCTGTCCGTGCCCCTGCCGACCCCGGCGTGGCAGCGGCGGCAGGACCCAGGCATCCCCGGAGATACCCGACGCATGGATTCGTCAGCCAACTCGTTGATTAACCCCGACGCCCGTATGGGCCTCGCCGGCGCGCAACCGCCAGGCGGCGCCGCACCCGGCGCCAGCCAGCCCGGCGGCGCTGCGGACCTGGGCGGTGGGGGCCTCGGCGGTAACTTTAGCCAGCGCCTGTCCGGCCTGACGCAGATGCGCGGCAATCCGCGTGCACCGCTGATCTTCGCGGTCGCCGTGCTGGTTGCCGTCGTGGTCGGTCTGTGGCTCTGGTCGCGCGCGCCTGACTATAAGGTGCTGTATAGCAACCTGTCGGATCAGGACGGTGGCTCGATCATCACCGCGCTGCAGGCCGCCAACATCCCCTACAAGTTCTCCGACGGCGGTGGCGCGATTCTCGTGCCGTCCGACCAGGTGCATGAAATGCGTCTGCGTCTCGCCTCCCAGGGCCTGCCGAAGAGCGGCTCGGTCGGTTTCGAACTGATGGACAACGAGAAGTTCGGCATCAGCCAGTTCGCCGAGCAGGTCAACTACCAACGCGCGCTGGAAGGTGAACTCGAACGCACAATCGAATCGGTTTCGAGCGTGAAAACGGCCCGCGTCCATCTGGCTATTCCGAAGCCTTCCGTATTCGTACGCGACAAGGAAGCACCCTCGGCCGCGGTGCTGGTGAATCTGTATCCGGGCCGTATGCTCGACGAAGGCCAGGTCAACGCGATCACCCATATGGTGGCTTCGGCGGTGCCCGAAATGCCGCCGCGCGGCGTGACGATCGTCGACCAGGACGGCAACCTGCTGACCCAGCCGCCTTCCGGCGCAGGTCTGGACGCCACCCAGCTCAAATATGTGCAGCAGATCGAACACAACACGCAGCAGCGCATTGACGCGATCCTGGCTCCGTTGTTCGGCGCCGGCAATGCGCACTCGCAGGTGAGCGCCGACGTCAATTTCTCGCAGGTCGAGCAGACCTCGGAAAACTACGGTCCGAACGCCAATCCGCAGCAGGCCGCGATTCGCAGCCAGCAGACCAGTACCGACACGGAAATGTCGCAAGGCGGCGCCTCCGGTGTGCCGGGCGCCTTGTCGAACCAGCCGCCGCAGCCGGCCTCCGCGCCAATCAACGCGCCGAATGGCGCGAGCGGTGTGACCACGACGCCGGTCAGCGACCGCAAGGATGCGACCACCAACTACGAACTCGACAAGACCGTGCGCCACGTCCAGCAGGCGATGGGCAACATCAAGCGGCTGTCGGTGGCGGTGGTGGTGAACTACCTGCCGGTGGTGGATGCGAAGGGCCACTCGACCATGCAGCCGCTCACCGCCGACAAGCTCGCCCAGGTCAACCAGCTGGTGAAAGATGCGATGGGCTTCGACGCCCAGCGCGGCGACTCGGTGAACGTGGTCAACAGCGCCTTCGAGACCGAGGTCGACCCGAACGCCAATCTGCCGTGGTGGCGCACGCCGGACATGATCGCGCTGGCCAAGCAGCTCGCGACGTACCTGGGCATCGGCGCTGTCGCCCTGTTCCTCTACTTCGTGATGGTCAAGCCGGCCCTGCGCCGCGCCTTCCCGCCGCCCACGCCGGTTACCGCCGCCTCACTGCCCTCGCCGGACGAGCCGATGCTGCTCGACGGCCTGCCGGCTAGCGAGCGCAGCGGCAGCAAGGCGAGCGACGACGACGGCGAATCCGACCTGATGTCGCTCGAGAGCGATAAACACAAATTCGAGCGGAACCTGGAATACGCCCGCAACATTGCGCGCCAGGATCCGAAGATCGTTGCAACCGTCGTTAAGAGCTGGGTGTCCGATGAGCGCTGAAGGCGTAGTGAAAAGCGCGCTCCTCCTGATGTCGATCGGTGAGGAAGAAGCGGCGCAGGTATTCAAGTTTCTGGGGCCGCGCGAGGTCCAGAAGATCGGTGTCGCCATGGCGGCGCTGAAGAACGTGACGCGCGAACAGGTCGACGAAGTGCTGCACGAGTTCGTCCGCGAGGCCGAGCAGCACACCGCACTGTCGCTCGATTCGAGCGACTACATCCGCTCGGTGCTGACCAAGGCGCTCGGCGACGACAAGGCCGGCGCGATCATCGACCGGATCCTGCAGGGCAGCGATACGAGCGGTATCGAAGGCCTCAAGTGGATGGATTCGTCGGCCGTGGCCGAGCTGATCAAGAACGAGCACCCGCAGATCATCGCGACCATCCTCGTCCACCTCGACCGCGATCAGGCTTCCGAAATCGTCGCCTGCTTCAGCGAACGTCTGCGTAACGACGTGCTGCTGCGGATCGCCACGCTCGACGGCATCCAGCCGGCCGCGCTGCGCGAACTGGACGATGTGCTGACGGGCCTGCTGTCCGGCAGCGACAACCTCAAGCGCAGCCCGATGGGCGGCATTCGCACCGCCGCGGAAATTCTCAACTTCATGTCGAGCAACCACGAAGAAGGCGTGCTCGAAAACGTCCGCCAGTACGACGCGGAACTCGCGCAGAAGATCGTCGATCAGATGTTCGTGTTCGAGAACCTGCTCGACCTGGAAGACCGCGCGATCCAGTTGCTGCTGAAGGAAGTCGAGTCGGAAGCACTGATTATTTCGTTGAAGGGCGCGCCACCTGCGCTGCGCCAGAAGTTCCTCTCGAACATGTCGCAGCGTGCGGCCGAACTGCTCGCCGAAGACCTCGACGCCCGCGGTCCGGTTCGCGTCTCCGAAGTGGAGACGCAGCAACGCCGCATTTTGCAGATCGTGCGCAACCTGGCAGAAAGTGGTCAGATCGCGATAGGCGGCAAGGCGGAAGATGCATATGTCTGATCAGGATCCCGCGCGCAAAGGCAGCCTCTCGGCCTACCAGCGCTGGGAGATGGCCTCGTTCGACCCGGTGCCGCCGGCGCCGCCCGAGGAGCCGGCCGACGACAGCGGCGCCTTCGAAGCGGAGCTGCAGCGCCTGCGCGACGCCGCGCATGCCCAGGGCCTCGCCTCCGGTCACGTGGCCGGGCAGGCGCTCGGTTACCAGGCAGGCTACGATCAGGGTCACGCGCAAGGCTTCACGCAGGGGCAAACCGAAGCGCGCGAAGAAGCCGCGCGCCTTGCCGCCCTGGCGGAAAGCTTCAAGGTCGCACTGGACGGCGCGCAACACGAAATTTCGGAGAACCTGGTGGCGCTCGCGCTGGACATCGCGCAGCAGGTGGTACGCCAGCATGTGCAGCATGATCCGGCCGCACTGATTGCCGTAGCCCGCGAAGTCATCGCAGCGGAGCCGGCCTTGACCGGCGCGCCGCACCTGGTAGTGAGCCCGGCGGACCTGCCGGTGGTCGAAGCGTATCTGATGGAAGAATTACAGGCGCGCGGCTGGTCCGTGCGAACCGATCCGGCCGTGGAACGCGGCGGTTGCCGCGCCCACGCCAGCACCGGCGAAGTGGATGCCGGTATCGACACACGCTGGGAGCGGGTTGCTGCCGCTCTCGGCAAGGCAAGCACATGGTAAAGCCGACCATCGAGGAAATCCGCGCCAGCGATCTGACGCCGCTCGAACAGGAGTTGGCGCTAGCCTCGTTCGGCATGCACGCGCTGCCACCCGAGCCGATGGAGTTGCCGAGTGCGCAGCCCGCGCCGCGGACGGCCGCCCCGCACGATCCTCGCCATGGTCATTCGGCCAGCGCGTTCGCCGCCGCGAGCCGCGATGCCGCGCCGTCTTCAGCGAAAGCCGCGGCTCGCCCGGCACCGAACCCGGCGCTCGCCAACAACCCGCACATGAACGCCTGGCGTGACCATCTCGATGGACTGCGCGCCCGTAACGCGATTGCGCGGCCAATGCGCGCCTGCGGACGCCTGACACGGGCCGCGGGCCTCGTGCTCGAAGCGGTCGGGCTGCGCCTGTCGGTCGGCGCCGAAGTGATGATCGAACTGCCGCTGGGCAGCTCGCGGCCGATGGCGGAAGCCGAAGTCGTGGGCTTCGCCGGCGACAAGCTGTTCCTGATGCCGACCACCGAAGTGATCGGCCTCCTGCCCGGCGCACGCGTCTATCCGCTGGAAAGCGCACCGATCGCCGATCCGATGGCGGGCGCGAAGCGTCTGCCGGTGGGCTGGGAACTGCTCGGCCGCGTGCTCGATGCCTCCGGCCGGCCGCTCGACGGACTCGGTCCGCTCGGCACGAAAATGGACGCCCCGCTCTCCGCCCCGACCATCAATCCGCTTAACCGCGAGCCGATTCACAAGGTGCTCGACGTCGGCGTGCGCGCAATCAACGCGCTGCTGACGGTGGGCCGCGGCCAGCGCATGGGCCTGTTCGCCGGGTCCGGTGTCGGTAAATCGGTGCTGCTCGGCACGATGGCGCGCTACACCAGCGCCGAGGTAATCGTGATCGGCCTGATCGGCGAACGCGGCCGCGAAGTGAAGGAATTCATCGAACAGATTCTCGGTGAGGATGGCCTCGCGCGCTCGGTGGTGGTGGCCGCGCCAGCGGACGTCTCGCCGCTTCTGCGGATGCAGGCCGCTGCCTACTCGACCTCGCTCGCCGAATACTTCCGCGATCAGGGCAAGCACGTGCTGCTGCTGATGGACTCGCTGACCCGCTACGCAATGGCCCAGCGCGAGATCGCCCTGGCGGTCGGCGAACCGCCGGCCACCAAGGGCTATCCGCCGTCCGTGTTCGCCAAGCTGCCGGCGCTCGTCGAGCGCACCGGCAATGGCCCGGCAGGCGGCGGATCGATTACGGCGTTCTACACGGTGCTGACCGAAGGCGACGACCAGCAGGACCCGATCGCCGACTCGGCGCGCGCGATTCTGGACGGCCACATCGTGCTGTCGCGTTCGCTGGCCGAAGCCGGGCACTATCCAGCAATCGACATCGAAGCCTCGATCAGCCGCGCGATGACTGCGCTGATCGACGAGCCGCACCTGGAGAAGACGCGGCTCTTCAAACAGATGCTGTCGCGTTACCAGCGTAACCGCGACCTGATCAATGTGGGCGCCTATTCGACGGGGCGCGACCAGTTACTCGATCGCGCGATCGCACTGTATCCGCGCATTGAAGCGTTTTTGCAACAAGGTTTCCGCGAATGTGCGGAATTTGACGCGAGTCTGAAGAGACTCGATGCGCTGTTTGCCCAAGGAGGCTGACGATGGCGAAACACTTTCCGATCAAGACGCTTATTGGCCTCGCCCAGGACGATGTGGACGCCGCCGCGCAGCGCCTTGGCCGAGCCCAACGTGAGGCAAGTGAAGTGCAGGCGCAGCTCGACGCCCTGGTGCGCTACCGCGACGAATACCACTCCCGCTTCACGACGACCGCCCAAAGCGGGATGCCGGCCGGCAACATGCGCAACTTCCAGGCTTTCATCGATACGCTCGACGCCGCCATCGAACAGCAGCGCAAGCTGCTGAACGCAGCGAACGCGCGCGTCGAAGCGGCGAAGCCGGAGTGGCAGCGTCACAAACAGAAGCTAGGCTCTTACGAAGTACTGCAGGCACGCGGCGAAGCAGCGGAAGCGCAGCAAACGGCGCGCCGTGAACAACGCGATGCAGACGAACACGCCGCGCGCATTCTCAGGATGCGCGCCGAGGGTGCATAACCCGCAAGCGAGCACGACAGCTCGACCGGGAGCAGCCGGAACTTGACCGGATTTACCGGATAGACAGGATCGACCATGTCGCCACTTTCATATATCAGTTCGCTATTCGGCTCGTCGAACAGCACGCCGGGCAGTTCGCCGTCGGACTCTGCGAGCGCGCAACTGTTCTCGCAGACCCTGCAACAGAGCATGGAGGCGCAGACCGAAGCCGCGCAGAACGCAAGCGACGCGCAGAACCAGCCGACGCCGACACCCCCGACACCCTATTCACCGCCGACGCCGTCGGACCCGTCGTATTCCGCGAGCACGCAGAGCGCCTCGCAGTCGGACGCTCAGGCACCGGACAGCGCGGATGACAGCAGCGACAGCACGAGCGACGCAAGCAACACCAGCAATAGTTCGAGCAGCGCCAGCAGCACCGCTAGCGCCGACGGTTCGAGCAGCACAAGCGGCGCCAGCGGTACAAGCGGCAGTTCCAGTACCAGCAATGCCAACGGTGCGAACGGTGCCAACAGCAGCGGCACGAACTCGGCGAGCTCCTCGAGCAACACGCAGCAGGCGAGCGGCAACGGCAACGCGAAGGGCACGACGGCACAGCAGGACAGCGACGGATCGAACGATGCCGCGAGCACGACGACAGCGTCGTCGGTACTGGCGCAGTTGCAGGCACAGCTTCAGGCCAGCGCCAACGCGAGCGCCGGCGGCACGAACACACAGACAACCGACGACGCCGGCACGACGTTGACGGACGGCACGACCGCGCAGGGCGCGAAAGACAGCGACAAGGCGGACGGCACGCACCACGGCAAGCGCCTGGCCTCGGCAGACGGAAAGACGGCCAACGACGCGCTGCAGGCGGCGCTGGCGGCACTCAACGGCACGCAGGGTGCAGCGCCGGCCCAGGCCACGAACGCCGGCAATGCGGCGACGGGCGCAGCGGGATCGAACGACGACACCGACCTGTCGGTGAGCGCCTCGAAGAGCGACAAGAATTCGGCAAGCAACACGCTTCTGGGCGATGCGAAGCTCAAGCAGGGCGACAAGACCGATCCGACTGCGGTCACGACGACGAGCCCGACGGACACAGCGGGCAGGGATGCAGCCGATGCGCTGGCATTGACGGGCATGGCGAACACACAGGACAGCCTGTCGAGTTTGAAGGGCACAGCGGACGCAGCGAACGCGGCGCTGGCCGCGAGCCAGGCTGCGGCGAGCGCATCGACGGCAACGACGGCCACCCAGGGCACGAACCCGGCAACGACCGCGGCGGCCGCGAGCACGTTGGGACCGGAGGTGGGCACGTCGGATTGGGAAGAAGCTTTGGGACAGAAGGTGGTGTTTTTGTCGAACGCACATCAACAGAGTGCTGAGTTGACACTGAACCCGAAGGACCTGGGACCACTTCAGGTGGTGTTGCAGGTTGCCGATAACCATGCACATGCGTTGTTTGTTTCGCAGCATCCGCAGGTACGGGAGGCCGTTGAGGCGGCGTTGCCGAAGTTGCGGGAGGCGATGGAGCAGAACGGTATAGGGTTGGGGAGTGCCTCCGTCACTGATGGGTTTGCCAGGCAGACTGGGCAGCAGGGGCAGTCGTCGGCCAATGGGGCGAGGAATGGCTCTGCCAGTGGGGTTGCCTCCGGCGGGGATGATGACGGAGATTCCACTGCTGTCGCTAATGTTGCCGTTCGGCGGACTGTGGGGCTTGTGGATACGTTTGCATAAGGTTTTGGGTTTGCCTGCGCGGCGCTTGTCTGTGTTCTTGCTGCTTTGGCCTTTCCTTGCTGTCTTATCGGTCTATTAGCGATGCCCCTGTGCGGGGCGGCACTTACTTTCTTTGCCGCCGCAAAGA
>NZ_JBNDMP010000020.1:0-84979 GCF_050436645.1 Paraburkholderia sp. GAS33
AAATCATGATCGAATGAACCCCAAACACTTGACCTTCAATACAGTTGCTTTCTTTGCGGCGGCAAAGAAAGTAAGTGCCGCCCCGCACAGGGGCAAAGCTAATAGACCGATAGCAATGCAAGGAAAGGCCAACACCGCCAGAAAACACCCAACCCAAGGCACCGCAGGCAAAAACCCCCAACCCCCTACAACTCCGGCCTAACCAAATCCCCAGCAACAATCCCCTCACCCCGCACCTGCGCGGCAGCCAACGCCTCGACCTTGGTAACAAAAGGCCCAATCTCCCCCGCCCCATCGAATGGAAACAACACCTTCCCATCGGTCTTGCGAACCACCTTCAAGACACCAAAAAACCGCCGATACCCGGCGAGTCGGGTCGAAGCCGAGACTTCGAAATCACTCTCGGACTTCGCTGGAACACTGGGAATGAATGCAGACTTGCTCATACGTCGAAACGAGGTGAGTTAGGAAGCGCAAGCGCCCACGACCACGTACGGATCGCCGCAGGCACCCAAAGCAAACCAGCATTGTCGCAAATCTTCACGCACCGCGAGTGACACGAGCGCGATACCAGATCAATACGCTTCCCTGAACCACGGCCCCCACACCGCTCCGTCGCCCTTCAACCGCGTATAGGTAGCGCTTTGCCCCGTCGGAAGCTCCGACGTATCGCCCTGCGGCTTGGCGTCAGTGGTATGTAGCGCAAATGCCTGCCGCTCGTCCGTGTCCACAGTGACACGCCCAATCGGCTCCAGAACGTCGCTTTGCGCGGATTCCAGCAGCGCGAAGTAAGGGGTCAGACGGCCCCAAAACGATGTCAACTCTTCCTGCAAGTAATGTTTCATGTATTTCCTCGGGAGAGTGTGCACGCAGTTTACCCTACCCTGACATTACAGTTTCCCAACACCGCCTGACTGCCATTTGTCCGATTTAAGCGACCTACAGAAACATCATGATTGGCAGGTTTGATATCAGCGTGGTACAAAGTCATTCTTCGCGTTCGGTCGCGGGGCGAAGACGCGGCACACGCGAACGCGACATTTAAATTGAATGGATTAAAAAATGGCAACCGGTATTGTGAAGTGGTTCAATGATGCAAAGGGTTTTGGTTTCATTACGCCTGACGGCGGCGGCGAAGATCTGTTCGCGCACTTCTCGGAAGTTCAGGGAAGCGGCTTCAAATCGCTGCAAGAAAACCAGAAGGTCAGCTTCGAAGTGAAGCAAGGCCCGAAGGGTAAGCAAGCGGCAAACATCACGCCGCTGTAACAGGCCGGGACGTTCGTTCCCCCCTGCTGCAAATGGCCCGCCTCGGCGGGCCATTTGCTTTTGTGACAGCCCAGGCCGCCATAAGCGCCTTTATTGTGAGTTCACAGGCAATAAATACTTGACCGGATGTCAAAGTCCGGTAAATCGTACCCGCGCATTTTTCGCAGAGCCATCAGAGCTTTAGCAAAGCCGTTTTCATCCAGTCGTGAACCGCCCGGCTCAACTCCTGTTGCGAAGTCTCGACAGAGGAAAACTCGGGACCCACGACGACCCGAATATGCCCTTTCCTGTCTGGCCAACCTTTTGCCGGCCAAACTTTTCCCGCGTTATGCACCACAGGTACCACCGGGGCACCGGTCGCACATGCCAGACGGATACCGCCCGAGGTCAGCCGAGGCGGCGCGTCGTGCGGCACACGGGTGCCCTCCGGAAAGATCACCACGACATCACCCTTAGCGAGACGCTCGGCGCACTCTTGCGTGACCGCCTGATGAGCCTGACGTGGCGACCCGCGGTTCAGGCTCACCATATCGAGGCCACGCAGCACCCAGCCAAAGAACGGAATGCGCAACAGATCTTCCTTGAAGACGAAACTGATGCGCCGTGGAAACAGCGCGAGAAATGCCAGCGTCTCCCAAGTCGATTCGTGACGGCACAACAGAATCGACGGCCCATCCGGAAGATGTTCAAGCCCTTCCACCGAACAGGTCACGCCGGGTAGCCAACGCATCCATGCAACCATTGCACGACACCATTGCGCTGCCAGCCAGTAGCGTCCAGACCTTCCCGCGAAAGGAAACAACACGAGGATGAACGCGGAATAGACCGTGCCGCTGCCGAGCAGGCAGACAATGAAAAACCATTTGAGGAACTTGGAGCGCATGAAAAACCGAGTGAATAATGAATGGAGCCGGAATGTGTTGCGTCGCCGCCCGTCCAGATTGCGTGCGAGCCCAAACGCGCGTGTGTGATGTCGCGCGCGGTGGTGTCGTGACTGAAACCTCGACGGCAGGCCATGCAGGCTGGCGGCCGCAGAACCGGTAGCAAGCTAGTCTGACACAAATTAAATCCGAGCCCACGCCTCGCGCGCATTCATTTCGGCTCGAAACACCTTCAAGCCATGGCGGCTCCCGCCTGTAGCGAGCCACTGCATAACGCCACACGTCGCGCCCGGCTCCGTTGCAAAACCATTAAAAACACTTAATCCATGTGGCGACGCCAGGTTACCAGCCGTCGGCGATGATGACCCTGTGATCTGTCCGATGGTCCTCCATGCACGCATTGTCAGCAGTGCGAATGCAGGGTCGACTCGTGCCTCCTTCTTCGTAAACTGATAAGCCATGCCTAAAGTGCTCTCTGTGGAAGACGATGAATTGATGATTCACGAGATTGTGAGCTCGCTCTCGGAGTCTGGCTATGAGGTCGACGTCGCACGCTGCGGGCGCGATGGCATCGCCAAAATCATGGCGTTCCCCTACGATCTCGTCACACTGGATCGCACGCTCCCTGACCTCGATGGCTTGACGATTCTCACGACCATGCGCGACGTAGGCATCGATACGCCCGTACTGCTCGTCAGTTCCATGTCGAATGTCGACGAACGCGTCAGGGGCTTAAGGGCAGGTGGCGACGACTATTTGACCAAGCCGTTCGCGCGCGAGGAAATGGCCGCTCGCGCCGAGGTGCTTCTGCGGCGCAAAACCCCGCAGCGCACGGCTGAAACCAGCCTTCAGGTGAGCGAACTGAAATTCGACCTGCTCAAGCATAGGGCCAGTCATCACGGTGAAGTGCTCGACCTCCAGCCAACCGAACTCAAACTGCTCGAATACATGATGCGCCATTCGGGCCAGGTGCTCACGCGCACGATGATCTTCGAGGGCGTATGGGGTTGCCGCTTTGATCCGGGCACCAATCTGATCGATGTTCATGTGGGGCGTTTGCGCAAGAAGCTCGGCGCTGCGGGAGAAGACCCGCAAATCCGCACAGTCAGAGGCTCCGGTTACATTCTCGGCTAAACATAGCTGCCGATTAAAAATCTCTTCACTTTCATGCTCGCGTTGCGATAGGCCCACCGCTCTATTCTGCTTCTTACCGAGACGCACATTGCGTTGTGCGGTACAGCCCGGACCTAAACCATCTCTTCCTCATAGAGGAGCAGTCATGAAAGCCATCAAGATCGCAGCTCTGCTGGGTATTCTCGCAACCAGCTCGGCCTTTGCCCAAAGCAACCCCGCCACTGCCGCTACATCCAACAACGCCCCGAGCACCGTGGCGATGTCGAACGCCGCGCCGCAAGACGCCGGAACGTGGGTTCCGCCGTCCCAGGCGATTGCACCGAAGACCCGTGCCCAGGTGTACGGCGAACTCGTGCAAGCCGAAAAAGACGGTCAGCTGAACTACCTGAACACGGTCGTCTACGCCCATCCGTAAGCGCGTCGCGGGATGCCGGCGTGCACCGGCTGGCATCCCGCGATGCAACCCGGCTTCATCCGGTTTTGCACTTTCTTAACAAGGAATCCGCCATGAAAACCCTCATGCTGGCAGCGCTCATCGGCCTCGCCGCAAGCAGCAGCGCATTTGCCCAGACCAACACGGGAGCAAACGATCCGCATGCGGCATCGAGCGACTCCAGCTTCACCACCGCAGCAGCAACGCCTGATCAAGCCGGCCAGTGGGTCGCACCTTATGGTCAACCGGTTGCGGGACGAACCCGCGCACAGGTGTATCAGAGACTCGTCACAGCCGAGCAGGACGGGCAACTCGCATATCTGGACCGCACCGTATATGCCCATCATTGAGCAATACGCGCCGGATGACCGGCCCGCTTCAGTGGGCAGACCCACGTAACGCGAACAGGTCAATCCGGCCACCTTAGTTCTCCGAGATGTTCAGTTATCCTTTTGATACCCGCTCCGTGCGGCGCCAGGCTGGCCGCTCCTTCTCCTGTCCACGCGGCGTTACCGTTTAATGTTCAACGCGAAGCCAACTGATAGCCGTAGCGGCTAATCGTCTCGACCCTCGCTCTAAACTCGTTCAGTTCCAGCTTGCGCCTCAGACGCGACACCACCAGGTTGACGCTGGAAGGATCGACATCCTCCTTGTCCGGCCATGCATAGCGGATCAGCTGATCTCTCGCGACCGGCGCATTCACCTGACGCAGCAGACATTCAATCAGCAGATACTCGCGTTTGGTCATCAGCACGCGTTTGCCGTCTTCGACAAGATCGCGCGTGAGTGGATCCAGTCTTAGCTGGATTAGCGTGGCCGACGGTTGAGCCGAGCGCGCCACCGATGCCCGATGAAGCGCCAGCATGCGCTCCTGCATCTCCAGAAACGAATACGGTTGCACGAAACAGGCGTCGGCGCCCGCGCGCAGCACCCGGGCACGATCTTGCGAACTGCCGCTGGCAAGCGCGACGATCACGGCCGGCGCACGTGGCAGCCGCGCCAGTTCGGGTAGCGCGTCGAAGAGCGAGGTCATCAGCGTGACGCCTACAGCGGAAATGACAATCGCATCGAATTCCTCATGCGAGGCAAGATAGAGCGCATAGCGGAGATTGTCCGCTGCCTGGACGCTATGCGCGCTTTCCCTGAATGCCTTATGTAGGTAAACCGTCTCCGCTTCGGAGGAAGAAACCAGCAGGATTCTCATCTATCGTTATGACCTACTGCAAGTTGTGTGGCCAGCAATCGATTGTGATTGTCGTTCCCCGGTCTTCACCACCAATGCGCAGCTCGAAGTCATGCAGCCGGATGATTGCCGAAACGATGCCAAGTCCAAGACCGGTTCCCGGTACGTGACGTGTCTGCTCGACACGGTAAAAGCGGTTTAGCACTGCGTTACGCTCGCTCACGGGAATACCGGGACCGTTATCGGCAATCACGAGTTGCGGCCCCGACTGGCTCGACCAGAGATCGACGCTCACCTCGCCACCGTTGGGCGCGAATTTGATCGCATTGTCGAGCAGGTTACTGAATGCCTCGAACAACAAGGCGCGGTCAGCATGCAATGGTCCGACAGCTGCCGTGCTGGACTTCAGAGTGATCGACTTCTCTTCGGCAAGCGGTTCATAGAGCTCGCACAGCTCGTCGACCAGCGTTTGCAACGAAATCACGTCGAAGCCGCTGCGCCGTTGCAGCGCTCCGATCTCCGAAATACGTAGCATCGCCCCGAAACGTTCGAGAATCGAGTCGGCCTCGACGCGCGCGTTAGCGAGCAGCGAGTCGGCCGCGCTGTCGCCCGTGGCCCGGACCCGCTCGGCGAGGTTGGCCAACTGCAGACGCAAACGCACCAACGGCGTACGCAGATCGTGCGCAATGCCATCGCATGCGCCTTTGACTTCGTTCATGAGGCGCTCGACTTCATCGAGCATGTGATTGACGAGGTGACACAGCATGTCCAGTTCGTCACGACCGCCGGTCGGCAAACGTTGCGCGAGATCCCCGTTGGCGATGCGGGTAGTCACGCGCCGCATGTCCGCCACACGGCGCATCTGACGCAGGCTCAGCAACAGGCCGGTGGCAAGACTGAGTCCGAGACATAGCACGCCGCCGCCGATCAGCACTTTGGTCAGTTCTTCCCGCACATGCTGCACGTCGGACAGGTTGCGTCCTATGACGAGCTTGACGCCGTTGTCGCGGAGTTCCCCTATCACACGCACCGTGGGCATCGACGCGTTATCCGGCAGTTCGATCGTGCGTCCCATACTGGTGCTATGGGATTCGCCCGCTTTGTCGAGCTTCAGCCCGGGTGGCATCGTGGCAATGTCCCCCGCGATCCGATGACCGTCCGGAGCGAATACGCCGTAGTAATTGGTGTGCCGGATTTCGCGCTCGAGCCTTTGGTTGATGACGGAGGCAAGCTGATCGTCGGACTTCGAATCGAAGTAACGCATCTGCCAGCGAATCCCACTATCGGCTTCGCGTTCCATCGCCGCGCCCACCGAGTATTCGAGAAACCCCAGCAAGGCCACGAAACACAGGGTAAAAATCGCTGCGTACGCCGACAGCCATCTAAATGTAGTGGTATGCCAGCGCTGCCCGGAACGGCGCCTGGCAGCCGTCTCCTGTTTATCGCTGGAGATCGCCTTCCCCCGTACTTTGCCAAAATCCAGAGTGGACACGGTCATCGGCCCCTCACTTGTAGATTTGTTGAAAGCGTGGACTTGATGGACATCCTCGCGACGCTAGCGGTCAGAAGGAAAATGGATTGAGCGTAAGACCACATAGTGAACATCCGAAAGTCATGCGCGTTTTCTGCTATCGATGTCGAAAGCTTCAACATCGCCAAAAACATTACAATCAGGATTCCATAGCTTACAGATTCTGCTATATTTAATTTATGAGGCGTCTCGTCTACGCTTCTCACGACTCGCCTGCATCAGCGTCCATGCGAAGCGCGTCGCCAGACAAAGCCCTGCCAATCTCCTGTTGCGCGCCACCAGGACATGGTCATACTGGTTACAGTCCTGGCATCATAGCTCCGCACGAATAAATACCAGGCCGCACGAAGATGAAAAACCCGTCACGTTTGTACACATTGCATGAAACATCAATGCAAATTCTTTACATTGAGCCAACTGCAGGCCATCAAATGACTCACGGGAGATTGCGTCGAAGGCCACCTAAGCACCAAATGCCGCAACAATGAAAAAGGCACACGCCGGAATCCGGCGTGTGCCTTTTATGCTGAAGCTAAGGTGAGACGTCTTAGAAGCGATGCGTCATCGCGATGCGATACACCATCTGGTTGCCGCTCGACGACTCGCTCGGCGATCCGAGAATGTTCGCATAATCAAAGTCCTGGCCAGTCTTGCCATCAGCATGCTGGTACGCCCCCTGCACGTAAACCGAAGTGCGTGCACTCAGATCGTAGTCGAGCATCAGCGATAGCTGGTTCCAGTTCGGATCCGAACTGCCCGTCACCGTTGAAACGTGCGCGCGCGTAAACGTATAGGCTGCGCCCAGCCAGAAGTCATGCGCAAAGAAGTACTGGCCGTTGAGTTCGATATTGTCGAACTTCCATGAGTTTTGTGTTCCGGGAGCCGGTTGCGTAACGAAGTATGCGTTGGAGGTCGGATTGTAGATATCCACGTGCGAATAGGCCAGCGAGACAATCGCCTTGTCGGCGAACTTGTACGAAAAGGCCGCATCGATGTTTTGCTGCGAGCTTGCAGTGAACACCACTGTCGCGCTCGGCGCCGCGCCACCGGCAGTCGCACCGCCGTTGTCGGTCTTCATATAAGCGGCAACTGCAGTGACCGGGCCCATCTGGTACTGGACCGCTGCGCTGTACACGCGATTGTCGGCGAACCCGCCCGCCTCGTTGCTAAAGCCGTACAAGGCCTCGCCGGTGAAGCCCGCAACCGTGGGCGACACATACTTGACCGAGTTCTGGATACGGTAATCCCAGTCCGCGTTGTCGTTGTCGTACGGGTGCGAACCAAGGTCGCCCTCCCAATTGCCGGCCGCCGTGAGAGCACTCCACATATCGACGGTCGGATCGTATTGACGGCCCATCGTGATGGTTCCGTACTGCGCCGACGACAAGCCAACGTAAGCCTGACGTCCGAACAGCAGACCGCCTTGCCCCATCGTGCCGGTGTTGGTATTGAAGCCGTTTTCCAAACGAAAGATTGCGCTCAGGCCGCCGCCAAGGTCTTCGCTGCCTTTCAGGCCAAAGCGGCTCCCGGCCGTGTCGCCGCTCACCATCTGGTAGCCACGGTTGCCGGCGGCGTTGGTGGTGAAATCGAAACCCTCATCGATGAGGCCATAAAGCGTGACACTGCTTTGAGCATGCGCGACATTACACAGCGCAAGTGCGGACAACAATCCGGCCAAACATGGTTTCTTCATTTGCCTTGTACCTGATGAGTGAGGTGAGAGAGTCTGTTTTTTCCTTTGCCCTTCTGCGCTCTGCGGCGCTGTCACTGCTGGTTGCGGCAGCAACATGAAAGTGCAAGCAAAGTTTAAGTAGCCACTTTTCTTGACGAGACGGCACTAAAGAAAGTCAGACTTTCAACAAACGCAAGTACGAAAGGCAGCCGCTCCATCGCCTTTGGTGGAGCGGTCTCGAGTTTCCTTTTTTGAAAAAAATGGCTCGTTTTAGGCGCGCAAGTGTCGTACGACTGCGACAACATCGGTCAAAACAAGCTTCCCGGCTATTGCCGGACACGGTCATGCGCTGCGGGTCGCTATGGCGTCGCCGAGTATTGCGCGGTCGCCACACCGTTCGAAGCCGTGCAGTCCCGTCGATATTCCGCGTTCAGCTTCTTCTGGGCGGCCATGAGATCGGACGGATAGTAGTTGTCGTTAGCGCTCGGGTCATAGCCGACCGCTTCAAGCTCCGATAACTCGTTCATCAATTGCTTATGCGTCACCTCGGTTTTGAGGCGCGTGAACGGATAGTCGTTGCATTGCTGCGGTGTCAGTCCGGGGGATGCCCAGCTAGCCGCGCTGACGGTCAGCAAAACCGCTGCCGCTATTGCCTTTTCGAAGTGTTTCATTTGTGCCCTCCAGGGTTAGAGCCATTGAGCAGGCCTAACGCGAGAAGGACGTTCTTACGTTGGCCTGCTAAACAAGGACCTGCAGGACAAAGTTAATCTTCCCAGCACGTAAACGCCGTTTCGCCAAGATGAAGAATGATTTAGTGTCAACACGTCTGGACATATGAAACATAGATAAGAAAATTATTTATCAGTTATCCATATTAATAAGCACCGCTGCCGGCTGACGATTTCTTCGTTCGGCTAGGGCAGGTCTGGACGTCATCGGCCGCGGAAAATGTTGCATTGCGGGCCGGCGACGCATCGCGGGCCGCCCGACTGTCCGTTGGAATCCACACTGCCTCCATATGATGAGTTAGTTATAGCGCGCGCCTGCGGCGTGCCGGGCTGCCCCGTTTCGCTATAGGGCATGTCTGTCGCATCTTGCGCGGTCTCGTTCGCGTTCTGCTCCAGGATCGCGCGCCCTCGCGCCTGCATGTCCGGGCGAATCTCCTGCCCGTTTGCTACGCTGGCCGCCAGCAGCAGCCCTGCGCCAGCCAACGGCAACACGATAAGTGTTTTCATCTCGACACTCCTTGCATCCTCAAGCGGGCTCGCAGCATGTCACCGTGGCCCGCTACCCGACTAACGACGCCTGTCGCCCTCCTCATTGCCGGAAGCGACAATGCAGTGCAACAAACGGGCGTCTGAAGTGGTGGATGCCGGTCCCAGACGCAGAGAATGCCCGCACCGCACCTCCGTTATAGGTCAAGTTCGCAAGACGTCAACGGAACGTCCCGCCAGCGCACACTCCCGCAGTCCAAGGCCGTCACATTGTTTGTCGACCGCATGCTTCGGTGCGGCATGACATCTGCTGAGGTTATATTCTGATATGACACGTTTTCCCGTTCGCAATCATTCGTCATAGTGCTGGACCGCCGGAGAGGTAGATGGAGCAAGCGTATGTTCACCTGTTGCACCTGCTCGGCGGCCACGCGGGATGGACGTTGGCGGTGGTGTTCCTGGCGGCGTTTCTGGAGTCGGTCGCGGTCATCGGCACCTTCGTCCCCGGTAGCACGGCCATGTTTCTGGCCGGAGCGCTAGTCGGCACAGGTGCGCTCAACCTCGGCTGGCTGTTCGCCTGCGCGTTCGTCGGCGCCATCGCCGGCGACGGTCTTAGTTATTGGATCGGCCACCGCTACCGCAATACCCTCGTCCAACTCTGGCCGTTCCGCACGCATCCGCAGATCCTGCAGACCGGCCACCAGTATTTCACGCAGCACGGCGCACGCAGCGTGGTGTTTGCCCGTTTCATCGCACCGGTGCGCGCCATCGTGCCAGTCGTCGCAGGCATGCTGGGAATGAGCCCAACGCGCTTCTACGCGATGAACGCACTGTCTGCCGTATTGTGGGCACCTGCGCATATTCTGCCGGGGGTCGTGTTCGGCGCATCCCTGCAACTAGCCGGCGCCGTCTCGTTTCGTCTGGTGGCCGTCATCGCAATTCTCGCCGCCATCGGGTGGTTGAGCTTTCAGGCCATGCGCCACATCGTCTTGCGCGCGCGGGCATGGGCCAACGCATCGCGTCGCGAGCTGGTCGCATGGGCCCGTTGTCACAACGGACGTGCAGCAACTTTTCTGGTGCAGGTGCTGGACCCCCAGAGGCCGGCGATGGGTATCGTCGCCATCATCTCCGTACTGGTGCTGTTGTTCGCTGGGATATTCTTCGGCGTGTTTCAAGGCGTGTCCAATGGCGCCCCGCTGGTTCAGATCGACATGTCGGTGTATCGATTCCTGCAATCGATCCATTCTCCCTGGGCCGACTCGCTAATATCAGGCCTCGCCACGCTAGGCAGCCTCCCTACGCTGGGCGCCGTTGTGGCGACCGTTATCGTCTGGATGACATACGAACGGCGTTGGCTCGCCGTCGCCTACTGGTTGGCGGCAGTCGCCTTTTCGCAATTGCTGATCTTCGCCATCCAGTTGACGGTGCGGCAGGTGTCGCCCGTTTCCACCGGCTTCGAAGCGTATGCCTTCCCTAGCAATCACGTGGCGGCAAGCGCGATCGTCTACGGTTTTCTCGCCTTCCTGCTGTCACGTCGCGTCGGCAAAATCCAAGGGATCCTCGTGACGACGGTCAGCGCAGCGATCGTCGTGGCAGTAGCATTCGCAGGGCTCTACGTCGGGCGCTTCGCGTTTTCCGATGCGGTGGGCGGGGCGGCGTTCGCGGCGATCTGGGTCGCCGTCGTCGCATTGACCGCCGTGTGGCGCAACCCTGACATGCCCACTCCGCGCGAGTTTATGCCCGCTGTGATGTTGCTCGTGATCTGCGCCAGCGCGGCACCCCAGATAGGACTTCACCGTTTGAGCACCGCACCGCCCAGCGAACAGCACCCTCCTCTCGAGGTCGTCACCGAAGCGCAATGGACCGACACGCTCTGGAAAACCTTTGCCTGCTACCGCTCTGACATGACAGGCGACCGGCGCGAGCCGATCACCGTGCAGTGGTCGGCCAACCGCGAGCAGATCGAATCGCAACTGGCCGACCGCGGCTGGATGGAAGGCACGCAACTTTCGGCGCGCTCCATCCTCTCGCTGGTGGCTCCCGACCCCGAGGCGACCGCGTTACCCGTTTTGCCAAAGCTCAACAACGGCGAGCCCTCGACACTCGTCTTTACCCGTGCCCGCGAAGCGCGCGACGAACGCGACGTCTTACGCTTCTGGCCCACCACGTATGCCGTGCAACGCAAAAGCGGTGGACCCTCCGCGCAGATCTGGCTAGGCTCGCTGGTCCATGAGCGGTTGCGGCGCCCATCGTGGCCGTTCAATGTGCTACGCCCCGACCGGCAAATCGATCCGCTGATCGCCGTCGAAGGACCGAAAGGTCCATGGCGCGAACTTGAAGTCTCCAGCGACGCCGGATGCGAAGGCGTGCGCGTGACGCTGATCGATTCAAACGTAAAATAAAAGCGTGTTGACGCCTGCCCGGGCATCCGGCTTGCGCCTACAACATTCCACGAACGCGGATGCAGCGACGCTGCTGCTGCGCCCTCAGCCGTGACTTCAGGAGCCGCGCAATTGATAGAGTTTCCGCAATCGGAGATTTCGACGTGGGGTGGCGCGGTCGTCTTTCTAAACGTGTTTCTGACCCGTCTCGGCGTGCCTCTGCCTGCGGTGCCCGTCCTGCTCTTCGCCGGTACCGCGATCGCAAGCGGTGCCCTGTCGTTCTGGTACGTATTGCCGGCAGCGGTGCTCGGTGCGTTGCTCGGCGATGGTATCTGGTTCACGGCGGGACGCCTGTATGGCCAGCGGCTGATTAACGCGCTCTCGCGGCTATCGATGTCTGCTGGTGCACGCGTGCGGACTACGCGTTCCCTGTTTGAGCGCTTTGGCGCGCCGATTGTGTCGGTGTCCAAATTCATTCCGGGTCTTGCCCTCGCCACCCCGCCGTTGATGGGAACAACGCGTGTCGACCCAAAGATATTCGCCGCATGGGATCTGCTAGGCGCTGTGATATGGGCAACGTTCTGGCTGCTCGGCGGCGCCCTGTTCCAGAAGCAGCTGGGTCCGTTCGTGCTCGCAGTCAGGGCACATGGGACCACAGTGATCGATCTGGTGCTGGCGGCGTCGCTCCTCTACTTCGTGCTTCGCTGCATCCAGCGCTGGCGCTTTAGACGCTGGCTCAAGCAGGTTCGGATTACCCAGGAACAGTTTGAGGCAACCCTGCATTCGGAGTCGCCGCCGATCATTCTGGACGCACGGCCGGCGTCCGCGGTGCAGGACGATACCCATCGCATTCCGGGCGCCCGGCGGCTCGACGCGACTTCGGCGGCCGACATCGAAGAGGCTTTACCGGGAAAGCACCGCGTGGTGTATTGCGTGTGTCAGGACGAGGACACAGCCATGCGCATCAGGTTGCATATGCGCCGTAAAGGGTTTACGCGGATTCGCGCGCTCAAGGGCGGGCTCGATTCCTGGGCACGCCGTGGCTACGCCTTCGACCCGTTTCCTTCACGGGCCAGCGCGGCCGCCCTGGCAGCACGGGTGGAGAGTTTGCGCTCGGAGACAGAGGCCGTCACGCTGCGCGGTGTCGCGCCAAGGCGAGAAAGTTCCGGTAAACCGTAGCCTCCCTGGTTGTGGATTGTCATTTTACTGTGGTACAAAGACGCGTCGCGCTCCGTCAACCGTGGCGGCACGACGCCAACACAACACGTCTTTTTTGGAAAACTCAGGAAAATGGCAACAGGTACAGTGAAGTGGTTTAACGATGCAAAGGGCTTTGGTTTCATTACGCCGGACGGCGGCGGCGAAGACCTGTTCGCGCATTTTTCTGAAGTCCAGGGAAGTGGCTTCAAATCGCTGCAGGAAAACCAGAAGGTCAGCTTCGAAGTGAAGCAAGGCCCGAAGGGCAAGCAAGCGGCTAACATCACGCCGCTGTAAGCAGCCGGAACTCGCGTTCCCGCAGGACATTGGCCCGCCTTGGCGGGCCAATGTCGTTTTCAGGCATGAACTGTTGAACGTATCAACAGACGTTGTTACGCAGCGACCGCGCTCGACGCAGCCTTTTTAGCTGCCGGCCGACCCCGTGACGCTTTCTTTGCCACCGGCTTTTTCACGCTTGCTTTCTTCTTCGCGGCGGATTTTTTCGCCGGGGCTTTCGCGGTCACGGCTTTCTTAGCTACGGTCTTCTTCGCGGCGGCTCGCTTGCCGGGCGCTTTCTTTGCGGCCGCTTTTTTCGCCGATACCTTCTTTGCCGCAGTCGTCGCTTTGCTAGCGCCGCTGCCGTTCAATGCGATCTCAGCTGCGCCGTCAATGAGGAAACGGGTACGGTCCTTCACGTCCTTGATCCAGGCGGGCGGCCGTGCGTGACCGCTCCACGTTGCGCCGGTTTTAGGATCACGATACTTCGGTGGGAGCTTGCCCTTGGCGCCGGCGGCAGTCTTCGCAACGCCATTGGAAAGACGGCGCCCCGCTGCTTTAGCTTCACGCCTCGCCTTGGCACGGGCTTCGATATCCGCAGTCGTCAAGCCGTGCTTGATCATCAGTTCGCGGATCTGGTCGACGGCCGCTTGCGCGCGTTTGGCAAGCAAAGCTTCGGCTTGCGCCTGGAGTTTTTTCATACGCGCTTGAATCTGCTCGAGAGTGGCCATACTGCCTCCTTACGTGTGGACGATGGTCGCACTATGCCATGAGCACACAACAAAGCGCTATGGTTTCGCGCACAACGAGACAAGGCATTGCACTTATCGGCACTGCATCGCTCAAGAAATATCCGCTTGCCGGGCGTTCAACTGTTTCATTAATAGAACTGATCATAGGTCATTCCTATTCGTCCGCCCAAACCCGTGGCACGAATAATGCTGTCCAGCAAAGGGTAGCTGCGAACGAGCCGCCACCTTCAAGGAACCAACGTGCCCACTGAACCATTAGATCCAGAGCTTGTGGTCGAAGATGAGGCCGGCCGGTCGTGGACCAGGCGCCTGGGTCCGGGCCTCGTGACGGGCGCGGCCGACGACGACCCGAGCGGTATCGCAACGTACTCGCAGGCCGGCGCACAATTCGGCTTCGGTCTGCTGTGGACCATGCTGCTCACGTTCCCGCTGATGGTCGCGATTCAATCGGTCAGCGCGCGCATGGGACGGGTTACCGGCCGCGGACTCGCCACCAATCTGCGCCGCCACTATCCTTCGCAGATCCTTTATGCCGCCGTGATGGTTCTGCTGATTGCCAATACGATCAATATCGCCGCCGACCTCGCGGCAATGGGTGCGGCCGCCAAACTCGTGCTCGGCGGTCCCGTGCCGGTTTACGTCGTTCTGCTGGGCACTTTTTCCCTTTTGCTACAGGTCTTTGTGCCATACGAGCGCTATGCCCGCATCCTTAAGTGGCTCACGCTCGTATTGCTTGCGTACGTTGCGATTGCGTTTGTCATTCCGGTCGACTGGAAGGCCGTTGGCCTAAGCATTGTCAAACCGCACATTCAGTTCTCCGGCCACTACCTGACCACCGTCGTTGCCGTGCTTGGCACCACGATCAGCCCTTATCTGTTTTTCTGGCAGGCCTCGCAGGAAGTAGAAGAGATTCGCTCCGAACCGGGGCAAGAGGCCTTGCTGCGCGCGCCGCAGCAGGCAGAGTCCCAACTCAGCCGCATCACCTTCGATACGTGGATTGGCATGGCGATGTCGAATGGCGTGGCGTTCTTCATCATTCTTGCCGCGGCGACGACCTTGCACGCACATCACATCCAGATCACCACTTCCGCCGACGCCGCAAGCGCCTTAAAACCGATTGCCGGTTCATTCGCATTCCTGCTGTTCAGCCTCGGCATTATCGGCACCGGCCTGCTCGCTCTTCCTGTGCTGGCGGGATCTGCGGCTTACGCCGCTGCCGGCACGATGAAGTGGCGTAACAGTCTGGCGCTACAGGTTAGCCTCGCCAAGCAGTTTTATGCGGTGATCGCGATCGCGATTCTCGGCGGCGTCATACTCACCTTTGTCAATTTCGATCCGATCGACGCGCTTTACTGGAGCGCCGTCGTGAACGGGCTAGCGGCGGTACCCATCATGGTGCTGGTTATGCTCATGTCGGCGCGCCGGGACATCATGGGCGAGTTTATCGTGACCGGTCTGTTGCGCTGGGTGGGATGGATCGCGACTGCGGTGATGGCGTTAGCGGCACTGGGAATGTTCTGGCCGACGTAACTCTTTAGACAAATATCAGGCAAGCGAACCGAGACCTGCGTCGTCGCTCTCGGACACGTAGATCTGATTGCGGCCTCGCCGTTTGGCAACGTATAAGGCACGGTCTGCTGCCGCCACCAGACCACTCGCGTCGCGACCCTCGCGCGGCTGTTGTGCTGCGACACCCAGGCTCACGGTCACTACGCCAGCGGGACTCGCCAGGTGCGGCACCTGCAGCCCTTCAACCGCCAGACGGATACGCTCGGCGACCCGCCGTGCACCGTGCAGATCGGTGTCCTTAAGGACCAGCGCGAACTCTTCGCCGCCATAGCGGGCCACGATATCCGAGGGACGCCGCGCCGACAGGGCAATCGCCTGCGCGATCGTCCGCAGACAGTCGTCGCCGCGCTGATGACCGTAGTGGTCGTTAAAACTCTTATAGGCGTCGATATCGATCATCACGACTGCCATAAAACTGGCGTCATTGGCCTCCGCGAGGTGCCGCCATTGATGCTCCAGTTCGCGGTCGAAATGCCGGCGGTTAAAGAGCCCCGTTAAACCATCGCGATAGGCTAGCCCCTGCAGTTCAAGACGTTCTTCGGCAAGACGCTGTTCGGCAGCTTTGCGTGCGGTGATGTCACGAGCCGTCGCCGTCAGCGTTTCAGGCTGCCCGGAAAACGGATCGATCACCGGACGAAGGTAGGTTTCGAGCCACAGGATCTGGCCGTCGGGTCGTCTGAAGCGGCTCACCTGCGAGACCTCGCTCGCGCCGGCGGCCAGCTTTTCGATAGCCGTAGCCAGCGCGTCGCGATCGTCGGCAATCACCAGATCGGGAAAGTATTCACCAATCAGCTCGTCAGGATCGCGACGCATAACCGTTTGAGCTCGCGGCGAAACATACGTCAGACGGCCATCGAGCGTCACGCTCATAACGATGTCGGTCGCGTTCTCCGCAAGGATCCGGTAGCGCCGCTCGCCCTCGCGCAACAGCCCTACCAGACGGCTGCGCGAAACTTGAGTCGCGCTGATCGGCAGCGCAATGCCTAACGCAGCCAGCAAAAACAGTTGCAGCGAAAAGATGCGCGCTTCCATGTTCGCATACGGATACATCCAGAGCGGTCCAATGCCGTGCATGGTGAACGCCACCGCAATGGCAAGACACAGCATCAGGCCGACCATGACGCTAGCGAGATCCGCCTGAAATGCCAGCAACATGATTGGCAGCAACGCCCAGTAGAGCAAAGGGAACTGGTTTTGAGCAAAGACGCCGGTCGTTACCGCGCAAACCAGCAGGAGCAGTCCCAAGGTCTTTAGACCCCGCTCCCCACGCAACAGATGGGCACCCTCGCCGCTCCAGAGCACGAGCGCGCCAGGCGTAAAGATGGCCAGACTGAGTGCGTCCGAAACGAACCAGTTAGAGAAATCAGGCAGCAGATTGCCGCTCAGTTGCCCACGCAACAGCACGCTTGCCAGCACACCGGACACGAGCGGCGCGAGTATCACGCCGCCGGCGATGAATCTGACGAGCGCTTTAGGCCGCAGCAGTTCGGCGATCGAAGTCACGCGTGGCGCAAAGCTAAAGGCAATCAGCACCTCGAGCGTATCGGCAAACGTGTAAGAGAGGGATACCGCAAGGCTCTCGCCAAGCAGATTGGCCGCCATATTGCCTGCTATGCCGCCGGCAAGCACCCAGTAGCGCTGGGCCGGCGCGGCCACCATCATCTGGCCCAGTAACAGCGCATTCGCAAGCCAGATGGCCGCAATTTCGCCTGCCATGCTTTTGAGTGCGCCACTCAGCATACAGGTGAGCATCGTCACCGCGAACGCAAGCAGCGTGGCGCGCAGTGTTGCGCTCACTCTTTGCCGACGTGTTGCACCCGGAAATCCCGGCGATTCTCCTGCTGCTTCTTCGCTTGACTGCCCCATACGCTTGCTCTCAGTTCTTCTTGTTGGCGTAGGCTCGCACGGAACTTCCTGCCGTTCCCCGACGCGCGGCCTTACCTTGTTCTTCAAGACGATCTTGCGATTCGTCCCCGCGGAGCCAGTGTATAGAGATTCGCGCGAATCCAGGGCGGGCGCCTTGGGCTGAACGTGCAGAACACCGCAGAACGCGAGCTTTTAAGCGCAATGCTTAACTTACAGGAGCTTAATCAACCCGCTCGGACGACTTGCAAGGTGTCGGTTAGCGCGATTTTATGGAGAGCGCATTGTTCGCAGGCCTAAGCCGTTGGCCCAATCTTATGCGTGGTGGGTAGCCACCACGCATGGGCGACCAAAGCGAACAGGGCAGCCAAGGCGGCTAAAGCCCGCTAAAGCGGCGTGGGCGACGCTGCCCATCAAAGATCGCCGTTGTCACATCGCGGCTCAATGTCCGCTGGCCAGCCGGTCCGGCGACGATGCCGACGGCTCCTGATTGCGTGCGGTAGACCACATTTCCTGTTGCAGCCAGTCGCGAAACAAGGCCAGTTGCGGTAAGTCGTCCTGCTCGGGGCGTGTCACCAGCCAGTACGACTGGTGGCCATCGACGTGCACGTTCAGCACCTGCACGAGTTCGCCGTTTGCGAGTTCGCGCGCGATCATATGGCGGTCGGCGATCGTGATGCCAAGACCGTCGACGGCCGCGCGAATCGCCAGGTCGAGCAGATCGAATTCGTAGCCACCGGTCGTATCGACGCCGACAATTCCCGCTGCTTTTAGCCAGTGCTGCCAGGTCAGATAGCGCTGCTCGTCGCTCGCCAGCACGTGCAGCAACGTGAACTGATTCAGGTCGATGCCCTGTTGTCCCGCATGCCGCGCGAGCAGCGCCGGCGAGCAAACCGCGATATGCCGCTCGCTCATCAGCAAGCGATTGTCGAAGCCCTCCCATTCACCGTCACCGAAACGGATGGCACAATCGAGCACGCCCGATTCGGCAAGCTTGTCCTCGACGCGCGTCGACAGACTCAGTTCCAGCTCCGGATGTTCGTCGCGCAGGCGTCCCAGACGCGGCATCAGCCAGCGGCTGGTAAAGGTGGGCGGCGCATTGATACGCAAACGGTTAAGGTGGGTCTTTTCCTGAATGCTACGCACGGTCAGTTCGATCTTGTCGAACGATTGCTGCAGCGCTTGCAGCAGCAGGCGCCCCGCCGCCGACAGCTCAAGATGGTGATGGCGCCGTTGCAGCAGGGATTCCCCGAGTTGCTCTTCCAGTTGACGCACTTGCCGGCTAACCGCGCTCTGCGTGACATTCAACAGTTCGGCGGCACGTGTGAAGCTGCCGGTGCGGCCGGCCACTTCAAAGGCTTTGAGCGCATTGAGCGCGGGCATTTTTCGTTTCAAGGGCGTCTCTGATCGGATGCGGCAAAGCGGAGTGACATTTTACGCGCTCGCCACGCTGGTCCTTTCGCCGCTCACGAGTGCGAAGAGATGCCGGCCACCGCACGCAAGATTCAACCGTTCAATGGACAGACAAATTACTTCGTATGACGAATTGATTTGAAAAGGCACGCTTGCAGGTCCGCCAGGTGCCAGAATTTATGTCGCGAATCGAAATAGTAGTTGAATTCCGTATGCGATTTTCCGATGGGGCCGCCTTACCAGGTAAGGCTTACGCCCTTTCGTTGCTTTCAAAGGGTCCGAAAGACACATCTCTGTCATAAACACGACATATTCGTAAACCAGCATGAAACGTTGACGCGACTACTTTTTGGGGCAACGCCATGCCGGAACTGTCTTACCCGCAAACGCCTGCCACGGGCGGCCGAAACCGCAACATTGGTATGATCATTTTCCTGATCGTGATCGCGATTGGTGCGGTGTACTGTGCCGCCCATCTGGTCAGCGATCTGCAGTCGGTTCAATCGCTCAGCTTTCTGCCTTACCTGTTGCTTGGCGTCGCGTTGCTGATCGCGCTCGGTTTTGAGTTCGTCAACGGCTTTCACGATACCGCGAACGCCGTCGCCACCGTCATCTACACCCATTCGCTTGCGCCGAATTTCGCGGTGATCTGGTCGGGCACGTGGAATTTCCTCGGCGTCCTGACATCGACCGGCGCAGTCGCCTTCGGCGTGCTGCAGCTTCTGCCCGTCGAACTGATCCTGCAGGTCGGCAGCAGCGCGGGTTTCGCGATGGTGTTCGCACTGCTGATCGCGGCGATCATCTGGAACCTCGGGACGTGGTTCTTCGGCTTGCCCTCATCGAGCTCGCACACGCTGGTGGGATCGATCATCGGCGTCGGCCTGATGAACCAGCTGATGCACGGCTCCAGCGGCACGAGCGGCGTGGACTGGAACCAGGCGTTGGGCGTCGGCAAGTCGCTTGTGTTCTCGCCTATCGTCGGTTTCCTGCTGTCGGGATTGCTGCTGATGGTCCTGAAAGCGGTCGTACGTGTGCCGGCCCTGTATGCCGAACCGAAGGGCAACGAGCCGCCGCCGTTCTGGATTCGCTGCCTGCTCATCCTGACCTGCACGGGCGTCTCGTTCGCGCACGGTTCGAATGACGGCCAGAAAGGCATGGGCCTCATCATGCTGATCCTGATCGGTACGGTGCCGACCGCCTACGCCTTGAACAAGGCCGTGACGCCTGCGGAAACGCAAACCTTCGTCGCCGTGTCGCAACAGGCCGCCGCGACGTTCGGCAAATACACCAATGGCGCACCGCCGTCGGCCCATCCGCGCGCCGACGTCGAAGCGTATGTGCAGACGCATAAATTGACGCCGGAGACGCTGCCTGCGCTCCAGCAGCTGACCACGCAGATTGGCCAGCAGGTTGGCACGTCCGGCTCGATGGCAGCGGTGCCGCAGGATGTCGTCGACAACGTGCGCAACAACATGTACGTCGTCTCCGAAGCGGTTCGCCTGATGGACAAGGCCAAGCAGCCCGACTTTGCCGCAGACGACGACAAGGTGATCGACAACTTCAAGAAGCAGATCGATCGCGCCACCAAATTTATCCCGACCTGGGTCAAGGTCGCAGTAGCGATCGCGCTCGGCCTGGGGACGATGGTGGGCTGGAAGCGCATTGTCGTGACGGTCGGCGAAAAAATCGGCAAGCAGCATCTGACCTACGGGCAAGGCGCGTCGGCGGAACTGGTGGCGATGCTGACGATTGGAGCGGCTGACGTCTACGGTCTGCCGGTGTCGACGACCCACGTGCTGTCGTCAGGCGTGGCCGGCACGATGGCAGCCAACGGTTCCGGCCTGCAATGGAGCACCGTGCGCAGCCTGCTGTTGGCATGGGTGCTGACGCTGCCAGTTTCGATCGCGCTGGCAGCAGGCTTGTATTGGGTGTTCCTGCACGTGTTCTGAAGCCTCAGCGGACGGGGTTGTGGCGGCACGACAGGCCGCCCATCCCGTCAGCCATAAAAAAGCGCGGCTCACAAGCCGCGCTTTTTTTGTCACATCGATCCACTCAAACTCAATACAGTTCAGGCACGATCATATTGGCCGGCACCGGTTGCCGGATGTACTCGCTGTTATGCACACGCTCCGGCAGGTTGATCGTCGGATGCTCGATCTCGTGGTACGGCACCTGGCTCAGCAAATGGTGAATGCAGTTCAGACGCGCGCGCTTCTTGTCGACGGCCTGCACGACCCACCACGGCGCTTCGGGAATATGCGAACGCTGCAGCATCACTTCCTTCGCGTGCGTATAAGCCTCCCAGCGGCGGCGGCTTTCCAGGTCCATCGGGCTCAGCTTCCACTGCTTGAGCGGATCGTGGATGCGGGTCTGAAAGCGGATTTCCTGCTCTTCGTCGGTGATCGAAAACCAGTACTTGATAATCTGCACGCCGCTGCGCACCAGCATCTTCTCGAACTCCGGCACCGAGCGGAAAAACTCCTCGTACTCTTCGTCGGTACAGAAGTTCATCACGCGCTCGACGCCCGCCCGGTTGTACCAGCTGCGGTCAAACAGCACCATCTCGCCGCCAGCCGGCAGATGGGTTGCATAGCGCTGGAAATACCACTGCGTGCGCTCGCGATTGTTCGGCGCCGGTAGTGCCGCAACCCGGCACACGCGCGGGTTCAGGCGCTGCGTGATGCGCTTGATCGCGCCACCCTTGCCTGCCGCATCGCGTCCCTCGAAAATCACTACCAGACGGTGCCCCGTCGCGACGATCCAGTCCTGCAGTTTGACCAGCTCCCCTTGCAGACGGAACAGCTCGCGGAAGTAGTGCTTACGCGCCTCGCGATGCTCGGGTGAGAAGCCCGCTTCGCCGTCGCCGATGCGGTCGTCTACCTCCATCTCGAGCTCTTCGTCGTACGCGTCGATGAGATCCTCTTCAAAACGGCGCTGCCGTTCTGCCATCGATGCCGTATCGGCGCTGGGATCCTGCTCTTTCATCGCGACTCTCCTGAAACGGGGAATAGGTAGGCGCACCGCGCGAACCGCTGCGGCAACCGCCCGATTATCGAGTACCGAGGTGTCACTGTTATTACTGGGGCGACATACGTAGCGCCTGAAGGGCCGCCACGGATGATTTCCGCCCATCCGGACGCTGATCTGCGCGCAAAGCGTCGTATGCAAACCATGATAACCAGTTTTGGCCACCTTTAAATTGGCCTACGGCCAGTTTCTCACGCCCTTTCCCGTGCCTTGAAAACCGGCAGACAGCCCTGCAGTTACGCTCCCGCCTTGTCCGGAGCTTCACCATGGGAAGCCGTCCCCGTTTTATCGACGACCTGTCGCGCGCGGCGTCTGAGCCCGTTGCGCCTGGCGGGTCCACTGGCCCGTCCGCGCTATCCGACGACGCCCTGCTCGACGCCTACTCGCGCACCGTGATCGGCGCGCTGGAGCGCGTCCAGCAGGCAGTCGTCTTCATTTCCGTCGAACACCGAACCCCCGCCAACCCCGGTGGCCGCGGCACACGCGGCGGCACCGGCTCGGGCTTTCTGTTCACACCTGACGGCTACCTGCTGACCAATAGTCATGTCGTGCACGGCGCCGCGCAGATCCGCGTGACCCTCGCGGACGGCAGCCAGTTCGACGCCGATCTGGTCGGCGACGACCCCGGCAGCGACCTCGCCGTGCTGCGGATCGGCTCGGCCGAACCATTGCCGCACGTCGAGCTCGGCGAATCCGGGCGGCTGCGGGTCGGTCAGATTGCGATTGCGGTTGGCAACCCGCTCGGCCTCCAGCAGACCGTCACGACCGGCGTGGTGTCCGCCCTCGGCCGCTCGCTGCGCTCGAACTCGGGCCGCATGATCTACGACGTGATCCAGACCGACGCGGCCTTGAATCCCGGCAATTCAGGCGGTCCGTTGATCAACTCGGCGGGTCAGGTGATTGGCGTGAACACGGCCATCATCCCCGGTGCTCAGGCCATCTGCTTTGCCACCGCAATCGACACCGCCAAGTGGGTCATCATGCAGATCTTCGCGCATGGCCGCGTGCGCCGTGCGTATATCGGCGTAGCGGGCACCACGACGCCGCTGTCGCGGCGTGTACAACGCTACTTTGGATTGAACTCGGAGACCGGCGTGCGGGTGATGGAAATCGTCAAGGCGAGCCCGGCCGCGCTCGGTGGACTGCGCACGGACGACACGATCGTCGCGATCGATGCGCTGCCCGTCGACGGGGTCGATAGCCTGCAACGGGTGCTGGATGCGTCGCGCATCGACCGTCCGGTCAATATGACGGTGTTGCGCGGCGCGCAGCGGCTCGAGCTGACGCTGACGCCGGTCGAACAGACGAGTTGAGATTGATGCGAAGAAACGCACCAGTGTCACGGCGATTTTCTATACTGAGGGAACCGACCCTCGAGCGCATTCAAACTGCATGGGATCGGCGCAGGTGCTTTAGCGCCAACGCCGACACAGGAGAGCGATGTGACAAGCAACTATCAGGTGCGAGTCACGCGGAACACCGCCGACTACGACGACTCCGGCGTGCCGCGTGTGACGAAAACGCCGGCGCGCGTTGAAATTGCCGCATCGCGACGCGAACTGGTGTTTGCCGATCGCGACGCCCTGCAGCAATTTATCGACGCCTGCGTCAAAGCCCGCGAAGAGGCATTCGGCGTCACGTCGAACTCAGCCCTCTCGGAGGCCGATAAGACCGCCTGGGCGCGCTTCCTCGGGCGGTTTACGGAGTTGTAAGCGCATCGCGCGTCGACTGCTCGAGCCGTCTCGTGCTGCACTGCATGGCGGCGGTGCAGTGCTGAACGCGCGCCCGCCGCCGCCATTTCAAACGCTCACTGAACCACTCGCGTCACACCGCGGCCACGCGGATCGGCAGCCGGCTCCGGCGTATCGCCATTGACCTTGATGACCTGGATATCGCCGCTGAAATCCTGGCCTTTCAACACGTAACCCTTTGCCTCGATCTGCTGCGCGAGATCGCCGGTAATCGGCTTGTACGGCTCCCAGAAGATCGTGTTAGGCGGCAACAACTGGTGATGAAAGCGCATCGCGGCGACTGCGTCGGGCAACGGCATGTTGAAGTCGTAGACGTTGTTGATCACCTGGAAAATCGACGTGAAGATGCGCGAGCCACCCGGCGTGCCGATCACCAGCGACACCTTGCCGTCCTTCGTCAGGATAGTCGGCGTCATCGACGAAAGCGGACGCTTCTTCGGCGCGATCGCATTCGCATCGCTGCCCACCACGCCAAACTGGTTCGCCACCCCCGGCTTGGCGGAGAAGTCGTCCATTTCATCGTTGAGCACGATCCCTGTGCCGTCCACCACGACGCCCGAGCCGAAATAGCCATTGAGCGTATAGGTGTTCGATACCGCGTTACCCCACTTGTCGATCACCGAGAAATGCGTGGTCTCGGCCTTCTCCGGCATCGAGGTGCCGAGTCCTGGCTGCACACTCTTTGTGTCCGATGGAGTCGTGGGGTTAACGTCGGCGGCGCGTTTGGCAAGGTACGCATCGTCGATCAACTGCGCCACCGGCACCTTGTAGAAATCAGGGTCGCCCATGTACTGGGCACGGTCGGCAAATACACGCTTTTCGATTTCCGCAATCAGGTGCACATACTGCGCCGAGTTGAGCGGCACGTCCTTGAAGTCAGGTGCGATATCCGCCTTCATCTTTAGCAATTGCACGAGACCGACACCGCCTGAGCTCGGCGGCGGCGCGGTGATCACGTGATAGCCGTTCCAGTCGGCCTGAACCGGCTCACGCCAGATGGCCTTGTACTCATGCAGATCCTCTTTCGTGATCAAACCGTGGCCGCGCATAGACGTGGCGATCAGGTCGGCGGTCTTGCCATCGTAGAAGTCTTTGGCACCCTGATTGGCAATACGCGTCAGCACAGCGGCAAGGTCCGCCTGCTTGAAGGTGACGCCCTGCTTGAGATTACCAAAGTAGGTATCGAAGTTGGTCTTGCCTGCAAAGTCTTTAGCGGCATCGTCACGACGCTGCTGCAACTGTTCGCTCACTTCGAAGCCGTCTGTAGCGTACTTGATGGCCGGAGCCAGCACCTGCTTCCACTTCAGCTTGCCGAAACGGCGCTGCGCTTCCCACATGCCTTCGACCGTGCCCGGCACACCCACCGCGCGATAACCGAACAGGCTCATGCCTTTGACGACCTCGCCCTTGTCGTCGAGATACATATTGCGTGTGGCCGCAAGCGGCGCTTTCTCGCGATAGTCGAGAAAGTACGGTTTGCCGTTGACATACAGCGTCATAAAGCCACCACCGCCAATGTTGCCAGCTTCCGGATACGTCACGGCAAGCGTAAAGGCAATCGCCACGGCGGCGTCGACGGCATTGCCGCCTTCCTTGAAGATCTGCTCAGCGGCATCGGCGCTAAACTTGTCGGCCACGGCAACGGCCGAAGCATCGAGAACTGCGGGTTGCTGATCCGAAGTCTTCGCGTACGCCGGCACCGCTTCGAGGAACCCGCTCGATACGGTAAGGAATGCTGCTAACGCAAATGCGCAAGCAGACAACTTTACTTTGCCTACTGACATTGACTGTCCTCCTTGACCATTCCCTGACTAAACAAAACCTCTGCCTTGGGCTTATAGCACGCTCACCAACGTTTGCGAAGGCAAAACCTGTAGTCCTAACTTTGCACGCTTAGGCGCGGCCCCGGCTGCCCTTTGCGATCTCATCGCCACTACCCTGCGGCAGACGCGCCGTAACAGGAATCGAACCCACTGAGAACAAACCCACCACCAGAAACGCCGGCCAGAAGTCCGACCACACAATCGCCGGATGACCCTGCAGATGGTGCGAAATCTCCAGCACGATACCGCCGATCGTCACGCCGAGCCCAAGCGAGATCTGCTGGATCACGCTCGCCACGCTAGTGGCACGGCCGATGTCGCGGGCCGGGATATCCGCATAAGCAAGCGTATTCAGCGAGGTGAACTGCAGCGACGGGAAGAAGCCGCCGAACAGCACGATGCACCAGATCGCCCAATGCGGCATGCCGGGGAAAAACAGTCCGTAGACCGCGATCGCCAGGCCCGCCAGGCCCGCATTGACCATCAGCACCTGGCGGAATCCGAAGCGCTCCAGCACCCGCGAGGCGGCCGCCTTCATGAAGAACGCGCCGAACGCTGAAGCACAGGTAATTGAACCTGACACGAAGGCCGTCATGCCAAGCCCTTCCTGCAACGCTAATGGCAGCAGAAACGGCACCGCGCCAAGACCAATGCGAAACAGCGAGCCACCCAGCACGCTTGCATGGAAGCTCGGAATGCGCAGCAGACGCAGATCGAGCACCGGCAGTTCAACACGGCTCGCATACAACCAGTACACGAGCAGCAACGCGGCGCCGGCCACGCACATACCGAGCGACAGACTGTTCGACACCAGTTCGCCGCCCACCAGCGACGCGCCCAGCATAAACAGCGAAGCGCCGGCCGCCGACAATACGAAACCGAACCAGTCGAGCCGTCCCGGATGCGCCTCGTGGACATTGGCGATGTGCTTGTTCGTGAGCCAGATGCCGAGCACGCCGATCGGAATGTTGATGAAAAAGATCAGGCGCCAATGCAGATACGTGGTGATGAACCCGCCGAGCGGCGGTCCAAGCACGGGGCCGAGCAACGCGGGCACCGTCAGGTAGTTCATGGCCCGGATGAACTCCGACTTCGGCAGCGAGCGGAAAATGATGATGCGTCCGACCGGCACCATCAACGCACCGCCAAGTCCCTGCACGAAACGCGCAAACACAAACGTGCCGAGCGAACTCGACGCAGCGCACATCAGCGAGCCGGTCATGAAGATGCCGATTGCCGTGCGAAACACCGTGCGTGAGCCGAAGCGGTCGGCCACCCAACCGCAGATGGGAATAAAGACGCCGAGGCCGATCACGTAACTCGTGATGGCAAGCTTAAGGGTAATGGGACTTTGGCCGAGGTCGCGCGCGAGGACGGGGAGCGACGTCACGATGACTGTGCCGTCCACGTTTTCCATGAACATCGCACATGCGACGATCAACGGAACGATGAATGCACCCAGGGCGAGAGGCATTGGCGAGACGACGGCTGACGAAACCGTCGGCGTAAAGGCGCAATTATCGCATTGCCCCGGCAACAGATGTTGTTAAGGAAGGTGATTTACACAGCACAGCATGCTGTGATGACCCCGCGCGGGATCTGTGCGAGATGGTTGAGGATGCAACGAAGCGTGCAGAAAAGAAATGTGCCGGCATCAGCCGGCACACTCACATCGCATAGAAAAGCGGGAAGCGGACCTTAACGCGGCGCCGTGACCAGCGGCTGCAATTGCGGCAGGATCTCGGTGCGGGCACGCACAACGTCATTCGGAAAGTCGATCTCGATCCACGGTGCGCCGGTCACGTCGGCAGTATCGAACACCTGGCTGCCCTCGAGCAGCAGATCGCGCACGGCCTCTTCGTGTGGCAGATTCGAGCGGCCGCTATCGATGTAGCCCGCCACGATCTGCGCAAAGCGCTGCGCCGTTTGCTCGCGGAAACGGAAGAACCCGACCGACTCGCCAATCGTGTCGTATTCGAGGTTCACCGCGAGCTGCTTGCGCAACTCGACCGGCACGCCGTCTTTCAGACACAGCTTGACGGGCTCGTCGCCCGCTTCGAAATCACGGTCGATCAGCAGCCGGTTTGCCGTTTCGCCCGCCACCAGGGCGTTCAGGATGCGCTCGTCATACAGCACGTCGGCGTCCATCAGCAAGACGTCGCCGCCGCGCGTCAATGCGTCCGCTACGGTGTGCACCGTCAACACGCTGCCGAGGTCGAAACGCGGATTGATCACCGTCTCGACCGGGTGCGGCCAGTTGATGCGCTTCAGCTCTGCCGCGACCAGTTCCGGCTGGAAACCGAGCGCCAGCACGACGTCGGTCACGCCAGCGGTTTCGAGCATCTGCAGATGCCGCTCGAGCAGGCTCACGCCGTCGAACTGCAGCAGACACTTCGGGAACTGTTCACCAGGCGGAAGCTGGAGACGCAGGCCAAGGCCCGCAGCGAGAATAATGGCACGCATGCGCGGTCCCTTTCTAAAAGTAAGATTTGTCGACAGCCGGCACCTGCGTCGCGCGCCGACGCTGCCAGTTTCTTTCACTGAAATGCAAGTACAACAGGCCCGGCAAGCCAAGCAGGAGTTCACGGGCGCGCTTGGCAAGCGACAGCGCCAGCGCCGCCTCCGGCGGCAAGCCGACGAGCGGCGCGAGCAGCAGATAACCGCCCTCCTGCACGCCAAGCGAACCGGGAATCGCAAACGCAGCGCCGCGAATTGCCTGACCCAGGCTTTCGAGCAGCAACGCATCGATCCAGCCTACCGGATGACCGAGGAAGCGCAGCGCAAGCCACACTTCCACGGTGCCGACGATCCAGCCTACCAGGCTCAGCGCAAAACTCGCCAACACGCGGGCGCGGTCGCGATAGAGCGCCTGCACGGCACCATCGACGGCGTCAGCGCGCATCGTGAGCGACGACCAGTCGCGCTTGCCGAACACCTTCGACACCACTCGCAAAAGCCGTCCAAACAGGCCGCGCCGCTGGGCGAAGAAGAACAGCGCAATCATTCCGGCGAGTATAGCGGTGGCAATAAAAGTTGCGGTGCGCAGATCGTGCAGCGCGCCTTGCGCCGCGTAGGCGCCGAACAGCAGCAGGCCGAGCACGGCAAAGACGATTTGCGCGAGCGCCTGCAGCGTGGTGCTGACCGTGATCGCGGCGGCCGCATCGCGCATGCGCATGCCGCGTTGCGACAGTTGCCGCACGATCACCACAGGGCCGCCAATCTGTCCGGCCGGCAACAGGCTGTTGACCGACTCGCCGGTCCAGCGCGCCAGCAGCGCATCGAGCGCGCTTACACCGTCGCGCCGGCGGTCGAACAGCACGGCGATCGCCGCCGAATCGAGCACCAGCGGCACGAGATGGAATGCGGCCACCAGCGCCAGGCCCCAACCCGCCACCATCAGCGTCGACGTAACGGAACCAAGGCCCTGCCAGGCGAGCAGCGCGACGAACAGCGCCACGCCGATCGTCAGCAGGATCACGGCCGCGCGAGTCATGCGCCGGCCCCTTTGCCTTTGACCATCTGACGGAACACCTGGCGGAAGCCGAAGTAGGCGATCGCGTCTTTCATGTTCGAGATGAAACGCCGCCACGGGCGCATGTTCGGATCGGTAACGTATTCGAACGTCAGCGAGACGCGGAATTCGTTGGCGCCAGCCGGCGTGATGCGGTGGCGCAGCTTGTCGCCGTCGAAAAACACCAGGCCGCCCGGTGGAATCTGCACGGAGCCAGGCACGTCCGGCACGTCCGGGTTGCGCGTATGCAGTTCGTAATCGAGACGGCACGACGACTCGTCGATCACGCCAAGCAGCAGCGTATAGCGACGGCCGTCGTAGTAAGAGGTGTCGTAGTGCCAGCCAATATGGTCGCCCGGCCGCATGTAGTAGTACAGCGCATAGGCGTGCGGATCGTCCGCCGGCGAAACCATCAGCTTGTCGCCGCTCAACTGCTCCAGCCAGCCGATCAGCTCTTTCGAGCGATACAGCTCGGCAATAAACGGCGCGAGACGGTCGATCGTGTGACGGCTGACGCTGCCGCCCTGCTTGTGGCCCGGCAGGTAATTGCGGTTCACCTCGTCGAGCAACGCGCGGGCGCTATGCACCAGTTGCGCCGTCACCTCGGGCGCCAGGAAGTCTTCCATGTAGAGGAAGGCGCCCTGATCGGCGAAGTCCTTGCGCAGACCGGCCGTGTCGAACTGGCGTGTACGGCCGGCGACTGCGCGATCCGCCTCGGGAGCGGCCGCGGGTGCTGGTGCGCCGGATACCTGCTGGAACGAAGCCTGGCTGACCACGTGCTCTTCGGCCTGCGTACTCATTGACTAACCTGCATCTGACTGGTCTCGGCCACGGGGCGTGCATTGCGACGCAGCGCGCGGCGATAGTCGACGATCACCCAGATGGCAAAAAGCGGCGCGCCGATCGAGGCAGCCACCACGAACGGCGTGATGATGCCCGTCAGCGTGACGAGTGGCAGCAGGTACAGCACGTCTTCGGTCTCGAAACCGGCCACCGATGCCTGTTTGGTGCCCGATTTTCCTTCCATGTCTTCAATCCGCATACGCAGGAAGAAAATCACGGCGACCGCCACTCCGGCCAGTCCTCCAAGGAACCCGCCCGGCAGGACCCGGCCGACTTCGTGCACCGGGCCAATGCCAAGGCCCAAGCCAACGAACAGCAGGACCGTCACGAGGGCGTCGCACGCCAGGTCGTAAAAATGACCGATCCGGCTCGACTTGCCGCTGATGCGCGCGAGCTCGCCGTCCGTGTGGTCGACGAAGTTCGACAGCACGATCAGCAGTGCGCCTGCATTGGCCCATACAAACCCGCCACGGGCCAAGCCCAGCGCGCCCGCGACGCCAATCAGGAGGCGCAGGGTGGTCAGGTGATTAGGGGTGACAAACGTGTTCACAAGCGGCGTCACGAGCCGGCGGGCAAGCCTCGCGTCCCACGTTTTTGGGACCGGAACGTTTTTTAGGGATATTGGTCGCGAATTCATAACCCGGAAATATATACGGTTACAGGAAATCCTGCTCTTCTCCGCAACAAAAATCCCTCTAACCGTTGACAGGAGCGGACTTCAGCACGAATCCCCGAACGTTGGTAAAGTGCGAATCCAGTTGCGCCTGTAACGCCGTGTAATCCAGATGCGCAACCCCGCGCGGCGGCCCTTCCAGCCTTGCCGTGCGGCGAATTTGCCATTTCGACCACGCTACCCCGAAGGCCATGAAGCACGTTTTTTCGACCGCCCTGCTCGTCTTGTCTGCGACAGCCCTGCCGCTTGCCGGCCACGCCGCCACGGCGCTCGACGCGTCGCTTGCCTGCAACGAATCCGGACATCAGTTCATCGCGGACCTCGCCCAGCAGCAACTGATCGAGGCAACGCCGATGCGCGTCGAAAGCAATTCGATCAACGCATTCAAGCCGGCCAAAGGCGCCGACCTGACCGCCTTCGGCTTTCACGTGTTCGCGGTGGTCGGCTTCGAGAAGGACGATCCGATGTTCCGTACCGGCGACGGCGAGCCGCTTGCCAATTCAGCTTACGGCGCCGTGGTGTGGGGCAGCGATTCGAGCGTGCAGGAGGCGGTCACGCAGGCCGGCAGCACCGCGGCAATCGTGCATCACGTCGCCCCGCACGTCACGGCAATTTTCTGCAAGCGGAATTGAGAACGGGCGTGAGTGCCGCGCCCGGAGATCTAACCCCGGTTTAGCGCGGACTCAGCCCGGACGCCGAAAGCCGTCCGCCACCCACGCGGTAGCGTTTGCTTTGCCTAGCTTGAAGTTAGGCGCCACCTTCACCTGCGCGAGCTGCTCGCCAAAAGCGTCGAACGCGGTCAACAACGCGTAGGGATCATCTTCGCTCGGCACGATGTCGAGCGTGACCGCCAGTTCCCCGTCGCCGGACGGCGAATCCACTGTGACCCGTTTGTGCAGCATGGCGTGCAGCTGCTGCTCATGGCGGCGCAATACCTCCGACGCCGTCTTCACCAACGTATTGAAAGCACCCGTATCGAGCGGCTTCGGGTTCTTCTTGTCACGTCCCATCGTCCATGGTCCGACCAGCGCAGGCTCCGCCTCGCCGTCCTTGATCATTTCCACCGCCCAGCCGTCGTCGTCTTCGTTCTTGATGACGCGCGCCGTCCAGCCGTCATCGCGCCACAAACGCGCTTCGTGCTGGATCTCGGGCACTTCGGGGAGGTCTTCCGTCGCGGAATCGGCAGCGGTGTCGGGCGAAGGAAGGGACTTGTCGGTCATTGCAGGGTCGCTCAGGTTTGGAACAGGTTCATCAGCACAAGGCTCAGGGTTCGATTCTACCTGTCCGCGCGGCCGCCAAGGACGGCCTACGCCTTTCAGCCAAGGTGGCTGATTCTTTCCATTTATAGAAAAATGTTTTTCGAAATTACCAGGAACTTATAATCGAATTCAATACGGAATAAAAAAACGCGGCCCGAAGGCCGCGTATAAACAGATGAAAAAGACACCCTCGGTCAAAGGGTGCGCTTAATTGTAAATCGAGTAACCCGGCGTAATCGCAACAACAAATGGAATAATCTCTTTCGCGAAACTTAAGAATCGGAATCCTGTCGTTCGGCCAACAGTCCGTAAGGCGCTGAGCCGCCAGGGACGGGCGTCGCGCATGTGCAACATCAAAACAGTTGACAACATCGTGACGCCCAATAAATCAAACAGAAATTCACTTTATTTACTTGCACTTACGTCTGATCAAACGCGCCATTCCTGATTCGGAAAAGCATTGTTGCGCCATACAACGTAAATCAATGGATTAGACGGAATACACTTCGCTGCGAATCACTAGGCGGCCGGCGGCGTCGGCATTAAGCCCTATATCGCGATTCTCTACGGACTGTCTCGGAGTTAAAAAGCATGAAAAAAACCCTCATCATCGCGGGCATCATGGGCGCGTTCGCCATCAACGCCCACGCACAAAGCAGCGTCACGTTGTACGGCACGCTGGATGCCGGTCTGGTCTATACGAACAACCAGGGTGGCCACAACAACTGGCAACAAGGTAGCGGCACGGTGTCGGATACGTACTTCGGCCTGCGCGGCAGCGAAGACCTCGGCGGCGGCCTGCATGCCATCTTCACGTTGGAAGACGGCTTCAACATTAACAACGGCCAGTTCAACGAGAGCAACACGTTGTTCAACCGTCAGGCTTTCGTCGGTCTGCAAAGCGACCAGTACGGTACGCTGACCCTCGGCCGTCAATATGACTCCGTGGTCGACTACCTCGGTCCGCTGTCGGAAGCAGGTTCGGGCTACGGCAACAACCTCGCCGCCCACCCGTTCGACAACGACAACCTCGACAACTCGTTCTCGATCAAGAACGCAGTCAAGTACCAGAGCGCGAACTACGCCGGTTTCCACTTCGGCGGCTTGTACGGCTTCAGCAACGACGCTGGCCAGTTCGCGAACAACCGCGCATATAGCGCCGGCGCTTCGTACACCAACGGCCCGTTGAATGTTGCAGCTGCCTACCTGCAGATGAACAACTCACTGGGCAGCTCGAACTCGGGCGGCGCGGTGTCGGCAGGCGCAGGCAACGATGCCAACCTGACGGCAGCAACGCAGCGCACGTATGGCGTGGGCGCGAATTACTCGTTCGGTCCGGCTACGGTTGGCCTGCTGTACACGCACACACAGGACGACAACCTGATCGCCGGCGACCAGAACGGCGTGGGCTTCACGGTGCCGACGGGTACGAACCTGCACCTCGACAACTATGAAGTCAACGGCAAGTACGCTCTGACTCCGGCGCTGAGCCTGAACGCGGCGTACACGTTCACGAACGGCCATGCGACGGGCGGCACGAGCGATGGCGATCCGAAGTGGCAAACCGTTTCGCTGCAGGCTGACTACTCGCTCAGCAAGCGCACTGACTTCTACCTGGAAGGTGTGTACCAGCATGCGTCGGGCTCGTTGGGCGATGGCAGCGCGAACGTGGCTATGATCAACACGCTGTCGCCGTCGTCGACCGGCAACCAGGTGGCAGCGACCGTCGGTCTGCGTCACCGCTTCTAATGAAGCTGCGGACCGGATCGAACGATCCGGTCTGTTGAGACTGCTGAACAACGCACGCGTGACACGATCACGCGTGCGTTTTTTTATGGGCGCGCGAAATGTACAAGTGTCGAACCGTCATGCATACGCAGGTATACTCGATGCAGCCGCCTTCCACGCTGCAGGCCTCATCGGGCGCTCGCCGCGGTTGACCGGCGGCTTCGTCGCGGAGCACCACGTTCTCCGCCCATGGCCCAGTTCCCGCGCCCGACCGGGAGCGCCGACGATCCGATCATGAAAAAACTTCTTCTGTTACTCGTTCCCACTGCACTCACACTTGCGGCCTGCGGTTCGTCCGGCCCCACGCGCGATGCGTCGCAACCGCTGGTGTTCGTGACGTCGCAACGCACCACCTCCGACATTACAGAATGCCTGGAGAGCCGTCTTTCGCGCGTACGGGCATCGTCCGTGGGCGGAGCGACCGAACTGGCCGTTGGATCGGATTCGAACACCTCTTACTTCGTTACAGTTACGCCCGCCAGTGCCGGGGCCGTCATCAAGGTGATGCGGCCGGCCAACTCGCCGGACGATCCGCCGGAACCGGAAATGCGCTTCGATATCGCGCGCTGCGCGACTTGAGCAGCGGGCATAGCGTCTGCGCTTTGCGCGGCGCTCGCCGCTTGACGAATGTGAGTGAGTCTCTCGCGCCGCGCCTGCACTGCACGCGCGGCGCTGTCTTTTTGCGCGGGCATCTGCGAATATAACGGCCCTTCGTATTCGTAGTCAGACGGCGCACGTGGCGCCGCGCACTTCCGATGGCATCGAACAAAGCACATCACGCTACCGGCTTCGCGGCCGGTGTTATCGCTGCAGCTATCGTCGCGCGCAGTGGCGCGGGCGGCCCGTTTCATCTGTGGGTGTTGTCGAGTTTTATCGCCGCCGTGGCCGGCGGTACGGCGCCCGATTGGATGGAAGTGGCATGGTGGTCGCGCAAGCGGCGCCTGTGGATCACTCACCGCACCGTCACGCATTGGGGCATTGGGTGGGTCGTGTTGCTGGTGTTGTCGTATCGTTGGCTTGGGCTACCGCATCCGTTTGCGGCAATTGCGTTTGGCTTTGCTTGCGGCGGCTTGATGCATTTACTCGCGGATTGGCCTAACCCGCTTGGCGTGCCATGGATTGCAGGCCGTCACTCGCTTAACTGGTGGAATAGCGGGCACTGCGATCTGCTGGTGGTCGGAGCTTCGTGGATCGCCGCGTGGTTTGTGGCTGGCCATGTCTGGCTACATGGCGTGCATGGGTTTGCGTTGTTGCAGCATTTGCGGGCGGGTTAGGGTATCGATGACGCGCACGCCCCGTCGCAATCGTCACGCCCCGCCAAACGCGTCAAGCGCCCGCTTCAACCGCAGCACACCTTCTTCGATATCGCTCACGCCCGGTGCCGCAAACGACAACCGCAGCGATGCCAGGTCAACGTTGTCCTTATAAAACGCGACGCCGGGCACAAACATCACGTTCTGTTCGATACACGCCTTCAGATAAACGGACGCATCGAATCCACCGCCCAGCCGCGCCCATACGAACATCCCGCCCGCTGGACGATGAAACGCAATCTCGTCTTTCAGATGCGTCTGGAGACCATCGCACAGCGTCCTGCATTTCAATGCGTAGGCCGCGATGATCTGCGGCAGATGCACTTCAAGCGCGCCGCTCGCGAGATATTCCGCTGCAATCACCTGAGTCAGGGACGAGGTGCACAGATCCACAGTCTGCTTGGCGACCGTACAGCGCCGCAGAATCTCCGCATGTGCCACAGTCCAGCCCACTCGCAAACCCGGCGCCACGATCTTCGACAAACTCGAAAAGTGCACGAGCCAATCGCGCGAGCCGGGCACCTGGGCACTCAACGCGAGCAGCGAGGGCACCGCCTCACCGGCAAACCGCAGATCCCCGTATGGGTCATCTTCAATGACGAGAAACTGATGCCGCGCCGCCAGCTCCAGCAATGCAATGCGGCGGTCATGGGAAAGCGTCGCGCCGGTCGGATTCGCGAATGTGGGCACCGTGTAAAGCAGCTTCGGCGCGCGCTTGAGCGTGCCCGCTTCGAGTAGCGCGGTCAACGCAACCACGTCGAGGCCGTCCTGATCGACCGGGATCGTAATCACCTCGGCTTGCTGCAACTTGAGCGCCTGCAACGTCGCCGGATAAGCCGGCTGTTCGACCAGTACGATGTCACCAGCGCCCACCATTACGCGCAGCAGCAGATCGAAGCCTTGCTGCGAGCCCGTGGTCACCAGCAATTCCTGCGGAGTACATGGCGTGCCGCGCCGCGTCATCAGTCTGGCAAGCTCTTCTTTGAGGACCGGCAAGCCGTCGGTTGGGCCATATTGCAAACACAGCGCGCTCTGTTCCGACGCGCGTGCTGTCGCGGCATCAAGACCTGCCCGATCGAACAGGTCGCTCGCCGGATAGCCGCCTGCAAACGAGATCATGCCCGGCTGTCCCAGGTACTTGAACAGCTCGCGAATCGGCGAGCCAGACGGTGCTTCGAACGGTGGAGTGAACGAGAACATGGTGTCGAAACGGTAGACCGCGGGCTCGTGGCCAGCAGTTAAGTGAGTGGGGCAAAAGGTTCGGCTTTAAGAGCTCGGGGCGCTCCGTGAGCCAACGCCAACGTAGATTGTGGTCAGCAACCCCACGCGCGGCAAACGATATCTAATCACTACGTTTTGAGTTTTCGGAATCACTCGGCGCAAAAAAACCCGGCGCGAGGCCGGGTTCAGCTAACGCATTCCCAAAGGCGCGGGCAACATGACGCACAACGCAGCTGCACTTGTCCGCACCTAGACAACATTCTTTTCGACGATCGGCCGGTTCTCCAGCACGCGCTCAAAATTGAGCGACGACAGATCGAGCGTCGTATAACGCCCGTTCAGAATCAGCTCACTGACGCCGCGCCCGGTGGCCGGCCCTTGCTGCAAGCCATGACCGCTAAACCCGTTGGCGAAGATACAGTTATCGACATCAGGATGATGGCCGATGATCGCGTTCTGATCCAGAACGTTATATTCGTAGTAGCCCGACCAGCAATTCTGCACGCGCAGCGCTTCAAATTGCGGCACGCGATGCGCCAGCGTCGGCCAGATCACCTCATCGAACAGCGCGTGGTCGACTTCGTCGAGCGGCAGATCGTCCGGATCGTTATCCGCACTCGGCGACGTCCCGCAGATAAACGACTTGCCTTCAGGCCGAAAATAGACGCCGGTCGGATCGATCAGCAACGGACAGTGTTCCAGTTGTGCAGGCGAACTGACGTTGAAAATACTGCGGCGGCGCGCGAATATCGGAATGTCGATGCCGATCATCTGAGCGATCTTGCGCGACCACGCTCCCGCCGCATTCACCACCACGTCGCAGGGGAAAGTCTCGCCGCCCGCCGTCACCACTTGCGTGACACGCTTGCCGTCGCGATCCAATGCTGTCACCGCATCGGCCACGTAGCGTGCGCCCAGCGCCTGCGCCTTCTTGCGCAAAGCCTGCACGAGGCCATAGCCATCGAACCAGCCCTCGCCGCTTTCCCCATAAGCGCCCGCCACCAGATCCTCGGTATTGAGCCACGGGAAACGTGCCTGCAATGCCGCTTTCTCGAGCAGACTGATGTCGGCGCCAAGGCTTTTCTGCAGCGCGTGATTGTCGCGCAAGGTGCGCTCGCCGGCCGGCGTGGCAAGGAACAGATAGCCGCCTTCATGCAGATCGATCGAAGGTTTTGCCCCGTCGATCTCCAGACGCTCGCCAATTGAACGCAAGAACTCGATGCCGAACAGCGACATCTGGATCGAGAGCGGTGTGGAGAACTGCTGACGGATCGACGCCGCCGACAACGCCGACGACGAGCGCGCATAGGTCGGATCGCGCTCGATCACGGTGACGCTCACGGTCGGGTCCGAAGCCCGCAAGAAATACGCAATCGAGCTGCCGATCACGCCACCGCCGATGATTACGACTTTCGCACTCACGACAAGGCTCCACCGAAAGCAGGCGCTGGCCGCACGAACCGTGCGGTCAGCCGGGACATCAGCCGGAAAATCAGCCGATATTGAAGTCGATACCCTGCGCGAGCGGCAGCGCCGACGAGTAATTGACCGTGTTGGTCGCGCGGCGCATATAGGCCTTCCACGCATCCGAACCCGATTCGCGCCCGCCGCCGGTTTCCTTCTCGCCGCCAAACGCGCCGCCGATTTCCGCGCCGCTCGGTCCGATGTTCACATTGGCAATCCCGCAATCGCTACCGGCAGCGGACAGGAAACGCTCTGCTTCGCGCAGATCCGTGGTGAACACGCAGGAGGACAGACCATGCACCGCAGCGTTGTTCGCGTCGACCGCATCCGCGAAGTCCGAGTGGCGCAGCACGTAGAGAATCGGCGCGAAGGTTTCCTTCAGCACAACCGCCGTTTGCGACGGCATTTCGACGAGCGCCGGGCGCACGTAATAGCCGCTTTCGTAGCCCTTCACCTCGACGCGCTCGCCGCCGAACACCTTGCCGCCTTCCGCGACCGCCTGCTGCAGCGCTTCCTGCATACGGCTGAACGACTGCTTGTCGATCAGCGGACCCATCAGCGTGCCCTTCTCTAGCGGGTTGCCGATCGGCACCTTGCTGTAAAGCTGCTTCAGACGCTCGATGGTCTTGTCATACACGCTGTCGTGCACGAACAGGCGGCGCAGGGACGTGCAGCGCTGGCCCGCCGTGCCGACCGCGGAGAACAGGATGCCGCGCATGGCCAGTTCATGATCGGCGCTTTGCGCGACGATGCCGGCGTTGTTGCCGCCCAGTTCCAGCAGCGAGCGGCCAAAGCGCTTCGCCACTTCGACGCCCACCGTGCGGCCCATTTCAGTGCTGCCGGTAGCGCTGACGATCGACGCACGCGGATCGGCAACGAGCTTCGCGCCCACGTCGCGGCCACCGTTGATCAACGCGGTGAGGCCTTCGGGCGCATCGCCGAATTCCTTCAGCGCTTCGGCGAGAATCTGGTTGACGGCCAGCGCGGTGAGCGGGGTCTTTTCGGACGGCTTCCAGATCACGGCGTTGCCGCACACCAGCGCCAGCGCGGCATTCCACGACCAGACGGCGGCCGGGAAGTTGAACGCGGAAATCACGACGCAGGTGCCCATGGGATGCCACGATTCGGCCATGCGGTGGCCCGGACGCTCCGAGGCGATGGTCAGGCCGTATAGCTGACGCGACAGGCCGACCGCGAAGTCGCAAATGTCGATCATTTCCTGCACTTCGCCGAGACCTTCCTGGAGGATCTTGCCGGTTTCGAGCGTAATGATGCTGCCAAGCGCCTGCTTTTTCTCGCGCAGACGGTTGCCCAGCACGCGTACCAGTTCGCCGCGGCGCGGCGCCGGCACATTGCGCCAGACGTTAAACGCGTGCTTGGCATTAGCGAGCGCCGCGTCGACGTCGGCGACGGTATGGCTGGTCACGCGGCCGATGAGCTCGCCGGAGATCGGCGAATGAACCGCGATGTCGCCGGCTTGCGCCGCCTGGGCGATGCCGAGATCGGCGAGGATGGTCGAAGCGTTCATAACAGGAATCCCTTAAATTTCCAATGCGAAACAAGAGTAAGTTCGGAAACTATACACGCGGGGGTTTATGGCGGCAAGCGCAATTGCGGCGGGGTCCGGGGCTCAGGTCACGGGCGCATCAGTCCGCGCCGCCTGGAGGCTTGCAGCATATAGGATAGGCGGATTTCCGGGGACCCGCTCGCGGCGGTGCGTAGCCTTTCGATGAGGACAATTTCGTTTCCTATACGAAATATTCTCGATCCGGAAACGTGTGGGTCGTGGCTGCCTCGCGCGCCCAGCGGACATATCTTCAAACACCACTTTGAGCCTCCGGCGCCTTCGAGTGCATACCTCAATTGCCCGCCATCAACCGGTCGACCAGTGCCCGCGCAAACGGCGGCAAATCCTTGACGCTGCGCACGCAGATCTTCAGCTTGCGCTCCGCCCACGCGTCGTTCAGGCGCACAAGGGCAATCTGCATGGTCTTTCCATGGCGCAGCGCGACAGACTCCGGCACGATGCCGATGCCCACACCTGCCTCGATCATCCGACAGGCCGCCTCGAAGTTGCCCACCTGAATGCGCAGTTTGAGCCGCACACCCAGCGTATCGGCCGCGCTCGTCACAAACGCGTGAATCGCGCTCGCGGTGGGCAAGCCGACGAAGTTGTCCTCGAGCGTCTGCGCGAAATCGACCGAACGCTCATGTGCGAGTGCGTGGTCTTTCGAGGTGACAAGGATCAACCGGTCGTCCCGATACGGCAGCATCTCCAGATGCTCGGCGTGCATGTTGCCTGCAACGATGCCGATGTCGGTCGCGCTATCCGCGACGCCTTTGACGATCTCGCCGCTCAGCACTTCGCGCAAGTCGATGTTGACATCGGGATGGTCGCGCAGGAAATGGCTCAGGACATTGGGTAGAAATTCGCTGATCGCCGTGGTGTTGGCCCAGATCCGCACATGGCCCTTGATGCCTTCGCCGTACTCCTGCATGTCGCCCGCCAGATGCTCGACTCGCTCGAGCACGAGCCGGGCGTGGTGGACGAACGCCTCGCCGGCTGGTGTCGGCGTCACCCCCTGGCTGGTTCGATAGAGCAGTTTGAAGCCGAGCTGCTCCTCCAGGTTCTTGATCCGGTTGCTCGCCGCCGGTGCCGAAAGGTGGGAACGCTCCGCTGCGCGGGCAAGGTTCTTCGTGTCGGCAACGTTGATGATGAGCCGCAGGTCTACAAAGTCGAAATGCATGACGAAAGCCGATGGAGTGAGCGCCGGTGCGCCGACAACCACCTACAGGCGGACGGCAGCAACGCAAAGACCCATCTTAACCGGGCGCGAAACGGCGTTTCAATTAGCCGAATGGCTAGCCTCGGTACGGCCTGCTGCGCCATCGTCTCCCGGACGGCGCAGCGGCAGTCTGCGCCGACTCCCCCGCTTCCCTCAGACAAACGCCATCAGTTTCTCCGCCAGCGCTTCCGGCGCGCTGACCATGGCATCGTGTCCCGTGGCAATCTCATCCCACGCCCAGTCCTGCTGCGCTTTCACAAAGTCACGGCTGCTTTGCAAAGGGGCGTACACGGGATCGACGCACTGGATGTAGACCTTCGGAAGCGCGCCACCCACCGGGCCCGTCAAAGCAATAGGATCGTCGAACGTCTTCAACGGATGCGGTGTGCAATACCGCTCTAGCAATGCGACCTGATCGGGCTCGAACACGCCGAATGCGCTCGCGGGCGGTACCGGGATGGTCAAGCCGTTACTGGTTTCCAGCGCCAGCTGCCTGCGCGCCGCGGCGATCTCCGGCGGGAGCCGCGAGAATGCCGTCTCCCCATTAGACAGGACGACTGCGTCGAGAAACACCAGTTGACGGATACGCTGCGGCACGCGATCGGCCGCGCCGGCGATTGATATGCCGCCGAAGCTGTGCCCGACCAGAATCACATCGGAGAGGTCGTGCTGCTCGAGCACATCGACGACGTCCTGAATGAAGACCTGCAGATCGATTTGCGGCGACAGCAGATTGCTTCGCTCGCCAAGCCCGCTTAGCGTCGGCGTGAACACGCGATGCCCGTTCGAGCGGAGGATCTGCGCAACCGCGTCCCAACACCAGCCGCCGTGCCAGGCGCCGTGGACCAGCACGTAGGTGTGAGACTTCGCGTGCGCCGGCGTAGCCGTTGGCGCATTGGCAGGGGCTTCGGTCTGGGTCAAGGGCATCTCCTTCGGAAGCTGCGGATGCGGGCCTCGCGTTGTGCGATGTGCCACGTGGGCGGAAGCCGTCGAACCCCGTGGGCTCCGCGCCAACCGCACCTACATTAAATCACGCGCCCTCTTCTCACGCATTGCCGACGATTACCCAAGGCAGGCCCCACAACCAAACCTCACACCCTCGCAGACTGCCGCGTCACACCACCTGTCGCCACTTCCGCGCCGCCTGCGCCATACATCTCCGTATCCGGGGAAATCTCTTCGAGCGTCTGCTGGCTGGTCTCGATGCGCAACGCGAGAATCGCCACGCTCATCAGCAACAACACACCGCCGACCATGGCAAGCACACCCGTCACGCCGAAATGGGTGTATAGCAGCAGCGCGACATAAGGCGTCGTCATCGAAGCCGCCCGCCCGCAGGTCCCGGCGATGCCAGTACCACGCAAGCGATGCGCCGTCGGAAACAACTCCGGGATATACCCGAACAGACCCAGCGTGCAGACCGTATAAATCGCGGTGACGAGCGCGAACCCGACGAGTGAGATCGCCGCGGGCGCACGCATCTGCACATAGATCAGGGCCAGCACGATCGTCACGATGGAAAACAGCACAAGTCCGTTACGTCGTCCCATACGGTCGGTCACAAAGTAGCCGACCACGGCGCCAAACGGCGCGCCGAACGACATCAGCAGCACAAAGCCGAGCGACTGTACGATCGTCAACCCTTCCTTGACGAAGAACGTCGGCAGCCAGGCCACGAAACCGTACAGCGACATATTGATAGCCATACAGGTGAGTGCGGCCACCAGTGTGCGGCCGATCATCCCGCGCGCAAACAGCGCAGACAGCGGCGCCGCAGGTACTTCGTGGCTCACCACGCGCGCCACCGGCGGCAGCTTGCCGACACGCACCTCGACCTCTCGCTCGATCGCCGAGACCGTCGCTTCGGCTTCGTCGAGCCGACCCACCGTTTCGAGCCAACGCGGCGACTCCGGCATGCGATGGCGCAGGAACCAGACAACGAGCGCGCCGACGCCGGCAATCGCAAACATATAGCGCCAGCCCAGATGAGGAATCACCCAGTAGCCGACCGCCGTCGCGCCGAGCAATCCTGAGTTGATGATCAGCGCCAGCAGCGACGTCCAGCGCCCGCGCGTGGCCGGCGGGACGAATTCGCACAGCGTGCCGGCCGCTACCACCAGTTCCGCGCCGAGCCCGACACCCATCAGGAAGCGCAGCAGAATCAGCCAATAGATGTTCGGCGCGAAGCACGCGGCCAGTGATGCGAGACCGAAGATAGCCAGATTCGCCTGATACGAATAGCGTCGGCCGAAGCGGTCGCCGAGATAACCCGACAGACCCGCGCCGATCATCATGCCCATAAAGGTCGCGGAGATGAAGAACGAGCCGAGCCGCAAATCGGTGAAGCCCGTCTTGACCATCGCGGCGAGCGAGCCGTTGGCGAGATAGATGTCGAACGCGTCGAGAAACGCGCCCGCGCCGATCAGGCCGAGGATCTTCCAGTGAAAACGACTGATAGGCAGGCGGTCGAGCCGCGCGCCGGAATTAACGGTAGCCAAGCTTTGTCTCCTGTGTCGACCGGGGTTAGCGCTTTGACAGTGACTCCGGTCCCATGCTCTTGCGGCGGGGTCCGCACGCTCTACGAAGCTTGCGCGGCCGTCTTGGGTGGCATGACAGCTCTAATGCAAGCCCCTGGGTGTTACGGCTTCGATCAGCCTCTTCCAGAGCAGACTAAGATTGCAATAGCCGGCCCAAAGTGGGAATTCGCATTGTTGGAAGCCGGTATTTCGCTGAGGTTAATGAGGTGCAACAATCGGTGCTTTCGCCTCAACCCTGACCGAGAATCCGCCGCGCCTTCAGGATTACAGGCAGGTCGACCATCTTGCCGTCGACGGCCACCGCTGCCCCCTCGCTCGCCTCCACGGCCTGCAACACCCGCGTGGCCCACGCCTGATCTGCGTCGCTCCACGCGTAAGCACGGTGCACCGCATCGATCTGCTTCGGATGGATGCACAGCTTGCCGCCAAAGCCAAAGCGGCGTCCACGCCGGGCATCGGCTTCGATGACGGCAGCATCGTCGATTGTGGTCGATACGCCGTCTACCGGCGCGCCAATCCCCGCCAGCCGCGAGGCCAGCACGATCTGCGAGCGGAACAGATGCAATTCCTCCCCCTCGCCGTCGATACCCAGATCGATCTGGAAATCGAGCGTCCCGAACACGATGCGGCTCACGCGCGGCGCGGCGCACAAGACCGTCAGATTGGCAAAACCGCGGGCCGTTTCGACGATCGGCAGCACGCTCAGCGCCGCATGCGCATGAGCCAGTACCGCGCTCACCTGCTCCTGCGTCTCCGCCTTCGGCAACACCACCCCGGCGATACCCGGATGCCCGGCGAGCGCAGCGACGTCGTCGGCGAACCAGCGCGTGTCGGAGCCGTTGATTCGCACCCATGCCGGCCGCGCGGCATTTGCGGCCGCGAGAACGGCCGCGCGCGCGGCAGATTTCTCATCCGGCTGCACGGCATCTTCAAGGTCGAGGATCACGGCATCCGCGCCCGCCGCATGCGCCTTCTCAAACCGCTCGGGACGGTTGCCCGGTACGAACAGGTATGAACGCGGCAGCGCGGTGCTCATGCAGGCACCTCTTCCGCAAACACCGCTCCTACGCGGGCCTGCGATGCAATTTGCCAGGCGTGCTCGAGCAACTGCGACGCCTCTTCCTCCGAGGCTGCGCCGGAAAACGCCGCCAGCCGCTGCAGCTTGGTCGCCAGCTCGGAACGCGTCAGCGTATTGCCAGGGTCGCCCTTGGGCTCGTCCACACGACCGTGCAGCGTGCGGCCATCGCGCGTCTCGACGGTGACCTTGCCGATCCAGCGCGCTGGATAAGCAGCGTCTACTTCAGCGTCGAAGGCCATCGCGACCTTGTCGCGGAAGGCAGCGATCGCGTCGTCGTCAAAGCCCTGTTCAAACTCGGTCACGCCCGCATAACCGTGATAAGCGACGAGGCCCAGCACCGTTCCCATGTTGAACTTCGCCTGGTGTACGGTGCGCGGATTGACGACGGGGCCCAGCACATCAATTGCGCCTTGATGCACGTGAGCGGTGACCTTCGCGATCTCCTGCGGTACCAAGGCGTGTTGCTGAACCACCGAAAGCAGTGCGTCCGCCGCAGGATGCGTGTGCCTGCAAGCGGCGTGATACTTGAACGACGTTTCGGCGGTGGCCCAGCGGCTGCCCAGTCGGTCGACCAGACGCGCAGGATCCGCGTCGCTCGACATACCCGCTGCCATCCCTTGCGCTCCTTCGAGGATGTGCGTCGCGCCCTTGAAGCCGTCGGCGGCGAGTTGGGCGGCCATCAGGCCGTTGGCCGCAGCCATCGCGGTATGCAGTTGTTTCGAATCCGCCGCATCGCGCAGGAATTCCCACAGGCCGCTCGCCTGGGTGCCTGCCGAGCCGAAGGCGTCCAGCATTTGCGCGGGCGTAAGACCGAGCAGCCGGCCCGCGGTAGCGGCGGCTGCGACCGTACCAGCCGTGCCGGTAGTATGAAAAACCTTGTAGTGCGAGCGGCCGAGAAACTCGCCTATGCGAATCCCAACCTCATAACCCACCACCGCTGCCGCGATGAATTCGCGCCCCGATGCGTGGTTCGCTTGCGCCAGCGCGAGCGCCACCGGGAACACGACGGTGGCCGGATGAAAAACCGAACCGTTGTGCACATCGTCCTGCTCGGCGAAATGCGAGGCTGCACCGTTCACCATTGCCGCGAAATACGGTGTCGCGCGACTGCGATCGATCAAGACTTCACATGGCCCCTCTGCAAGACCGCCGCCCGCCTGGCGGGCAAAACGTGCAATGGTCTCGACCGGCCGCGCGCCTTTACCGGCAAGCGCCGAGCCTAACCAGTCCACGTACAGATTGACGGTGCGTTCGACCACTGCGTGGGGAATGGAATCGAAGTCCAGTTGTGCGGCAAATGTCGCCAGCGTACGGCTCGGGTGATCGGTCATGATGGAAGCCTCAAATGGTGCCGGCCACGCGCAGCGCGTCGATCTGCGCGCTGTCGTAACCGAGTTCGCGCAAGATCGCGTCAGTGTGTTCGCCCAATGCCGGGACGGGGTCCATGCGCGGGTCAAAGCTGGTGGGCAAGCCAGGCGGCAACAAGGCTGGGATCATGCCGGCCGGCGTGCCGACCTCTTGCCAACGCTCGCGCGCAGCCAATTGCGGATGCACCCATACGTCGTTGAGCGTATTCATCTGCGCGTTGGCAATGCCGGCCGCTTCCAGGCGCTCGATCACTTGTGCCGCCGTCAACGGCGCAAATGCCTCCACGATCACCGAGCGCAGTGCCTCACGTGCAGACGTGCGTTTCGAATTCGATGCAAAGCGCGGATCGGTGGCAAGCTCGGGTTGCATAAGCACCTGCTCGCAAAACAGCTTCCATTCGCGCTCGTTCTGCAGGCCAAGCATCACAATCTTGCCGTCGCCCGCGGGGAACGGTCCATAGGGATAGATGGTCGCGTGCGCAGCGCCAGACAGCGGCGGGGGTGTTTGACCATCAATAGCGTAGTAGAGCGGATAACCCATCCACTCGACCATGCTCTCCAGCATCGACACATCGATGCGGCAACCGCGCCCCGTGCGTGCGCGCAGCAACAACGCGCTGAGGATGTTCGAATACGCATACATGCCTGCAGCGATATCGGCGATCGAGCAACCGGCCTTGGCGGGCTCACCGGGTGAACCGGTAATGGACAGAAAGCCCGATTCGCTCTGGATCAGCAGGTCATAGGCCTTCTTGTCGCGATACGGACCGTCCGCGCCATAGCCGGAAATATCGCAAACGATCAGCTTCGGATATTTCCCGCTCAAGGTCTCGTAGCCGAGCCCAAGCCGGTCCGCTGCGCCCGGAGCGAGGTTTTGCACGAGCACATCCGCATCGGCGACAAGTGCGTCGAGAATCTTCGCGGCTTCCGGTTGCTTAAGGTCGAGTGCGAGGCTCTCCTTCGACCGGTTGGTCCAGACGAAGTGCGAAGACAGACCGTGCACCCGTTCATCGTAGCCGCGCGCGAAATCGCCTACGCGCGGCCGCTCCACCTTGATCACGCGCGCGCCGAGATCGGCAAGCTGGCGTGTGCAAAACGGCGCCGCGATGGCGTGCTCGAGTGTGACGACCTTGATACCGTCGAGGGGTCTCATCTACACCTCACCTTCACAATCAGACAGAACATCAGAACGAACGCGGCAAGCCGAGAATATGCTCGGCCACGTACGAGAGAATCAGGTTCGTCGAAATCGGCGCAACCTGATACAGGCGCGTTTCGCGAAACTTGCGCTCTACATCGTATTCGCATGCAAAACCAAAACCGCCGTGAAATTGCAGACACGCGTTCGCTGCTTCCCACGAGGCGTCCGCAGCCAGCAGTTTGGCCATGTTCGCCTGGGCACCGCACGGTTCATGCGCGTCGAAGCGGCGTGCGGCTTCGAAACGCATCAGGCTTGCAGCCTCGACATTGACGTACGAGCGCGCGATAGGAAACTGCACCCCCTGGTTCTGCCCAATCGGGCGACCGAAGACGACGCGCTCTTTCACATAAGCCGAGACCTTGTCGACGAACCAGTAACCGTCGCCGATACACTCCGCTGCGATCAGCGTGCGTTCCGCATTCAGCCCATCGAGAATGTATTTAAAGCCCTGACCTTCTTCGCCGATCAGGTTTTCCGCGGGAATTTCGAGGTTGTCGAAGAACAGTTCGTTGGTCTCGTGATTGACCATGTTCAGGATCGGCTGCACGGTCAAACCGTGGCCGATCGCCTCGCGCAGATCGACGATAAAGATCGACATGCCCTCGGATTTCTTCTTTACGTCAGCAAGCGGCGTGGTGCGGGCAAGCAGGATCATGAGATCCGAATGCTGCACACGCGAAATCCACACCTTCTGTCCGTTGATCACGTAGCGGTCGCCGCGACGCTCGGCGGTGGTCTTGATCCTGGTGGTGTCCGTGCCGGTGGTGGGTTCGGTCACCCCCATCGATTGCAGACGCAAATCTCCGCTGGCGATCTTCGGCAGATACCTGAGTTTCTGCTCCGCTGAGCCGTGCCGCAGCAGCGTGCCCATGTTGTACATCTGCCCGTGACACGCGCCCGAGTTGCCGCCGGCCCGGTTGATTTCCTCCATGATGACCGACGCTTCCGTCAGACCGAGTCCCGAGCCGCCGTACTCCTGCGGAATCAGCGCGGCGAGCCAGCCCGCTTTGGTCAGAGCATCGACGAAGGCTTCGGGATAGCCGCGCGCCTCGTCGATCTTGCGAAAGTATTCGCCGGAAAACTGCTGGCACAGATCGCGCACAGCTTCGCGAATGTCCTGGAAAGAATCGGATTGCGTCGTTTGCATGGAAATGGCAGTTGGTGTTCGAGGGCAAGCGTTGAAGTTCGGCGGTGCTGCACAGCGGCGGCCCGAGTCAGGCTATTGCCGCCGTGGCGCGCATCGTCAGATAACCCTCGTGATCTTTGGCCCACAGATCGATGGTCTTGCCGTCGTCAGAGGGCTTGCCGCAAACAGTGAACGGGTGGTTCGCGAAGGTCGGACGTAGCGCCTTGAAAGCAAAACTTTGCAGCGTGGCGTCGGGTAACTCGCGGCGCACGAGGTCAACTAGCAGCGTCGCAATCAACGGGCCGTGCACGACCAGGTCCGGATAACCCTCAACCCCGGTCACGTAGGGATAGTCGTAGTGAATGCGGTGGCTGTTGAAGGTCAGTGCCGAATAGCGGAACAGCAATACCGGGTCAGTTTGAATCGTGCGCCGCCACGTTTCGCCCTCCGGCGCAGGCGCCGCTTTTGGCGGAGGCGCATCGGGGTGCGGCGCGTCCCGATAGACGATGTCGTGCTCTTCTTCGATCTTCAGCTCGCCGCCAACCTCAACCGTATGCTGCACCGTGACGAACACGAGACGGCCCGAGCGCCCCGTCTTGTCCTCGATGTTGGCGATGGTCGAGGTGCGCACGGCACGCTCGCCCACTTTCAGCGGCTCGTGGAACGTGAGACGCCCACCGGCCCACATCCGCCGCGGCAACGGCACGGGCGGGAGAAAGCCGCCGCGCTTCGGATGACCGTCCGGCCCCGCCTCTGCCAGCGGCGACACCGGCAAGAAATACAGCCAGTGCCACATTGGCGGGACCACATCGCCCGCTTCGGTCCGGTCCAGCGTTGCCGCCAACGCCGCCAGGGGAAAGGCGGTGATGGTGTCCTTGACGACCTCCTGCTTTTCGAGCCAGGCGTCGAGACTCTGGGGAGAAGCGGACATGGGCGGCACTCCGGATAAGCTAAACAGACTATTACTATGAACCTTATGGCACGTTTCGCGAAGTTCGCATTTCTGAAGCGAGTCTTTGGATTTGGTTAAGACCTGGCCTTTCAAATCCATGACTGCTGCCCGCCAGAGGAGTTCCACCGAATTGGAAAGCAAGACCCGGGGTGTCCGGCGACGCGCATTTTCATACACTGGGTCTATTGAAGCAGAATCTGGAGCCTCGCATGAACACCGTTCTGAAGCACGTTCCCCAAAACGCGAACGTCACCGATACGACCATTGCTTTACTTGATGCATCGGACGCAGAGACGGCGCGCCGCATCGAGGCAGTTGACTGGTGGAACGTCGAGCAGAGTCTCGACCAGCACGGCAGCGCGATGATTCAAGGCCTCCTGTCGCCGCAGGCATGCGATGCACTAAGCGCGCTTTATTCATGCGATGAGCTATATCGCAGCCGGGTTGTGATGGAGCGCCACGGTTTCGGTCGCGGCGAATACAAGTACTATGGCTATCCACTGCCCGATCTGATTGGTACGCTGCGCCGCTCGGTATATCCGCATCTGGTGCCGGTAGCGAACCGATGGAACACGCTCATGCATATCGACGCATGCTACCCCGCGCAGCACGCCGAATTCATCCGCCGTTGCCACGATGCCGGTCAGACACGGCCGACGCCGCTGATCCTTCAGTACGCGAAGGACGACTACAACTGCCTGCATCAGGATCTGTACGGCGAGCACGTGTTTCCGCTGCAGTTGGCTATCCTGCTCTCCGAGCCGGGAGAAGATTTCACCGGCGGCGAGTTTGTGCTGACCGAGCAGCGGCCGCGTATGCAATCGCGCGTTGCGGTGATGCCATTACGTAAAGGCGATGCTGTTGTGTTCGCCGTGCATCATCGCCCCGTGCAGGGAACACGCGGCAGTTACCGGGTCAATATGCGGCATGGCGTGAGCCGGCTGCTTTCAGGGCATCGCCACACGCTCGGAGTGATTTTTCATGACGCACTGTGAAGCGCCGCGCCGCCCTTCCACCCCTTGAACTCTTTCACCAGAAAGTCCACGCACGCCCGCACTTTTGCAGAACTCGCACGGCGTTCGGGATACACCGCCCATACGTTCGCGGCCTGGGACACCTGCGGCAAGACCTGCACAAGCGTACCGTTCGCCAGCAACGGCGCGACGTCCCAGATCGAACGCAGTACGATGCCGTACCCGGCCACGGCCCATTGCACCGCGATCTCCCCGTGATTTGTCGAGAGCGGCCCAGTCACCTTCAACTGCGTCTCCTTGCCCTTGACGCTGAGCCGCCACACGCCGAACGGGTGATCGCGCTCCTTGATGACCAGACAGCGGTGCGCAACGAGGTCGGCCAGTTCGCGCGGCTTGCCATGACGTTCCAGATACTCCGGCGACGCACACAACACCCTATGGTTCGCCGCCAGCTTGCGCGCAATCAGATGCGGCGCGATCTCGTCGCCGATGCGCACGTCGAGATCGAAACCCTCCGCAGCAACATCGACGATCCGGTCGAGCAGGTCAAGCCGCACATTCAGTTGCGGATATGCCGCCGACAAGCGCGCCACCGCGGGCGCAACCACATGCCGCCCAAAGCCGAAGCTGCTGGAAATGCGCAGCGTGCCGCTCGGGATGCGCTGCGTCGTGGAGACATCTTCGACCAGGTGCTCCACGTCATCGAGAATCTTCTCGGCCCAGGCGAAGACCTGCGCGCCCGCCTCGGTGATCGTCACACGCCGCGTGGAGCGGTGTAGCAAGCGCGTGCCGAGATCGGCTTCGAGCATGGCGACACGCTTGCTGACGAACGCGGGCGACACGCCCAGCAATTCCGCGGTGGCGCTGAAACTGGCATGCCGCGCAACAGCACAGAACACGCGAAGGTCGGCGAGATTGGGCGTTTTATTCACGATTCGTGGAAAGTGGATTAACCTGCAAAGGGCTGTTTCGCCTCGTCCGGATCAATAGAATGGATTCACTCGCGTGGCCTGCCGTCGCGCCGCGCATTGTCCTCCATCTACGGCCCAACGCTATTCATCCGGACGTTCGACATGACCCGCAAACAACATCGTATCGCCGTGATCCCCGGCGACGGCATCGGCCGTGAAGTAATGCCGGAAGCGCTCCGCGTCCTCGACTCAGTCAGCCGCCGCTTCGGCGTCGAACTCTCGTACAAGCACATCGAGTGGGCCAGTTGCGACTACTACGCGCAAACCGGCCAGATGATGCCGGACGACTGGAAAACCCAGCTTGCCGACTGCGATGCCATCCTGTTCGGCGCGGTCGGCTGGCCCGACACCGTGCCCGATCATATCTCGCTGTGGGGCTCGCTTCTCAAGTTCCGCCGCGAGTTCGACCAATACGTCAATCTGCGCCCGGCACGCACGTTTGAAGGCGTGCGCTCGCCGCTCGCCGAACACAACGCGAAAGACATCGACTTCTTCGTCGTGCGCGAGAACACCGAGGGCGAGTATTCGTCAGTGGGCGGCAAGATGTTCGAAGGCACCGAGCGTGAAGTGGTGATGCAGCAGTCCATCTTCACGCGTCACGGCACCAACCGCGTATTGAAGTTCGCCTTCGATCTCGCGCAACGCCGCGCCCGGCGTCATGTGACGGTAGCAACCAAGAGCAACGGCATTTCCATCAGCATGCCTTGGTGGGACGAGCGCGCCGCCGAAATCGCGGCCACGTACCCCGACATCACGTGGGACAAGCAGCATATCGACATCCTGTGCGCACGTTTCGTGTTGCAGCCGCAGCGCTTCGATGTAGTGGTTGCGTCCAACCTGTTCGGCGACATTCTCTCGGATCTCGGTCCGGCCTGCACGGGCACGATCGGCATTGCCTCCTCCGCGAACCTGAATCCCGAGCGGCGCTTTCCTTCGCTATTCGAACCGGTTCACGGCTCGGCGCCGGATATTGCAGGCCAGCATATCGCCAATCCGGTTGCGATGATCTGGTCCGCGGCGATGATGCTCGACTTCCTCGGCGAAGGTGCGGGCGCTGAGCACGATGCGCATGAAGCGATTGTGGCGGCGATCTCGGACGTGCTGAAGCAAGGACCGCGCACGCGCGATATGGGCGGGGAAGCGTCGACGGATGAGATTGGTGCGGCGATTGCGGAACGGATTGGTAACTACGTTTGATTGAGCCTGCAGCGAGGCCACCGCGTGCGGCCTCGCGTTAGCTACTCGCCAGCTATAGCTAGCCACCCGCCAGCTGTGCACCAACAGCACCCTAACTACGCGACGCCAGGTACGCGCTAGGCGTCGTGCCCACCGCACGCTTGAAATGCCGGCCGAGGTGGCTCTGATCGAAGAAGCCCACTTCCGTCGCCACGATCGACGGCGGCAACCCTCCACGCAAAAGACGCTGCGCGTGCCGGATTCTGACCTGGCAAACATAGCGATGCGGCGAGATCCCCATCTCCGCGCGAAATAGCGCTGCAAAGCGCGATACGCTCAACTCCGCCTGGGCAGCGAGTGTGGCGAGCGTCACAGGTTGGGAGAACGATGTTTCGATGAACTCGATCGCCCGTTCTATGGGCCTCGTCGCACGACGCGGTTGTGCGAGCGTCGTAGCCAGATCAAGACGAAGCGATGCGGCCGGTGCCTTCTCGGTCACATCGTCCGCAAACATGCTTGCGTGATCGGTCAGCATGATCTCGATTCCTAAGCAGCTTGCTGTGCCCGTGTGGCCACGGTGGCAAAACGGCGAATATCGAACGGTTCCAGCGGCGTGCTGGTTGCGCCGGTGTCGATCAGTTCGGCCATCGTGTCGCCCACGCCCGGTCCGAGCTGAAAGCCATGTCCGCAAAAACCGAACGCGTAGTAAAGGCCGCTGACATTGCCGCTTGCGCCCATGACCGGACGATCATCGGGCATATAGCCTTCAATCCCGCTCCACACGCGGATAATATTGAGCTTCGCCAGCGCCGGCGCAAGGCGGTGCATCTGACGAAACTGCAGCATGGTGTTCTGCGGCAACACATAAGCGCGCCGCACGTCGGGATAAGCCGGCCCCCGAGCACAACCGCCAATCACGATGTTGCCGCGCTTGACCTGGCGGAAATACAGCACTTCCTCGATATTCGGCGACGACACGCCCACTACCGGACGGATTCCATAGGTGGTCGGTTCGGTCACGGCCATTTGCGGGCCATGCACGGCGATCGGCACCGGCTCGCCGAACTGTTCGCTCAACAAACTACCCCATGCTCCCGCAGTCACTAACAGCACCGGCGCATGGAACGTGCGGCCATCCGTACTGGTAGCGCGAAATTCCGCGCCTTCCTTTTCGACGGTCAAGATCTCCGTGTTCTCGATAATCTGCGCACCGAGACGAGCCGCGGCACGCCCGAATGCCGGCGCCGCGAGCCGCGGATTCGCATGACCGTCTTTCTCCGAATACGACGCACACAGCACTTCCGGGCCGAGGAACGGAAAGCGCGCCTTCATTTCAGCGCCGCGAAAGAGGTCAAGCTTTAAGCCGTACTGGCTAGCCTCTTTTGCATAGATTTCAAACTGGTCGGCCTGTTCGTCGCGATAGGCGATGCGAATGTGGCCCGACATCAGAAACTCTGCGTCGTGCTGGATCAGTTCCGGCAACTTGCCCCAGATCTCACGCGAGCGATTCGCGAGCGGCAATTGCGGCAGGAAACGCCCCTGGCGCCGCACATTGCCGAAGTTGACGCCGCTGGCCTGCTGTCCGACGAGGCCACGCTCGAGCAGAATCACCGAACGGCCGCGCTGGCGCAGGAAAAATGCGGTGGCCGCGCCCATGAAGCCGCCACCGACAATGATCACATCTGCTTGCGAGCGACTCATTCGACCTCCTCAACGGTAGCGATCGAAAGCGGCTTGACGGGCGCTTGCCCGCGCAAGCGGCCGACCAGTTCGACCGGCACAGCGGCCGCATCCGCGATGATTTCCGCTGCTGCATGGCCGCAATAGCGACCCTGGCAGCGTCCCATGCCGACCCGGCTGAAGGCTTTAGCGCGATTCGCTTCGCACGCGCCCTCTTCCCGGATCACACGGCGTAGTTCGCCAACGGTGATGCCTTCGCAGCGGCACACCACTGTGTCGTCAGAGAGGCGCGCGGCTTGCGCAGCGGGCCACGGAAAAGCTTCCACCAAGCCCTGGCGGAAACGATCCATCTTCTGTTGCTGGCGTTTCAGTTCGTCCAGCGTAGTGGCGTCAATATCGTGGCCTAGATCCTGCAATGCCGCATAGGCGGCAAGACGGCCTGCCAGTTCCGCACCGTCTGCGCCGAGCACACGCACACCGTCGCCTGCGAGATACACGCCCGCTTCCGAGCTGCGGCCCAGTTCGTCGATCTGCGGCAGCCACTGGCGCGACTTGTCGTCGAAGCGGAACGCGCAGCGCGCGAGATCTGCGAGTTGCGATTCAGGGCGCAGGTGATAGCCGAGCGCTACCGCATCGCAAGCGATCTGCTCTACCTGTCCTCTTGCATTTCGATAGCTCACGCCTTGCACGCCGGCGGCGTCAGAGCCCACGATTTCCAGTGGCTCGATGCCGTTCTCTACAACAACGCCCGCCTTCTTGAGTGACGAGACGAGCGCGGCGCCCTTCTTCAATACATCGGGCCGTGCCAGCAGTTTCGGCAGCGCGCGCAGACGTTGCCCGAGCTTCGACGTATCGAGCACTGCCGCCACTTGAGCGCCGGCTTGCACATACTGACTCGCGACCAGATACAGCAACGGCCCCGAGCCCATGAACACCACTTTGCGGCCAATCGAAACAGCTTGGGACTTCAACGCAATCTGCGACGCACCGAGGCTGTAAGTGCCCGCGAATTGCCAGCCCTTTACCGGCATCAGACGATCGGTCGCGCCTGGGCACAGGATCAACGCGTCATAAGGCAGTGAGCTTGCGTGCCCGTCACGAACGACATGCAGCTTGCGCTCCGCGACATTCCACGCGAGCGTTTCCGGCCGATAATCGAGTTGCGGACGCAAACGTTGGAACGTGTTGTGCAAATCCTCCGCGCGGGGAGCTTCAGTCCCATACAACTTCGCGTAAGGGCGAGAAAAATTCTCCGGCTGACGTCGATAAATCTGCCCGCCGTCGCGGCGGCCTTCATCAATGACGATCGGGCGGATGCCGGCAGCCAGCAGCGTCTGCGCACAACGCACACCCGCCGGCCCCGCACCGACGATAATCACGCGAGGTTGGCCCATCACAGGTTCGCCCATTGCTCCTCCGCTTGAGTCGTCAGGATATGCAGCCCTTCGCTGACCACGGTCGTGCAGGCACGCAGCCGCTCGCCGTCTGAGGTCCAGACCCAGCAGTCCTGGCAGGCGCCCATCAGGCAGAAGCCCGCGCGCACCTCATTGCCGAATTCCGATTGACGCACATGATCCACAGAGCAGAGCATCGCCACCAGCAGCGTGTCGCCTGCGAGCGCTTCTACCTCTTTACCGTCCACGCGAATCTTCACGCTCTTGCGTCCGGTTTCGCCAAGCCGGATGAATCGTCCGTTCATGCTGTCGCTCCATGCGCGTGGCCATCGTTATTGGCGCCAGCGCTATCGTCTGTCGTCTCCATCCGGTTCGTGAGCACGTGACGCAGGAATTCGCGCGTGCGCGGCTCGCGCGGCGAGCACAGCACCTGCTGCGCGCTGCCTTCTTCGATGATCAGACCACCGTGCAGAAAGCACACCCGGTCGGCCACTTCGCGGGCAAAGCCCATTTCATGCGTGACCACCAGCATCGTCATGCCCTCGCGCGCGAGCGTACGCATCACCGCGAGCACTTCGCCTACCAGTTCTGGATCGAGCGCGGAAGTCGGCTCGTCGAACAGAATCGCCTTCGGCTTCATGGCAAGCGAGCGCGCAATCGCCACACGTTGCTGCTGGCCACCCGAGAGCTGGTGCGGATACGCATGCAGCTTCTCGCCGAGCCCCACTTTGCCGAGCAATTCGATCGCCTCGCGATGCGCCTGCTGCTTCGGCTCGCCCTTCACATGAACAGGGCCTTCCATCACATTTTCGAGCGCAGTGCGATGCGGAAACAGATTGAAGCGCTGAAACACCATGCCCACTTGCGTACGCAAGCGGTTGATGTGACGCGAGCGTTGCTCGACGCGCTGATCCATCAGCTTGATATCACCGGTATCGTACGACTCGAGCGCGTTAATACAGCGCAGCAGAGTCGATTTCCCGGAGCCCGATGCGCCGATCAGGCACACTACTTCGCCCTGCTTGATATTCAACGAAATGCCCTTCAGCACCGGAACGGCGCCGAAGCTCTTGTGCACATCAACGATCTCGATCATGGCATCCTCGCTTGAGGCCCGGCTTGCGACCTCGCTAGAGGCCTCGTTTAGCGTTCGTACAGCCTTCATGTCGCCTTCGTGTCGCGGTTACTTCGCCTTGTGCTTGCCGAAACGCTTTTCCAGATGACGCGTCAGGCTCATCAGCGGCAGACTCATCGCCAGGTACCCCAGCGCCACCAGCGTATAGACAGTCACGTTCTGAAACGTGGACGCCGCGATCAACTGACCTTCACGCGTCATCTCGGCAACGGTGATCGTCGAAGCCAGCGACGAGTCCTTCAGCATCATGACCAGCGTATTCGCATACGGCGGCAACGCAACGCGCACGGCTTGCGGCAGGATCACGCGATACATCGTCTTCACGCGACCCATGCCGATCGACTGGGCCGCTTCGAACTGGCCAGGGTCGACGGCTTCGATGCCCGAGCGGATGATTTCCGCCACATAGGTCGAGTAGCCGAAGCCCAGACCAATGATGCTCGCTTCGAGCGCCGTCATCTGAATGCCGACGTCCGGCAGCACGAAGTAGATGTAAAACAGCAGCACGATCATCGGCAAACCGCGCACCACGTTGATCATCGCACTGACCACCGTGACGACACCGGGATGGCGCGACATTTTCAACAACGCCCAGACGAGTCCGAGCACGGTGCTCAATACCAGACACCCCAGCGTGATGAGGATGCTCATCAGGGCGCCCGTGAACAGAATCGGGACAAAATCGGTTATATCGCGCCAATGCATACGGTGTGCTCTTCAGAATCGGGGTGGGTTCGCGTTCAGCTTGCGAGATTCCACTTCTTCAGGATCGCATTGAGCGAGCCGTCGGCCTTCATCTTCGTCAGAGCATCGTTGATCTTGGCGAGCAGTGCACCATTGCCCTTCTTCACGGCGATGGCGATGTCGAATTTCTCCATCGGCACGTAGTCGTTCACCACGCGAGCGCCGCGCAGGCCGCCCGACGCTTCCTGCGCCTTGAGAATCGGATAGTCGCTAAAGCCGGCGATAATGCGGCCCAGCACCACGTCGCGCGTCATGTCGGCGGGGCTGTCGTACATCTTCACTTCCTTGAAAATGCCGAGCTTGACCAGTTGATCGCCGTAATCGGTGCCGGTGGGCGCGCCCACTACGGTGCCCTTCAGGTCCTGCACCGACTTGTAATCCGTCTTGTTCGAATCCTTGACGATGATGCCTTCGCCGAATGCGGTAACCGGTTGCGAGAAGTCGACCACTTCAGCGCGCTTCGGCGTCGGCGTCATGCCCGCCACGATGATGTCGATCTTGCCCGATACGGCCGACTGGATCAGCGCCGAAAACGGCACCGCATCGAACGAGACGTTGAAGCCTTCGCGCTTGCCGACCGCATCCACCACATCGGGCATCAGGCCTTCGATCTTCTGCGTCTTCACATCCATGAAGGTGGTCGGTGCGCTCGACGGCGGCGAACCCGCGGTCAGCGTCGGCGTATCGGCATGGCTCAGGCTTGCGCCGAACATCATGGAAAGGGCTACGCCAGCCTGAAGAGCGAAGCGTTGAACGGCTTGCAGGCGTGCTGCGGGGCGAAGCTCACGGGTAAAACGCAACATGGTCATCCTCGGAATGGTTGGTGAAAACCGTAGCAACGAGATGCGCTGCTACGGCAAACAACAGTACTGCCCCTGCATCGGTTCAATGCAGAATGTCCTGCAAACGGTAATACGCGCCCACCAGCGGCAGAAACCACGCATGGCCGAAATGGCCTGGAATGGCGGGCCACTCCAGCTTGCGCCATGGGTTGCTCGCGGCGGCGCCGAACATCACGTCGGCCATCAAGCGACCCATGTGCACCGACATCTGCACACCATGGCCGCTGTAGCCCATCGAGTAAAACAGTCCCTCATGCTGGCCCGCGCGCGGCAACCGGTCCGCCGTCATGTCGACGAGGCCGCCCCAGCAATAATCGAGGCCCACGTCGGCCAGTTTCGGAAAGTAGTTGGCGAGACCTGCACGCAGGATCTGGCCGCTCTTTTCGTCGGAACGCGGATTCGACATGGCAAAACGGGCACGACCGCCGAACAGCAAACGGTTGTCGGCCGTCGCGCGAAAGTAGTTGCCGATGTTGCGTGTGGTCACATAAGCGCGGCGCTTCGGCACGATCTCGTCGAGTTGTGCGGTCGTCAAAGGTTCGGTGACGACGATAAAGCTGCCTACCGGCGCAATGCGGCGCCGGAACCACTGCAATGGGCCGATCTGCGAAGCGCCTGTAGCAACCAGCACACGCCCGGCGCGGATCTTGCCGAACTCGGTGGCCACTTCGTAACGTTCGCCTTCGAGGCGCTTGAGGCCCGTCACCGGTGTGTATTCAAAAATGCGCGCGCCGTGTTTGACAGCGGCATTCGCAAGGCCCACGCCAAACTTGCCCATATGCATCTGCGCACCGTTGCGCTGCACGAGGCCGCCGTAAAAACCATCGGAGCCGACTTCCTCGCGAATCCGTTCCGGAGGAATCAGTTCGACATCCGAATCGACATTGCGCAACAGCGATTCGTAGCTTTTGGCAAGCTTGTCGAAGTGCTGAGGCTTGGCCGCGAGCTTGATCTTGCCGCCGCGGAAAAAATCGCAATCGATCTTCTCTTCGCTGACGATCGACGCCACCGTCCCCACCGCACTCTCATACGCACGATAGAAATCGCGCGCATTGTCCGCACCGATACGCTCGGCCAGCGCCGCATAATCGTGCGCGAGACCGGTGTTGCACTGGCCGCCATTGCGGCCCGACGCTTCACCGGCTATGCGTCCGGCTTCCAGCACCGTCACCGGAATACCGCGCTTCGCCAACTCGAGTGCCGCAGACAGGCCGGTAAAGCCGCCGCCGATCACCACCACATCGGAGCCGCCTTCGAGCGGGCCTTGCTGCCCGTGCAGAAACGGCGGCGCAGTGTCGAGCCAGTACGAATCAAGCTTCATCGGGTTCCTTCGCGCTTGAGCGCGTCAGTGCATCAGTGCGTCAAACCAGGCTTAAAGACCGACGACGCCGGCCAAGCCGCCGATGTCCTTGATCTCGGTGTAGTTGTAGAACGGCGTCGACGGTTCATGACCGCGCGCGACGAACACCTTGTTCTTGATGCCGAGATCGTTGGCCGACATCAGGTCGTAGCGCAGGCTCGACGACACATGCAGGATGTCTTCCGGGCCGCAGCCGAGGTTGTCCAGCATGTATTCGAACGCTTGCAGACGCGGCTTGTACGCTTGTGCCATTTGCGCTGTGAACACAGCATGAAACGGCGCGCCGAGCTTGTCGACATTGCTCTGGATCTGGTCGTTCGATGCGTTCGACAGGATCACCAGCGGGATTTCCTTCGCGACCTTGGCAAGACCTTCCGGCACATCCGCGTGCGGACCCCAGGTCGGGACGGCGTCGTAGAAACGTTGGGCTTCGGCGTCGTCGTAGGCGAGATTCCAGCGCTTGAGCGTGCGGCGCACGGCGTTCTTCACGACTTCCTGATACGGCTTCCAGGCGCCGAGCACTTCGTCAAGGCGAAACGCCGAGAAGTCGCGCACGAACTGATCCATATGGTCGGCGCTGACGCGGTCGGCAAAAATTTCGCGGGCCATGTCGCCCATGCGGAAACGGGTCAGCGTGCCGTAGCAGTCGAAGGTGATGTATTTGGGCCTGAAGCGGGTCATGTCTATGTCCTTTGGTGGGCAATAGTCAGCGGGAAAGCAGTCACTGCACGCGCGGCGACGGCTGCTTGAAGAGAATTACACCACCCCAAAAAATGCGGGTTGTCGTGTTATGGACGGCGCTGAACACACAATCCGCCGTTTTTCGCTGCGCTCGCAGCACAGTATGCGGCATCCGCTGAAGGGGCTCAGAACAGCATTTCGTCGACCCGGGTATGCCCTTACGCGGGCGCGCTCAGCCAGGCCAATCAAGGTTTCACGGGGTCCTTGACGGCGATCGCCAGGCGACGACATAAACGACAACGGCCGCGTCGGAGACCGACGCGGCCGTATTGGAAGCTATAGACGCCGCGTTTAGCAGCACATCGTGCTACGCGCAGCAGGGCTTATGTATGAGCTGAAATCGACGCGCGTGAAAGCCACGCCCGCACGCAGATTCAAGCCCCCTGATTCAGATCGATCAGCACGCTCTTGAAACGCAGATTCGCTTCAAACGCCTGGCGGCCGAGATCCTTGCCGAGTCCGGATTGCTTGTAGCCACCAGTGGGAATCACAAAATCGGAAGTACGCCCATAGCGGTTGATCCACACCGTGCCCGCTTCGATGCTACGCATGGCCCGTAGCGCGCGGCTCAGATCGGCCGTATGAACGCCCGACGCCAGACCATATTTCTCGTGGCTGGCGAGCGCGAGCGCCTCGTCTTCGTCATCGAAGGTCTGCACCGTGAGCACGGGCCCGAACACTTCTTCACGCACAGCCTCGGAGTCTGCAGTCACGTTGGTCAGGATGGTCGGCGCGTAGAAGGCCCCCTCACCAGCCACCGGCAGGCGCGTGCCGCCCGCGGCAATCTGTGCGCCCTGCCCGACGCTACGCGCGACGATGCCTTCGATACGCTGTGCCTGCTTGGCCGAGATGATCGGCGGCAGCGTCGTGCCCGCGGCCCACGTGTGCCCAGGCTTCAACGCAGCGAACGCGGAGGCAATACCGTCGATCAGACGCGGCGCGGCCGAACGTTCGACGATCAAGCGCGAACCCGCCACACACACCTGCCCAGCATTGCCGGCAATCGCGCCGGCGATACGGCGCGCCACCAGATCGAGATCGGGCGCATCCGCGAACACGACTTGCGGACTCTTGCCGCCAAGCTCCAGCGTCACAGGCTTGGTGCCGGTCTGCGCGCAGGCCGTCATGATGGCCGCACCAGTCTGGCTCGAGCCGGTGAAGGTCACCTTGGCGATCTTCGGATGACGCACCAGTGCGTCGCCCGTGACGCGCCCGTCGCCTTGCACGACATTGAAGATGCCCGGCGGGATGCCGGCTTCGATCGCGAGTTCGGCCAAACGCAGCACCGAAAACGGCGTCATCTCCGACGGCTTCAGCACCACCGCATTGCCCGCTGCAAGCGCCGGGGCGATTTTCCAGGACGCCATCACCAGCGGAAAATTCCACGGCGCGATCGCGCCGATCACACCGTACGGCTCGGCGATGATCATGCCAAGATGATCGGGTCGCGTCGCCGCGACCTCGCCGCCGATCTTGTCGGCGAATTCGGAGTAGAAGCGGATACCTTCGGCGGTGAACGGCACATCCCACGCGGCGGCATCGCGAATGGGCCGGGTCGAGCCGACCGACTCCAGACGCGCCAGCGTGTCCACATCCGCCTCGATCAATTCGGCCCAGCGGCGCAGCGTGCGCGCCCGTTCGCGCGGCGCGCAGCGTGCCCAGTCGCTGGTCCGGAAGGCGTGCCAGGCATCCTCGACAGCACGATCCACCAGATCGGCGTCGGCGATCGGCAGATCCGCGTAGACTGCGCCGTCCGAGGGGCGCGTGACATCGAGTGCAGCGGCACCGTCTACATAGCGGCCACCTATGAAGTGCGCGCCGCGCACGGCAATCAGAGCGGGATCGAAGCTGTCCATTGTGTCAATTCCAGGTCGCAGACGAGATTCGAATCATGGTACGGGCGATAGCGCAGCATTTGCTGCCATGATGACCGGCCACGACCGCGCGGAGCACGCGTTATGAGGGCTGTGCGCAGCGCAGCGTGCGGTATTCCCACGCTGCGGCCCGCGCAATAAGATCGTCCTAGCCGCAGTATTTTGCCGGTGCGACATTACGCAGGCATATTGAAGAGGAGTGGAAAGTGACTGAACCGCTTGCTGGAGCACCTGTCCGGTTTCGTCCGCTGACGGCCGGCGATCTGCCCGCCGCGCACGAACTGTCGGTGGCGGTCAAATGGCCGCATCGCCGCGAAGACTGGGAATTCGCGCTGAACCTGGGCACGGGCGTCGGCGCCGAGGACCACGGCACCCTGCTCGGCACCGCGTTGCACTGGAAATTCGGTGCGGATCACGCCTCGCTCGGCATGGTGATCGTCGCTCCCGAACAGCAAGGCCGCGGCATCGGCCGCGATCTGATGACCCGCACGATGGACGCGCTCGGCGAGCGCACCACCTTTCTGAACGCCACGCCGGCCGGCCAGCCGCTCTACGAAAAGTTCGGCTTCAAGGCTATCGGCAGCATCCATCAACACCAGGGCACGGGTGGCGCGCATCCGCCGGCCGTGCAACTGGCGCCCGGCGAACGGATCCGTCCACTCGGCGCGCGCGATCCGGGCCGGCTCTCGGCCCTGTTAAACCGCGCCGCGGGCTATGATCGCACGCAGGTGCTGGGCGCGTTACTGAACGTGGCGGAAGGTGTCGTGCTCGATCGCGACGGCGAACCGGTTGGCTTCGCGCTAATGCGCCGCTTCGGCCGCGGTCATGTGATCGGGCCGCTGGTGGCGCCGCATATCGAAGGCGCCCAGGCGTTGATCAGCCACCTGGTTGGATCGAACGAAGGCAAGTTCGTGCGTATCGACGTCGACGGTAACTCGGGTCTGTCCGACTGGCTCGACGGTCTCGGACTGCAACAGGTGGATGCAGTCGTCACCATGGTGCGGGGCGCCGCGCCCCAGCCTGAAAGCGACGTACGCGTTTACGCCATCACCAACCAGGCGCTCGGCTAGGCGCTATAGGCCTCCAAAGATCCTCACCGCCCTCCCCAAACGACGACGCCCAGGACCCCGCGAGATGACCTTCCTCTACAAGGCCGACACCGTGCGCGGCGCCCAATGGGCGCGCCTCTTTGCCGAAAAAGCCCCGGACATCCCCTTCCGCATCTGGCCGGACGGCAGTTCAGGCGACGACGCCCACGCCGTGCGCTACCTCGCCGTCTGGGAACCGCCGCGCGATCTCGCCACAGCCTTTCCCAATCTGGAACTGGTGTTTTCGGTGGGCGCCGGGATCGACCAGTTCGATCTGTCGGCCATTCCGGCGCATCTGCCGGTAGTGCGGATGATCGAACCGGGCATCGTGGCGGGGATGGTCGAATACACGACGCTCGCCACGCTGGCGCTGCACCGCGACTGGCTCACCTATGCGGCGCAGCAACGCGAAGGCCGCTGGCAGCCGGTGCGCACCCGCGTCGCAGGCGAGCGGCGCGTCGGCGTGCTGGGTCTCGGTGTACTGGGTGAGGCCGTGCTGACGCGCCTTGCCAGTTTTGGCTTTCCCTGCGCCGGCTGGAGCCGTTCGCCGCGCGAGCTCGACGGGATCGAATGTTTCGCGGGCGCCGACACGCTGCCGCAATTTCTCGCCCGCACCGATATTCTGATCTGCCTGCTGCCGCTGACGGCCGCAACGCGGCATATCCTGAACCACGATCTGTTTGCGCAATTGCCACGCGGGGCCGCGCTGATCAACACAGGCCGCGGCGGTCATCTGCAGCAGGATCATCTGCTAGAGGCGCTCGAAAGCGGGCAACTGAGCGCCGCCGTGCTGGACGTGGCGGACCCCGAGCCGCTAGCTGCGGATCATCCGCTATGGCATCACCCGCGCGTCATGCTGACGCCGCACATTGCCAGCGTGACGCAGCCGGACAGCGCGGTCGATGTCGTGCTCGACAACCTGCGCCGCCACCGCGAAGGCGAGCCGCTGATCGGTCAGGTGGACCGCGCCCGCGGATATTGAGCGCGCCAGCGCAGCACAAAATGCTGCGCCGCCTGCAAAAACACAATTCCCACCTTCCAGCAGCGGCGAATCCCAGCGTCTTCGTTGTTTCTGTCCCGCTACCATGGATTGCATGCGGTTCGCGCTCGCGGCACGCGTTGCGCGCACCTTTCCGGCACTCCGTGCATTGCTGCGCGCACAACTCACGCACCCCATACCATGTCCACGTCCTCACTGATCGAATCCGACCGCAAACATCTGATCCACCCGGTTGCCAGCATGCGTGCTCACGAGAAGCGCGGCGTGACCATTCTCGAATCGGGCCGTGGCGCATGGCTGCGCGATAGCGAGGGCAACGAACTGCTCGACGCATTCTCTGGTCTGTGGTGCGTGAATACCGGCTACGGTCACGAGAGCATCGTGCGCGTCGCGACCGAACAGATGACACGCTTGCCCTACGCCACCGGTTATTTCCATTTCGGCTGCGAACCGGCGATCAGGCTTGCTGAACAACTGGTTGAACTGGCGCCCGCCTCGCTGCGTCACGTGTATTTCACGCTGGGCGGCTCGGATGCGGTGGACGCGGCAGTCCGCTACATCACGAACTTCTACAACGCCACCGGCCGGCCGCAGAAAAAGCAGTTCATTGCGCTGGAGCGCGGGTATCACGGTTCGTCGTCGGTGGGTGCGGGGCTGACGGCACTCGGCGTGTTTCACCAGAACTTCGATCTGCCTTTGCCGAACCAGCATTACATTCCTTCGCCGTATCTGTATCGCAGCGAAACGAGCAACGATCCGCAAGCGGTCATCGACGCGTCGGTTGCCGCGCTGCGCGCGAAGGTCGAGTCGCTCGGCGCCGAGCGCGTTGCCGCGTTCTTCTGCGAGCCGATCCAGGGCTCGGGCGGCGTGATCGTGCCGCCGAAAGGCTGGCTCAAGGCGATGCGTGACGCATGCCGCGAACTCGATATCCTGTTCGTCGCCGATGAAGTCATCACCGGCTTCGGCCGCACCGGCCCGTTGTTCGCCTGTGCTGGCGAAGACGTCGAGCCGGATCTGATGACGGTGGCGAAGGGCCTCACCGCGGGCTATGCGCCGATGGGCGCCGTGCTGATGTCCGACGAGGTCTACAACGGCATTGCCGATGGTGCAGGCACCGGTTCGGCCGTGGGCCATGGTCAGACCTATTCGGCGCATCCGGTCAGCGCGGCCATCGGTCTCGAAGTGCTGCGGCTCTATCACGAAGGCGGCCTGCTGGCGAACGGCGTGGCTCAGGCGCCGCGCTTCGAAGCGGGCCTGCGCGACCTGCTCGACCATCCGCTGGTGGGCGACGCCCGCAGCCGCGGCCTGCTCGGCGCGCTCGAACTGGTGTCGGACAAAGCCACCCGGCGCCGCTTCGACCCTGCACTGAACCTGAGCGAGCGGATCGCCACCACCGCCTATCGCAACGGCCTGATCTTCCGCGCCTTCAACGACAACATCCTCGGCTTCGCGCCGGCGCTCTGCTACACGCGCGAGGAATTCGACGTGATGTTCGAACGCCTGCGCAAAACGCTCGATACGGTGCTGGAAGCGCCCGAAGTACGCGCCAGTCTTGCCTGAGGTCGTGCCCGAGGCTTGATCTCGGGCATCGCGCGGCAGCCTCGCGGCGCGGCTGCGTAATGCGTCGAAAGGCTTGCTGCGTACGGGTTTGCCGTGAAATTTTTTCATGACGGAGCGTGCTACGATAGTTCCGTCACCGCGCTTCCATAGGTCATCGCCTCCGTGTCAACCAACGCTAGTTCAATGAAGCTGGACCGCATCGATCTGCGCATCCTGTCCCAGCTCCAAAAGAAGGGCCGTATAACCAACGTCGACCTCGCGGATGCGGTCGGTCTCTCGCCGAGCCCGTGCCTGATTCGCGTGAAGCGTCTCGAGAAGGCCGGGTACATCGCGGGCTACGGCGCACATCTGCAGCTCAACAAGCTCGGTGACATCCAGCTCGTGTTTACCGAAGTGACCTTGCAGGACCATCGGCGCGAAGACTTTGCCAAGTTCGAGGCCAGCATCCGCACCGTGGATGAGATCGCCGAATGCCACCTTGTCAGCGGCGGCTACGACTATCTGCTCAAGTTCGTCACGCGCAGCGTCGTGCATTACCAGAGCGTGATGGAGAATCTGCTGGAACGTAACATCGGCATTGAAAAGTACTTCAGCTACGTCGTGATCAAGTCGCCATTCGTGAAGAACCACTACCCGATTGAAAGCCTGTTTCCGTTGACCGATTGAAGGAATGGGCGCGGCATGATTTTGTGCTGCTTTCCCGGCTTTCTATTTCGTTATCCTGAACTCATTCTTGCAGGCGTTCGCCATGCCACTCACACTCCATCGTCCAGAACTTTCCCGCTCGCACAACTTCATCAATGGCGAGTGGCGCGATGCTATTGATGGCGCACGCTATCCCGTCAGCGATCCGGCTAGCGGAAGCGAATTTACGAGCGTGCCCGACAGCAGCGACGCTGACGCCCAGGCCGCCACCGACGCAGCGCACGCCGCTTTCGATGGCTGGCGCGAGCGTACAGCCCGCGAACGTGCGCAGCTTCTCAAGCGCTGGCATGCCGCGATCGTCGCCAATAGCGAGGACCTCGCGCGCATCATCTCGCGCGAGCAGGGCAAGCCGCTCGCCGAAGCGCGCGGCGAGGTGGCGTATGGCGCGTCGTATGTGGAATGGTTTGCGGAAGAGGCCGTACGCAGCTACGGCGATATGATTCCCGCCTTGATGCCCGGTAAGCGGATGATGGCGATCAAAGAACCGGTCGGCGTGGTCGCCGCCATCACGCCGTGGAATTTCCCACTCGCGATGATCGCCCGCAAGATCGCGCCAGCGCTGGCCGCCGGCTGTACGGTGGTCGCCAAGCCCGCGGAAGACACGCCCCTTACCGCTCTCGCGCTGGCTCGTCTCGCCGAAGAGGCCGGCCTGCCGGCTGGCGTGCTGAACGTCGTGACCGCCTCGCGCGAACACACGCCGGCAGCCGTTTCTAACTGGCTCGCCGATTCACGTGTGCGCAAAATCACGTTCACTGGATCGACGCCCGTCGGCAAGCACCTGGCGCGCGAATCGGCTGATACGCTCAAGAAACTCTCGCTGGAATTGGGTGGCAACGCGCCGTTTATCGTTTTCGACGATGCGGATCTCGACGCCGCAGTCGACGGCCTGATGGCCTCGAAGTTTCGCAACGGTGGCCAGACCTGCGTGTGCCCGAACCGGGTGTATGTGCAAAACGGCATCTACGACGCGTTCGTGCGCAAGCTGGTGGACCGTGTTGCCGCTCTGCGGGTAGGGCCCGCCACGCGCGACGACTCGCAGATCGGCCCGATGATCAATGCCCGTGCGGTCGACAAGATCGAGCGTCACGTGCAGGACGCGCTGGCGCATGGCGCCGTAGTGCTGACGGGCGGCCGTCGCCTGCAAGGTGAAGGGCTGGACGGTCCACACTACTACGCCCCCACGGTAATCGGCGACGCCAACCGCGACATGGCGCTGTTCCGCGAAGAGACCTTCGGCCCGGTTGCACCGCTGTTCCGCTTCGACGCCCACGCCGACGTTCTGCGCGAAGCCAACGACACGCCTTTCGGACTCGCGGCATACTTCTATTCCAACGATGTGCGGCGCATCTGGCGCGTCGCCGGACGGCTCGAAAGCGGCGTGATCGGCATCAACGAGGGCGCCGTCGCGAGCGAGGCGGCGCCGTTCGGCGGCGTGAAGGAGTCGGGCTATGGCCGCGAAGGTTCGCGCTACGGTCTCGACGACTACCAGCACATCAAATACCTTTGCCAGGGCGGCCTTGCCTGAATCCTGGATAAAGGCCCTTTATCGACTGCGAATGGACTCTCACATGACAACCCACTCACCGCAGGACCACGCCTACCCGGTCGACGTCGAATTCCCCGACCTGAGCGGCTATGCCGCAGGCAATACCGGCATTCCGTATGTCTACACGTTCGACAGCGGCCTGCCCGGCTCGCACGTGATGATCAACGCGCTCACGCACGGCAACGAAGTGTGCGGCGCGATCACGGTCAAGGGGCTGCTCGATCTCGGCGTGCGGCCGCGCCGCGGCAAGCTCACACTGGCGTTTTCGAACGTCGAGGCTTATCTGACTTTCGACGCTTCGAAGCCAGATGCATCGCGCTTCGTCGATCAGGATTTCAACCGGGTATGGACCGCGGCGAAACTCGATGACACGAGCACAGATTCGAGCGAGCTGCGCCGTGCACGAGCGTTGCGTCCTGTGATCGATACCGTTGACGCATTGCTCGACCTGCATTCGATGCATGAGCGTAGTGCGCCGCTGATCGTGTCAGGTCCCCTGGAGAAAGGCATCGCGTTGTCCCGCGCACTGGGTGCCCCTGCTACCGTGATCAGTGACGAAGGTCATCCGGAAGGGCGTCGCATGCGCGACTATGCCGACTTCGGCGATCCGCAAAGCACACGCAACGCGCTGCTGGTGGAGTGCGGCCAGCATTGGGAGCCGTCGTCGGTGGTGGTGGCGAAGGACTGTACGGCACGCTTCCTGGTGCTGTCCGGCGTACTCGATGAAGCCGACCTGCCCGCTGACTGGTTCGCGCCGAAGCCGGATGCCATGCGCGTCATTCGTGTCACGGAGCCGGTAGTGGCAAAGAGTATGGACTTCCGCTTTGCGGATGCTTATACCGGTTTGGAGACATTCTCCAAAGCGGGCGCTGTGATCGGCTGGAATGAGGGCGAACCGGTGGTCACGCCTTATGACAATTGCGTGCTGGTGATGCCGTCGTTGCGACAGCTCAGGCCTGGGGTGACGGTGGTACGGTTGGGGCAATTGCTCGACAACTGAGTTTCGCTGTCTATTGCAAGAGGCGTGAAGCGATGCTGCTGACAGCGGCGCCGCTTCGCGCCGCGTCACTCAGATATTCTGCACAAACATATACTGCTTCGTGACTTTCTCGGTCACTTCGAACACGCCGCGAAAACCTTCCGGCACCATCACAGCATCGCCCGGGCCGAACGGTTTGCGTTCGCCTTCATCCGGCACGATCGCGCCAATGCCCGACAGCACGTGGAAAAACTCGAACTGTCCTTCGGGGAAATCGATCCGCCACGCGCCTGCTGTGCCGCTCCAGATGCCGGTGCTGATCTTGCCGTCGCCGCGCTCGAATACGGGCCAATCGCGGCGCTCGGGCTGACCGCGCAACAAACGCTCCGGACTCAGCGAAAGCAGTGTGCCTTCGCCTTGCGGCTCGCCGAAACAAAAACTCTGCACGGAACTAACTGATAAAGACTGCGACATGAATGGGTTCTCTCTTTACGGTAAATCGATTCCGTTAACTCGCGCGACGCAACTCGGGCCACGAAGCACAGAGCTCCGCAAAGATCTGCTCGATCACCTCGGCGCCCGCACCTTGCGTTTCGACACGCGCATCTAGTGCATCGAAAATCCGATGCTTGATGAAATAGCGCCATTGCACAGGCACGCCTGACAAAATATGTGTGAGCGCGGCATAGCGTTCGCGCGTCCACTTCGCTTCGAAAGCTTCACGGTAAGGACCAAACTCGAACGCAGGCACCGGCGTATTGCGCGCCATCGCATGAGCCTGCTCGCGCAACACAGCCGTTTCGGCAGAGTCGATCTCGCCGTCGGCAATCGCCACGGCATAAACCTCGCGCGCTTCCTGTGCCGTGACATAGCCGCGTTGCACGTCTTCGCACACTCGCCGAACGTCGCGATCGATAGGCCTGCCGTATCCTCCTGCTCCCGCACCAATCAGCCGGATCACGTCGCCCGGATTGCAGATCACCAGGTCCGTGTTGCCGAGTTGCTCCGCCTGCGGCATGTCGGGGTTCCTGGTGAACCGCGCGTTCGCGCCGGCATGGCCGCCGCGAACGCCCCATGAGGCAAAGTGCGTGCGGTCGCGGTTGCGAGCAGTGACGAGCGTGTTTGGCGAGAAGACCTTGAATTCCATCACCAGCCCCTGGCCGCCGCGAAATTGTCCTGCGCCACCTGAACCGGGCGCCACGCCGTAACGCGTGATACGGATCGGCACCTCAGCCTCGTTGATCTCCACAGGCGTGTTGCGCAAAAACGCGTTGTTCGCACCAGAGCCGTCTTCGCCATCATCGAACGACATGCCTCCGGCGCCGCCACCAATAGGTCCAATCGACGCCATGACCGTACTGCCGTGCCGGTCCATTGTCTTGACGCTGAGGATCGACAGGCCGCCTGCGGGGCAAGCGGCGAGCCGCTCAGGAATGGCCTGCGAGAAAGCACCGAAGGTCAGCAAATGCAGCAGCTTGCAGGTCAGGCTGCGCATGCCGACCGCCGCCGGCCGCTGCGCATTCACCACCGTGCCTTCAGGCAGCACGCAGCGCGCTACTCTCAGCATGCCGCTGTTCAGCAGGATCTCCGGGTTGAGCGTGTACAGCACATAAACGAAACCGACCAGCGCAAGCGCATGCCGTTCGCGTCCACCGGTCGGGATGTTCAATGACGACTGCAACTGCGGATCGCTACCGGTGTAGTCGAATTCGACGCTGCCGTCGCGGATACGCAGCGTCAACGCGACGCGCATCGGCTTGCCGCGCACCGAGTCTTCGTCGGCGTATTCGGCGAAGAAATACTCGCCATCGGGAATGCCGCGCATGACGGTGCGCGCCTGCTCTTCCGAGTAATCGAGCAACGCCTGCATGCCCGCCTTGAAACCGTCGATGCCGAACCGCTCGATGATCTCCAGCACGCGCCGCTCGCCCGTATGCAGCGACGCCAGTTGCGCATGCAAATCACCGACGTTCTGGTCCGGCACGCGCACATTGGTAGCCATGATGCGCAGCAGCTCTTCGTCGAGCACGCCGCGTCGCACGATCTTGGTGGGCGGAAAGCGGATGCCCTCCTGCTCGATCTCGGTCAGCGTACGCGACAGCGAGGCGGGCACGGCGCCGCCCATATCGGTGTTGTGAATGTGGCCGCCCACGAAGCAGACGATCTCGCCTTCGTAGAACACCGGCTTCCAGAGCACGATATCCGGCGTGTGGGTGGCGACGAAACCGCTGTATGCATCGTTCGTCATGCCGATGTCGCCCGGCTCGTAGTGATCGATCATGCCGATCACCGGGCCGTAATCGAGGCCGACGTACCAGGTCGCGCCAAGCGTCTTTGGTGAAGCGAACGTGTGTCCATCCGGCGTCGTGATCGCGCACGAGAAGTCCTCCGTCTCTTTCACGAAGGTCGAATGTGCGGTGCGTACCAGCGTGTACGCCATGCTTTCCGCCGCAGCGACGCAGTAGTTGGCGAAAATCTGCAGGACTGCCTTGTCGAATTGCATGCCGGGCTCCGGTTCAGTTCGCGCCAACGTAAGTGAGTATCAGATTGCCGTAGGTATCGACGCGTCCCGCGAAACCAGGCAGCACGCAGGTTGTGCAATCGTCCTGCGCGATCACTGCGGGTCCGGCCATGTGCTGGCCGGCTAGCAGTTTGGCGCGGTGAAACAGCGCGGCGTCGTGGAACGCGCCGTCCATCCAGACCTTTACCGAAGCGTCCGGCACCGGCGTCTGCTCACTGGCTTCGATTGGGCGCAAGGCTGGCTTGGGGGTTACTGACGCGATCACGAGGCGCAGCGCCACGATCTGAATCTTTGCTTTCAGATCGCTGTGGCCATAGAGTCGCGCGTGCTCGCGGTGGAATGCTTCGCTGAGCGCGTCAATGTTTCGCTCCTGCAGCCATGCCAGTTCAAGGGGTGTGTCGATTTCGAACGATTGGCCCTTGTAGCGCATATCCGCCGAGACCGTGATGCGCGCGGGGCGATCGTCGCTCTTATCGCTGGGAGACGCAGTTTCACCGGCCATCCAGCTTCGCGCCGCCGTTTCGAGCGCATGTGCATCGTCGCGCAGGGCCTCAAGCGCCGCAGCATCGAGATCGTAGTAGGTGGTCTTGACGAAGTCGTTCTTGGTGTCCGCAATCAAACCGCCCAGCGCACTGAGCACGCCCGGCGTGGTCGGCACAACAACCTGCTCCATGCCGAGTGCCCGCGCGAAGTAGCACGCGAGCATCGGCCCGGCACCGCCGAACGGCAGCAGCGAAAACGTGCGCGGATCGATGCCGAAGCGCGAGACGATCCGGCTCACGCCCGCATACATGCCGGACACCGACACGTTGACGATCGCTTCCGCGGTCCGGTAAATATCGGAGCCAAGCCGCTGCGCCAGCACTTCGACCGCGCGGCAGGCCGCATCGTGATCGACCTTCACCGAGTTGTAGCCGAGGCTCGCGTTGCCGATCACGCCCATCACGGCGAAGGCATCGGTGATCGTCGCGCGCGTGCCGCCCCGGCCGTAGCACACCGGCCCGGGGTTCGACCCAGCACTCTCCGGCCCGACCTTGAGCACGCCGAAATCGTCGACCCACGCAATCGAGCCACCGCCGTCGCCAATCGAAGATACCGAGACCGACGGAATATGAATCTGGAAGTCGCCGATATATTCGCCGGTTGCGTATTGCGGCTCGCCGTCGATGATCAGCGCCACGTCAGCCGTCGTGCCGCCGATGTCCAGGCTCATGCAATGCTGCAGGCCGCACAGCTGTGCAACATACGCCGCACCGATCACGCCGGACGCCGTACCGGAGAGAATCATCTGCACGCAATTGGTCTTGCCGGTTTCGGCGCTCATCACGCCGCCATTCGACTTGGTGACCTTCATGTCCGCCGCGATGCCGGTTTCGCGTAGCGCGCGCTGCAACGACGACAGATAGTGCGACACCTTCGGCTGCACATAGCCGCCAATCACCGCCGTCGAGGTGCGTTCGTATTCGCGGATGATTGGCCATACATCGGAGGAACATGAAACGAAGAGATCCGGCATGGCCCGCTCGAGGATGGCCTTAACCTCGTGCTCATGAGCCGGATTGCGATACGAATGCAGCAGCGATATCACCACGCCTTCGCAACCGGCACGGCGCAGCTTGTCGAGTGCATCGAGCACGCTCGCCTCATCCACGGGTGTCTCGACCGTGCCGTCCGCGGTCAGCCGCTCCACGATGCCGAAGACACGCTCGCGCGGCACCAGCGGCGCGGGGCGCTTCGACATCAGGTTATACATATCGGGGCCCTTGAGCCGCGCGATATCGAGTACGTCTTCGAAGTGACGTGTCGTAATCAGGCCGAGCGTCAAACCCTTGCGTTGTACGACGGCGTTGACGCCCACCGTCGTCCCATGCGTGAAATACGCCACTTCATGCGGATCGATGCCGTAGCGTTCGGCCAGCCCTTCCATACCGCGTAAAACTTCGGCGCCAGGGCTATCGGGACGGGAAAACACTTTCAGCGTTTTCAGCTCGCCTGTTTCATCATTCAGTACTGCAAAGTCCGCGAACGAGCCACCGATATCAACACCGATTCTTAGAGCCATGACGTTCTTCCCGTTATACAACGGTACCTTCTCGCACCATTGCGGCCTGCAAGGTCGTCAGATCGAGCTCCGTGCGATGACACAGCACTTCGGCACCGTTCGACAGTTGCCGGCGCGCCGGTGCCGTGGTGTTGCACAAGCCGTCGACGCGCAACGGACAGCGCCCGAGAAACGTACACAGTTCCGAATGCGCCGCGCTGGGTCCAATAGGCGGCAATTCGCTGTGACAGCGAATGGTGGCCTCATCGAGCCAGCCCGTGCGCAACTCCGGAGCCGATGAAATCAGCAGATCGGCATACGGATGAAACGGCGGCGCGCACAGTGCCGCGCGATCGCCCGCTTCGACGCGATGTCCCGAGTACAGCACGACGATATCGTCGCTGATCGCGCGCATCTTGCCGATGTCGTGGGTAATGAACAGATACGACACACCCAGCTTGCGTTGCAGGTCGGCGAGCAGATCGAGAATCGCCGCGCCTACCACGGTGTCAAGTGCGGACGTTACCTCGTCGCACAGAATCAGATCAGGCTCGGCCGCAAGCGCTCGTGCCAGATTGATCCGCTGCTTCTGGCCGCCCGACAGCTCGCCCGAACGGCGCGTCGCAAGCGCTGCGGGCAGTCGCACCAGATCGAGCAGTTCGGCGACACGCCGCCGGGCACGCTCGCCCTTCATGCCGTGATAGAACGCAAGCGGCCGGGACAAAATCCGTTCCACCGTATGCACCGGATTCAACGCCGTATCCGCGTTCTGGAACACGATCTGGATGCGCCTGAACTGCTCCTTGCTGCGCTGATCCAGCCGCTTGGGCATCGGCTCGCCGTCGAGCAGCAGCGAACCGCCCGCTACCGGCACCAGCCCTGCAATTACTTTGGCAAGCGTAGTCTTGCCGGACCCGGACTCGCCGATCACGCCGACCGTCTTGCCGCGATGGATCACCAGATCCACGTCGTCGAGAATACGTGCCGCCGGATAACCCTTTGCATCGGTCTTGCCGTAGCCTGCGACAAGCCGCTTCACCTCCAGCAACGGACGCTCGTCGGCTCCGGCCGCGGCACGTCCTTCCGGACGTGCGCCGCGCGGCGTCGGCATGACCGCCGCGATCAGACTCTGTGTGTACGCATGCGCGGGAGCATTGAGAATCTGCGCCGTGCTGCCCACCTCGCGAATCTCGCCATCGCTGAGCACGACGATGCGATCGGCCATCTGCGCGACCACCGCCAGATCGTGCGACACGTACACGGCCGTCGTTCCGAGTTCCTTCACGACCCGCTTGAACGCCTGCAGCACATCGATCTGCGTGGTGACATCGAGCGCGGTGGTTGGCTCATCGAGAATCACCAGTTCGGGATCCGTAATAAGCGCCATCGCCGCCAGCAGTCGCTGCAACTGGCCGCCCGATACCTGGTGCGGATAGCGCTTGCCGATCCGCTCCGGATCCGGCAACGCCAGCGCGCGGAACAATTCGATCGCTTTTGCCTGGGCAGCCGCCTTGCTCATGGTCCGATGAATCAGCGCGCTTTCGATCACCTGATCGAGAATCGTACGCGCCGGGTTGAACGCCGCCGCTGCACTTTGCGCAATATAGGCAACCTTGCGACCGCGCAGCGAAGCCAGCGCGTTGGGTGACAGCGAGCGCACATCTGCGTCGCCAACGCGGATAGAGCCGCCCGCAATACGGCAGCCGGTACGCGCGTGACCCATCAGCGAAAGTGCAATCGTCGTCTTGCCCGAGCCGGATTCGCCGATCAGCGCGAGCACCTCGCCGCGTGCGACCGTAAAGTCGATGTCGTGGACGATGGTCGTTTCGGGCCGCCCTTCACTGCTGCCCACCACGCGCAGTCCGCGCACTTCAACCAGGTTGTCGGTTGTCGTATTCATCTCAGCGAGCCTCCGCGGCACGGCGCAAACGCAGACGCTTGCCACGCCCAGGCAGCCCGTCGATCAGCAGATTGACGCCGACCGTCAGGATCGCAATGGCAATAGCCGGCATTAGCACCACCGGCGCACCGTCACCGAGACCGGCGATGTTTTCCCGCACCAGCGAGCCGAGATCCGCATACGGTGGCTGCACGCCCAGCCCAAGGAAGCTCAGGCTGCTCAGCAATAGCACCACGAACACGAAACGCAGGCCGAGGTCGGCCAGCATCGGATGAATCATGTTCGGCAGGATTTCCACGCAGCAGATGTAGATTGCGTTCTCGCCACGCACCTTGGCTACCTGCACGTATTCGAGCGCGCTGATATTCACAGCCAGCGAGCGCGCAATGCGATAAGCGCCAGGCGTATAGCTGATGCCTGCTGTGATGACCAGCAACGTGAGCGACGAACCGAACGCGGCCACGATCATCAGCGCGAACATCTTGGTGGGAATCGAGCTCACTGCGTCGAGTATGCGGCTCATGGTCTCGTCCACGGCGCGGCCGGCGACGGCTGCCAGCAAACCGAGACCGGTTCCGCACAGCGCGGCGAACAGCGCCGCGGCCAACGCCAGCAGCACTGTCAAACGCGTGCCGTACATAATGCGGCTCAGCATGTCGCGACCCAGGTAGTCGGAGCCGAGCGGCAAGTGAGCGCTGAACGGCGCGAACACATCTTGCGTGACGATCGCGCCCACCGGATACGGTGCGAGAATCGGCCCGAAAATCGCCACGAATAGCGCAAGCGCCACCATGAAAGCGCCGATCCAGCCGCTCAACGACAGCGACGGCAAGCGGCGCGCGGCACGCCTGACCGGTGGCGTCGGCGCAGCGCCACCACCGCCGGACGGCGCGGGTGAATGAGGAGCGGGCATGGCGGAACTCCTAAGGAGCGCCCCTTCAGCAGGCGTCGGCGAACGGGGATCGACGGGGGACGATTGAGGAATGTTCATGTCCGCAGCCTCGGGTTGGAAACGATCGCGCACAGGTCCGCGAGCAGCACCAGAATCAGATAGCCGAGGCAGAAGATCAGCGTGCAGGCCTGCACCAGCGGCATGTCGCGGTTGCTGACCGCATCGACCATCAGACGCGCGAGGCCCGGATAGTTGTAGATCGTCTCGACGACAATCACCCCGCCCAGCAGATACGACAGACTTAACGCCACCGCATTGGCAATCGGGCCAATCGCGTTAGGCAGCGCATGCAGCAGCACCACACGCGCCGGACGCGCTCCCTTGAGAATCGCCATCTCGACGTACGAGGAGCCGAGCTGCTCGATCACAGCCGCTCGTGTCATGCGCGCCATCTGCGCGATGATCACGCAGCACAGCGTGATAACCGGCATCGCATAGGCCCGCATGAAATGTTCGAAACTGTCGATCTCGCCGCTGTACGACAGCGCGGACAACCAATGCAGCTTCACCGCGAACACCAGCACCGCGAACGTCGCGATCAGAAATTCCGGCGTCGCCACCAGCGCCAGCGTGCTGAGACTGATCATGCGATCGAGCAGCGAGCCGCGCTTCACGGCGGCGAGGATGCCCATCGAGATCGCAATCGGCACCGAGACGAGCGTCGTGATTGCAGCCAGCTCGAGCGACTTCGGCAGACGGCCGGCAATCATCTCGCTGACCGGCAGACTGGCGGAGAGCGACATGCCGAAGTCACCGCGCACGAGGCCCGCAAGCCAATGCAGATAACGCAGGTAGGCCGGCTGATCGAGGCCAAACTGCAGCCGCAATGCCGCAATCGTCTCCGGCGTCGCCGCCTGGCCGAGCGCCTCTTGTGCGGCGTCGCCCGGCAGCAGGTTGGTAATCGTGAAGATGATCATCGACACGATCAGCAGAATCAGCAGCGTCAGCGCAATGCGCTTAACGATCAGCGCTGCAATGGTCTGGTTCATCGCACGGGCCTCCTACGAGGATTGCAGAGACCGGTGGCGCAACGCAACGTCGCGCCGTTGCGCCACCGGCGAGCCGGTCAGGAGGGTCTGCCAGGTCAGGCTTCCCACCAGACGTTCTCGGCAAACGAGAAGCCCATCATGCCGCCGGTCGGAATCGAACCGAGGCCTTTGAGGCGCTTGTCGTAACCGTCGAGCAGACTGATAAACGAAGGAATGCCGATGCCGCCCTGGTTGCTGACGATGGTCTGCATGTCAGCGTACATCTGCTTGCGCTTGGCGTCGTCGGTTTCTGCACGCGCCGTAATCAGCAACTGGTCGAACTGGGGATTCTTCCAGCCGGACTCGTTCCACGGTGCATCCGATTTGAAGAATTGCGTGAACAGCACGTCGGCGCTCGGACGCGGATTGATACTGCCGAAGCCAAGCGGATGCTTCATCCAGTGATTCGACCAGTAGCCATCGGCGGGAACGCGGTTGACCGCCAGGTTGACGCCGATCTTCTGCGCCGTCAGCTGCATCATCTCGGCCATTTCGATCGAACCGTTGGCGTCCGACGTCGCGTAGATCGGCGGCAGCGTCAAGCCGACGGCGCCGGCTTTCTGCAGATGGAACTTGGCCTTGTCCGGATCGTACGGACGCTGCGGCAGGCCGGCGAAGTAATAGCGGTGACCGGGAGGAATCGGCTGATCGTTACCGATTACCGCATAGCCGCGAAACACCGCCGTGCGGATCTGCTCGCGGTCGAACAGATACTTCATGCCTTCCACGAAGTCCGGGTTGCCGGTGATCGTGTTGTCGCGCCGCATGATTAGGTCGGTATAGAGACCCGACTTGGTCTCCTTGATCGCGTAGCCCGGCGTCGACGCTACGCGCTGCGTTGCGCGCGGATCGACGGCGCTGATCAGATGGACATCCCCCGAGAGCAGCGCGTTCACGCGCGCCGCGTCGTCACCGATACCGATCAGCTCCACCTCGTCGAGGTAGGGTTTGCCCGGGCGCCAGTAGCTGTCGTTGCGCGTGCCGACCGTCGTGACACCTGGCTTGAACGTCTTCAGCTTGTACGGGCCGGTGCCCACGGCGGTCGAGAAATCGGTGGTGCCGTCCTTGACGATGACGAGTTGCGGCGTGGCGAGAATTGCCGGCAGGTCCGCGTTCGGCACGGTCAACGTGATCTGCACTTCATCCGGGCCGCTTGCCTTGACCTCGTCGAACTGATCCGCGACCGACTTCACCTTCGAGGCCGTCGCCGGATTCTTGTGGCGCATCAGCGAGTACACCACGTCGGCGGGCGCCAGCGCCTTGCCGTCATGAAAGGTCACGCCCTTGCGCAGCTTGATGGTCCAGACCTTCGCGTCGCTGCTGGTGAACGACTCGGCCAGCGCCGGCTGCGGCGTCAGGCTGCTGTCGAACTGCGTGAGTCCGCTATAGAACATGAAGAAGCGGATGTAGTCGGCGCCAGCCGAGCCCTTGGCCGGATCCAGCGTGTCGGCGGTCGAACTGGAGTCGTAGGCAGCCCGAATCTTGCCACCCTTCTTCGGCGTGTCGGCAGCAAAGGCGCTGGTCGCGCCCGCCAGCAAACCACTGGCCCCCGTCGCGAGCATGCCACCCGCAGCCAATACTCGCATCATGTCGCGGCGGCTGAAACCGGCTCGTTTGATTTCGTCGTCGTTCATGGAATCTACTCCTAGGACCAAGGATGAATGAATCCGGGTTGTGTAACGTGGCTTGCCCGTCATTTCGAGGAACGTTGCGGGTTGAGTGAATTTAAGCACCGCAAAATTAACGGAATGTCCTGATTCGGCATCGCGCGCAAGCGAAACGAATCGTTTTGATAGCGCTTCACAGCATGAATTGCTGCGAACGTGGAGGCAGGCGGCTCACAGCCCGCCGGGACGGGCTGTACGGCGAGCGTAAGGAGATCTGGTAAGGGTTTGCCAGACCCAGGCGGCGCATTCTGGTGCTCGAGGCGCCGCCTGGGACGTGCTTTGCGGCCCACAAACAGCGCAATTAAGCGTTCGCCGGAGTGGCACGTGGCACTTTATGCTGCGGACGAAAAAAAGCTCATCGTGAATCTTCAGATGCACGATGAGCCTGCCAAGGACATCACGTCACGCCGATCGCGTCACATCATGCCGCGTGGTGGAGCAAAAATTTAGAACTGGTGGCGGATGGCGACACGAACCACGGTCTGGCTCGAGCTCGACGACGGTGCGTCGGTACCGAGCACGAAGCCGTCGTCCAGCACCGAGTTCGTCTTGTCGCCGGTCACGTCCTGGTACACGCCCTGGATGTAGACGTCGGTGCGCTTCGAGAGGTTGTAGTCGGCCATCAGACCGACCGTTTGGATCTTCGGCTTGACGTTGCCGGTCGAGGCATCGAAGTTCTCGATTGTGTAGACGTACTCCGCGCCGACATAGAACGCCGGGCTGATCTGATACTTGCCATTCACTTCGAGGTTCTGGAACTTCAGCGTGTTCAGCGTCGAGCCGATGACGAGCGGGGCCGTTGTGCTGATGTAGCCGTTTGCCGTCGGGTTCTTGTAGTTCGAGTTGGAGTATGCAAAGCCCACCGTCGCCGGGCCGAACGTGTAGTTGATGCCGGCGCCCCAGACGCGCATACGCTCGGCAATGAAGCTCGCGTCGTTGGTGGTGATCGCGCCGCCAGTGGTCCCGCCAGGATTGTCCGCTTGCATATACGCGGCAGCTACCAGCAGGCCGCCGTTGGTGTATTGACCGCCGAAGCTGTACGCGCGATCGTTCGCGAAGCCGGTATCGTTACTAAAAGCGTACGCGCCGCCGAACTGGAAGCCACCAATGTTCGGGCTCGCGTACTTCACGGCATTGTCCAGACGGAACGAGTTGTCGCTATTGTCGTTGTCGTACGGGTGGGCAAACAGATAGCCGGCCCAGTTGCCGTTGGCGGTGGTTTGCGCGAAGTAATCGACCACAGAGTCGTACTGGCGGCCGAACGTGACCGTACCGTACGTGTTGCTTGCCAGACCAACGTATGCCTGACGTCCGAACAGACGGCCGCCCTCAGCGAGCGCGCCGTTACTTGCGTTGAAGCCGTTTTCCAACTGGAAGATGGCCTTCATGCCGCCGCCCAGATCTTCCGAACCCTTGAAACCCCAACGGCTGCCCTCTGCATAGCCGCTCGCCATCTCGAACTCGCGGCCACCGCCGACGTTGCTCGTGTAGTTAATGCCCTGGTCGATCACGCCATACAACGTGACGCTGCTTTGGGCAAATACGGGGGCGGCACATGCGGCTAATACAGCCAATGCAATGAACTGCTTTCTCATTACGATCTCCGGGTTCTTGGATATATAAACGACGCGCTTTTTTCGAACTGCCATGCAGGGTTCAATGGCAAACTTCGTTGATGGTTGCGGTTCATAAACACGCAACGGGACGGATGCTTGCACGCTCGTGGCGGGTCGTCCATCGAGATTGAGACGGAAGCGAAAAAGCGTTGTGTAATACCAACCTGGAGAGATGCAATGCTCAGCATTGACTTCGCGCAGCCCCCTTAAATGAAGTCATTTCCGCGCTTTGCCACCCTCGTTGAAAGCTCGACGTTTTGTACTGCGATACGCTGCCTTATCGCTTGCGCAGCGCACCAAATTTCACGCCTCCAAAGAACGAACCTGGTGTGAAATTTGAACCGGCTTATTTGATTAGGATCACAGATTAAACAGACAACTGATATTCCAGACTTTCGGTTTTTCGATTTGAAGGGAGGGCGCATCGCATCGCCATGGATCGCCGGATCTGAGCTTTGCATTTTGCGTTTTGCGTTTCCCGTGCCGCGCCGCGCTGTCGAAAAGCCGGCGCTGTCTCAGGTTCTGTAAACGCGCCAAAGCTTTCAACCAGCCTTCATAAAAAATAGCGAATTCATGTTGCTTTTCTGGACGCAGCTAATTTTGACCAGATATCATCCGGGAAAACCCGAACATGCCACCGCTACGCAGATGCCGTTTCCTGCGACCGATGTGGTCATGCGCGGGTGATGTAGTCCGTCGTCGAGCGGGCTGTGAGCCGGTGATCCCGGCTCACAGCCCAGGTCGGCGGCCTGAAGCTGGCGGTTCCATCCGCCCTGTCGCAGTCGGCCACAAGCCGGTCTCGGCCTCCTAGCCTGGATATCATCGATCATGATTGCTGTCGCGTTTTCACGCGTCGCCGGCCGCCTGCTGGTTGCGGACCCGGGACTCGTACGCCTCCACACTGCCTTGCGCGCCGCGCTTGCCTGCCTCCTGAGCGGCATCGCCTGCGTCGCATGGACGGCCGGTCATCACCAGCCCGTCACCCTTGCTGCCCTCGGCGTCCTGTTCAGCATGATCGCGCCGCTGTTCGTGCGCGACGCGCGCCGCAGCGCGTGGTTCGTCACCCTGTTCTACCTCTATCTGTGCGGCTGCGTGATCTTCGCCGTCGCCGCCGCGTTGAGCCGCTATCCGCTCGCGGGCGATGCCGGCTTTCTGCTTGTCATGTTCGCCGGCATGCTCTGCCAGGCTTGCGGTCCGCGAGCGCTTGGCTGCGCGATGATCGGTGTGGTTACGTTCTATCTTGGGCTGTATCTGCATCCTTCGGCCGCCCAGGTTGCGCAGACCATTGCGTTGTCGACGGTCGGCCCTGCGATGGTGGCGCTCGTCGGACGACTGATCGTACCGATACACGCCGAGCGGACCTTGCGTCTGGCGGTGCATACCGTCACGCTGCGCGCCGAACGCGTGTTGGCTGCCACGCGCACTGCGCAGATGCCTGGCGTCGCCAGCGCCGCGCGCGTCTCCGAACTGAATGAGGCCGCGCTCGCGCTGGAAGAACAACTTGCACTGCTGAACCCTCCTGACGCCGCTACGCTGCGCGAACGGCTCGTCGAACTCGAGGTGGCGGCGGGACAGAACGCATTCGGCTCGGCATCGGAAGAGGCGGACACCAATCCGCTACGCAGGGCCGTCGAACGGCTCAGGCAAGCCGCGCGGCCGCGGCGCGTCTCGCAGACGTCGCCTGCAGCACGCGGCAAAAAGACCACCGCCGAGTGGATCGGCGAGATCCGTTCGAAGCTCGCCTGGCTGCCGGCGGCACGTGCCACCACTGCGGCGTTGCTCGCCATGGTGATCGGCCACTCGCTCTCGCCGGAGCGCTGGTTCTGGGCGGTCATCACCACCTTCGTCGTGTTCCTCGGCACCCGCTCGCGTGCCGATACCGTCTATCGTGGCGCACAACGGCTGGCCGGGACGCTCGCAGGCGCACTCGCCAGCATGCTGCTGGCAACCTCGCTGCACGGGGAGCCGCTGCTGATGGCCGTGGCCATGGTGCTGTGCGTGTTCGGCTGGGCGTACTACATCCTGAATGCGTATACGCCGGGCGTGTTCTTTATCACGGTGCTGGTCGGCCTCGTCTATGGACAACTGGGCTTTGCGATGGGGCCGTTGGTCGAGTTGCGCATCGAGGAAGTGATGGTGGGCTGCGTCGTATCGTTTGCCGTCGCCATTCTGATGATGCCGCTCGCAGCGACGCGCCATGTCGAGACGCGAATCGCCGCCGTACTCGCGGCACTCCGGCAGGTGGTGCGGCTTGCTACACAACCCGATGCGCGACAACCGGACGGCACCGCGGCAAGCGCCGCAATGCGCACGCTGGACCGAAGCTGGCATGACCTGCGCGTTGCATTGCGACCGTTGCAAACCCAACGGGTGTTCGTGTGGAACCCGGGCGTCGAACTCGCTACGGGGTCCATGCTCAGTTGCCTGCACTGGGCCCGCGTGTTGAGCCGGCCCGAAGAAGCCGCGCTTGTGCCCGGGCATGTTGGGCAAGCGGTATCGAACGATGCCGGCGTGGCGTACGCCGCGTCAATCCTCACGCGACTCGACGCGATGATTGCGCGTTATCACGGCTCCCCCGCTTCGCCAGCAACTGGCGAGCGGCTCGAAGCCACCGCACGTGCGTTGGAGATGGCCATTGATCGAGGCCATGCACAGACCTTGGCGCAACTGGACGGTGCCGTGGCGCAACTCGCCGACCGGCTTGCTCATCCAAATGCCAGCATGCAGAAGCGCCTGAACTGGGCGTTGCGAGCCAGGAGCGCCTAGTACGCAGTTCGCGCTGCGCGCGGTGGGCCGGTAGCGTTATCGGTCCACCCTGTTCGTCTCAAACGGCCGGATAAACGGCGCGAATTGATACGTTCGGCCTTCCCGCTGCACCTCCTTCCGACGCACAAAACCCCGCACCCTGCTACCCTTGGCGTTCCGCAACGCCTCGGGTGATATATCCTGTGGCCCTGCGTCTCCCTTTGCTACCCCGACCAACCTTGTCTGACCTGTCAGCCTGAAAGGCCGAAGCGATGTCCGATACCCCGATCCCTGCTGCTGTTACGCACGAACCACAAGCGGTGTCCGTGCAGGTCACTCCCAGTGCAATCTTCATTGTTGCGACCATCAACTCCGACCCCGCCAGTCGTGAAACCGTGCGAGCCTGGTGTGCCGATATTGCCGCGCTGGTGCGCTCGGTCGGCAAGCGTGTACCGGCCGGCGGGCTGTCCTGTGTCTGCGGCTTCGGCTCAGAGGCTTGGGATGCGCTGTTCGGCGCGCCGCGCCCAGCCGGCCTGCATCCGTTCCGCGAATTCGGCTCCGGCGAGCGGCTCGCGGTGGCGACGCCCGGCGATATCCTGCTGCACATCCGTGCCAACCAGATGGACCTGTGCTTTGAGCTGGCTACGCAACTGATGGGCCGGCTCAGCGGCGCCGTGACCACGGTCGATGAAATCCACGGTTTTCGTAACTTCGATCAGCGCGCCATGATTGGCTTCGTGGACGGCACCGAGAATCCGACCGGTAACGAAGCTGTCACGTTCACGGTGGTCGGCGAGGAAGATCCCGAGTTTGCCGGCGGCAGCTACGTGCTCACGCAGAAGTATCTGCATGACATGACCGGCTGGAATGGGCTGTCGGTCGAGACGCAGGAGCGCATCATTGGGCGCACCAAACTCTCCGACATCGAACTGGACGAGGCGGTGAAGCCCACCAACTCGCACAGTTCGCTCACGACGATCGACGACAACGGCGAAGAGGTCAAAATCCTGCGCGACAACATGCCGTTCGGCCGACCGGGCTTCGGCGAGTTCGGCACGTACTTTATCGGCTATGCGCGCTCGCCTGCGCCGATCGAACAGATGCTCGAAAATATGTTCGTCGGCCGGCCGCCTGGCAACTATGACCGGCTGCTCGACTACAGCCGCGCGGTCACGGGTGGCCTGTTCTTTGTGCCTTCGGCTCCCCTGCTTGAAGCGCTGGCCGAGCGCGATCCGGCCGCAGTAGCGACACCCGTCAATGAACCCGAATCCCCGCCGTCTGCCGAACCGCTCAGCGATGGTTCGCTGAACATCGGCTCTCTCAAAGGAGCACCTCAACATGAATAATCTGCATCGCGAACTCGCGCCTATATCCGCGGCCGCCTGGTCGGAGATCGAGGAAGAAGTCGCACGGACCTTCAGACGTTCTGTGGCGGGTCGCCGTGTGGTCGATGTGAAAGGACCTGGTGGACCGAGTCTGTCTGCCGTTGGCACGGGTCATCAGTCCACCATTGCGCCGCCGCAGCTTGGTATCAGTGCGCGGCAGCGCGAAGTGAAAGCGCTAGTGGAATTGCGCGTGCCGTTCGAATTGACGCGCGACGCGATCGACGATGTGGAGCGCGGCGCGGAAGACTCGGACTGGCAGCCGGCGAAAGATGCCGCGCAACAACTCGCCTATGCCGAGGACCGTGCGATTTTCGACGGTTATAAGGCGGCGAATATTGTCGGCATTCGCGAGGGCTCGTCGAATCCCAAGCTGAGTCTGCCGGCGGATTTGAGCGATTACCCGGCGGTGATCGCGAAGGCGCTCGAGCAATTGCGTCTTGCCGGGGTCGACGGGCCGTATTCGGTTTTGCTGGGCGCGGATGCGTATACGGCTGTTAGCGAGGCGAGTGACCAAGGGTATCCGGTGCTCGCGCATCTCAAGCGACTGGTGAATACCGAGATTATCTGGGCGCCAGCTATCGATGGTGGGAGCGTGCTTTCCACACGTGGTGGCGACTTCGATCTGCATATTGGGCAGGATTTGTCGATTGGGTATCTCAGCCATACGGATCAGGTGGTGAGGCTGTATCTGCAGGAGACGTTGACGTTTTTGATGCTGACGAGTGAGGCTTCGGTGGCGGTGTTGCCGGAGTGAGGGTGCTGCGGAGGCGCCGCAGGGGGTGTCCCGAATTTTGTGTAAACGGGTTGGTGTTTAACGCTGCACCAGCCGTTCTTCGAACTGGATGGTGAAGCGGTTCAGAGCTGCTTTCC
>NZ_JBNDMP010000021.1:0-73867 GCF_050436645.1 Paraburkholderia sp. GAS33
TTCTGACTGCCAAAGCAGAGCGCGCCACGCCGAGAACATCGCAGACCGTTTTCATTGGTCGTCCCCGGGCAGTAAGGGCGAGCGCGCAATCCAGTAATAGGATGGTCCGCCCTTCCCACAGGGGCATAATCGACGCTGACGCCGATCCTCACCCCCGGAGGTGTGTCATGAGTCAACGTAGCACGACTTCAATCGCCCGCATGGGCATAGACATTGGGAAATCCGTTTTCCATGTCGTCGGTCTCGATGATAACGGCGAGCCCGTGTTCAAAGGCCGCTTCAACCGCGAACGGTTACTTGAATTCCTTGCCCGCGCCTCTCCGACGATCATTGGTATGGAGGCTTGCCCCGGCAGTAACTGGTTGGCACGCAAGGCTGTTGACCAGGGGCATCAGGTTCGTATCGTGCCTGCGCAATTCGTCAAACCGTTCATCAAGTCCAACAAGACTGATATCGTCGACGCAGAAGCGATCGCAGAAGCAATTTCACGCCCCACCATGCGCTTTACGCAGCCAAAGACCGAAGCCCAGTTAGATCTGCAGGCGCTGCATCGTGTCCGGCAGCGACTGGTGTCCAGCAAGACTGCCGTCATCAATCAGTCTCGTGCTTTCCTGCTTGAATATGGCCTGACTATCGGCACGGGAGCTGCGTACTTCGTGCGCGATATCCCGAACATCCTGTCTGACGAGACCAACGGATTGACGACTGCCATGCGTGAACTTTTGCAGGAGTTATGGCAAGAGTATCGGTCAATCGAGGCGCGCCTGTTGCAACTGCGACGCCAGATCGAAGCTATCGCCGGAGCAGACGATGTTGCAACGCGGCTAACATCCATACCAGGAATCGCTCACCTGACAGCAACCGCCATTACAGCTTTCTCCGGCAGCGGTACCCAGTTCAAGTCGGGGCGTAATTTTGCTGCGTGGCTCGGTCTTGTTCCCCGGGAGTTTTCTACCGGAGGCAAGCAGCACCTGCTCGGCATCACCAAGCGGGGCAACCCCTACCTTCGTAAGCTATTGATCCATGGTGCGCGCGCATGTGTGCTGCATCTCGATCGGACCAAAGATCATCTTGGGGTTTGGATTTCCGACATAGAGGCGAAGGGCATACACAGGAACAAGGTCATAGTCGCGCTTGCCAATAAGCTTGCACGTATCGCGTGGACCATTCTCACGCGACAAGGAACGTTCTACCTGCGCCAGCCACGTATCTTGTAGGTAGCCGCACTCTCTTCAAAGTTTGCAGACGAGTAATTGATGACGAAACAGTGCAACGGCGCTCGGTAAGCCCGGTCCAAAAAAGCGGCCTTCGTGGCCGGTCCAGTTATTGGGAACCGAGCGCGCATATCCCATCATGGCCTTGCCGCCAAAAGCGGCTGACTTGCGAGAGGCCGGATACATTTACGCAAACTGCTTCGTTCGTCGGTGCCCGCTTGCAAAACCAGGGCGGACCATACATTTTTTGAGCGGCCATACTCGACTGCTTCCTTCAGGATTTCTGCCTCCTGCGTCTTCTTGCCAAGCAGACGCTGCAGTTCCCTGATTTCCTTCATCGCCGTGGCCAACTGCGAAGCAGGCACCACGGCTTCTCCAGCTTTCACCGCTGCCAGGCTGCCTTCCTCGTATTGCTTGCGCCACGCAAACACCTGGTTTGGGTTCACTCCGTGTCTACGGGCAACTGCTGAAACCGTTGCTCCCGGCTCCAGGGTTTCCTGCACGATGGCTACTTTTTCCTGGACCGAACGCCGACGACGGCGCTCCGGCTCGGTCAGAACTTCAATGCTTTCCACGATTTGCCTAGGCTTGAAACTAGTCACAAGACTCCCTCTTATTTTAAGGGGTGTCTCGTGTCCTGAGAATCAAGGGGCTACTCCAGTCAGTTTGTGGTGGCTGTGCCGGCAACGACTACCTCCCACCGGTCAAGATGATATTCGCTGCAGATGTCGCGCAACACCGATCGCATCCACTTGTTTGGTGGGCTCGGGGCGTTTTGGGTGTTCCAAATCAGGCCGCACGTCGTGTGAATCCGCGTGAAGGGCATGTCCACAGCCCGAATACCCGCGGCGGCACCAAAACGTCTGATGAGCTTGCTCGGAAGCACTGCGATGAGGTCGGAGTTGCTCAATGCAAAGAGTCCGGACAAAAAGTGCGGGACGGTAAAGGCGAGGCGCCTACGCTTGCCGAGCGCTATGAGTTGTCTGTCCAGCATCGTGCTAGCGCCACCGTCGTGGGCGATCGCGAGTTGCGGTGTGGCGCAAAAGTCATCCACGCTGATGGATTTTCCAATCAGAGGGTGATTGAAGCGCATGGCGCAGGAGAATGGGATGTCGTAGAGCTTCTCGAAGTCATAAGCGACACCGCTCGCATCAAATAGCCCCATGGCCATGTCGACCTTGCCGCCCTCAACACGACTTATTGCGTGGTTGCCGTCAGCATGCTCCACAACGACACCGATGTTTGGGGCGAGATGAGCGAGGCGAGACGTAAGCAATGGCATCATCATAGCAGCGCCGAGATCGTTGAAGGCAATTCGATAGCTATGCGAAGACTTGCTTGGCGTGAATGTCTGTGGTTCGAGCGCCTCGTTGATTTGAAGCAGTGCACGACGCAACGGCCCTTCGAGTTCAAGGGCGCGTTGTGTTGGATGCATGCCATCGGCGTGCCGGACGAAGAGCTCATCGTTCATCAGATGCCTAAGGCGGCCAAGCGCGGCACTTGCAGCTGGTTGACTCAGACAAACGCGACTCGCTGCCCGAGTCACGCTGCGCTCGATCATCAGCGCATCGAATACAAGCAGTAAATTTAGATCCACGCCGGCGAGGTTCACGTTGCAGCTCCACTGGTAGGGAAATTCATGCCGATTATGACGTTCATATGTTCAATCGATTTGAGTAGGAATGCAAGCCGCCGTACCATTTTCCCGGAAGTTTGCGCGGGATAGATCAGCGATCTCCCTTACGGCAACAGCGCATACAAGCCCGCGTTTTTCTACCAGATCAATGAGATACAAGACCGCATGAAAATCACCAGTTACTCGAACGGATCCACCGAATCGTACGGCATCGTCGAAGGCGAAACGATCGTCGACCTCGGTGCGTGCCAGAACCCTCCACAACCTAGCCTGCGCGTTGCCATTGCCGCCGGTTTGAGTGCAGATAGTTTGGGTGCTCGCGGGCAGACATTTGCGTTGAAGGACGTCATCCTGCGACCGCCTATTCCAGATCCGCACAAGATCATTTGCGTGGGGCTAAATTATCGGGCACATGCTTTGGAAGGCGGGTTTGAACTCCCAGCTTTCCCTTCGGTTTTCATGCGAGCGAGCGACACGCTTGTTGCCCACCATGAACCCTTGCAAAAGCCGTTGATTTCAGACGATTTCGACTACGAGGGAGAACTCGCCATAGTCATTGGAAAGGCTGGTCGCCACATCACCGAGGAGAATGCTTTGGAGCATGTCTTCGGATACACCTGCTTCAATGACGGCTCGATCCGGGATGTTCAGCTAAAGCAGTCGCTGATTGCCGGCAAGAATTTCCCGAAGACGGGAGCGTTGGGGCCCTGGATCGTGACAGCGAACGAAATTCCCGATCCGTCGCGCTTGATCCTGGCGACGCGCATCAACGGGAGAAAAGTCCAGCACAAAGGCGTCGACGACATGATCTTCAACGTTGCTCAAATAATCTCCTATATCTCCGGGTGGACTCGTCTGGAACCCGGGGATGTGATCGCCACTGGCACGCCAGAAGGCGTCGGCTTTGTGCGTAAGCCACCGCTGTGGCTGAAGGTCGGAGATACCGTCGAAGTCGAGATCTCATCAATCGGCACGCTCGTCAATCCCGTCGCATCCGAGAGGTAAGCTCCCATGTACCAAGTTGAATGGCAATGCCAGCAAATCGTCGCACGGTTATTTCACGATCTAGACGAGCGAAACTACGACGGGCTCGTCAATCTCTTCGAAGAGAACGGGGTCTGGCTTCGCCAGGGAAAGGAATTGAAAGGCCGGGAAGAAATCATGGCGGCCCTATGTATGAGATCCCCGACCTACATCATTCGTCACGTAGTCAGCAACTTTCTGTTCACGTCGAGCCGAGGCGAACAACCGTCAGCTGTGGCGTACATGACAGCATACGGCAATGACTCCGGGCAACTGCCGATAAAGCCAGTGGAAATTCGCACCCCGCTGGGAATCTTTGTCGTGAAATGCGATTTCATTCAAGACGGCGAGAAATACAGATTCGCACGTCTTGAACTTCATCCAGAGTTCACGTTCTCACGCTGAGTGGTCCGCAATTCTCCTGTGCATCACCGGCGAGCCAAAGAACCGCTCGCCGATATTCCTCGCGTCAGACGATCAGTGCGTCGAGACGCAATCGCATTTCGGGTGCTCGCGGATCGTCGTCACTCTGTTGCACATCGGTTGAAAAGATCGTGCCACAACCTGGACAGCAATATCGCCGGAGGACAATTTCTGAATCTTTGAGGTATCGGTTGGACTCGCTCAAACTCGACAGTGGAGACTCCAACATCAAGGCTCGTTGTCGCGGATCCTCATTGGCAGGGCCGAATGCGCGGTCGCAATTGGTGCAACCCAGTAGTGGGCCGAACCTCGAGGCTCTAACGGCGAGAGTTTCGCCAACGCGAAACATTTGCGCTCCGCTGAATGGTTCATCGCCATCCCAATCGTTGCCCAGGCGAACGCCCGATGTCATGCGATCCTCACGCGTCTTGCGACGAAGCAGGGTGGTGGCAGTTTCGTCAATTCGCGCACCTAAACCTTCCACCACTGAGACACCATATAGGACCTCGGCTTCACCAGCGGAGCAGAAGCCCAGACGTACATCGCGCAAAACTTGATCCGGTTGTCGCATCAATGGGTCACCATATCCGCCGCCGCCAGAGCAGAAGTTGATCCACGCGTCAGACACACCAAGATCGGCAACGTCCTTGGCTTCGGGGACTTCTATCTTCTCGCTTGCGAGTTCATCGAGGCCCCCTGGCAATCGACCTGCTTTGAATTTCTCGGCTAAGTCCGTGTTGCGAAGAACGAAATTCCGCTGGATTGATCCGGGTAGGCCCCCCGCTACGCCTTTCGTTTCTGAATGGCTGTAACCCGTTGCAAAGAAGACAGCATTGATATCGGAACCTACGCCGTGCGGCGCAATCATGTATTCAAGGCTCACACCGCCACGATGTATGCCGGCTCCAGCGGTATCCTTTCGCTCCTTGCGATATACATACAATACGGGCAAGAGTCCTTCGATCCGTTCGACATTGGGAATTCCATACGATGGCGCTATTAGATTGCCGCAGCTATTGACGCCGTCTCCGAACGGACGTGCTCCGCCCCCGCCAACCGAGTCGGTAAACATGTTGACAAACGGGCGACCGTTTAGCTTGGTTCCTGCCAGTACCGCCATATTGGCTCCGCCATAGCCCAAGCCGATGACTTCGTCGCGCAGGTCTTCCGAGCACCCGTACATGCGGGCCATGGTCTCCCAGACGAGATTCCCTGTCGATTGGGAAGCATTGAGTGTTGCCATGCTGGTTGCGGCCGGAAATAGACAGTTATTGAGGGTGCCTTCTTCCGAAATGATTTCGATGCATTCCGCGAGGGCGCCATGCGCCCATGGCAAATCGAAACAAAGAAGGGGCAGTAGCACTTGTGTTACGCCGCCTACCAGGCCGCTATACGCGCAGTTAATGGAACCCGGTGCCTGTTTTGCGGTCCCGGTGAAGTCGAAGGTGAGACGATCCCCAAGCTTTGTCATCGTCAGCTTCATCTTGTAGAGGCAATTCTGGACGCCATCGTGATCCAGCAGGGCTGTGGCGAACCACTCACCGTCGGGCATATTGGCCAGCCGCTTGCGTATCCTCTGGCGAACATAGCCCAGGATTTGGTCCTGAACGCCGAGAAACACATCCAGCCCATATTCGCGAATGATCTCACGCAGGCGGTCGCGAGTAGTCGTCTGCGCTGAAATCTTTGCGCGAAGGTTTAGAGCATTCACCTCCGGAGTCCGTGTGTTTCTCAAGAAGATGGACTCGATGTCCTTCCTGAAGACACCAGCCTCAATGATTTTCACGGGAGGCATTAAGGGACACTCCTCGTATGCCGTTGTGGCTCCCACACTCCAGCTTCCGGGACGTGGGCCGCCAACATCCATCTCGTGCATGACGATACCCGTCCAGGCAACGAGGGTTTCGCGCCAGAAGACAGGACACACGACCGCGTAGTCCATGGCGTGCAGTGCGCCGGACCAAGGGTCGTTGGTCATAAATACATCGCCCTCGTTGATATTCCCCTCGAAGTCGTGAAGCACAGACTGCACGACGATGTCCAGTGCGGCAGCTTGCCGAATGACATATACGCCGGTGAAAAGTCCCTTTCCCTCGGCTGTCAGAATCGCCGTGTTGAAGTCGCCCGACTCGTAGACGGCAGGTGAGCCGGAGATGCGGCCTGCAATCAGCCCCATTTCATCATTGATTTCCCAGAGCCGGTGCCGAAGCACCTCGAAGGTGACCATGTCGATGGTCTTAGACGTCTGCATGCGCGACTCTCCCGAACGTTAATGTAATACCGCCATTGCGATCAACCTCAGCGTGTGAATTGGGCGGCAGCACCACGGTGTCAGCGAAGCGCTGGATAATGGCGGGACCATCTAGATGCTGCCCAGGCCTTAGCCGATCACCGGAGTGGACGGCTGTTGATATGAACCCACCGCTCGACCTGAAATATGCAGACCGTCGCCCAACTAGGGAGTCGCCCGCCGATTTTCCATTTGCGACTTCGAGCGATGGCTTCACGATGTCTATCGTCCCCGTCAAACGGACGGTGGCCAGTTCAATTCCGGCTTCGACATACGCGCTACCTTTCCCGTAAGTCATCTCGTAGGTGCGAATGAAGTCTTGCTTTAGCTTCTCCATATCGCTGGCAGTCAGTTCGTCAGGCCTGATATCGACTTCAAGCTCATGGACTTGCATCCCGAATCGCATCTCGACCGCGCGCCGCAACGTTATAGGTTGGTCGTTCAGTCCGGCTTCGGAAAAGCGCTGCAACACGCGGCGCTCGAGGCTTGCGAAAGACTCATTCAGCCCGGCCAGCGCGTTAGCGTCGATCGGGAGCTCCAGCGCTACAGACTGCTCCTCCTGCAGGGCAATGTCGGTCGTCAACATGCCAAGTGCGGAAAAGACGCCGGAGTCCGCGGGTATGTAAGCCAGCTTGACACCGACCTGCGCGGCCAAGAACGATGCAAATACCGGCCCCGCACCTCCATAAACGAACAGCGCGAAATTACGTGGATCGAGCCCGCGTTCGACTGTCACCTTGCGAACCAAGTCCGCCATCTGAGCGTTCGAAATCTCAATCATGCCGGCAGCAACGTCAGTAATCGAAAGCCCGACGCTTCTCGCCAACGCTCCAAGTGCGGTCTCGGCCGCAGTCTTGTTGAGCCGGACTTTGCCCCCAAGCAAGAAGTCTGGATCGAGGTAGCCAAGCGCGACGTGTGCATCGGTGATAGTGGGCTCAAGACCTCCACCACCATAGGCGGCCGGCCCGGGCGTTGATCCGGCGCTTCGAGGCCCGACTCGCAGACTACCGCCGTCATCGCGCCAGCCAATGCTGCCACCGCCAGCACCAACCGATTTGACGAACACCTTGGGAACAAGATACGCATACTTGCCGATCACCGGTGCCGGGTCCATCTGCACCTTGTCTTCGAATACCAGGCCAACGTCGAAAGTCGTACCGCCAACATCGGCACAGATAACGCTCTGTTCGCCGATGAGACCGGCACAAAACCGGGCTCCGAGCACACCTCCGGCAGGCCCCGAGTCGACAGTGAGAATTGGCCGCCCGAGGACCGAGTCGACGGTGCACAGGCCGCCGCTCGACTGCACGACGAGCAACGAACATCCCATGCCGAGCTGTTTGAGCCTACGTTCCAGACGCACAAGATATTCGCCGACAACCGGTCCAATATAGGAATTGAACGCGGTTGAGACGCTGCGCTCGTACTCGCCGGTGCGGGGAACCACTTCAGATGAAATTGACGTGAACAGTTTTGGATGTCGCTTCTTCACCAGATCGCGCAGCTGAAGCTCGTGTGACGGGTTCTTGAATGACCACAGCAGGCACACGGCCAATGCCTCGATACCTGTTTCAACGAGGTGATCGACGTCACGACTTGCTCTATCAAGATTGAGTTCGACCAGAACTCTCCCATCACGGTCCACGCGCTCGATCACTCCACGGATGTCCTCCGGCAAAACTATCGGAGGTGTCGCCTTCTCCAAATGCGTGACATGGGTCTTTTCTCGTTCCGAAAGGCCGATCACCTTTTGCCTGGCCCGGCCAATTGTGATCGTCTGCTCGTGACCGGCGGTCATCAACATTCCAGTTCGTGCGCCACGCCGCTCAGTCAGTGCATTGGTGCCGACAGTCGTTCCGTGAACGAATTCCGTGGCGCGGCTGACAAGTTCCGGCGTGGTAATTTCTAGCCGCTTTGCCGCCATATCGAGGCAGTCGATGACGCCCCTAGATGGATCGTCGTATGTCGTCAGCGATTTGGCCGTCAACCGTGAACCCGACTCGCTCAGCATCACACAATCGGTGAAGGTCCCACCAATGTCCACCGCAATGCGCAAACCGTCTTTAATATTCATTTGATTCGTACTCGAGTGGTCGCTATTAGCCAATGTTCTCAAGACAATCGATTGATTTGAAATCGAATGTTGATATGAAAACAATTCGGAGATGAAATGAGACTGGGTGTTGGCTACCAGCTTGTGGCGATGTATTGCGCTTCCATGAATTCGAGAAGGCCATGGTGCCCACCTTCGCGACCGAGCCCGCTTTGCTTGACGCCTCCAAAAGGTGCAGCTGGATCGGAAACCAATCCACGATTGAGGCCGATCATTCCGCTTTCGAGGGCCTCCGAAACTCTCAACCCACGCGCGAGATCTTTCGTATACACGTAGGCCACGAGGCCATACTCCGTTCGATTGGCCTTGTCGATTACCTCTTGTTCAGAATCGAAGATAACGATTGCCGCGAGCGGCCCGAAGATCTCTTCATCCAGCAACCTGGAATCGTCGGCAACGTCTACGATGACCGTGGGCGGATAAAAATATCCGTCACGTGCGGGCGCTTTGCCACCTGTCAGTACGCGCCCGCCCTTGGCGACAGCGTCGGCGACCAATTGCGCAACCTTGTCGCGTGATTCACTGTTGATCAAGGGACCCAGTTGAGTCTCGGCCGCGCAGCCGTCACCGATTTTCAGTGCGCTCATCTTCGCGGTCAGCGCCGCGGAGAAATGCTCAGCGGCGCCACGCTGCACGTAGAAACGGTTTGCCGCTGTGCATGCTTCTCCGCCATTGCGCATTTTCGCAACCATTGCGCCTCCAACCGCGGCGTCGATATCCGCGTCATCGAAGACGATAAACGGTGCATTGCCACCAAGTTCCATCGAGCAATTGATGACCTGATCAGCGGCCTGCCGCAGCAAAATTCGACCGACCTCAGTCGATCCCGTGAAGGACAGCTTTCGAACACGCGGATCATGCAACATCGCGCCGACCACCTTCCCGGCCGTTGACGTTGTCACTACATTGACTACGCCAGGTGGAACGCCAGCTTCCTGAAGAAGCGCTGCCATCGCATAGGCGGTGAGGGGTGTTTCCGTCGCCGGCTTTAGCACGCAAGTACATCCGGCTGCCAGTGCTGGACCGATTTTGCGAGTCGCCATCGCGGCCGGAAAATTCCAGGGCGTGACCAGCACAGAAATGCCGATAGGTTGGTATTGGACCAACATGCGATTGGCGCCGCTCGGTGCGAGCCGGATGTCACCGACAATTCGCACGGCTTCTTCGGCGTACCACTGGAAGAACTCTGCCGCATAGGCCGCTTCGCCGCGCGCGTCCGACAGCGCTTTGCCATTCTCCATGGAGATCAACTTCGCGAACCAGTCGAGTCTCGCCGTCATCAGCTCGAACGCCTTGCGTAAGATCTCGGAGCGATGACGAGGCGACGTCGCCGCCCACGCACGAGCAGCATTGGCAGCCGCCGTAACGGCGGCAATACCTTCTTCGACCGTTGCGTCGGCAACGGACGCGATCGTCTTCTCCGTGGAAGGATTAATGACGTCAATCCGTTTACCGGAAGTCGACGGCATCCATGCGCCGCCGATAAAAAGGTCGGACGGAAGCGAGTCGAAGTCATGTGTTGACCAGTGGGCTGGAGACGAGTCGATAGATCTATCATTCATTGCTAGATACCTCTGAGTTGATCGCGCTTTCCTTCGAAACAGGCCCGCACAATTCTGTTGATACTTTCGCGACTGAGCTGCCGCGGATTGTTGTTGACGAGTCTGGCAGCTGACATTGACTGCTTGCTGACCCAATCGAGTTTGTCTCCCGCGAGACCAAGGTCTGCGAGCGACTCGGGCACACCAATTTGAGCGAACAGCGCTTGAACAGCGTCAATGCCGCGCTTGGCCTGTTGTTCGTCCGAGTGATCTGTTTCGGCAACACCAAAAATGTGTGCGATCTCTGCGTACTCGGGTAGACAAGTCGGCAGATTGAATTCCATTACATAAGGCATTAGGGTCGCGACTCCGAGTCCGTGCGCTGTATGCGTGACGGCGCCGACAGGGTATTGAATGGCGTGGGCGGCTGCAGTCCCTGCGGTTCCGAAGGCCATTCCGGCGGCGAGCGCGCCGAGCATTACCCGCTCGCGCGCCGATCGGTCGTTTGGAGATTTCACGGCCGTCGCGAGATTGCTGGCCAAAGCATTGATTGCAAGGCGTGCGTGCGCGTCCGCAAAGACGTTTTTTCCGACAAACACCTGATTCAAACCCAGTTCGGCAGTCGGCTCGCGTCGAATCGCGGTAAAGGACTCGATGGCGTGTGTCATTGCGTCTGCGCCCGCGATGGCGGTGAGCTGTGGGGGGCAACTCATCGTGAGCTCGGGGTCGCAAACCGCTACTTGTGGAATCAGGTAAGGGCTGGATATCCCGACCTTCATGTCACGTGCTGGATCTGCGAGTACAGCAACCGGGGTTACTTCGGAGCCGGTGCCAGCGGTGGTCGGTATCGCGATGACCGGGAGGACCGGGGCAGGCACTTTAAATTCGCCGTAGAACGCCGACATTTCGCCCGAATGACTCAACGCCAAGGCGACCAGCTTGGCCAAATCCATACAACTTCCACCTCCGATTCCGACGACGACAGCCGGACCGAAAGCTCTGGCCTGCGAAGTGGCATCCAGGATGCAGTCGAGCGGCAACTCTGCAACGGTTGCGTCATACACCTCGACAGCAATGCCTTCACTGCGCATGTCGGTCGCCAATGCGGAAAGCAACGGGTCTTGGGGGAAGCGATCGTCTGTGCAGATGAAAGCCCGATTCCCGAGCGGCTTGACTAGGCGAGGCAGCGCGTGGCGCTGACCCCAGCCGAAAAGTACGGTCTGGCCGGTCCGGGCAATGCCGAAATTATTCATGGTCGTTTTCTCAATCACGCTTGCGCGAAGCCGCGAGCAGTTGGAGGTCATGCCATACCTGATCATCGAGCGGTAGGCCATTGGACAAACGCTCGCGACGAGATGCGAGCGCGCGATCGCCTGGCACCTGCACGGCAGCGTCGGGGGAACCAGACGCGCGCACTGCGTCAAGATAAGTCTCAATGGCCGCATAGCGACCTTGGTCGGCACCTGGGTCTATTACGATGAAGATGTCACCCTTGTTGCAAACTTGGTCCGAGTCAAGCGTGCCATGCACTCCCGGCCCCAGCGCGCAAGCGCTTAGGGCGCCGATCAGCACCTCGAAGCCGAGACCGAGGCTGTAACCCTTGGCGCCTCCAAACGGCGCGATAGCGCCCCGTTTGGCAGCGTGAGCGTCGGTGGTTGGCTCTCCAGACACGTCCAATGCCCAGCCGGACGGAATCGGGCGGTTCAGGTTGGCATGGTGGTGTATCTCGCCCATCGAAACCAGGCTGGTCGCCATGTCGAGCACGAAAGGCTCCCCGACGAGCGGAATACCTATAGCAAACGGGTTGGTGCCCTGCATGGCACGTCGTCCGTTCCAAGGGTGCACTAGCGCCTCGCTGTTGCACAGCGCAATGAGGATCTGCCCCTGTCGAGCAATGCGGTCTGCGTACCAAGCCAGCATTCCAAGGTGGTTGTTGTTTTTTATGGCGGCCATTGTTATGCCGGCTGCAACAGCTCGCTCAGAAATTCGTTCTAATGCGGCAACCGCAACCACCGGTCCTAAGCCCATGTACCCATCCACCTCGAGCACGTTGCCGCGCCAGTGGTGTGAGCCGTTGGTGAGTGGGTCCACAACGCGATTGTGAATTCGCTCGACGATGCGCTTGAGTCGCAGCAGCCCATGAGAGGAGCGGCCGCGCAGCTCCGCCTCCAGCAACAGATCCACCTGCAACGTCGCGTGGGCCAGTGGGACACCGGCCGAGTCAAGCACCGCCAACGCAACCCGCCTCGCCTCCTGAAAGTCGACCATCATCATGTGATCAGAGCACCGGGTTTTCGAGTCGTCCGAGTAAGCCCTCGAACGGGGTAATCGGGTCGATCTTTACGTGCTTCGGCGCACGATTTGCCTTGCGGGCGAGCGCCGGCATTTTCGATGACGAAATTGTGATGAAAGGACGCGAACGAAAGCGCCTATAAGCAATGTTTCTCATGTTTGTCTCTTTCGTGCTTTTTCCGAACCGTGGCGTGAATCCGAGAAGGCCGTTGGGGGAGAAGTGAAGGGCACCAGGAAGGTCAATCAGATCATGGGATTGAATCGTTCGCATTGACTTGAGATTGCCGGGACTGATTCGCCGTTTGAACCAAGCAACTGGAACCTCGCCGATACCAGCAACCGAGCCCGAAAGACTGAAGCGCATCACTTTAGAGAAGGGTGCGTGGTAGCTCACCACGACACATCGTTTGCAGCCGCATGTGATGTGAATCAACGATCTTTCGAGGATTCATGTTGCCTCTCTGTTTGTTCCTTTCTGCTCTAGGTGTATCAGTACAGAAAACGCATTGATTTATCTGGAAACAGTGTGGCAAAGAGAGGCGTTGTCGGGAAATCGAATGATCGTATAAGCGATATTCATCCAGATGATGTCGTACCGTGTACGTGCTGCCAATGCCCTTGCGTGTGCCTTCGAGTGCCGCAATATCGGGACACCACTTAGTTCCTGCTCTACTTCGCCGTGGTCGAATGCGACGGCTCGCGTCCTCGTCCCATCGCATCCCATGTGACCGGAACGAAATCCATGCGTGAGGGCAGGAGCAGCCGCAGAGAAAGAATCGTAGCTGAGCTTGCCCCCGAAAAACGAATCCCTTGCTGAGCAGGTAAACTCAAGCAAGGAGAGGAACGATGACGAGCAAGGCAAAGCGAGCGCAGTACACGCTCGAGTTCAAGCTGGAAGCGGTGCGGCTGGTCAAGGACGGGCAAAGCATGGCAGCGGTGGCAGCGACACTGGGTGTGGTCGAACAGACGCTGTACAACTGGGTAAAGGCTGACCGGGAAGGCAAACTGACGGGAGCGGGCACGAAGCCCGTGAGCCCGGAACAGATGGAGCTGGCGCGGCTGCGTGCCGAAGTGGCTCGCCTGAAGATGGAGCGGGATATTTTAAAAAATGTATGGTCTGCCCCAGGTTTGCAAGGACTGTCTAGCCGTCTCGACAGAACATCGTTTGCGTGAATGTATCCGGCCTGTTCGCGCAGTTCGAGACTGCTGGCCGTGATGGAATCCGCGCACACCTAACCCAATAAAGCGTTCCGTCATTAAAGACTGCTTTTTTAGCCGGGCTTTCGGCATGCCGGTCAACGGTTCTGTGTCATCAGCTATGCAGGGCTCGCAAAACAGGACGGTAGTGCTCGGACTTGCTCAGGCAGCTGCGGGTGCTTCCGCAAACGGTCGATAGGACTGCTGGCTGGTCAACACCTTCCAGCAGATACGGACGATCTTGTTGGCCAGTGCGATTAGGGCGACGTGCGGATGACTACGTTGCTCGACCTCGCGAAGCCATAAGCCCATTCGGGACTGATCGCGCTTCATGTGTATCATCAAAGCACGTGCGCCTTGGATCACCATCATCCGTAAATAGGTGTTACCGCGCTTGCTGATGCCACCAAGATTCGATTTGCCTCCCGTTGAGTATTGCTTCGTTACAAGGCCGAGCCAGGCTGACATATCGCGAGCCCGCTTGAACGCAGCACCATTGCCGACTGCAGCAATAAGAGCCGTTGACACAACCGGCCCGACGCCGGGTACCGTGCAGACACGTCGGCAGAGGTCCGATTCACGAGCGATCCGGGTAATTTCAGCCGACGCCGTGTCGATCTCTTCGTCCAAGGCCAGCCATCGCTGACGCAACCGCGCAATGAGCTGACTCAGTCGTGGCGATAAGCCGCTCTGGGGATCGGCTAATACTGCTGGCAGGCGTCGAGCGAAGAGAGCACGCCCAACCGGTATGACAATGCCGTGCTCGAGAAGCAGCGCTCTCATCTGGTTGACGACGGCGGTTCGCTCGACAATGAATCGTTGGCGAACTCGATGCAATGCTTGTAGCTCGATTTGATCAGTTGTCTTTAGCGGAACACAGCGCATGCTTCCGCGACTTGCAGCTTCCGCAATCGCCTGAGCATCGTTGAAATCGTTCTTGTTCGATTTGAGGTACGGCTTCACAAACTGGGCCGGGATAATGCGCAACTCGTGGCCCGCCTGCTGGAACCGTCGCCCCCAGAATTGGGATCCAGGACACGCCTCCATGGCGATCAAGCATCGGGGTGCCGTGACCGGAAATTCTGCCAGTTGGCCTCGGTTGAACTTCTTGCGGAACAGTTCGTACCTCGCTCGTCGTTCGCTACGAGGTGGAACCAATTCTTGCCGAGATCAATGCCAATGACATAGACGCGGTGATCGTTCATGGTCGCTCTCCCAGAGTGGACACGCCTAGTATCGCGCAGGAGGTGGGGCAGACCATTCCATTAGGCGGCCGCGTACTTCACCAAGGAGTCGATGAGAAGTACGCATTCATCGAGCGCAATCGACGCCACTGGCGGTCTCGGTGCTATGCGAAGTGCTGGAAGTCGGTCCCGGCGGATATCATCAGCGCCGACAACGAACCGCACAGGCCAAGCCGCGCCGAGATGTGAGTGACGACGCACTGCTTGCGCATGGCGTGGTTCCGGCGCCGCCCTGGAGCCGGTGTAATTGTGTGACCGGCTCGTCCATCATTCGACGATTTTCGAGATGAATGTCGAAAGCTACCGCCGTCGCACCGCCAGCGACAAACAGAACAGCCGGCGCCGACATTCATCCACCGACAACCACAGTGAAGGAGCGACAAACATGGCCGAATAACCACCGACAATCAACCCGGTCGACCGGCCAAGATGGTTGTCGGTAAACCGGCCGTGCTGCTTGACGCTATCCAACCGGTGGCGCTGACGTGTGACGCAGGTGCTATGCGGGTCCGCAGGGCGCGCGAGAGGCCTTCTGGATCTCGAGGCGAATGGTGGGTGCTAACTGAGCGTCGTGAAGGAATGAGTCGTGGATTGAGTTAGAAGTTGCGGTCAAGATACATGCGGCGGATGGTTGTGCGTCTTGAGATGCCGGACGAGAAGGGGGCTGCCCTGGTTTACGGCTGGCGCACACATCGATGTTGAAGTCGTACTGGCAGGACAATATTCGCTCTGCCGCAGTCCACGCGAGCGCCCCTACGACAACATTCGCGGCATCAAGCCGGGCATTCCGCGCGGGACCGCATGAGATCCAGTCTTCCCCTCACGGCAAGCTGTCGTCTGGGGGCTGTTCGAGCAAACAAAAGGGTAACTCTGCAAACATTCCGGTTACCGGCATCCACGAACCTTCGTCTATAACTACGCTTAATGAAAGCAGATCGAAGGTGAACCTGAATGCCGGTGGACCTTCAACCGTGTTGTAGCGGTCGGGCATAGCGGCGGCGGAAACCGGTCTCTATGTGCACAGGTGTTCTGCGTAGCCGATCGCGAGATCATCGATAGGGCGCCGAAGGTGCAAGCGGACGTACAACTACATATATCGGAGATGAGCAAATGTATCCCCTCAAGAAAGACGTGAATTTCCCGAGGAATCAATGGTACGTTGCGGCCTGGTCTGATCAGGTTGGCCCGGAGTTGCTGGCCCGCACGATATTGGGCGTCCCGGTGGTTCTCTACCGTACCCAAGAGGGAAATCCCGTAGCACTGGCCGATCGGTGCCCACACAGAAGGTTTCCCCTCTCCAAGGGAAAGCTCATCGACGATCAGATTGAATGCGGATACCACGGATTCACGTTCGATTGCAGTGGAAAGTGCGTTCGCATTCCTTCTCAATCGGACATTCCAGCGAGCTATCGCGTCGCCCAATATCCTCTGGTGCAGCGCTGGGAGTGGCTATGGATATGGATGGGTGATCCATCGGTTGCGGACGAGAGTCTGATTCCCGATCACCGGCCCCTTCGTGTGTCGGATGAAGGTTGGCAACCAACGATCGGCGGCCATGAACGGGTCGAATCGCGATACATCTTTCTGCATGACAATTTGCTCGACCTGTCGCATCTGAGCTACCTGCACGGCAGCACAATTGGTGGTCCCGGAATCGCCCAAACCGAAGCGGAGATGAAGCAGGATGAGCGTCAGTTTATCGTCTCCCGCTTTATCAAGAGTGATAAGGTCGAACACCTTCCGCTAGCAAAGACACTGAATATGACTGGACTGGTCGACCGTACTATGATCCAGTACTTCTTCCCTCCGGGGTTGCACTCCACGGGCTCGAGTTTCCATAGTGCGGCAAATGGTGGCGCGGAGCCTGGAAAACCATACGGCGCGCTTAGGGTAAATCATGCGATTACGCCCGAGACAGAGAATACGACCCACTACTTCTGGGCGTTTAGTCGAAATTTCGGGCTCGGCGATCAACAGCTTACCGAATCACTGAAAGCAGATATCGCCGCTGCGTTGGATGAGGACGTGGTGGGAGTGAAGTACTGCGAGGCCATGGTTAGTCTTGGTGGGATTGGCCCAGAAATCCATGCCCGGTCCGATGCGCCTGGCTTGCGCGGACGGCGACTGATCGAGCAGCAGATTGAACTGGAGATGAATATCCGTTCAGGGCTTAGTAAATAATCTATTTGGATAATAAAGTTCGATTCCGCTCTCCGTGAAAAGCGACGCACGTCGCGCTCGCACAATCGCGCTCGGTCACGTCCGTGGCTTAGAACTTGCACACAGTGTAACTAACCGGTGTGCTTATGAGGCGAACCCGCGCGGTCGGAAGATCCACGTGCTGGACCACGGCCATACCGCCCTGAGCCACCGCGTGGCGACCCTTCGCCTTATACCGATTGCGGCGAACGGTCACCTTGCTTTCATGTAGAAGAATTTATGAAACAGTAGTCCGGTGTTTGCCTGAGCCCCAACGCCGCCCGAGCAGGCGGTGCTTGGGGCAACGTTGATATGGGTGGCTGAATCCCGTACTGTCATTCACTGTCCGCCTGCAGAGCCTCTTCTGGAGAACGTGCATGTCTGCTATCTCTTCGAATTCGAGCGCTGATCAGACCACGGTGCTCTACAACAGATTGAACTGGCGTCTCTTGCCATTTCTGGTCACCTGCTATCTGTTCGCTTGCCTCGACCGCCTCAACATCGGCTTCGCGAAATTGCAGATGCAAAGCGACCTCGGCTTCTCTGACGCCGTTTACGGAGTAGGTGCGGGAATTTTTTTCTTGGGCTACATGTTGTTCGAAGTCCCCAGTAATCTCTTACTGCCCGCATTAGGCGCTCGCAAAACAATTAGCCGTATCCTGGTGCTTTGGGGGCTAACATCTGCATCGATGCTGTTTGTGCACAACGTGACGATGTTCTACGGGCTGCGTTTTCTACTTGGCGTGTTCGAGGCTGGCTTCGCACCTGGCATGCTCTTTTACCTCACCTATTGGTATGGCGAGGCGCGCATGGCACGCGCCATTGCCATCGTCATGATAGGTCAGCCGCTAGCGGGCGTGGTAGGCGGGCCGCTGTCAGCCTGGACTATGACTTACTTTGCGGGGGCCTTCGGTCTTGCTGGCTGGCAATGGATGTTTCTAGTGGAAGGCTTGCCCTGCATCATGTTGGGTGTCGTCGCATGGTTTTTCCTCGCCGACCGCCCGGCTTCAGCGACGTGGTTGTCGGCGCAAGAAAAGCGAACGCTCGAAAGCGGCCTCGCTGCTCCCGCCGTCGTTCATCACTCGTTTAGGCAGGTGGCGCGCGATTCCCGGGTGTATCTGATGGCGATGGCCTATTTCTGCGTGATCTGCGGCATTTACACCGTCAATTTCTGGCTACCGACGATCCTTAAGGCCAATGGCGTGAAAGACACGCTGCAGATCGGGTTTTACTCGTCGATCCCTTACATCGCCGCGGTAATCGCTATGTACCTTGGTAGCCGCAGTTCAGATCGCCAGCGCGAGCGGCGCTGGCATAGCGCGGTGTCGGCGCTGATTGGTGCGCTTGCCCTAGCCGCCGCGACGTGGGCGAGCGGACAACTCGCGATCTCCCTGATTTTCATGACCGGCGCCACCGCCATGATGTCGATCTCCTATACGGTCTTCTGGGCGATACCCTCCGATTATCTGAAAGGCGACGCAGCTGCAGGAGGAATTGCGTTGATCAATACGATCGGTTTGCTAGGCGGCTTTCTGAGTCCGACGATCATCGGTTGGACCAAGACCGCAACCGGCAGCATACAAGCCGGTCTGTATGTGATGGTCGGGCTGCTGGTACTCGGAGCTATTCTGTTAGTAGCGAACCGCTTGCCTGTCCTCCAACCGGCAACACCCGCTCCACCCACGCACCCCGCTCAAACCTAGGAGCGAGTTCCAATACCCGCCGCGTCGCCCTGGCAATTCGCGCGCAGCCTAGCGAAAGATAAGTTGAGGTTGTGCCGTTCTTGTACTCTGTACCCCATGGAGCTTCTGCGCATGAAGAATGCGCCGCCTATTTCGGCAACACACTGTGCGTTTCATCGGACGTGGGCATAGTGAACCAAGACTGCACGGGCTTCCTGAATTCAAATCTCACAGTGACTCGAGGGTGAGGTTTCTCGTCCGGTAGGACATCGGTGTTTCACCGGTGTGCCGGGTAAAGAATCGGGTGAAATGGCCGGGCATACTAAAGTCCAAAATATCGCTGATCGTCGCAATCGAATCGTCGCTCTCCAGTAAAAGATGGAGCGCAGCTTTCATCCGGACGGCGTTAATCAGCAACTGTGGCGAAAAGCCAAAGTGAGCACAGAACCGGCTGGAAAAGTGGCTTCTTGAAAGTCCGTATTCTTTCGCCAGATGATCGACATCTGTTCGCCCGTTACACCGCTGAATACTGTGGGCCGCGTCCAGAATCCGCTTGTCCCAATAGCCTTTCAGACGCCCTGAATTGAGAACCGGGGCGGATGTGCCCATTGAGCCCACGCCATCGATAAGCGCGTCGACGAGCGCCGTCACCTGCTCTGGCGCGTCCAACCCTGGATTTGTCAACGACAATCGCAAATGCGCCAGGATCTCTGCGAGGGAGCGAGGCACAGCAAAGACTTCCACGCCTCCGCTGAGGTTATAGCCGGCTTTATCATGTGCACGAAGCCATGCAGGCGAAATCGCTATCACAATCAGATATGTTGGTAGGGTGGGGTCGACGTCACGCGAATGCTTCACCCAAGAGGGAATGATTGCACCTTGACCGGGCTTCACCACTACAAGTGTGTCATCGATCCTGTAATTCAGCGGACCGGCACCGAGATTGAACGTAATCTGGATCTCGTCATGGGCATGCAATCCAATGTTGCGCTGCGTCCAACAGCCCATCACCCGTCCAAAATGACCCGTTGCGAGCAACGCTCCCTGTGCCCCTGAAGCTGCCGACACTCGCGTTGAACATGGGTGCGCGGAGACGACTCTGGGCGCGGTGCTGTTGAGATCGCCTTCGACACGCGCTTCGCCAATAGACGATGGCGCAGCCCTGCAGTCCGAAAACTTAATATCGGTAGAAAGTTGCTGTTTCATGTTCCCGTCTCCGCCCAAAAGTGGCTGTCCAGCAGTAGACGCTGGAAGACCTTTTTCTTTAAGGCTAGCACGCTCAGGAAGAGCTGGGTAGTCGTCATGTACCTGGCGTCCTCGCTCGCGCTCTGACAGGGTGAGGCGCTGATACAAGGGAGGGCAGGCTTGCGAGGTCATGTACAACGCCTCCGGGAAAGGCCCAGTCACGAAGCCAGACTCCCGGAGATTCGACTGGTCGCCCAACGAGGGAAACCGATCACGCCGACGCTGGACGCGATATCAAGGCCTAAAATATTGGATGAACTGATCGAGTGCGGGGTTTCTAGCGTCCGCGCTCCATAGGAATTCGCCTTCATAGGTGCTGGGCAGATCTGGGTAACTGATTAGTTGAACATCAACCGGACAGCTGTACTCGGATACATCCGGCACAATCGAATTGACCTTGCCCCCGTTTGGCGAATCCCGTAACCGAGGATGTTATGCGGCCTTGCCTTGCTGTGCTGCGAACCAGTTCTGCTCGAATGTCATCGGGCTAACTGAGTTGAGCGTCGAGTGTAACCGGCGTGCATTGTAAAAGCCCAGCCAGTCAATTACCTCGTCCATTGCGGTACGCCGCGTGGCGAAGTGCCGCCCGTGCATACGTGCGACCTTGAGCGAACCCCACAGACTTTCAGTCGGCGCATTCCCAACAATCGCCGCGCCGGCTCATCGACGAACGCATGCCATAGGCCTTCAACGTGCCCTGAAACAGGCCGCTGCAATATTGGCTGCCGCGGTCGCTATACACAATTACACCGGCTCCAGGGCGGTACCGGAACCACGCCATGCGCAAGCAGTGCGTCGTCACTCACATCTCGGCGCGGCTTGGCCTGTGCGGTTCGTTGTCGGCGCTGATGATATCCGCCGGGACCGACTTCCAGCACTTCGCATCCATACATCGTAACGCTGCTTTGAAAGTTGACAACACCAGCCACGGTGGCCCGCAACATCGCCAAAATAGCTTTATGCTTCAATATGCTGCTCATAATAGATCTACGTCGATGTAAGCGGATTCCACGTGCGGACGTGGCAGGAGCGGATCTGCTTGAATCTATTCAGTTATCCACTCTTGTTTTCTCACAGAGATGCTCTTTGCAAGGTTGTACCCTCGTGGGGTGCAGGTATCAGGCCGTCTGAATTTCCGTGTTGGGCCCCCCAGTCTTCAAGCGTCTGGCGCGCTTGCGCATATGGCTTGAGTCCAGACCAGATCAGCAGCGCGCCCAAGCCGCTTGCAATGCTTCCAACCCAAACGATGGAGTTGCGAACGGCCATGTCATCGCGGAACACATAATCTGTGACCAGTGCCACAGCGGTGGGGCCAAGACCCAGTCCGATCAGCGTCACGGCGAGCAGATAGATGGCGGAAGTCTGTCCACGCATGGAGTTCGGCATGATTTCCTGAATCGCTGCGGCCGCGACGCCGTTTGGCATGGCTGCGGCAAAGGTGTAGACGAACATGAAGATCCACAGCAAGGTCAGGTTGTCGATCAAGTAGCCAACACCGCCAAGCGCCGTCAGTACGCCTCCGAGGAGGCCGACGCGCATATTCGAATCCCGGAATCCGCGCCGCGCCAGATAGTCAGCAAGGCGGCCACCGGACATAACGCCAAGAGAGCCTGCGACTATTGAAATGCTTCCTACGTACAGCCCGACTTTGCCCAGCGTCATGCCATGATCCCTGAGCAAGAACGTCGGAGTCCAGGCGCCGACGCCAGAAGCCGCGAAGACGAGACAACCAAAACCAAGGTTGTGCGAGAGCACGGCCTTGCGAATGCCGACGATATAGCGACCAACGTCTTTGAGTGGCACCACCACGCCAGCGCCAGCGCCCTTGCGCGTGGGTTCCTTGATGGCGAGAAGAGGCAGGGCGAACAAGATGCCCAAGGCGCCTAGTACAAGGAAAATCACTTGCCACGGTTTGATATGGCCGAGCAGCGGCAGGATTACGTCGCCTCGCGCATTCGCCCACGTGATGATCGCTCCCCCCAGCAAGTAGGCCATGCCTATTCCGATGTACACGCCAATTCCATAGACGCTGATGGCCGTTGCTCGCTTCTGGGGCGGGAAACTGTCTGCCAGGATGGAGTAGGCAGCGGGCGACAGTGTCGCCTCACCAGCGCCAGTGCCGACACGCATAAGCAGGAGCTGCCAGTAAACCTTTGCTAGGCCGCAGCTGGCAGTCATTAGACTCCAGAAGAGCACCCCACAGAAAATCAGGCCGCGTCGGCTCTTGGTGTCGACAACTCGCCCCAGTGGAATGCCTGCAATCGCGTAGAAGATGGCAAAGGACAGGCCCATCAGCAGGCTGATCTTCGTGTCGGTCAGTACCATGTCGCGCCGAATCGGGGCCACCAGTAGGTACACTATCTGCCGATCCATGAAGGACAGCACGTAAGCGAGCAAGAGAATGAATACTGTCAGCCAGGCGCGCCGGGGCGTGGGGTAAGCATTGGGGTTTATCATAAGGACTCCTCCATCTGGCTGTATTTGTTGTGGTCGACAAAGCATTGGTTGCTCTTCGCTGCGGCATCTACTGCATCGGCTTCGTCAGGTTTCTGCAGTCCAAGACTTGGACGACTGGTGTTGCTGTCGTTGCAAAGCCGAGGGCAAGGTGGAGAGATCTGCATTGCGTGGACCTCATTGCAGCGTGATCGACAGCAGACATGCGTTGAGTACTTGTGTTATCAGTTCTGATCGAACCGGCGTTCAACTGAAGCCATAGAGCCGCGCTGGATTGTCGACCAGGATGCGGCGACGGTCCTGCTCGCGTGGCACGCAGTCCAGAAAGAAGCGCAGCAGTGCACTGTCATCGGGAATGAAGTCGGCTGGCGGGAAAGGATGCGGCCAGTTGGTGGCCCAAAGCAGCTGCTGTGGCGCGTGGGCCACTAGCGCGCCGATCAGCGCGGCGACATCATCGAAGGCGCGAGTTCCAGTCAGCCGAGTTGATGATTCGTACGGAGCCGAGAGCTTGACCCAGCATCGGCCGGTGTCGAGCAACCGCAGTAGCGCTGTAAAGGCCGGATCATCCACCCGTGGTGGCGGCAGGAACTTGCCCACATGGTCTATCACGCAATCGGAGGGCAACGTTGTGAGCAACCCGGCGCATTGGGCCAGGGCATGCCCATCCAACTGGACGTTCGCGTGCCAGCCGTGCGCATGCAGCCGCGGCATCAAGGGGGCCAGTGCGTCTAGGCCCAATGCACCCCAGCGAAGCGCGTAGAAGCGCTGGCCGCGCACGCCGGCCTGGGTCATTGCGTCGATTTGCGCATCGCTCGTGTTCGCTGATGTCACGGCCACGCCGCGCGCGTTCGTGCCGAGTTCCGTCAGGGCCTCCAGCATGACGCTGTTATCGAACTGGTAGGCGTTGGGCTGAACGACGACGACGCGCTGCAATCCGAGGCGACTCTGCAAGGCGCGGTAGTCCGCCACCGTGTAGCAGCCCGGCAGGGGCGGTCCGCCGATCGCGGACGGAACGCGTAGGTCGTAAAAGTGCATATGGGTGTCGCATGCGCCCGCAGGGAATGTCCAGCTCATGCGCCCGAACCCTTGCGTGCCGGTCTCCGCCCGGGCAGGGGCGCGGGGTTGGCAAAGGCCTCCTCGTGCACGAAGGCGCCGCCCTGGTAGGGCGCGCCGCATGGATCTTCCTCGGGCGCGCCAGCGATGACTTCCAGCGCGAAGGTCTCGCTGTCGTCCAGCGGTCGGTAACCCAAGCGGTGGGCATTGCGGTTGTCGTACCAACTGCGACGATTGCCAGAGACGCCATACACGACCTCAAAGCGGATGTCGGGATGTTCCACGCCGATCGTGACCAGTTGCGCCATGTCGCGAGGACTGAGCCAGATGGCCAGCCGGCGTTCGTCCAGAGGGCGTACGTTGACGTTGCCGATGCGCAGACACAAAACATCCATGCCGTATTTGTCAGCGTACAGGCGGCCCAGCAGTTCGCCGAAGGCCTTGGATACGCCATAGCGGCTGTCCGGCCGCAGCGCGACCTCGTGATTGATGGTGTGCGTGCGTTTGTAGAAGCCAACCGCATGATTGCTGGAGGCGAACAGAAAGCGCCGAACTCCCGCGCGATGCGCCGCCTCGAAAGTGTTATAGCTGCCTTCAATGTTGGAGGGCAGCACCTCGTCCCAGGGCCCCTCCATGGACAGGCCGCCCAGATGAAGCACCGCGTCCGCGCCGCGCATCGCATCTTCGAGCGCCGGCAGGTCCTCCAACGCCGCCGCGACGAATTCCTCATGCGGCTTCAGGTCGGAGATCGGCCGCAGATCGCATAGGCGCAGTTGGTAGCGGCCTGCCAGTTCCCGGCGCAGGTGTGTAGCGATGCCGCCTGCAGCGCCCGTGATGAACAACGTTTTGCGCGTCACGCCGAGGTCTCCAGCACGATCAGCGCAGCCGCGCGTGCCGCCTCGGCCCGCGCATGCACGAGTCGCGTCATCCGGTCGGCCAGCGCGCGCTGCTTGTCAGCCTGTGAGCCCAATGTGTCGAGCCACGCCTGTGGCAGCGCGCTCGCGCCCCTCATGGCGCCTGCCACGGCACCCGCCATGGAGGCGATCGTGTCAGCATCGCGACCGAAGTTCGCGCCGTATTCCACCGCCTTTTGCGCGTCCCCGTCGGCCAGCCACACGAGGGCCAGCGCCAGGGGAACGGTCTCGCGTGAATCGGTGAAGTGCCGCCGAACGTCGATGGCGGCACTATAGTAGCGGGCCCGGAAATCCTTATACCCTGCGCTCTCGCGCGCCATGGCCAGCGTCGATTGCAGTGCCACCCGCATGGCCTCCGCGCTGCGCTCGGGGAGAAACTCGGACGCGGCCCGCAGGACCGACTCGACGTTGGTGCCCGGCACGAACGCCTGCGCGACGGCCGCGGCCATGGCGCAGGCGCCGTCGCGGCAGAAGTTGTGATGGATCAGACCTGCGACTTCGAAGGTCTCTAGCACGGCCTGGCGCGGATTGCCCGCATTCACAATTCCCATCGGCGAGATGCACATGGCCGAGCTGCTGCTGGCCATGTTGCCCGCGCCTGCGTCGCGGGGCAACACCTGTTCCCCGCTGAGCTTCCAGAACGTCGCCACCACGGGGGCGAAGAACAGCTTGCTGTTCACGAAGGTTTGGCTGTGTCGAATCCAGTCAGCGGCCCAGGCATCGGCCGTGGCATGGCCGCCGGTGCGCTCCAGTGTCTCGCAGAGGATGTGCTTTAGCAGGGAGTCGTCTGTTCCATCTCCGGAGAAGGTCTGCACCCAGCCGAAGCGTTGCTGGATGTCGTCGTGGGAGAGGTTTTCCGTGGGGGTACCCATGGCGTCGCCAATGAAGCCGCCGAGCAGGCATCCGAGGACTTTGTCGAAGAGAGGGGAGTTGCGGTTCATAACATGTTGTTCCATTCAGGAGAGTTAGTCATAGAGCCGCTGCCATCGATAGCCGTTGCGCGGCCGGGATGTCGAGGCCCGCGCGGGCGAGCGAGCACTCCAGTTCCCGGCGAGCTGCGCGGCTAACGGACTGAGCGGCGGGCGGACATGCTGCCAGTGCTCGTCGCCTGACTTCCATGCGATCGCGGTCTTCATCGCTGCAATCAGACGATAGGCCTGGAAGATTGCGCGTGTGTGGTCGAGCGCCGCTTGCTGCGCGTCGGCGTCGTCGGCGCGCCGGTCCTGATACAGCCGCAGGATGGCGGTCGGCCGTGGCGACGGGACCGCGAGTCAGCTGGGTGAGCCTCGCGTGGCTCTCGATGTCGTCGGGTTCAAAGGGCTCTTCAATGAAGTAGGGGTTAAAGGGCTCAATGCGACGCATGTACTCCGTAGCTTGCACCGTGTCCACCTTACCGTTGTTGCAGTCGAGCATGAGCTGCACATCAGGGCCGATGGCCTCGCGGGCAGCCTGCACGCGTTGCCCCTCGCCTCGGGGCGACCAGCGGCCCGTCTTCATCTTCATGGCCTGAAAGCCCATGTCAACGTAGCTGGCCATCTCGTCGGCCACGCCTTGTGTCGTCTTGCCTTCCATGTAGTAACCGCCACTGGCGTAGGCCGGAACGGCCTCTGCGTGCATGCCTCCGAGAAACTTGTGCAGCGGCAGGCCAGCCGTGCGCGCGTTCAGGTCCCACAGGGCCGTGTCGAGCGCGCTGAGGGCACGCATTACGGTGCCCATGCGTCCCTGCAGCAGCGCTTCCTGGTACATGGCCTGCCACAGCCCCTCGAACAGCCGGCCCGCAGCGCTGCCGACGTACAAGAAACTGAGGCCCTGGGCGCCATCGGTGGAGCGCACGCGCACTAGGCCGTAGTGACGGGTGTGGACTGTGCGGTTGGAGAAGGATGTCAAGGCGTCGAGAGGGACGGCGACATGACAGAATTGGATGCGCTGGATCTTGGCCACGAAAAGGATCCCCTGATTAATGTGTGCAAATCTACAATGCGTGAGGCATAGGAGCAATCGATGTTTAACTGCTTAAGAAGATGGCAAAATCATCTTTTTCATGGAGCTTGACCGATGGATGTGCGTTTCCTGCAAACCTTCATGCTGGTGGCCCAGCTCGGTTCGATCGCGGAGGCGGCACGCCATCTGGGGCTCACCTCTGCGTCGGTTGCTCAGCGGCTGGCGGTTCTCGAGGCCGACATCGGTGGCAAGCTGGTGACGCGTTCAGGCCGAACTGTGTGTCCGACCGAGGCGGGTCTGCGCGTGCTCGAGCGCGCTCAATCTGTGATTCGCGAGGTCCGCGACCTGCGTTCGGCCGCGTCGAACACGAGCCTGCCCGCCGGCCCCTTGCGGCTGGGCGCCACGCCGACCGCGATGACTGGCATGCTGCCGGCGGTGCTCAAAAAATGGGTGGCGGAGCATCCTGGCATTGCGATTTACATCGAGCCGGGTCCAACCACGATACTGCACGCGCGGGTGATGGAGGGCGAACTGGACGCCGCGGTGCTCGTCCAGCCCCCTTTCGAGCTTCCGAAGTCGGCGGCTTGGCATACGCTCAGGCAGGAACACCTCGTGCTGGTCACGCCCGCCTGCATGCATGTGCGGGATCCATTGCGCACACTGGAGAGCGAACCCTACATTCGCTATGACCGGAACGTGATCGGGGGTAGGATGGCCGACGACTACCTGCGCCGCAAGAACATCCAGCCTCAAGTGCGCTTTGAACTCGACGGCATCGAGAATATCGCGCGACTCGTGGCGGAATGCTTGGGGGTATCCGTTCTGCCCGACTGGCCGATGACGGACATTTCGGCCCGGTCATTGCGCAAGTGGGAACTGCCACAGCCGCGGCTGAGCCGTACTGTCGGCGTGCTGTGGCTCAAGGCGCAGGTGCGTGCCGCATTGGTAAGGGAGTTCGTGCGGCTTGCCAATTAGCAGATGGAAGAGCCAGCCGATCGCTTGAAGAGCCGCACTTGCTCAACGCAGGTGCGCAGTCGTGCGAGCCTCCGGAAAACTACGATCGGAGAGCGTGCAGTGTGGGGGATTTGCGGCTACCTCTTTCCGAAGATTACCGACAATCGAACCCCACAATGCATGAACAGACGGCGCGCTATTACCATGGAAGCTGCAGTCGAGCTTCCCTTGACCGTTCATCTCGCCACGGGTGGATAACACGGACGATGAATCAACAATCAATTTGCGCACTGCATCTCAGGGTGACGAGCCATTTCTCCTGCAACTCCGCAAGCTAACGATGACGGAGCATCTGGAACGAGTCGCTATGCCCGTCGACGATGACGCGCACTACCAGCGCATCAGATCAAACTTCGAAGACGCGCAGATTATTTGAGAGGGAAGTCGAGGCATAGGGCTAATCAAGTTGAGCCGCATGAACGACGAGGTACCTATCGCCACGTGACTGTGGAGATTGGGAAAAAGATCGAAGAGGGGTACGTCAAACATGAGGATGTTGGCCGGTCCCAGAAAGATATTTATTCGCGTATTATCGGATCGCAGTTTGGGTGTACGACAAGACGAAGCAGAGAAGACTTTCGAATCGTTTCGCGTAATGGTGAGCCGTTTCCGACATTCAATCAGATTGCGTATTCGGTCCGGAAAGCTTTCGATCCCGATCTCCTGAAAGAAGCCATATAGACTTAGAGCTACTTCACTTTGTGCGTGACAGAGGAGAGCAAGCAGGGTGCGCGACCTCCGTTTGCACTGGATCTCTCATGCAAGGCGCTGCGGGCTTCTAAAGGGCTATGAAGCAACGACACATTGGGGTTGGCACGAGATATTGTCATCTCTCGGAGTGAAGCCCGTGCAGAAGCGCGTTGTGCGTGATCGAAATCGACTGTCGGGTGGAGGAGTGACTGCGGGACTGGACTTCGGACTTAAGTTACTTGCGATTTTGGGCGGCGAGGAGGCCGCCAGGACGGTGCAGCTTTTGATGGAATATGATCCCGCGCCACCATTCAACGTTGGGAATCCCGAGAAGGCAGGGCATGCTCTGGTCGAAAACGCCCAACGGATACTCAAGGCTCGTGCAGGGTGCAAGCTCACGATTGAGCAACAACAGGAATTTGAGTTTCCTTTGGAGAATAATCGGCCGCAGCAGATTGCCGGCATGGCTGAGTAAGATCGACTATGTGGGACGCCAGAATCGCTTGGCGATTGCTACAAAGCGCCTGTCCTGCCGGCATGCTGTTATCGTGAATGCTGTATCTCAGCCAGAATCTCATGAGTGTGTTCGCCGAGATTAGGCGCTAGCCGGCGAATGTCTCCAGGCGTTCTGGAAAATTTCACCGGTATCGAGATCGTCCGCAGAGGGCCTTCCGTCGGGTGTATGTCGTCGCGGAAAAAGCCGGTCGCTGCAAGGTGCTCATTTTCGAGAACCTCTTCGGGTGTCAAAACTGGCGTAGAGGGTATATCGGCATCGCGCAGCAAGGTCATCCAATCCCCAGTACTGCGCTGTGAAATGATATCGGCGAGAATATCGTAGAGCGCATCGATATTCTTGCTACGTTCGTTCAGTTTTTCAAAGCGAACGTCACTTGCGTAGTGTGGATATCCTGCTACTGCGAAGAAGCGCTGCCATTGTGCATCTGTATAGGGCAGCAGGCCGATAAAGCCATCGCGGGTCCGATATGGCTTGCGGTGTGCGGACAAGACACGGTCATAGCCCATCGATCCTTCAGCGGGTCGAAATGTCTCGCCAGCAAGATGCTCGGTGAGCGTGAACGACACCATGGTCTCGAACATCGGTACTTCGATCGCCTGGCCTAGCCCAGAGCGCTCTCGCTCATACAATGCCATTGCAATCGAATAAGCGGCGGTCAGGCCCGCAGTCTTGTCCGCCAGTATGGTGTTGACGTAGGCTGGTCCGTCATCACTATTGCGGCCTTGCAATGACGCAGTACCACTCATTGCCTGGACGATGTCATCAAAGGCTGGTCGGCCTGCATACGGGCCGGTTTCCGAAAAGCCATACGCACCGCAATAGATCAGGCGCGGATTGAGTGCACTCAGCGTTTCGAAGTCGAAGCCGAGCTTGCGCATCGATTGTGGTCGAACATTGAAGATCAGCACATCTGCGGTCTTTGTCAGTTCGAGAAATGCATCGCGACCTTCGCTACTTTTGAGTTCAAGTACGACACTGCGCTTGTTGCGGTTCAGATTGAGAAACGCCGCTCCCATCGCCGGGTTGCGATTCGACGACACATGTCGAAAGACATCGCCGAGGTGGGTCTCGACCTTGATGACGTCCGCTCCCATGTCGCCAAGAATCTGCGTGGCATAGGGTCCCATTGCAACACTCGTCAAGTCTAAGACGCGAATACCGTCCAGCGGTCCTGCCATGATTGCATACTCCAAAGTTCGACGGACAGGCGCATTGCCTGTCTTCCATTTATTTGGCCGCGGCAAGCGCCTTTTCCATTTCACCAAGCATCCGGGTGCCCGGTCTGCCGCGACTGTCCAGGCCACTGGCCCACTCGCGACCGACTTTGGAGAATGCGCTGTCCATCAACGTTTGATCCGCGGCCGTGAAGGAAATGACCCTCATGCCTTGCGCCTTGAACTTGTCAATCGACTGATTTTCGGTCGTCTCGAAGCGCTTGCACGCATTGAGAGAATTCTCTTTGCCTGCTGTCATCAGCACGGTCCGCTCATTAACGGATAGCTGTTTCCAGCGATTCTCGCTAATCGAGTAGGTCAACACCACGGTACCGAAGCTGCCGCCGACAGTGCCCTGCCTGACCAGATTGCTCAGGCCATACGCGAGAGCGCTCGAATAGGGAAATACCGCCCCGTCGATCGTGCCGCGCGACAGGCTTTCATACACCTCGGGTGGCGTCATCCGGACTGGCACCATGGACAGATTGTGCAGCATGAAATCCATCGCACCACCCGCTGAGCGGACCTTGAAGCCAGCCAGCCCCTGCACGCCGCTTGCCGGCTTTTTCGACGACAGCAGGATCTGGTATCTGGGTAGCATCAATATCAGCAGCGGGATCACATGATTGGGTTCGAACTCGCTTTTCTGCAGGAAGCCACCGTCATGCGTCATGGCCCACAACGCTCGTGTGCCCTGGCAGTCGTCTTTGAACGCGCCGGGCAACTCGAATGCGGCAGACAACGGCATTTTGTCCGATACATAGGAGGGCCCGACGTAGCCGATGTCCACGACACCTGACTGTGTCAGCATCAGCATGTCTTTGGCTTTGCCAAGTTGCTCGCCGGGAAAGTACTGGAGCTTGAGTTGACCTTTCGAGTCCCTTTGCACCTGGTCAATAAACGGTCGGGTCAGTTCGCTAGCAATGAAGTGACCGTTGGGCAAACTGTCGGCGAGACGTAGCGTCGTTTCAGCATGTACGTTGCAGCAGGCGAGTGTCAGCGCAGCAAACCGGGAAGCCGCCCGGACTATTTTCTTCATCGATGTCTCCTGTTGTACGGCAGGCTTAACGAACAACCTTGGCTGGATCCTCCCCATACGGCGGCGAATAGATCACAAGCAATTGGACGGGCTCATCGCTGACCGCAGTAAAAACATGGGGTACATCGGCTGGAAAGAACACGGCATCGCCCGCGATCATTTCCTGCCTCTCACCGCCCACCTCGGCGATCGCACGCCCAGCCAGCATGTAGCACGCCTGCTCCAAGCCCGGGTGAGCATGCGGCAACGCGCCCTGGCATTTTTCGATCGTGCCGTGTACCACTTCGAAGTGTTTCGCACCCGTCGTGTCTGGCGAAATGAGACGGCGATTGGTGGTGCCTTCGTGGTTGGCCGGGTGATAGCCCGGCATCTCCGACAACCGGACAAAGTATCTGGATTTCATCTGCGCCTTTATTGCATATGGCCAGGGAGCCAAAGAATGAGACTGGGGAAGCACAGCAGTACGGCGATCGCGAACAGGTGTGCAATGAAGTGTGGCCAGGTGCCTTTGAATACCTCGGCTACAGGACGATTGGCGTAGCGCGATACGATGAAGCAATTGAGTCCGATCGGCGGCGTGATCATGCCGACTTCAGCGGTAACAATCTTGATGACACCAAACCAGATCGGGCTGAAACCGAGTGCGACGATGATTGGAATTACGACGGGCACAGTCAGAACGAGGATCGCGATCTGATCCATAAAAGCACCCAACACGATGTACACGCAGAGGATCGCCACCACGATGACCCAGCGGTTCAGCGCAAGGTGCCCCACCCACTCGATCAGGTCCTGCGTGACATGGGTCAGCGTGAAGAAATAACCGAATAACTGGGCGCCGAGCAGGATCGTGATGATCATGCAGGAGCCACGCGCTGCGCGTACGGTCGCTTGTCTGATCAAGGCCGGGCTAGCCTTGCGTTTCCAGATCGTGAGCAGAAATGCGCCGGTTGCGCCCATCGCCGACGCCTCAGTCGGCGTTGCCACGCCGCTATAGATGGCACCCGTTACCGCGCCCATTAGCAGCAGCATCGGTCCCACCACACGCAGCAGCCGGATCCGCTCTCGCAGACCGACCTTAGGGCTGGCTGGCGCCGCCTTCGGGTCGCGCCAGGCGAGGAAGGCAACCGTTAGCATGATCGTCAGCGTGATCAGCGCGCACGGGATGATGCCTCCTACCAGCAACTGACCGATATTGGCCTGCGCAAGCAGGCCGAAGATAATCAGCGTCACGCTGGGCGGCACCAGCATCGCCAGAGTGCCAGAGATTGCGACCACGCCGGCTGCAAGGTCTGGCTTGTAACCTTGCCGGATCATCGCCGGCAGGCTGGTCGATGACAGGGTTGCAGCCGAAGCGGTGCTGGTGCCGCACAGCGCACCAAATGCGGCGCCGGTGACCGCGGTCGCCATGCCCAGTCCGCCGCGATAGCGGCCGACCCAGGCGGCGGCTGCAACAAACAGCTCATCTGCGATACCGCTGAGTAGCACGAACTCGGCCATCAGCAGGAACATGGGGATAGTGATCAGCTCATAAGAGCCCACAGTGCTTAGCGGGGATGTGCGCAGCACACCCAGCAGAACATCCCAGTTGCCGGTGACAAACAGCCCGACGGCACCTGCGGTACCCATCGAGAAGCCAACCGGCACACCGAGGGCGAGCAGCGCGAACAACAGCCCCATCATTGCTACAGACATCGCCATGCCTATTCCCCGAAGTGCGCGCCAGCGAGTGGCAGGGCATCGACGACGCTATGTCCCCGCATCAGGCTGAGCGCGTTTCCGGTCAACCTGAATACAAGTCGCAGGACAAGAAGTCCGCAGCCTAGAGCGACCAGTGCCGAAGAGATCCAGGTGGGCCACGCGATCAATCCCGACACGACATCCTGACCCAGGTAGCTTTGCCAGCCTCGCATGGAGGCGGCACAACAGATCAGACCGAACAGTGCAATGCCGACCACGTTGGTCAGCATCTCGGAGATTCGTCGACAGGGCTCCGGCCAGTTGCGCACGAGGATGTCGACGCCGACATGCGCATGCGCCGCATACGAATCGGACAGGCTCAGAAAGTAAACGCCAGCGATCAGATACAGGCCAATGAGATCGTAGGCCCAGCCCAGCGGATGGTTGAACAGGTGGCGCGACGCTACGTCGCAGAACACAATCAGCATGATCGCAAGCATCAGTACGACCGTGACCACTTGACATAGTTGTTCGACCGCGAGAAGCAACTTCTCGAATCGTTTCATTTACTTGTCTCCGACTGCATGTAAGTGATGTGCCGGCCCAAATGCGAGCCAGGATTTTCTGCGCACACTCCAACGACCGGTATCAGCAGCGTTGGAGAGACGTATCCATTTGCACAGGACTTCGGACAAAAAACGTTGCAGCTTGATGTTTCACCTAGTGAAACATCATTTCGATAATTATAATCGAGATGACCGACGTGATAAGACGGGTTTACCCCTCACGCCTGCTATGCTGGAGTTGGGTAGCATGCTGTGACTGTCGGGAGTTTTCACGCAATCCAGAGGTACTAAGGACTCTCATATTGAAACGATAATTCATCTATTGAAATGTCTTCTTACGAACCTATTGCAGCGTTGCTACGCGGTCTCGAGGTGCTGAAAGTGCTCAATGAAGGGGGGCCGCAAGCGATCGGAGACCTGTATCGGGTCACGGGTATCGCAAAGCCGACCCTGGTGCGTATCGTGGAAACCTTGCAGCACGCCGGTTACGTGAATGCCGGAAATGCCGACAGGCGGTATGCCGTGACGCCGCGAGTATTGAGTCTCGCCAACGGGTATGAGGAACAGCGCTGGTTGCTGGAAGTGACTGGCCCGCTACTGGACGAGTTGCGCAGCCTTGCCGGGTGGCCGGTCGAACTCGGTGTATTTGACACCGATGCGATGGTCATTCTGAATACGAGCCGGCAGCCCGGCTATCTTTCCGTTAACCGGAAGCCCGGCTCGCGCGTGCCCCTGTTTAAAACCGCTTTGGGACGCGCTTACCTGGGGGCTTTGCCTGAACAGGAAAGCGATGCGTTGATGGCGAAGCTGGCTGTGCGACCCGAGGACGAGTTCGAGGCCGCGCGCAGCCCGCGCAATTTCCGTCGCTTGCTCGAAGTCATCCGGGAACAGGGGTATTCGACGGCAGACCGCGAGACACTAACTAATGGACGTGCGATAGCTGTTGCCATCGTGGCGAATGACAGGCCGGTCGCTAGCGTCAATCTTGTCGCGCACGCGTCCGCGATGTCGATGGATGAGCTCGAAGATACGTGGGGACCAAAAATTATCTCGCTAGGCAAGCGTATCGAAGATGCGCTCAGGAACTCATGATGTTGCAACGAAGTCGTGCCTGCTTCTGTCCACGATGACTGGCCGATTTTCATCGATGCTATCCTCCCGCGCCCTGGAGCAGTTCATTGTTCTGGCGGAAGAGTTGCACTTCGGTAGGGCGGCAAACCGGTTGCATATATCGCAACCACCGTTGAGCCAGGCCATCATGCGGCTCGAGCAAACCATCGGGGTTCAGTTGTTCCTTCGAAAGAGCCGGTCCGTATCTCTGACCGACGCTGGGAGTGTGTTTCTCGTAGAGGCGCGAAGACTGCTGGAACAGCAGGAACTGGCCATTGCACATACACGCGAAGCGTGCATTGGAATGACTGGGAGAATCTCTCTGGGTTTTGTCGGCTCCGTCAGCTACGGACTGCTCCCAGAACTGCTGTCGAAGTTCAGGCGCACGTATCCCGACATCGTGTTTGATCTGCGTGAACTTCCTTCGTCTGGGCAACTCTCCGCATTTCGCACAGAACAGATCGAACTAGGAATCGTGAGGCTGCCATTGAGCAACGCCAGCGACCTCGAAATGAAGGTGATTGAACGCGAGCGCATGATTGCCGTTTTGCCCATCGGCCACCCGCTCGCAAAGCGGCAAATCGTCGAATTGAAATTGCTTGCCGACGAAACCTTCATGATGTTCCCCTCTCATCTAGTGCTAAGCCTGCATGCAAAAACGATGATGGCGTGCCATGCCGCCGGCTTTAGTCCACGAACAGGACTTGAAGCATGGCAAATGCCCACGATGGTTAGCTTGATAGCTGCGCAAATGGGGATCGCTCTTCTACCGGAACAGGTCAAGCACATACCTCATCCGGGCGTTGTGTACCGCGATGTAACCGGAGACCAGGGCCACCTGAACCTCGAAATCGCGTTAGCTTGGCGTCCCCAAAACCGGTCGAGAATCTGCCAGCAGGTGATCGACGCGATTCCTGCCGCATGAAGTGTCTTGACACGGACTTCGAGATCGGATGTCGTGTCAATTCAGGACGGGGTTACACAAGTGAAATTGCCTGCGCTGTTGATGTCGCCAGTCCCTTTGTACTTTTCGACCATTGGATAAGGGCAGAGCGGACGACTTCTGGTAACGCCGTTTACCGTACCCGACCCAACGATAGTCGACGTCGCACTCGTCGCGTCAGGCGCAATCCCTTTCTCAACCCAGTTTTCAAGCGGAGTGAGCCAGTCCACCGTACCAATCGGGCCACCAGTGCAGTGCCCCATACCAGGAACCATATACAGGCGGGCAAACTGATTGACCATATCGGGCCCCATAGCGTCCTGGATTCGTCCCCAGGAAGCGACGGAAAGATAGGGAGAGATCAGGGGATCGGCCCAACCGTGGTACATAATGAGTTTGCCTTTGTTTGTCTGGAATGCCGAGAGGTCAGGATTGATCGCATCATAGATTGAGCCGTACTGCGATCTGCCCCTGTCAATATCGGTGTCCCAATTCAAAGTGAGGATGTCGAAATTGGGATTTCCCTTAAGAATCAGCCGGAAGAAATCGTAGTAGCTCCCGCTCTGCAAACTCGTTGTCGAATTCCAAGTTGTTACCCAGCCTCCTTCGCTCCCAATCGCGTACCCAGGCGACACCGACGCGCCTGTGTCCTGACGCTTCGGACCCGCATAGATATCCTTCGCAGATTGAACCTGTGCCGGCGTGAGACAGGTAGCCGGATTCGCGCCAGGCGCACCGCACTGCAAAGTCGCGGGGTCGAAGCTACATTGCCTCGGATCGTCGATCTGACCGTCAACCAACCCGTCCTTCGCATCGCAAGCCGAGATGACGGCGGTGTTTAACGCAGCTAGCTGCGCGGCGTTCATTCCCCCCGCACGGTTATTCTTTAGAACTGATACGCCGGCCCAGGCCTCCGAAGACATCATGCCGAGCCAGTCGCCCCCGTGTGAGCCAGCAACAATGCCATCATAGTCATCGGGGTATCGTTGAGCTTCCATCATCCCGTGATGACCGCCCTGTGAACAACCCACGTAGTAGGAGTGCACAGGCCGCGAGGAAAAATAAGTGTTGGTAATGTCCTTACTTACCACCGTCACCACGTGCTCGGCGCGGTATCCGAAGTCGATTATCTGATCGGTTTTGACGGTGTTTGTTGAAAAATCGAAGGCCCACGATTGTTCAAAAACATCCGTGCTGGTGTGCCCGTTGTCGTGCCCCATGACCGCATATCCCCGAGCGAGAGGATCTACCATCGAGGTGTAGTTGATAACGCCCGTGGAGCCACCATCAGCGCTTCCCACAAACTTCGAATTCCATTTCTCGCGGTCTAGCGGCAACCACACCTCAAAGGCGATAGTGGAATTTGCTACTGGTTTGATCACACCTGTCACACGACAAAACGGCGTAGTCACGCTAAGACTCACGGGCGTCAGGAAGTTGGTCGGCGTCTGGAACGGTGTGCCAGCACCCGGTGTGACTTGAACGGCACTTGTAATCGTTGTGGGTATTGCACCCGAATAGTTCATCAGACTCGCGCAGTTCCCAGCGATTGTCGCTGATGACGGCATTACGGAAGTGCTACTGATGCCTTCACCGCATGCGGAAAGCACCGCACAAGCGGCAAGTGTAAGTGCGCTAGCAGCCTGCATTGTCTTGCACATTGTCATCTCCTGTCTCGTCTAGTTTTTTTGGTTTGCGCTTGCTTTATCGAACTGATGGTAGAGCGAGGATGATTCGGATAACAATATTATTTTTAGACGTGATCCATATCACAGACCATATGACAGCATGCGATTCACAGGTCATCTGTGCGAGACCGGATCAATGCGTAGTCAGTTTCAGGTAAGCAGCACAACCGAGACTGATTGAGTTGCGCCGAATGGAAGGAGGGGCGGCTAAAATCTTGGACCGGTTTATGCCGCGATCCCGAGACTTTTCCGGTATTCCAGAGGATCAGAGAGCCAAGCGAGACCTTGATTCGCGCTATGTTATATACGCGGATATAAGCGTCGAGGGTTTCGATGGATTGATCGACAGTCGTAGCCCGCCAGTCACGAGGATAAGACAGTTCGGTCTTGAGCCAACCGAAGAAGCCCTCACTGGCTGCGTTATCGGGCGAGCATCCTTTGCGTGATATCGAGCGAACGAGCGTGGCATCGCGCATCCGCGATAGCCGTCCCGGCCAACGATAGTGTGCACCGCGATCGGAGTGGAGCACTGGTCGCTCATCACTATCAGCCGAAGGCAAGCTCGAGCGGATCTTCACGTCATGGCAGACACCCGCTCCCGAAGTATCGATTCTCTATCCGAAAAAACGTCATCTGCCGGCACGAACGGAGTCCACGATGGACGTTTTCACAACTTGGATCAGGAAGGCCATTCGTGACGCAATTTGAGTGACAGGGAGTCGCGGAAGCAGCAAGGCCCCCTTTTGTACTCGATCCGACCGCAGCGTGGCTGCCGGCCGCACTCATTGCCGCACAACTATTCTCTCCAGGCGACTCGAAAGTAAGCGTCAATCTGAGGCCGTCTTGACGATCAGAATTTGACCTCTGAGAGCAGCTGATTCGCGAGCACGAGATCGAAGGCGGCGGGATCGAAGCTGCCGCCACACCACTCGAGGAAGTGGTCGTGCTCCTCGTGCGTCGGATTGGTGATCGCTTCGAGGAAGTCGGCATATCCTGGCACTCCACCAACGTCTTCTGGTGGACACGCATTCTGCCCGTCCAGGCACAGCGGCCGGCGCATGTCTGGATCAGGCACCAGCGCCTTCTCGACTTTGATCCGATGCTGCCAGTTGTCGCCGTAGTCGTAGATGTAGGTGAATGACTTCAGCCCGCCCAGCGCCTTCGCCAGCGTGACCCGTGCTTCATTGAGCATCGGTGGAGAGCTCTGGAATCCGAAGTCATCAGGTTCACCATAGTTGGTTTCGCCGAAGACGAACTCGTGCAGGTGCCCGCCTTCCCATCCCATGGCCAGTTGCAGCACGACATGCAGCTTGCCCAGCCGGATCGAGCCGGGAACGATGATTCGTAAGCGGCTGGGGAACGCGCCTTGACGAGCTACGCTAATCGACGGTCACGGTTGGTTGCCAGCGATGCGGCAGCAATGCAGAGATGTCGCTGGCCTTGTGGGTCGGCAATCGCGTGAGGATGTCCTTCAGGTAGGCGTGCGGGTCGTGGCCGTTAAGCTGTGCCGACCTTATGAGGCTCATGATGGCGGCAGCGCGCTGGCCTGCGCGTAGTGAGCCGGCGAACAGCCAGTTCGCTCTGCCGATGGCCCATGGACGGATCTGGTTTTCTACCCAGTTGTTGTCTATAGGCACGTGCCCGTCGTCGAGATAACGCGTGAGCGCCTCCCAACGCTTGAGACTGTAATCAAGCGCTTTTGCAATCGCTGAACCTTCCGAAACCAGCTTGCGTTGCGCCGTCATCCATTCGTGCAGTGCATCGCACACCGGTTTGGCCCGGCTCTGCCGGAGTTTGCGCCGCTCTTCGGTATCCAGCACTGCAGCGTCGCGCTCGATATCGTAAAGCGCAGCGAAGAACGGCATGGCCTGTCCAGCGACGTGGCTGCTGTGATTGGCATGCAGGTCGAAGAACTTGCGCCGTGCGTGCGCAGCACATCCGATTTCAGTGATGCCCTGCTGGAAGCCGGCCTTGTATCCGCCATAGTCGTCGCACACCAGCTTGCCCTGCCAGTTGGCGAGGAACGTGCGAGCATGCTCGCCTGCGCGGCTGTCTGCGAAGTCGTAGACCACAGCGCGCAGATCACTGAAGTGCGTGGGCGTATACGCCCACAAGTACGCCCGGTGTGTCTTCCCTTTACCTGGACTAAGCATCTGTACCGGTGTCTCATCCGCGTGCAGCACACCCTGCTGCAAGAGTTCCTGATGCAGGGCATCGACCAGTGGCTGCAACTGTGCGCCGCACGTGCCGACCCAGGCACCCAATGTCGATCGCGGTATTGCCAGACCCGCCCGCGCAAAGATCTGTTCCTGACGATACAGGGGAAGGTGGTCAGCGTATTTGGCAACCAGCACCGAGGCCAGCAGCCCCGTGGTCGGGATGCCCTTGTCGATGACGTGTGCGGGCACTGGCGCCTGAATCAGCGTTTCGCACTTCTTGCAGACCCACTTGCCACGGATATGCCGCTCTACCGTGAACACGCCCGGCGTGTAGTCCAGCTTCTCGCTGATGTCCTCACCGATGCGCACGCGCTCGCAGCCACACTGACACACGGTGCTGTCCGGCTCGTGGTGGATCTCCGTGCGCGGCAGTTGCGCCGGCAGCGATGCGCGCTTCGGTTGCCGGGGTGACGGGTCGGCTGCTGCTTGTGGCTGAAGCTGCTGGAGCTCCAGTTCGATGGCGGCCAGATCGGCGTCGACGGCTTCGTCCAGCAGGTTCATCTGCTCGCTGCTGAGCTGTTCGCTGCGCCGGCCAAACTGCTGGCGCCTGAGGATGGCGATCTCGTGGCTCAACTGCTCGATACGGGTCTGCCGGTAATGCAGCTCGCGTTCGTTCTCCTTGACCTCCCGCGCCTTCTCTTCGATTTCCCGGTCTCTCTCCTGCACCTGGGCAATCAGCTGCGCGGCGAGCGTGCGCAACTGTTCCGGGCTGAGGGCGTTGAGGTCGGCGGGCAGGTTCATGCAAACCAGTCTGCCAGAACCCCTGGCACCGTGGAAGCGCAACAGTTTACGTCCCTGTTGGCCTTATACGACGCGGATCACACCGTTCGGGCCGATGCGCTGCCACGGCAAACCGATTACCAGACCCGCGAGCTGCTCCTGCGTGAGTGCGTGTTGCTTCGGTTCGCTGCCGGCGTGAGGCCAGACGAACTGTCCCTCGTTCAACCGTCGCGCTGCCAGCCAGATACCGATTCCGTCGTGAACCAGTACCTTCAGGCGGTTGGCTCGCCGGTTGGCGAACAGATAGGCATGGTGCGGATGCGCAGCGCCGAATACCCTGACCACCCGAGCCAGGGCCGTATCGAAGCCGGCCCGCATATCCAGCGGGTCGACTGCCAGCCACACCTCATCAATGCGGATCACGCGAGCCACTCGCGCAGCCAGGCGGCGCACTGTGCTGCCTCTGATGTCGGCCAGCTAACCGTTATCGACTGACCTCCACGGCGAACCTCAATGCGGATCTCGGACGAGTGCGTATCCGGTGTTCCCAATGGTACTGGCACAAAGGCTGGCAGCGACGGTGGCGTGGCAGGTGGGCGGCCCAACGGCCTCCTGGGAAGTCGACCTTCTGCCTGATCGATCCAGCGCCGAAGCAGATTCGCATTAAGCCTGTGTTCCAGTGCAACTGCCGCAACCGATACGCCGATTCCCTGGCAGGCCGCTACCACCTGGGCCTTGAACTCCTCGCTATAGCGTTGCCGACGACGACGCTCTGGGAGTGATTCCGATTCTATAGTGTTCACGTGTCCGCTTATTCGTGTAGTGGACACGATACTCCCAAGCGCCGCAGCCAGATTCAAGATGGGTTTGCTGGCCGCTTACGATGATTCGTCGCCAGATCGCCGGCTTGATGTACTTCAGCTCAACGCGCAGTACGTAATCGGGCACTGGCGCCTTGACCAGGCGCACGGCAGGTTTGCGGGGCTGGGCCATCGGATTGATTGTCAGGCAGCTTGCTGCTCGATGTGTGCAGCCGGCATCAGGCGCCACGGCAGCAACTCGTCGATGCGGTTGATGGGATGATCGGCAATGCGCTCAAACACCGTGCGCAGGTAACCGATGTGTTCGTTGTTCCTCAGATCATCCTTGCAACTGCCTACATGCAACAACGGCAAAGAATGATGCTATCCGCGATATGGTCGCCATTTCGTATGGAATTTCTGAGCTATGTCCCCAGGATAAATTTCATCATCGCGGGACACGAGCGCACTCATGATTGCAGTTGCAACGACTTCAGGGGATACCTTAGGTAGGGGCAGGCTCGCACTCATTGCGGTATCCATAGGCCCGGGATAAACACCGATCACTCGCACGCCCCACGGCTGCAACTGAGCTCGCATCCCTTGTGTAAGCGAGTGTGCCGCCGCCTTCGATGCGGAATACGAGCCGCACTCCACCAGGTGCTCAAACGCCAGTATGGAAAGGAGATTGACAAAAGTCCCTTCTCCACGATCTTTCATCAATGGGGCGAGTGCGCGAGCCAAACGTAAGGGCCCGAAAAAGTTGACTTCCATTTCTTCCCGCGCCGCACCTTCGCTACGGCAAAATAAAGCGCTATCTTGCCGATTGCTACCAGCGTTATTGAATACCAAACTCACATCAGCTACGAGCGGGATCAGAGCATCGATGCTGTCTGGATCGGTGAGATCAAGCCGCACCGGGATAATTAGGCGGTAATTAGAGGCATCGGCGAATTTGTCTGGATTGCGTACTGCGGCATACACTTTACAACCTCGGCCTGCTAACGCACGTGCTAACACCAGGCCGAGCCCACCGTTTGCGCCGGTGACGAGCGCTGTGCGGCCTTCAAAAAAAGATTTGCTTTTTGAGTTCATTTGCGATCCACGTTGAATGAGCGATAAGAATGCTCTTGATGAAATCGTCTGGCGTCTGACCGTCAGAAGAAAATGCCTGAACGAGACATTTCTCCATCAGCTGCGGTGTAGTGGAATTTCACCGAGCCGTTTAATCTAAATTCGGTCAGCTTTTTCTCTATAAATCCGCCGACTTTGCTGTCAAAGGTTCGGTCCCGCGTTCAGCGGATGAGCTCAAGATCGTCTCTTGCGTAGAGTAATAGCACGTCGCAGAAACACGCATGTTATGGGCAACCCGCTCCTTGACTGCCTCGGCATCCGCCTCAAGGAATGCGTCTAATATGTGTTTCATATGCTTTAACGCCAACTCGCGAATGGCCTTGTCACGAAGCGTCGCGAGTCGGACGGCTTCGACATGATCGCGTAAGCGGTCAATTGTCTGTACGAGATGAGGATTGGGCACCATTCCAACCCAGGTCAAGCGGAAAGCGTCGGACGAATCCATGAAGCCTGGGATATCGTCATTAGCGTAGGCACGCTCGGCCGCAGCGACCATCGAACGCATCTCGGAAAGCCCCTTGATCGAAGCGTTCTTGCAAGCATCGCCAGCCGCAGCGGGCTCAAGCAGGAGCCGAGTTTCGAAAATATTGGCGATGTCAGTCGGAGTAAAGCGGCGCAGAACGAACCCGCGCGAGGTTCCTTCAAGAAAGCCCTCGCTCTTCAGTTGCAGCAATGCTTCCCGCACGGGCATACGTGAAACGCCCAATTGACTGGCGATCTCATGGTCAACCAATTTGTCTTCGTATGTAATCTCGCCACTTCGCATTTTGTCGCGCAAGTGACGGTACACCTGTTCCCGGATGCTCTGTTTGGGTTCCTGCATCGCGGTGTTTGGCGTCGCTTTCGCTGCCACGGTTAACGATGTCGGCATGACTGTACTTCCATCTCTTCTAGGTACCGGTTGAGGTGGGCAAACAATCCATGAGCTTACAGCGATTCTAGCCGTTGCCGTGTCTACGTCACGTGGAATCACTGTAGCTTTGAAGAGCGCTTCGCCTTTGATTCGCAAGATGTCGTGCTCCTGATTGTATGGCGGGCGATCGGCACGTCATCCTGCCCTACGTGCGGAAGCGGCCACCAAAGCGGCCGATTTAATTTGGTCTCTACCTCGAATCTGCGTAGACCCTTCCGAAAACGACGCTGACCCCACGCACAATGGCTCGCTTCCCCGTACAAAAGAGGGACAGGCACTTTCGGCGTATTGTAGCATGTCGCACAACTTACAGTATACTATTGTTTTTAGCTTAACATATTGATTTATAACGATAATTAAAATAAATAGCAATTTTCTTGAATAACTATCGTAAACAATATACTGTTTGTTCCGTGGTGAAATTATTTGATCCAGGCGGCTGCCAGCCGTCGCGCAATGTCGGCACAGTTGCCGTATGACCCGCCTGAAGGTTCGGGCGAGGGCCACTTTGGAGAAGACGATGGCCGGAATAACGATAAAAATATCAGGGGACAGTGCCAGGAAATTCACGGGATATCTGGCGCTGCCACCCGCTGGACGCGGCCCGGGCCTGGTCTTGTGCCAGGAAATATTTGGCGTGAACGCGTTCGTCCGCAAAATGGCGGACCTGTATGCCGAAGAAGGTTACGTAGTTCTTGCTCCGGATTTTTTCTGGCGCCAGGAGGAGGGAATCGAGTTAGAGCCGGATGAGTCGGGCGTCAAGCATGCGATGCGTCTGCTCACGGGGGTCCGCGATGAGGATGCTGTGTCCGATCTCAACGCCGCATTGACTGTCTTGCGCCAGCGTCCGGAGCTGGATGGCCAGTGTGGTGTCGTGGGGTTTTGCCTCGGTGGAAAGTTTGCCTATCTGGCTGCGACGCATACCGATGCCGCCATTTCCATTGGCTATTACGGAGTAGGAATCGAGGATCTATTGGATCGTGCGGATCACTTGAAGAGCAAGTTGGTGCTTCATTTCGCCGGCAACGATGCCTTCTGCGATGAGTCGGCGCGCGCAAAGATATTCGCGGCCTTACAGCAGCAGAAGAATGCAAGCCTATATGTTTATCCCGGCGTCGATCACGCATTCGCCCGATTCGCGAGCCCGCATTTCGACAAGCGGGCGAGCGCGCTAGCCCATGATCGTTCGATTGCTGCGTTGCGTCACATCCTTGGACCGGATTTCGATCTTGAGGCGCTGTGGGAAAGGCACCTTCAGTTGGAGTTCGAGGTTCGCGATGCCGATGCAACGATGGCGACAATGGTCTCTGAACCCTACGTCAATCATATCCCGACGATGACTGGCGGAGTTGGTCATACGTCGCTCAGGCGTTTCTATCAGCATCACTTCATCCATGCCAATCCTCCCGACACGCGACAGATTCCAATCTCACGCACGGTCGGTGCCACGCAAATCGTCGATGAGGTCCTGTTCTGCTTTACGCATACCTGCGAGATTGACTGGCTATTACCGGGGGTGTCACCGACGGGGCGCTATGTTGAAGTTCCTCTGGTGGGCATCGTGAAATTTCGTGGCGACAAGTTGTGTCATGAGCACATTTATTGGGATCAAGGGAGTGTTCTGGCTCAGATTGGTTTGCTCGATACCGAGCACTTTCCGGTAGCCGGCATCGAAACTGCCAGGAAAGTCATGGATGAAACACTGCCGAGTAATACCTTGATGAAACGCTGGGCAAAGAGTGCTCCCGACGCCCCGTGACGTAAAGAGCGCTGCTCATCATTTCCGGGTGACCATACTCCGCACATGACGTCCATTTGCCGGACGGAAGGGTTCGCGAGTTCACCCTCAACGCTCGATCGTGTACTACATCACCGTGCAGGAACTTATGGAACCGAAACACATTGATTATCCAAAGGACGTGAGCGAGTGGAACGTCGCTCCGTCGCAACGCACGCTCCCTGCACTGCTGAAGGCCCGTGCCACAGCCCGTGGCAATGCCATTCTCTTTTCCGATCGTACAACGGTATGGACAACTTCTGATGCGCTAGATGCGGCTGCGCGACGGGCCGGCGCTTTGGCGGCCGCAGGGGTGAAGCGTGGCGATCGGGTAGCACTGATGTGCTCGAACCGTGTGGAATTCATGGAGATCGTGCTTGGATGTGGTTGGCTCGGCGCAATCGTGGTACCAGTCAACACCGCGTCACGGGGCCCGCAACTGCAACACATTCTCGAAAATTGCAAAGCGCAACTGATGGTAATAGAAGCCTCATTGACCGACGCGATTGGTGCGCTCGATTTCTCGAGGGTTGCCCTGAAGGTTGTATGGCTCATTAATGACGGCGCGCCGGCTAAGTCCCTGCCAGTGTCCTGTGAACAGCTTCCTCCGAGAGGCGAGGCACATGAAGCCGCCGATGTCAGGCCCGGTGATACGCTCGCCATCCTTTATACATCGGGGACATCCGGTTTATCGAAAGGCGTCGTCTGCCCGCATGGACAGTTTTATTGGTGGGGCATCTACTCATCAAGACATATCGGGATCACGGCAGGAGATACGCTCTATACCGTCCTGCCGCTGTTCCATACCAATGCCCTGAACAGTTTTTTCCAGGCCCTGGTGACGGGAGCAAGGCTAATCGTCGACAAGAAATTCTCCGCAAGTCGATTCTTTGCGGCGTTGGCTGAGACCGAGGCCACGGTAACGTACCTGCTAGGGGCGATGGTTCCCATCCTGTTGTCGAAAGCGCCAACAGACATGGAGCTCCGCCACAAGGTCAGGATCGCCCTGGCTCCGGGTGTGCCGGAGCAATTTCACGCCAGTTTCACCGAACGTTGCGGGATTCACCTGCTTGACGGATTTGGAACGACAGAGAGCAATTGTGTCATCGGGTGCGGTGTTGCCGACCAGCGTGCCGGATGGATGGGACGTGTGGCGCCAGGTTTTGAAGCACGCGTCGTTGACGAGAACGACGAGCCGGTGCCGGACGGACATCCTGGCGAGCTGACCCTGCGTGCCTCGGAGCCTTTTGCGTTCTCGAGAGGCTATTTCTCGATGCCTGAAGCGACAGTCGATGCGTGGCGCAATCTATGGTTCCACACGGGAGATCGGGTTATTCGTGATGCTGATGGCTATTACAAATTTCTCGATCGGCTTAAAGACGCAATCCGTCGCCGTGGCGAGAACATCTCATCATTTGAAGTCGAGCACGTCCTGCTAAGTCATCCCGCGGTCGAAACCGCCGCGGTGTTTGCGGTGAGGTCCGAACTTGCCGAAGACGAAGTAATGGCTGCACTCGTGTTGCGCGACGGCGAGATCCTTGAGCCGCTTGAGCTAATCCGCTATTGCGAGCCGCGTCTACCGTATTTCGCAGTGCCACGCTTTATCGACGTTCTGCGCGAGCTACCCAAAACCGAAAACGGCAAGATCCAGAAGTACAGGTTGCGCGAGAAAGGCGTGACCGAAAGAACCTGGGATCTCGAAACGTCGGGATACCGGCTCAGACGCTCGTAGCAGCTATGCCCGTCGGGTGCTCCAGCCATAGTCTGAGACCCGCAAAGTGCGCAACGAAGCAGTGACGGACTATTTTTATCTTGCCGCAAGGCGGCACAGAGGAAGCTGTATGGCAACGGCGCAAGGTTCTCCAACGTTTGTCGCGACGCCGGTCGCATTCGAGCACGTTGCCGTCGGCTCTGGAGCGCGGCCAAGCGGCACCTTATTGAGCTACAGGGGTGCCGGCGATCGGTGCGAGGCCCTGCTCATGCTGCACGCAGCATTGCAATGCATGACATGCTGGCGAGGAGATTGAACATGCACTCACGCGAATTCTCGGGTGTGATGGTATGCGCTGGAGTGGAAGTTCCATATCGGCGGCAGGCTCCCGAAGGTACGACGGGTGATCTACTCGCGCAAGCGTTTCGTATGGCGCTCGCCCAATCGGGTTTCGCTGCAAAGGAAGTCGACGGACTCGGCGTGGCGTCCTTTACCCTTTCTCCCGATCACGCGATTGACCTCGCGTGGCGCCTTGGCCTTTCGCCTCGGTGGTGCATGGACGACTGCCACGGCGGTGCCAGCGGAATCAATCTGCTCCAACACGCGGTGCGTGCTATCCAGTGCGGTGACGCGAATGTGATTGCGCTCGTATCGGGCGACCGCTTCCAGCCCTCGGACTTCAAGCAGCTCGTTGATCACTACAATCTGACAACGCGTGTGTGGCTGCGTCCGCTCGAGAGCGGCGGCCCGAACGCGCTGTTCGCCATGTTGACCCAGCAGCATGCGCAACGTTATGGCCTGTCGCGTACCGATTACGGCGCGCTGTGTGTGGCGCAACGTGGATGGGCATCACGCAATCCTCAGGCGGTTTATCGTACGCCACTGTCAATCGATGCTTATCTGGACGCACCGCTCGTCGCTGACCCACTGGGCCGTTTCGATTGCGTACCGGTGGTGAGCGGCGCGAATGCGATCGTCGTTGCGCGTACGGACCTCGCAAAGCATGGCACTCGCGTTGCGGTGCGCGCACTGCGATGCGCTTATAACGTCGACCACCAGATGGGCGATGGCCTGCAGACGTCGCTAGTCACGCTCGCGCCGGCGTTATGGCGCGACGCAGACATGACGCCGGACCAAATGGATCTCGTGTCTGTATACGACGACTATCCGGTGATGGCGCTCGTGCAGCTCGCTGACCTGGGTTTCGCGCCTGACGCGGACCTGCGCGCGCTGATCTCGCGGATATCGTCCCACGAATTGCCGGTCAACACGTCAGGTGGACAACTTTCCGCAGGGCAGGCCGGCGCGGCAGGCGGCATGCATGGACTGGTAGAGGCGGTCACTCAACTGCGCGGCGAAGCGGGCGAACGACAGGTGCGGGATGCAACGCGTGCACTGGTCAGCGGTTACGGGATGGTCGAGTACCGGTACGGCATGTGTGCGAACGCAGTGGTGCTTGAAGCTGTCGGCGGAGGTAGCCAATGAGTCTGACGGTCTCCAGTTGCATCCGCTGCGGCACGACTGTGTTCCCGGCGCGCTACCTGTGTCCCGTGTGCGGGGGTGCCGAATGGTCGGAGATCGAAGCAGCACGCGGCACAGTGACCGCGCTGACGGTGGTCCGGCACCGGGTCGGAGCACACAACAGCGGTGACGTTCATCTGGCAAGCGTTGCGATGCAGGCGGGTCCAACCGTAATCGCATGCCTTAAGTCGGTCGCGGAGAAGGGCGATACGGTATGCCTTGCACTGGATGAGCAACATCGAATCGTGGCCAGCCGCAGTTGATGCAGTCGTGTTGCGTTGGCGCTAAATGCGCTGTGCTCGAGCGGCAGGTGGGTTTGAACTGTGACTTATCAATTCGGCAGCAGTAAGAGGAAAAGGAATTTCTGTAAAAGATACCTGATATTTCTTTCGGTATCCTATTTATAAGTTGATTCGATGATGTAGAAAGAAGCACATCGCTTGACGGCATCATTGGGCGCAGCCTCACGCGGTCCAGCACTCAGAGTGGAGATCGCGCAAGGCAGACGCAAGGCAGCATTTTCGCAGGGCAATCGGTCGATGGCTTCAGCCACCAACTCGCGAACGATTGCCTTGAACACAACTCCGGGCGCCCGACGATGACAGCATCCCGGACCGTACGGACCCTCGTCGCTGTGATAGACAGGAGCATGAACATGGCAGGGAACACTTACGATAGCTATCGGGAGAGCGTGGCGGGCCGTGCGAATGTCGCAGATACGCCGGCACTCGCTGCCTACTATCAGCAACTCGAACAACTCGACGCAGGCGCGCTATGGACCGTTGCCAACAAGATCGAGCCGTGGCAGCCGAAGTCCGAATCGGTTCCGGTGCTGTGGCGCTATCGCGATCTGCGCGAGCACGTGCTGCGCGCGGTTGAACTTGTAACCCCGGAGCAGGCGGGGCGCCGCGTCGTGTATCTGAACAACCCAGGCCGACGCGAAGTATCGGCCGCGGTGGGCTGGCTATATTCCGGTTTGCAGGTGATGAACCCGGGGGAGGCGGCCTCGGCACACTCTCATTCGGCGTCGGCGTTGCGATTCATCATGGAAGGCACCGGCGCATACACGATCGTCGATGGTCACAAAGTGATGCTCGGGAAAAACGATTTCGTGCTCACGCCGAATGGCACCTGGCACGAGCATGGCGTTGCGGCTTACGGCACGCCCTGCATCTGGCAGGACGGCCTCGACATCCCGCTGGTGAACGCGATGGAAGCAGGCTTTTACGCGGTGCATCCGGACTTGCAGCAGGCGATCACTCACCCGGTCGACGATTTGACCGCGATCTGGGGCGCAAAGGGCCTGCATGCGCAGAAAGGGGACTGGGACAAGCACTATTCACCGCTATTCAAATACGAATGGGAACCCACCTATGAGGCGCTCACGCAATACGCGCGCGTATCGGACGGCTCGCCGTTCGACGGCGTGCTAATGAACTACGTAAATCCAGTGAACGGCGGCCCGGTGATGCCGACGATCGGTGCAAGCATGCAATTGCTGCGTCCAGGCGAAAAGACCCGCGCGCACCGTCATACCGGCAGTTTCATCTATCAGGTCGCGAAAGGCAGCGGTTGTTCGATCATCAACGGCCAACGCTTCGACTGGACGGAGCGCGATATCTTCTGCGTGCCTTCGTGGGCGTTCCACGAGCACTCAAACGCTTCATTGTCGGACGACGCGTGCCTGTTCTGTTTCAGCGATCTGCCTGTCATGCACTCGCTCGGGCTGTACCGTGAAGACGCCCTTGCGGAAAACGGCGGCCATCAGGTCGCGTCGGACTGACTGCAATCGGCTTCTTTCTAACCAGTTTCTATTTGCTGCCCGGAGAGGGCGGCACTGATGGAGTCATTTCATGCGTCTCGTTACCTACCGTCCGGAAGTTTGCGCTGCTGCCCGTCTAGGATCGATCGTCGATGGAACCGTCATCGATCTGGCGCGCTTCGGTGCAACCACTGGACATCCGCTGCCGGCGAGCATGCTCGAATTCATTGACCTCGGTCCGCAGGCCGTGCTCTCCACGAGTTCGCTGCTCGATGAGCATCGCGGCAAGTGGCCGGTCGGTGTTGCCGTGCCCGTGCAAAACGTCAATCTGCTCGCTCCGATCCCGCGCCCGCGAAAGAATATTTTCGGTATCGGCTTGAACTACGTCGAGCACGTTTCCGAATCGAGCCGGACGCTCGATACGTCGAAAGATCTGCCGAAGGAGCCAGTAATCTTCTCGAAGCCCCCGACGACGGTGATCGGCCCGGGCGATGCGATCGAACACAACAGGGCGATCACGCAACAACTCGACTGGGAAGTCGAACTTGCCGTGATCATGGGCACACGCGCGAAGGGCGTGAGCGAAACGGATGCATTGCAGTACGTGTTCGGCTACAGCGTCATGATCGACATAAGCGCACGCGACTGTCGGCGTGCGGGCCAGTGGATTTACTCGAAGGGGCAGGACACCTTCGCGCCGTTCGGTCCGTGCATCGTCACCGTTGATGAAATCCCCGATCCACAAACGCTGAACCTGAGCCTGACGGTCAACGGCGTGATGAAACAAAGCTCGAACACGCGCCACATGCTGTTCAATGTGCCCGCTTTGATTGCGGACATCAGCAAGGCCATTACGCTGGAGCCGGGCGACATCATCGCAACTGGTACGCCCGAAGGCGTCGGCGCAGGTCGAAATCCGCAGGAATGGTTGTGGCCGGGCGATGTGGTTTGCGCTCAGGTTGAAAGCATCGGAGAACTCCGCCATCCGGTCGTGGGGGTCTGAGCCTGTGCCATTCGTATGACGCTATCCGGTCGGCAACTGGCCGGCGTCAAATTTTCCCAACAAAGTGCGAGACGTCTTCCATGCTGAATCTCACGCAATTCAAAGCAGCGGCCGTGCAGGCCGCTCCCGTGTTCCTTGACACCGACGCCACCGTCGACAAGGTCTGCGGGCTGATTCGCGAAGCCGCAGACAACGGTGCGCGCCTTGTCGCGTTCCCCGAGGTGTTCGTCGCCGGCTATCCGTACTGGAACTGGGTGATGAGCCCAGTCGAAGGCAGCCCTTGGTTCGAGAAGTTGTGCAGATCCGCCATCGAAATACCTGGGCCGGAAATCCGACGCATCGCAGGGGCAGCTAAGGCGAACCATATCAACGTCGTGATCGGCGTGAACGAACGCAGCCGCATGGGCATTGGCACGCTCTACAACACGCTCGTCACAATCAACGACGAGGGCCGAATTCTCGGGAGACATCGAAAGCTCGTGCCGACGTGGGCCGAAAAGCTGACGTGGGCCAACGGCGACGCGTCCGCGTTGCGGGTACACGATACGAGCATAGGGCCGCTCGGCTCGCTAGCGTGCGGCGAGAACACGAATACGCTTGCCCGTTTCAGCCTGCTCGCACAGGGCGAGCTTGTGCACGTAGCGAGCTATATCTCGCTCCCCGTCGCACCGCCTGATTACGACATGGTCGAAGCAATCCGCCTGCGAGCGGCTGCGCACTGCTTCGAAGGCAAGGTATTTACGGTGGTCTCATGCTCGACCATTTCACCGGAAATCATTCAGACGATTGGCGCGTCGCACCCCCAGGCTCGCGATTTGTTGGCGCGTCGAAACAGCGCGTTCTCGGGGATTCTCGGGCCTGACGGTCGAGTGATTGGTGAGCCGCTAATCGATGACGAGGGCATCGTCTACGCTGATATCGACCTGTCGCGCTGTATCCAGCCGCGCCAGATGCACGATATTACCGGTCACTACAACCGCTTCGATGTGTTCGATCTACGCGTGAACCGCAAGCCACTCGCGCCCGTGCAATTCAACGATGAAGGCAGCGGGGCATCGGATGTCGACGCCGAAACAGTGCAACTCAATGCTTTCGAAACCGTGGAGAGCAAATGATGGCTCAGCAGCGCGTTCTGCGTATCGGGCAGATTGTCCCATCTTCCAATACGACGATGGAAACCGAAATCCCTGCGATGTTCCGTAGGCGCGAGCGAGACTCTGACGAGCGCTTCACATTCCACTCTAGTCGCATGCGAATGAAGAGGGTCGTGAAGGAAGAGCTCGAAGCAATGGATCGCGATAGCGACCGCTGTGCGATCGAGCTTTCAGATGCTCACGTCGACGTGCTCGGCTATGCGTGCCTGGTGGCCATCATGAGCATGGGCGCTGGCTACCACCGGGTGTCGGAGAAGCGTCTGTTCCAGCGAACGATGGAGAACGGGGCGCCTGCCCCCGTGGTGACGAGCGCAGGCGCGCTGGTTGACGGCCTGCACGCGATGGGCGCAAAACGCGTTTCGATAGTCTGCCCTTACATGAAGCCGCTGACGAAGTTGGTTGTTGAATACGTTGAAAGTGAAGGTATTGAAGTGAAAGACTATATTGCGCTCGAAATTCCGGACAACCTGCAGGTTGCCGCGCAGGACCCGGAGAAACTGCTCGCCATCTATAAACGTCTCGATCGCGGCAACATCGACGCCCTCGTGCTGTCAGCCTGCGTCCAGATGCAGTCGTTGTCGTCGATCCAGAAGGTCCAGGACGAGTCGGGTGTCCCGACCATGTCGGCGGCGGTCGCGACTACGTGGCAAATGCTGCGACGTCTGGAAATGCATACGGAGGTCTCGGACTGCGGCGAACTTTTGTCCGGCAGATATTGAACGTGAGACCGATACCGGCGAACAGGCTGTGAGATCACCCGAACATAGCGTGCGTTCGCCATACCTTGAACTTGTGGGAAGACCGGTATGAACTCTGATATATCGATTGTGAGCGGTCCTGCGGCGACGCGGGTACCCGAAGCAACGTTGCGGCGCACAGTGCTCACTTCGATGATAGGGCAGGCGCTGGAATGGTACGATTTTTTTCTGTACGGCACCGCGGCCGCCTTGGTGTTTGGCGATCTCTTTTTCCCCGCTGGCACGGATCCGCTCGTTGGAACCATTCTGTCCTTCGGTGGATTCCTCATTGGCTTCATGGTACGGCCGATCGGCGGGATCCTATGTGGACACTTGGGCGATCGTGTTGGACGTAAGAATGTGCTTATCCTGACCCTGCTCATGATGGGCAGTGCCACCTTTCTGATGGGATTGCTGCCTACCTATCACAGCATTGGTATCTGGGCGCCTGTGTTGCTGCTGGCATTGCGTGTCGTCCAAGGCCTTGCAGCCGGCGGTGAGTGGAGTGGAAGCATTCTTATCATTAGCGAGAATGTGCCGGCCTCGCGGCGCGGCTTTCTGTCCGCATGGAGTCCTGCCGGGGCAACAACTGGCTTCGTGATGTCATCTGCGGTATTTCTTCTTGCTCAAATGCTGCCGCATGACGCGTTCATTCGCTGGGGTTGGCGTTTGCCGTTCCTCGCTAGCATTGTCATTATCGCCCTGGGTTTTTACGTTCGCAAACAGATCCCGGAAAGTGCTGAGTTTGTGAAGGTTAAGCGAGCCACAGTGCGCGTTCGCACGCCCATCGTCGAAGTGCTCCGGCGCCACCCCAAAGAGCTCTTGATGGTAATGGGATTGCGTTTTGGTGAAGGTGGCGCGTCGTATATTTTCTTCGCATTTTCGCTGGCGTACGGCAGGTTCATTGGCCTGTCCAGCAACCTGCTGTTGGGCGCCCTGACGGTTTCCATGGTGCTGATGATCCCTTTCTCGCTATGGTTCGGTCATATGTCGGATCGCATCGGTCGTCGCGCGGTATACAGGTGGGGCGCACTAGGCGTCATAGCGGTCGCGTTTCCTTTTTTCCTGATGCTTCAGTCCGGGCAGGCATGGGTGATCGTGCTGGCCTACGTTCTGTCTACCAGCGTGGCTCTTGGTGCCCTTGAGGGTGTGCAGCCAGCCTACATGTCGGAGCTTTTCAACGCCGATGTGCGCTACTCGGGCTTGGGACTTGGGCGCGAAGTGGCCTCGGTCCTCGGAGCGGGCTTATCTCCGATGCTGGCGACTGCCTTGCTGGCGAAATACCGAAGCCCGTGGCCGGTCGCCATCTATTTAGCACTGCTGGGTCTATCTATCGTTGTCGCGCTGAGATTCACCCCCGAGACTTTGCCGCCCGAAGAGCGCGCTAAGGAGCGATCGGTATGAACGCTATCGTTTCACGGCTGGTGCACGATCTTGAGGCGGGAGAGATCTGCGATGGCGACCGCCGCTACCTGATCATGCGACCTGATGTACTCATGGGGACGTTGAAAAGCCTGGACGACACGACGCGCGAGCGCGTGCTGAGTTCTCTAGCCAATTCCGCGGCGCTCCATGGAGGACGCAGCGTGCAAGCGTACGGCAAAACAGCTGTCGGCCGCGCGTTGCTAGAAACTATGTGTGATGCATCGGCTGGTCTCGGCTGGGGACGATGGTACATCGAAGAGAGTGCCGAAGAACTCAAGCTGACTGTGCACAACAGTCCGTTTGCATGGGGCTACGGCGCTTGCACCCATACAGTCTGTGCGCCGATAGTCGGCATATTTCGAGCCGTCGCCACCCAGTTCTTCGGGACCCCCGTCGTGGTTGAGGAGTTGGAGTGCGCGGCGATGACATCTCAGCTGGCTTGTCACTTTGTCGCTAGTCGGAAAGGTGGCACTTTACCCGGTAATCCGCAATGAACCACCTGTCTCAATACCGCAGCGACCCCGACGCCATCCGAGCGTTGTTCGATAAAGATCGGGTGCATCGGGATGTCTACCTGAACGAGGAGCTCTTCGATCTCGAATGTGAACGACTGTTTATTCGGAGCTGGGTCTTTGTCGGTCACGCCAGCCAGGTACCCAATACGGGCGACTTCATCACGACTCAGATCGCCCGTCAGCCGGTCATCATGATCCGGCAACCCGATGGCTCGATCCGCACTCTGCTTAATCGTTGTGCCCACAAAGGGACAATGGTGATCTCTTTGCCCTCAGGCAACGCCGGCAAGTTCCTGCGCTGCCCCTATCACGCTTGGACCTATCGCACGGATGGCAAACCACTTGGCGTGCCGCTGCGCATTGGCTACGAAGGCACACGGCTACACGAGTGCGAAGCGTCTGCCGGGCTTGACAGCCTGGCTTGCGAAAATTACCGCGGTTTTGTGTTTGCGCGTATGTCACCCGAAGGCATTTCCTTTCGTGATTACTTCGGAGATATGTTGGGCGTGCTTGACAATCTAGCCGATCGATCGCCCGCTGGTGAAGTGCGCGTGGCCGGTGGCATTTTGCGCAGTGTGATCCCGTGTAACTGGAAGATGTATCTCGAGAATATTGTCGACGCGGTGCACCCGATCTCCACCCACGAATCGGCCTGGCAAACTGCTCGAGACGCGGTGAAAACGTGGCCCGAGGATACCCCGCGCCCGATGGAGTTGGAGCAATTACTGCCATTCGGCTCAGGCTACGAGTTCTATCAGCAAGCGGGGGCGCGCGTTTATGCGAACGGACATTGCATCCTTGGTACTCGCGCTAGCATTCATTCCGGCTACGGCGCGCCGCCGGGATACGAAGACGCGATGCGCGCAGCGCACGGGGAGAAACGTGCGAAGGAAATCCTAGCGTTTGCCCCCCAGAACTCAGTGTTGTTTCCAACTTTGGCGCTGAAGAGTTCGCCGCAGACCTTGCGCGCAATCCGCCCACTCGCTGTCAACCGAACACTTGTCGAGATTTTCGCCTTGGCGCCCGTGGATGCGCCTGACGAACTGCTGCAGCGAACCTTGACTTACAACCGGCTCGTATTCTCCCCGATGTCCATCGTTGCGCATGACGACATTCACGTCTTCACGACCATGCAGCAAGCGTTGGCTTCCAGCGGCAATCCATGGATAAGCTTACACCGCGAATGCCAGGTCGATGAAGGTAGTCAATTGCCCGTGGATGTTAGCGGCAACAATGAAATTCTGATGCGCAATCAGTTTCGCGCCTGGGTTGACCTGATGGCTACCCACGATTGATTCAATATGAGGACTGAGTGCAGGAGTATGCGATGAATGCTCACGCTGGAAAGATACTGGATGTGATTGTCGACGAGGTCCGCGATGTGACTGCCGAAATCAAGACGTTCCGCATGCATGCGCCCGACCGCACGCCATTGCCAGCCTTTGCTGCCGGAGCGCACATCCGTGTGTGCGTTTCGCCGCAGGATGGTCGTCAATGGCGACACTATTCGCTTGTCAACTTTGAACTGGGCGCCCACGCAACACTGAATCCCGGCGCTTACCTGATCGCGGTGCGACGAGAGGAGGGCGGACAGGGTGGTTCACGCTGGATGCACGACAACGTACGCCTTGGCGATACGTTGCAGGTGTCTGAACCGGAGAACGCATTCGCGCTGGACGCTTGCGATCGCGCAGTTCTGATTGCCGGTGGTATTGGCATTACCCCAATTGCGTCGATGGCGACCGCACTGGTCAGTGCGGGGCATGGCTTCACATTGCACTACAGTGGTCGCAACCTCCCGGATATGGCATTTGTCGACAAACTGCGCGGACTGGCCGGCGAACGGCTCCATATCTATACCGATGACCATCCATCGAAGAGCCTGAATCTGGAGGGACTTTTTGAGACCCTTCAGTTGACGCAGCCTCTCTACATATGCGGACCTAAAGGGATGATCGATGCCGCTATCGCGCTGGCGACTGCGCGAGGCTGGCCACGAGAGAATATTCACGTCGAGCTGTTCGCTGAGGCGGCGCCTCAGGCAGGCGACCGTGAGTTCGAAGTGGAGTTACGCCAGGCCGGGATGGTGCTGTCGGTCCGATCGGACCAGACAATACTGGACGCTATGATTGAAGCAGGTCTAGATCCGATCTTCGACTGCCAACGTGGAGAGTGCGGCATTTGCCGGACTTCGGTATTCGAGGGCGATATCGAGCATCGCGACTATTGCCTGACTGACGCGGAAAAGCGGGCGGGTCGCGTCATGCAAATCTGCGTGTCGCGAGCGCGTGGCCCGAAGCTCGTGCTTGACGCTTGACTGTGGGGGGAGCGTCCAGGCCAACGGGCCTCGTTTTGGTCCGCTGCCATGTCTTCTTTCTAGCGTGTTCTGTCGGACGACCGCCGACAGTCGACGAAATATAAGGAAACAACATATGGAAATCGCTGGCTCTTTGCGCGATGCGCTGATCGAATTCGTGTATGACGAAACGCTTCTGCTTGATGAGAAGCGCTTCGAGGAATGGTACGAGCTTTTTACTGAAGACGGCACGTACTGGATGCCCCTTACGCTAAATCAAAGTGATGGTCTCAATCAGGCTTCGCTCATGTATGAGGATCGCTTGCTGCTTAAGCTGCGCATCGACAGGCTGAAGCAGCCGCGGGCATTTTCACAACAACCGGAAAGCCGCTGTCTTCATGTACTGCATCGTCCAGCGTTATATGCCGTGGAAAATGGTATCTACCGAATGCGTACCCCAATGATTTATACCGAGACACGAGGAGACGAGCAGCAGATATTTGCCGCTACGGTGTTCCACGATCTCATGGTCTTCGACGATGTTCTCAAGATCAAGGTCAAGCGAGTCAACTTGCTCAACTGCGACGCCGCGTTACCTGCGATTCAACTCTTCATTTGAATTGTGGTTCTTGGTACATGAAGCATGTTTATGTCCCCGTCAGCTGAGATTGAGGGCGTCCGAGCTCCGTATTGTTGCGCGCAGTGTCACTCGCACTTTTGGGTGAGGGTGAAAGGAGTCTGACGATCATTGGTTTCTCGAAGCGGTGGCGGCGTAGAGTCTCAGGCAGAGAATTTTGATTTAGTGTATTTATTTCGGACTGCATAATTAATTTATATCAAAGTGTCTTATGTAGTGCTAGTCATCTCATCGAAAATTGATGAAGCAAAGAATTTCCCCACGTCGTCTGCTAACTAAAATTTTGGAAAACAAATGAAAAAATTACTTCTCGCTTTTGCAGCATTGGGAACATTCACTGGTGCAGCCCAGGCACAAAGCAGCGTGACGCTGTACGGTATTGTCGACGCAGGTTACGTCTACGCGAACAATATCGGCGGTAGTAAGCTTTATGAAGCTACCGGGGGTGCCCTCCAAGCCGATCGTTGGGGCCTGCGAGGCACGGAGGACCTGGGGGGTGGCCTGAAGGCAGTGTTCGTGTTGGAGAACGGTTTCAGCGTATTCACCGGCAAACTGAGTCAAGGCGGTGACGAATTCGGCCGTCAAGCCTACGTTGGCCTGTCGAACCATTTCGGTACAGTCACCGTCGGTCGTCAATACGACTCCGTGGTGGACTATACCGGTACGCTCGAAGTGGGGGCCCAGTGGGCGACGTACCTCGGCGCGCACCCGGGTGACCTGGATAACATGAACAACACGCTTCGGGCGAATAACTCGATCAAGTTCACGAGCAGCAACTATAGCGGTATCAAGTTCGGCGGCTTGTATAGCCTGGGCGGCGTTGCAGGTCAGTTCAACCGCAACCAGATATTCTCGGGCGGTATTGGCTATGTGCAAGGCCCGTTGCGGTTGGACGCAGCTTACTTGAACGTCAGGAACCCGAATTACTCCTTCTTCGGCAACAACTCGACCTCGAGCGCGACTGGTTCGAACATGACCGGTTCGACGGTGTACTCGGGCTATGCATCGGCTAAGACGCAGCAAGTGATCGCCGCCGGAGGTGCTTACACGTTCGGTGCGGCAACGGTCGGTGCAACGTACAGCAACACGCAGTTCAAGGATCTCGGACAAACCGGTATTACTGGTGCACCTGACCAGACCACCTCCGGCAGCGCCAAGTTCCACAACGCCGAACTGAACTTCAGGTATCAGGTGACGCCGGCTCTGTTGTTGGGCGCTGCATACGACTATACGAAGGGTTACGGCGTGAACGACGCGAAGTACCACCAAGGAATCCTTGGCGCGGACTACTTCGTCTCGACGCGTACGGACTTCTACGTCGACGCGGTTTATCAACACGCGTCGGGTACGGATTCGACCGGCCATACGGCTGTTGCAGACATCAACGGACTCTCGCCGTCGTCGACGTCGAATCAAGTGGCAGCGGTTGTTGGAATTCGACACAAGTTCTAGCTGGCAGTAAAGGTATCCAGTGTTCGAACGGCGCTTCGGCGCCCTTCGTTGAGATTTTTCTCCTGGCCAAGAAGTTTCTTTTTGCGAAGTCGATTACGCAAAAAACGTCGACGCTGCGTCGCCGTCCACGACGGGCAAACAGATCATCGTCCCGGCGTCCATTAGACACAGCTTCTGACTTTTTTTGTCGCGGTATCTGAGGACGATCGGGAGACCGTTTGCATGATGCTTCGTTCTGGGCGCATAGGGGGGGGCCTGCGCCCAACCCAGAGCATTACCCCTTTCAACACGAAGGGGAGGTCATGAGGCTAAAGTTAGCCGTGGACGCCGCAGGATACGATGTTTGTGTAATAAAGGGACTCGATAGATATGAAACTTTCGTTTGCTCAAAAGCTCTGGCTGCCACTGATCCTGAGCCTGTTGTTTCTCGCTGGAATTTCGATTTACAACGCCTACCAGACTCGGGAAATGCGTCTGGACGAGCGTAAGGCGGACCTGCAACACGCGTCGGAGGTTGCGCTGAGTGTCGTCAAGAATTTTGGCGACCAGGCGGCTGCCGGCTCAATTCCTTTAGCGGAGGCCCAAAGGACTGCAATGGCCGCCATTCGCAACATGCGGTTCGGTCGAGACGGTTATTTCGCGATCTTGGATTCACAGTTGACCATTCTGATGAACCCGGCGCAACCGCAGTTGAACGGCAAGAACATCGGCGACTTCAAGGGTCCGAACGGTGCTTTTCTCTTCAGAGATATGCTCGCTGTTCTCAGGCGTGACGGTCAGGCCTTTACCCTTTATAGCATTCCGAAGCCGGGGGGCACCGAAGCCTCGTCGAAAATTGCTTACGTCGTAGCGTATCAGCCGTGGGACTGGATTCTCAACACGGGGCTCTACGTCGACGACATTGATGCGGCGTTCCGCTCGGCGCTGTACCAGAACCTCGGGGTCCTAGTGGTACTGGCTGGCGCCCTGTCGGCTGTGGTGGTGCTGCTCAACCGCGGTATTCTCCGCTCACTGGGAGGCGACCCGTCGTACGCCGCCGAAATTGCCAACCAGATTGCCGGTAACGATCTCACTGGCATGGTGAAGACGGCAACGGATGATCGCTCGAGCCTGCTTTTTTCGATGAAGCGCATGCAGGAGCAGCTCACGCAGACGATCGGCACGATCAAGATCTCGGCCGACTCGATTGCCACCGCCACGCACCAGATCGCGACGGGCAATCAGGATCTGTCGCAGCGCACCGAGGAGCAGGCCGCCTCGCTCGAGGAAACCGCGTCGAGCATGGAGCAACTGACCTCGACCGTCACCCAGAATGCTGACAATGCCGGTCAGGCCAACCAGCTCGCTGCACAGGCTGCTCAGGTGGCGGAACAGGGAGGCACCGCGGTGTCACGGGTGGTGGAAACCATGGAGGGCATCAACGCCAGCTCAGACAAGATTGCCAATATTGTCGACCTCATTGAGGGCATAGCCTTCCAGACCAATATTCTCGCACTGAACGCGGCCGTGGAAGCCGCACGGGCAGGCGAACAGGGGCGAGGTTTCGCGGTGGTTGCCTCGGAAGTGCGTTCGCTGGCGCAGCGTTCCTCGGCGGCGGCCAAGGAGATCAAGGAGCTGATCCAGGATTCCGTGGAGCGGGTTCGGGCAGGTGCCGCCCATGTACTGGAAGCCGGCACAAAGATGAGCGAGATAACTCACGAGATCCGGCGCGTGACCAACATCGTGGGGGAAATTACCGCCGCCTCGCGGGAACAGAGCAAGGGCATCGGCCAGGTCAACCAGGCGGTCACACAGATGGACGAGGTCACGCAGCAGAACGCCGCGCTGGTCGAACAGGCAGCCGCCGCCGCCAGCTCGCTAGAGGCGCAGGCGAAGGATCTGAAAGCGTCGGTCTCGATGTTCAGGCTGAACGCCTGACGCAAAGCCGAGGTGAGCGACGCAGGCGCGCAAACGCACACGGCGCGGCTCCGGTGTGCGAGGGCGCCGGCCATGTCATCCCTGAAGGCGCTCGCCGCAGCCCATTAGTGAGCACAAACTACCGAGGCTGAAGAATGTGAAGACTATCGGGGGCATCCGTATCACGGGTGATTGGTCGGCAGAGCAATCCGCGGGTTTTGGCATCGAAGGTGCGCCCCCAGCGTTGGCAAAGCCAAAGACCGCACGCGTCACTGGCAGTCAGTGAAACGTTGAACCATGTGATTGTGCAAAACCGGACATTACGGGCCGGCATGCGTATCGATGGTGTCGCTGTCAGTGGGCTCACTGACAGCGACACCAAATGGACGCCGGAGGTCGATGGCGGATTTGTTCGCGGAAATCAAAATTGGTGTGCCAAAGCTTTGAAGTCCTCACTATAAGATTGACTACGAAAGGGGAAACGCCTCATGTCTTCGCCTTTAAGAAACGAATCGGCGAACGCCGCGGAAAGGAGAAAGGTTCATCACGCTCGTCTAAGCAAGTCGCATCGCGATGGAGGATCAATTTCAACTGCTATGGCGAATTCGGCTGGTAATCAGGCGTTGAACCATCGGATGTGCAAATGGCAACAGATGCATTGGTCGCTGTGGGTGGCCCGCCCATTGGCACAAGTTCAACGGGCTGCCGCCCACAGTGGCCTAGGTAATCGCCTCACGCTTTTAAAGCAACGTAGCGAGCTGCCAACTGAGGTAGCTGCGTGCGTTGGTACGTTGCCTATCCGCTTAGCTCGCGTCGCGACGAAATGATGGCGGAGCGTGGGGCTGCGGTCGATCACTCCATGGTGCACTGCTGGGCCATCAAGTTTCTGCCGGTGCTTGAGACGGTGTTCCGCCGCCGCAATCGGCCAGTTGGCAAGATCTAGAGGATGGACGAAACCTGCGTGAATGGGATTGCCTCTATCAGGCCGTGGACAGGGAAGACAACACATTGATTTTCGTCTGCGAACCAAGCGTAGCAAGGCGACTGACCAGTTTTTTTCGAGAAATCGCTCTAGCAAAACAGCGTACCCGAGACGGTGTCTATCGACAAAAGCGGAGCCAACCTGGCCGCGCTGCGCGTGGTGAACGCTGGGCGCGACACGCCCACCAAGGTTTGTCAGGTCAAGTATCTGAATAACGTGATTGAGCAGGACCATTGGGCGATCAAACGCATCGACGGACCGAAAGTCGGGTTCAAGGACTTCCGCCGCGAGTGTCATTCTGAGTGGCATCGAGATCATACATATGATCGCCAAAGGGAAGATGAAGCACACTGACAAAATCAAGCCATCTACAGCCTGTCAGTTATATTCATTGATAATATAAGTAATCCTACGTATATCGTCTTTGTAAGGCTCAACCACCGTACTGCGACAGAACCCCTTTCGAGGCCACAAATATATGACCGAATTATCCAGCGAGACCATCAGCGGCCCCATGATCGAACTGCATCCCGGCGACAACGTGGTGATCGGCTGTGCCACGTCCGATATCGCGCCAGGCACAATGGCGCACGGCCACAACGTCCAGTTCCACGGGTTCGAAGAACCGAGTTTTACTATAGGGCGATCCCGCGTATGTACGACGCGCAGTACCTACGTTTTCGCTGTCCGATAGTACTGGATTTGAGATCGATGCCCCTCTGGCGCAAAAAGGCTATGGCAACGGACCGGGAAAATGGGAAATCTTCGATAAGAATCAATGCGTATCTCATAACGATCGGAAATTCTGGAATTGGGAGTTTGAGCGTCACTGGATGTTTTACTTGCTTTGGGGACGGTTGAGCTATAACCCCACCGCATCGGAAGATGTGTGGATGACTGAGCTGCGCAGCCGCTTTGGGGATGCGGCCGCGGATGTATCAACGACCTACCACGCCGGAAGGTGTGTTGTCTCCGAAATTGCTGCCGCTCACCTCGCAGATCCAAACATGTACATCTGGCCCGAAATCAACCCAGGCGGATTAATCGCAGACTATAAAGATGTACTCCCGAGCGACCAGAGTTTCATTGCTAGCCCAGCCGAAGCGGCTCGAAACGTCGTACAGAACCATGCATCGGCAAAGCAGGGGCCACACGAGACTGCTGAATTATTCGACGGCATTGGTTCGCAGATTGAGGCGGCGGTATCAAGGGCAGGGTCAAAACTGGGAGGTAACCAGGAATGGCGCGGTACAGAACTAGACTTGCGGCTTCCTGCTTTCTAGCATGAAAACGGGCAAGGTCAGCAAGTATGCTGCTCCGAAACCTGGCGAGAAAAGCCGCACCACCTGCGGAGGAGCATTATCCGATGGCCCTCGCGCGCCCAAGCATTATCCACACGCCACCCAGCCAGGTTTCAGTCGGGCAGCTCCTTCAATTGCAGGTGCGAGCAAGTCCGCACACAAATGTCACAGGCATTCGTCTTCATTATCGGCAGCTCAATGCTCTGGAAGAGGTTTACACCCTGGAGGTGTCGGGAGCTAATGCAGTGTTCGCCATACCGGCTGAAGAAATATCCGGAAAGTTTGACCTCCTCTGTTACTTCAAAAAACAGCAGGCAGCGCTAAAGCTTGCCATCAGGTTGATGCTATTGAATTGATTGTGATCTCTTCGGTCGGCTCAATAAAAGAGCAAGCTGGAGTCAACGACTGGGACGATTGGCGAATTACGGCCAGGTCGCACTCGACCGGACGCTGTATGAGCGCGCGTTACTAACCAGGCATTAAACGCTGGGAAGATAGACCTGTTTTCGACACAGAGTGCACCTGACTTTATCGCTCGATTCGGAAATAATTCTTCTATAGTCGCAACAATGGCCCTAACCGCCCCCGACTGTCGTTGCTTTCTTGAAATTTACTTTCAGTGTGATGCCTAGTATTCAGGCGTACCCGGAATCACGGGCGCGAGCGAGATGGCCGGCGGCCGTCAGGCAGACCCGGTCGTGGTTCGATCGGGAGGTCCATGGAAGTGATCTTCAGGATACCAGGCTGTTTGGCGCTTTGCAGAGGTCTGCCACTGGGTCTGGCTGGGTGAAATTCTGAACGAGAAGGCATTTCAAGGGGCGCTAGCTGGAAAACACGCGCTTGTCTGCCCCACTGCCGTGCGAGTCTCGTTGCGTCAACGACTGGGCGGCGCGTGAGTCCCGAAGCCCTGCCGTTCAGAGGATCACGACGTTGATCGGAGCGTCGACTGGCGTGTTGATCAGGGTGACGGAGGAGGTGACCGTGAAATTGACTTTTACTATTTCCGGACATAAACTGAGCGCTCAGTCACATTGGTTTGCCAGCTGGAAGCAGGGAGTTCGCACGTAGGGCCGTGGTACTGCGAGCAAGTATTCTTCGGATACTGGAGAAAGAATGAAGATCATCGACGTACATTCACACTGGCCTACGAGGCGCGGATTTCCGTTGAGAACCGAACAGGAGTTGGCCCAGCAGCGCAAGACGTGGAATTCTGAACCGCGCTACATGTCCGAATGGGAAATGGCCGAGTACTTTACGAAGAACAATGCGCGCGCCATCCTTGACTTTGGTTTTGCAAAATTTCTGCCACTCGACGAGATGCAGGCATTGCACGACTACGCCTTCGCGACACAGCGCGAAATCGGATCGTCTGTTGTCGGACACTGGATTCACATCGATCCGCACAAAAGCGGAACGGCCGGTGTGAACGAACTCAGACGCTGTATCGACGAGGCTCCAGGTTTCGTTGGCTTTGCAGTTTCTTCGTCCGGTACGGCCCCGGCGAGCGACGAGGCCTTTGCCCCGTACTACAGACTATGTATCGAGGCCGGGATTCCAGCCCTGATTTTTGTCGGTACTACCGGTCTGGGAGCGGGGCTGCCTGGCGGTGGCGGCATCATTCTTGATAATTGCCATCCGAGGCACCTTGATTTTGTCGCGGCCACCTATCCCGACCTGAAAATCGTTGCAGCAAGGCCGGGCTGGCCATGGCAAGCCGAGACGATCGCGGTGCTCATGCACAAACGCAATATCTGGTATGAACTGCACGGGTGGTCGCCCAAGTACTTCACGCACGAACTAAAACATGACATTTCGAGGCGTCTGCAGGACCGCGTGATGTTTGGTGCAGACATTCCGCTTTACACGTATGAGCGGCTCGTCACTGACTGGAAAGCGGAGGGATATTCCGAGGAAATACTGGAGAAGGTCTTCTGGCGCAATGCGAGCAATTTTCTCGGTGAAGGAGACAACTGATGGACTTGCACCTGAAGGATAAGATCGCAATTGTGGGAGGGGCCAGCCAGGGCATCGGCTATAGCATCGCACACACGCTGGCGATGGAAGGGGCGACCGTGGTCATCACGGCAAGACGCAAGGAGCCGCTCCTTGCGAGCGCTCGCCGGATCGCAGAGGAGACCGGGGCCCGGGTGATTCCAGTCGCGGCGGATCTTCGAACGGAGTCCGCTTGCCAGGAAATCGTTGGTAGGACCCTCGACGAATGCGGTGGCGTCGATATCCTTGTGAACAATGCAGGTGCGCCCCCGTTGGGGCCCGTTCTTTCTTTTGACGATGCGGCGTGGGAGAGAGCGGTCGAACAGAATTTGCTTAGCGTCATCCGCATGATCCGTCAGGTCGTTCCCTCAATGGAGCAGAGAGGAGGGGGCAGCATTCTCAACATCACCGCGATCTCCGCGATCCAGCCAATTCCGCAATTTGGCCTGTCGGTTGCAACCTGGTCGGCGGTAATCGGATTGGCAAAGACTTTGGCACTTGAACTGGCGGCCAAGCAGATCAAGATCAATACGATCTGTCCAGGATATATCAACACGCCGCGGCTGCAGAAGGTATTCGCAGCCGGTGATGAGCCGGCGGATGACTTACAGGCCAAGCTCTGCGCGGAAGTTCCACTGGGCAGAATCGGTACCCCGCAGGACATTGCGAATCTGGTCGCGTTACTTGTCTCACCGCGGGGCTCGTACATTACGGGCACGACGACGCAGGTCGACGGCGGGCTTTTCCGGGCTACTCGTTGAGGTGCATCATGATTGAGGCTACACAGTTTCCATGCGAGGAGCGCGCTCGACAATATCGAGCGGCTGGATATTGGGCTGACCAGTCCTTTCACGATGTCCTGTTTGAAGCCGCGAAGTGTTACGGCGGCAAGGAAGTGTTCGCTGACAGAAATCGGCGCCTTAGCTACGCAGAGTTAGCGGATGAGGTAACCCGTTGTGCGACGTTCTTCAGAAGCGTTGGTATCCGCTCGGGCGACGTCGTGACGTTACAGCTACCGAACCGGGTAGAATTTCCGGTTGCCTTTTTCGCGCTTGAACTCATCGGGGCGATCGCAAATCAGATCAGTCCGGATTTTCGCGCTTCGGAACTCGAATACATCATGAAGTTCTCGCAGTCCGTCGCCTATGTGTGCGCGAAACAGATGCGCGGATTCGAGTACTTGCCAATGGCACGGGACGTTAGAACACGCAGCCAGGATTTCACAATTATCTGCGTCGACGATGTTTCCGACGCCGACGTTTCGTCGATGGCCAATCTTGCGCGGCACGAGTCACTAGCGTCCGGGGAATGGGTGAAAGTGTCCCCCGACAGGATCATTCGGATGGCATTCACCTCTGGGACAACGGGAAACCCGAAGGCGGTCCTTCATAGCACTAACACGACGCTCTATGCGGCAATGATCCTCAGCAAGGACATGGCTGTACGCGAGTCGGATGTCCTCCTGGCCTATTTGCCCGTTGGTCTGAACTGGGGTTACCTGACACTTCTGCAGACAATCATGACGGGCGCGAGGGCATACCTGATGGAGCGATTTTCGTCGGGAGAAGCACTCGCGTTGATCGAGCGTGAAAAGGTAACCTATATTCCGACAGCACCCGCATCAATTATGGCGATGCTCGGGCACGATGAGATAGACAGCCGGAAACTCGATTCGTTGCGTGTGATAGTTACGGGTGGTGCTTCCGCTCCGGTAGAGACGATTCGGATGTTCCAACGAAGGCTTCCAGAAACGGCGCTGGTCGAACTGTACGGCATGCTAGAAACGGGTTTTCACTCCTACACGCGGATAGGTGACGATCCGCTGGCAGTCAACGGGACCGTCGGACGGGTCGTGGAAGGTCTGGAACTCGAGATCTTCAGGCCGGATGGAACGCGTGCAGATCTGTTCGAGGAAGGTGAAATTGCAGCTCGCGGTCCTTCGATTCACCTCGGCTACCTGAATAATGCGGAGGAAAACAGCAAGAGCTTCCCCGGTGATGACTGGTTTCTAACGGGTGACCTTGGCAAGTTCATCGATGATGCACACAACGTCGCAATCGTGGGGCGTCGTAAGGAAATCATCAACCGCGGTGGCAAGAAGTACTTCCCGCGCGAGGTCGAGGAGATTCTCTATGAATATCCAGCGTTCCAGCAACTCGCCGTCGTAGGTGTTCCTGATGAGCGTGTTGGCGAGAAGGGCTGCCTTTTTGCAACGTTGCGCCCCGGTCATGAAGTAACGTTGGAGCAGGTGGTTGCGTTTCTGCGAGGCAAGGTGGCCGATTACAAACTGCCGGAGCAGCTGGTTGTTGTCAACGAGTTTCCGATGACACCGACTGGCAAGATCAAGCGCGCGGACCTTGTCGCCAGCGTGTCTTGATATCCAAAACGGTGGTTTAACCTGTTGGGACTCTACGGCCACCGTTTCGACTCGGGCCCGTATTGGAGTGCGGTATCAACTATTTTCAGTGCGAGAGGAGTAATGGACACAATTTCGGCTGGTCGTTAGCTCGTGTCAGAATCCGAGCCCACGCGCCATAAAGTTACTGAGTTCTTCGATTACCTCTGCAGGTTTTGCCCGCTCACGGAGTGACCAGCGGCGCAGCGCAATCATGGTGGGCAGAAAGGTGACAATATTGGCAGTGATACGCGGGTTGCGCACGGTGATCTTTGCTTGGGATGACGCCTGTGTCACGATGTCCTCGAACATCTGGATAAACTCCTTGACGCGCGCGAGGATGACCTTGCGTGAGCGCTTGTCGAGCAGGTGACTGTTTTGGTAGATCAACAGGATTTCGTTCTCGTGGTCGTGAACGATCTCGCTGGTGGCGCGCAGTGCTGCCTTGATACGCGCTGCGGGATCATCGACTTCATCGATAGCACGTTTGACCTTCAGTTGATATTCCGTGATGATTCTGTCGCAGACCAGATAAAGGATATCGTCCTTTGACTTCACATAGTTGTAGATCGTCCCCTGCGTCATGTCGGCAGCTTTGCCGATGTCGCGGACGGTTGCCTCGTGAAAACCTTTCTCAATGAAGACAGTGATTGCGGCCTTGACCAGATGATTGCGCCGTTCCTGTACGAGGGACTCGTCCCGCGTATTTGATTTGATGACGCGCCTGTGCGTAACGGCCGCTTTCTCGGGCGTTGCTTTTTCGGAAGTATCTGCAGTCTTCATGGAAACCCGCACGGGACATGGTCTGTTGCGTTGGTTTCAAATCATAGCATCATCGATTACGTGTTTGCCTGTCCTTGAATCGGAGGTGGAGTGGGCGGATAGTGTGCTGCATGTGCCGACACGATTGTTCCTCAGCACGGGCACACCTGTAATTCTCTTTAAAAGCACAGCGGGCCCGGTTTCCCGGCGCGCAAAGGACTTTTCATCTCCGTCCTTCGGGGCGTACCGTGATCGCTCAGGATAAACGTCGCCGCTAATGGCTCGGGACGCGCGGGATACCTGTCCCTGTCGTCCGAAGCGCTCGGGCGTTCAATGGTCGGCGATAGCGAAGAGGAGTCCGCCGCACAGGAGGCACGGTGTTGGATGTGATAAAGGCAGATTCACTCGACTCTATCCGGCTTAGCCGGATCCGTCTCGCGTATCCATTTGAAGCCGCAGTAATTGCAGCGCTAGCGATGAAGAACGGATGGTGGTCGGCCCGAAGGGCAGAGAATTGATGGCTCGTAAAATGTCAGCTGATCAACTCGGGGGCGGCTGGATCGCTAGTCAGGATGCTCTGGCGCGCTTCGCGGTGTCATGGATTCCAGAAACCGGCCGGAAGGTGCATCGAAGAGAACATCTGCGACGTTCGACAAAATGTTAGTTCAAAAGATACCCGCCAGCCGGCGGGCTGAGTCCATATCAAATGAGACATGGAGGAGATTCGGTCAGTATAGACCGTGAAATCTCCGCAGCGACCATCTCGTGACGGGCGTCCGACTTCGCGCACCGTTTGGTGCGGCCTGTGTTGCGCGGAGCAGTTCGACCTGAATCCCGCGACCGCGATACGCGGCGAGCGTACTTGCCGTGTACGGATGTGCCGTATTGCCCACGTGAGTATCAAGCAGGCTCATGCCTACGGTACCAGTGATTTTCTCTCCCAGTTTTGCCACGAACAGAACCGAATGTCCCCGCGCTGAGGTGAGTTGTGCGAGCGTTTTGAGCAGGATCATTGGACGAGGCACTGCCCGATGCGGGCGATTCATCCTGATCAGATAGTCCAACGTCTTTAGAGGCCTGCGCGAGCACTCCAGGTACATGACCAATACCTGGCGCCACCCACGTGAGCTCGCCTCCCGAAACCCACGATCTTGCAGCGCATACGGCTCGACAACCTCCGTTGCGAGAGGCAGCAAAATGAAACTGGGGAGACAGCAAAACGAAGAGGCTGCCATGTCTTTGCAATTCCAGCAACACGATTTCCACCGTGGAGCCCCAACGCTTAAGGCTCTACGGATTGTTCAGTGACCGGGGTACCCGCGGCTCGCTCTTCTTCTTGCCCGGTAATGTCTTGAGGCTGGTTTCGATCAAACAAAAGGGTAACTCTGCAAGCATTCTGGTTACCAGCTTCCTCGGACCTTCGTCTATAACTCGATCTTACGAAATGAGGCCAAACGATCCCACAGGAGGCGCGGATGCAAATCGTGGTCGGTACTGCAACGATGATGGCATGGGCAAGCTCTGACGAAGGCGTGAGTTGGAGAAGAATGACAAAGGGTATTCATTACCCGGTGACGCCCGCCTGGGCATTGAGCTCGCATCCTGCACGGCCAGGCGAACTTTTGGCAGGTACCGATAATGGAATTATGCGTTGGCGTACTGCAGACGAGGAGTGGGTTCCGCTGTTCAATGAGTTCAGCAGGACGCCCGTTTGGGCACTTGCCCAAGCACCCTCGGACCCTGACTTTATCCTCGCCGGGACACGATACCCGGCTGCTTTCTATCGCTCAAGTGATGGTGGCAAAACGTGGACGTGGCTTTCCGCACGACTGGCGCAGAGCTGCCCCGCAGTAGTCTATCCCCGCGTCACCAAGTTTGTTTTTGATCCGAAGGACGAGAACACGATCTGGGGTAGCGTTGAGATCGATTACATCTGGCGCTCGGGCGATCGTGGCGAGACGTGGAAGCAGACGACGTGCGGGCTGATATCCGGGGACATTCACGGCCTCGCTGTCTCGCCGGTCAGGGAGCGCGTTTTCGCCGCGACGGACAAAGGTCTGCACATGACCGGTAACCAGGGCGAGACGTGGTCTCACATTCCTCTGGATGCGTCTGATCAGTACACACGCTCTGTGATTGTTATGCCTCATGCTCCGCAAACGATTTTCGTCACGAATGGGAACGGGCCGCCGGGCTCCTGGGGCAATCTGTTCCGCAGCGACAATCACGGTGACACGTGGCGCAAGGTTCCGATGCGGTTCGAGCTCAACAGCACGCTCTGGAAGTTTGCACCTCATCCCGAGAATCCGGATCTAATCTTCTGCAGCAGCAAACTCGGGCAGGTTTTCCGTTCTAAAGACGGAGGCGTCACGTGGACAAAAGTGAAGCAAGAGTTCGGCGATATTCGCAGCCTGGAATGGGCATGGATATGATCACTCTGCCGCAATCACCAGTTTTCCATTGGATCACCGCAGGGATAACGTCGGTTGGCGTTGCGGATTCTGCGAGATACCACCCGAACTGTACGCAGGTCATCAATAGCTGAAGTCAAATGGAGCGATAACGTGCGAGGCCGAGTTCAGTTGTGTGCGAAAGACGGGTTTGAATTGTCGGGTTATATGGCGGGCCCCGAGGACGCTGCCTACGGGTTGGTCATCGTGCAGGAGATCTTCGGACTCAATACGCGCATCCGCGATGTTGCGGATCGCTTCGCGGCGCAAGGCTACAAGGTCGTAGCACCCGCAATGTTCGACCGTATCGAACGTGGTATAGAGATGGGATATTCGGAGGAGGAAAGGCTCAGGGGCCGTGAATCCCGCACCCGGATGAAGGGTTCCGAAACGGTCGCGGATATTGAAGCGGCTGCCGTCGCACCTGGGACATCCCGGTGCGGCATCGTCGGCTATTCCCTCGGTGCCTGTGTCGCGTGGCTTGGCGCGACCCGGACGCGGGTCTTTCAGGCCGCCTGTGGCTGGTACGGCGGTGGAATAGCAGCCCTGCGCGATGAAGAGCCAAACTGTCCTGCACTGCTGCACTTTGGCGAACAGGACGCGTCCGTGCCGATGATGGATGTAGAAGCTTTGCGGCAGGCTCGGCCGGAGGTTGAAATCTGCGTCTATCCGGGCGCAAGGCATGGCTTCGGCTGCGATGTTCGTGCGCCGTTCAGCCAGGTTGACTACGACCTCGCGCAGAGGCGCACACTTGCTTTCCTGGACAATTATCTTGGATGAGAATGGCGGCCTTGTCGAGGAGGCCCGTTGTCGTTCTCCGAGCCGTCCAAACATATCCGGGTACGCTCACATGCGAGCAGGGTATGAGATCCGGGGACCCGTCCACGGTGTTCGAAATACTGTCTGCTTCGCCAGGCAAACTTATCAAGCCGTTAAACCGGCATCACCAAGAGTACTAACATGACAGACATTACTTTGGCGCAAGCCACGCGGATTATTGACGCTGCATTGTCCGAGGCGCGCAAACTGAATCTGCACCCGATAACAGTCGCAGTACTGGATCGCGGCGGCCACCTGACCGCGTTAAAGCGCGAAGACAATTCTGGCAACATGCGTGCCGAAATCGCGACCGCCAAGGCGCGTGGCGCATTGGGGCTTGGACAGTCGACCCGCGTAATGTCTGAACGGGTCGGCCAGGTGCCGCACTTCTTCGCGGCGATTGCGGCACTCACTGACGGCAACGTCGTGCCGGTTCCGGGTGGTGTACTCATTCTCGACCCTGTGGAACGCGTACTTGGTGCCATCGGAATTAGCGGAGACACTGCTGACAATGATGAAAAATGCGCGCTGGCCGCGCTCGCCACCGTCAGCCTTGAGGAGTGACATAGAGAGAACCGCGCTGCCCGTCGCCCAGGAAAATCAATGAATCGGAGAATTGATGCAACAGCTTAGTATTAAAAGTGCCGGTGCGGCACGCGGTTTGATCGGGAGGGTGTGCGATGAATTTTTCGCTAGCCATGGAATCAAATTGTCTTCGGATTTTGCTGCGGTGGGGACAACCTTCGACCGCGTGAGCGAAGCTATGCGGACGCACGAGGATTGCGGTCTAACGATTCTGACTTCCGCATTTTTTCAGCGCCTCCAGCAGGCGTTTCCGCAACGCGTGACACCGGGTGGCTCGCTCGGCTCGACGACGACTTGTTTCGCCTGTAGGGGCGATGCGGGCGCGTTCCAGGTTTCCACCGTCGATGCGCTGCGACGGACCTTGAGTGAAGTGGATGCCGTCTACACCGGTGATACGCGGCAGTCGACGGTAGGGCGTCATCTCATATACGTGCTTGAGGCGTTTGATCTCCGAGGTAAGCTGCGTCCTGACATTGTCGAATTTCCGGGTGGAGCACAGGCGGTCGCGGCTCTTGCTGGCGTCGAAGGCAAGGGGGTGCTTGCCTTCGCGCAGCGTAGCGAAGTTCTGCAAATCCCCGAGGTATTGTTCGTCGGCCCATTGCCGGAAGCGTTCCATCTTGCGACGGAATATGTGCTGGGGGTCATCGACAAAGCGCCGGCTGCTGAGGATTTTGCTGCGTTCCTGACAGCCGGGCTTCAGGAGAGCACGCGGCGGGAAAGCGGCTTCGATCCAGTCTGACACGCGGTTTCTGCGATTGCGCTTTCCGGAGAGCACCAAAAAAGGCCGCCCAAACGGGCGGGGTAAAATCATACCCGGGGCGGTCGCGTCAACGCCGGTTTTCGAAGAGTTTTGCTCCGCGTGTATTGCGTCTCGCCCACCGGTTCGCCCGGGCCTACGACGATAGTCCAGACAGGTCCGGAGTCGAACTTGTCGGATTGGGGAATCGGAACATTGTCCGGAGTCCGACCGTTGCGCCAACGTCGTTGGTACGGCCAATCTTCTCGACAACACCAGTGCTCGTGTTGGTTGTGCCCGGATAGTCGGCAGCAAACGCTCCGTTGCCGCGCGCGAAGTCCACGGTGGCGTAAACCTCCGTGCGCTTCGTGAACGAGTAATCTTTGCACCGTTGACCAGGCTGCCCTCCGCAGTTGAAACGGAAGTTTGCTGGAAGCCTGTGTCGAGCGATGCTGGGCCGACTGCATACGTAAGCTCCATGCCGTACGTGCTGCCCAGACCGACTGAGCCGGCATTTTTGCCGAAGCCGTAGATGGCATCAATAGTCAGGCCATTGAACGTCGCCTTGTACTTAACCGAGTTGTTTACTTCCAGGTACGGGCCGATGCCATTCCACACCCAGCTGTCTTGCCAGTAGTCGCCCACGGTCAACGGGTCAAACACATCGCCCATTGTGTCGTAAAGGGGCGAGTATTGACGACCGAACGTAACCGTGCCGGCCTTGTCGCTCGACGGACCAACATACGCCTGTCGACCGAACAGCTCATCTGGCGAACCCAGTCTCCCGTGAGATAAGCTCGATTCTGGTGTGCGGGGAAGTTTGGGAGCGGGAGATTGAAGGCGGTGGAGGTTTTACCTGAGAATCTGATTGTCGAAATCGGAAACTAGCAAACAACAAACCATCCACCATGAGCAAGTTTACAGAAAAAGAAGTCGTCGGACTATCGGGAGTCGGTCTGGGGCTGGACGAATTGGTTCGGCACGGGGCTCGGCAGGTGATTCAGCAGGCAATCTAAGCGGAGTTGTTGGCGCTGCTGGAGCGGTTCGAGAACGTCAAGACATTGCACGGGCAGCGCGCCGTGGTGCGCAAAGGTTATTTGCCGGAACGCGAAGTGTTGACACCGTACTACGCGTACGCGCAACTGCGTATCACGACCCGGGGGTGTCCCGAATTTTGTGTAAACGGGTTGGTGTTTAACGCTGCACCAGCCGTTCTTCGAACTGGATGGTGAAGCGGTTCAGAGCTGCTTT
>NZ_JBNDMP010000022.1:0-68922 GCF_050436645.1 Paraburkholderia sp. GAS33
GGTTTGAGTGCGGGCGCCCAGCCCGCTTACCGGCCTGCCTGCAACGGGTTTTCGTGCTGACCTACCCCCTTTCCTGCCCACCGCCACACTTTTCAAAAACGCGCCGGCCGGTTACCCGCACCGGCCACGGCGCTTTTGTTCGTTGCCGCTTAAATCTTGCCCTGCGCCACTTCGTCCGGCTTCAGTTCGACGATCGCGTCGAGCGCCTCTTTCACATCCAGCGCGTACTTGGCCAGACGCTTCTGCTCCTCGTTTTCCGCCAGATAGGCCGGCACCGGAACCGGGTGGCCATTCTCGTTGACCGCCACCATCACGACCAGACAATCGGTGGTCTGCATCAGTTCGCCGCCCTTCGGATCCCCCGCCTGCACTGATACGTGGATGTGCATGCTGGTGCGCCCCGTGTGAACCACGCGCGCGCGCAGTTCGACCAGATTGCCGACGAGAATCGGCCGGCGGAAGCGGATATTGCCGACGCTGACCGTCACGCAATAACGTCCGGACCAGACCGCGGCACACGCGTAGGCGGTTTCGTCGATCCATTTCATCAGTGCACCGCCGTGCACCTTGCCGCCGAAGTTGACCGAGGTGGGCTCGGCGAGAAAGCGGAAGGTAGTTTCCGAACGGTCCAGCGGCGCAGCAACAGGGGTGCTCATCTTGACTCCGGGCAAACGAATGTTTCTAAAGGAGCCGATTATACGAGCGCAATTTTGACTGTGTGACGCGGCGAGGGTCGGTAACTATGTTTTGCCGCAGACAAAAGGGTCTGCTTGCGAGATGCGGCGCAGCATTTTCCCCGGATTGATCGTTACAGGAGGAAGTCAGCGGACGCCACAAAGTCAAGTCGATTTCCGCCAAAATGGCGTTCTACGCCGACACGATGTTTCATTTGTGATAAGAAATTCCTTCATCGATCGTGCCGTACATATCGATGCTGCCCGAACCCGCGCCCGACGATGCCGCGCCACCCTGCGCACAGGCGGCGCACAAAAGCACGGTAACGGCGATGGCAAGCAGGAGCTTCATGACGGCGCTTTTCTCGAAGTCGGGCTTTGATTCTAGCCTGGCTCGGCGAAGCCGCGCACAAACGCCCCGGCAGGCTGGCGAGTGCAAGCTGCATTCGACGCTTCACGCCAGGCCGAAACATCGAATGCAGCCTCCCGCTATAGTGAAGACGTTGGCGAACGCTCGCCTGCGCCGTACCGGGAGATTCACATGACTGCCCAGCTTTCTGACGAACAGAATCACTTTCCAGGCCTCAGCCGGATCGGCGCGCTGCTCGCCGATCCCGGCCGCGCCGCCATGCTATGGGCGCTGATGGACGGCAGTGCGCGCCCGGCCGGCGAATTGACGATGGTGGCAGGTCTTTCGCCGTCGGCCGCCAGCGCGCATCTTGCCCGCCTCACCGAGGGCGGTCTGCTGACCGTCGAGGTACGCGGGCGACATCGCTACTTCCGGATTGCCTCACCCGACATCGCCGCCTCCATCGAAGCGCTTGCCAACGTGGCACAGGCGAGCGCACCGCTGCGCGTGACACCGCGTCCGGCCCGCACGGTCCCCGTCGACATGCGTTACGCACGCACCTGCTACGACCACATGGCGGGCGAACTGTCCGTGCAACTGTTCGAGCGGATGCTGAGCCACGACCTCCTGACCCTGCACGGCAATACGCTCGACGCCACCGCCAGGGGGGCGGCTCAACTCGCCCGCTGGGGTATCGACGTCACCGGCCAGCGCAGCCGCCGCCGACGTTTCGCCTGCACCTGCCCGGACTGGAGCGAGCGGCGCCCACACCTCGGTGGCGCACTCGGCGCGGCCTTACTCGATGCCTGGTCGACGCACGGCTGGGTGGAGCGCACCGAGCGGCCGCGCATCCTTCGGATCACACCGGCTGGTCACCAGCACTTCAACGAGTTCCTGACGAACTGAGCGCCGCCCGGCCAGGTGCGGTCGGGTCATAGCCGCCGTTTCCGGCACAACCGGACCGGCAGGATTTTTTGTTACACGGCTGGTAAGGAGGCTTACAAATGCGGACGCCTTGAAACATGCCACAACGCTAAAGTTCTTTCACGGATGCAACCACCGAGTGTCCGTTAGAGAGACAACATGAAAACGATCAGCACCGAACAACGTACAACGCGCCGCGTCACCGTTTATACCCGCGGTTATACGCTGATAGCAGCCGCAGTCTTGACGCTCGCAGCCCAGACCGTCCTCGCCCAGGAAGCCCCTCCTCCGGAAAACGCGCCTGGCGCGGCCCAGAGCACCGGCAATACCGATCCGCCGGGCCGCGTCGCCCGCCTGAACTACACCTCCGGTGCCGTGACGACCGAGCCTGCCGGTGCCACCGACTGGTCCTACGCGCAGATCAACCGTCCGCTCACCACCGGCGACCAGCTCTGGGACGACCAGAACGCACGCGCGGAAATGCACATCGGCTCGACCGCGGTGCGACTCGGCGATTCGACCAGCCTTGATATCCTCAATCTCGACGACTCCAACGCGCAGCTGAAAGTCGCGCAGGGCACGCTGTCGACCCGCGTGCGGGAACTGGCGCCGGGCTCGACGTATGAGATCGATACGCCGAATCTCGCGCTTGGCATCACCGCTCCCGGCGACTACCGTGTCGACGTCGCGCCCGACGGCAGCAGCACGACCGTCACCGTGCGCGGCGGCGCCGCCACTGTGTATGGCGACAACGGTCAGGTGCAGATCGCCGCCGGCCAGCAGATCCGCTTTGCCGGTACCGCGCTGCAGCAGGTGGCGGACACCGGCGCGCCGGGGCTCGACGGCTTCGATCAGTGGGCCGCCAGTCGCGATGCCGAAGAAGACCGCTCGGTGTCGGCCCGCTACGTCTCGCGCGACGTGCCTGGTTATGAGGATCTCGATGCCAACGGCACATGGCGCAGCAGCCCGCAGTACGGCGAGGTGTGGACGCCAAATGCAGTGCCGGCCGGCTGGGCGCCTTATCACGACGGCCATTGGGTCTGGCAGGCGCCGTGGGGCTGGACCTGGGTCGACGACGCGCCGTGGGGCTTCGCGCCGTACCACTACGGCCGTTGGGCCTACGTCGACGACTCGTGGGCGTGGGTGCCCGGCCCGGTCGTCGTCGATGCGCCGCCGGTGTATGCGCCGGCGCTGGTCGGCTTCGTCGGCGGGGGCGGCGGTTCGTTCGACTGGGGCGTGAGTCTGGCGGTCGGCGGTGTGGCCGCGGCGGGCGTCGCATGGTTCCCGCTCGGTCCCGGTGAGGCTTGGCATCCGCGTGGAGGCGGCTGGAGTCCCGGCTACTACAACCGCGTGAACAACTACAACCATGTGAACGTCACGAACATCAATAACGTGACGAACATCAACAACATTCACAACACCTACATCAACTACCGTGCACCGGGCGGTGTCACGGCCGTGCCGGCGACTGCCTTTGTGCATGGCCAGCCGACTGGCCGGTTTGCGCAGAAGGTCGATCCGGCGCAGTGGCGCAACGCGCAGATCAACCCGGGCAGCCCGGGGATCGCGCCGGTACGTCAGAGCTTCGGCTCCGGCATGCGTAACGCCAACTACCGGCCGCCCGCAGCTGTGACGGCACGCCCGGTGGTAGCCACGCGCAGCCCGGCCGTACCGGCCGCCTATCGCGACACGCTCGCGCAACGTTTCGCCCAAGGCGGCGGCCAGGTGCCTGGCGCCGGCGCGCCGGTCGTGCGCACTTCGGTGCCGGCGCATTTTGCTGGCGCTGCGGCACACGGCGCACCCGCCGCGGCGGCGGCCATGCAGAACGTCCGGGTGGTGCAGGCCAATTCGCCGCGGATGGCTGCGGGTGCTGCGCCGCGCGTCCCGGAGGGCGGCGCGCCGCGACCGGGTGAGCCTGCAGCGAACGGCGCACGTCCGTTTGCTGGCGGTCCGAATCCGGCGAACGGTGGACAAGCGCCGCACGGCGCGCCTGAGCAGGCTCGGGCCGGCGCTCCGGGTACACCGGGGGGGCCTGCCCAGTTGGCAAATGAACGTCCGCAGCCGAACAATGGCGTGCCGCGCCCGCCGCAGGCTGCCGGTGTCAATCCAAACGGCTTCGGGCAGCACGGCGCAGGCGGCCCGGTAACGGCTCAACAGGCCACGGCCGAGGGTCGTCACGAACCCGCGTGGACGCAGCCGCATACGCCGATGGCACAGCAGGCCCAACAGGCGCAGGCGCACGGCGCACCGCAGCAGGAGGCGGGCCGTCAGCCGTTCACACCGCAAGGCGAAGCGCCGAACCGGCAGCAGCCGGGTGCCATCGCCGTGCAGCAGGGCGAGCAGCAGCACGGCGTGCCGCATCCGGGCGAAAATCCGGCGATGGCTGCTCGCGTGCCTGAACCGGCCGGACGGGAACCGCACGCACCGGCGGCAGATGTGCAAGCGCAGCCGCAACAGCAGGCGCGCGCCGCGGAATTTCATCCGCCGGTGGCTCAACAGGCTCCTCGAGAAGAGCCCCGCCCGCAGCCTCAAGCGCAAGCTCAGCCTCGTCAGGAATATCACCCGCAACAAGCCCAGCAGGCACCGCGCGAAGAGCCTCGTCCGCAGCCGCAAGCACAACCGCGTCAGGAATATCATCCGCAACAGGCCCAGCAGGCGCCACGCCAGGAACCGCGCCCACAACCGGCACCGCGCCAGGAGCCTCGCCCGCAGCAGGCACAGCAACCGCGTCCCGAACCGCGTCCGGCGCAGCAGGCTCAGCGGCCTCAGCCGCATCCCGAGCAGCATTCCAATAACGGCGGCCACGAGGAGCATCGCAAGGGCTAACGACAGGAATGGATCTGAACCAGACTAGCGAGCGGAATTAATCGGACGCTCGGTAGTAAACGCACTAACGCTATTCATCACCTTTAAACCCGCGGTCCCGCCGCCGCAAAACAAAAAGCCCACGCAGGATTATTTCTGCGTGGGCTTTTTATTACCGCAGCGCGCCGCCAAAGCAGTGCGACGTGAGAATCAAACTGCCATTGGCGCGGTCAACGGCTCGTGATGTCGATAACCAACCAGCGAGAAATCCGCCGGCTCGATCTTCTCGAGCCACTCGGGTTCGTACACCCCGGTTTCAGCATAGTCCGGCACGCGCTCGTCAATCGCCAGTTGCGGGCTCTCATAAGGCTCGCGCGCGAGTTGTCGCTGCAGCATATCGAGCTGGTTTTCGTAGATATGCGCGTCGCCGATAAAGTACGTGAACCAGCGCGGCGTATAGCCCGTCAACCGTCCGACCAGATGCAGCAGGGCTGCACCCTCGGTCAGATTGAACGGTGTGCCAAGACCCACATCGTTACTACGGATGTACAGGCACAGCGAGATTTCGCGGCGCGCCGCATTGGGCAGGAACTGGTACAGCAAATGACACGCCGGCAGCGCGATTTCTTCGAGCACGGCAGGATTCCAGCCGTGGAACAGAATGCGCCGGTCGGCCGGGTTCTGCATGATCGTGTCGAGGCACTGCCGTAACTGGTCAATTGCCTTGTACAGCAGCACCTTGCGGCCGCCGTCTTCCTCGAACTCGGTGACGACCCGGTAGCCGCGCCCGGTCGCATCCGCTATCCGTTCGCTTGCCGATGCGTCCAGCACCTTGTATGCGGGCCACTTGCGCCATTGCACGCCATAGACGTCGCCCAGGTCGTCAGGGCCCTCACGATACGGATTAGCCAGCCATTGGGGATTCTGATTGGCGTTCGCGTCCCACACCTTGCAGCCGAGATCGCGAAAGTCCGCGGCGCTGCGCGAAGCGCGCAGGAACCCGACCAGCTCGCCAATCGCCGATTTAAACGCCAGTTTTTTGGTGGTGACGGCGGGGAAACCCTGCTGGAGGTCGAAGCGCAGCATCGCGCCCGGCATGCTGATAGTGCGGATGCCGGTGCGGTTCTCCTGCCACGTGCCGGTATCGAGAATCGAGCGGACGAGGTCGAGGTATTGTTTCATTCGGGTTCCTTCGGCCCGGCGCCGGGCGCCTGGGAGTTTTTACGTCAAAACCCGATTCTAGCAAGCCAAGCCCGCTCACGTCCCGCTGAAGTCCCGTCGAGGTCCGACTCAGGTCCCGCCCGGTCAGATATGCGGCACCGAGGCCGGCTCGCCATGCGGCACGATCGGCTCGCCTTCCATATGACGCATCCCGTGCGCGCACAGCAGGCGGTACAGCGTCACCCGCGAGATACCCAGTTCCTGCGCCGCATCGCCAAGGCGGCCGCGGTGACGCAGCAACGCCAGTTCGATAGCCTGACGCTCCGCCGCTTCGCGCGCCTGCGCGAGCGACACCGGCACGATCTCCACATACTCCGCGAGTTCGAGATCGCGGGCCGTGATCGCGCGCCCTTCCGACATGACGATGGCACGCCGCACCCGGTTGATCAGTTCGCGCACATTGCCCGGCCAGCTGTAGTTGTGCAGCGCTGCGATCGCATCGGGCGCGAAGCCTCGCAAACGGCGGCTTGCATCCTTTTTGAAGCGGTCCAGCATGTGCCGCGCAAGTAGTTCGATATCCTTACCACGTGCACGCAACGGCGGTTCGTCGATTTGTAGCACGCACAGACGGTGGTACAGGTCCGAGCGGAAACGTCCTTCGATCATCGCCGCGTTCATATCGACGTGAGTCGCCGAGATGATGCGCACATCGACGTCGATCGCGCCATGACCGCCGAGGCGCTCCACCTTGCGCTCCTGCAGAAAGCGCAGCAGGCTCGCCTGGCTTTCGAGCGGCAGATCGCCGATTTCATCGAGGAACAGGGTGCCGCCGTTCGCCGCTTCGACCCGGCCGATCTTGCGTTGATTGGCCCCCGTAAAGGCGCCACGCTCATAGCCGAACAGTTCGGACTGCAGCAGATGCGGAGGAATTGCGCCGCAGTTGATCGGCACGAACGGCGCGCCGCGGCGCGACGAACGCTCATGGATCGCCACTGCCGTCAGTTCCTTGCCGGTACCGGACTCACCCGAGATAAACACCGGAGCATCGGTCATCGCGACCTTGCGGATGGAGCGGAACAGCGCAAGCATGGCATCGCACGAACCGACCATTTCGCCTTCCGTGCCGCTCGGCGTACCGTCGTTTGAAGCGGGTTCGCCAAGCGAGATCATGCCGTAGGCGTGGCCTACCGAGTCGACAATCCTGTCGCCCGAATAAGGCACCGTCACGTAATCGAAACAGTAGTCGCGCACCAGCCGGCGCAGCGCTGCGTCCTGCAATTGACCGGGCATGGTTGCGGCGACCCAGCCCACGTTCGGCATCGTCAGGCACGATTCGAACGCAGCAATCTCGTGCTGCTGGAAATGACTCGACAGGTCAAGCAAACCGCCCGCTGCCATTCCGGCGCGAACGGCACGGCGCACGTCGCGCGCCGAACCGACGACTTCGACGTTCCAGCCCCGTTGGTGAAACCTGGTATTCAATTCCGCGCTAGGGTCACGCGAAACGTAAATCAGTTGCCGCGTTGCGGGTTCCATTATTCAGATCCTCTCGTCAACGAACGTTAAGGATGACGGCACGCGCCTGAACTTGTTTCAGACACATTGACTCAGCTCGGGATTCGCACGTAGCAAATACCGAACGGCCATTCCATTCCGTGCGGACAGCTGATCCCCGAAAAGCGGCGTGTGTGATTGAGACGGCCCAGCTTCAGGCTTTTTTTAAATGTGACTCTGTTTTCGAGAGCTTACTATACGCGCGCCGCTTCGAAAACAAATATGCGAATTTAATCGCGCCCTCTACCGCCCAGCAAGGCTGGACGGGCATTCCACAAGTCTGAACATTTTGAATAAAACGTTTCCAGACTGGTTGGCTACGTATCTACCCTGAGCCTTTGGGTACGGGCCTCAAATGCGAATTATCGGTATTTCCTGCCGCCCGTTTCAGGGCTGAAACATTTTTGCCTCCTTTTTGCCTGGTGGCTCTGCACGCCCTGCCCTGCACCCAATCGCATCAACGGGTTGAGCCTCATGGCACATGTTTCGCTAAAAGTCTCGCACCAAGGAGACACATCATGCGACTCGCTTTCCGCATCGACTTGCGCCACTTCCAGCAGCCCGCAGCAATATGCGCCGCGCTGCTACTCACAGCGCTGCCCCCAGGCGTCAATGCACAGGAACCCATCACCGCCAGTTCTCCCGATACCGGATCCGTCACCCTCGCGAGCGTGACGCCCGCAGCGGTGGCGGTCCCGGATACCGCGGTGAGCGACACGGCAGATACCGCAACTACCTCGGCCAATACCGCGGCAACTACCTCAGCAGCTACCGCGACCGATCCCTCAGCCAACACCGCGAATACCGCTGCACCCGTTAGCGATCTCGCAGGCGACCCGCTGAGCATCCCGGCCGCCGCGACCACGGCCAATGATCTGGCGCTGGACGATCAGGCGTTGTCGCAACAACGCGGCGGTTTCGGCGGGATGCTGATGGTGGCTGCGACGCCACAGCTGATGCATGGCAACGCCAGCGGCGGCAACCACGTGACGCTGTGGGACGAAATCGCCCCGCCGTCGCCGATGCCGATTCCCGTCGACGTAGCCCGCTCGGCCCAGGGCAACGTCACGACCTATCAGCGCAACTAGTTGAGCGACGTGCGTCCGCACCCCGCCAGCAAGGAACCGACATGAACGCCTCAACCCAGATGACCCGCCAGCACCGCCCCGGCAACTCCCGCACCGCGCTCGTCTGCGTGCTGGTGAGCGGCCTCGCGGCCGGCGCCGCGATTCCGGCCGCAGCGCAGGTAGCGGACGCTCCGGGCAACCTGATCATCCAGAGCACGGTCACGCCGCGCGATGCGTTCGTGCCAGTGCCGAAGGCGGACGACCCGATCGCCGTGCAGGTCCAGACGTTCCCGACCGGCGCCTTCGATTCGGCGATGGGCGCAATGGTGAGCGACACCGATCTGACCCGGGCGCACGGCACTTCCGGCGTCACCGGCGGCAGCTTCATGCCGGCGCTGGTCGGCTCCAACGGGATCGAACATCTGCTCGCCGGCAACGGCACGGTTGCCGGCAGCGGCATCCCGGTGGGAGCCGGCGCCAGCCTCGGCGGCATCGGCGGAATCGGCGGCTCGATTGCACAAACGGTCACTGGCGCGCTTGCACCGCTCGGCGCAGCAATGGGAGCAATGAAATGAAAGCGACGCGCGCCCCGTTCATGAACACGTTGCCGTCACGCCAGCCCCTGTTGCGTCCAGTGGTCGCCCTCGCGCTGTTCGGCTGCGTCAGCTGCGCCGCTCAGGCGCAAGGGGTGCCGGCCCAGTTGAGCGATCTGCAGTCGCTGATCGGCAGCGGTGTGGCGAACGGCGCCACAGGCGTCGTAGCGATCAACGAGGCCGCGGGTCTCGACAACGCGCAAGCCAATCAGGGCGTGATTACGGGCGGACAGGTGCCGCTCAATCTGATCAGCAGCTCGCAGAGCGCGTCGACGAATGCGAAGACGACGGCAGCGCGCAGCGATATCGGCAGTAACGCATTTTCAAACACCTCTGGCCTTATCGAAGTGAATCAGTCGGCGGGTGTAGGGAATCTTCAGCGGAACAGCGCCTTGATCGGTGCTGCTCCGGTTGAAGGGGAGATCGTAGCGGATGGGGTGCTATCCGCTACGACGGCCAAAAACGGCGGTTCGGTTGGTTCTGCTCAAAACCACGACGCGCGCGAGGTATCCATCGGTGCGGATGCGCTCAAGAACGTCAGTGGAATCGTCCAGATCAACCAGGCAGCCGGTACAGGCAATGTCAGTTCAAACAGTTTTGTGCTCCGTCCCCCGGCGGGCACCTTTTTCTAACGAGCCACACCCTTTATCGGAGCGTCATCATGAAGCGCACTCTCATTGCAGCGGCTGTTCTGTCGACGTTGGCAGCCAGCTCGGCCTACGCAGAATGCACGGCCGGCTGCGACCCGGCTGAGCTGTTTACCGCAACCGACATCTATACCGACATCGGCGAATTCGGCTTCATCCAGCTGCGCGGCCGCGTCGACGTCAACAGCAGCTCGGGCGCCACCGTCAACAACACGCAGAACGTCAGCATCTCCGGCGTGAACATGAAGACACCGCCGCAAAGCTACACCTCCGGCCATGTGACGACGTCCATCGACACGTCGAATACCTGGAACAACGCCAGCGGCGGCGGCAGCGGCTGGGGCGCCAGCCAGTCGTACAACGCTAGCGCTTACCAGTACAACAAGACCAACACGCAGACGAAGACGGCCTCGTCGAGCGCCGGGTTTGTTGCTGGCGGCGGCTTCGCGACGGGTATCGCAGCGGGTTATCAGGGCTACAACTACGCGAACACGCATGCTTCTGCAAACGGCTTCCTCGCAGCCGGCCTGATCGCCGGTATCGGCGGTGGCGGCGGCGTGATCGTCGGCGGACTGGCAGCAGGCTTTGCCGCGGCGCTCAACACGCACGTCTCGGACAACTACGGCGGCGGCTTCGCCGGCGCAGCAGCGGGCTACGGCGTCGCCTACGGCGGCTACGCAGCCAACAGCATGAGCACGGCTACGCAGACCTACAGCGGCAGCGGCAGCAGGGAATCCGCCAGCGTGTCGGAAGGCAGCCACGCTTATGGCTGGACGCATAACTACTCCGACAACGCCGGCAACATCTCGGTAACGGGCAGCGTGACCCAGCACATCAACACCGAAACACCGACGGAAATGTCGGCTGGCATCGGCAACAACGCGCTGCAAACGACGAGCGGCAACGTCGGCGTCAACATCGCAACCGGTGTCGACAACGCGCAGTCCAACGACGCCGCGCTGTCGAACATGGATGTGGGTCCGGTATTCGGCACCGCGCAGATCTACTCGACGCAGGCATCGGGCGGCTCGGCCAAGGTAGGTGACTTCAACTTCGTCTCCTCCGTCGGCGCAGGCGCGCTCGCAGATGCAACCGGCAACATTGGCGTGAACGTGGCATCGGGTCTGGGCAACGTGCAGAACAACAGCCTCGCAGCTTCGGCCACCACGACCAGCGCCAGCAACCACTGGGGCAGCGGCGGCGAAGCGATCGCCAGCGACCAGAACTGCCAGACCGCAGACGCCATGGTCAACGGCCAGTTCACCGGCTCGGCCACGCTCGGCGCCGGCGCTCTCGCCAACGCAACAGGCAACATCGGCGTGAACATCGCGTCGGGGGTAGGCAACCTGCAACACAACGGCCTCGCAGTCGCCAGCGTGTCGCACTAGTAACAAGAGCATCAACGCAGGAAGACAACGGTCAGCCTTCGGGCTGGCCGACTGTCTCCGCAGGGGGAATGACCATGTTCGGGGTGAGCAGGGTAACGCATTGTCTCTTTCTGGCATTGTTCGCCGGACTTGGGCTGTCACAGCCGGGTCACGCCCAGAGTGCGCTCAACATGTATGCCGCTGCGGGTGTGCCGTTCGACATGAACGTGCATTCGATCCGCGATCTCCGCTACAACCACATCGTCTCCCAGCGCTACGACTATAGCTGCGGCTCCGCTGCGCTCGCTACGTTGCTCAAGTTCGGCTACGGCATCGACATTCCGGAGACCGAAATGATCCGCCGCATGATGGTTTTCTCGAAACCGGAAGTGGTGGTGAAAAACGGCTTCTCGATGCTCGACATGAAGAAGTTCGTCGAGACGATCGGCCTGCGCGGCCGCGGCTTCCGGGTTGCTCCCGAAGCGCTTTACCACCTGCAGATTCCCGTGATCGTGCTGATGAACAGCGACGGCTACGAACACTTCGTGATCGTCAAGCACGCGGAAGATGGCCGCATCTTTGTGGCCGACCCTGCACTGGGCAACCGCATCGTCATGGAAAGCGACTTCGTCTCGAAGTGGAACGGCCTCGTATTCGCGGTCGTCGGCAAGCCATTTATGGAGGATTCTCCGCTCTTGCAAGGCAACGAGTCGCTCGCGCTCAAACTGCGCGAACGTGCGCTGGAAGACGGTACGGCAGCGACTCCCTTTGTTGAATATGGGCTGATCAAGGCAGAGTTGTTCTGACTCGTCATGGAACGAAACCTAATCACTATCGGCTGCGCGTTGTGTTTCGCAACGTGTGGTCTTGCGTCCGTCGCCCAGGCTGCCGAGGCGACGGCCCTCTCTATCGTTGAAGACACCGCCGCCGTCAATCTGCAACCCGTCGACGACGACGTCCTCGCCTCGCAAAGCGGCAAAGGCATCGGTGGCGACGTCATCTCCGGCGTCGTCGTGAATCTGCTGTCGCAGTGGAATCTGCCGAACGGCACCACCGCCCTCGCGCAGGGCGCACTCTCGATCGTGACCAACGCGCTTAACCAGACGAACGTCCAGGTCAGCTCGAACGCGGTCGTCATCGGCCCGAACACCTCCGCAGGCAGCGGGGCCAATCCCAACGCGAGCGCCACGGGTGGTCAAAACGTCACGGTCAACGGCGTCTCGCAGATCACCCAGGTCGCCGGCAACGGCAACAACAGCGCCAACCAGGCGGTGATCGACTTCAACTCGCCGGCAAGCACCCTGTCTACCGGCACGTTTAACAACCAGACCTCAGCCTCCGCGAGCAACGCGAGTGGCTCCGTGAAAGCCGGCGTCACGTTCGGCAACGGCGCCATGTCGATCGCACTGCAAACGCCGGCGGGCATCGCCACGCAAACCATCGCGCCGGGTACTTCACAACAAGCCGGCATGATCTCCCAACTACTCAAGATTGCAGGCAATAACCAGCAAGTCGCCAACGCGCTGCAACTGCATTTGCAGACGCAACAGATGTCGGCGTCGATGCTCCGCCAGCTCGGCGTACTACAAGCACTGCAAAACACAGTGAGGAGATAAAAACGGGCCGCCACCCGATAAAAACGTAGGAAAACGAAGTATCAGAACGGCCGCGCGAAGCACATGGAGATATGCGACGCGCAGTCAGAATACCGGGGGAGCACAAAATGATGAGATTCTCAACGACCGGGACACCGCGCGTGATGTTAGCGGCCATCCCTGCGGCGGTTATGCTATTTGCACTTTCACAGGGCGCCCACGCCCAGGCGCTCGCGGACCAATCGGTCGAGGACCGGCTGAACACGTTGATGCGGGTGATCAGCGAACAGCAGAAGCAGATTAATTCGCTCGAACAACAGGTCACGAACCTGGAGATGTCGCAGCGCGGCCGGGGCCTGCCGGGGGCCGGTGCGTCGGCCGACGGCAGCATCGCCGCCGGCCAGCAGCCAGGCGCAGATGGGCTGCCGGCGCCGCTGCCGCCGCTCGCCCAGATCAACCCCGAGTCGAGTGCGCCTGGCAGCGGTACGGGCACCGCGACCGGCGTACCGGTCAATCCGCCGGTGCCGGATAGCGGCAACAGCAACGGCGGCGGCCTGCCGCCTGCGACCGATGGCACAGGCGCTGTCGGCCAGACCCAGAAAGCCGCGGAGCCGGTGCGCACGCAATCGGAAGACGCCGTAGTGCAGAGCCAGCAGCACACGCCGCTGTTCGACCACAAGCTGACCTTCGACTGGGGCATCAGCGATACCTACTACGATCGCCGCCAGTTGCAACTGTCGGGCTTCCTCGCGCTCGATGCGATTTTCCTCGGCAACATCAACCTGGGCGAGACCAAATCGCACCAGGTGATGGCGGACCTCGACACCCGCTACGGCCTCAGCGACCGGCTGAGCGTCGATCTCGACGTGCCGTATATCTACAGGCACAGCAACTTCATCGTCGGCGGCGCCGGTGGCGCAGCGAGCACGCTCTCGGATGCGTCGGCCAATTCGAGTGACATCGGCGACGTCAACTTCGGTGTGTACTACGAGTTTCTCAAGGAAACCAACAGCCTGCCGGACCTGGTAGGTAGCCTGCGCATCAAGGCGCCGACCGGTTCGTCGCCGTTCGGCATCAAGCTGCAGCAGGTCGATGCCGACAACACGAACCTCGTCGCCCCGAGCAAGCTGCCTACCGGCACCGGCTTCTGGAACGTCACCGCGGGGCTGTCGGTCCTCAAGACCTATGACCCGGTCGTGCTGTTCGGCAGTCTTTCGTACACCTACAACATCGCGCGTTCGTTCTCGGACATCTCTTCGGTCATCGGCCAGACCGAGCCCGCGACGGTCAAGATCGGCGACGTGGTGCAGTTCGGCGGCGGCGCCGCGCTGGCCTTCTCGGACAAGGACTCGGCCAGCGTGTCGTACACGATGGCATTGGAGCCGGAGTCAGAGACCAGGGCGCCTGGCGGCTCCTATTCGAAGGTGCCGGGCAGCGAAACGACCGCTGCCGCGCTGACTTTCGGCCTGAATCACGTAGTGAACAAGCACCTGACGATCAATGGTTCGGTCTCCGTGGGGCTCACGCCCGACACACCGAACTTCGTGATCGGCGTGCGCTTTCCCTACACTTTTTGACGTGCCAACGATACGAGGTTGATCGTGCGCGAATCATCCCATCTGACCAGTGTTGCACCGCCCTCAGGCACGCATCTTTCTCTGGCACGCCCGACGGAAGCTGCTGTGGTACGGCCGCAGGAAATCTCCGCGGGACTTCCACAGGAGCTGCCTGTGGGCCGGCCGAAGGAAGCCGCCATCGGACGGCCGCGAGACGCCTGCGCCGCGGCTCAGGCGGTGCCGAAAAGCCCCTACGCGCAGACCGAGCGGACCCTGCTCTACGTCGCCCGCACGCCTGACGAGACGCTCACCGCCCATCTGCGAAGCCGTGGCTGGAACGTCATGGCCGCGCGTTCGGCGCACGAGGTGAGCCGCCTCATCAAGCATGACGTCGTCTGTGCGGGGATCGTCGATCTGGCGAGCTTCGCGCCGCGCGACCTGGGCGGCCTCGAAGCGAGCTTGCGTCAGCAACAGATCGGCTGGATTGCGCTGTCCACCTCCGAGCGTCTGACCGATCCTGAAGTACGGCGCCTGATCCGCCATTACTGTTTCGACTACGTCAAGATGCCAGTCGCCAACGCAACGATCGATTACCTCGTCAGTCACGCGTTCGGCATGGTGACACTGTGCGATCCCGACATGATGGAGAGCACCCCGGCCAGCGACGAAGACGAAATGGTTGGCACCTGCGAAGCCATGCAGCATCTGTTTCGCACCATCCGCAAGGTCGCCAACACCGACGCCAGCGTGTTCATCTCCGGCGAATCGGGCACCGGCAAGGAGCTCACCGCGCTGGCCATCCACGAACGCTCGCGCCGCCGCAAGGCGCCTTTCATCGCCATCAACTGCGGCGCGATTCCGCATCATCTGTTGCAGTCCGAACTATTCGGCTACGAACGCGGCGCCTTCACCGGCGCCAACCAGCGCAAGATCGGACGGGTCGAAGAAGCGGACGGCGGGACGTTGCTGCTGGACGAAATCGGCGATCTGCCGATGGAAAGCCAGGCGAGCCTGCTGCGTTTCCTGCAGGAGGGCAAGATCGAGCGGCTGGGTGGCCGCGATTCGATTCCCGTCGACGTGCGGATCATCTCGGCGACTCACATCGACCTTGAAACCGCGATGCGCGACGGGCGCTTCCGCGCCGACCTGTTTCACCGGCTGTGCGTGCTGCGCATCGACGAGCCGCCGCTGCGCGCCCGCGGCAAGGACATCGAAATCCTCGCCCATCACATCATGCACAAGTTCAAGACCGACAGCGCGCGCAAGATCCGCGGTTTTGCGCCCTCGGCGATCGAGGCCATGTACACCTACAACTGGCCCGGTAACGTGCGCGAAATGATCAATCGCGTGCGCCGCGCTATCGTCATGGCGGAGAACAAGCTGATCTCGGCCGAAGACCTGGATCTGGCCCACTTCACCGCGCAGGAAAGCGTGACCCTTGCGCAGGCTCGCGAATCGGCCGAGAAGCGCGCGATCGAAGCCGCGCTGTTGCGTCATCGGCATCGTCTGAACGAGGCGGCGGTAGATCTGGGCGTGTCGCGTGCGACGCTGTCGCGCCTGCTGGATACGCATGGCATGCGCGACGCGGTCGGTGCGGAGGACGAGGTGTTGCCGGCCGAAGGCGCCCGCGCGGCCGAGTGAAGGTCCACCGCGCACGCCACCGCGCCCCGGCGCACGGCGTTGTCGCTGGGGTGGTGTGGGCGTCAGGTAGAATCGGAGCGGTTACGTTCCCTTCTCCAATCGATGACGACGCTCACCCTGATCGTCGCTCGCGCCCGCAATGGCGTGATCGGCCGCGACAACCAGCTACCCTGGCGCCTGCCCGAGGATCTTGCGTTCTTCAAGCGCACGACCATGGGCGCCCCCATCATCATGGGCCGCAAGACCCATGAATCGATCGGCAGGCCGCTGCCCGGCAGGCGCAATATCGTCGTCTCGCGCGATGCGGGCCGCCGCTTCGCAGGATGCGATACGGCCACCAATCTCGACGATGCGCTCAAACTCGCGGCCCAGGACCAGGCACCGGAAGCGTTCCTGATCGGCGGCGCCGAACTCTACAAAGAGGGGCTGCGCCACGCCGACAAGCTGATCATCACGGAAATCTCGATCGACTTCGACGGCGACGCGCATTTTGCCGCGCTCGATCCGGACGAATGGGAAGAAGTAGCCCATGAGACGCACCGCGCTCACGCGCCAAACGAATTCGACTATGCGTTCGTGACGTACCGCCGCACGGATGCGGCAGCGGGAGAGCAGCCGCCGCAGGCGTAATCGCGCGGAGGTGCAGGCATAAAAAAACGCCAGAGAAGCTGTCTTCTCTGGCGTTTCTGTCTGTGGCGGCCCTACTGACTGCGTGCTGGCTTACTGCCCGGCAATCGTCATCCGCTCGATCAGCACCGAGCCGGTCTGCTTGGTGCCGCGCACGAGCGTGTCCGCGCCAATCGCGACGATATGGTGGAACATCTCCTGCAGCGTGCTCGCCACCGTGATCTCTTCCACCGGATACTGGATCTTGCCGTTTTCGACCCAGAAGCCCGACGCGCCGCGCGAATAGTCGCCGGTCACGTAGTTGACGCCCTGCCCCATCAGCTCGGTCAGCAGCAGGCCGGTGCCGAGCTTCTTCAGCATGGCCTCGAAATCGTCCTCGGGACGCGTCTTCGAACTGAGCAGCTTCAGGTTGTGCGAGCCGCCCGCGTTGCCGGTGGTCTTCATGCCGAGCTTGCGCGCCGAGTAGGTAGACAGGAAGTAGCCTTCCACCACGCCGTCTTTCACCACCGAACGCTGCTTCGTGCGCACGCCTTCTTCGTCGAACGGCGCGCTGCCCATGGCGCGGGCCACGTGCGGGTCCTCGACCACCTGCACGTGCGGCGCGAACACCGGCTTGCCGAGGCTGTCGACAAGGAACGAGGTCTTGCGATACAGCGCGCCGCCGCTCACCGCCTGCACGAACGCGCCGAGCAGACCTGCCGCGAGCGGCGCTTCGAACAGCACGGGCACCTTGCGGGTATCGAGGCCGCGCGCACCGATGCGCGCCAGCGCACGCTGCGCGGCGTAACGTCCGATGGCTTCCGGATCGGCCAGATCTGCCGCGTTGCGTTGCGAGCTGTACCAGTCGTCGCGCTGCATGTTGCGCCCGCTGCCGGCGATCGGCGCGCACGCCACGTAATGGCGCGAATACGGATAGCCGGCGAGGAAACCGCGCGAGGTGGCGAGCACGAACTGCGAGTGCTGCGCCGAGACGCTTGCACCTTCCGAATTGCGGATCTGCGGGTCAGTGGCGAACGCTGCGTCTTCGGAGCGGCGGGCGATCTCGACCGCTTCGTCGGCGGTGAGATTCCACGGATGATACAGATCGAGGTCGCGCGGTGCGGTTTCGAGCAGTTCGGCCTCGGCGAGACCCGCGCAGTCGTCTTCCGCCGTGAAACGGGCGATGTTGTAGGCGGCTGCAACCGTATCCTTCAACGCCTGCGAAGAAAAGTCCGAGGTGCTCGCGTTGCCGCGCTTGTTGCCGATAAACACCGTCACGCCGACCATCTTGTCGCGGTTGTGTTCGATCGTCTCGACCTCGCCACGCCGCACGGAGACGGACAGGCCGTCGCCTTCGGAGATTTCAGTCGCGGCGTCGGTGCCGCCGAGCGACTTTGCGTGACGCAGGATGTCCGAGGCGATTTCCTTCAGCTCATCCTGGGTATGCGGGAAAAAGCGCTGTCTGACGTCCATGTCTGCTGCCATATTCGTTGCCGTCCTTCGTTGCGTCCTGGTCGGGGCCGGGAGCGGCCCTCCGGTGTGTTCTCAAGTACGTCGCTACGTATCCCGCGATCATAGCAAGGTCCGCGCGAGCGTACCTGGCATTCGCCGACGTCTTGCGTCACCGGCAAGAGGCGCGGACCGGCGGCGCCACTGGCGTGACCGCGGGATTCGACGGCACGGCACGCTACAATAACGGTATGACACGTAAAACCCGCATTCAACCGATGGAACCCGCCGCCGAGCCAGAGATCGACGAGAACGGGTATGACCGTCCCAGCAAATCCCAGCTCAAGCGCGAAATGCACGCGCTGCAGGAGCTGGGCGAGGCGCTGATCGCGCTGCCGAAAGATGCGTTGAAGCGCATGCCGATGCCCGAAAAGCTCGACGACGCCGTGCGCGAAGCCCGCCGCATCACCGATCACGAAGGCAAACGCCGCCAGGTCCAGTACGTCGGCCGGGTGATGCGCTCGCTGCTCGAGGACGAGACGGCCGCGCTGCGCACCGCGCTGGATTCGTACAACGGCATCAACAAGGCCGAAACGGCGCGTCTGCACTGGATCGAGCGCACCCGCGAAAAGCTGCTCGCCGACGACGCCGCGCTGACCGACTTCATCCGCCAGCACCCCGCCGCCGACCCGCAGGAAGGCCGCACGCTGATCCGCAACGCCCGTAAGGAAGCGCAGCAGAGCAAGCCGCCGCGCTATTTCCGCGAGCTGTTCCAGTGGATCAAGAATGCGGACGGCCCGGAAGCGGCGGAGGACGATGAACACGAAGGGCACGGCGCCCCGGACGACGACGATGACGAAGATCGCGCGTAATCATCCCGATGAGATCGTGATCGGGCTGGTTTCGATCAGCGACCGGGCGAGCACGGGTGTCTATGAAGACAAAGGGATTCCGTCCTTGCAGGAATGGCTCGGCGCGGCGCTGAGCTCGCCGTGGCAGGCCGTCACCCGGCTGATCCAGGACGATGCGCAGACGATTTCCGCCACGCTGATCGAGTTGGTAGACAAGGCCGGTTGCGATCTGGTGCTGACCACGGGCGGCACCGGGCCGTCGCGGCGCGATGTGACGCCGGAAGCAACGCTGGCGGTGGGCACAAAAGAAATGCCGGGATTCGGCGAGCAGATGCGACAGATCAGCCTGAATTTCGTGCCGACAGCCATCTTGTCGCGCCAGGTGGCGGTGATCCGCGAAACGCCGACGCACGCGGCACTGATCGTCAATCTGCCGGGTCAACCGAAATCGATCCGGGAAACGCTGGAGGGGTTGCGCGACGAGGCAGGAGCGGTGAAGGTGCCGGGGATTTTTGCGGCAGTGCCGTACTGTATCGACCTGATCGGCGGCCCGTACGTGGAAACCAACGCGGCCATTGTGAAAGCCTTCCGGCCGAAAAACGCGATCCGGGCGCCGCGTCAGGCGTGAGCGACGCGCCGGATTGTCGCTTCGATTACTGTTCCGCCACCGGCGCGCTCGCCGCCGGGATCAGAAAGTGCTCGCGGTAGTACTTGAGCTCGTCGATCGATTCGTGGATATCGGCCAGCGCCGTATGCATTGCACGCTTCTGGAAGCCCTTGTAGATGGCCGGTTGCCAGCGGCGGCACAGTTCCTTGAGCGTGCTCACGTCGAGATTGCGGTAATGGAAGAAGCGCTCCAGATCCGGCATCCAGCGCGCCATGAAGCGGCGGTCCTGGCAGATGGAATTGCCACACATCGGCGACTTGCCCGGTGGGACGTACTGGCCGAGAAATTCGCGAATCTGCTCGGTGGCTTCCGCTTCGCCGACGCTCGAAGCGCGCACCCGGTCGATCAGACCCGAACGGCCGTGTGTGTTCTGGTTCCACTGATCCATCCTGGCGAGCGTTTCGTCGCTTTGGTGGATGGCGAGGACAGGCCCTTCCACCACTCTGTCGAGCGTCGAGTTGGTCACCACGACGGCGATCTCGATGATGCGGTCGGTGTCGGGCTCGAGCCCGGTCATTTCCATGTCCAGCCAGATCAGGTTCATGTCGCTGCGCGCGAGCGACGGCCCGTCAGCGGATTCGAGGATGTCAGTCATGGAGGCAACCCTGGTGAATAGCGCCGCGCGCCCCCTTGGGACGGCCCTGTGCGCCGTTGAAACAGTTCGATTTAGCGTGACCCCGCCAGCCGGCGGGAAGAAACATATAATTCTCGCATAGATACCACGGATTCCCCGGATGCCTACTCTGTACTTCACCGTTCTGTTCGCCGTCGCCGTAGTGGCGATGGTCGGCACCAAGCTCTGGCTCGCGTCGCGGCAAATCCGCTTCGTCGCGGCGCATCGCGGGCAGGTGCCCGGCCAGTTTGCGGGCACCATCGCGCTAACCGCGCATCAACGTGCGGCCGATTACACCGTCGAGCGCACACGGCTGACGATGATCGAGATCGTCGTCGGCGCGGCCGTGCTGATCGGACTCACGCTGCTGGGTGGCGTGCAGGCGCTCGATCTGGCGATTTCGGACTGGCTTGGCCGCGGCTACGTCGGGCAGATCGCGCTGATCGCGGCGGTCATTGCGATCACCGGCGTGATCGACCTGCCGTTCGACTACTACCGGCAGTTCGTCATCGAAGAGCGCTTCGGTTTTAACCGCATGGGCAAGGGCATTTTCTTCGCCGACCGCATCAAGGGCCTGCTGCTCGGCGCGGCCTTCGGCCTGCCGCTGCTGTTTGTCGTGTTGTGGCTGATGAACCAGGCCGGGAGCCTGTGGTGGCTGTGGACCTGGGTCGTTTGGGTGGTATTCCAGCTGCTCGTGCTGGTGCTGTATCCGTCGTTCATCGCGCCGCTCTTCAACAAGTTCGAGCCGCTCAAGGACGAAGCCCTGGTTAGCCGGATCGAATCGCTGATGAAGCGCTGCGGGTTCGCCGCCAAGGGATTGTTCGTGATGGACGGCAGCCGCCGTTCCGCGCACGGCAATGCGTATTTCACGGGCTTCGGCGCGGCCAAGCGCATCGTGTTCTTCGACACGCTGCTCGCACGCCTGTCGGGCAGCGAGATCGAAGCCGTGCTCGCGCATGAACTCGGTCACTTCAAGCGCCGCCATGTCATCAAGCGGATGGTGGTGATATTCGCGCTCAGCCTCGTGATGCTCGCGCTGCTGGGCTGGCTGATGCAGTGCGTCTGGTTCTATGAGGGGCTCGGCGTGCGGCCATCGCTGCTGGGTGGGAACAGCGGGCTCGCGCTGGTGCTGTTCTTCCTTGCGCTGCCGGTGTTCCTGTTCTTCGTGACGCCGCTCGGCAGTCTCAGTTCGCGCAAGCATGAATTCGAAGCCGATGCGTTCGCCGCTACCCAGACTGACGCGCAGGATCTCGTCAACGCCCTCGTCAAGCTCTACGAGGACAACGCGTCGACCCTCACCCCCGACCCGCTCTACACCGCGTTCTATTATTCGCATCCGCCAGCATCGCAGCGGATCGACCGCCTGCTGCGGCACGCATGACCGCCCGTCCCCAGAAAGCGGCGCGCCTGCCGTCCACGACGCGGGTGGGCGGCCTCGTCATTGCGGCCCATGGCAGGCACTACCTGGTGGCGCCGGAAGACGGCGGCGCGATGCTGCAGTGTTTTCCACGCGGCAAGCGCAGCGAGGTAGCGGTCGGTGATCGAGTCATCTATGAGCCGACTTCGGCGGATCAGGGCGTGATCGTCGAGATAGCCGAGCGGCGCAATCTGCTGTATCGCTCGGACCAGTACAAATCGAAACTGTTCGCGGCGAACCTCGATCAGTTGCTGATCGTGCTCGCCACCGAGCCGCACTTCAGCGAAGACCTGCTCGGCCGCGCCCTGGTGGCGGCAGAGGCGAACGAACTGAAGCCGCTGATCGTGTTGAACAAGACCGACGTCGAGGTCGAGTTGCCGGGCGCGCGAAAGCGGCTCGCGCGCTACCAGGCGCTTGGCTATACCGTCGTGGAACTATCGATCAAAACCCAGCCGGAGGCCGCACACGCCGCGCTCGAGGAACATCTGCACGGCCACGCCACGCTGCTGCTCGGCCAGTCGGGAATGGGCAAGTCCACGCTGGTCAACCTCGTGGTGCCAAATGCGGAGGTAGCGACTCGCGAGATCTCCACCGCTTTGAACAGCGGCCGCCATACGACCACTTTCACACGGCTTTACCCGCTGCCGGACGGCGGCGCGCTAATCGATTCGCCAGGGTTTCAGGAATTCGGTCTGCACCACCTGACCGAGGGCAAGCTTGAGAGGGCGTTCCCTGAGTTCAGGCCGCTGCTGCCCAACTGCCGCTTCTACAACTGCCATCATCTGCAGGAGCCGGGCTGTGCGATTCTCGAAGCGGTCGCCGATGGACGGATTGCGCCGGCACGGCATGCGTTGTATGCGCAGCTGGTCCACGAGGCAAGCCAGATCGTTCGCTGAGCCTTTTGCAATGCTTTTGTGCGTGGGCGGTCGGTTGCCTGGCGCAACTGGCGCGCAGCCCTTCCTGATCTCCCGATCTCCATCAACCCGTCTTATTTAGACTCCACCGGTCGACACTCATGATGAAACTGATGCGCGCGCCGAATCTGCTGATCGGACAGCATTGGATCAATGTGCTGGCGACCGCGGGCATTGCCTGTGAACTGCACAACCGCTACCTGAACGGCGCGCTTGGGGAAATTCCAGCGGATCAGTGCGCGCCGGAGTTGTGGCTCGTCGACGAACGCGACGAGATGATGGCCCGCAAGCTTATCGAGGTGGCCGCGCATGGACCCAGCGCGGGTTCGCCGTCATGGCGTTGCGCTCAATGCGGCGAGACGCTAGAGGCGCAGTTCACGGTTTGCTGGCAATGCGGGACCGCGCGCAATCCGCTGGACGGGTGACGGCGCGAAGCGATGGCGTGGGTAGCTCAGTTGGCCAAAACAATTTGAGGCCGGGGTCACCGGCCTCAATCGAGATACTGCTCACGCATGTGGCATTGTCACGTAGTCATATGACTGACACTCGCGTCAGGCGAGCCAGACCGCTATCGTCAGCATCAGCAGCAGGATCATCCACAGGATGACAGCACGCCACACCAGTCCCACCGCCGATTGCAGCGTGCGCGGCGTACAGTCATCACCTACCTGCAGGGGATCGCCATCGCCCGTTGCCAGTGCATCGAGACTCGACGGCTCCGCCAGCGGGCCGCTCAGACGTGCGCCGAGCGCACCGCTGCCGGCCGCGAGCAACACGCCGTCATTGGTGTCGGGCCATTGCCGCGCATGGTTGCGCCATGAATAAATGGCGTCTTCGAAATTGCCGACAATCGCAAAGCCCAGCGACGTCAGCCGCGCCGGCACCCAGTCGATTACAAAAAACGCCTGCTGCGCAAAACTGGAGAACGCCACGGTGCGGTCGTCCGTCGGGCGCGACCACGTCCGCGCCAGGTACTCGGCGATCCGGTACAGCACCGCGCCCGCTGGTCCCACCGGCACGAGGAACCAGAAGAACACGCCAAACACATGACGGTGCGAAGCCACCACCGCGTGGATCAGCGTATGACGGACGATCTCGCTGACGGGCATGTCGACCGTATCGAGGCCCGTCCATTCATTGAGGATTTCACGCGCGCGCGGCACATCGTCGTTGTTGAGCGCGAGGTGAATGTCCGTGAAGTAGTGGCTGAACTGGCGGAATCCTAGCGTGAAATAGACGATCACGACGTTCCACAAGAACGCGAGCACGAAGTTGATGTGATAGAGCACGTAGTAGACAAGCGCGACGGCCAGCGTCCACGGCACCACCACCACGAGCCACGCAAGCAGGCCGTGCTTGGGCTTGCCGGCGTCGAACCCGTGCGCCGCCGACTCCGCATGATATTGAAGCAGCGCCGACACCGGATTGTTCGGCGATAACGCGCGCACCTGTTCGATGATCAGAGCCAGCAATACGGAGAAAAAAGTCATGCGATGCGCCGTGCTTTTCGGGTTTTTACGATTGTTTTATAACGATAGCACAGGGTCGGATCCGACCGGGCGCGCTGATGGTTGCAAAGCTGCGACACCTGAGCCGCTTCGGGCGGGCTGGCGTGAGTCATGCAGCAAGAAAGCGATAGAAATTGCGCAACATACCGGCCGTCGCCCCCCAGATAAAGTAGTGTCCGGCCGCGTCGCCGCGAGGATAAGGCATGGCAAAAAAGCGCCGCTCGCCACCCTCCCAGCGGAACACGCGCACCTCATGGTGAGCGGGGTCCATCAGAAAATTCAGCGGCACTTCGAAGACTTCGGCGACTTCGAGCGAGTCGGCTTCCACGGTGAACGGCGGATGTACTAGCGCCACTACCGGCGTGACACGAAAGCCTGTGCCGGTCAGATAGTCGGGCATGGCGCCGAGCACCTCGACGCGCGCGGGGTCCAGACCTACCTCTTCCTGCGCTTCACGCAACGCCGTGGCCGTTGCGTTCGCATCGAACGGTTCGTGACGGCCGCCCGGGAAACTGACCTGGCCGGCGTGATCGTTGAGGTGATCGGCTCGCTGCGTCAACAACACCGTGATCCCGTCGTCGCGCACCACTAGCGGTACGAGCACCGCTGCGACGCGCGGATCGCCGAACTCCTTCCAGCGGGCGTCACCCGGCTCCGGCGTCCAGGAAAGGCGCTGCTCGAAGCGGGCGCGCAATCCATCAGGCGTCAGACGTGTGGGGGCAACCGGTGGCAGATCGTCGCCGGTCGATTCGACAGGCAGCGTTTCGGGTTGGAAGACGGGTCGGGTCAACGGGACTCTCGGAACGAGCTTTTGTAGGACATGCCGCTATTTTGACCCAACAAAGAAAAAAGCACCCGGGAAGGGTGCTTTTTCTTACAGCTTTTACGCTTAAGAAGCGGCGCGGTCTTTCGAGACCAGCTTTTCCTTGATCCGGGCCGACTTGCCCGAACGGTCGCGCAGGTAGTACAGCTTCGCACGGCGCACATCGCCACGACGCTTCACGACGATGCTTGCCAGCAGCGGCGAGTACGTCTGGAACGTACGCTCGACGCCTTCGCCCGACGAAATCTTGCGGACGATGAACGACGAATTCAAACCACGGTTACGCTTGGCGATAACGACGCCTTCGTAAGCCTGAACACGCTTACGCGTGCCTTCAACCACGTTCACGCTGACAATCACCGTATCGCCAGGGGCGAATTCGGGGATGGTCTTCTCGCCGAGGGCGCGCGCGATTTCTTCCTGCTCGAGTTTTGCAATCAGATTCATCACTGACTCCTAAGTCCATCTTGTCGGCGTTCGTACCTGCCTCACAGAACACTGCTCGGCTACGGCCCCGATAGAGGATGGGTTCACATCAGGCACCGTACACGCATGTGCGGCGCCGCCTATTCGCGAGTGACACCGGGGCTCTACGCCTTCGATGCTTCCTTCGCGAGACTTGCAAGCCATGCCTCATCGGCACGGCTCAACATCTTGTTCTTTCTGGCCTTTTCGATCAGATCGGGCCGTTTGTTCAACGTATTGCGCAGCGCTTCACGGCGACGCCACAACTCGATTTCCGCGTGATGGCCGCCGAGCAGCACATCGGGTACACGCACGCCTTCGTATTCCTCGGGACGCGTATAGTGCGGGCAATCCAGCAGCACATCGACGAAACTGTCCTGCACTGCCGATTGCGAGTCGTTCAGCACACCGGGTAGCTGACGCACCACGGCATCCATCAACGCCATTGCCGGCAACTCGCCGCCCGACAGCACGAAGTCGCCGAGGCTCACTTCTTCGTCGACGCAACGATCGATCAGACGCTGGTCGATCGCTTCATAACGGCCGCACAGCACGATCAGACCAGGTTCCGCGGCAAACCGCATCACCCCTTCGTGATTGAGCGTCGCACCTTGCGGGGACATCATCACGACGCGCGAACCGGTAATGCCTTGCTCCGCCTGCGCGGCTTTCGCCGCGCCGATCGCGTCTTCCAGCGGCCTGCCCAGCATTACCATGCCCGGGCCGCCACCATACGGGCGATCGTCGATCGTACGGTAGTTGTCGGTGGTGAAATCGCGGGGATTCCACGTGCGCAAACCGTAGCGCTCCTGCTTCGCCGCGCGACTGGTAATGCCCCAATCGGTCAGCGCACGAAACATCTCGGGAAAGAGCGTGACGACATCGAACTGCATCGCTCTCTCCGGTCAACGAGCTAATTTAATAATCAGCTTCCCAGTCGACAACGATTTGCTTCGCCGCCTGGTCCACCGTTTTGACAAAAACACCGACGAACGGAATCAACCGCTCGCCAGTCACCGGCTTACCGTCTTTACCAGTATCCGGATATTCGATGCGCAACACCGAATGCGCACCGTTGTCGATCATGTCAGCCACCTTGCCGAGAGCAACCCCGGTCAGGTTCACGACATCCAGGCCGAGCAGATCGACCCAGTAGAATTCGTCAGCTTCCAGCGTCGGGAAATCGCTGCGGCAGATATACACGCGAGCGCCACGCAATGCGAGCGCCTCGTCGCGGTCAGTCACGCCGCCCAGGTGGGCAACGACGCTGTCGCTGTGTATCTTTGCCTGCAGCGCCGGTGCCGAATTGCGCTCGTGGCCTTTCATCAGCCACCAGCGCTTCGCGCTCAGCAATGCATCGCCGCCCCGTCCGGCATCCGCATGCGCGGCTACCTTGACCCAGCCCTTGAGGCCGTAAGCGTCGACGATTGCACCCACTTCAACAGCGTCGTCCGGCCAGCTTTCGACCGTTTCGGCACGCATTGCTGCGGCGCCGGAATCGACGTTAGCTGCACCGGGGGCCTTGGCCTTGACGCGTTCCACCGGCTTGCGGACAAACGCGCCGAACGGTGCGTCACCTGCTGCCTGCGCGCGCTGAGCCGGCTTGGCGCGACCTGAACTTCCCGAATCACGCTCAGACATGACGCCACCTCAGACCACACCTCAAGTCGAAGTTCGTTACCACCTTCGACGTCTGCTTCAGCAAAACGCGCAGTAAAACTCGCGCATCGGACACCTCGCGCAAGCTGCGCGAGCCGCCGGCGATGCACATGCTAGCTACCATTAAGCAGCCGGCTGCGCCTTTTGCGCTTCTTTCACGAGACGCTCGACCGTCGGCGACAGTTGCGCGCCAACGCCTTGCCAGTACGTCAGGCGGTCTTGAGCGATACGCAGCGACTCACCCTTCGTAGCGATCGGGTTGTAGAAGCCAACGCGTTCGATGAAGCGGCCGTCACGACGGTTACGCGAATCGGTTGCGACGATGTTGTAGAACGGGCGCTTCTTGGAGCCGCCACGAGCCAAGCGGATGATGACCATACTAGAATCCTTGAAAACCGGGGTTCGGAACCACTGAAACAGGCGATTATAGCGGGAAACTGAAGCCATAACAAACACTTACGGGGAAAACTAGCATTCATCGTTGCGCTGGGGCTGTCGTCCGGCCGGCCGGCCCTCTTCAAATCGCCCGATCACCTGACGGAAAGCCCGCAAACCTCGCCTCGCTACCGTACCGCCCGCCGCCCTTTCCGCCCGGTTCCCGCCTGTCGCACGGGCCCGACTTACCGCGTCACCTACGAGGCAACCTGGGCGTCAGCGAATTCCATCAATCAGCTTGCGACGTGGCCTGCGCCACGCCGCGGGGCGTAGAATGCGCCTCGGTCCGCGCACCGTTGCGCACCAGTCCTCACGACCGCCCGTCACTGAACTCTTGCCCCCATGTCCACACGCGTTTCGAATTCACCGCGCTTCAGGTCCAAGACGATTACCGCGGCACTCGCCTTCTTCTTCGGCAGCCTCGGCGCGCACCGTTTCTACTTATATGGAAAGCGCGACCTGTATGGCTGGATTCACCTGATCTGTACGCTGTTCGGCATTCCGGGTGTTCTGCTGCTGATCCTCACCCAGCGGACCTCGGCGCTCGGTTGGGTGCTGGCGGTCCCGGGCGCAATCTCACTATTTTCCGCATTCCTTGCAGCGATTGTCTACGGACTGCGTCCCGACGAAAAGTGGGATGCGCAATTCAACCCGCAGAGCGCGCAAAGCAGCCGTTCCGGCTGGCCGGTGATCTTCGTCGTGATTTTCTCGCTGTTCATTGGCGCCATGCTGATGATGGCGAGCCTTGCCGTTGCATTCGATACCTATTTCGAATCGTCGATGTAGGCGATTCGAGGGGCGTCGGCCGAACAGATCGATCAAACGGGCTGGCGGCGCCAACGCTCGTACGCCCCAGCTAAAAGAGATCCATTTGTCCGTCGTCGCGCGCCGGGATCGGCGCCGGCGGCTGCGCGCGGACAAACTGCGACATATCCAGAATGCCTCGCCGACGCTCGTTCAGACCGAGCCGACGCGCGGCTTTATGGAAGCGCTGATTCATCAGATCGGCCCACAAACCCTCACCTTTCATTCGTGTGGCAAAGGAGGCGTCGTAGTCCTTGCCACCGCGCATGTCGCGCACGCGGTTCATGACCCGCTCGGCCCGATCCGGGAAATGCGCTGCGAGCCAGTCTTTGAATAGCGGCGCGACTTCCCACGGCAGACGCAGCACGATATAGCTCGCATTGGTCGCCCCCGCTTCCGCACACGCCTCCATGACCCGCTCCATGTCAGGCTCGGTGACGAACGGAATTACTGGCGCAATACTGACGCCCACCGGAATTCCGGCCTCGCTCAGCGTGCGGATTGTGCGCAGCCGTCGTGCCGGCGTTGCTGCTCGTGGTTCGAGCGTGCGGGCAATCTCGGCATCCAGCGTGGTGATGGTGATGGCCGCCATGAACTGGCCGCGCTCCGCCATAGGTACAAGCAGATCCAGATCGCGCTCGATCAATGACGACTTGGTAATAGCCGCAAACGGATGACCGCGCGCGTGCAACACCTCGATTACCCGTCGCGTGAGACCCAACTCGCGTTCGACCGGCTGCCAGGCATCCGTATTGACGCCGAGTGCGATCGGCTCCGGCACGTACGACTTCTTCGAAAGCTCCCGTTCGAGCAGTTCCGGCGCGTTGACCTTGGCGTAAATGCGGCTCTCGAAATCGAGTCCCGGCGATAGCCCCAGATAACTATGGGTGGGCCGCGCGAAGCAATAGATGCAGCCGTGTTCGCAACCGCGATAAGGATTGAGCGAGACGTTAAACGGGATGTCGGGCGACGCGTTGCGGGTCAGGATGGTTTTGGCACGCTCTTCAAAGATCTGCGTGCGCAACTTGGGTGAACTACCTTCCTCTTCCTCATTTGGCGCCCAGCCGTCATCCACCGCTTCGCGCTGGTCAAGCTCATAGCGGCCTTGCAGGTTCGTCACGGCACCGCGCCCTTTGTGGGGCGTAGGCGGGGCGATCGGATATTCGGGGACGGAATCAGTCACGGCGAGGTCAGGCCAAAACAGGAAACGGGAACGAAAAAACGGCTCACTGTTACTGTATAAATATACAGTGTTTGAGCCGTTTGTCGAGTCCCGTCTTTACCTTACCGACAGCCTATTCGCCCACCGCGATCGTCAAGGTTTCCTTGATTTCTTCCATCACCACATAGCTCTTCGACTGCACCGCCCCGGGCAGCTGCAGCAGGATATCGCCGAGCAGCTTGCGGTAGTCGGCCATCTCGCCAATGCGGGCCTTGATGAGGTAGTCGAAGTCGCCCGACACCAGATGACACTCGAGCACCTCGGGAATCTTCTGCACCTCGCGGCGAAACTGGTCGAACATGTTGCCGCTCTTGTGGTCGAGCGTAATCTCGACAAACACCAGCAGCGCAGCGCCCAGCTCAGCCGGATTGACACGCGCATGGTAGCCGGTGATCACGCCGTCGCGCTCCATCCGCTTGACCCGTTCGATGCATGGCGTAACCGACAGCCCAACCTGCTCGGCGAGGTCTTTCATCGCCATCCGGCCGTCCTGCTGAAGCAGCCTGAGAATCCTGTGATCGAGCTTGTCGAGCGCACGGATCGGTTGACGATGTGTTCGCATGGCCTTTTTACTGAAAATCTTAAAAATACAATAACAAAAACTACCTGACACTCAATACTATAGCGGATAACACTGGGCTGAAAGCGTATCACCTCGTTAATCGAATTATCTACAAACGAGCTGATTTCTCCAAGGACGCGCGAGCCCCAAAGAACCTTCTGGAGCAGCTATGCGAGTCGTCGTTTTGGGCAGTGGCGTCGTCGGGGTGACGAGCGCTTATTATCTTGCACGCGCCGGTCATGAAGTCACGGTGATCGACCGCGAAGCCGGTCCGGCACTCGAAACGAGCTTTGCCAACGCCGGTCAGATCTCGCCAGGCTACGCGTCGCCATGGGCCGCGCCGGGCGTGCCGATGAAGGCTGTCAAGTGGATGTTCCAGAAGCACGCGCCGCTTGCCATCCGCCTCGACGGCACGCAATTCCAGTTGCAATGGATGTGGCAGATGCTGCAGAACTGCACGTCGTCGCGCTATGCGGTCAACAAGGGCCGTATGGTGCGCCTTGCCGAATACAGCCGCGACTGCCTGCAGGCCCTGCGCGCCGACACCGGCATCCAGTACGAAGGCCGTACCGGCGGCACGCTGCAGGTGTTCCGCACGCAGCAGCAATTCGACGGCGCCGCGAAAGACATCGCCGTGCTGAAAGACGCCAATGTGCCGTTCGAACTGCTGTCGCCGGACGAACTCGCGCGTGCCGAGCCAGCACTCGCTGCAACTGCCCACAAGCTGACGGGCGGCCTGCGTCTGCCGGGCGACGAAACCGGCGATTGCCAGATGTTCACCACGCGCCTCGCGGCGCTGGCTGAAGAACTGGGCGTGACATTCCGCTACAACACGCCGATCGACGCGCTCGCCATGGCGGGCGGCCGGATCGCCGGCGTGCAATGCGGTAGCGAACTGGTACGCGCCGACGCGTTCGTAGTGGCGCTCGGTTCGTATTCGACGAAGTTCCTCGCGGACATCGTCAAGATTCCGGTGTATCCGCTGAAGGGCTATTCGATCACCGCGCCAATCGTCAATGCCGCGGCCGCGCCGGTGTCGACCGTGCTCGATGAAACCTACAAGATTGCGATTACGCGTTTCGACGACCGGATTCGCGTCGGCGGCATGGCGGAGATTGTTGGCTTCGACAAGTCGCTGCGTCAGGCGCGTCGCGAGACGCTCGAGATGTGCGTGAACGACCTGTTCCCGGGCGGTGGCGACACGGCCAAGGCTAGCTTCTGGACCGGCCTGCGTCCGATGACCCCGGACGGCACGCCGATTGTCGGCCGCACGCCGGTGTCGAACCTGTTCCTGAATACCGGCCATGGCACGCTCGGCTGGACCATGTCGTGCGGCTCGGGCCAACTGCTGGCGGACCTGATGTCGGGCAAGCAGCCTGCCATTCAGGCGGACGACCTGTCGGTGCACCGCTACCTCGGCGAAACGGGTGGTGCAACGCGTCCGGCTTACGCCTGAGCGGTTTGGCAAGTTACCACCCGGAACGACAGTAACGCTGTCCGCCCCTCTCAAAACAAACGGCGCCTGCAAGCTTCCAGGCGCCGTTTGTTTTTCGCGCGATCTCATCGATCACGCAGTCTCGCACTCAATTCACGCGCAACGTCAAAACTGATCCTCCGACAGCGCCAGCACACCCTCATCCCCCTTCGCGCTGACAATCGCCACTTCAAGCGCGACCGCCTGCGGCAGCACATGCTCTGCGTAGAACTGCGCGGTCGCGATTTTCGCCCCGTAGAACGACGGATCTTCGGTACGCTTCTCCGCAGCCACCAGCAACGCACGCGCCATCTGCCAGCCGCCGAGCACGATGCCCGCCAGTTTCAGATACGGCACGCTGCCGGCAAACACCGCATTCGGATCGCGCTTCGTGTTAGCGACAACAAACTCCACCGCCGCCGTCAACGCACGATGTCCTTGCGCGAGCTGACGCCGCATCGACTCAAAGGCTGCCCCTTGCTGCGAGCCGAGTGCTTCGACCGTTTGCGCAATACCGTCCAGCAGTGACTTCGCCACCGCGCCACCGTCACGCAACGTCTTGCGTCCAATGAGGTCATTCGCCTGGATCGCGGTGGTGCCTTCGTAAATCGGCAGAATCCGCGCGTCGCGATAGTACTGGGCCGCGCCGGTCTCTTCGATAAAGCCCATGCCGCCATGCACCTGCACGCCGAGACTGGTCACGTCGATCGACAACTCCGTGCTCCAGCCCTTTACGATCGGCACGAGGAACTCGTAGATCGCCTGGTGCTCGTTGCGCTTCGCTTCGTCCGGGTGACGATGCGCGATATCGCAATGTGCGGCGGCGACATAAGCGAGTGCGCGCGAGCCTTCGGTCAACGCACGCATCGTCGCGAGCATGCGGCGCACGTCGGGGTGATGAATGATCGAAACCGACTGCCTGGCCGAGCCATCGACCGGCCGGCTTTGCACGCGGTCTTTGGCGTACGCGACCGCCTTCTGATACGCACGGTCCGATACGCCCACACCCTGCATGCCCACTGCAAAGCGCGCGGCGTTCATCATGATGAACATGTACTCGAGACCGCGATTCTCTTCGCCGATCAGATGACCGATCGCGCCACCGTGATCGCCGAACTGCAGCACGGCCGTCGGGCTCGCCTTGATACCGAGCTTATGCTCGATCGACACGCAATGCACGTCGTTGCGCTCGCCGAGCGAACCGTCGTCATTGACGAGAAACTTTGGCACGATAAAGAGCGAAATACCCTTCACGCCTTCCGGCGCACCCGGCGTGCGGGCCAGCACGAGATGGGCGATGTTCTTCGCCATGTCGTGCTCGCCCCAAGTGATGAAAATCTTGGTGCCGAACAGTTTGAACGAGCCGTCGCCCTGCGGTTCGGCACGCGTGCGCACCAGGGCGAGATCCGAGCCGGCCTGCGGCTCGGTGAGGTTCATCGTGCCGGTCCATTCGCCGGAGATCAGCCTGGGCACATAGGTTTTTTTCTGGGCATCCGTGCCGGCAGTCAACAGCGCTTCGATCGCGCCGTCGGTGAGCAGCGGACATAGCGCGAAGGAGAGATTGGACGCGTTGAGCATTTCGACGCACGGCGTTGCGATCAGCTTTGGCAGCCCTTGACCTTCGTAGTCCAAAGGATGTTGCACACCCTGCCAGCCACCCTCGGCGAATTGCCGGAACGCCTCGGCAAAACCCGGCGTTGCCGTCACCTTGCCGTCCTTCCAGCTACTGGGATTTCGATCGCCTTCGACGTTCAACGGCGCCAGCACTTCGCCGCACAGCCTGGCCGATTCTTCGAGCACGGCCTGCGCGGTGTCGAGGTTGGCATCTTCGAAACCGGGCAGCTTCGCAATGTCTTCGAGTGCGGCCAGTTCTTTCATCACGAACAACATGTCCTTGACGGGCGCCGTATAGCTCATTTCAGTTCTCCTCCTGCCTGCGATATAAAAAGGGACGCTGGACTTATCGGTCCCTGCGTCCCTTCGTTTGCTGCCAGACGCCTTTTTTATGGCGCTGTTATGGTCAGCCGAGTTCGCTCACCAGTTCCGGCACCACCGTGAACAGATCGCCCACCAGACCGTAATCGGCGACGCTGAAAATCGGCGCTTCCGGGTCCTTGTTGATTGCCACGATGACCTTCGAGTCCTTCATGCCGGCCAGATGCTGGATCGCACCCGAGATGCCCACGGCGACGTACAGTTGCGGCGCGACGATCTTGCCCGTCTGGCCCACCTGATAGTCGTTCGGCACAAAGCCGGCGTCCACTGCGGCACGCGAGGCACCTAGTGCCGCGTTCAGCTTGTCCGCCAGCGGTTCGAGCACCTTCGTATAGTTCTCGCCACTGCCCAGACCCCGGCCACCGGAAACGATGATCGACGCCGACGTCAGCTCCGGACGGTCCAGCTTCGTAACTTCACGGCTCACGAACTGCGACAGGCCGCTGTCGGCTGCGGCTTCGATCTTCTCGACCGCTGCGCTGCCGCCTTCTGCTGCTACCGGGTCGAAGCCGGTGGAACGCACCGTGATGACCTTGACCGGATCGCTCGACTGCACCGTTGCGATCGCATTGCCTGCGTAGATGGGACGCTCGAACGTGTCGGCGGAATCCACGGCGGTGATATCGCTGATCTGCGCGACGTCGAGCTTCGCGGCGATACGCGGGGCGATGTTCTTGCCGTAGGCGGTAGCCGGCGCGAGGATATGCGAGTAGTCCTTCGCAATGTTCAGCACCGTCGCTTCGACGTTTTCCGCGAGGCCTGCTTCGAGTTGCGGCGCATCGGCCAGCAACACCTTGGCGACACCTGCGACCTTCGCTGCAGCGTCGGCCGCGCCCTGCGCGTTATGACCTGCCACCAGCACGTGCACATCGCCGCCAATCTTGGCTGCCGCTGCCACCGTGTTCAGCGTCGCAGCCTTCAGCGACGCGTTGTCGTGTTCCGCAATTACCAGAATCGTCATTTCGTCCGTCTCCTCACAGCACCTTGGCTTCGGTCTTGAGCTTCTCGACCAGCGTCTTCACATCGGCGACCTTCACGCCAGCGGAGCGCTTCGGCGGCTCGACAACCTTCAGCGTCTTCAGGCGCGGGGTCACGTCAACACCGAGGTCTTCCGGCTTGAGCGTCTCCAGCGGCTTCTTCTTCGCCTTCATGATGTTCGGCAGCGTGACGTAACGCGGCTCGTTCAGGCGCAGATCCGTGGTGACCACAGCCGGCAGCGTCAGCGACAGGGTTTCCGCACCGCCATCCACTTCGCGCGATACCGTTGCCTTGCCATCAGCCACGACAACCTTCGATGCAAATGTCGCCTGCGGCAACCCTGCCAAGGCAGCCAGCATCTGACCAGTCTGGTTCGAATCGTCGTCGATGGCCTGCTTGCCGAGAATGATCAGCGATGGCTGTTCCTTGTCGACCAGCGCCTTGAGCAGCTTGGCGACAGCCAGCGGCTGCAGTTCTTCGGACGACTCGATCAGGATCGCGCGGTCCGCGCCGATCGCGAGCGCCGTGCGCAGCGTTTCCTGCGCCTGCGTCACGCCCGCCGACACAGCGATCACTTCGGTCGCCACGCCTGCTTCCCGCAGACGCACCGCCTCTTCCACGGCGATCTCGTCGAACGGATTCATCGACATCTTTACATTCGCAATGTCGACGCCCGTGCCGTCCGATTTCACCCGGACTTTCACGTTGTAGTCGACCACTCTCTTCACTGGCACCAGGATTTTCATGCACACGCTCCAAAGTTACGAATACGTCAACCCAACGGACATTATAACGACTGGCTCTCGGCGACAGCCGTGCCGCAGGCTGGTTTACATCGAGGATAGCGCTCCTCAGCGGCGTGACAGCAATAACGAACGATCGTTCTATTTTAATCCCGAAAAAACCCGGGTGACAACCCCGGGTTCCGATTCGCGACTCTAATTCATCGTTTGCCGTCGATAGAACTCATGCGGTATCTGACGGTGGGCCTTACCAGGAGGCGATCACCGCGCCGCCGTACTTCGTGTCGATGTACTGCTTCACTTCCGGCGAGTGATACGCCGCGACCAGCTTCGCGACCCAAGGCTTGTTCCGGTCAGCCTCGCGAATTGCGATGATGTTCACATACGGCCCTTTGGGATCTTCGATCGCGATCGCATCCTGTTTCGGCTTCAGCCCCGCCTGCATCGCGTAGTTGGTGTTGATCGCCGCCGCATCCACGTCGCCGAGCGAGCGCGGGATCTGCGCCGCGTCGAGTTCGACGATCTTCAGCTTCCTTGGATTGTCGACGATATCCAGCGGCGTGGCCTTCAGGCCGGCATCAGTCCGCAGCTTCAGCAGTCCTTGCTTTTGCAACAGCAGCAGCGCGCGGCCACCGTTGGTCGGATCGTTCGGCACGGCGATCTTCTCGCCCGGCTGCAGCTCTGCGAGCGACTTGATCTTCTTCGAGTAGATGCCCATCGGGAAGGTCACCGTATCGGCAATGCGGATCAGTTTGTAGCCGCGATCCTTCACTTGCGCTTCGAGGTAGGGGTCGTGCTGATAACTGTTGGCGTCGAGATCGCCACTGGCGAGCGCGGCGTTCGGCTGCACGTAGTCCGCGAATTCGACGATCTTGATGATCAGACCGCTCTTCGCGGCGACGTTCTTCACCACGTCCATCAACTCCGCGTGCGGACCGCCCGTGACGCCGACCTTGATCGTGTCGTCAGCGTAAGCCTCAGTGTTAGCGGCGAATAATGTTGCCGCGCCGAGAGCGGCCGCGACCTTCAGAATAAAACGACGTTGCATGACTGACCTTCTCCAATCCCTTCAAACGGGTTTCGCCAACCCTTGTTTTATTTATGGCTCAGACGCCGCACGAGCCAATCCCCGAAAGACTGCACCAACTGGACAAACACGATCAGGATCAGCACCACCGTCCACATCACGTCCGGCTCGTAACGCTGATAGCCATAACGGATGCCCAGATCGCCAAGGCCACCGCCGCCGATTGCGCCGGCCATCGCCGAGTAGCCCACCAGCGACACGAACGTAATCGTCAGACCGGCGACCACGCCCGGCCACGATTCCGGCAACAGTACCTTGAAGACGATCTGGCTGGTGGTAGCACCCATCGCCTGAGCGGCTTCGATCAGACCGCGGTCAACCTCACGCAGCGCCGTTTCCACCAGACGCGCGATGAACGGCGCCGCGGCGATCGTCAACGGCACGACGGCCGCAGCGGTACCAATCGACGAACCGACCACGATGCGCGTGAACGGAATCACAGCGACCAGCAGGATGATGAACGGCGTCGAACGCACCGCATTGATGACGACACCCATCGAGCGATTCAGCGCGACGTTCTGCAACACGCCCTGACGGTCCGTCAGATACAGCAGCACGCCGAGCGGCAAGCCCACCGCAGCGCCCACCAGTCCGGAGATGCCCACCATGATGAGCGTCTCCCAGAACGACTGGACGAACATATCCAGCATTTCACTCAACATACGACATCTCCTCCACCACCACACCTTGCTCGCGCAGATACGTCAGCGCCTGCGCGACCTTCTCCGGTTCGCCACCGGCGAGCACCGCGAGCGAGCCGAATGCCTGCCCCTGGATCTCGTCGATCTGGCCGTGCAGGATGTTGAAATCGAGCTCGTAGCGACGAATCGTTTCGGACAGGATCGGCTGATCGACACCCGTGCCGGTGAATGCGAGCCGCAGCAGATGGCCGCGGCCAGTCTTTAAACGCTCGGCCACGCGCGCCTTCAGCGCAGGCGGCAGCTCCTGGGCGATCACGTCGCCGATCAGCGCGCGTGTCACTTCGTGATGCGGCTGCAGGAAGACATCGATGACCTTGCCGTGTTCGACGACCTTGCCCGCATCGAGCACCGCGACGCGGTCGCAAACCTGCTTGATCACATCCATCTGATGGGTGATCAGCACGATGGTCAGGCCGAGTTCGCGATTGATGCGCTTGAGCAGTTCGAGAATCGAGCGGGTGGTTTCCGGATCGAGCGCCGAGGTGGCCTCGTCGGACAGCAACACCTTCGGCTTGCTGGCAAGCGCCCGGGCAATCCCCACACGCTGTTTCTGGCCACCGCTGATCTGCGCCGGATAACGGTCTTTCTGCGCGGTGAGGCCAACCAGTTCCAGCAGCGGCAACACGTTCGCGTCGATCTCGTCGCGCTTCATGCCGGCGAGTTCGAGCGGCAACGCGACGTTCTCGTACACGGTGCGCGATGAGAGCAGGTTGAAATGCTGGAAGATCATGCCGATCTCGCGACGCGCCTCGCGCAGTTGCGCGGCGGAGAGCGTCGTGAGATCGCGGCCGTTGACGACGATATTGCCTTCGGAGGGGCGCGTCAGCAGGTTGATGATGCGTACCAGCGTGCTCTTGCCCGCGCCGCTGCGGCCGATGATGCCGAACACCTCGCCCGCCGGAATCGACAGGTTGACGTTGTGCAACGCCTCAACCCAGCCCCGGGGCCCAGCGAAGCGCTGGGAAATATTACGTATTTCGATCATGAAAAAACGAAACGGCGGAACTGCACGCGAGCGTGGATGCGCTCCCGGCAAGCGGCCGCCGTGACTTTTATTTGGGATTTGAGCCGCGATTCTACCGCAGCGTCGACATTCCCTTTAATAATCAATTCCGATCTTTTCATAACTGGGAGGAATTAGAGGCGAGTCCCGCGCGCGGTGCTCGCGCGTGTCACGAGCGTGCGGCTATGATCGGGCGCATCAAAACCACAATGAATAATCACGGCGGATATGGAGACTACTCAGGACAACAATGCTCGGCCGTCGCCTGCGGGTGCGGCAGGAGCAGCGGGCGATGCAAGCGGTGCGGCCGGTGTGGACGCCGTGAAACGAGGCGGTGCGGCCGCGTCGTCGACTGTCACGACCCGCGACGGAACCGAGTTGCCGCTGTACCGTTGGCCCGCCGTTGGCGGCAGGCGGGCGACGGTCGCACTGGTTCACGGGCTAGCGGAGCATGCAGGACGCTACGCGGCGCTCGCCGGTCGGCTGAACGCCGCCGGCATCGAACTGCTCGCCATCGACCTGCGCGGCCATGGCAGCGCGCCCGGCAAGCGGGCCCGCATCGAGCGCTTCGACGACTATCTGCTCGACGCCGAGGCCCTGCTCAGCGTCGCCTCAAACGACAGTACCCCGTTGTTTCTCATGGGCCACAGCATGGGCGGGGCAATTGCCGCGCTATATGCCATCGAGCGTCTGCCGGGCAACGGTCATAAGTTGGCGGGTCTCATCCTGTCGAGCCCTGCACTCGCCCCAGGGCGCGACGTGCCGCGCTGGATGCTGACCATGAGTCAGATCATCAGCCGCGTCTGGCCAGGCTTTCCGGCCATGAAGATAGACGCGGCGCTGCTCTCGCGCGACCCCGCAGTGGTCGAGGCGAATCGCAACGATCCGTTGGTGCACCACGGTTCGATTCCCGCGCGCACCGGCGCGGAGATTCTGCTGGCAATGCAGCGTATCGAGCGCGGCCGTGCGGGCTTGCGTGTGCCATTGCTGGTGTACCACGGCACCGCTGACAAACTCACCGAACCCGAAGGTAGCCGCGTTTTCGGCAAGCATGCCGGTTCGCCCGATAAAACACTCACGCTGCACGAAGCGAGCTATCACGAAACGATGAACGACCTCGACCGCGAGCGGGTGATCGGTGAACTGATTGGATGGATTGAGGCGCATTGCGGTTGAGCCTCGTGTAACCGGTGCGCAGTGAGGGATGACCTGTGCGCGGCGCCAGCACGCCGGACGCTCTCAAACTCAGCGGTGCCAGTCCGGGGCCCGCTTGTCGATGAAGGCCTGGACGCCTTCGAGCGCGGACTCGTCCATCATGTTGCAAGCCATCGTCTGGCCAGCGAGCTGATAGGCTGCCTCGACGCCCATCTCGAGTTGGCGGTAAAAGAGGCCCTTGCCGGCGCGTACCGCCTCGACGGGCTTCGCGCAAATGCTCGACGCCAGCGCGGCGACTGCCGCATCGAGTTCATCCGCTGCTGCAACGCGGTTGATGAGGCCTTGCTGACGGGCCTCGTGCGCATCAATGAAGTCGCCGGTCAGCAACATTTCGAGCGCCGCCTTCCGCGACAGATTACGTGACAACGGCACCGCAGGCGTCGCGCAAAACAGCCCCAGATTGACCCCGGATACCGCAAAGCGCGCCGTGTCGGCCGCAACAGCCAGATCGCACATCGCGACCAGCTGGCAACCGGCGGCAGTCGCAATCCCATGTACACGCGCAATCACCGGTTGCGGCAAGCGCTGGATCGCCAACATCAGCTTCGTGCAGCGGCCGAACAGCGCCTGATAGTAGGCAAGCGATGGCTTCGAACGCATCTCTTTCAGATCGTGTCCCGCGCAAAAGGCGCGACCCGCGCCTTCGATCACCACAACGCGCGCATCCGTTTGCGCGATGGACGCTAGCGCGTCCTGCAACGCGTCGAGCAAGGCCTCGGACAACGCGTTAAACGCCTCGGGCCGGTTCATCGTCAAACGCACGACACCGAGGACGCCATAGGCATCATGCGTAACCTCGACGAGTGCGGCGCCGTTTGCCGCCTCAGGAGTTTTGGCGACGCAGGCTTCTGCAGCGCCTGCTCCTCCCCTGCCGGCTTCCGAAGCGCTTGTGCCAGCCATGCCAGAGGTTTGATTATCCGAATGCATCATCCACCCTCGCTTTGGTTCGCCCAGCTCACCCGGCGCTCCGACCTCGCGAAGAAGTCCGCGAACAGCGCTCAGAGGCGCATCGACGCAATCAGATCTCCGCCAGCGCCTTCAAGTGCGCGACCACGCTGCGCCCAAGCGCCGACAGGTTATACCCACCCTCCAGACAGCTCACGATCCGCCCGTTCGCATAGCGGTTGGCGATCTCGCGAACCTGCTCGGTCAGCCACACGTAGTCGGCCTCGACGAGGCCCATATTGCCGAGATCGTCCTCGCGATGCGCGTCGAAACCCGCCGACACGAACACCATCTCCGGCTTGAACGCATGCAGGCGCGGCAGCCACAGCATGTCCACCGCCTCGCGCACTTCCATGCCCTTCGAACGGGCCGGCATCGGCACGTTGACCATGTTGGGCGCCTGATTGTCGGCCCCGGTGTATGGATAAAACGGATGCTGGAAGAAGCTGCACATCAGCACCCGCGAGTCGCCGGAAAAAGCGGCCTCGGTGCCGTTGCCGTGGTGGACGTCGAAATCGATAATCGCCACCCGCTGCAGACCATGCACTTCCAGCGCATGACGCGCCGCGATCGCAACGTTGTTGAAGAAGCAGAAGCCCATCGCACGGGCCGGCTCGGCGTGGTGACCCGGTGGGCGCACGCTGCAGAAGGCGTTGTCGTAGCGTCCCTCGATGACGGCATCGGTCGCGGCCACCGCGGCACCCGCGGCACGCAGCGCGGCTTGCCAGGTGTGCGGATTCATCGACGTGTCCGGGTCGATCTCCGCGTAACCTGCGTCTGGTGAACGGCTCCGCACATAGTCGACGTGCGCCTGGGTATGCACGCGCAGGAGCGCGGCTTCATCGGCAAGCGGCGGCGACTCGCGTTCGATCAGCGCGTCGATCCGGCTTGCGATCAGTTGATCTTCGATCGCCTGCAGGCGCGCTGGACATTCCGGATGCCATGCGCCCATCTCGTGCAGCAGGCAGTCTGCGTGGGAATAAAAGGCTGTTGCCATGATTCTCTTCTGCGACGCGTCGCGCGAACGCGAACCGCGTGTCTCCGTCCAAAGGCGCGCACGTGCGGCGCGCCCAACACCATCAAGTTACCACACCCTCTGCACGCTTCGGACTGTAGCAACGGTTCTGCACAGTTCTGCAATGGGCCTCGGGTATACTGCCCCGTAATCTTCTGCCGCCCTCCGACCCCTTCGCACTGCGCTCCCAGTTCACTATGACCGTTAAGCTTGCTCTGTCCGCACGAAACCGGCTATGCATCCAGAACATGGCCGCTGCGCTATCCGTTGCATGGTGCGCGTTCGCGGCAGCCAGTCCGGCCGAGGCACAGACCAGCGTCGCCAGACCTCCGTTGCTGGTCGCGCAAAGTCAGCCCCAGCAGGCGGTACCGCAAGGGCAGACCTTTGAAGAAGAGATCATTCCGCAGCGCTACGCAAACAATCCGGATGTCGACGGCTTTATCAACGACATGGTGGCGCGCTATGACTTCGATCCCACCGCGTTGCACGCGCTGTTTGCCGGCGTCAGCTACTCGGCGACCGCGGTCAAGCTCGTCACACCGGCGCCGTCGACAGCGCCGTCCGTGAAGAACTGGCGCTCCTATCAGGCGCGCTTCCTCGATCCGGTCCGCATCAACGCGGGTGTGCGCTTCTGGCGTAACAACCAGGCCACACTGCAGCGTGCCTATGAGCAATTCGGTGTGCCGCCGGAAGTGATTGTCGGCATTCTCGGCGTGGAAACCATCTACGGGCGCTTCATGGGCAACTTCCGCGTGCTCGACGCGCTGACGACCCTCGCTTTCGATTACCCGAACACCCCGAACCGCGCCGATCGCGAGCAGACCTTCCGCAAGAATCTCGAGGACTATCTGGTCTGGACCCGCGACTCGCAAATCGATCCGACCTCGGTGCTCGGCTCGTACACCGGGGCCATCGGTATTCCGCAATTTCTGCCGAGCAGCATCGTGCAGTATGCGATCTCGTATGACGGCAACAAGCAGATCGATTTGCGCAACAGTCAGGCTGACGCAATCGGCAGTGTGGCAAATTATCTGAAACAGAACGGCTGGGAAAACGGTCGACCGGTGGTGTGGAACATCGGCTCGGATGCCGGCAGCCAGGGCATCGCGCAAGCTGGCGCGGATGGTCAACCCGAACCGCACTGGCCGCTCGAGCAATTGCTGCACGCCGGCATGCTGCTCGATCAGCCGGGCCTCGATATGAACGCCGAGGCCGCCACGCCGGTGACCATCATCGACTTGCCCACGCCCGGGATGCCTACCGAATACAAGCTGGGGTTGAAGAATTTCTACGTGCTGACGCGCTATAACCGTAGCTTCTTCTATGCGCTGTCGGTGTATCAGCTCGGCGAGAGAATCAAGGCGCAACTGGAGGCGTCCGGCGATCTGGACAACAACGGCGCACCTGGGTCGACGCCGCCGGGGTTGGTGCCACAGGGTGCGGTGCCGCCTGGTTCGATGGCGCCAGGGGCGCTGCCGCAGGGTGCGATGCCGCCAAACTCCGTCACTCGGAATTCAATGCCGCCGTCTTCGATGCCAGCGGGTTCGTTGCCGCCCTCTCCCGCACCTGCAACGATGGCTGTGCCTCCTGCGGTCAGCCCGATGCCTCCGCCGATGGGTATGCCTGCGCCGGCGCCGGACTCGTCAGACTCGCAATGAGCACGCGCAACCGGCTTACCGTGTTCGAAGCACGGCCTGAACAAAAAAGCGCCGGTCATAGCCGGCGCTTTTTTGTTTGGCGATGCCCCGTCAAGCGCATCCGCCGCGTTTAATTGAGCTCCATCACGCCGGGAACACGCCCGTCGAAAGATACCGGTCGCCGCGATCGCATACCACGAACACAATGGTCGCGTTCTCGACCTGCCGCGCAATGCGCAACGCCACCTCGCAAGCCCCCGCCGAGGAAATACCGCAAAAAATCCCTTCCACAGCCGCCATCTTGCGCGCCATCGCTTCCGACGCCGCCTGACTCACGTTCTCGACACGATCCACACGGCTGCGGTCGAAAATCTTCGGCAGATACGCTTCCGGCCATTTGCGGATACCCGGGATGCGCGAGCCCTCTTCCGGCTGCGCACCAATAATCTCGATGGCCTGATTCTGTTCCTTCAGATACTGCGACACGCCCATGATCGTGCCGGTAGTGCCCATGGCCGAAACGAAATGCGTGATACGCCCTTCGGTTTCCTGCCAGATTTCCGGACCGGTCGATTCGTAGTGAGCGATCGGATTATCCGGATTCGCAAACTGGTCGAGGATGATGCCCTTGCCTTCGCGCTGCATCTGCTCGGCGAGATCGCGTGCGTATTCCATGCCACCCGTCACCGGCGTAAGCACGATCTGCGCGCCGTACGCAGCCATGCTCTGACGACGCTCGACGGACAGGTCTTCCGGCATGATCAGCACCATCTTGTAGCCACGAACAGCAGCCGCCATCGCCAGCGCGATACCGGTGTTGCCGCTGGTGGCTTCGATCAGCGTGTCGCCCGGCTTGATGCGCCCGCGCGCTTCGGCCTTCTTGATCATCGACAACGCCGGGCGGTCCTTCACCGAGCCCGCCGGATTGTTGCCCTCGAGCTTGCCGAGGATCACGTTGTTGCGGCTGCGGATCTCATCGTCAGGCAAGCGGACAAGCTGGACGAGCGGCGTATTGCCGATCGTGTCTTCAATCGTTTTGTAAGCCATATGGGGTGCTGTCGCTGCGCGGAGTATTGAATCCAACGATTCTAAACCACCGTGCGTCGCCCTGCCGTGCGGCCCTTGTAACGGCATGGATGCATCGTCGCAAAGGTATGCCGATATAACGTATATGTATAAACGGCGTGCAACGCAAAAAACCCGCGGCCGAGTACCGCGGGAGCCAGTCATCTGAGTGACAGCTGAAGGAGTGTTGTATGCCGACTTCACTCCAACCTGAAGGAACGCTAAACGATACGGCGGCGCGCGCATAACCACGCGCCGCCGCATGCGTCTATTTCTTCACCACCACTGCCGCGCTACCCTTTTGCGCACCCGTTGCCGTAGCCGGCTGAGACACTGCGGTCGCAGCGGTCGCGGCGTTGCCCTGCGCAGGCGCCGCAGCCTGTACCCCGGCAGCAGCACCAGCCGGACCGACAGCGAGACCTTCCGCCTGCAGGCGCTCGACGGTATGCCCGCCCATGCCTTTGACACGCTTGCTGAGATCCGTGGGATCCTTGAACGGACCGTGCGCGTCGCGCTCTTCGAGAATGGCTTTCGCCTTGGCGGGGCCAATGCCCTTGATGCCACGCAGCCCAGCCTCGTTGGCCGTATTGATGTCGACCGACGCGTAGGCGTGACCGAATGCGGCGAGCATTGCCGCCGTAACCATGATTTTTCGCAACATATGGAATCTCCCTCTTACAACCTGGCCGGTGACGATCACCGTCCAGGAGATTCCAAGTTTAGAGAGGTCTGCGAATGATTTATAGCTGGCCGAATAGCCAACGTACGTAACGATCGACGCCTTCCTGCACGCTAAGGAACGGCTCATCGTAACCAGCTGCGCGCAGTCTCGTGAGATCGGCCTGCGTGAAGCACTGGTACTTGCCGCGCAGCGCATCGGGAAACGGAATGTACTCAATCAAGCCGCGTTGCACCTGCTCGGCAAGCGAGAGCGGCGCTTCGTTGTTGAGCGCGCGCAACGTGTTGACGACGGTCGTCGCAATGTCGTTGAACGGCTGTGCACGGCCGCTGCCGAGATTGAAGATGCCCGACTTCTCCGGGTGATCGAAGAAGTGCAGATTGACCTTCGTCACGTCTTCCACCGAAACGAAATCGCGCGTCTGCTCGCCGGCCGCATAGCCGTTGTATTCGCCGAACAGCTTGACCTTGCCCTCGGCGCGGAACTGGTTGAAGTTGTGGAACGCAACCGACGCCATCCGCGCCTTGTGCGTTTCGCGCTGGCCGTAGACGTTGAAGTAACGAAAGCCGGCAATCTGGCTTTTCGCGGTGGGCAGCACGCGGCGAATCACCTGATCGAACAGGAACTTCGAATAGCCGTAGACGTTGAGCGGTTGCTCCACTTCGCGTTCTTCCACGAAGCGGCTCGAGCCGCCATACGTCGCCGCGGACGATGCGTACAGAAACTGCACGCCCTGCGCGAGGCACGCGTCGAGTACCGCGCGGCTGTAGCGGAAGTTGTTGTCCATCATGTAGCGGCCGTCGGTTTCCATCGTGTCCGAACAGGCGCCTTCGTGGAAGATCGCGCGGACCTTGCCGAAATCGCCGCGCGCAAAGCGCTCGACGAATTCGGTCTTGTCGAGATAGTCGTCGATCTCGCAATCGACCAGGTTTTTGAACTTGTCGGCGCGCGTGAGATTGTCGACGGCGATGATGCGTTGTTCGCCGCGCTCGTTGAGCGCTTTTACGATATTGCTGCCGATAAAGCCGGCCGCGCCGGTGACGATAAGGGTCATGGTCGTCCTGCGGAATTGAGCTTTACATAGGGTTGGAGCGAGCGCTGAAGCGCCAACTCCAACCGACAGTTTCAATGACACCCGGCGCTCGCGCCGCAAGCGGGCGCGAGGCGGCGTGCGGTATTAGAGAAAGAGTTCGTCGTAGTCGACGGTAGCGGTGCCCAGCTTGCCGACCACGATGCCGGCCGCGCGGTTCGCAAGCGCAACAGCGTCGACGAGCGACAGGCCCGCGCCGAGCATCACGGCCAGCGTGGCGATCACGGTGTCGCCCGCACCCGAGACATCATACACTTCACGCGCAACGGCCGAGGCGTGCAGGATGCCGTCGTCGGAGAAGAGCGTCATGCCCTCTTCCGAGCGCGTCAGCAGCAGCGCCTTGAACTCGAGTTCCGCGCGCAGCTTCGTCACGCGCGCGATCAGATCGTCTTCCGACTTCCATTGACCGACCACCTCGCGCAACTCGGCGCGATTCGGCGTGATCAGCGTGGCGCCGCGATAGCGTTCCCAATCGTCACCCTTCGGGTCGACGAGCACTGGCTTGCCGGCCGCGTGCGCCTTCGCAATCATCTTCGTGACGTGTGTCAGACCGCCCTTGGCGTAGTCCGACATCAGGATCACGTCATGGGAGGACAGCAGTTCGTCAAAGCGCGCCAGGCTCGCGAGCAGTACTTCATGCGCGGGCGTGTTCTCGAAGTCGACCCGCAGCAACTGCTGCTGGCGTGACAGGACACGCAGCTTGATGGTGGTCAGCAGAGCAGGATCGCGTTCCAGATGCGGTACCACGCCGCTGTCACCGAGCAACTGGATGATTCGCTCACCCGGCTCGTCATGACCGACCACGCACAGCAATCCCGCCTGCGCGCCGAGGGCGACGGCATTGCGCGCCACGTTGGCCGCGCCGCCGAGGCGATCTTCCTGCTTCTGCACATGCACGACAGGCACCGGTGCCTCAGGTGAAATACGGTTGACGTCGCCAAACCAGTAACGGTCAAGCATGACGTCGCCCACCACCAGCACACGTGCACCGCCGAGCCTCTCGCGCGGTACCGCGATGGGCGCAGAAGTGGACACGGTGGTTTCGTTGACGGACTCAGACATCGGCTGGGAGTTCGGAGGGTTGGGCATAAGGACGTCCAATCGAGTGGTAATCGATGCCCAGTTCGGTCATCGCTTCCGGTTCGTAAAGGTTACGGCCGTCGAAAATGAGCGGCGTCTTCAGCACCGATTTCAGGTGCAGGAAGTCGGGGCTCTTGAACTCCTTCCATTCGGTGACGATCACCAGCGCGTCCGCGCCTGTGAGCGTTTCGTCCTGCGTGCTCGCGAAGTGCAGACGGGCCCGTTGCTCGGGCGCGTCGTGCAGGTCGATCGCGAACACCCGGCGCGCTTCGTTGAGCGCAACAGGATCGTACGCGCGCACCTTGGCGCCGCGAGCCAGAAGTTCAGCAATGATGCGCCGGCTCGGCGCTTCACGCATGTCGTCGGTGTTCGGCTTGAACGCGAGACCCCACACGGCAAACGTGCAGCCGCTCAGGTCTTCGCCGAGCGTGCCGGTGATCTTGCGCACGAGCACTTCTTTCTGCTCGTTGTTCACTGCTTCGACGGCTTCGAGAATGCGCAGATTGTGGCCGCTTTCACTGGCAGTACGCACCAGCGCCTGCACGTCCTTCGGGAAGCATGAGCCGCCGTAGCCGCATCCGGCATACAGGAAGTGATAGCCGATGCGCGGGTCCGAACCGATGCCGCGACGGACCGCTTCGATATCGGCGCCAACGCGGTCAGCCAGATTCGCCATCTCGTTCATGAACGAGATGCGCGTGGCAAGCATCGCATTGGCGGCGTACTTCGTGAATTCCGCCGAGCGCACATCCATGTAGAGCGTGCGTTCGTGATTGCGGTTGAACGGCGCATACAGGCGCTTCATGAGTTCGCGGGCACGTTGGCCGGCTTCGTCTTCGTCGTGGCCTAGCACGATACGGTCGGGGCGCATGAAGTCATCGACTGCAGCCCCCTCCTTGAGGAATTCCGGATTCGAGACGACCGAGAAGCGATGCTGGTCGCTGCCGGCCAAACCGCGCTTCGCCAGTTCCTCCTGCACGACCGCGCGCACGCGTTGCGCGGTGCCGACCGGGACCGTCGACTTGTCGACAATCACCTTGAAGCCGTTCATGGTGCGGCCGATATTGCGCGCCGCTTCAAGGACGTACTGCAGGTCAGCCGAGCCGTCTTCATCAGGCGGCGTACCGACCGCGATGAACTGCACTTCACCGTGCGCCACGCTCGCTTCGACGTCCGTCGAAAACGTGATGCGCCGTGCAGCCCGGGTACGGGCGATGATTTCCTGCAGGCCCGGTTCGTGGATGGGGACGCCACCGTTGTTGAGGATTTCGATCTTGCGCGGATCGACGTCCAGGCAGAAAACGTCGTGACCGATTTCGGCAAGACACGCGCCAGTGACAAGCCCGACATAGCCCGTGCCGATGATGGTGATTTTCATACGCGTTCCGGTTATGGGTTCCGGTTATGTTACCGGTGATGGTTTCCGGGTCAGCTCGACGCCGTGATCGGTTCGACCCGGCGCGGCGCATAGGTTTCCCACCCGCTGCAACCCGGACACTGCCAGTAGAAAAGGCGTGCCCGGAAACCGCAATTCTGGCACGTATACCGTGGCAGATTTTTGGTGCGCTGCCTGATCAGCGTGCGCATCAGTTCGAGTTCGCTGCGCCGCGGTTCTTCCGCCGTGGCCTGCTGCGCTTCGAGCAGGCGCGTCATGCCCGCCAGATTGGGCGACTTCTGCATCTGCGAGCGCGCGAGCGTGTGCGCCGCGTCCTGCCCGCGCAGGGCCGCGACGTACTGGTAGGCGACATCGAGCAGATCGTTCGTGGGATAGCGGTCGACCCACGTCGTCAGCAGATCCGCCCCGTCCTCCGGACGTCCGAGCGCCTCGTAGGCCTTCATCAGCTTCTCCGCGACGAGCGGCAGATATGAAGAATTCTGCTCCTCGACCTTGCGCCACTGCGCGATCGCCGCTTCCTGCGCGCCGCCTGCCATATCCACGTCGCCAAACAGAATGGTGGCGCGCACGCTGTGCGGGTTCGCCTTCAACGCCAGATGCAACTGGCGGCGGGACTCTGCGGGATTCTTTTGCTGCAACGCTTCCTGCGCCAGCTCGCAGTGGAATTGGCCGATTTCCTTGTCCAGCGATTCAGCGCCCATCGTTTCGAGGTGGCGCGCGGTGTCGATCGACTTGTTCCAGTCCTTCTCGATTTCGTAGATGGTGAGCAGCGCACGCTGCGCACCCAGCGCGTAATCGCCGGTTTCGAGCGAGCGGAACGTCTCTTCCGCCCGGTCGAGCAGACCTGCCTTCAGAAAATCCTGGCCCAACTCGTAGAGCGCGTGATCGCGCTCGGTGACGGGCAGGTCGGCGCGGCTCAGCAGATTTTGATGCACGCGAATCGCCCGATCAGTCTCGCCGCGACGACGGAACAGGTTACCAAGCGCGAAATGCAGTTCGATGGTTTCTGGATCGAGCTTGACGACCTCGATGAACGCATCGATAGCCTGGTCCGGCTGTTCGTTAAGGAGAAAATTGAGGCCACGGAAGTATGAACGCGGCAGGTTGGCGCTCTCGGACAACAGCGTCTTGAGGTCGTAACGCGCGGCCATCCAGCCGAACGCGAAAGCGACAGGTATGACGAGCAGCCACCAGAAGTCTAGATCCATGCGATTGGTCGGGAGTACAGAAACAAAAGCCGCGCGCCACGGGCGCACGGCATGGGAAAGCCTAGATCAGCGGCGGCAGCGGCGGGGTTTCGACCACCACAGGCGCCTCGCGTGCCACGCGCAACTCGCGCTTGAGACGGCCGTTCTCGAGCCGCAACCGGACCAGCGCCGGTACCGCCGACACAAGCCCCGCCAGAAGGCCGACCACAAAGAACGCAAGGCCGATCAGGATCAGCGGAGCGGACCACGCGTAACCGGCCAGGAAATTCAGCGTAGCGGTTTGCGTGTTGGAGAGTGCGAGCACCAGAAGGAGCACGAACACCAGAACGCGGATCAGCCAGACGATAAATTTCATGAATAAGGTCTCTTGACGGCAGTTGCGGGTCGAACGCCGGCTTGATGACGCGCGTCGCGCCACGGTCTTGCCCGCGCCGAAGTGACCCGTATTGTAATTGAAGGCCCTGCGAGTGGGCAGTAACAAGCAGTTTGCACGCGCTTACTTGTGGTTTACCTCTTGAATCGAAGGGACGAAGCCTGCCCAACACTGGCCCCGCATCGGACGCGGACCTTGCGCAATCCGGGCGCAGACGAAAAAAAAGCGCCCGAAGGCGCTTTTTTGGTCTTTTGCCGTCTGGCGTTGGCCGCTGACGCTATTAGCACTACGCGCCGCTTACCGCGCGCAGCCGCTTACAGATCGTCGTCCGGCTCTTCGTCCTTCAATGGCTCGCCCGCGCGGCGGTCTACCCGCTCGCGCAGTTCCTTGCCAGGCTTGAAATGCGGCACGAACTTCTCAGGTACCAGCACCTTTTCGCCCGATTTCGGATTGCGCCCCACACGGGAGGGACGGCGGTTGAGGCCGAAGCTGCCGAAGCCGCGAATTTCGATGCGATGGCCGTTGGCAAGCGCCTCCGACATCGCATCAAGCATCGTCTTCACCGCGAAATCCGCATCTTTAAGTACAAGCTGCGGAAATCGCGTAGCCAGCTGGGCGACCAATTCCGATTTGGTCATACTGCAGCAGACCTCTCAAGAAAACTCAAGGCTTACTGGTTCTGGCCGTCGAGCTTGGCCTTCAACAGCGCGCCGAGGTTCGTCGTGCCGGTTGCAGCCGCGCTCGAATCCGACGAAGCCAGGCCGCGGATCGCTTCCTGTTGCTCAGCCGAGTCCTTGGCCTTGATCGACAGGTTGATACCACGCGACTTGCGATCGATGTTGATGATCATCGCGTTGACCTTGTCGCCTTCCTTCAGCACGTTGCGAGCATCTTCCACGCGGTCCTGGGCGATTTCCGAAGCACGCAGGTAGCCTTCGACTTCCGCCGACAGCTGAACCACTGCACCCTTCGCATCTACCGTCTTGACCACGCCGTCGACGATCGAACCCTTGTCGTTCATTGCAACGAAGTTGCTGAACGGGTCGCCTTCGAGTTGCTTGATACCCAGCGAAATACGTTCCTTCTCGACGTCGATGCCGAGAACGATCGCCTCCACTTCGTCGCCCTTCTTGTACTTGCGAACGGCTTCTTCGCCCGTTTCGCTCCACGACAGGTCCGACAGGTGAACCAGACCGTCGATGCCGCCAGGCAGACCGATGAAGACGCCGAAGTCGGTGATCGACTTGATTGCGCCTTGCAGCTTGTCGCCCTTCTTGAAGTTGCGGCTGAAGTCATCCCACGGATTCGGCTTGCATTGCTTCATGCCGAGGCTGATACGGCGGCGGTCTTCGTCGATTTCCAGAACCATGACTTCGACTTCGTCGCCCAGCTGAACAACCTTCGACGGTGCAACGTTCTTGTTCGTCCAGTCCATTTCCGACACGTGGACGAGGCCTTCGATGCCCGATTCCACTTCGACGAATGCGCCGTAGTCGGTGATGTTGGTGACCTTACCGAACAGGCGCGTGCCCGACGGGTAACGGCGGGAAATGCCTTCCCACGGGTCGTCGCCGAGTTGCTTGATGCCCAGCGAAACGCGGTTCTTTTCCTGATCGAACTTGAGGATCTTCGCGGTGACTTCCTGGCCAACCGACAGCACTTCGCTCGGGTGACGCACACGACGCCATGCGATGTCGGTGATGTGCAGCAGGCCGTCGATACCGCCGAGGTCCACGAATGCGCCGTAGTCCGTGATGTTCTTCACTACGCCTTCCACGATCGCGCCTTCCTTCAGCGTTTCGAGCAGCTTTGCGCGCTCTTCGCCCTGGGTGGCTTCGATCACAGCACGGCGCGACAGCACGACGTTGTTACGCTTGCGGTCGAGCTTGATGACGCGGAATTCCAGCGTCTTGCCTTCGTACGGGGTCGTGTCCTTGACCGGACGCGTATCAACCAGCGAACCCGGCAGGAACGCGCGGATGCCGTTGACCATGACGGTCATGCCGCCCTTGACCTTGCCCGTGATCGTGCCGGTCACGAGTTCGTTGTTGTCGAGGGCCTTTTCCAGCGACAGCCACGAAGCCAGACGCTTCGCCTTGTCGCGCGACAGGATGGTGTCGCCATAGCCGTTTTCCAGCGCGTCGATCGCGACGGAAACGAAGTCGCCCGCCTGCACTTCTACCTCGCCCGCGTCGTTCAGGAACTCTTCGAGCGGGATGTAGGCTTCGGACTTGAGACCAGCGTTGACGACCACGAAGTTGTGGTCAACGCGCACGACTTCGGCGGAGATCACTTCGCCAGCGCGCATGTCTTGCTTGGTCAGCGACTCTTCGAACAGAGCCGCAAAAGATTCGGTATTCGGGGTAGAGGTTTGCAGGTCGGACATAAAAATCGAAATTTGCATGGTTTTCGCGGTGCCCGGCTGACCGGATGGTCAAGCAATAACGGCTAGAGTGCGAATGCCACGCGGGGTTAAGGGGTTAAAACACGCTCCACGCCCATGCGCAGAGCACCTACACGACAACGGACTGCTTCTTGCATCTACTGCTTTACAACGAAATTCATGACTGCATTTTCAAGCGATGGGCAAAAGCGCCCGATACCACTGCACCACCTGATCGACCGCCTGGTCGACCGACAACGTGGAAGTGTCGAGCAGCTTTGCATCCGCTGCAGGCTTGAGTGGCGCGGCTACACGCTGACTATCGCGTGCGTCGCGTTCACGCAAATCCCGGAGCAAGTCATCTATATTAGCAGAAAAACCTTTTTGGATCAATTGCTTATGCCGGCGAGCGGCGCGGGCCTCGGCGCTGGCGGTCAGAAACACTTTGAGCGCAGCATCCTGGAAGATCACAGTGCCCATATCGCGGCCGTCCGCAACCAGCCCCGGCTCCTTGCGAAAAGCCCGCTGACGGGCCACCAGAGCGGCTCTCACGGGTGCGTGGACGGCAATCGCCGAGGCCCGTTTGCCGACTTCTTCAGCGCGAATCTCGCTTGAAACGTCGACGCCGTCGAGTTGCGCGAGCCCCTCGCGGAACGTGATATGGAGGTCGTCGATCAGTTTGGCAAGGGCGTCGGGATCGTCCGCCGCGATGTTGTAGCGCTGGCTGGCCAGCGCGGCGAGCCGGTACAGGGCGCCGCTATCCAGCAGATGGAAGCCGAGATTGGCGGCGACCAGCGCGGCCACGGTGCCTTTGCCGGAGGCGGTCGGGCCGTCGATCGTAATGACGGGCGTCTGGTGAAAGGGACGGGTCGGTTTCATCGAAAAAGTCGCGCGTCAGGTCGATTCGGGTGAATCAAGGTTGGGCCAACGCCGTGAAGCGCTCGAAATAGTCCGGGACAGTCTTGGCGACGCACTTCGGATCGTTGATACGCACCGGCACGCCGCCGAGGCTCACCAGCGAGAAGCACATCGCCATGCGGTGGTCGTCGTAGGTGTCGATGGCGGCGTTCGGCGTCAGTTGCTCCGGCGGCGTGACGGCGATGTAGTCTTCGCCCTCGACCACTTTGGCGCCGACCTTGCGCAGTTCGGTCGCCATGGCGGCCAGCCGGTCGGTTTCCTTGACGCGCCAGCTGGCGATGTTGCGCAACGTGGTCGTGCCGTCGGCGAACAGCGCCGCGACGGCAATGGTCATGGCTGCGTCCGGGATCAGGTTGCAATCCATGTCGATCGGTTCCAGCTTGCCGTGGTCATGACCGACGCCGCGCACCTCGATCCAGTCGTCACCCATCGACACGTTCGCGCCCATGCGGATCAGCGCGTCGGCGAAGCCCACATCACCCTGGATGCTGGCCCGCCCCACACCTTCGACGCGCAGAGGACCGCCGCCGAGCGCGCCCGCCGCGAGAAAATACGAGGCGGACGACGCATCGCCCTCCACCATGATCTTGCCCGGCGACTGATAGCGCTGCCCCGCGGGCACCGTGAATTGATGCCAGCCGTGACGCTCGACCTTGATGCCGAAGCGCTCCATCAGCTTGAGAGTGATCTCGACATAGGGTTTGGAGATCAGTTCGCCGTCCACCTGAATCACCGTCACGCCGCTTTCCGTGCGCAGCAGCGGCAAGGTCATCAGCAGCCCGGTCAGGAACTGGCTCGACACGTCGCCGCGCACGCGGATCGGTGCATCGACGGCGATCTGGCCTTCGCGAATCCGCAGGGGCGGAAAGCCTTCGTTGCCCTCGTAATCGATCCGGGCTCCGATCTGCCGCAGGCCGTCGACGAGGTCGCCGATCGGCCGCTCGTGCATCCGCGGCACGCCGTGGATGCGATAGCTGCCGCCGTTGACCGCCAGCGCCGCCGTCAGCGAGCGCACCGCCGTGCCGGCGTTGCCGAGAAACAGGTCGGCGGTCTTCGCGGTAAACGCGCCGCGCGTGCCCGTCACGACGCACTCGTCGCCTTCGCGCTTGAGCTTGACGCCGAGCTTTTCGAGCGCGTCGAGCATCACTCGCGTGTCGTCGGAATCGAGCAGGTTGGTGATCGTCGTTTCGCCTTCAGCAAGCGCCGAGAGCAACAACACGCGGTTCGAAATGCTCTTCGAACCTGGCAGGCGAATCGTGCCGGACGCGCGGGAAAACGGTCCGAGATCGAGGTATTCCATGATTGAGTCCAGTTCCGGTTATTTCGCGGCGTCGGGGGCAGCGGCTAGCGCCGCGCGCTGTTCCTGCCATTCGGTGCGCGCCTCGCGCGAGCGGGCAAATACGGCCTCGAGCGCGGCGCCGTCCGCGGCCTCGACGGCCGCACGCAACTGCGCAAGCACCGCCGTGTAGCCGTCCAGTTCGTCGAGCAGCGCTATACGGTTCGCTACGCAGATGTCGCGCCACATTTCCGGGCTCGATGCGGCAATCCGCGTGAAATCGCGGAAGCCGCCTGCCGCGAAAGAAAACTTCAGCGCTGCGTCGGGAGAATTGAGAATCTGCTCGACGAGCGCAAACGACAACAGATGCGGCAAGTGGCTCACCGAAGCGAAGACACGGTCGTGCTGCGCCGGCGTCATCGCATGCACCGCTGCGCCGGTCGTGCGCCACATGGCGGCGACGCGCTCCACCGCCTCAGGCGGATTCTCCGGCAACGCGCACAGAACCACGTTACGGCCGACGTACAGATCAGGCAAAGCGGCGTCCACTCCGCTCGACTCGCGTCCGGCGATCGGATGGCCCGGCACGAACTGGCTAATCCGTTCGCCCAGCGCGGCGCGCGCCGCGGCAACGACATCGGACTTGGTGCTGCCTGCGTCGGTGACGATGGTAGCCGGGTCGAGAAACGGCGCGATCCGTTCGAGCAGCGGCTGGGTCTGTGCCACGGGCGCCGCCAGTAGCACAAAATCCGCGCCGGACAGCGCCGCACGCAGCGCTGCGTCATCCGAAAGCGAGGCCGTAGCGTCGATCACGCCGAGTTCGAGCGCCCGCGCAGTCGATGCGGACGAGCGGCCCACGCCAATCACGGTACGCGAGCCTGCCGCATCGCCGCGCTCGCGTAGCGCGCGCGCAAGCGAGCCGCCGATCAGGCCGACACCAAAAATCACCAGCTTGTTAAAAGAAAACCCAGCCACGTCGATCACACAGAAAAGCGCGCCATAGCGTGAAACGCCGGCGCGCGGGTCAAAATCTGACGCTCGGTTTCAACGCCTTGCGCCACCACTCACGCGGGCGCAAGCGTCTTTTCGAGCGCCTTGAGAAACGCTTCGTTTTCTTCCGGCAGGCCGATCGTGATGCGCAGCCATTGCGGCAAACCGTAGTTGCCAACCGGACGCACGATCACACCCTGCTTCAGCAGCGCGAGGTTGACGCGGTTGCCGGCGTCGTCGTCATTGCCGACACGCACCAGCACGAAATTGCCCGACGACGGCACATACTCGAGACCGAGCTTGTCGAATCCTTCCGTCAGACGACGATAACCCTGGGCATTGAGCGCCGCGCTCTTTTCGAGGAACGCCGCGTCGTTCAAGGCTGCGATTGCCGCGGCCTGCGCCAGCGTGTTCACGTTGAACGGCTGACGCAGACGGTTAAGCAGATCGGTCAGTTCCGGTTGTGCAATCGCGAAGCCGACGCGCAGACCCGCCAGGCCGTAGGCCTTCGAAAATGTGCGCGACACCAGCAGGTTCGGATAACGACGCACCCAGGCGATCGAGTCGTAGCGCTTTTCCGGCGCCAGATATTCGGTGTACGCCTCGTCGAGCACCACCACGACATTGCGCGGCACCTTGGCGAGGAACGCTTCGAGCGCCGGTCCTTCGATAAAGGTACCGGTCGGGTTGTTCGGATTGGCGACGAAGATCAGACGGGTGTCATCCGTGATCGCGGCCAGCATGGCGTCGAGGTCGTGGCCGTGCTTGACCGCCGGCACGACGATCGCACGCGCGCCCAGACCCTGGGTAGCCAGCGCATAGACCGCGAACGAGTACTGCGCGTAGACGATCGACTGCCCCTTTTCGACAAACGCGTGCGCCGCGATTTCGAGGATGTCGTTGCTGCCATTGCCGAGCGTGATCCAGTCAGCCGGAACATCGTAACGGCCGCTCAATGCCGCCTTCAGCTCGAACGCGTTCGCATCCGGATAGCGGCCCAGTTCACTCGCGGCCTGCACCATCGCACGTTGCGCGGATTCCGGCATGCCGAGCGGATTCTCGTTCGACGCGAGCTTCACGATGTTCGCCTCATCGAGACCGAATTCGCGGGCTACTTCCGAAATCGGCTTGCCGGCGATATAAGGCGCAATCGCGCGCACATAGGAAGGACCGAAAGGGGTTGTCATGAGTATCTCCGGATCGACTATTTGACGTATTGAATAAGGTTCGGCGAGAAGTGCGGCCTGGATCTCAACGCGCTTGCGGGTACGAGCCGAGAATCTTCAGGAATTCGGCCATCTCGCCTAGCTCGGCAAGGGCTGCGGCAACCGGAGCATCGTCGCGATGACCTTCGACGTCGATGTAGAAGTAGTACTCCCACGTGCCGACACGCGCCGGCCTCGACTCGAAGCGCGTCATCGAAACGCCGTGACGGGCCAGCGGCTCCAGCAGCTTGAACATCGCCCCTGGCTCATTGGCGACCGAAACGATCAGCGAGGTCCGGTCTCTGCCGCTCGCGCCGGTCGGCTCTTTGCCGATCATCACGAAGCGGGTGCGGTTGTGCGGATCGTCCTGAATCAGTGCGTGCACGACCTGCAGGCCGTAGCGCGTCGCCGCGCGATCTCCGGCGATAGCCGCAACGCTCGGATCGTCAGCAGCGAGCCGCGCTCCTTCCGCGTTGCTTGACACCGCCTGACGCTCCAGATGCGGCGCATTCGACGCGAGCCAACCCTGGCATTGCGCGAGCGCCTGCGGATGCGCGCACACCCGCGTCACGCCGGTCAGGTCACCGTTTAACGTCAGAAGATTGTGATGGATCGGCAAAGCGAGTTCGCCGCCGATCAGCAATTGCGTTTGCAACAGCAGGTCGAGCGTGCGCGATACCGCGCCTTCGGTCGAATTCTCGATCGGCACGACGCCGAATTCGGCGGCACCCGCCTCGACCGAGCGAAACACTTCGTCAATCGACGGACACGGCACCCCTTCGATCGACTGACCGAAGTACTCGTGCATAGCCTGTTCGCTATAAGTGCCCACCGGCCCGAGATAGGCGGCCTTGATGGTTTTCTCGAGATCGCGGCTCGCCGCCATGATCTCGCGCCAGATGGCGCTGATGTGCTCGCTGGCAAGCGGCCCGTCGCTCATGTCCTGCAGACGCGCGATGACCTGCTGCTCACGCTCCGGCCGGAACACCGGCGCGTTGAAATGCTTCTTGACCTCGCCGACTTCGAGCGCCACCGCCGCCCGCTGGTTGAGCAGGGCGATCAGTTGCGCGTCGAGCGCATCGATGCGCTCGCGCAGCGGTTTGAGTCGTGTATTAAGTTCGTCGTCCATGCGTAAAACGGCTCTGCCGGAAAACTGCGTGAAGGGATGCGCGCACCTGAGCTTCGGCTCAAGCGCTACGCTGTTCGAATTCCTTCATGTACTCGACTAGCGCTTTGACGCCTTCGAGCGGCACCGCGTTGTAAATCGACGCCCGCATGCCGCCGACGGACTTGTGGCCCTTCAGCTGCACTAGCCCGCGCGCTTTCGCGCCGGCCAGGAAATCTTCGTTACGCGTTTCGTCCGCGAGAAAGAACGGTACGTTCATCCGCGAGCGCGAAGCGCGTTCAACCTTGTTCAGATAAAAGGAGCTGGCATCGATGGTGTCGTAGAGGAGCTTCGACTTCTCGATATTGCGCGCTTCCATGGCGGCGAGGCCGCCCTGCTTTTTCAACCACTTGAACACCAGCCCGGCGACGTAGATCGCATAGGTGGGCGGCGTGTTGTACATGGAATTGTTGGCGGCGACGGTTTTCCACTCGAACGCCGACGGGCAAATGCTCATTGCCCGGTCAAGCATGTCTTCGCGCACGATCACCACGGTGACACCAGCCATGCCGATATTCTTCTGCGCCCCGCCAAACAATACGCCATATTTGGCGATGTCCATGGGACGCGACAGGATATGCGACGACGCGTCGGCGACCAGCGGGATATCGCCCAGGTCGGGAATCTCAAACCGTTCGACGCCGTGAATCGTCTCGTTCGTGCACAGATGGACGTAGGCGGGATCGTCAGACAATTGCCACTCGGCGTACGCCGGAGCACGGGTAAAACCGTCAGCCGTCTCGCCGCTCGCGGCGACATGCACGGCGCCATACTTCTGCGCTTCCTTCAGCGACTTCTGCGACCACGAGCCCGTCACCACGAAGTCCGCACGCGGCTTCGAGCCGAACAGGTTCATCGGCACGATGGCGTTTTCGCCCAGCCCGCCGCCCTGCAGGAACAGGATACGGTGGCTCGCCGGCACATCCAGCAACTCGCGCAGGTCGGTTAGCGCTTCCTCGTGGATCGACATGAACTCTTTGCCGCGATGGCTCATTTCCATCACGCTCATGCCGCTGCCATGCCAGTCGAGCATCTCGTCGGCTGCGTGACGCAGCACTTCTTCGGGCATGGCCGCAGGTCCGGCCGAGAAATTAAAGACGCGCATCGTGAAGTCCCTGAAGCAGGCGCGCGGTGAGCAAACCGTGCAAATTCGCGCCTGAAAAGAAAATGGCCGTCTGCGCGTGTGCGCAAACGGCCATTATCGCATTGACGCCGCTACCCCGCCAAACCCAGCCGCCAAACCCCGGCGCCGTGAGGCGCCTGTGGCAAGCCGGTTACTCGTCGGATAGCGACGCGAGCGCCAGCGGTATCAACAAAACCCGCGAAGCCCGAGCGACCTGCTTACTTGGTAACCGGCGGCTTGACCGAAGCAACTTCCGAATCGGCTTGAGCGCGCGTTGCCTTGATCGATTGCGGCATGTACTTCTGCATCAGACCGTTCACGACGTCGCGGCCAACCTGGTCTTGAACCTGGATGAACTTGCGGCCCGTCGGGCTCTTGTAGAACGCCGTCAGATCTTTGATTTCCGACGTCGTGTAGTACTTCGCGTAAGCGTCGTACTGAGCTTGCATTGCGTCCTGACGGAACGAATCCGTTGCGAAGACCTGCCCTGCCGAGTCAACCAGCTTCGGCACAGCATTCTTCTGCAGCGTCGGGACGGAAGCCTGCTTCTGCTTGTCCGACATCGTCTTGTTTTCGCTCAGAGCGTCCGACAGGATAGCCGGAACCAGTTGCTTCGCTTGCATTTGCGCGCTGTTACCAATTGCGCCGACGAGCTTTTGCGCGTCGATCGCGTCCAGCAGATCCTTGATGGCAGCCTGCTTGGCCGGATCAACCGGAGCTGCAGCAGCGGTGCTGTTGTCTGCCGGAGCCGGCGTTTGACTTTGAAGCGCCTGCGCCATTGCAAAGGTCGGCACGAAAGCAGCCAGCAACATCAACTGTTTGAATCCTATTTGCATCATTACTCCCTAAGAGAAATTAGTCGAACTGCATGCTGCGTGGACTGCGCATCGGCCCGATGCGCCAGTCTGCGTCCCCGCAGCGTTCACCCTGTACATGATTGCCGGTGCGAATCAGGCTGCTCCGCCCTCTTCACCGCCTTCGTCACCGTCAGCGGGACCTTCGGCGTCACCTTCCACATCAGGTTCGGCCTCAGCAACCTGCTGCAAACCGGAAAGCTTCGTTCCTTCATCAAGACTGATGAGTGTAACACCTTGGGTTGCGCGGCCCATTTCACGGATTTCCGACACGCGCGTGCGGATCAGCACGCCCGTATTGGTAATCAGCATGATCTGGGCTTCGGAATCCACCAGCGTCGCCGCCACCACCTTGCCATTGCGTTCCGACGTCTGGATCGCGATCATCCCCTTCGTACCACGCCCGTGGCGGGTGTACTCGGAGATCGGTGTGCGTTTGCCGAAGCCGTTTTCCGTGGCAGTGAGCACTGACTGCTGCTCGTCGCCCGCGACCAGCAGCGCAATCACCTGCTGCCCATCGTCAAGCTGCATGCCGCGAACGCCACGCGCTTCCCGTCCCATCGGGCGCACGTCGTTCTCGTCGAAGCGCACTGCCTTGCCCGAATCCGAGAACAGCATGACGTCATGCTGACCGTCGGTGATAGCGGCGCCGATCAGATAATCACCATCGTCGAGACCGACCGCAATAATACCCTTGCGCAGCGGCCGACTAAAGGCTTCTAGCGGCGTCTTTTTTACCGTTCCTAACGCGGTGGCCATGAACACATATTTGTCGGCCGAGAATTCCTTGACCGGCAGCACCACCGTGATCTTCTCGCCGTCCTGCAGCGGGAACATGTTGACAATCGGGCGGCCACGCGAGTTCCGCGAGCCCTGCGGCACCTCGTAGACCTTAACCCAGTAGACGCGGCCGCGGTTCGAGAAGCACAGGATGTGGTCGTGCGTGTTGGCAATGAAGAGCGTGTCGATCCAGTCGTCTTCCTTCATGGAAGTCGCCTGTTTGCCGCGACCTCCGCGCTTCTGGGCGCGATATTCCGACAACGGCTGCGATTTCACATAACCGGCATGCGACATGGTCACGACCATGTCCTGCGGCGTGATCAGGTCTTCGGTATTCAGCTCGGTGGCGTTCAGCTCGATCTTCGAACGGCGGGCGTCGCCGAATTCGGCCTTGATCGAGGTGAGTTCGTCGACGATGATCGCCGTAATGCGCTCCGGACGCGCCAGGATGTCGAGCAGGTCGGCAATCTGGGCCATCACTTCGCGGTACTCGCCGATGATCTTGTCCTGCTCCAGACCCGTCAGGCGTTGCAGACGCATCTGCAAGATTTCCTGCGCCTGGGTGTCGGACAGACGGTAGAGACCGTCTGCTTGCATGCCGAACGCGGGGTTCAGCCCTTCAGGACGATACGCTTCCCGACCACCAGCCGAAGCGTTTTCCGTCTCGGCGCGCGCCAACATTTCGCGAACCAGCGACGAGTCCCACGGACGGTTCATCAATTCCTGCTTCGCGATCGGCGGAGTCGGCGCCGCCTTGATGATTGCGATGAAATCGTCGATGTTGGCGAGCGCCACAGCCAGGCCTTCCAGCACGTGACCGCGTTCGCGCGCCTTGCGCAGTTCGTATACTGTGCGCCGCGTCAGCACTTCCCGCCGGTGCGACAGGAAGCAACTCAACATTTCCTTCAGGTTCAGCAGCTTCGGCTGGCCGTCGACCAGCGCGACCATGTTCATGCCGAACGTATCCTGAAGCTGGGTCGCCTTATACAGATTGTTGAGGATGACCTCGGGCACTTCGCCGCGCTTCAGCTCGATCACGACCCGCATGCCGCTCTTGTCCGACTCGTCGCGGATGTCCGAGATGCCTTCCAGCTTCTTCTCGTTGACGAGTTCGGCGATCCGCTCCAACAGCGAGCGCTTGTTCACCTGGTACGGCAACTCGTCGACGATGATCGACATGCGTTGGCCGCGGTCGATTTCCTCGAAGTGCGTGAGCGCGCGCATCACGACGCGGCCACGACCGGTGTGATAGCCGTCGCGCACGCCGGCGACGCCGTAGATAATGCCGGCCGTGGGGAAGTCGGGCGCCGGGACGATCTCGATCAGTTCGTCGATGCTCGCTTCCGGATTCTTCAGCAGATGCTGACAGGCGTCGACAATCTCGTTCAGGTTGTGCGGCGGGATATTGGTTGCCATCCCCACCGCGATCCCGGACGAGCCATTGATCAGCAGATTGGGGATGCGCGCCGGGAGGATGGCCGGCTCGTTTTCGCTGCCGTCGTAGTTCGGCGTGAAATCGACCGTTTCCTTGTCGATGTCGGCGAGCAGCTCATGGCCGATCTTGGACATGCGGATTTCGGTGTAACGCATCGCCGCGGCGTTATCGCCGTCGACCGAACCGAAGTTGCCCTGACCGTCCACCAGCATATAGCGCAGGGAGAAGTCCTGCGCCATCCGGACAATCGTGTCGTAGACAGCCGTGTCGCCGTGCGGGTGATATTTACCGATCACGTCGCCGACAATACGCGCGGACTTCTTGTAAGCTCGGTTCCAGTCGTTGTTCAGCTCGTGCATCGCGTACAGCACTCGCCGGTGCACCGGCTTCAGGCCATCGCGAACATCGGGAAGCGCACGCCCTACAATCACGCTCATCGCGTAATCGAGATACGAACGACGCATTTCCTCCTCTAGGGAGATTGGCAGAGTCTCTTTGGCGAATTGATCCATTATCCGTATCTTTTACGTGCGAAGACGATGGCGGGACCATGCCTTCGCGTAGGCGCTGCAGACGCAACGCATCACGCGATTCTAACACGCGAGGCATCCATCCCCAGCTGGGGCACGTATACCTATTAGTGGGGAGTGCGCCAGGGGCGCCAGAGAGGCTCCAAAGAAAAGCCCGGCAGACGCGGGAACAACTCGGGACGCAAATCCGTTAACAAATCAGGGAACTTTCTGGCGCGAAGCAGGAGCAGGTCCGATTTATGCTGGCCCCTATTCAGCTCGCAGCCATGACTGGCGGGGCAGACTGCTCTCCACCAAAGCTCCTGTTGCGGACGCACCACAATCGGACAGGGGTATGGAAAGGGGGCAGATTTTTTTACGTGGGAAGGGAACGATATGGCAAAATGCCAACGCACAAAGAGTTAGACACTGCTCGAAGTCTACACAGCGCGTTTTTTGTTCCGCACCAATGTTATACTTCGAGCAATGTATGACTTGTCATCGTCAACAAGCTCGCAGTAAACCTGCGGTAATCTCAATTTCGAGAGGAGAAATATGAATAAACTTTCAAAGCTCGCGTTCATTGCAGCTACCGCAGTTGTGGCTGCATCCGCAATGGCACAGTCGGTGCCGGCGTCGCGACAAGCTACGAACGACAACTGGGTGAACGGCACGGGCGAGTACGTGTGGATGAACGGCACGAACGAACTCTGCTGGCGCGATGCATTCTGGACGCCGGCAACCGCTAACGCAAAGTGCGATGGCGCGCTGGTTGCTCAGGCACCGACCCCGCCGGCACCGCCGGCACCGGCTCCGGTTATCTCGAGCCAGAAGATTACGTACCAAGCTGACGCTTTGTTCGACTTTGACAAGGCTATCCTGAAGCCGGGCGGCAAGGAAAAGCTGGATGATCTCGCATCGAAGATCGGTGGCCTGAACCTCGAAGTCGTGGTTGCAACGGGTTACACGGACCGTATCGGTTCGGACAAGTACAACGACCGCCTGTCGCTGCGCCGTGCTCAAGCTGTCAAGGCATACCTGGTCAGCAAGGGCATCGAAGCCAACCGTATCTATACCGAAGGCAAGGGCAAGCGCAACCCGGTTACGACCGGCTGCAACCAGAAGAACCGCAAGGCTCTCATCGCCTGCCTCGCACCGGATCGTCGCGTGGAAGTCGAAGTTGTGGGTACTTCGAAGCAGTAAGCTCCAAATTACCGCAGTATCAAAGCCCCGCTTCGGCGGGGCTTTTTTTATGTCCAAGCGCGTCTGAGGCGTCGAATTTGCGCAGGCCACGGCAGATTCGGTCTCAGGTCAGCGTCGAGCGGCCGACCTGCCCGGGCATTTTGCCGCCCTGTGCCTCGGCCTATATACTCAGGCTTTATCGTCGACACCCGCCCACCCGCTCTCATCAAGGCCCGTATCCGCCATGACCAATGCCGATCCCCACGAACTTCAGAAATTCAGCGATCTCGCACATCGCTGGTGGGACCCGAACGCCGAATTCAAACCGCTGCACGAATTGAATCCGGTTCGGCTGAGCTGGATCAACACCCATGTAAGCCTTGCCGGCAAGCGGGTACTCGATATCGGTTGCGGCGGCGGCATTCTGTCGGAATCGATGGCTGGATTGGGTGCCCACGTGAAGGGAATCGACCTCGCGAGTCAGGCGCTCGGGGTCGCAGATCTTCACAGCCTTGAAAGCGGTGTAACCGTCGATTACGAAGAAATCGCCGCCGAGGCCCTGGCGGCCCGTGAGCCCGGCACCTACGACGTCGTGACCTGCATGGAAATGCTCGAGCACGTACCCGAACCCGCGGCCATCGTCGCCGCCTGCAAGACGCTCGTGAAACCGGGCGGCTGGGTGTTCTTCTCGACGCTCAACCGGAACGTGAAGTCCTACCTGTTTGCGGTGATCGGCGCGGAATACATTGCGCGGATGCTACCCAAGGGCACTCACGACTACGCGCGCTTCATCCGTCCGTCGGAACTGGCGGGCTTTGTCCGCGCCGCGCACCTGCACACCGCGGACATCAAAGGCATCGTATATAACCCGCTCAGCAAGCATTTCGCGCTGTCGGACGACACGAGCATCAACTATATGCTCGCCTGCCGCCGCGACGCCTGACGCGCAACGACTCCAACGAACGCATCCATGAGCGACCCCACTCCTCTGCCGCAACGCGAAGACGAAGACGCCTCCATCGGCCTTTGCCAGGCGGTCCTGTTCGACCTCGACGGCACACTCGCCGACACGGCGCCCGATCTGGCCGCCGCCGTCAACAAGATGCGCCACGAACGCGGCCTCGAGATGGTGCCGCTCGACGACCTGCGCCCGCTGGCATCGGCCGGTGCCCGCGGGCTAATTGGCGGCGCTTTTGGCATAGGGCCGGAGCATCCCGATTACCCGGCAATGCGCGACGAATTTCTCGCCAACTACGAGGCTGACCTTTGCATCGAAACGACACTCTTCCAGGGCATCGACGCCGTACTCGACGAACTGGATGCACGCGGCGTGCGCTGGGGCATCGTGACGAATAAGGTTGCGCGCCTGACGGAGCCGCTGGTGGCGTTGCTGGGACTCGATCTGCGTGCGGGATGCGTGGTGAGCGGCGATACGACGCCGCACTCGAAACCGCATCCAGCGCCGTTGCTGCACGCGGCGCGCGAACTGGATCTCGCGCCGGAGCGGATCGTCTACGTGGGCGACGACCTGCGTGACGTCCAGGCGGGCTTCGCAGCAGGTATGGTGACCGTGGCGGCTGCATACGGCTACTGCGGCAATGACATTCCTCCGACCCAATGGCATGCCCAGCACGTGGTCCGGTCGACGGCAGAACTGCAAAAACTGCTACGCGAGATCAGCTGACCGGGGCGCCGGAACATTGTCCGATCCAAAGACAGTCGGGACAGGGCTGTCATTCTATTGTAAAATCTACTTTGGCCCAGCAATTTTGGGGCAACAAACCGCGGGGGCGACCTGGTTTCGACAGGGGTTGCGAAGCGGCTAGGGCATACCGAGGACCCGTCACCTCGTTAATCAATGGGAAAAACGTAACTGCAAACGACGATACGTTCGCACTGGCAGCCTAAGGGCCGCCGTCCTCTGCCTAGTTCACTGACGGGCTAGAGTCGCAAGACCGGTAGCAATACCGACAGAGGTCATATACGTCAGTTAAGCCTTGGCGGTGTCACGACGTCCGGGTCGAAAATCTAGTGAATCGCCGTAGTGCAGCGTGTTCGTCCGCGTCGCTGCGGTTAAATCAAATGACAGAACTAAGTATGTAGAACTGGTCGTAGAGTGCTTCTGGACGCGGGTTCGATTCCCGCCGCCTCCACCAGAACACCTGTATCAAGCATCAAGCCGTACGAACAACCCGCGAACAGCCTTGGCTTTCGCGGGTTTTTTCGTTTTGCGCACAATCAACGTACGCTCGGCGAAGCTTGCGGCACGTCAGCCGACAATAAGAGCGAGTTCACCTGCGCCACTTCGTCTATGGTCAGCGAAGCGGTCACGCCCTTCAACTGCAACAGCGCCAGCAGGATGTCGTAGCGCGCGTGAATCAGATCGCGGCGGGTCGCATAGAAAACGTCAACGGTCCGCAGTACATCGGAACTCGTCCGGCTCCCAACCCTATAACCCATTTGCGTAGCAGCAACAGCGGCGCGAGATGTCTGCAAGAGCCGCGACAGCGATTCGATCCGAGCCGCGCCCGCGAGAAATCGCGCGCAGTTCTCGCGCGCGGTCCCGCCCGCCTGACGGGTCGCCGACAGCAGTTCGTTTTGTGCCTTATCCTCAAGCGCTGCCGATTCATCGAGCTTCGCTTCCGTCTCGCCGCCTTCGAAGATCGGAATGGAGATCGAGAGCATCGCCGTGGAAGTCGTGGTTGGTCCGCTGTAGCCGGCCGCGGCCCCGGCTGGAGAATGCGTAGCAGTGAGATTAACCGTCGGATAATAGGCGGCACGCGCCTTCTCTACATCGAGTTCGGCAATCCGCCGATCAATCTGCTTGAGTTGCACTGCGTAATCGTGCGCTTCCGCTTGCGCGGCCCATGCTTCGCCGTTGTCCGGCTCCAGACGCGGCAATCTCGCTTCGTCCGACAGTCGCGATAGTGCCGAAAACGGTTGCCCAGTGAGTTGCTCAATAGCGATACGCTTTAACAGCAAATCGTTACGCGCATCCGCCAGTTGCAGTTGTGCCTGCTCCATCCCGGCCTCTGCCTCCTGCAAGTCGATCACCGTCGCCTCCCCCGCTGACTGCCTGCGCTGCAACTGATGCATATGTGCGTCGAGCGCCGCGTTATAGTCAACCGCTCTGGCAACTTCGTCTTCTGCTGCCAGTTCGTCGAAATACGCACGCGCGGCTCGCAAAATCAGCACTTGCTGCGCACGCGCAACTTCAACTACGCCGCGCGCTTCGACAAAACTGGCCTGCCGGTAGGTGGTCCAACGGCTCCAGTCGAAGATTGGCTGCGTCAAGCTGACGGTCCACCCGTTCTGCCAGTAAGCGGTGCGAGGCAAGCCGTCGATTGCGGTGCTGTTATAGGCACGCCCCCAACCGCCGCCCACCTGCGGCAGCAAACCGGCCCGCGCCTTGGGCACCGCCTGCTGCGCGGCTCTTGAAGCCGCACGCATCGCGGCAAGGTCCGCGTCATGGTCGCTAGCCTGTTCGACGACCGACAACAGGTCGACCGCGCAAGCGGGGCTAACATGCCCCAACAATGCTGCCATGGCGGCAATCGACGCCGCCAACAACGTCCGCCTATTCATGGTCTGCCACGTGATCGTTCAGCATGCCTCGGTACGTCTCCGGCTGGCGCACTTCGCGCAGCAGTTCGCCATCGACCAGCCGGTAGCACGTGTCGAAAGCCGCCGCCAACGACATGTCATGGGTGATAACGACCACGGTCCGGTTGAGCCGCTGCAAAAGCGCGACAACCAGCTGTACAGACGCCGGGTCGAGATTTGAGGTCGGTTCGTCAAGCAGTAACAGTTCGCGCTGTTGATATAGCGCGCGTGCCAACAAGAGACGTTGCCGCTGACCGGCAGAGATATTTGCAATAGTGTCGCTGACGATGGTCCGCGTGCGCATCGGCAATCGCATGACGTCGGCGAGTAGCCCAACTTCGTCGAGCAACGCGTGAATGCGCGCCTCATCCGCGCTGCCAGCGAAGAGTGAAATATTGTCTGCAATCGAACCGTGCAGGATGAGGTCGCCTTGACGCATGTGCACCGCATGCCGGCGAATCTCGTCGACCGTGAGATTTGGCCACGCAATGCCGTTCAGCGTGATCTCGCCCTCCTGAATCGGCTCAGCGGCGGCAAGCAACTTGAACAGCGTGGACTTGCCGCTGCCCGACGGCCCGGTAATGACGATCTTGTCGCCCTTGCGAATCGTGATGTTCGCGCGCATCAGCACCGGCTGATCCGATATGCCATAGCGGAACGTGACGTCTCGCACGTCGATCTGCTGGAAGGTCTGAACCTCTACCGTTTTAAGAGTATCGCTCGCGGGCGTATAGCGCTCCGGTTCGCAGTCGACGATATCGCCAACCCGCGACACTGGCACGCTGAGCATGAAATATTCAAACGCCGCATTGATCGAGCGTGCAAATCGCTCCGAGAGCAACGACTTGTAAATCAGGAAAGAATAAAAAACGCCTACCGATATAACACCACCCAGCATGAGCCGTGCGGCAAACCACGTAATGGCCAGCGTTTCCACATAGCTGACGAGCTTCAGGATCGCGTCGCGTACGCTGGAGAGCCGGCTGCTGTGGACCGTTGCTGCAATAAACGCGCGGTACTTCGCCATGAACATGGCCGTGCGTCGCACTTCGCCTTGCGATAGCTTGATGAGCGAGGCGGCCCGTATGGTCTCAAAGATCGTGTCATCGCAGCGCGCCGTTTCTTCGAGCACGAGCGCATGCGTGTCGCGCATGCGGGAAAAGAGCAAGAGGGAAATCGCGGCGTAAAGCAGGAAAAGCCCGACGGCGATCGCGGTCAGCAGCCGGCTTTGTATCAGCATCAATGCAAGCGCGAGCATGCCAACGGCGATATCGATGCCCAGCGAGATGAATGTTCGCGTACAGAAAGCGCTGATTTCGTCCTGTGCCTTGATGCGCGCGAAAAGATCCCCAACGTGCCGCTTTTCAAAGTAAGAAAGCGGATTACGCAAAAGATGCGCCATCAGACCTTCGGCCATGTTCATCTTCACAAGTCCGTGCGCCAGTTCGACCAGGTAACCCTGGGTGTACTGACTCAAGGCGCCCACCATAAAAATCACGCTGAACGTGACGATGAGCACATTCAGGAGATTCAGGTTGTCCGCGGCGACAACGTTGTCGAGCACGAGGTTGCCCAGATAGGGCATGGCGAGGATCGCACTCTGGCTGCCGAGCGCGATGAACATCACCTTGAGGATCTGCGCCCGCAATTGCGGGTTCAGCAAGCGCACCCGCTCGAGCGCTGCCGGAACGCGCGACCGTTCGCGCAGCCGCGGCAGGGCCGGCGTCGGCGAGCATTCCAGCATGTAGCCGGAAACGTTGTTGACGAAGGTTTGCATCGACACGCGACGCCGGGAGGGTGTAAATAGTTTTGTGTAAACGGTCATTTGGCAGGAGACTGCCAGTAACAGGAGCGACGATGACCGTAGCGAAACGCAATAAACGGGTA
>NZ_JBNDMP010000023.1:0-67749 GCF_050436645.1 Paraburkholderia sp. GAS33
GAAGGCGCACTCAACATCGATCTCGCGGACGACATCGTCGCGGCCACGCTGCTGGCCCGTGACGGCGAAGTCACGCGCAAGGCATAACTGGAGCCGGCGATGGAAGTCATCAACCATACGGTCATCAACCTGATCATCTTCATCCTGGCGATCTACGTGGGCTACCACGTGGTCTGGAACGTCACACCGGCACTGCATACGCCGCTGATGGCCGTGACCAACGCGATTTCCGCGATCGTCATTGTGGGCGCGATGCTTGCGGCCGGCCTGACGGTGGGCGGCACAGGCAAGTTCTTCGGGACCCTGGCGGTCGGGCTGGCAGCGGTCAACGTGTTCGGCGGCTTCCTCGTCACCAGGCGAATGCTGGAGATGTTCAAGAAGAAAGAGCCGAAGAAGCTCCCCGCAGCGGCAAAGGAGAAGGCGCAATGAGTCTGAACGTCGTCACGCTGCTTTATCTGGTTGCTTCGGTCTGCTTCATTCAGGCGCTCAAAGGGCTCTCGAATCCGAAGACCGCGCGCATCGGCAATACGTTCGGTATGGCCGGGATGGCGATCGCGATCCTCACCACCATCGCGTTGATCCTCAAGCAGGCGGCCGGACTCGGCTCGAATCTCGGGCTGGGCCTCGGACTGCTGTTCGCGGCGCTGGTGGTAGGCGGCGCGATCGGAGCGTTCGTCGCCGCGCGCGTCGAGATGACCAAGATGCCCGAACTGGTCGCCGCCATGCACTCGCTGATCGGTCTCGCTGCCGTGTGCATTGCCTATGCGGTCGTCTCGGAGCCATCGGCGTTCGGCCTCGTCGATCCGGACAATCCGATCCCGGGGTTTCTGCCGTACGGCAACCGGATTGAGCTCTTTATCGGCACCTTCGTCGGGGCGATCACGTTCTCCGGTTCAGTGATCGCGTTCGGCAAGCTCTCGGGCAAATACAAGTTCCGCCTGTTTCAGGGCGCGCCGGTGGTGTATCCGGGTCAGCATCTGATCAACCTGATGCTGGCGATCGGCATGATCGGCTTCGGCGTAATCTTCTTTCTGACGCAAGCGTGGCTGCCGTTCATCATCATGACGCTGATCGCGTTCGCGCTGGGCGTGCTGATCATCATCCCGATCGGCGGCGCGGATATGCCGGTGGTCGTGTCGATGCTCAACTCGTATTCGGGCTGGGCGGCGGCGGGCATCGGGTTCTCGCTGAATAACCCGATGCTGATCATCGCAGGCTCGCTGGTGGGGTCGTCCGGTGCGATCCTGTCGTACATCATGTGTCACGCGATGAACCGCTCGTTCTTCAATGTGCTGCTGGGCGGCTTTGGCGCGGAGGCGGGCGCGGCGGCTGCGGGCGGAGCCCAGGAACAGCGGCCGGTCAAGTCGGGTTCGGCCGAGGATGCGTCGTTCATGCTGGGCAACGCTGAAACCGTGGTGATCGTGCCGGGGTATGGTCTGGCGGTGGCACGGGCGCAGCATGCGCTGAAAGAACTTACGGACAAGCTGACCGAAAAGGGCATTGATGTGCGGTACGCGATCCACCCGGTGGCGGGCCGCATGCCGGGGCACATGAACGTGCTGCTCGCTGAAGCCGAAGTCTCCTACGACATGGTCTACGAGATGGATGACATCAACAGCGAGTTCGGCCAAGTGGACGTGGTGCTGGTGCTCGGCGCGAACGACGTGGTGAATCCGGCGGCGAAGAACGATCCGAAGTCGCCGATTGCGGGCATGCCGATTATCGAGGCGTACAAGGCGCGTACGGTGATCGTCAACAAGCGTTCGATGGCGGCCGGTTATGCGGGTCTCGACAACGACCTCTTCTACATGGACAAGACCATGATGGTCTTCGGCGATGCGAAGAAGGTGATCGAGGATATGGTGAAGTCGGTGGAGTGAGGTTGTGGCCGCAACGGTATGCGGCCTTGAACTCTGTCGCTGCAGTTAGCGCTGTTTCACCTCGACGTGCCTCAGAAAATCCGCGAGCCGTCTGCCCTCCATATCGGGGAACGGCTCGACTACCTGCAGTTCGCGAATCTCTTCGACGTCGAAATTGCGGAAGTCTCCGCGCAACTCACACCACGCGCCGATGGTCCAGCGCGCACCCCAATAAAAGAGGCCGAGCGGCCAGACGCGCCGCTCGGTTTGCGCGCCTTTGCGATCGCGATACGCAAAACTCACGATCCGGTTGCGGTCGATGGCCAGATGCAGCGCATCGACCTTCTCCGCGAATTCACCCTTGATGTGAAACGAAGGCGCAAAGATCGGCAGCCGGTCGAGCGTCGCGCGCTTGTCAGCGGGCATGGTCGAGGCGATCTTCGCCAGCGCGCCGCGGGCGCCCTTGGCGAAGCTCGCACCACCCCATGTTTCGAGCATGCGTGCGCCGGCGGCGAGCGCAGCGAGTTCGTCGACGGTGAAGGTGAGCGGCGGCAAGCTCGCCGAGCGGTTCAGGCGGTAGCCGATTCCCGCTTCCCCTTCGATCGGCACGCCTGAGAGCTGCAGATCGCGCACGTCCCGGTAGACCGTGCGCGGCGAGATATGCAGCCAGTCCGCGAGCTGTTGCGCGGTAGTCAGACGCCGGCCGCGGAGCAGCTCGGCGATCTGGAACAGGCGGTCGGCGCGGCGCGTCATCGTGGGCGTCTTGTCGTGTTGTAGTAGGGGCGGGGGTGTTGCGATCGCTTCACCCGAAACGGAGTGGCCCGCGTCACGGGGGTTGCGAACCGGCGGCCCGCAAACGGGCATTCCCGAGATCATAGCGCCGCGTGACGCTCATGCGGTGCTGCGTGGCCGTCACCCCTGCGCGGGCCAATCGGTCAACCGTTCTTCGGCGAATGCAGCCCGATGCGGTTACCTTCGGTATCGGTAAAGAACCCGATATAGCCGATATCCTGCGGCAGATCGATGACCGGCCCTTGCACCTTGCCGCCGGCCTTCTCGACGCGGCCCAGCACGGTGTCGACATTCGGCTGCGCGTTCAGGTAAACGACGACGCCATCGCCGGAGGGCCTGGCGTTGGGGCTCTGGATGATACAGCCGCCGGTGGACGGCTCGGTGTACTGGAAAATGCCGATCGGCTCGCCGCCGAAATTTTCACGCCGCAGCGTCGTGCCGAGCGTAGTCTCGTAGAAACGTGCGGCGCGCTCGAAATCGGTGACCGGAATTTCGAACCAGGAAATGACGTGGGATGCGGCTGCTGACATGACACTCTCCTTGGCATGACCCGAAGGCCCATGTGATGCGCCGGATGGCGTGATCAGGAGTGTGCGGCGGGGCTACTGACAGCGTTCTGTCAGTAGCAATTGGCTGGCTGCGAAATTCTTTCCGGCGTTGACTTGCTGGCTCAAGCCGCCGGCGTATCGTTCGCCGGACGTTGCCTGACGCTGCCCGCGATCAGATCGAAGCGAAACAGCCTGCATTCAAGCGCGCCGTTGAAAAGCGGCGTCTTGGTCGATTCGCGCAACCGCAGTTGTCCCGGCAGCTTACGATCCGACGTCAGAATGAACGCGTGCCATCCGGTGAAACGCTGCTTGAGCGCGTCGCCGAGCGACTTGAAGAATTCGCTGTCCGGTGCTTCTTCCTGAGCGCGGCGAAAGCTGTCGTCATCGCGGCTTTCACGGCCCGTCTCACGAAGTTCGCCACGCGCGTTGCGGCCACGCACTTCGATCCGCTCGCCGTACGGCGGATTGGCCACCAGAATGCCCGGCTCCGACGACGGCGGGGTCATGCCGCGTGCGTCGACCTGCTTGAGCGAGACCGACGACAGACCGGCGCGCTCGAAGTTGGCGCGCGCCTTGACCAGCATGTCACCGGAAATGTCGCTGCCGAAGATCTGCAGATCGGTGCGCGACGTGCGGGCGGCGCGCTTCGCATCCAGTGCCGCGGCTTTCAACGCCTGCCACGCTTTCGCGTCGTACTGCTTGAGATTCTCGAAACCGAAGCGCCGCTCCGCGCCCGGCGCGATATTCAGCGCCACTTGCGCAGCTTCCGCGAGGAACGTGCCGCTGCCGCACATCGGGTCGTACAGCGGTGTGCCGGCGGTCCAGCCAGTCAGGCGCAGGATGCCCGCCGCGAGGTTCTCGCGCAGCGGCGCAGCACCCTTGTCGAGTCGCCAGCCGCGCTTGAAAAGCGGCTCGCCGGACGTATCGAGATACAAGGTGCAATCGGTCGCGGTGAGGAACGCAAACACGCGCACGTCGGGCGCGCTGGTGTCGATGTTCGGACGCGCGCCGCTCACGTCGCGCAGGCGGTCGCAGATTGCATCCTTGACGCGCAGCGTGGTGAATTCGAGGCTACGCAGCGGCGATTTGATGGCCGTGACGTCGACGCGTAGCGTCTCCTGGGCGGAAAACCACTGTTCCCAGCGCTGCTCGAGCGCGAGGTCGTAGATGTCCTGCTCGCTGCGATACGGACGATGCGCGATCTTCAGCAGCACACGGCTCGCGATGCGCGAATGCAGATTGGCCGCCATACCGGCCGCCCAGCCGCCGCGGAAATGCACGCCGCCCGGCACCTGCGCGCCCGCAGTGAACGGTGCTCCGTTCAGATGGCGCGAGGCGATTTCGGCGAGTTCGGCCGCGAGCGCGGCTTCGAGGCCGCGAGGGCAGGGGATGAAAAAATCGAAGGACATTGAAGTTGCCGGGAGGCGTTGAATAAGGCGCTATTGTACGCGGTCGGGGTGTGCTTCCCGCGCGCTGGCGTTCAATGCCCTTCGCGTGATGCGCTGACCGGCCACACCAGATCCAGCGGCCGGTGGAACACCCGGCGCCAGATCGCGCCGCGCAACGAGCGCACATAGTTGCGCCGCAGATCGCGCGAACGCACGGCCATATGAAACGCGAGCGCAAAACTGACGGCCACGTTCAGGATTGCCATGCTGAACGTGCCGGCGATGGCCCACCAGAACTCCGGCAGGTCCAGCGCGCCCTTGCCGAGCACACCGAGTGCGACGCCGATCGAACCCGAACTCAAGGTGACGTGCCGGACTTCGAAGGTGAAAGCGAAGGCGGTGAGGATGGCAGGTACGAGACCAAGCATCAGGCCCAAGGTGATATTGCCCACCACGCCGGCGACGTTGGAGCGGCAGAACCTCGCCAGCCGGGCAGCGCCAGCGACGCCAAGCGTCATTCGCAGGCGGCGGTTGTAGGTCAGCGCGTCCGCGACCCGGTGCAGCACGAACCAGTTGTCGGCCCAGCCCGCGAGCAGGCTCGACGACCACAGCAGCACGCCCGTCAGCGCCGCATAGAGCGGCGTAGGTCCGAGCAGCGAGAACGAATGCAGCGTGGCGTGGGCTTTTTCCGGCGAGATGATGTTCGTATTAAAGACGGCGTGCCACAGCAACTGCACGCCCAGCGACACGGGAAACACCAGCATCACGTTGCCGAGCACGGCGGCAGCCTGGGTGCGGATGAGCGCGACTACCGAGGTCACGAAACTGTTTACCCCTTCAGGTGTACCTGCGCCGTCGAGTTCGCGGGCGATGGTCGGCGCTGTCATGGCCGGCTGCTTGGTGGCGAGCGAGAAATGCAGGAAGTGCATCAGCAGGAAGCTCGCCGCATAGTTGATGCCGGCCAGCAAGCCTTCCAGCATTGCATGCAGATGCAAGCCGGTGATCGCAAACTTGACGCACACCGTCACCACGGTGACGAGGCCGCCGCCTGCCGCCATGCGCAGCATCTTCAGATATTCGGCGCGATCGCGGGCAATGTAATGCTCGCCGGTATCCGCGCTATATTCGACCACCTTGCGCGCCAGCAACGAGAAATTGCTGCGCATCAGATGGGCGATGCTCTGACTCGCGTGATTTGCATTGACCAGTTCGGCGACGAGGCGCGAGCCGGCGTGCAGGTCGTCCGACGCCATCCAGGCGTCCAGCAGATGTTCTGCGCGCTGGATGCGCATACGCATGCGCTCGACCTGAAACACGATGTCGACGCTCACGCCGTTGCGGTACAGGTGGGTAAAGACGTTATCGGTGGCGATACGGCAGTCGTCGAGCAGCACACGCAGATAGTTGACCTCGTGCAGCAATTTGCCCGGCTCTGCGCCGCCTTCAGGCGCCTGATGGGCGGCCTCGACCGCCAGCATGGCTCGTGTGAGCCGGTAGAACGGCTGCTTTTCCATGGCGACGCGCACGTCGGCGTCGCCCAGACGGCTGCGCACCGTTTGCGACAGCCCGGTGGAGCTGATCTGGCAGGTCAGGTTGTGCAGCGCCGCTAGCAGATCGAGCGAGAACGGCGCCGCGTTTCGCTGGTCGCTCGCCTCCTGCCCATAGACGAAAAGCTCGCGGATACGCGTGAGCAGGTCGGTAGGTAGCGCGGCAATCCATTCGGCATCGCGCGCTGACGTGAACATCAACGTGAAGATCGCTGTCAGGTCACGGCGGTTCGGTGCTGGCGGGATCAGCGACGACTCGAAGCGCTCGAACAGGGCGCCGAAAAATGCCGAGTGCACCGGCATGCCGGCATCGCACAGTAGCGAGATGCCGTCGCTTTCGCGCAGCAGCGCGCGCAGAATCCCCGCGACGTTCGCTTTCCACGCCGGGTTGCGATCCAGCACATGCAGCAGATAGCGCAAGCGTGCGTGTTCGCGTACCCGGCGCACGTCGTCTTCGGTCGGGTCCTGCGTGACTGGAGGCACGACCGGCTGCACGCTTCCGTCGCGATGAATCCAGTGAGCCACCTCGATCAGCCATTCGCTGCGGTCCGCATACGGCGCGTTCTGGTCGGCAATCGCCAGCAGCGCATCGAGTTGATGGCCGCTGTTGCGCGACGCGCGCCATTTCTTGACGAAGGTTTTGAGAGAGCGAAACATGGATTGTCAGATGTGTGGCAAGGCGCACTCTTGTGGGCCGAAGCACTCAGGATCGCTAAATACAGAGGATCCCGCAAGCTGGCCGGATGGGATAGTGCGTAGGCTCGCGGGCGACGGTGGAGTTCGCCGCGCGAGCTTCAGGAGCCGGTCAGCCGGTCGTGCGGTTGCCCGCGCCGGCGCTGTCGAGCGCAGCGCTTGGGCCGGTGGGCAACGGGCACGGCACCGTCGGCGGCGTCATGCGCGCTTGCGTGCCGGATGCGCCTTTTGCGGCGGTGCTCGTCGGCATCCGCGGCGCGGCAGCAGCCAAGGCCTTGATGCCGGCGGCGATCTGCGTAGAGATCTGTTGCACGGCCTGCCGATGACCGTCGACCAGCGCGTCATAGCTGCCCGTCACGGGCTCGTTGACGACGCTGCGGCACGTCATGATGGCTTCGCTGCGCACCGCGCGCACGCTCCACACGGCATCGATCAAGGCATGCGAACCCGGCCACGATTCGAACCGTTGCACGTTCACACTGACGCGATAGACCGGCGTACCTTCCGGATACGGCGTGCCATACACATCGATCGTGCCCAGTTGCTGCGTGAGGTCGGTCGACAGCGCGCGGCGAACCTCGTCACCGGGCAACGAGGCCCAACGTTCCTGCTCGAGCACCTGCACCTGGGTCGGGCCAGTCTGAACCACGAGCTGGTTTTTCGCGACCTGGGACGGTACGTCGACCGGCGCTACTTCGATCAGCAGTGAAGGAGCCGAAATCGTGCTCGCGGTGCTTGGCGCGCCATTGGCACCCAGCGTGTAGAAGTGGCTGGGCGGCGACGACGAGCATGCCGCTACCGCCAGCAGTCCGGCACAGGCACCGAGGCACGCGGTGGCGCGGGCAAGCCCGCGCGGCGAACGGGGGAGCCGGGCAAACATCATGGTTTATCTCCTGGTTTTCCGCGCAACAGCGATTCCGGATGGCGTTCCAGATAGTCCGACAGCGCATTCAACGACTGCAGCGTGCGGGTCAATTCCTGCAGCGCCTGATGGACGTCCGATTGCAGCGGCGAGTCCTGCTGCAGCGTCGCCTCGGCCGACCCGAAGGTCTGCTTGGCGGCGGCCAGCGTGTCGCGCGCTTGCGGCACCACCTCGGTATTCAGGCGCGTGAACAACTGGTCGGCGTTCTTTAGCGCGCTGTTCAGGTTGTCGCCGATCTGGTCGAACGGCACCTGATCGAGTTTCTTGGCGATATCGGCCACTTGCACCTGCAACTCGTCGAGCGTATTCGGAATCGTCGGCAGCTCGAGCGGATCGCTATTGACGTCGACTGTAGCCGGCGGCGCCTTCGGGAAGATGTCGAGCGCGACGTACAGCTGACTGGTAATCAGGTTGCCCGTGCGCAGCTGGCCGCGCAGGCCGTGTTGCACCAGACTCTTCAGCAACTGCTGACCGGCCACGCTACCCGGCTCCGGCGCCGTCTCGCGGAAGCGCTTGCCGAGGCGGTCGGGGTACAGGTTCATCGTCACCGGCATGGTGAAGTTGTTGGTCTTCGGGTCGTAGTCGATGCCGATGTTGGTCACCTGACCGAGCTCGATGCCGCGGAAATCGACCGTCGCCCCCACAGACAGCCCGCGCAGCGACTGGTTGAAGGTCATCACCACCCGCAGCGGCACGCCGTCCGGCTCGCGCATGGCGTCCGCTTCGTCGGAACCCAGGCGGAACGTCATGTTGTTCGGCGCCTGCGCTCCGACCGGTTGCCCCGGTGGCGACTGGAACGACAGGCCGCCGACCAGCACGGTCGCAAGCGACTGCGTGTTCAGCTTGAAGCCGCCCGAGTCGAGCCGCAGATCGACGCCGCTCGCATGCCACCAGCGCGTGTTGATCCCGACGTACTGATCATACGGCGCGGCAACGAACACCTGCATGGTCACGCCGGTGCCGTCCTTGTCGAGCGAGAAGCCCACCACCTGGCCGACCTGCACGCGCCGGTAGAAGATCGGCGAGCCGATATCGATCGAGCCGAGCGAGTCGCCATGCAACGTGAACTGATGGCCCTTCTGCCCACCGGTAATTGGCGGGGGCGTTTCAAGGCCGACGAAGTCCTTCTGCGTATCCTGCGAATGACCGGCGTCCACGCCGATGTACGCGCCGGAGAGCAGCGTGCTCAGACCCGAGACGCCGCTCGCGCCGACCCGCGGACGCACCACCCAGAAGCGGCTGTCCTTGACGGCAAAGTTCTCGGCTTCCTTGGTCAACTGGACCTGAATCAGCACGTGTGAAAGGTCTTTCGAGAGCGTGATGGCCTTTACGAGGCCAACGTCGACGTCCTTGTACTTGACCTGGGTCTTGCCCGGCTCGAGCCCTTCGGCATCGTTGAAGCTGATAGTGATCTGCGGCCCTTTCTCGGTCACGGACTTGATCACGAGCGCGACGCCGATCAGTGCGGCGATCAGCGGAATCACCCAGACCAGCGACGGCAACCAGTGGCTGCGCGGCTCGATCTCGGGATCGGGCAGGTTGGGTGGGAGCGTGGGTCCGTTCGAATCGTTGCGCGGCGCGCTGGGAGCGGGCGTCGGTCCTTGCGGGCTAGTCATGTTTGGTCCTGAGTTTGTTGGGTTCCGCTTTTTGCATCTTTGGCGCGGCGGGCGCGCTTCGCATTCTTTGCACTTTCTGAGTTGTCCGCGCCTTCCACGTTGTCCCAGATGAGCCGTGGATCGAACTGCATCGATGCCAGCATCGTCAGAATCACCACCGAGCCGAACGCGATCGCGCCGGGCCCCGCCGTGATCACGGCGAGCGACTTGAATCGCACCAGCGCAACCGTCAGCGTGACCACGAACACGTCGAGCATCGACCAGCGGCCGATGCGCTCCACGATCCGGTACAGCTTCACGCGTTGCGTGGGGCGCCAGCGTGAGCGGCGCTGAGCCGTAATGCAGAGCAGCACGAGGATCGTGAGTTTCAGCATCGGCACCATGATGCTGGCGATAAACACAATGACGGCCAGCGGCCAGTCGCCCGAGGTCCAGAAGTAGACGACGCCGCTCATGATCGTGTCGTCTTCCGAGCCAAGCAACGAGGAGGTGTGCATCACCGGCAACAGATTCGCCGGAATATACAGCAATGCGGCTGCGATCAGTAGTGCCCATGTGCGCATCAGACTGTCCGGATTGCGCCGGTGCAGTACCGCGCCGCAGCGCGCGCAGTGCTGTTTCGTGATCGAGCGGATGCGTGGTGCCACGCTGCCGCACGCGTGGCAGGAAACCAGGCCCGCGCGGCGCGCGGTAATGTAATTCATCGTGCGTTATCCCTGATGGGGCGCGGCGGACTGGCTGTCCACGTTCGCCGTGACCGCAGCTGCCGCGCTGTCGGCAGCCGTGCGCGGCATGGGACGCGCACGCCTTGCGTTCAGCTCGTCGGCGAGATCCCACAAGGTGCGCGGATCGAACGTGACGACCACGGCGAACATCAAGGTCAGCACTCCGAAGGCGAACAGCGCCGCTTCGGGGATCACGCGGGCGAGGCTCACCATCTTGACGATGGTGATCAGCACGCCAAGCATGAACACTTCGATCATGCCCCACGGCCGCACGAACTGGATGGCCCGCAGCACCTGGTTAAAGCCCGGCGCCACGAAGCCCGAGCGGATCGGGATCAGCACGTAGAGGAGCGCGACCAGCTCGGTGAGCGGAAACAGCGTGGTCGCGCAGAACACCATGACCGCGACGATCTGCATGTCCTCGTTCCACAACGCGACGAGCGCGCCGAACAGCGTGGTTTGCGAGGTAATGCCGTTGGCGTCCAGTTCGACGATCGGATAGCCCTGGGCGATCAGAAACGTGATCAGCGCGGCGAGCGTCATGGCGCAGATGGCGTCCAGCCGCCGCGAGATGCCGCGATAGAGCGTCGCGCCGCAACGCGGGCAGCGCGCCACCGTCCGGCTGCCGAGCAGACGCGGTTTGGTGAAAAGGGTATCGCACTCGTGGCACGCGATCAGGTTGTCATGTTCCATACGGCAGAAGGGCAAAACGACATGAGCGGGAGCGTGCATCGAAGGCTTGCACGGTATGGACTGGCGAAAGAATGGCGAAAGCCTGGAGCAATAGTACCAAAGGCGCTCGCTCGTGCGTAACAGGGCTGCTTGTGCGACGTCCGTCAGGCAAAACGGCAGCACCGCGCAGCATACCCTGACAGCTGTCGGACATTTTCCGGCCCCAATTGTTCAATCCTTCTTGTTAAGCTGTATTTGACGCCGCATAGCCCCGTGCGGAACTTGCCAGCCGGCTTTTTCGGCTTGGAGTAGCATGGCGGCCTTGGCGTGCTTCGCTGTTGTCTGCCGACACCTGGCAGCCGCGTTCTGCGCAGTTCGCATAGGGGGACTCCACCCTCGTGCGCCGCTAACCTTTCAGCTTGCGTTGAGCTTTCATGGCACCCAAACCTAACTTCGGCTCCCGCGATTCGTACACGCGAACAGCCATCGCGCTTCACTGGCTGATTGCGTTGCTGATTGTGTGCGGCTTCGCGCTCGGTTGGGTGATGACCGATATCCCCGGCTTCACGCCTACGAAGCTGCGCTATTTTTCCTGGCACAAGTGGATTGGCGTGACGGTGTTCGGGCTTTCGGTGCTGCGCATCCTTTGGCGCGCCACCCATGATGCGCCGCCGTTGCCGCGCCGGATATCGTCGTGGCAACGGGGCGCGGCCCATCTCGTGCATCTGCTGCTGTACGTGCTGATCATCGCGATTCCGGTCTCCGGCTATCTGTACAGCTCCGCGGCCAATGTGCCGGTGGTGTATCTGGGGCTCGTGCCGCTGCCGCGCCTGATTGCGCCCGATCCCGTGCTCAAGGTGTTGCTGAAAAATATCCACATCACGCTCAACTACACGCTGCTCGTCCTGTTCGTGCTGCATGTGGCGGCGGCGCTCAAACATCAGTGGCTCGATCGCGACGGCCTGCTGTCGCGCATGATCCCTTTCCTCAAATAAGGAGCGACATGAAGGTTTCGTTTTATCGCTACATGTTGGCGGCGTTTGCTGCCGCGTCCCTCAGTGCGGCGGGCAGCGCGCTGGCCCAGGTCGACATCGCGAAGAGCACGCTCACCGCGACCTCAAAACAGATGAACGTGCCGGTGGAAGGCAAGTTCGGCAAGTTCAGTGCGGACGTGAAGTTCGACCCGGCGAAGCCGGCCGAAGGCAGCGCGCAGTTCAGCGTCGACGTGAGCAGCTACGATCTGGGTGACGAAAGCTACAACGAGCAGGTGCGCGGCAAGGAATGGTTCGATGCGAAGACGTTCCCGCAGGCGACCTTTGTCTCGAGCGCAATCGCGCCGGCAGGCGGCAACCAGTTCAAGGTGACTGGCAAGCTGACCATCAAGGGTAAATCGCAGACCATGGTCGTGCCTGTGACCGTCACGCAGCAGGGCGGGAGCGAGGCGTTCGATGGGGCGCTGACGATCCAGCGTTCACAGTTCGATATCGGTACCGGCGAGTGGAAGGACACCTCGGTGGTGGCCGACGACGTCGTCATCAGGTTTCATATCGTCGCAGCGCGTAAGTAAGGCGTACTGCGCATCAGCATTGCCGGCAGGCACGCGGACTAGAACGCTCGCACCAAACGACGGCGGTAAACAACAAAGGCCGGTTCCACTGAACCGGCCTTTGCGTTTGTTCCCGACTGTCTCGAACTTCAGACTTGTGCGCCTGCGTTCGGGTCGCTCGGGTCGTGACGTTCCTTCTTTTCCTTGATCAGGTCGTCGCGCTTCACGCCGAGCCACATCGCCAGCGCTGCCGCAACGAACACCGACGAATAGATACCGAACAGAATACCGACCGTCAGCGCCAGAGCGAAGTAGTGCAGCGTTGGACCGCCGAACAGGAACATCGACAGCACCATCATCTGCGTACAGCCGTGGGTGATGATGGTCCGCGACATCGTGCTGGTAATGGCGTGGTTGATGACCTCGATGACCGTCATCTTGCGTTCGCGGCGGAAGGTTTCGCGAATCCGGTCGAAGATAACCACCGACTCGTTCACCGAGTAACCGAGCACCGCAAGCACGGCAGCCAGCACCGACAGCGAGAACTCCCACTGGAAGAACGCGAAGAAACCGAGAATGATCACCACGTCGTGCAGGTTGGCGATCACGCCGGCCACGGCGTACTTCCATTCGAAGCGGAACGACAGGTAGATCACGATGCCGGCCACCACGCAGGCGAGCGCGAGCAGACCGTTGGTGACCAGTTCCTTGCCGACCTGCGGGCCGACGAACTCGACGCGCTGCAACTGCACCTGGGCATCTTCACCCTTCAATGCGCCCATCACCTGATCGCTCTGCTGGGCCGAGGTGAGGCCGGCCTTGACCGGCAGACGGATCAGCACATCACGCGAAGTGCCGAAGTTCTGCACCTGAGCGTCCGGATAGCCGAGTTTGGCGAGTGTGCCGCGCACCGGTTCGAGCGGCACCGTGGTCGGATACTGCACTTCGATGACCGTACCGCCGGTGAACTCCACCGACAGATGCAGCCCGCGATGCAGCAGGAAGAACACGGCAGCAATAAACGTCAGCAGCGAGATCGCGTTGAACACCAACGCCCGCTGCATGAGCGGTAGATCTTTGCGAATGCGGAAAAATTCCATGGTCTTGTTCTCCGGGACTCAGCGGGATGAACCCGGTTTCTGCGGCGTGTTGCCGGGGGCATTGCGACGGCGCACCGTCGGCTTGCCGGCGCGGGCCTGAGCCTGGGCCGCGGCCTTCGGCTTGGCGGCTGCTGCGGTGATGGCCCGTCCTGTGTCGGTTTCGGCATCTTCACTGCCGAGATACGCGGCAGCGGCGGCGCCTTCGACCGCTGCCGGCCTCCACACCTGGCCAATGGCCAGCGACTTCAGCTTCTTCTTGCCGCCGTACCAGAGGTTCACGAGACCGCGCGAGAAGAACACGGCAGAGAACATCGACGTCAGGATGCCGATACAGTGCACGATCGCGAAGCCGCGCACCGGACCCGAGCCGAACGCGAGCAGCGCCAGACCGGCGATCAGCGTGGTTACGTTCGAGTCGAGAATGGTCGCCCATGCATGCGCGTAACCGTTCTGGATGGCCAGCTGCGCCGGCGCGCCGTGACGCAGCTCTTCACGCACGCGCTCGTTGATCAGCACGTTCGCGTCAATGGCCATACCGAGCGCCAGCGCGATAGCCGCGATACCCGGCAAGGTCAGGGTGGCCTGCAGCATCGACAGCACCGCGATCAGCAGCAACAGGTTGACCGACAGGCCAATGATCGAGACCACGCCGAACAGCATGTAGTACGCAATCATGAAGACGGCGATGGCCGTAAAGCCCCAGATCACCGAGTGGAAGCCCTTCTTGATGTTATCGGCGCCGAGGCTCGGGCCGATCGTGCGTTCTTCGATGATGTCCATCGGCGCTGCCAGCGAACCGGCGCGCAGTAGCAGCGCGAGGTCGGCGGCAGCTTGCGGGGTCGGCTGGCCAGTGATCTGGAAGCGGTCGCCCAGTTCGGACTGGATCGTCGCGACCGTCAACACCTGGCCCTTGCCCTTTTCGAACAGCACCATCGCCATCGGCTTGCCGATGTTGTCGCGCGAGACGCTCGCGACGGCCCGGCCGCCGGCCGAGTCGAGACGGATGTTGACCGACGGACGCTGGTGTTCGTCAAAGCCTGCCGAAGCGTCGATGATGCGGTCGCCAGTGAAGATCACCTGCTTCCTCAACATGACCGGCGCCTGGTTGCCTTCGGTGAACAGTTCGTCGCCCGGCGGCACGGCGTCACCCGGATTCGGGTGCAGGTCGTTCGGATCGGCGAGACGCGCTTCGAGCGTCGCCGTGCGGCCGATGATGTCCTTCGCCTTCGCCGTGTCCTGCACGCCTGGCAGTTCGACCACGATGCGGTCGGCGCCTTGCTGCTGGATCACCGGTTCGGCCACGCCAAGTTCGTTGACCCGGTTATGCAGTGTCGTGATGTTCTGCTTGAGCGCCGCGTCTTCGACCGTCTTCTGCACGGCCGGCGTAAACGTGCCGACCAGCTGATAGCTGCCGTCAGGCGCCGTCTGCGTTTCCCACTGGAGCTCGCTGATGCTGCGCGAAAGCTGTTTGCTCGCCGCGTCCGCCGTGTCCTTGTCGGCGAAATTGATCACCACGGTCTGGTTGACGCGATTCACGCCGCCATCGCGGATGTTGTTGTCACGCAGCAGCGTGCGCGCGTCGGAGGCGTCCGAGTCGAGCTTCTTGTTCAGCGCGCCCGCCATGTCCACCTGCAGCAGGAAGTGCACACCGCCGCGCAGGTCGAGGCCGAGGTACATCGGCAACGCGTGCAGGGCAGTCAGCCAGCGCGGCGACGCGCTTTGCAGGTTCAGGGCGACGACAAAATTCGGATCGTTCGGATCGCTGTTCAGCGTCTTCGACAGCAGGTCCTTCACGCGCAACTGCGTGTCGGTATCCGACAGACGCACGCGAATATTCGCGTTGCTCGACGAGTTGTCGTACGTCACGTCGGAAGCGGCGATCTGATTGGCGGCCAGCGTGGCTTCGATTTGCGACAGTGTCGACGAATCGAGCTTGACCGTTGCCTTGCCGCTCAGCACCTGCACCGCCGGCGCTTCGCCGAAGAAATTGGGCAATGTGTAGATGAGGCCGATGGCAAGCGCCACGACCATCACGACATATTTCCAGAGGGGGTAACGATTCATGGAGTGGTCCAACGGGAAAGTTGGCTCGTAAGCGATGCGTCCGGCGATGGGCGCGGAAGGCGCAGCGTACCTGTTGGCATGGATGGCATGACAGGCATGCTGGCTTCAGTTTCGCGAGGCCGCGCCGGACGCGAGAGAGCAGGCCTTACAGCGACTTGATCGTGCCCTTCGGGAGAATCGTCGTGACCGATGCTTTTTGCACGGTGATTTCCGTGCCTTCGGCGATTTCGACGCCGACGTACGCGTCGCTAACCTTGGTCACCTTGCCGACGATGCCACCGTTCGTGACCACTTCATCGCCCTTGGCCATAGCGGCGAGCATGTTGCGATGTTCCTTCTGGCGCTTCATTTGAGGGCGAATCATGATGAAGTACAGCACGCCAAACATCAGGATCAGCGGCAGGAAGCTCATCAGGCTTGATTCTGCACCGCCTGAGCCTTGAGCGAAGGCGTTGGAAAAAAACGACACGTTGGTCTCTCCGTTATAACGAACAAAAAAATCAGCCGATTATTCTACCACCGGCATTTGGTACGACGGCACGGCAAATGAGCTTTCCGATCAAGCTGTTAAAGGCTTCTTTGGGCCGTCGCGAAATGGAATTGTAATGTTCAGGTCTCGCGCCGACGGTTTCTTCGGGGGAATCCGTCGGCGGGCGCTATTGTGCGCCTTCCTTGGTTACTTGCTTGCGTCCGCATCTTCTTTTTTGAGTTCGGGCGCCGTCAGCGAAATCTTTCAGCGGGGCTTTTGTAGAAACCCTCTAGGCGGCCTGTTCGACACCCCGTGCCCGGTTTTCGTGGAAGCGCGTGCGGAACGCCTCGAACGTCTGAGTCTCGATTGATTCGCGGATCTCGCTCATCAGTTCGAGGTAGTAGTGCAGATTGTGGATCGTGTTGAGTTGCGCGCCAAGAATTTCACCAACGCGATGCAGATGGTGCAGGTAGCCACGGGTGAAATTCCGGCAGGTATAGCAGCCGCAGGTTTCGTCGAGCGGGCGCAGGGAGTTCTTGTGCGTCGCGTTGCGGATCTTGACGTCGCCGAAGCGGGTGAAGAGCCAGCCGTTGCGCGCATTGCGGGTCGGCATCACGCAGTCGAACATGTCGACGCCGGCTGCCACGCCCGCTACCAGGTCTTCCGGCGTGCCTACGCCCATCAGATAGTGCGGCTTGTGGGCCGGCAGCTTCGGGCCGATGTGGTTGAGCACGCGCATCATGTCTTCCTTCGGCTCGCCCACCGACAGGCCGCCGATCGCGTAGCCATGGAAGTCCATCTCGGCGAGACCTGCCAGCGATTCGTCGCGCAGATCCTCGAACATGCCGCCCTGGATGATCCCGAACAACGCGTTCGGATTGCCCAGCCCGTTGAATTCGTTGATCGAACGCTGGGCCCAGCGCATCGACATGCGCATCGAGTCGGCGGCGTCCTTGCGCGAAGTCGGGATGTTGTTGGTGGCGTAGGGCGTGCATTCGTCGAACTGCATGACGATGTCCGAGTTCAGCACCTTCTGGATCTGCATCGACACTTCGGGCGACAGAAACAGCTTGTCGCCGTTGATCGGTGAGGCGAACGTGACGCCATCTTCGGTAATCTTGCGCAGATCACCCAATGAAAACACCTGGAAGCCGCCGGAGTCAGTGAGGATGGGCCGGTTCCAGCCCATGAAGCGGTGCAGGCCGCCGTGCGCGCCGATCGTTTCGAGTCCCGGCCGCAGCCACAGGTGGAAGGTGTTGCCGAGGATGATCTGCGCATGCATCTCTTCGAGTTCGCGCGGCTGGACTGCCTTCACGGTGCCGTAGGTGCCCACCGGCATGAAGATCGGTGTTTCGACCACGCCGTGATTGAGCGTCAAGCGGCCGCGGCGCGCCTGGCCATCGGTGTTGAGCAGCTCGAATTTGAGGCCGTTGTCGGGACGTTCGGCGGAGTTGCCGTCGTGATTGGCGCAGCTTGGACAATTGGCGCTCGAGGCGCCGGTATCGTGGTTATGACCTTCGGTCATGAGAACTCCTGTGCCACCGGAGAACAGTCCGGCGCATGACATGAACGCCGCCGGGCTAGCCCCGACGGCTGGGTAAAGAAATCAAGGTGCGGCAGACTACCCCGAGCGAGGCGCGCGCGCAACGCTACCGGACGGCATATCGTCATGCGGACGCGTAACTACAGGGGCTCAGCTCAGCCGTCTTTGCGCGTGAGCAGCATCGCGTCGCCGTAACTGAAGAACCGGTAGCGCTCTTCAATGGCATGCCGGTACGCGGAACGGATCGTCTCGATGCCCGCAAACGCCGACACCAGCATCAACAGCGTCGATTTCGGCAAATGGAAGTTCGTCACCAGCCGGTCGACCACGCGAAACCTGTAGCCCGGCGTGATGAAAATATCGGTTTCGGCGGCAGTCGCGGCAAGTGGTCGGCCGGCGGTTTCGGCGTCGCGCGCGGCGGCTTCGAGCGCGCGCATCGACGTCGTGCCTACTGCGATCACCTTGTTGCCGCGGGCTTTGGTCGCGGCGATCCGGTCCACCAGCGTTTGCGGCAACTGGTACCACTCGCTGTGCATCTTGTGCTCGGAGATGTTCTCCACCCGCACCGGCTGGAACGTGCCGGCGCCGACGTGCAACGTGAGCGTCGCGCGTTCCACGCCGCGCTCGTCGAGCCGCGCCAGCAGCGCGTCATCGAAGTGCAGCCCCGCGGTCGGCGCAGCCACCGCTCCCGGATTCTGCGCGAACACCGTCTGATAACGGGTTTCGTCAGTCGCGTCGGGATCGTGCTCGATGTAGGGCGGCAGCGGCAGCCGGCCGAACTGTTCGATCAGCGTCAGGCAGTCTTCGGGAAAGTGCAGGGTGTAGAACGGCTCAACGCGCTCGCCGACGGTCACGTCGAAGGCATCCGCCAGACGCAGCGTCGTGCCGGGCGCCGGGCTCTTGCTGGCGCGGACCTGCGCGAGCGCGGTGCGCTCGCCGGTCAGCCGCTCGACCAGCACTTCGATCTTGCCGCCACTGGCCTTTTGGCCGAGGAAGCGCGCCTTCAGGACTTTGGTATCGTTGAACACCAGCAGGTCGCCTGGCGCGATGCATTCAGGCAGCTCCGCGAAGCGGCGGTCGGTGAAACGCGCCGGCGTGGCGAAGCCGTCCACTTCAAGCAGACGGCTCGCGCTGCGCTCTGGCAACGCCGTTTGCGCGATGAGTTCGGGTGGCAGGTCGAAATCGAAATCGGAAAGCGTGAACATGCGGACTGGCTGGAAGCAGGACGTGAACGAAACTGAATTGGGCCGAAGCCGGTCGGATTTGCACCGAAGCCTCGCGGCCTGCGGCTATGATTGCGGGACGCCGCAGCGGCGTCGCGAAACCTTTGAAAGCCGATATTGTACTTGCGAAGCAACCCATGCCTTTGTCCGACCGCCGTTTGCCCTCCGCTACCGACGAAGTGAGCGTCGAGCCGAAGCGCCCCGCCGCTCGTGGCAAGGGGGGCGAACTGCTCAACCCTGGGCCGTCGCAGGAAGCCAGATCGGTGAAGGCGGTCAAAGCGCCTAAAGAGACGAGCGCATCCGGCGAGGCCAAAGCGCCCAAGGGAGCGAAGGCACCCAAGGCGGCAGAGAAGCCCGCTCCGGCGCTTGCCAAAACCGCTGACAAGCTCGCCAAGCTCGGGCTCACGAGCGACATCAATCTGGTCCTGCATCTGCCCATGCGCTACGAGGACGAGACCTCGTTGACGCCGATCGCGCACCTGCTGCCGGGTGGCATGGCGCAGACCGAAGGCGTGGTGTTCGATAACGAAATCGCCTATCGCCCGCGCCGCCAGTTGCTGGTCAAACTACGCGACGACACCGGCGACGAACTGGTGCTCCGCTTTCTGAATTTCTATGGCTCGCAGGTCAAGCAGATGGCGATCGGCGCACGCCTGCGGGTGCGTGGCGACGTCCGTGGCGGTTTCTTCGGCATGGAGATGGTGCATCCGGCCGTGCGCGTCGTCGATGAAGACACGCCTTTGCCGCAAGCGCTCACGCCGGTGTATCCGAGCACGGCGGGCGTCAGCCAGGCCTATCTGCGCAAGGCGATCGACAACGCGCTGTCGCGCGCGGCACTACCGGAATTGCTGCCCGAGGCCGTCGCCAGGACTTATCTGGACCCGCTTGGCGTGCCGCCACTGATGCAGGCGGTGCGCATGCTGCATCACCCCGGCGTCGACTCGGACGAAACCGCCCTGATGGACGGTACGCATCCGGCATGGGTACGCATCAAGTTCGAGGAACTGCTCGCCCAGCAGATGTCCCTGAAGCGCGCGCACGATGAGCGCCGCACGCGCGCGGCGCCTGGCATGCCACGACGAACTGCGGACGATCCAGCCTCACTGGTGGCGCGGCTCCTGAAAGCGCTGCCGTTTTCGCTGACCGGCGCCCAGCAGCGCGTGGGCGGTGAAATCGCACTGGATCTGACGCAGCCACATCCCATGCAACGTCTGCTGCAGGGCGACGTGGGCAGCGGCAAGACCGTCGTCGCCGCGCTTGCCGCCGCGCAGGCCATCGACGCCGGCTATCAGGCCGCCTTGATGGCGCCGACCGAAATCCTCGCCGAACAGCACGCACGCAAGCTGCGCGGCTGGCTGGAGCCGCTTGGCGTGAGCGTCGCGTGGCTGGCCGGCAGTCTGAAAACCAGGGAGAAGCGCGCAGCCATCGAGGCCGCGGCGCTCGGCACCGCGCAACTGGTGATCGGCACGCACGCGATTATTCAGGATGCGGTGGAGTTCGCGCGACTTGGACTCGTGATCGTCGACGAACAGCACCGTTTCGGTGTGGCGCAGCGCCTCGCGTTACGCGCCAAGGCGCGCAACGCAGCGGAAGGCGCCCGCGATTTTCAGCCGCATCAGTTGATGATGTCCGCCACGCCGATTCCGCGCACGCTGGCCATGACCTATTACGCGGACCTCGACGTCTCGACCATCGACGAACTCCCGCCCGGCCGAACCCCGATTCTGACGAAGCTCATTTCCGACGCGCGTCGCGAAGAAGTGATTGGCCGCGTGCGCGAGGCGGCGCTGACCGGACGCCAGGTCTACTGGGTCTGTCCGCTGATCGAGGAAAGCGAGACGCTGCAATTGCAGACGGCCGTCGAAACCTACGAAACGCTGGTCGCCGCGCTGCCGGAACTGAACGTCGGCCTCGTGCATGGCCGGCTTGCCCCGGCGGAGAAAGCCGAGGTGATGGACGCTTTCACTCGCAACGAAGTGCAATTGCTGGTCGCGACAACCGTGATCGAAGTGGGCGTAGATGTGCCAAATGCGTCGCTGATGGTGATCGAGCATGCCGAGCGCTTCGGCCTCGCGCAATTGCACCAGTTGCGCGGCCGCGTTGGGCGCGGCAGTGCGGCTTCCGTCTGCGTGCTGCTTTACACCGGACCGCTGTCGATCACCGCACGCGCCCGTTTGCAGACCATGCGCGAGACGACCGATGGCTTCGAGATCGCCCGCCGCGACCTGGAAATCCGTGGCCCAGGTGAATTTCTCGGCGCGCGCCAGTCAGGCGCGGCGATGCTGCGCTTTGCCGATCTGGAGCAGGACGGCTGGCTGATCGAACCCGCTCGCGAGGCGGCGGCCCATCTGCTGGAAAAGTATCCGGACGTGGTCACCCAGCACCTGGCGCGCTGGCTCGGGGCGCGTGAGCAATACCTCAAAGCCTGAGCCGGCGTCCGTTTGCGGGTTTTGAACAGCGCGGCGTTACGGTCGGTAACGTTTCCGGGCATTCCCTGTGCTGGGGGAGGTTGGCGAATTGGCCCCATAGGTGTATAACTGAAACCTATCGAATTCATCGCACTGATTGGTCCCCAATGACGCTCACTGAATTGAAATACATCGTCGCGGTTGCCCGCGAGCGGCACTTCGGCCGCGCGGCAGAGGCGTGTTTCGTCAGCCAGCCGACGCTGTCGGTAGCGATCAAGAAGCTCGAAGACGAACTGAATGTGCAGATTTTCGAGCGTGGCACGAGTGAAGTGAGCGTGACGCCGATCGGCGAGCAGATCGTCACCCAGGCGCAGCGCGTCCTCGAACAGACGCTCGCTATCAAGGAAATCGCCAAGCAGGGCAAAGATCCGCTGGTCGGACCGCTGCGCCTCGGCGTTATCTACACGATCGGGCCGTACCTGTTGCCCACACTCGTCAAGCAGATGATCAAGCGCGTTCCGCAGATGCCGTTGATGCTGCAGGAGAACTACACGCTCAAGTTGATCGAACTGCTCAAGCAGGGAGAGATCGACGTCGCGATCATGGCGCTGCCGTTCCCCGAAACCGGCTTGATGCTGCGCCCGCTTTACGACGAGCCGTTCGTCGTCGCGCTGCCGTCCGGCCATGCGTGGGAGCATCGCAAGAAAATCGATCCGGACGATCTCAAGCAGGAAACCATGCTGCTGCTCGGCAGCGGCCATTGTTTCCGCGATCACGTGCTGGGCGTGTGCCCCGAGCTGATGCGCTTCTCACAGAACGCGGACGGCATCCAGAAGACTTTCGAAGGCTCGTCGCTCGAGACGATCCGTCATATGGTGGCGAGCGGCGTCGGCATTACGGTTTTGCCGCGCATGTCGGTGCAGGAAGTGAAGCCGCACGCAGGCGGCATCGATTCCGGCCTGCTCAGCTACGTGGCTTTTGACGAACCCGTGCCGGATCGCCGCGTGGTGCTGGCCTGGCGGAAAAGCTTTACCCGCATGCCCGCCATCGATGCAATCTGCGACGCTATCAACGCCTGCGATCTGGCCGGTGTGAGCAAACTCGAACTTCCCGTCGCGGTGAATTGAGCGTTTCAAGGCAGGCCCAGCGCGATCAGGTGCCCCGGGGCCTGCCCGTATCAAAGGCCGATAGCGTCGGCCCCTATCGAATAGATAAAATTAATCAAATATTACTTTTCGATAGCATAGGTATAGTTTCCTCCATGGGTCGCCCGATTCCGATCGCGACCAACACGATATGGAGGAAATCATGACGCAGCCCCAAGCGCAGCAGCCCCAGCAAGTTTCCACCCAAAGCGCCACACCGGCGAGCCGCTTCGCCATGTCAGCGAATAGCGTGCGCACCGTCGCAGTCTCGTTGCTGGTCGACCGCGCGCTGAGTGCGTAAGACGTCGTCCGGTCGGGCGAGCTGTGCTGCGCAAAAAAACGGCGCACGGCCCACAGCCCTGTTTCCAGCCGTACAAAAAAACTCTCATCAGGAATACACGATGTCCGAAAGCAAACTTACCTCGGCAGCCGGCGCATCTGTCGCCGACAACCAGAATTCGATGACGGCCGGCGCCCGCGGCCCCGTGGTGTTGCAAGACGTTTGGCTGCTCGAAAAGCTGGCGCACTTCGACCGCGAAGTGATCCCTGAGCGCCGTGTGCACGCGAAAGGCTCGGGCGCGTTCGGCACGCTGAAGGTTACGCACGACATTTCGCGCTTCACGAAGGCGAACGTGTTCGCGCAGGTCGGCAAGGAAACCCCGCTCTTCATGCGCTTTTCGACGGTAGCTGGCGAGCGCGGCGCCGCCGACGCCGAACGCGATGTGCGCGGCTTCTCGATCAAGTTCTACACGGAAGAGGGCAACTGGGACATTGTTGGCAACAACACGCCCGTGTTCTTCATCCGCGATCCGCTCAAGTTTCCGGACTTCATTCACACGCAAAAGCGCGATCCGTACACAAACATGCGCAGCAACGTGGCGGCGTGGGACTTCTGGTCGCGTCATCCGGAATCGTTGCATCAGGTGACGATCCTGATGAGCGATCGCGGTATTCCGCAGAACTACCGTCAGATGCACGGCTTCGGTTCGCACACGTTCTCGTTCATCAACGCGAACGATGAGCGCTTCTGGGTGAAGTTCCACTTCAAGTCGATGCAGGGTATCGAAAACTACACCGACGCCGAAGCGGCGCAAGTCGTTGCGCAAGACCGTGAAAGCGCACAGCGCGATCTGATCGACAACATCGATAACGGCAACTTTCCGAAATGGCGTTTCTGCATTCAGGTGATGCCGGAAGCCGATGCGCTCACGTATCGCTACAACCCGTTCGATATCACCAAGGTGTGGCCGTACAAGGACTATCCGCTGATCGATGTCGGCACGATCGAGCTGAACCGCAACGCGCAGAACTACTTTGCCGATGTGGAGCAGGCCGCCTTCACGCCGGCCAACGTGGTGCCGGGCATCGGCTTCTCTCCGGACCGTTTGCTGCAGGGGCGTCTGTTTTCGTACGGCGATACCCAGCGTTACCGGCTCGGGATCAATCACCACCAGATCCCGGTGAACGCGTCGCGCGTGCAGCGTCAGCATTCGTTCCATCGTGACGGCGCGATGCGTACTGACGGGAACCTCGGTAGCACAGCGAACTACGAGCCGAATCGCTTCGGCGATTTCGCGCAGGACCGCAACGCGTCCGAACCGCCGCTTGCTGCGGGTGCCGTGGACCGTTACGACCATCGTGAGGACGAGGACTACTACAGCCAGCCGGCTGCACTGTTCCGCCTGTTCGATGCGGCGCAACGCGAACGCTTCTTCGGCAACATCGCGCGCCATATCAATGGCGTGCCGCAGGAGATCCTTGCGCGGCAGCTTGAGCATTTCCGCCGGATCGATCCGGCGTACGCAGAAGGGGTGATCGCCGCGTTGGCGACGCTCAATGAGAAAGCGAAGTAAGCATCGAACGAAGTATCACTGCGCCGGCGAATGAGGCCGGTGGGTGCAGCGGGCTCGGGCGGTCAAGTCAATACCGCCTGGGCCTTATCCGATAGTCACGGTGGGCGCATGGGCGTCTTGCCAGTTCGAAGTCGAAGGGGAACGGACATGGTTCATATGTTAAGCATCGGCAGCGCACGGCTCGCACGTGACGCACGGATTGTCTTTGGCGGCAACTTCTCGCGCAAGCTGATTGGTCTTGCCATCCTGACGAGCGGTTACGCGCTGATTGCATCGCACGCGCTGCAACACCTGTCGGGTCACTAGGACTGACTGGCGGAGCGCTGTTGCGCGCACGCAGCTTTACTCCTGAACTTTTTATATGGAGGTTGTCATGTCACTTCATTCCACCCGCAATACGTTGGCCGAAGCGATTCGGCGCAAGTCTGTCGATCTGCTCGGTCAGTCGCTCGTCACCGCGATTGACGTGCAACGGCAGGCTAAGCAGGCACACTGGAACGTGAAGGGTCCGAATTTCATCGCGCTGCATCTGCTGTTCGACGAGGTTCACACGGCCGCTATCGAGTGGGCCGATCTGAGCGCCGAGCGCCTGGTTGCACTTGGTGGTACGGCCGATGGCCGGGTCCAACACGTGGCCGATAAAACGCAGCTCGAGTCGTATCCGCTGGAGTTGACGGATGGCACCGACCACGTTCGCCAAATCTCGGCGGCGCTTGCGAAATACGGGCAGCAAACCGTAGCAGCGATCAACGAGTCAGGTGATGCTGGAGACCCGTCGACCTCCGATCTGTTCACGGAAATTTCGCGCGCAGTCGATGATTATCTGTGGAAGGTCGAAGCCCACAACTACGCAAAGTAGCGTGAGCGAGGTGCATAGGGTCTGCACATTTGTACGATAAACTGGCGGACGTTCGCAGATACATGGTTAGCGCGTGAGCGCGCCATGCGCTGCCTGCTGTTTCGTATCACTCTTTACAGGAGTCGTCATGGCCAAAAAAGAAACCGTACAACACATCAATATCGGCATTAGCGACAAGGATCGCAAGAAGATCGCGGACGGCCTGTCGCATCTGCTGGCGGACACGTACACGCTGTACCTGAAGACCCACAATTTTCACTGGAACGTCACGGGTCCGATGTTCAACACGCTGCACCTCATGTTCGAGACGCAATACACCGAACTGGCGCTGGCTGTCGATCTGATCGCTGAGCGGATCCGTGCGCTGGGCGTGCATGCGCCGGGCAGCTACAAGGAATTCGCGAAGCTGTCGTCGATTCCGGAGGCGGATGGCGTGCCGGCAGCGGAAGAGATGATCCGTCAGCTGGTGGAAGGCCAGGAAGCCGTGGTGCGTACCGCGCGCGGGATTTTCCCGGCAACCGAAGCGGCCAACGACGAACCGACCGCCGACCTGTTGACGCAGCGCATGCAGACGCACGAAAAGACCGCGTGGATGCTGCGCGCGATGCTGGCGTAAGCGGTCAGCGTATCTGAAGTACCGGGCCTCCCCGAATCGCATTCGTGGGAGGCTTTATTTTTTGTGGCCCGGATATACAAGGGCATTGGGACGCGCTGGCGCACGGCGGCGGCGTTCTGCGGCTTCCCTCGCGCACATACCTTAAAATGTCGTCACTGCCCGCACTTGACGACGCCCGCCCATGTTCGCCCGACTCCCTTTGTATCTGCGCCTCGTCCGCATGGACAAGCCAATCGGCAGCCTGCTGCTGCTGTGGCCGACGCTCAACGCGCTGTGGATCGCGTCGGACGGGCACCCGCCGCTGTCGCTGCTGGTGATTTTCGCGCTCGGCACGGTGTTGATGCGCTCGGCTGGCTGCGCTATCAATGACTACGCGGACCGCGATTTCGACCGCTATGTGAAGCGTACCGAGAACCGTCCCATCACCTCGGGCAAGATCAAGGCGTGGGAGGCCATCGTGCTCGCGGTTGTGCTCGCGCTTCTGTCGTTTCTTCTGATCTTGCCGCTCAATACGCTGACCAAGGAACTGTCGGTGGCGGCGCTGTTCGTCGCGGGTTCGTATCCGTTCACCAAGCGTTTCTTCGCGATCCCGCAGGCGTATCTGGGCATTGCGTTCGGCTTCGGCATTCCGATGGCGTTTGCCGCCGTGCAGGATCACGTACCGATGCTTGCCTGGCTGATGCTGCTGGCCAATGTGTTCTGGTCGGTGGCGTATGACACCGAATACGCGATGGTCGACCGCGACGACGACATCAAGATCGGCATCCGCACTTCGGCGCTGACCTTCGGCCGCTACGACGTTTTCGCGATCATGCTGTGCTATGCGCTGACACTCGGGATTTATATCCGGATTGGTCTCACGCTCGGTTTTGGCTGGTTGTACTGGCTCGGCTGGGTGGCTGCCGCGGGCTGCGCTGTCTACCACTACACGCTGATTCGCAACCGTGACCGCATGGCGTGCTTTGCCGCCTTCCGCCATAACAACTGGCTGGGCGGGGCGCTGTTCGCGGGGATTGCCGCGCACTACGCCGCGGCCTCGTTCTGAGCGCTCTTAACCTGGCGCTTCGCCGCGCCAACGCACGCCGAAGGGGACTTCCTGCGGCGCGAAGGACCTGCGGCGCCGCAGTGTTTTCGTAAGAACCCGGCGCGGGTCGGCGCGGCCAGCAGCAACGCCGCTTTATTGCTTGCCGAACTCGTCGCCCATTTCCTTGGCGCGTGCATCGGCCGCCAGCACGCCGCGCACAATCGCATCCTTGATCCCACTTGCCTCAAACGAAACGAGCGCCGCTGCAGTGGTGCCGCCTTTTGACGTCACCCGTTCGCGCAACACGCTGGGTGGCTCGTCTGACTGAGCCGCCAGTTGCGCCGCACCTGTGAACGTCGCAACAGCCAGCGCGCGGCCTTGCGCTTCGTCCATGCCGAGCTGGCGCGCGGCTTCCTGCAGCGCTTCGATGAAGTAGAACACGTAGGCCGGGCCGCTGCCCGAGATGGCGGTTACGGCGTCGATCTTCGCTTCATCGTCGAACCAGACGGTCTGGCCCACGGCGCCTAACACTTGAGTCGCCAGTGCACGATCCGCAGCGTCGACGCTGCCAGTCGCCGAAAGACCCGCCACACCCATGCCGATCAGCGCCGGCGTATTGGGCATCACACGCACAATGCGTTGATGGCCGTTGAGCCAGCTCGACATATCGGCGGTGCGAATCCCGGCAGCGATGCTGATGACCACCTGCGTCGCGCCCAGATGCGGCGCCAGTCCTTCCGCTACGACCTTGAGAACCTGCGGCTTCACGGCCAGCACGATCGCGTCGAACGGCGCGAGCGCGGCATCCGCGGCTGCGCCCGTGCGAATACCGAATTGCTGCTCGTTGCGCTTGCGCGCTTCTTCGTTGGGGTCGATCGCGTAAAGGTCGGTCGGCGCGACGCCGTGCCTGATCAGACCGCCGATGATTGCAGCGGCCATATTGCCGCCGCCGATGAAGGCAATTTTCATGATGTTCCGGGATGGTTCAGTGAGAGTAGTCGCGCGCGCCGAAAATTGCGGTACCGACGCGCACGATCGTTGCACCTTCGAGCACTGCGGCTTCGAGATCGCTCGACATGCCCATCGACAGCGTGTCCAGTTCGAGCCCATCGGCGCGTAGCTGCTCGAAGAGTTCACGCAACTGCCGATGCGGTACCCGTTGAGCGTCGATGGTTTCGGCGGGCTCGGGAATCGACATCAGACCGCGCAGGCGCAGTTGCGGCAGCGCGGCGATAGCGTGTGCGGTTGCTGCAGCTTCCGCCGGTGTCACGCCGGCCTTCGACGCTTCGCCGCTCACGTTCACCTGCAGACATACGTTCAGCGGCGGCAAATGGGCAGGGCGTTGTTCGGCGAGCCGTTGCGCAATTTTCAGGCGATCGACCGAATGCACCCAATCGAAATTTTCCGCGACCGGGCGCGTCTTGTTCGATTGCAGCGGCCCGATGAAATGCCATTCGAGCGAAGCGCGCAGATCGGCCAGCGTTTCGATTTTCGTCAACGCTTCCTGCACATAGTTCTCGCCAAACGCATGCTGTCCGGCCGCACGTGCGGCGCGGACATCTTCGGCGGGAAACGTTTTCGAAACCGCGAGCAGGGTGACCGAGCGCGGGTCGCGTGAGGCGAGTTGCGCGGCGAGAGCAATGCGCTGCTGAACCGCGGCGAGGTTGTGATCGAGATCGGGCATGAGAAGACGTCAGAAGAAATCTGCGCAGAGACGATATACCCGATTATACGGACCCGCGCTCCCCACTTTGCCCGTCACGCGTACAGCATATGCTCGACCAGTTCGATCCAGTGCGCCACCGGCGTCGATGTGCCGCTTTGCAGATGGGCGATACAGCCGACGTTGGCCGATACGATCACCTGTGGCTCCTGAGCCTGCAGCTTTTCCAGTTTCTGGTCGCGCAGCGCGTACGACAGCGCAGGCTGCGTCAACGAATACGTGCCGGCCGAGCCGCAGCATAGATGGCTGTCGGCCGGCAGGCGCACTTCGATGCCGAGCGCAGTAAGGAGGTGTTCGACCTTGCCGCGCAACTGCTGACCGTGCTGCAGTGTGCAGGGCGGGTGGAACGCTACGGTATGCACGGAGCGGCGGCGCGTCACCGCGACCAGCGCTTCCTCGAACTCAGGCAGAACTTCGGAGATATCACGCGTCATTTCCGTGATGCGCTGTGCTTTCCCGGCATACGCCGGATCGTCGCGCAGCAGATGTCCGTATTCCTTGACGGTCGCGCCGCAGCCGGAGGCGTTCATCACGATGGCCTCCGCGCCTTCTTCGACATGCGGCCACCAGGCGTCGATATTGGCGCGGATATCGTCGAGTGCTTCGTCGTTGTAGCCGAGATGCAGACGGATCGCGCCACAGCAGCCGGCTTCCGGGGCCACGATCGTCTCTACACCGAGCGCATCCAGCACGCGTGCCGTGGCAATGTTGACGTTCGGCATCATCGATGGCTGCACACATCCTGCGAGCATCAGCATCTTGCGCGCGTGCTTCCTCGCCGGCCATTCGAGCGGCCGCTGGCGCGCCGGCACCTTGTCGCGCAGCTTCTTGGGCAGGAACGCGCGCACGTGCTGGCCGAGCCGCATGGCCGGCGTGAACAGTGCGCTATTCGGCACGACGCTCGCCAGCACGCGCCGCAACATCCGTTGACCGAAGGGCCTCGTCACCTTTTCTTCCGTGATCTTGCGGCCGATTTCCACCAGCCGTCCGTACTGCACGCCCGACGGACAAGTGGTCTCGCAGTTGCGGCAGGTCAGACAGCGGTCCAGATGCGTTTGCGTACTACGGGTCACCTCCGCGCCTTCGACCATCTGCTTGATCAGATAGATGCGTCCGCGTGGGCCGTCGAGCTCGTCGCCGAGCAACTGGTAGGTGGGGCAGGTGGCCGTGCAGAAACCGCAATGCACACACTTGCGCAGGATCGATTCTGCTTCGATGCCGTCAGCGGTGTCGCGAATGAAGTCGGCGAGGTTGGTTTGCATCGCGCGCTCAGAAGTCGGGGTACAGCCGGCCGCGATTGAAAATGCGGGCTGGGTCGAAAGCGGCCTTCAGGCCACGGTGGATTTTCATTAACGGTGCGGGCAGCGGTGTGAACACTCCGGCGCTGCGGTCATAGTTTTGCCCGGTGCGGAAAATCGTTGCGTGGCCACCGGCCTGTTTGGCGCTGATGCGTACGGTTTGCGCGTCGGTGTCGGTAATCCACCAGCGCTGGCCGCCGCCCCATTCCATCAGCTGGGCGCCGGGTAGTTGCAGCGGCTCTGTAATGGATGGCAGCGCGAGGCGCCAGAGCGCTGCCTTCGGCGCGATGGCCGCGAAGAAGGGATCCGTTTGCTCACGCAGACCAGCCCAGAAACGTTCGGCCTCGACCGCGTCGACGACTTCGCCGCCGAGCGCCGAGCGCGCCGATTTGACCGCCGCTTCGGCGCCGCCGAGGCGCACGGCGAGCGTGCCGTGGCGCCAGGCGCTGGCCGTGATCGGCAGCGGGCGGCCACCCCACTCGTTGAGCTTGCGGACCGCGTCGGTGCCGTTCATGTCGAACTTGAGGGTGGCTTCGGCCTGCTGCAGCGGCAGCACCTTGATCGACAGCTCGAGGATCAGTCCAAGCGTGCCGAGTGAGCCGGCCAGCAGCCGCGACACATCGTAGCCGGCCACGTTCTTCACCACCTGGCCGCCAAAGTGCAGCACCTGGCCCTGACCGTTCATGATGACCGCGCCGAGCACGAAGTCGCGCGGCGCGCCTGTCGATGGACGGCGCGGCCCGGCGATTCCGGCCGCAATGCAGCCGCCGAGGGTGGCGCTGGGGCCAAAATGGGGTGGCTCGAAGGGAAGCATCTGGGCGTGGTCGGCCAGCGCGGCCTCGATCTCCAGCAACGGCGTGCCGGCACGCGCCGTGATGACCAGTTCGGCCGGATCATAGGAAATGATGCCGCGATGCGCGCGCGTGTCGAGGATGTCTCCCTCCAGCGTCTGCCCGTACCAGTCCTTGGTGCCACCGCCGCGAATGCGTAGCGGTCGGCCTTCGGCGGTGGCCGAACGGATACGTTCGGACCATGCGGCGACGGTGTCGTCCTCTTCCATGTTGTCCTGCGTCGTTGTGTTTTGCTCGATTGTACCGGTCGGGGACTGACTGACAACCCGGAGCGGACCCCTAGCGGGTTGTCCGGAGGCGGGGGCCGGAATGGCGAACGAGGCGGCCTGCGGGGAACGCGTTTCCGTGTCCGCTCGCCGCGCCTTCCACGCTTGCCGATGCCACCCGCCGTCTGTCGGAAGCCTTAGAACCGCGGCAGGTCCGGGTGCGGCAGTAACCCGCCGCGAACGTGCATCTTGCCGTATTCGGCGCAGCGTGCCCGCGTCGGGATACCTTTGTCAGGGTTCAGCAAGCCGGGCGGATCGAAAGCCCGCTTGACCGCATGGAACGCATCGCGCTCTTCGGGCGAGAACTGCACGCACATCGAATTGATCTTTTCGATGCCCACGCCATGCTCACCCGTCACGGTCCCGCCCAGTTCGACGCAGGTTTCGAGGATGTCGCTGCCGAACGCTTCGGCCCGGTGCCACTCGTCCATATCGTTGCCGTTGAACAGGATCAGCGGGTGCATGTTGCCGTCGCCGGCATGGAATACGTTCATGCAACGCAACTGATACTTCTTTTCCATTGCTTCGATGCGTGCGAGCAGCGGTCCGATACTGCGGCGCGGCACGGTGCCGTCCATGCAGTAGTAATCGGGCGAGATGCGGCCCGCGGCCGGGAACGCATTCTTGCGTCCGGACCAGAAGCGTAGCCGTTCCTGCTCGGAGCGGGAGATCTGGATGCGCGTCGCGCCCTGTTCGCGCAACACCGCCGTCATGCGGACGATTTCGTCGGCCACTTCTTCAGGCGTGCCGTCCGATTCGCATAGGAGAATCGCCGCAGCGTCCAGATCGTATCCGGCCTTGACGAACTCCTCGACGGCGCGCGTCGCGGGTTTGTCCATCATTTCCAGTCCGGCCGGAATGATGCCCGCTGCAATGATGCCGGCGACTGCATCTCCGCCTTTCACCACGTCGTCGAAACTCGCCATGATGACCTGTGCGGTCTGCGGCTTGGGGATCAGCTTGACGGTGATTTCGGTGACGATGGCGAACATGCCTTCGCTGCCGATCATCACGGCCAGCAGGTCGAGCCCCGGCGCATCGGGGGCGAGCGAGCCGAACTCGACCACTTCGCCTTCCATCGTAACGGCCCGCACGCGCAGCACGTTGTGCACGGTGAGGCCGTACTTGAGGCAATGCACCCCGCCGGAATTTTCCGAGACGTTGCCGCCGATCGTGCAGGCGATCTGCGAGGACGGATCGGGTGCGTAGTAAAGGCCGTAGGGCGCGGCTGCCTCGGAGATTGCAAGATTGCGCACGCCCGGCTGGGCGGTCGCGGTGCGCGCGTACGAGTCTACTTCCACGATCTTGCGGAAGCGCGCCAGCGATACCACCACACCGTGACGGATCGGCATCGCGCCGCCCGACAGCCCCGTGCCCGCGCCGCGCGGGACGATGGGCACGTCGAGCCGGTGGCAGATCTGCACGATTCGCTGCACTTGCGATTCGGTTTCCGGCAACGCCACTGCTAGTGGCAGCCGGCGGTATGCCGCCAGGCCGTCGCACTCGTAGGCGACGGTGTCTTCCTCGCGGTACAGCAGACAATGGGTCGGCAGCACGGCCATCAGTGCCTGCACAACCTCACGTTGGCGCTGCGCGAGCACTTCGGCCGACAGCTCGGCGGGTGCATTCATGGTTCCTCTCCTCGTACTCCGGTGCGCCGGGCGCGCGGCTTTGCCGCGCGAGGTATTACAGGTGCCAGCAGGGGCGGCCTATAGGGTGATCTATCGATGCCCTAAGCGGCCCACGCGAAAATCTTGCCGGGATTCATGAGGTTACGCGGGTCGAGCGCATGCTTGATCGAACGCATGGTATCGACGGCGACCTCACCGTGTTCTTCCAGCAGGAAGCCCATCTTGTGCAAACCGACCCCGTGTTCGCCCGTGCAGGTGCCGTCCATGCGCAATGCGCGCTGCACGATGCGCTGGTTGAGCCGCTCGGCTTCCGCGAGTTCTTCGGGCTTGTTCGGATCGATCAGGATCGCGACGTGGAAATTGCCGTCGCCCACATGGCCGACGATCGGGCAGGGTAGCGGCGAGGCCAACAGGTCCTGCTCCGTTTCGACCACGCATTCCGCGAGCCGCGAGATTGGCACGCAAACGTCAGTGGTGACCGCGCGGCAGCCGGGCTTCAGTTGCAACATTGCGAAGTAGGCGTTGTGCCGGGCGTTCCAGAGACGGCTGCGGTCTTCCGGCCGGGTGGCCCATTCGAAGCCTTCACCGGCGTTTTGCGCGGTGATTTCCTGCACCGTTTCCGCCTGTTCCTTCACGCCGGATTCGGTGCCGTGGAATTCGAAGAAGAGCGTGGGCGCCTCGCGCAGCGTGAGATTCGAATGGCGGTTGATCGAACGGATGGCGAGCGAATCCACGAATTCCACGCGTGCAATCGGCACACCCATCTGGATGGTCTCGATGACGGCACGCACGGCGTCGCCCATCGAAGGAAACGTGCACACCGCCGCCGAGACGGCTTCCGGTTGCGGATAAAGCCGCAAGGTGATTTCGGTAATGACGCCGAGCGTGCCCTCCGAGCCCACAAAAAGGCGCGTCAGGTCATACCCCGCCGACGACTTCCGTGCCCGTGTACCGGTCTTGATGACGCGGCCGTCAGCCAGCACCACGGTGAGGCCGAGCACGTTCTCGCGCATCGTGCCGTAGCGCACGGCGTTCGTACCCGAGGCGCGCGTTGCCGACATACCGCCGATACTGGCATCCGCGCCGGGATCGATCGGGAAAAACAGGCCCGTGTCGCGAAGCGCTTCGTTGAGCTGCTTGCGTGAGATGCCCGGTTCGACGGTGACGGTAAGGTCTTCCGCGTTGATCGACAGGACCTGGTTCATCTCCGACAGATCGATCGACACGCCGCCCTGTACCGCCAGCAGATGCCCTTCCAGCGACGAACCGTTGCCGTAAGGAATGATCGGCACGTCGTGCTGCCCGCATAATCTGACAATGGCCTGCACCTCTTCCGTATTGCGCGCGAAAACCACGGCGTCAGGCAATTGCGGATCGAACGGCGATTCGTCGCGGCCGTGATGGGCGCGCACGGCTTCGGCGATCGAAACGCGCTCGCCAAAGGCGGATTTGAGCGAAGTGAGGAGTTCGGCGGGGAAGGGGCGGCGCAAGGGTGCCGGCGGCGCGGGATGATTCACAAGGGTCTCCTGAAGACGGGCTTGGCGTCTGTAGCTTCTGATTCATTTTACGCCGAACACCGGGCTTTACGCCGAACCGCGGCACCTCGCCGGCTGGCCGAACCTATAATGGCCGCGATATCGGGATCGGCATCGGGCAGGCAGCCACGCGGATGCATCCCACACTGAAAGGACGGCACATATCATGGGTCACCGTTTGAGCAAGATTGCCACCCGGACGGGCGACGACGGCACCACGGGTCTCGGCGACGGCCGCCGTGTCCGCAAGGACGAGGCGCGGATCACAGCCATTGGCGAAGTGGATGAACTGAACTCGAATCTCGGCGTGTTGCTGTGCGAAAACCTGCCTGAGAACGTGCGCCTGGCGCTGACCGCCATCCAGCACGACCTGTTCGATCTGGGCGGCGAACTTTGCATTCCGGGCCACACGATAATCACGGACAAGCATCTTGCCCAGCTCGACGGCTGGCTTGATGACTACAACGCGACGTTACCGCCGCTGAAGGAATTCATCTTGCCTGGCGGCTCGCGTTCAGCGGCGCTTGCGCATGTGTGCCGGACGGTGTGCCGCCGGGCCGAACGCGCCATCGTGGCGCTTGGCCAGAGCGAGGCAATTAATGCCGCGCCTCGTCAATACGTGAACCGCCTGTCCGATCTGCTGTTTGTGCTGGCGCGCGTGTTGAATCGCGTGGATGGCGGCAGCGACGTCCTCTGGCAGCACCAGCGCGGCGCGAAGTAAGCCGCCCGGGTGCAGCGATAAAGACTCGAGGTGCGCGACGACGGCAGGTGCGAAGCGCCTTAGCCGATCTCCAGCGTGACCGGCTTGCCGATCCGGCTCATCATTTCGACCAGCGTATCGATGGTGAATTTGGTGGTCTTCTTGTTGACCACGTCCGACACGCGCGGGCGCGATACCTTCAGGATCTCGGCGGCATCGGCCTGCTTCAGATGGTGTTCGTCGATCCATGTAGACAGTTCGGTCATCAACTGTTCCTTGAGGAGCCGCGTGTCGTTGATTTCCTTTTGCGATACGGCGTGCAGCTGTGCGGCTTCCTCAGCGGGGAAACCCAGCTCGAGGAACAGGTTCGCACCCGGTTTCGTCACATGACGGATTTTGGTGTCGATGGTCATTGATATGTCCTTGTCTCGTTGATCACTGCGCGATAGCGCGCCTCAGCAATACCCCGGTCGTGCCGGCTCGTGACCTCGCTCTGTTTCTGGAAGCAGTGCAGCACATAAATGGCTTCCACGAACTTCGTCACGTACATCACACGGTAAATACCGTTCGCTTCACTGATACGGATTTCACGCGTACCGGAGCCGACGATAGCAAACGGTTTCCAGTCGTCAGGGTCGAGGCCGGCCTGAACTTTACTGAGTTGGAAACCGGCCTTCCGGCGTGCCTCGTCCGGAAAGGCCAATAAATCGTCAAAGCTGGAACCCATCCAGGAAATTTCTTTGTCCCACTGCATGCACGTCCTTAATGTATAAAATTGTATACCAATCCCCCAGAAGCAGCAAGATGCATCTGCTTCCACCATGGGTAGTGACAGTACAAGGACGTGACATAAACGAACATTCAGCCGGATGGCCAGTGCAAAGGCAAACGGCCCACCGACGTACGCCGGTGGGCCGTTTTGGCAGGTGGACGATCGCGCTTGCGACCGTGCTAATGCGCGCAGGCGAGCATGCGGTCGATCTCCCCTTAATTCCCGCTGCCGCGAGCGACGCGGCGCTGCTTGACCGCTTCGGCCAGGCCTTCCAGCACGCCGAGACTTTCGTCCCAACCGATGCAGGCGTCGGTCACGCTCTGGCCGTAGGTTAGTTCGCAGCCTTCTTTCAGGTCCTGGCGGCCAGCCACCAGATGCGATTCCACCATCACGCCGATGATGCGCTCGTCGCCGCCGGCGATCTGGCGGCCAATGTCCGCACACACCGGAATCTGGTTCTCGTGCTTCTTCGAGCTATTGGCGTGGCTTGCGTCGATCATCAGACGCGCCGCGAGGCCAGCCTTGCCGATATCGGCGCAGGCGCCGTTCACGCTGTCGGCATCGTAATTCGGCGTCTTGCCGCCACGCAGAATGATGTGGCAGTCCTCATTGCCGGCCGTCGAGACGATCGCGGAGTGACCGCCCTTCGTCACCGACAGGAAATGATGCGGCTGCGACGCGGCCTTGATGGCGTCGACGGCGATCTTCACGTTGCCGTCGGTGCCGTTCTTGAAGCCCACCGGGCACGACAGGCCGGAGGCCAGTTCGCGATGCACCTGCGACTCGGTCGTGCGCGCGCCGATTGCACCCCACGAGATCAGATCGGCGATGTATTGCGGGCTGATCATGTCGAGGTATTCGGTGCCGGCCGGCAGGCCGAGTTCGTTGATGCGCAGCAGCAGTTCGCGCGCGGTGCGCAGGCCGTCGTTGATCTTGAAGCTGTTGTCCATATGCGGGTCGTTGATGAGACCCTTCCAGCCCACCGTTGTGCGCGGCTTTTCGAAGTACACGCGCATCACGATCTCGAGCTCGCCCGCGAAGCGCTTGCGCTGTTCGACCAGACGTCCCGCGTATTCGAGCGCGGCCTTGGTGTCGTGGATCGAGCACGGTCCGATGATGACGATCAGGCGGTCTTCCATGCCGTGCAGGATGCGGTGCATCGACTGGCGCGAATGGTAGATCAGCTCGGACACCGACTCTTCGCAGGCGAATTCGCGGATCAGATGGGCGGGCGGTGTGAGTTCTTTCAATTCTCGAATTCGGACATCGTCAGTGTTGTGCGGGGGCATGGTGGTTCTCCAGGATTCAATTCGTAGCGTGCGTGTTGTGTTCGCTTGGGGCGAAAAAAAACCGCCAGACTCGCTGGCGGTTTTTCGGGAATTTCGGGTGCCTTACGTGCACTAACACCCCTCTCGATCCGCCAGCGGTCTGAGATGCCAGAAAAAGTAAAAATAAAACTTGGCGGACATGGCGAAGTAAGGTCGTGCGTCAAAAAGGGTGGATGACTTTATAACCCGGGTAGTCTCGATTGACAACCGGTGGGCGCCAAAAATGCGGATTATCCGCATACTTCGTGAAAAATTTGCACGAAGTATGCGTTTTTGACGATCAGGCCGTGCCGCCCACCGTCATCTTCTCGATGCGCAGGGTCGGTTGGCCAACGCCCACCGGCACGCTTTGACCTTCCTTGCCACATACGCCGACACCGGAATCCAGCGCCATATCGTTGCCGATCATGCTGACGAACTTGAGCGATTCCGGGCCGCTGCCGATCAGCGTCGCGCCCTTCACTGGATACGTCACCTTGCCGTCTTCGATCATGTAGGCCTCGGACGCCGAGAATACGAACTTGCCGTTGGTGATGTCGACCTGACCGCCGCCGAAATTCACCGCGTACAGGCCGTTTTTCACCGAGGCAATGATTTCCTGCGGATCCTTGTCGCCGTTCAGCATGTAGGTGTTCGTCATGCGCGGCATCGGCAGGGCTGCGTACGACTCGCGGCGCGCGTTGCCCGTTACCGGCATCTTCATGAGGCGGGCGTTCAGCGTGTCCTGGATATAGCCCTTCAGGATGCCGTCCTCGATCAGCGTGGTGCACTGGGTCGGATTGCCTTCATCGTCGATATTGAGCGAGCCGCGGCGATTCGGCAGCGTGCCGTCGTCGACCACCGTGACGCCCTTGGCCGCGACGCGCTCGCCGATGCGTCCAGCAAACGCCGACGATCCCTTGCGGTTGAAGTCGCCTTCGAGACCGTGGCCGATTGCTTCGTGCAGCAGCACGCCGGGCCAGCCCGGGCCTAGCACGACGGTCATCGCGCCGGCCGGGGCCGGGCGGGCGTCGAGGTTGACCAGCGCAGCGTGCACCGCGTCATCGACGTACTTTGACAACACCGCGTCCGTGAAATAGCCGTAATCGAAGCGGCCACCGCCGCCGCCGCTGCCGATCTCGCGGCGGCCGTTCTGCTCAGCGATCACCGTGACGGAGACACGCACCAGCGGCCGGATGTCCGCGGCGAGCGCGCCGTCGCTGCGCGCCACCAGCACCACGTCGTATTCGCCGGCCAGACCCGCCATCACCTGGGTGATACGCGGATCGCGGCTGCGCGCCATCTGTTCGACGCGTTCGAGCAGCTTGACCTTGGCGGTCGCGTCGAGCGAATGCAGCGGATCGGACGGCAGATACAGGTCGCGTCCGGCAATGCCGGTCAGCGAAGGGGCAACCTTGATCTTCTGCTTGCCGCCGCCGGCCTTGGCGATCGAGCGGGTGGCGAGCGCAGCCTGGCGAATGGCCTCGGGCGACAGATCGTCCGAGTAGGCAAACGCGGTCCGGTCGCCCGAGACGGCGCGTACGCCCACCCCTTGATCGATGCTGAAGCTGCCAGATTTCACGATACCTTCTTCAAGGCTCCAGGCTTCGCTACGGGTGGCCTGGAAATACAGGTCCGCGTAGTCGATGCGGTGCGTGAAGATTTCGGCGAGCGTGCGTGACAGCAGAGCTTCGTCGAGGCCGTAGGGCGTGAGGAGCACGTCCTTGGCAGTGGCGAGATTACGGATACCGGGTTCGATGATGTTCATGCGAAGTGTCTTCTGCTCGATACAAAGGGGTTCGGTTGGCGCACGCGCATCACATACATGGGTGGGCGGCGTCGGACTTTCAATGTCTGGTGCAGCTTTAACTCGTCAGTACGCGGTGACGCCAGGCCGGCAGGCTCTGCCGGACTTCGTCGATGCGTGCCCGTTCGAGATTGCCGGCCACCACGCCGGCACCTTCCTCGCGTACCGCGACGATCTCGCCCCACGGGTCGATCAGCATGCTGTGTCCCCATGTGCGGCGGCCGTTCTCGTGCTTGCCGCCTTGCGCCGCGGCGAGCACGTAACACTGGTTCTCGACGGCGCGGGCGCGCAGCAGCATTTCCCAGTGCGCACGGCCGGTCGTGTAGGTGAAAGCGGACGGCACCACGATCAGCGCGCAATCGCCCAGCCGGCGGTACAACTCCGGGAAACGCAAATCGTAGCAGACCGACAGGCCGACTCTTCCGAACGGCGCCTCGAAGGTGCGGACCTCGGAGCCCGGGCGGATGGTGCGCGCTTCGTCGAACGATTCTTCACCTTTTTCGAAGTTGAACAGGTGAATCTTGTCGTAGCGGGTGACTTCCTCGCCCTTTGGGTTGAACACCAGCGTGGTGTTCAGGACGCGGTTCGCTTCGGGCGCCGTGATCGGCAATGTGCCGCCTATTACCCAGACGCCGTGGCGGCGCGCCGCGTCGGAAAGAAAGCGCTGGATCGGGCCGTCGCCGTAGGGTTCGCGTACGCTGAGCTTGTCGGTATCCTTAAAACCCATGAAACAGAAGTATTCGGGCAGCAGGACCAGTTGCGCGCCGTCGGCAGCGGCCTCGGCAATGAGGCGTTCGGCTTCGGCGAGATTGCGGTCGCGATCCGGCGTGCTCACCATCTGCAATGCGGCGACGCGGAAGGACGGGCTAAGGGAGGGGGGATTGGCGTGTTGTTCGCTCATGAGCGTTTCGAAGACTCCCGGCTGGGCAACGCCGACCGCAGGCGCTGCATACGTCGATCAAGGCTGTACCGCCGCCGCTTCGCCACCGCGGGACCGCTGAACCCGGCGATACGGGCTCGCTGCGGGACTCACTGCGCTTCCACGGTCGAAGCCGGCAGGTCCATCTTACCGCGATCGCCGCGCACCCGCTCGACGTGGGGTTTTGACCACGAACCGGTGATGGCGTAGTCCATTGCGAACGCCTTCGAAATCGACTTCGACAGCGCGAGGTCCGCCACCAGCGCAGCGAGGCCGAACAGCGGATTGATCACCGTGGCCGCCACCACGCCAGCGCCCGCGCTGACGGTCGGCACAATGTGCACGTGCAGGTCCTGGGTCTCCTGCGCGAGATCCACCGAGCCCGCCATCTCGGCGCGGGCCGGCGCGGTCACCATCCTGAAGTTGTCGGTGCGGCCGATGCCGTCGCTGATCTGTCCGGTTCCGGTCACGCTTTCAAACGGCAGACCTTCGCCGATCACGTCCTTGAAATTGAGCGTCGCAAAGCGCGCAAGGCTTTGCAGGCTCAGCACGCCCAGCAGCTTGGCGACGCCCGGATCGACCTTGAGAATCTGGCCATGGCGCATGTCGACGGCCAGGTTGCCGTTCAGCGTCGGATAGTCGATGCGGGTCGGGCCGCCACGCCAGACGACCTTGCCCGACAGCGTGCCGCTGCCGCCCTTGAGCGTGCGCGGTTGGCCGAACTGCTGGAGCAACGCGCCGGCATCCTTGATATCGAGCTTGAAGTCGAACACGGTGCGCTTTGGCGTGTCTTCGTCGGCATTGGCGCCGAGCTGCGTCGAGGTGCGCCAGTTGGCGGTGGCGGTCAGCGTGGCAGCCGGGTTGGTGATGTCGAGCTTGTCCAGCTGCCAGACCGGCACGCCGTCTTCCTGGAAGTTATGCGCGTCGACTTCGAGACTGCCGATGTTGTGGTCGCGCACGATCAGTTCGTTCACCACCAGATCGATCGTCGGCATGTTCTGCGCCGGGGCCGAGATCGCCTGGCCGAGCAGATCGTTTTCGGTGGCAGACGGAATCACCAGGCGGGCGAGACGGGCCTGCAGCGTCCCCGGCGAACCTTTGACGGGGCCGGGCAGCCAGGCCACGTGGCCGGAAACCTGATTCGAGGCGATGTTGGCCTGCCAGTTGCCGTTGTCCCGCGATGCGCCGACGATCACGCTTTCCCAGTGGCGCTTGAGCAGCGTCAACGTGCCGATATGCACGGCAAAGCGGTTGGGCAGGAACTGCGTAAGCGTCGGGTTGGGGGCGCTCGCCGGGGTGCCGGGCGGCGGGGGCGTTTCCTTGCTGCGCATCTGGGTCACCAGGGCGCGCCATTGATCCGCGTCAAACGCGTCGATGTCGACCGCGGCGATCACGCCTTCGCTCGGCAGTTCAGCCGGCTTGTTGACACCGACTGCGCCGACCACCACCTCCGGCGGCTTGCCCGGCGTGTGGCGCAGCAGGTAGGTGGCGGCTATCGGGCCGAACTTGAGGTCGGCGCGTTGCAGGCCGGCGTCGCTTTCCGAGGCGGCGGGCTTGAAGGTGAAATGCAGCGGCATCGGTTGGCCGAGCGGCTTGTTGAACGGCGCGGGGAAGTCGAGCGCGAGGCTGGTCAGGTCGGAGTTGGCCGTGACATTAGGCAGATGCCCTTTGGCTCCCGTTACGTTTACCTCGTAGGGCGCGCTGCCGTTCATGCGCGTGAGCACCTGGGCGGCTGGTCCGTGCAGATTCAGACCGCGTGCTGCGTCGACGGCAATGTGGCCGTTCAGATCAAGCGCGTAAGTGCCGTTGTTCTGCACACCGCCGTTGGCGTGCACGTCACCGCCCATGAACTGGCCGCTCAAGTGATCGAGCTGGGCGGTGTGTTCGGTGAAATGAACCTTGCCGGTCAGTTGCGACAGCGGCGGCACGTTGTCGGTGCTGAGACGGTTGTTCTGGAAGCCGATCGCACCCTCGACGGCGATGTGCGGTTTCGGCGTACGCGGCACTGTCAGCTTCAGTGCCAGCGATGCGGGCCCTTCGGCCTGCACCTTTTCGCCGACATGCTTCGAGAGACTGCCGAGCGAACTCGCGTTGACGTAGTCGAGCATGTCGGCGAGCGGCCCGTGTCCATCGCCGTTGATGACCAGGCTCGATGCCTTGGTGCCCAGATCGTCGATCTTGCCGCTGACCTTGCCGAGCGCGACGCGCTTGTAGTGCGCGCGATCGACGTCGAAGCGCAGCACGTTCTCTTTCAGCGAGAACGTGCCGTCGATACCATCCAGCGGCGGCCACACATTCGGCGTCACGCCGTCTTTCATCATGCGCGGCGGGAAAGGTGACGGGTCGAACTTGCCGCCCTTGAACGGCGCCACGATCTGGAACACGCCGGCAGTTGGGTCGCGCGAGTAGGGGAATTTGGTGAGATCGCCGTGTATCTCGATCACCCCGCCGCGCGAGATGCCGGCTTGCAGCCCGTGACCCAGGTAGGTGCGCAGCTTCTCGGGGATGCTGGTGGGGAGGTAGCGGACGATCCGCGTGACCTGGGCGTGCTCGAACTTCGCCGTCAGGTCGAGTGAGCCGCGACCGTGGCCGGGATTGCTGTAGTTCGCGGTCGCCGAAGCGACCGCATCCGCATTGGCGACGCTCAGTTCCGGGACGGTAATGGCAAACGCCTTGTGGGCTTCACCTGGCGCCGCCGGCTTGACCGTCCAGCTGCCGCGACCCTTCAGGCGGTCGAATCTGAGGCGCGGGTTATCGAAAACACCAGGCAGCGTAAGGGCCACGTTGTTGGTGTCGATGCTCATGGCGCCATGATTTTCGTCGGCGTCGACGCTACCCCACAGATTTTCCACGCCAGGCAAGCCGGCCCGCGGGTGACCCAACGGGGTGAGCCCTGGCGGCGGCTCCTGGGCCGCGACGCTGATGCCCTGCAGGTCCGCCTTGAAGCGGTAGCGCACGATCGGTTCGGCGCCCCCTGCATTACGTTCGCTGGCCGCCTCGCCGGATTCGGGCCTGGCCCGTTCGACCTCGATCAGGTAGTTCGCCACCAGGCCGCGAGGGTCGAAGCGCACCAGTTCATTCAACAGATGTCCCGAGAGCGGGAGCGCGCGACTGAATTCGGCGAGTATGCCGAGATCGACACGGTCGCCGGTCACGCTAAACAACTGGCCGTGCTGTACCGATGCGCGGCGGTAGTGGCCGCTTAAAGTGGTGAGGGCCAGCGTGCGGGTGAGCGGCGTGCCGTCCTCGAGCGGCGGCTGGCCGAGTTCCGCGTGCAGGTGGTTCAGTTGCAGCGTGTAGTCGTCCGGTCCCGTCTCGACTTTCCAGGAAAAGCTCGCGACCGGCACGTCCAGGCGCGGCTGGGTCGGCCGCACGCGCAACGAGATATCGGAGCCGCTCAGCTCGCCGCTCGCCGAGGTCGTCCGGCCTTGGGCGAAGTCGATCCAGATAGCGTTGTCGATCCGGCCCGCGAACGTCTCGATTGGGAAATCCATGTAGTGGGCTAGCGCGGGCAGATCGACCGGGCCGGTCGACACGTAAGCCTGGCCGGTCCAGTTGATCGGCTTGCCGATAGCCGACAAAGGCGCATGTTTGAAGTACACGCGGAAATCGAGCGGGCCATGCAGGACCCGGCCGTCCGGCGGCGCCTGCAGCGCGAGGTGGTGGTTATAGCCGTCGTTGAGAATGGCCAGACGAATGTTCTGCAGCGCAAGTTCAGGTGCATCGTGGCGCGCGTCGTGCCACCTTAGCGTGCCGCCGCGCAGCACAATGGCCTGCTGGCGCAGTAGCCACGAGCTGAAGGTGTCATTGCCGGTATGGGTGCTCGGCGCCACGACGCCGGCGACCGAGAGCGAGCCGTCGCTGCCGCGCTCGATCAGCACGTCAGGCTGATTGACGATCAGGCTCGAGAGGATCGGCTTGAATTGCCACAGCGAACTCCACGAGACCGTGGCGGTGGCATGCGGGATGTTTAGCCCGACCTTGCCTTCGCGGTCCCGGATCATCAGGTTGGTGACGTCGATGCCGGGCTGGAAACCGGTCCAGTGCGGCGCCAGTTTGCCGATAGTGAGTTGCGCGTGGATCTTCTCGGAGACGAGGGTTTCGATGCGCGGCCGGAAAGAATCGACGTACGGCAGCAAGCCGTAACGCAGACCCATGAACAGAGCCGCTGCAATGAAATAAACGACGAGCGCGATCCCCAGCAGCACTCTCAGGGTGTGGCGCAGCACCACGTGGTGGTCGCCGCTCACTGACCTGACTTGTCCGGCTTCCTGTTGCGCGGCGGATTCGTTTCGCTCGGACATGCTGCGGCGGGGATGGGCGTATGGTAGTTTTGCGATCTGACGACGAAATGTAACACACGGGCCAGTCGCGACGAATATCCTTCAAAGCCTGTGCCCATGCCGTCTCGCGACCTGTGCGACGCGGCGCCTGGCTCCGTGATGAGATGGATACAGCAACGAACGATCCACACCCTTGATGACCCAAGCCACACTCCTGAGTTCCAGCTATTCACATTACGCAGCGCGCGCGCTGGCGGCTCGTCCCGAACTGGCCGAACGCATTGCGACCTTGGCTGCAGAACCCGTCACGCGCGAACGGATCGAAGCCCGCTTCGACGATCTGTGCGCGGCGTTGGCGAGTTCCGCCGATGGTTCGTTGACCGAAGAGGGTCTCAAATGCGCGCTTCGTCAGTTACGCACCGAGGTGTTTTGCGCGGTGATGGAGCGAGATCTGGCTGGGCGCGCCGATGTTGCGGAAGTCACCGGAGCCATGACCGATCTGGCCGAAACGACCATCCAGCGGGCGATGGCGGTGCTCTCCGCCGATCTCGAAATGCTCTACGGCGAGCCGCGCGGCCCCGAGGGCGAGCGTCTTGCGCTCGGCGTGGTCGGCATGGGCAAGCTGGGTGGACGCGAGCTGAACGTATCGTCTGACATCGACCTGATCTTCATTTACGAAGAAGACGGCGAGACCGCCGGCGGTCAGCGTCCGCCGATTGCCACACAGGACTTTTTCACGCGTCTCGGCAAACGCCTGATCGCCGCGCTAGCCGAAGTGACCGCCGACGGTTATGTATTTCGCGTCGATATGCGGCTGCGGCCGAACGGCGATTCGGGACCGCTGGTGTGTAGTCTTGGCATGCTCGAAGAGTATTTTTACGTGCAGGGCCGCGAGTGGGAGCGCTACGCCTGGATCAAGGGGCGGCTTGTGTCCGAAGGCAGCAGTGACGCTGCACGCCGCATGCAGAAGCAGCTCGATGCGATCTGCACACCGTTTATCTATCGCCGCTATCTGGACTTCGGCGTGATCAGCGCGATTCGCGCGCTGCATCTGCAGATTCGCCAGGAGGCGCAGCGCCGTGCCTCGATGCGGCCGGACAAGGCCGACGACATCAAGCTTGGCCGTGGCGGCATCCGCGAGATTGAATTTAGCGCCCAGGTGTTCCAGTTGATTCGCGGCGGCCAGGACGCGGGCCTGCGCGTGCGGCCGACGCTCGCCGTGCTGCGCCACGCCGCAACGCATGGTCTGATCGCGCCGGTCGTGTGTGTGGGGCTCTCGCAGGCATATCGGTTCCTGCGCGAACTCGAGCACCGGCTGCAGTATCGCAATGACGCGCAAACGCATGCGATGCCGGTGGATCCGGAAGAGCGCGCGGCGCTGGCCCGTGCGATGGGTTTCGACGATTACGCGGCGCTGATGGCGAAGCTCGACGCGCATCGCGAGATGGTCGAGCAGCAGTTCGACCAGATTTTCGCCGACAAGGTGAACGGCCGCGACGGTTGCGGTGCGCCGGAAGACGGTGCCGCGGTGTGGGTCTGGAGTAGCGCGCTGGCCGACGATAGTGCGGAAGCTGCGTTGCAGGCGCGCATCGCCGAACTGGGAATTCCCGAGCCCGCCGAGCTGCTCGCGCGCCTGCGCGCCGTGTGGAATTCGTCGCGCTACGCGGGGCTTGCGGAGCGTAGCCGGCAGCGCTTCGATATTGTCGCGCAGCGAGCGCTCGAAGCCGCGCGCACGCTGGAGCCGCCCGCGCGGCGTGGCGACACGGTGGCGCGCTTCTTCGACCTGCTCGAGGCCGTTAGCCGGCGCGGCGCGTATCTGGCGCTGTTGACCGAATATCCGCAGGCGTTGCACCGCGTACTGTCGGTGCTGGGCGCCTCGCATTGGGCGGCCGGTTATCTGATCCGCCATCCGCAACTGCTCGACGAACTGCTCGATGACGAAGCGATTGCGAGCCCGTTCGACTGGGCCGAGTTCAAGCGCACGCTGCGCTTGCGCCTTGCCGCGGCGGACGGCGTCGAACAACAGATGGATTTGCTGCGCCATGCGCACCAGGCTGAAGTGTTCCGCATCCTGCTGATCGATCTGGCCGGCAAGCTGAGCGTGGAACACGTGAGCGACCGGCTCTCCGAACTGGCCGATGCCGTGCTCGACGTGACGCTCGAGGCAGTCTGGAAGCAACTGGCCAAACGTCATCGCGAGGTGCCGCGTTTTGCCATCATCGCGTACGGGAAACTGGGCGGTAAGGAACTGGGCTACGCGTCGGACCTCGACCTGATCTTTCTCTACGACGACCCCGACGATGCGGCCGCCGACGTCTATTCCACCTATACGCGGCGTCTGATCACGTGGCTGACCATGGCGACCGGTGCGGGCACGCTGTTCGACGTGGACCTGCGGCTGCGGCCGAACGGCGAATCGGGACTGCTCGTCACCGATCTGGATGCGTTCAGGCGCTACCAGTTACGCGAGGGCGATGCGGCCAATACGGCGTGGGTGTGGGAACACCAGGCGTTGTCGCGGGCACGCTACTGCGCGGGCGATGCCGAGATTGGCGCGAGCTTCGAAGCGATCCGCGAGCAGGTACTGACCACGCCGCGTGAGGCCGGGCCGCTCGCCAAAGAGATTGTCGAGATGCGCGAACGCGTCGAAGCCGGCCATCCAAACCGTACCGAGCTGTTCGATCTGAAGCACGATCGCGGCGGGATGGTGGATATCGAATTCACCGTTCAGTATTGGGTGCTGCTGCACGCCGCGCGTGACCCCGAGCTGATCCGCAATACGGGCAATATCGCGTTGCTGCGTGAGGTGTCGCGCTTTGGGATGATGAGCGAGGAAGAGGCCGAGACGGTTGGCGCGGCTTATCGCACGTATCGCAAGCTGCAGCACAGGTTGAGGCTCGACGGGATGGAGAAGGCGCGCGTCGAGCCGGAGACCGTCGAGGCGGAGCGCGCGGCTGTGCTGGCGTTGTGGAAGCGGGTGTTTGGGTGAGGCGAGGGCGGGGGGCGCTGTCGTAACTGCCGTCTACGCCGCGAGCATTTCCTTCGCGTGCTTGCGGGTGGTGGCGGTGATCTCCAGGCCGCCGAGCATGCGTGCCACTTCCTCGATCCGGCTGGCCTTGTCCAGCGACGTGACGCTGCTGACCGTACCGCCTTTCTTGTCCGATGCCTTGGCCACCTGGAAATGATGGTCGCCGCGCGCTGCCACTTGCGGCAAGTGCGTGACGCACAGCACCTGGCGAGCGCGACCGAGTTGATGCAGCAGACGCCCGACTACTTCGGCGACGCCACCGCCAATACCGGTATCCACTTCGTCGAAGATCAGGGTGGGGGTCGGGCTGGCGGCGCTCGCGATCACAGCGAGCGCGAGGCTGATCCGCGCCAGCTCGCCGCCTGAAGCGACCTTGGCGAGCGGCCGGAGCGGCACGCCGGCGTGCCCGGCAACGCGGAATTCCACCTGTTCGAGGCCATGCGCTCCGCCTTCCGGCAGCGCGACGAGTGCGACCTCGAAACTGCCGCCTTTCATCGACAGTTCCTGCATGCCCGTGGTGACCGCCGAGCCGAGCGCCTTGGCGGCCTTGGCACGTGCTTTGGACAGCTGTTTGGCATCGGCCAGATAGGCTTCCTTTGCTTTGGCCTCGGCAGCGTGCAGGCTGTCCAGATCCGCGGCGGCGTCCAGTGCGGCCAGTTGCGCGCGACGCGCGGCGTGTTCCTCCGGCAGCGTCTGCGGCTGCAGACGGAATTTGCGCGCGGCCGAATGCAAGGCGTCGACACGTCTTTCGATCTGGGCGAGCCGGTCGGGGTCCAGTTCGAGCCTTTGCGCGTAGTGGCTCAGCGAATAGGCAGCTTCCTGCAACTGGATTTCAGCAGGCTCGAGCGCAGCGAGCGCATCGTTTAACGCTGGATCGATTTCCGCCAGGTCGCGCAGCTTCGAGACGATCGATGCCAGATGCGTGATCATCGCCTCGTCCGACTCGGAGAGGGCGTTGAGCGCTCCCTGCACGCCTTCGATCAGGTTGGCCGAATGCGACAGACGGTTGTGTTCTGCGTTGACCTCTTCCCATTCACCCGGCTGCGGGGCGAGCTTGTCGAGTTCGGCCAGTTGCCACGCGAGCCGCTCTCGTTCGAGTTGCAGTTCGCGATCGCGCGTTTTGGCTGTTTCGACCGCTTGCGCCCGGTCGCGCCAGGCGCGCCAGGCGCGGCTCACCGCGGCAGCCTTGTCGACCAATCCTGCGTGCGTATCGAATAGCTCACGCTGCGCATCCGGGCGCATCAGTAACTGGTGGGCGTGCTGTCCGTGAATGTCGACCAGCATTTCGCCGACCTCGCGCAGTTGCGCGAGCGTCGCCGCAGTGCCGTTGATGAAGGCACGCGAGCGGCCGTTCGCATCCACCACACGCCGCAGCATGACGGTCTCGTCGTGCGAACCGGCGCCGTTTGCACCGTGCGTACTATTCGTGCCGCTCGCCGAGCCTAACGCCTGCTCGTCGAGCCACTGATCCACCTGAGCGTGCGTTTCGAATTCCGCGGTGATATCCGCGCGGGCCTCGCCGGTGCGCACGACGCTTGCATCGGCGCGGGCGCCAAGCGCGAGTGCCAGGGCGTCGATCAGGATCGATTTGCCGGCGCCTGTTTCGCCCGAGAAAACCGTGAAGCCGCTGTCGAATTCAAGGTCGAGCGCGGCGACGATGACGAAGTCGCGTATCGAGAGGTGGCGAAGCATGGAGGTCGTCTGGTAGCTTGGGTTACCGGCTGCGGCCAGGTGCTCAGGGTTAGCTCAGGATCGGCGCAGTGTTCGTTCAGGATTCAGGATTCGGGATCGGTTCAGGGCTTGATGTCGTCTTCGTGCGACGGGTATTCATTCCAGTGCAGCTTCTTGCGCAACGTCGCGTAATGGCTGTAGCCGACCGGGTGCAGGAGCGGCACGGTATGGCGTGAGCGGCGCACTTCGATCTTGTCGTTGTGTTCGAGCGCGGTAAACGACTGCATGTCGAAGTTGACGTTGACGTCGCGGCCGGAGACGATCTGGATGCTGACCTTTGAGTCGTCCGGCAGCACGATGGGGCGATTCGACAATGCGTGCGGCGCAATCGGCACCAGCACGATGCCTTGCAACTGTGGATGCAGGATTGGCCCGGCTGACGACAACGCGTAGGCGGTCGATCCAGTCGGCGTGGCGACGATCAGTCCGTCCGAGCGCTGGTTGTACATGAAGCGGCCATCCACGGCCACGTGCAGCTCCGCCATTCCCGAGAAACCGCTGCGGTTGACCACCACGTCGTTGAAGGCCAGCGCGTGGTAGATGGGGCTGCCGCCGCGCATGATGCGCGCTTCCAGCAACATGCGTTCCTCGCGCTCGAAATTGCCGCTCAGCATCTGCGGCACGAGTTCCTGCATGGCTGAAATCGGGATGTCGGTGATGAAGCCGACCCGCCCATGGTTGATGCCGATCAGCGGCGTGCGGTACGGCGCAAGCTGGCGGCCGATGCCGAGCATCGTGCCGTCGCCGCCCAGCACCACGGCCACGTCGGCGCGGGCGCCGATTTCCGCGGGGCGCAGGGCGGGGTAGTCGGTAATGCCGATCTCCGCAGCGGTGTCCGCTTCGAACACCACGTCGAAGCCGCGCCTGGCGATGCACGCGGCGAGCGCGGTCAGCGGCTCGCCAATGCCTGGCGTGTTGTTGCGCCCGACGAGCGCGACGGTCTTGAACTGACTGGTAACTTGCATGCCGGCATTACACCATAGGTGAGGGCTGAAAAGAACCGTCCGCGGCCACATGGGTGGCCGGCGCCACGCGGGCGCGCCTGTCGGGCTGCAGGCCCGTGCCGGCCGGCCTGCGCAGGATTATCGGCAGAATGATGAACTCCTCGTGACAGCGGGATGGTATGCGTTGCGTCGAACCCGCAGGTGCGGGTTCGCGCCAGGGGTTGTGCGGGCAAACCGGCACATGCAGCCCATGCCTCGCCAACGAAGGCGTGAACGCTGTTATTGTTAGCGCTCGCGGTCGTCGCGTCATTAAGCTAAACTTTTCCGTCATGCTAGATCCCCGCGCACAAACCCTCCTCAAAACGTTGATCGAGCGATATATCGCTGAAGGTCAACCGGTCGGCTCGCGCACGTTGTCCCGCTACTCCGGTCTGGAGCTGAGCCCGGCGACGATCCGCAACGTGATGTCCGATCTGGAAGAGGCGGGGCTTGTCATCAGCCCGCACACCTCGGCGGGCCGCATTCCAACGCCGCGCGGCTATCGTCTGTTTGTCGACACGATGCTCACAGTCGAGTCCGCGGCGGACGAGGAAGCGGTCACCCGTACCGTCAAGACCACGCTGCAGGCGGGCGAGCCGCAGAAGATCGTTGCAGCGGCGGCGAGCGTGCTGTCCAGCCTGTCGCAGTTTGCCGGCGTGGTGCTGACCCCGAGGCGCAGTCACGTCTTCAAGCAGATCGAGTTCATGCGCCTGTCCGACAAGCGCATCCTGCTCATCATCGTCACGCCCGAAGGCGACGTACAGAACCGCATCATGGCGACGCAACGCGATTTTTCGCCGTCGCAACTGGTGGAAGCGTCCAATTACATCAATGCGCACTTTGCCGGCCTTTCCTTCGACGAAGTGCGCCGGCGCCTGCGCGAAGAGATCGACGAGCTGCGCGGCGACATGACCACGCTGATGCACGCCGCCGTCAAGGCCAGCACAGATGAAGCTGACGCCGGCGAGACCGTGCTGATCTCCGGCGAGCGCAATCTGCTCGAAGTGGCCGACCTGTCTTCGGACATGGCGCGGCTGCGCAAGCTGTTTGATGTATTCGACCAAAAGACCAGCCTCCTTCAGTTGCTCGACGTATCGAGTCACGCCCAGGGCGTGCAAATCTTCATTGGCGGCGAGTCGAATCTCGTGCCGATCGAGGAAATGAGCGTCGTGACCGCGCCGTATGAAGTGAACGGCAAGATCGTCGGTACGCTCGGCGTGATCGGGCCGACGCGCATGGCCTACAACCGTGTGATTCCGATTGTCGACATCACCGCGCGCCTGCTCTCGCTGACGCTCAGCCAACAATAAGCGTCTGCGCCCCGGTACCGCGGCACGTTTCATTGCCTTGCCATTGCCCGCATCTCCGTCGGGCAGGAGCCCGAATTGCATGCTGCAAATGATGCGATGCGGCGCGCGGCTTGCCAATCGGCCGAATGGCCAGGTATCGGCTGCGGACCGCCCCGCTATAATGACTCTCACCTGAACCGATTTCCCGCTGTACGCGGCTAGCCCTGTTGCCTATGCGTTTCGATCTCGAGCGGCCATCGCAACCCGCCACATCTCATCGTGTTGCGGTTTTGCTGATCAATCTGGGCACGCCCGACGCACCGACGCCACGGGCCGTGCGGCGCTACCTCGCGCAGTTTCTGTCCGACCCACGTGTCGTGGAGATTCCCGCGGTCCTCTGGCAGGTGATCTTGCGGCTCCTGATCCTGCCGGTTCGCGGGCGCTCGTCGGCCAAGAAATATGCTGCGGTATGGACACCGGAAGGCTCGCCGTTACGCGTGTTCACGGAGAAGCAGGTGGAAGGTCTGCGGCATCTGCTGCAGTTGAACGGCTACACGGCGATCGTCGACTACGCCATGCGCTACGGCATGCCAGGCATCCCGGACATGCTGAATCAGCTCAAGCTGGCGGGTGCCGAGCGCGTCCTGCTGGTGCCGATGTATCCGCAATACTCGTCGTCGACTACGGCTACGGCATTCGACGCTGCATTCTCGGCGCTCAAACGCATGCGCAACCAGCTGGAAATCCGCACCATCCGCCAATATGCCGATCATCCGGCGTATATCGCGGCGCTGGCGGCGCAGGTACACCAGTACTGGCATGCCCATGGACGCCCGGATTTCGCGGCCGGCGACAAGCTGGTGCTGAGCTTCCATGGCGTTCCCAAACGTACGCTCGATCTCGGTGACCCGTATCACGACCAGTGCCAGCAAACGGGGGCACTGTTGATGCAGGCGCTCGGGCTGACAACGGTGGAGTGCCGCGTCACGTTCCAGTCGCGTTTCGGCAAGGCTGAGTGGTTGCAGCCCTATACCGCGCCGACGCTCAAGGAGCTGGGCGCGGCGGGGGTGCGCCGCGCGGATGTGTTTTGTCCGGGCTTTACTGCCGATTGCCTGGAAACTATTGAGGAAATCGGCATGGAAGTCCGCGACGAGTTCGTCCATGCGGGCGGCAAGGAGTTTTACCGCATTCCTTGCCTGAACGCCTCGCAGGCGTGGATTGCGGCGCTGGGGGAGATCGTCGCCCAGAACCTGCAGGGCTGGCCGGTGCAGGTGGCCTCCGCGCAAGGTACGGTGCCGGCGTGAGACTGGTTGACGGAATCGTTTTCAACGCGCTTGATGCGCAACTTGCGACGCCGCTTCGTACATAGGGCGCCAGACTAGCTGATGAACTACAGGATTTCGACCGAACCCGGCGCGCGCCTGCGCATCGACAAGTGGTTATGGGCAGCGCGTTTCTTCAAGACACGCTCGCTGGCAGCGGATGCCGTTGACAAAGCTCACGTAAGGATTGGCGGTGCTGCAGTCAAGCCGGCCAAGGAGGTGCGGGTCGGCGATCTCGTCGAAATCGAGATCGAACGCATCGTATGGCAGGTGGAAGTACTGGGTGTGTGCGACGTGCGCGGCCCGGCGAGTGTGGCGCAGACGCTTTATGCGGAAACCGAGGAAAGCAAGGTGAAGCGGCAGGTGGAGCAGGAGCGGCGTAAAACGTATCGCGAGCCGGCCGCCGCTTTGCACGGGCGTCCGACCAAGCGCGACCGGCGCACTATCGACAAACTTTCAGGTGGGGATTGAACAGTTGTTCCATCGTCGCGTGCACGCCGCCATATTCGGTCGTGCTGTCGTTGACGGCCCCGGACATGCAGATGGTCGTGGTTCCCGCTACGAGCACCAAGGCGACCACGGATATTGCGAAGGTCAGTTTCACGGTACTCCCCCGAAATGATGCTGGACGAACGCGCGATGAGTTAAGTGAAGTGGTATATACCAGGTTAGGGTAAACGTGCCTTCCCGGGTGGACAGCTGAAGTTTAGGTCAGTCCACGAGGCCGCTCAATCTCTATCTGATTAATGGTTGTAACGAGGCATTTCTGCCGCACTGTTGCGGTGCGAAAAGTTCCTTTTGACCGCTTGAAATCGTGCTTTGAGACCCAAACTCAGTAGGCGATGAGCGGTGGTTTGTGTGGCGTTTCTGCAACGCTCAAGCGGGCCTTTCAGAGCACCACGCGGCCGCCCTTGGCTTTAACTTTTTTACGACTTTCAGCGACATGGAAAACACGCAAGAGAATCCGACGAGCCAGAATCCCACGCCCGCCGAAGAAGCCGCGCGCCAGGCTGCCGAGGCCAACGCAGCTCAGCCGGAAGTCAACCCGGCTGAAGCTGCGCCGGCCGGCGCCGAAGCCGCGTTGGCCGAAGCGCAGACCAAAATCGCCGAGTTGCAGGAGAGCTTTCTGCGTGCCAAGGCCGAGACCGAAAATGTGCGCCGGCGTGCGCAGGAAGATGTCACCAAGGCTCACAAGTTCGCGATCGAGAGCTTTGCCGAGCATCTGCTGCCTGTAGTCGACAGCCTCGAGGCCGCCGTCGCCCACTCGTCCGACGACCTGCAGAAGGTTCGTGAGGGTGTCGAGCTGACGCTGCGCCAGTTGAGCGGTGCGCTTGAGAAAGGCCGCGTCGTGGCGATCAATCCTCCGGCAGGCGAGAAGTTCGACCCGCATCGTCACCAGGCTATTTCGATGGTGCCGGCCGAGCAGGAGCCCAACACCATCGTCTCCGTGCTGCAAAAGGGTTACGTGATCGCCGACCGCGTGCTGCGCCCGGCGCTCGTTACCGTCGCCCAGCCGAAGTAAGCCGAAGTAGACCTCAGGCATCGCTCAGGCGCTCCCGGGCAGGCATCCCCGCTATCATGGCCAACCTTCCCGTCGATTCCACGGCTTTTGCCGTGTTCGAGATGCAGGAATTGAGCGCAGAGTCGTTCGACGCCGCGCTCGAAGCGGTTCGCGATGAGGTGGCGGTGGTGTTCTTCTGGGGACTCGACTGCTTCAACTGCGAAATAGCGAAGAAGGCGATGCTGGCGCAGCCCGACGCGATTCGCGCGCTCGGGCTTAGATGGTTTCACAGCAACGTCTACGAGCACCGTGAGCTGGGCCGCCGTTTCATGCTGCATGGCGTGCCGACGTGGTTCTTCTTTCATCGTGGCAAGCGGCTTGGCCGGGCGACTGGCTGGCACGGCCTCGGGCAGTTCGAGGCGGCGGTGGCAGCCGCCCGGGGGAAGGCTGCCGCAAAGGCCGTTTCAAAGGCGATGGATGGCGTGGCCGGTACTGGCGGTTAGCCGGGGTGGCAACAAGTCGGGCAAATCCCCGGCAACGCCAATCCCGAAGCCGCAGGCGATTGAAAAAAATTAAAGACCGCATTGCATTCAAGGTCTTGAAAACGATGCAGACGCACTTATGTTGAGTGCAGGTTTGAATTGAAGGCGGGTTGCCTTGCCGCCAGATGGGCACAAGGCAACCTACCGCAGCGATCAAAGTCAGGAGATTAGTAAAAATGGGCAAAATCATCGGCATCGACCTCGGCACGACCAACTCGTGCGTGGCGATCATGGAAGGCAATTCGGTCAAGGTGATCGAAAACTCGGAAGGCGCGCGCACCACGCCGTCGATCATCGCTTACATGGAAGACGGCGAGATTCTCGTCGGCGCGCCTGCGAAGCGTCAGTCGGTCACGAACCCGAGGAACACGCTGTACGCGGTCAAGCGCCTGATCGGCCGCCGCTTCGAAGAAAAAGAAGTGCAGAAAGACATCGCGCTGATGCCGTACAAGATCGTCAAGGCCGACAACGGTGACGCCTGGGTCGAAGTGCGCGATCAGAAACTGGCTCCGCCGCAAATCTCGGCTGAAGTCCTGCGCAAGATGAAGAAGACCGCTGAAGACTACCTCGGCGAGCCGGTCACCGAAGCGGTGATCACGGTTCCCGCGTACTTCAACGACAGCCAGCGTCAGGCCACCAAAGATGCGGGCCGCATCGCCGGTCTGGAAGTCAAGCGCATCATCAACGAACCGACCGCAGCTGCGCTCGCGTTCGGCCTCGACAAGAACGAAAAGGGCGACCGCAAGATCGCCGTGTATGACCTGGGCGGCGGCACGTTCGACGTCTCGATCATCGAAATCGCCGACGTTGACGGCGAGAAGCAGTTCGAAGTGCTCTCGACGAACGGCGATACGTTCCTCGGCGGTGAAGACTTCGACCAGCGCATCATCGATTACATCATTGGCGAGTTCAAGAAGGAACAAGGCGTCGACCTGTCGAAGGACGTGCTCGCGCTGCAACGCCTGAAGGAATCAGCTGAAAAGGCCAAGATCGAACTGTCGTCGAGCCAGCAGACCGAAATCAACCTGCCGTACATCACGGCAGACGCGTCGGGTCCGAAGCACTTGAACCTGAAAATTACGCGTGCGAAGCTCGAAGCGCTGGTGGAAGAACTGATCGAACGCACCATCGAGCCGTGCCGTCTGGCTATCAAGGACGCTGGCGTGAAGGTTGGCGAAATCGACGACGTGATTCTGGTCGGCGGTATGACGCGTATGCCGAAGGTGCAGGACAAGGTTAAGGAGTTCTTCGGCAAGGAACCGCGCCGTGACGTGAACCCGGACGAAGCCGTGGCCGTGGGCGCCGCGATTCAAGGTCAGGTTCTGTCGGGTGACCGTAAGGACGTTCTGCTGCTCGACGTGACCCCGCTGTCGCTCGGCATCGAAACGCTCGGCGGCGTGATGACGAAGATGATCAACAAGAACACCACGATCCCGACGAAGCACGCACAGGTGTATTCGACGGCCGACGACAACCAGGGTGCCGTCACGATCAAGGTGTTCCAGGGCGAACGCGAAATGGCAGCCGGCAACAAGCTGCTGGGCGAGTTCAACCTCGAAGGTATTCCGCCTGCACCGCGCGGCGTGCCGCAGATCGAAGTGAGCTTCGACATCGACGCGAACGGTATTCTGCACGTCGGCGCGAAAGACAAGGCGACCGGCAAGGAAAACCGCATCGTCATCAAGGCGAACTCGGGTCTATCTGAAGCCGAGATCGAAAAGATGGTGAAGGACGCCGAAGCAAACGCGGAAGAAGATCACAAGCTGCGCGAACTGGCCGATGCCCGCAACCAGGGCGACGCACTGGTCCACAGCACGAAGAAGGCGCTCACCGAATACGGCGACAAGCTGGAAGCGGCTGAGAAGGAAAAGATCGAAGCAGCGCTGAAGGACCTCGAAGACACGCTGAAGAGCGGCTCGAGCGACAAGGCGGCGATCGAAGCCAAGATCGAAGTCGTGGCAACGGCCTCGCAAAAGCTCGGTGAGAAGATGTACGCCGACATGCAGGCCGAGCAAGGTGCAGCAAGCGCAGCGGCCGGTGCCGCGGGCGCAGCGCCGGGTGGTGCCTCGGCCGGTGGTGCAAGCCAGCCGGAAGACGACGTGGTCGACGCCGAGTTCAAGGAAGTCAAGAAGGACTAAAGCCAGGTCGCCGTCTGACCGTAAAGCCGCACACAGCAATGTGTGCGGGTCGGCTGCAAAACGGTTTGTGTCCGTCTGTGGGGGCATAAACCTGCAAAGCGGTTATCGCGCCTGGTGAGCCTTTTTGGGCTCTCCGGGCACATTTGTTTTATGGAGGGCGTTGCTCAATTCGTGCAAACGAGGGGCGAGCAACGGCCGGACGAGTCGTAAGACTCCAGCATTCAAGAGGAGCCGCCGTGCCTTGCTGCGCGGCGGGCGTTGAACCGATATGGCGAAACGGGATTACTACGAGGTTCTGGGCGTCGCAAAGAACGCGAGCGACGACGAAATCAAGAAGGCTTATCGCAAGCTGGCGATGAAGCATCACCCCGACCGCAATCCGGGCAACAAGGATGCGGAAGAGCATTTCAAAGAGGTGAAGGAAGCCTATGAAATGCTGTCGGACTCGCAGAAGCGTGGGGCGTACGACCAGTATGGCCATGCAGGCGTCGACCCGAATATGGGCGGCGCCGGCGCGCAGGGCTTCGGCGGATTTGCCGATGCATTCGGCGATATTTTCGGCGACATCTTCGGCCAGGCGGCCGGTGGCGCTGCGCGCGGCGGCGGCCGTGGCGGTCCGCAGGTGTACCGCGGTGCCGATCTGCGTTACAGCATGGAAATCACGCTGGAACAGGCCGCGCACGGCTACGACACGCAGATCCGGGTGCCGAGCTGGGTGTCGTGTGAAGTCTGTCACGGTTCGGGCGCGAAGCCCGGTACCAAGCCGGAAACCTGCCCCACCTGTAACGGCGCGGGTTCGGTCCGGATGTCGCAGGGCTTTTTCAGCATTCAGCAGACTTGCCCGAAGTGCCACGGCACGGGTAGCCACATTCCCGATCCGTGTGTGAATTGCCACGGCGCTGGCAAGGTCAAGGAAACCAAGACGCTGGAAGTGAAGATTCCGGCGGGTATCGACGACGGCATGCGGATCCGCTCGGCCGGTAACGGCGAGCCGGGTATCAATGGCGGTCCGTCGGGCGATCTGTACGTCGAAATCCATATCAAGCAGCACTCGGTGTTCGAGCGCGACGGCGACGATCTGCATTGCCAGATGCCGATTCCGTTCACAACGGCGGCACTTGGCGGTGAAATCGAAGTGCCGACGCTGGCGGGCCGCGCGAGCTTTACGGTGCCCGAAGGCACCCAGTCGGGCAAGACCTTCCGTCTGCGCGGCAAGGGCATCAAGGGGTTGCGTTCGAGCATTGCAGGCGATCTGTATGTGCACGTGCAGGTCGAGACGCCGGTCAAGCTCACCGAGCCGCAGCGCGAGCTGCTCCAGCAGTTCGAGAAGTCGCTGGTCGAGGGCGGTGCGCGTCACAGCCCGCAAAGCAAGAGCTGGTTCGATCGTGTGAAGAGCTTCTTCGATTAATGGAAGTTTGAAGTTGGTGGCGGGCAAGATGGTGGATGATCGCGACGCCGTGTTTGCATTGCTCGACGATTGCCACGCGACGGCGGCGCGGCGCTCGAGCCGCCTGTACACGCGGTTTCTGCATGAGCGTGTCTGCGTGGATGCGGAGCAGCTCGATGCAGTATGCGATGCGGTGGCCGCTGATTTGCGGCGTGGTCTGCATGCCGTGATGCTCGGCGATTATGAGTTCGGCCGTCAGCTTGTGCTGCACGGTGCGCGGTCCTCCGGCGGCCAGTCCCGCCAGTCAGAGAATAAAACGCAGCGTGACGATGCCACGCTGCGTTTTTTATTGTTCGAGCAATGCGCGAAGCTCTCGCGTGACGAAGCCGACGCGTGGCTGGTGCAACGCGACGGCGGCGCGGAGCAACCGTCGGTAGCGGGTACCACCGCCGCGCGCCCCAGCGTCGATCCGGCGCAATTCGAAGCAGCCATCGCGGCGATTCATCACGCGCTTAGTATCGGCGATTCCTATCAGGTCAACTACACGTACCGGCTCAGGTTCGACGTCTTTGGCACGCCCGCTGCGCTGTATCGCCGGCTGCGGGCGCGGCAGCCGGTGTCGTATGGCGCGTTGGTCGCCTTGCCCGGCGACCGTTGGGTGTTGTCGTGCTCGCCGGAGCTGTTTGTCGAGAAAGCGGGTGTCACGTTACGCGCGCGTCCGATGAAGGGCACCGCGCCACGTACCCCGGACGATCCCGTCGCCGACCGGCACGCCGCCGAGTTTCTCGCCAACGATCCGAAAAATCGCGCGGAAAACGTGATGATCGTCGACCTCTTGCGCAACGATCTGTCGCGAGTCGCCGAGACGGGCTCGGTCAAGGTGCCAGCGCTGTTCTCGGTCGAACCGTATGCGTCGGTGTGGCAGATGACGTCGACTGTAGAGGCGAGGTTACGTGCCCAGACTTCGTTTGCGGACGTGCTGCGCGCTTTGTTTCCGTGCGGATCGATTACCGGTGCACCGAAGCATCGGACGATGCAGTTGATCGACAGGCTTGAAACCTCGCCACGCGGTTTGTACACCGGCGCGATCGGCTGGCTCGATGCCGCCAGCCACACCACAAACGCTTCTTCAGATTCGGCAAACGCGTCGGATGTCTCAGATGCCTCGGACGTGACAAACGACTCGCACGCTCCAGAAGTGGCGAGCGCCTCAAACCACACCCACAGCGTCTGCGGCGACTTTTGTCTGTCCGTCGCGATTCGCACCTTGACGCTCGATGCGCCGGACGGCAGAACCGGCACCCGTAGCGGCAGCATGGGCGTTGGGGCGGGCATCGTGCTCGACAGCGTTGCCGCTGACGAATACGCGGAGTGCCAGTGGAAAGCGAGATTCCTCACTAACGCCGATCCAGGCTTCGAGCTATTCGAAACGATGTACGCGACGCGTGAGGACGGTGTCCGCCACGTGGCGCGCCATCTCGCACGGCTTGCGGCGAGTGCGGCGTGGCTCGGTTTCAGGTTCGACGAAGCGGATTTGCGCGAGCGAATCGAAGCGCAGTGCGCTGCGCTGTCAGCCGGAGTACCGCATCGCGTACGACTTGCTCTCGCCAAAGGTGGTGCGGTGCAGATTAGCGCAGCAGCGCTGACGCCACTGTCCGACAATGTCGTCGGCGTACTGCTCGCCCCCGATCACGGTTTCACGGCCACCCAGGCGAGCGACATGCTGTTGCATCACAAAACCACGCGCCGGGCGGAATACGACCGCGGCTGGCGCAACGCCGAGGCCCTGGGTGCGTTCGACACGCTGTTTTTTAACGAGCGCGGCGAGTTGACTGAAGGCGGCCGTTCGAATGTATTCGTGAAGCTGGATGGGCGCTGGTGGACGCCGCCGTTATCGTCAGGCGTGTTGCCTGGGGTGATGCGAGGAGTGCTGCTTGAAGATGCGGAGTTGGATGCGCAGGAGCGTGTCCTGAGGCGCGCTGACGTATTGAATGCCGACGCGCTTCTTATATGCAACGCGTTGCGGGGTGCCTTACCGGCGCGTGTCGCAGGGTAGGATTCCGGCCACGACGACAGGCTCGCGAGGTTGGTGTACGGCAGCAGGTCGGTTAGGCGGCCGCTCCGCCAAAGCAGGTCGCGCTGCGTGTAAGGGAAGTAGCGCGGCGCTGAGACAAGCGTCATTCAAGCGCAGTAGATGAGCAACAGGCGCGCCACCCAGTCGACCAGGCGTACATGCCACGTGGATCGCGGCATGTCAGTGAGGTGCAAAGCGTGATCGCGGATTCCCGCGACGTTGATCAGGCAAATGGGGCTCATGGACGTTTCTCTTCGGTTTGCGGCGGAGCCGCGTAAATGAACCGAAGAAGATAGACGTCCAGGCATTCAACAAAAATCGGACGGGTCCCAAACCGTCCGGCACACCAATCTCAAAACGTATGTTCCGGGCCGGGGAACGAGCTGTCCTTCACCGCGCGCACATACGCTTCGACGGCCGCGAAAATGCTCGGCTGTCCCTGCATGAAATCTTTGACGAATCGCGGACGCTTGCCGGGGAAAATCCCGAGCATGTCGTGTAGCACGAGCACCTGCCCCGAGCATTCCACCCCCGCACCAATGCCGATGGTCGGAATCCGCAACTGCCTGGTGGCTTCGGTGCCGAGCTGAGTCGGGACCGCCTCGATCACGACCAGTTGAGCACCCGCGTCCTGAATAGCGAGCGCGTCGCGTAGCAACTGGCTTGCGCCGGCTTCCGTCTTGCCCTGCACCTTGAAGCCGCCGAATGCGTGCACCGACTGTGGCGTGAGGCCAATATGCGCACATACCGGAATGGCTCGCTCCACCAGGAAGCGCACCGTATCGGCGAGCCATTCGCCACCTTCCAGCTTGACCATGTGGGCGCCCGCGCGCATCAACTCCACGGAGCTGGCGAAGGCCGTCTCCGGTGTGCCGTAGGTGCCGAACGGCAGATCGGCGACGACCAGCGCTGACGGGCGTGCCCGCGCAACGCAGGCCGTGTGATACGCGATTTCTCCGAGCGTGACCGGCAGCGTCGTCGTCTGGCCTTGCAGCACATTCCCTAACGAATCGCCGATCAGCAGCACGTCGACGCCCGCGCGGTCCAGCAGTGCCGCAAAGCTCGCGTCGTAACAGGTGAGCATGGCGATCTTTTCGCCCGCGTCGCGCATTGCCTGCAGTTTCGGAACGGTAATGGCGTTCCTACTCGTTTCCTGCAAATAGCTCATGGGGTGTTCCGTTGGAAAAGGAGGAGGGCACCGTCGCTCAGAGCGACGTGCCTTTGACAAAGAATTCCTTGCGCCCGCGCATCGTCTCGATGCGTTCGACGAGCAGCGCAAGGTCCGCGTCCGAGTCGAGCGGATTCAGGTGTTCGGCGTTGACCGTCAGCACCGGCGTGCGGTCGTAGTGATAGAAGAAGTCGTTATACGCGTCGCATAGGGAGTGCAGGTACGCGTTCGAGATCTGTAGTTCCATTGGGATCGCGCGTTTCTGGATCCGCGCAAACAGCACTTCCGGGCTGGCCTGCAGGTACACCACAAAATCCGGCGCTGGGGCAGTGCCCGGACTTCCCGCGGTGGTTCCGCGCGGAGTCTGTGCATCGATCTGCTTTGCGAGTGCGCGATACAACTGCCATTCGTCTTCAGGCAGTGTCAACCGGGCGAAGATCTCGTTTTTCTCCGTCATGAAATCGGCGATCAGCGCTGTGCCCGCCGCGTACGCTGCCGCAACCTCCTGCGCCTGTTGGGCACGCTGAAGGGCAAAGTGCAGTTGCGCGGCCAGCGCGTAACGCCCGGTGTCGCGATAGAAGCGTTCGAGAAACGGATTGTCCTGTGGCCGCTCGAACACTGGTTGCATTGACCATCGTTCCGCGAGGCGTCGTGCCAGCGAGGTCTTGCCAACCCCGATCGGCCCTTCAATCGCGATATAGCGAAACGGCGGGCGTAGCTGGGGGGCGGTGACCGTCAGCGGAGACGTGCTCATGAGCAGCCGCCTTTGGTGGATTTGCCGCTAGTGCCGGCTTCGCTATCACTGCCGCCGCTCAACGCATTGAGCACCGGACACTGACACGGCGACTTCATCTTTTCGATACGCTGATCGGCAACGGCCGCGAGAAACGCGTCGGCGCGACCGTGTTGTGGAATCGTCAAGTCAGGGTCGACTTCGACGAGCGGCACCAGTGCGAACGCGCGCTCGATCAGACGCGGATGCGGCACGATCAGATCCGGTTCCTCGATCGAGTAGTCGCCGAACAGCAGAATGTCGAGATCGAGCGTGCGGGGGGCGTTCCGAAACGGCCGTTCGCGGCCGAAGTGCAGTTCGATCTTGTGGCACAGCGCCAGAAGATGCCGGACCGGCAGGGTGGTATCGAGCTTCACGACGCAGTTGTAGTAGTCGTCACCGCCCGCGTCGATGGGCGCAGTGCGATACAGGCTCGACTTGGCGAGCACGGTGATGGTGTGCTGTTGGGCGAGACACACTACCGCGTCTTTCAGGGTCTGGCGCGCATCCCCGAGATTCGCGCCGAGGCCGAGATAAGCAACCGTCATGGCATAACTTCCTGCGACTATCGTTCGACGGCGAGCAACATGGCCGCGTCAGTCTTCGTGTGAGCCTTCGTGACTCACGTCGTCTGCTGCGCGCTCCACGGTCGCACCGCCCTCCATTCCGTCGCCCGGTTTGCGGTTTCTGGCGCCACTGCTGCGCCTCCGGCGTTTTTTGGGGCTCCGGTCCTTCCCGCCTTGCGTGAGCAATGTCTCGCGCGCGACGGCGTCTCCTTCGATGAACTCCGTCCACCACGCACCGACCGACTCTTCGAGTTCGCCCGATTCGCAGCGCAACAGGAGGAAATCATACCCCGCTCTAAATCTTTGGTGTTCCATCAGCTTCAGCGCGCTGCGGCCCGAGCGCTTTTCGAGGCGCAACTGCAGGCCCCAGATCTCGCGCATATCCGATGAGAAACGTTTGTGGATGGCGAGTTTCTCGGTTTGCATGTCGAGCACTTCGTCCATCGCCCGGTGCAGCGCAGGCACCGGATATTCGCCGTTTGCCTCGAACGCCTGCCAGCGCTGCTGCACGTCGTGCCACAGCAGGGTAGCGAACAGGAAGCCGGGCGAAACCGGCTTGCCGGCGCGCACACGGTTATCCGTGTTGGTGAGCGCGAGCGTGATGAATTTCTCGCCGTGCGGCTGCTCGAGCACTACGTCGAGCAGCGGCAGCAGGCCATGATGCAGGCCTTCCTGGCGCAGGCGCTGCAGACAGGCAAGTGCGTAGCCCGACAGCATCAGCTTGAGCATTTCGTCGAACAGACGCGCAGCCGGCACGTTGTTGATCAGATCCGCCATTTCCTTGATCGGCGCGCGAGTCGTGTCTTCGATCTCGAAGCCGAGCTTGGCGGCAAAACGCACCACGCGCAGCATGCGTACCGGATCTTCGCGGTAACGGGTGGCCGGATCGCCGATCATGCGCAGCAGACGGGCACGCATATCGGCCATGCCGTTGTGATAGTCCAGCACGGTTTGCGTGGCCGGATCGTAGTACATCGCGTTGATCGTAAAGTCGCGGCGGGTGGCGTCTTCGTGCTGCTCACCCCAGACGTTGTCGCGCAGCACGCGGCCGCTGGCGTCGACCGCGTGGGTGCGGCGGTCGAGTTCGTCGCGCTTCAGGCGCCGCGGCGGCGCGGCGTCGGCGGCGGGTGGATCGACCAGGGCACGGAACGTGGAGGTTTCGATGATTTCCTGACCGAACTGCACGTGCACGATCTGAAAACGCCGGCCGATGATGCGCGCGCGGCGGAACAGCTTCTGCACCTGCTCGGGCGTGGCGTCGGTAGCGACGTCGAAGTCTTTCGGCGCGATGCCGAGCAGCAGGTCGCGTACGGCGCCGCCGACGATAAATGCCCGGTGGCCGGCCTGCTGCAGCCCCTCGGTGACGCGAATGGCGTTCCTCGAGATCAGCGCCGGGTTGATGCCGTGCACGTCAGCGGGAATGATCACTGGCACGTCGGGCTCGGGTGCGGCCTTGGTGGTGTCGCGTGACGCCGCCGGTTTGCGGCGCGGTCTGGCCGCAGAGGTAGTGCTGCTGGCGTCGCTATGGCCGGTTTTTGCCGGGGCGCGGGACGCTTCGTCTGCTTCGGAGGGGGCGGTGTTGTCAGCGGGTGCCGGATCCTGTCCGAACAGCTTACGGATAAATTTTTTGATCACGTGGGTTGAAAGAGTTCGAGGATGCGCCAGCCGTGCGCTTGCGCATGAGCGCGCAGCGTGTCGTCCGGATTGGTCGCAATCGGGTCAGTGACCTTTTGGAGCAGCGGGATGTCGTTATGCGAATCGCTATAGAAATAGCTGCGCTCGAAGTCCGACCATGTCTTGCCGAGCGAAGCGAGCCACGCCTCGGTACGGACGATCTTGCCTTCCTTGTAGCTGGGTGTGCCGGTGGGACGGCCGGTGTAGTCCGAGTGCGGCTGGCCGTCCACGGTTTCCGCTTCGCAGGCGATCAGTTTGTCGACACCGAACACGGCGGCAATCGGGCCGGTGATGAATTCGTTGGTGGCAGTGACCATACAGCACAGGTCGCCCGCGTCGCGATGCTGGCGCACCAGTTCGAGCGCGACCGGCACGATGGTGGGCTTGATCACTTCGTGCATGTACATCTGGTGATACTCGGCGAGCTGCGCGCGCGAGTACTTCGCGAGCGGCGTCAGCATGGCGACGAGATAGGCGTGAATGTCGAGCTTGCCGGCCTTGTAGTCGGCATAGAAACGGTCGTTTTCACGTGCGAAGTTTTCGGCGTCGACCATGCCGTGCTTCACCATGAAGCGGCCCCATTCGTGGTCGCTGTCGGTGGGGATGAGCGTGTGGTCGAGATCGAAGAGTGCGAGATTAGCCATGGGGGCCTATTTTACTTGAAGCGGCTGCAACGGTTGCCGTTCTCGACTCTTCAGTGTCCGCCGGGGATGCCAGCATGGCGCGCAGCAGCGGCAAGGTGACCGCCCGTTTCTGTTCGAGCGAGAAGCGATCGAGCGCGTCCAGCAAGGCCATCAGGCTGGGCATATCGCGCCGGAAGTGAGTGAGCAGGTAGGCCGGCACGTCGTCGGCGAGCGCGATGCCGCGTTCACGGGCGGCGTGCTTGAGCACGGCAGCCTTGACGTCGTCGGGCAGCGGCGCGAGGTGAAACACCAGACCCCAGCCGAGGCGCGTGCGCAGGTCTTCACGTACCGCGAGGCCGATCGGCGCCGCGTTGCCGGCCGCCACCAAAGCGCTGGTGGGATGCGCACGCACTTCGTTGAAGAGGTTGAACGCGGCGATCTGCTGGGCGCCGGACAGGCCGTCGCAATCGTCGATGGCGTAGAGCGCCACTCGCGGGTCGAAGGCAAACGCAGCGAGACTGCTCTGGGGGCTTGCAAAGCACGCGTGCCCGGGCTGTGCCTCGTGGACCAGCGCCTGCAGCAGATGGGTGCGGCCGCTGCCCGCCTCGCCCCAGATGTAGAACGAGCGATCAGCCACGGGTCCGGCTGCGAGCGCACTTTCCAGCCCGCGCAGCCGCGTGACCAGCTCTGCGTTGGAGCCGGCGAAGAAGTTGTCGAATGTCGAGGGCGGCGGGGTGCCGAGATCGAGCGTCAGTTGACGAAGCACAGTAGTAGAAACCGGTAATGAGAACCGCGGGTAGCCGTTGAGCGCTTGGGTCAGTTAGCCAGGGATCGTCAGTTCTTGTAAAGCGTGCTCGACAGATAGCCTTGCCGCAATTCGCGCAGGGCCACCGACAGGATCGCGCTAACGGGCAACGCCAGCAACACACCGAAGAAGCCGAATAGCTGGCCGAACGCGAGCAAGGCGAAGATCACGGCGAGCGGATGCATGCCGATGCGTTCGCCGACGAGGCGTGGCGTCAGGAAGAAGCTCTCGAGAATCTGCCCGACGCCGTAAATCACCGCAACCGCGCCGAAGCCATACCAGTCGCCGAACTGCAGCAGCGCGGCGACAAGCGCCAGAGCGAGGCCGGTGGCATAGCCGATATACGGAATAAAGACCGCGACGCCGGTGAAAATGCCGATCGGCAGCGCGATCTCGAAGCCGGCGATGGTTAGTGCGATCGCGTAGAAGACGGCCAGCACGGCCATCACGAGCAGCTGGCCGCGCAGGTACTGGGAGAGCATCCGATCCATGTCGCGGGCAAGCTGCACGGTCTTTTCGAGCCAGCGGCGCGGCACGAAGCCCTCGGCGCGCTCGAGCATGCGGTTCCAGTCGTACAACAGGTAGAACAGGACCAACGGCACCATCACGACGTTGCCGATCACGGTCATCATGACGTTACCGCTGGTGCGGATCGAGGTCCATGCGTAGAGGGCGACGGTTTGCGCGCTGCCTTCGAGCTGATTCATCACGAGATCGCGGATGCTGGCGAAGTCGAGCGAATCGGCGAGGCCGAGCAGGGCCAGTTTGGGTTGCAGCCAGGCGCTAACGTGCGTGAACAGCACGGGTACCTGCAGTTTGAGTTGCGGACCTTCCTTCTGGATCACGACCAGCACCAGCAGGATCATGATGGTGAGGAGCACGGTGAAGACCAGCATCATCAGCAGGGCGGCGAGGGCGCGCGGCACGCGCCGGCGCACCAGCCACGCGACGCCTGGCTGGAGGATGTAGGCGAGGATGGCGCCGAGCAGGAACGGCGTGAGCACCGGGCTGAGCAGCCAGAGCAGGATGCCGAGGCCGAGCGCGATAGCGACCCAGATGAAGGCGCGGCGCTGATACGGTGTCAGAATCGAGGAGTTCTGCTGCAAAATGGATTTCCTGAGGTACGACGGGGGTGAATATGTCCGACCAGGTGGCTGACAGCTCTGCATGGGACCAGAGTAGGCGCTGAAGCGCCAACTCTGGATCGGCATCGGGTAAAATCGCATTTTACCGACCTTCTTGCTCCTCCCCATGAATCAACCGAAATCCGCCCCTGACGCTCAAGGTCTGTCGTATCGCGACGCCGGCGTGGACATTGACGCGGGCGACGCCCTTGTCGACGCGATCAAGCCCTTTGCCAAAAAGACGTTGCGTGACGGTGTGCTGGGCGGCATCGGCGGGTTTGGCGCGCTCTTCGAGGTGCCGAAAAAATACCGCGAACCGGTACTCGTCTCGGGCACGGACGGCGTCGGCACGAAGCTGAAGCTGGCGTTTCACCTGAACAAGCATGACACGGTTGGCCAGGATCTGGTGGCGATGAGCGTCAACGATATTCTGGTGCAGGGCGCCGAGCCGCTGTTCTTCCTCGACTACTTCGCCTGCGGCAAGCTGGACGTCGGCACGGCATCGACGGTCGTGAAGGGCATCGCACAAGGTTGCGAACTGGCTGGCTGCGCGTTGATCGGCGGTGAAACCGCGGAAATGCCGGGCATGTATCCGGATGGCGAATACGATCTGGCCGGGTTTGCGGTTGGCGCGGTCGAGAAAAGCAAGATTATCGACGGCAGCACGATTACCCCGGGCGACGTGGTGCTGGGTCTGGCTTCGAGCGGAATTCATTCGAATGGATTCTCGCTGGTGCGCAAGATCATTGAGCGGGCGCAGCCGGATCTGTCGGCGGACTTTGACGGCCGTTCCCTGGCCGATGCGTTGATGGCGCCTACGCATATCTATGTGAAGCCGCTGCTTTCGCTGATGGAGCAGGTTGCCGTGAAGGGAATGGCGCATATCACCGGCGGTGGGCTCGTCGAAAATATTCCGCGAGTTTTGCGGGATGGGTTGACTGCTGAGCTCGATCATCGGGCCTGGCCGTTGCCGCCGCTGTTCTCGTGGTTGCAGAAGCATGGTGGTGTGGCTGACGCGGAAATGCACCGCGTGTTCAACTGCGGGATCGGGATGGTTGTTGTGGTTGCTGCTCAGGATGCAGATAAGGCTATTGGTCTTTTGGCTGCCGCCGGTGAGCAGGTTTGGAAGATTGGCTCTGTGCGTAATAGTGCCGAGGGTGAGGCGCAGACTGTGGTTGTTTGATTTTTTTGGCCTGCGCGGCGCTTTGGTGGTTGCTCTCGCTGCGAGGGTGTAAATAGTTTTGTGTAAACGGTCATTTGGCAGGAGACTGCCAGTAACAGGAGCGACGATGACCGTAGCGAAACGCAATAAACGGGT
>NZ_JBNDMP010000024.1:0-56583 GCF_050436645.1 Paraburkholderia sp. GAS33
ATTGCGGGCATGCCGATTATCGAGGCGTACAAGGCGCGTACGGTGATCGTCAACAAGCGTTCGATGGCGGCCGGTTATGCGGGTCTCGACAACGATCTGTTCTACATGGACAAGACCATGATGGTCTTCGGCGATGCGAAGAAGGTGATCGAGGATATGGTGAAGAGTGCTGCTTAAAAGGAGTCCGGCTATGAATGAGAAGTCAATGACAATGCCGGTAAAGAATCTTGGTGAAAGCCGAGCGGGGTTAGGGGCAGATGAGCAACTGAGCGGAGAAGGGGATGTAGCTATGCCGGCTACCAAGGAATATTGTTCGACGTGGGCATGGGTCAATACAACGGGATGGTATGACTGGATGGACTGGCATCACCCGTATCTGCTAACTGAATGACCACTATCTTCGCATCTGTTTTGCGGTTTTACCGCTGCTGATTTCGAGTCCTGTTAGCGATTTCGACGGCGTGCTTCAGCGTTATCGCTCGCGATCCCGATCGACCGGGTGGCCTACCGGCCATTGAGCCGCGATGAGATTGTCGGGACCGAGATGATCTGTCAGTTGCTGTACGGTCTCGTGATGGTCCTCATCACGCAGTACCGCTCGGACGGCACATGTTTTGGTATCCATAATAAAGTTAGTCAAACGTGCAGGGTTTGATGGATCAGCTCGCCCACCGGTGTGCCCAATCTACCTGTTTAAACACAGCTGTGAACCGCGTTACAGACAACGGTTGGTTCTCCATCGCGACCCTGCTTTAAAGGGACTCGCGTCGAAACGCCGGCGTCGCTTCTGCTCGGGCTAAAGCAGATCCGCGACGTCGGTGCTGGGTTCAAGTTGAGAAATTTGTCTGTTAGAACAGGTGATAAATGCCGATTCGGACCACCGATTGGTGGTTGTTAGTTGATGCATCGCCAACTGCACCGTCGAGGATATCAGCCACGCCGGCGCCGCCAACTGCCTTCTGCCATACGGCCATCGCGTAGAGAGATGTGCTTTTCGAAAGTGCGTAAGACGTCGCAAGCCCGACTGATTGATAGATTGGAACCTGTCCGCTGTAGTTGACCTTGCCGTGGGTGTACGTATAGGCGCCACCAACAGAAAACGCCGGGCTGATCGCGTAGCGTACAAACGCTTCGTAATTGTCGAAGCGCACTGAGCTCGTCGTGCCGTTCGCATCTTTAAAATTCGTATCGCTGAAATCCAGGCCGAGCGTTGTGTTACCGATCAGATAGGACACCCCAGCGCCCACGATTTGTTGACTGGCCGGCTGTCCGACGTAGCTGAAGGGGCCGGTCGCACCGATCCCCGCCCCCGTTGTATTCGGCACGTAGTCACCGTCCGTGAGGAGGGCGCCTGGATCCTTGATGTATTCGTAAGCGCCGCCAAAATTAAATTGACCGAAAGAGTAGCTCGCTCCAAGGCCCCAGAGTCCGGTCGTGCTCCGCCCGACGGCATTGGTGTTTGAGAACGAATACATCCCGCCAAACGTTACGCCAGCGATCTTCGGGCTAGCATATTTGATTGCGTTGTCTACACGGAACGAGTTGTCCGTATTGTCGATATCGCCCGAATGGACGAACGGGCCGCCAAATTGGCCACCTGCTGTCATAGGCTGGAGGAAATCGACAACGGGATCGTACTGGCGCCCGAACGTAAGCGTGCCGTATTTGTCGTCTGACAATCCGACGTAAGCCTGCCGTCCGAATTCCAGTCCCCCCTGTCGCATCTGGCCATTTTCGACGCTGAAACCTGCCTCCAGCTTGAAAATGGCGCTGAGCCCTCCGCCGAGGTCTTCGCTCCCCTTCAGTCCCCATCGGCTGCCGTACACGCCATCGTATGTGCCGTCTCGCATGCGCCAAAGAGAATGCCCTCCGCTGTTGGTTACGTAGTCGAGACCTTCGTCGAGTGCGCCATAGAGAGTTACTGTGGACTGTGCCTGCGCACTGAGTGTGAAGAATGCGCACGAGAGCGCAATTGCAGAGATCTTTAAGTTGACTGAAGAATTACTCACAGCGGTCTCCTATTCCATGGTTGGTTTTCACTCAAACGACGATTTAATTTGTATAACTAATCAAAACTCTGACTGGACAGTGACTTCAATGCCCCGTGTCGGCATCTGTTCGTCAAGCCCGGTGCCTCCTGTCCATGTCGTCGATTCTGCATATCAATAGACCTCACCGGGTAACCAATTGTGAGGAGCGGCTTGCAATGCGGGAAACTCCGGACATTTTGCAAATCCTTCGCACGTCAATCCATGAACGGGAACCGTGACTTGAGCATTTAGCAAGGTGGCCTGTTCCTGGAGCCTCGATTTCATGGTCCGATATCAGAACACGCGTTCCATAGGAGACCTTGACTTGATTATAGCCATCGGTTTTTTGTGAAAACAAATAATTTCGTCGAACTGATCGCAAACCCTGATGCCGGTGTCTCTTATATGCAGCTTCGCGTGGGGCCATATGTGGTGATGAGCACAATCTCGGCACCCATCTCGCGCGCAATGCGCACTGACTGGATTGCCGGGTCGACCGGGGTTAGGGCGATTGGTATGAGCGTGAAGGTAGAGATGGCAGTGCTCGAACCGATCTTCGAAGAGCATCTTCTACCTGCGCAGTGCGCTTTAAATTTGGGCCGGGCTGCTCAGCGGGCGTCAATCAAGGTGGAGGAACGGCTGTACGGAGGGAAAATGGGACGTTGTTGACGCTGATATAGCGGACTACTTAGTAAGTGATCGGCCCGACGTGATGTTGTCGCTGACTAATGTGCTATCACGCCTGGAGATTGATCGGCTTTCTGGCGGGGGCGTAAAGGAGGCAGATGGTCACCAATGCGCTAAAACGGAGTCGGGTGCCCTTGGTCGGGCCGAGAGGTCTCGCATCCAAGCAAAATTCGCCCGCGGGCGACGTGGCTCGAATTTCTTAAAAAGTCGACTCTAAAGGGACACTGGACCCATCTGACTCAATCTGGATTGCAGGTTTACTTAAATGCCTCGAAGCTTTCCGGCGCAAGGGGCGACTTAAGCGTCAAGGCCGCGACGGCCAAGAAGCTCGGAAATTTCGTTCGCGGACTGGACTAACAGATTGGTGATGTTCTGTATGTCGGCAAGCATTCGAGCGTTTGGACCACCGACGACCAGCGCCGCCAAAACCTCACCACTTGACTCAAGGATCGGCGCAGCGATCCCATATACATCGTTGGCGGAGCCGAGGTCTGCTGTATCGAGTCCGGACTCAATAACCTTAGCGAGTAAGTCCTTTAGCATGGACTTGCTTGTAACCAATTTCGAGGCGGGGTCGATCCGGACAGTCTTTACGTAAGCGTCCTGCTCAACCCGAGCCATATTTGCCAGGAGCAATCGCCCCGCAGAGGACGAATAAAGTGGTCTTCTATCCCCAACCGACACCATAAATCGCACTTCCTTAGGGCTATCGGCCTTGGCGATATAAACAATGTGTTGCCGGTCTTGCGTGAAATGAGCGATCAGCACAGTCTCACCTGAAGCAGCGGCAAGCGCTTCAATTGTCGATTGAGCAACCTCGGGAAAGCGGCGGTGAGCGACAACCGCTGATGCAAGCTTGAACGCTTCCAAACCTAAAGTGTACGTTCCCTGGACGTTTTTTACGTAGCCGCTTTCGGTAAGAGCCCGCAACAGCGTCAGAAGGCTTGTCTTGGGGGTGGAAGTAAGTTCGCATAACTTACTTAAATTTGCACCTTCGCGCAAATCGGCCAAGAGTCGCAGGACGTGGACTATCCGCGCGGCAGCTCGCGGTGACGGGCGACGCTCCTTCACCGAGGTACTTCCAGTTGCTTTACTCATGCTGATAAATGAATTTTGACTTGGTGTGGATACTGGCATTGCACTCTGAAACCGATCGGGAGGCATACCGCTAAAGTCGCGTTTCCTCAAGGAAGCGAAGACGTCTTGTCGTTCAACGCCCCGCGCCGCTTCCCGTGCCCCTCTAAAGCTTCTGGATGCCTCAAGACTGGTTGAGTCTTATGACGAGATCCGAATGTTTCGGTTTCCATATAGCACATCTCTATCCGCTAAATGACCAATGCAATCCTTCCTCGCGTTGACATCAAAAGAATGCAGCAATAGAATTGTCCCAATTCAGACTATAGGTCACATATCGGACCTTGTCAACAAAAACGAACCAGGTATTTCACCTCGGACACTACGCTTCCAGCCCTCCAGATCTTTGCACGGTTCACTTCGGGGAGCCACGTCGGCGCGAAGGAACACCGGACGGCTTGTACTTCAGTGCGGCTCCATCATGATTATCCACGCGAGGAGGATGAGCAGTGTATGCAATCACGGGAATCACCGGTAAGGTCGGTAGCGCGCTGGCCCTCGAACTTATAGCGGCAGGTCTCCCCGTGCGAGGGATCGTGCGTGACATCGCACGAGCCGCTTCGTGGACGGAGCGCGGTTGCGAGCTTGCCACTGCCCGCATGGACGACGCTACCGCGCTCGCCGCCGCGTTCGATGGCGCGGTTGGCGTTTTCATCCTGCCCCCTTCGGAATTCGACCCCACACCGGGGTTCCCCGAGGCGCGCGCAGTTAGCGACGCCGTATCCGCCTCGATTCTGAAGGCGCGGCCCGAAAAAGTGGTTTGTCTGTCAACGATCGGTGCGCAAGCTAGTGAGAGCAATCTGCTCACACAACACACGATGATGGAGCAGGCGTTGCGCACCATGCCTGTGCCGGTAGCATTCCTGCGACCGTGCTGGTTCATGGAAAACGCCGCGCGGGATGTCGCGTCTGCTCGTGACGATGGCGTCATCGCCAGTTACCTGCAGCCGCTGGACAAGCCCTTGCCGATGGTCTCCATCAGAGATGTAGGCCGCGTTGCGGCTGAACTGCTCCAGCAAACATGGAGCGGCGTGCGTATCGTCGAACTCGAAGGTCCACGCCGAGTGAGCCCTAACGACCTCGCCTTGGCCTTTGCCCGCGTGCTTCACCGCCCGGTACGCGCCGAAGCCATCGGCCGGGACACCTGGGACGCGCTGTTCCGCTCGCAAGGCATGAAGCATCCGCTGTCACGGATACGCATGTTCGATGGACTCAACGAAGACTGGATTGATTTCGAAAATCACCCCGATGAAATCATCCGCGGTCAGATTGAACTGGATGCGGTTCTCGGCGCGCTTGTGCCACGTCCGGCGTGACTGAAACCAGCTGAGCGGCAAGGGTCGCGACACATTCCCCGTCAAAGCCACTTCTCGATAAGTGTTGCAAACGAACGTGAACGAGGTTGCACTGCACTCCAACCCGCTCAACACGAGTTCCGCCTTGGGTCTGCTTCCCTCATTAACACCTCCTGAAATACCTGCCGTTCATCTCACGGTATTAGGTGACTTGAATAACCCAACGAAACCTGGACGCCCACCTCGCACGACTACCGTGGGCTGGCCAATCCCCACAGCCAGGTTTCGTTGACATCAAAGAGTTGGAACAATAGAATGGTCTTCATACGGACGTAATGTCCCATATCGGACCAATGCAGGGCGGCGTAGCGGAACGTAGGCTGCGGTCACTTTAGTATTGGTGGGCTTGCATCTTAAGTAGCGTCCGCGCGTAGGGTGCCAGCACTTCTCACGAATCGGGGAGTACGCAAATGAAACAGCTCGAAGGCAAGAAGGCACTCGTAGTTGCAGGTGCGAATGGCATCGCGCGAGCGTGCGTAGAGCGATTTGCTTTGGCAGGCGCTGAAGTCTGCTTTTCAGATATCAACGAGAATTCTGGTGAGGCTCTCGCAAACGAATTGCAGCGACAAGGTTTCAAGGCGACGTTTTTCCCCTCCGATGCGGGTGATGCGAAGCAGGTGCGGGCCTTGGTGCAGTCGTCGATAGATACCATGGGCGTAGTTGACATCTTGCTCAACAGCGCAGGGGTAGCAACACCGCAGGATCTGCTCGAAATCACCGAAGAGGTATTCGACCGCACCCTGAACATCAATCTCAAATCGGCGTTCATCGCGAGTCAGGAAGTGGCGCGCCACCTGCTTTCAAGAGAAAGCCCTGGTGTCATCATCAATATGTCATCAGTCAATTCCGTGATGACGATTCCTTCGTTACTTGCTTATAACGTTTCGAAGGGCGGAATTAACCAGTTGACCAGAAATATGGCGGTTACGCTCGCGTCTCACGGCATCCGCGTGAATGCGATTGGCCCTGGCACGATTGAAACTGAGCTGGTGCGAAACACGGTGCTGTCGTCCCCGGACGCCGCGGCAAAAATCATGTCTCGCACACCGATGGGCCGCCTTGGCAAGCCAGAGGAAATTGCATCTATTGCTCTATTTCTTGCGAGCAATGAGTCTTCGTACATTACAGGGCAAGTCATCTTTGCAGACGGTGGCCGAATGGGCCTCAACTATACCTGCTGAAGCAGCGCACTCCCGATCTCAAACACCCTGAAGCAGAACACGATCCCTAGCGTCTCACACAAACTGTATCGGACGGCATTTCATGCAATGTTCTCTTTCAACGCCGCGAACTGGCGGGCAAATCCTCATTGATCAGCTGGTACTTCACGGTGTCAAACACCTTTTTTGCGTTCCCGGCGAAAGCTATCTTGCCGCTCTTGATGCACTGCATGACGCGCCCATAGAGGTTACGGTTTGTCGGCAGGAGGGAGGTGCCGCCATGATGGCGGAGGCACATGGAAAACTTTCGGGACGACCCGGAATCTGTTTCGTTACACGTGGGCCAGGAGCCACTAACGCCGCGGCCGGCGTTCATATCGCGCAGCAGGACTCCACCCCGATGATCCTTTTCGTCGGCCAGGTCGAACGCAAAACCCGCGGCCGCGACGCTTTTCAGGAGGTTGATTATCGGGCGACGTTTGGACACCTTGCGAAATGGGCTACAGAAATCGACGATCCTTCCCGGATCCCCGAGATTGTGCTTCGTGCATTCCATGTAGCGACTTCTGGTCGGCCCGGACCTGTAGTGATCGCGCTGCCCGAAGATATGCTTGCAGAGACAGCCATCGCATTAGATCCTCAACCGTTCACGCCGGTCGAGACGTTGATCGGCGAAGCGAACGTTGCCACGCTCGATGCACATTTGCGGGCGGCCGAGCGCCCCGTCGCGATTCTCGGAGGCAGCGGTTGGGACGCCGAGGCTGTGTCCAACTTTGTCCGATTTAGCGAACGATATGGCCTCCCTGTAGCGGTTTCGTATCGTCGGCAGATGCTCTTTCCGGCAACACATCCCAATTTCATCGGCGATCTTAGCTTCGGAGCGAATCCAAAGCTGGTGGCCCGGATAGAAGAGGCAGATCTCGTATTGCTGATCGGCACCCGACTGTCCGAAGCAGCGAGTCAGGGTTATACGCTTTTACGAATTCCGACCCCTGCGCAAAATGTCATTCACGTGCATCCGGACACTAACGAACTGGGGCGCGTTTATCAGCCGACACTCTCCATCAACGCATCGCCGAGGTCCTTCGCCGCCGCGGTTGCAAGGCTGGCCACCCCTGAGCAGCCGTTATGGGCGTCTTCCACGCAGCTTGCGCGTACGAATTACGAAGGATGGAGTGACCTCAGCAGGATCCAGTCTCCGGGTGAACTCCAAATGGCGCGGATCATCGAGTTTCTCCAAAAAAGACTTCCCGCTGATGCGGTTATTTGCAACGGCGCGGGAAACTACTCGATCTGGGTGCATCGCTTTTACCGGTTCAGCGAGTTCGGAACGCAGCTCGCTCCTACATGCGGCTCCATGGGCTATGGCGTACCCGCAGCGGTCGCTGCGAAACGTGTTCACAGTAACAGAACCGTCGTTTCATTCGCTGGCGACGGTTGCTTTCTGATGCACGGGCAAGAATTTGCGACCGCGGTGCAATATGAACTTCCCATCATTTTTATCGTGGTGGATAACAGCATGTACGGCACGATTCGGATGCATCAGGAGAAAAACTATCCTGGCCGGGTTGTCGCCACCACATTACGTAACCCGGACTTCGCCGCATACGCGCAGGCTTTCGGAGGTTATGGCGAACGCATCGAAACCACCGAAGAATTTGAAGGCGCGTGGGATCGGGCATACGCCTCCGGAAAGCCCGCGATCCTGCACTGTCTGATTGATCCCGAAGCAATTACTCCTTTCGCAACTCTTAGCTCATTTCGCGAAGCTGCACTTGGTGCTTCAAAATAAAAGCAAGGTCGCAGAGCGAGAAGACATCGAATCGACAACAAAGGGGATGAAATGACAGGAGCACTATCCGTCAACAGCCCCAGGTATGAAGGCCGTTCGCGTTTCGCAATTACGGCACGGCTGTTTTGCTTCCACTGGAAGATGAAAAATCGTCCTTTTGCAAACCCTCGGCGACTGTGTACAGCCGCTCAACGATGGAGATGTCCATGTCCGAAGTCATTCATTTTCAACGTGACACTGTGTCCTTCGAACCGTTCGGCGAACAAGGTAGCGGATCCGCGTCGATCGCACGCCTGGTCGGTCCTGAACTAAGCAAAACCATGGGTGCGGGTCTCGCGCGTTTCGACAATGTCTCTGTCGAATGGACGGTCCACTACGACGAATTGATTTTTACGCTTGACGGGGCTTTTACGCTGCGCGTCGGTGAGCATGCCTATGAGACAAGACCGGGCGATGTGCTTTGGATTCCCGCAGGTACGTCAGTTCGTTACGAAGGCCGCGGCGCGACCATTTTCTACGCGCTTGCGCCGGTGGACTGGCGCGAGCGGAGCAACCTGACCTAAGCATCTGTCCACCGCTTTCAGATTTCAAAATATCATCGTCGCTGGTGATGTCGCGAGTGAGATTGCAGTCGCTTATTTTTTGGCGTGAGGCGAGGCTCTGGAGAGGTGGGGAAAATATAAAATGATATGCAGTACGTAGGAGTATTAATCATCAAAAAATAGCAAATAAATATGGTGAAAAATGTATGTCTCACACTATCTTTTTGCGGATGGAATGAGGAAGACACTCGGCGTTCTTTTGCCCGGATTAATGACGCTTCCGGCGACTGTTGACGATGTAATTGAGGTATTGGCTGGTCATTGCATGGTTAGGGCGGTCGGTAGAAATGATTGGAGCGAGTATCGCGCCGGGGGTTCGTTTAGTGTTCAACGCGAGAGCTAGATAGATGGGACGGTGTTTGAGACTGTCGATTATGTATGCAGCTACGATGATCGAAAGGTCTGACAGTACGGTCATGGTTCTGCCGCGACGGTGGAGTTCCACGGGAACGGCTGAGCCGTGACGGAATTGCGGAAGAGGACGCAATCAGGATTCCGTATGGAATACCTCCCGAAACGCTGCGTCGAAGCTTTCGGTGCGCCCCATGGTTCGTAGAGAACGCCACGCGTGATGCTAAGTCGACGGCAGAGACGTCCGGGCCAGTGCGAGGTGCAGCACTAGGGTTTGCGCTAAGTACGCAGATTTTTGTTCTTTCTAAAAAAGATCGGGGTCTATAATTAGGCTGTGCGTCCGATATGAAACCTATGGTCGCATATGGGACCTTGAGCGGGTCCGTAGCCCCGTTTGCTCAATCTGAGACTCAAACGGACTTCCCATATTCAGGATCACCGAGGACTCGCAAAAATGTTCAAGTCGCTAAAATTTCGTATGCGGTGTCTTGCAGCCAGCTCCGCACTTCTTGCTCATTCTCTCTTTTTGTCCGCCTACGCGAACGCGCAAGAGACGGTTGTTCAGATCGGGTTAGTGGCGCCTATGACAGGCCCCTATGCTGGCTACGGCAAAGACTGTGAAAACTCCGCGCGGCTCGCTATCGACGAAGCCAACGCGAAGAAGCTGTCGATCAACGGGAAGCCCATCAAGCTGCAACTGGTCTCCGCTGATGATCAGGGCGATCCTCGTATTGCTGTTCAGGTCGCTCAACAATTGGTCGACGAGAAAGTTGTTGCTGTGATCGGGCACTTCACCTCTGACACTACACTTCCCGCTTCACGAATCTACTCAAAGGCTGGTATTCCAATGATCTCGCCAGCTGCGACTAACCCGAGCATTACCCAAGGGGGGTTGTCGACGGTGTATCGGGTTATGCCGACCGATGCACAAAATGCCGGCACGGCTGGTAGATGGGCCGCGACAGCGGGCAACGCGAAGCGGATTGCAATCTTGGACGACCGCACTGCCTTCGGGGCTGGGGAAGCTGACGAGTTTGAAAAGGCGGCGCGGGCTAGCGGCGCAACGATTGTCAGCCGCGAATACACAAACGATAAGGCAGTGGATTTCAGCGCCCAGTTGACGAGAATCAAGAGTACAGGTGCAGATCTGCTATTTTTCGCAGGAAGTGGTGACACGCCTTCTGCCATGGTCGTAAAGCGCATGCGTCAGCTTGGAATGAAGGCGACGTTCGTTGCGGGCGGCGGCGTCGCAGATGCAAACTTTATCAAGATCGCTGGCGATGCTGCGGAAGGCGCATTTGTTTGGGACTACGGTTTACCGCTGCAATCGCTGCCGAACGGCAAAGAGTTTGTTGCGAAATACCGAAAAACCTATGATATTGACCTGCTCCCCTATGGCCCGTTTAGCTATGACGCAGCCAGCGTGCTGATTCACGCCATAGAAGCAGCCAATTCGACGGAGCCGGCCGATATCAACGCAGCAATCAAGAAAATCCAGTTCACTGGGATCACCGGTCCTATTGCCTTCCTTGCCAATGGCGATATCAAAACAGCAATTTCAACACTTTACCAAGTGAAGCAAGGTCAATGGGTCGTTGTGACATCAACCAACAAAGGTGTATGAAATTTAACAGTATGGGGCCATGATCCGGCGGCTGGAAGGGACAGTTTCTTATGAGCTGTAGCAGGTCAGTGAAAACCTGTCGGTCTATCAAGTAGTGGACGCGTGATTGAGATAGGGCAGCGGCCATTGCTTGTGTAGGTCTCGTTACGCGTATTGCTGTGGTCTCAGATTGCAGACCTGGCCGCGCCATAAGCGAAGTTGGTTTTGAATGGGCGTTTTGAAACACTGGACCTGACTTCGCCTGGATAGCCACGTGTGTTGAACAACAAGCCAACCGTTGAGAAGAACTTGATCTCATTCTTCAGTGATCGCGATGCATGGCTTCGAGGAAAAAAATGTACGATTTTGCGCCAGTTTTTAAACAACCAACGGGTTCCCCCATCCGCGAGCTTTCAAGATATCTGAACCAACCGGGAATGATTTCGTTTGCAGGCGGAGTTCCAGCGAGTGATCTGTTCGACGTCCACGGATTTAAACGCGCGAGTGAAATAGCGTTCGAAAATCCAGTGGCGTGCCTGCAGTATGGTGCGACCGAAGGAATGCCCGCGTTAAAGGAACAAATTCTCCGGTTTGTGGAAGAAGATGATATTAGACGCGACGATTCGGAGGTTATAGTCACCACGGGGTCTCAACAAGGGTTCGATCTCCTGTTGCGAGCATTTGTGTCGTCTGGTGATGTGGTTTTTGTCGAAGAGCGTACCTATCCCGCCACGTTGCAAGCACTAAGGCTGCAACAGGCCTCGGTCACCGGAGTCGCTGTGGACAGCGACGGACTGGATACGGTTGCGCTAAAACTACTCCTCGAATCGGATACTCTAAAGGCAAAGCCGAAATTGCTCTACGTCGTGCCTTCGTTTTCGAATCCAAGCGGACTTACGCTGAGCCTGGAGAGAAGGATCGAACTGCTTGAACTGGCTGTTAAGCATCAGTTCGTAATCGTGGAAGATGATCCGTATCACGGGTTGCGTTTTGATGGTGAGCCTATCCCTTCCTTGCTCAGTCTCTCAGGTCGCGTCGAAGGTGCTCGAGACTGGGTGGTTCATCTGGGGAGTCTGTCTAAGATATCGGCGCCAGGCTTGCGGGTGGGATGGACAATCGGACCGGCTGATATCGTGCGCAGATGTGTCATTGCGAAGCAGACCGCCGATCTATGCAGCTCCACCTGGATGCAGGCCGTTGCAGCCGAGTATCTAAAAAGTGGGGCCCTCAGACCTCATCTGAAAAAAATTGCTGACGAGTACGGGAAGAAGTGTGATGTGCTGTGTGACTTACTAAAGCAGGAATTTAGTGACGGCATCGTCTTTGATCGCCCAATGGGCGGAATGTTTCTGTGGGCACGCTTGCGATCCGGAAGTGATACCTCGGCGCTTCTTTCTAAGGCGATTGCAAATGACGTTGTTTACGTTCCAGGAAGGGTGTTTTTTGCTGACCAGCCCGACATTTCGTCACTGCGTTTGTCGTATGCCGCTCCGGGCGAAGTACTGATCAGGGAGGGGGTGCGGCGGCTCAGGCGCGCTTTCGAAGGTTCGCTTTAACACGCACGCAAGCCTCGTAGTCGTAGGTCTGGCCGAGTGCGAGGAACAAATGAGCCTGCTGGCAGACGTTAGTGAGGCAGGGATAGCAGCTCTGCTCAAAGCGCCGTACAGACATGGCGGTTCAACGAGGGTTACCGACGATCGACGAGATAAAGTCGAGGAACGCATTCGTCTTCGCGGGCATATGATTTCGAGAGGGATACAGCACATAGAGAGGCCAGCGTTCGTCGCACCAGTCGGGGAACAGATTGACAAGTCGCCCACTTGCAATCAAGCCTTCAATGCCCAGCTCCATGACCTGGGCGATACAGTATCCAGCCAAACATACCGCATGCATCGTACCTGCATCATTAACCATTAATTGGCCTTCGGGATAAAGCTCCATTTGCGTGCCATTGCGATGGAACTCCCATTTAAATGGCAGGCCTGTCTCAGGATTCCGATATCTCAGGCAAATATGTGAGGAGCCACGCAACTCATCGGGGCTACGCGGGCGGCCGTGCTCTTTCAGGTAAGAAGGCGACGCCACCGTGAGTATTCGTGTTTCGAGCAACTTGCGAGCTATCATGGACGAGGACTTCGGCTCGCCGAAACGGATGGCGAGATCGAAGCCCTCAGAGACGGTGTCGCCGAGTTGGTCGCGTGTGACCAAGTCAAGCTTGAGTTCGGGATGGGCTTTGAGGAACTCGCTTAGGCGTGGTCCAAGAATAAGGTTTGAGAAGAAAGGGTGAACGTTCACTCGCAGACGTCCACGCACGGTCTCCTTGCTGCAGGCAGCTGACTCAGCGGCCTCCTCCAGTGCGGTGAGCAGCGGCACCACCTGTTCGTAAAGGCGACGTCCCTCGTCCGTAAGGGTTACGGAACGAGGATGACGGTCGAACAGACGCGCGTCAAGCCGACCCTCGAGTCGCGCGATCGCACGGCTGACGCCGGGCTGCGACATATTTAGCGCCTCAGCGGCGGCAGCAAAGCTGCCGCTATTGGCCACTGCAGCAAGTACGCTCATCCCATTGAGGGTTCGCTCGTCGAAAGCCATATGGCTTCTCCTGTCGGTGGTATCTTTTCGCAACAGCGATGGTAGCGAAAAGCGAAGGCCTATTGATAACGCATTCCAAGAGACAAGACGGAAGTGTTGTCATTGCCATATCGTGCCGCGCTTGCACTACGTGCCGGTATGCAGATACGGGAGCGAGTGAAACGCGCCTTAATGCCGTCTGAACTACCTATAGCCTCAAAGTATCGGAAATGAGACCGCCGCAAAAGTCCGGTGCGACTTTGACCGAGGGATCACGATGAAAAGGTAACTCATCGGTGCCATAACATGTCAATAATGTGTTGGGTCGTACTACGACCAGCATCGTCTCCATGTGTCAGCGTCCGACAATTCTGCGGGTGTAAATCGACTATCCATGGAGAGCTTTAGCATGAAACGCAATATGATTGCCAATGAAGGTAGTGATGAAGTAGTAGCTATGATCGAATCCAGGATAGAGCCTAAGTGTCAGGGGATGGCCGACGGCTTCACAGGAAGCCTTTAACAGATGAGGTTTGAGCTGAGTCTCAAGAAATTCATCTGCAGCGCCTTGATCAACCAGTAGCGGAAGCTTCTCTGCCGCGGACCTGACGAGGTCGCACGCATCGTATTGCCTCCATGCTGTACGGTCTGGACCCAGGTACGCCTCGAATGCTTTCTTGCCCCATGGCACCTGGGCGGGAGCGACGATCGGCGAGAATGCCGAAACGCTGCGATAGCGGCCCGGATTGCGCAGCGCCACGACGATTGCACCATGGCCGCCCATCGAGTGTCCGCTTATGGAGCGGGCTTCTGAAGCAGGGAATTCCGATTCGATCAATTCGGGAAGTTCCGTGACAACGTAGTCGTACATCCGGTAGTGGGCTGCCCAAGGTTTCTGGGTTGCATTGACGTAAAAGCCTGCACCTTTTCCAAGGTCATAACCCATATCGTCAGCAACCTGTTGCCCGCGAGGGCTGGTGTCCGGAGCGACTATGATGACGCCATGGCGACTCGCGTATTGTTGAGCTCCGGCCTTCGTGGTGAAATTCTGCTCGGTGCAAGTCAAACCGGAGAGCCAGTACAGTACGGGTAGTTTTTTCCTGGATGCCAGCGCCGGGAGAAACACAGAGAAGTTCATTGAACAGTTGAGCGAGGCCGACTCATGCCGGTATACGTCCTGCCATCCGTCAAAACAGGCACGGTGTTCTATCCGTTCCATTGCGACTCCTATAAATAGCGGACGGATCGGTATGAACGATCCGCCCTGGCTTTTTTGCTACTTCAGCACACCACTGCGCTTTGCGATGTGCGCGGCTATCGCGTCCATTAGCGGTGGATTGAGTGCGTCGTGCGGTGCGAGCCCAAGCTCGGTAAGTCTGGCTCGAACGTCATCCATTTGTTCCGGCTTTGCGCCGCCACCTTCGATCACCGACGAGACGAATGCCGCAAAACGTGGCTCCTCCCAACCTTTGTCGTTGGACAGTTCGGTGTGCACGAAGTCGAGACCGTAGAAAGGATGGTCGCGGTTCTCGATCCGACCATACATGTGAGTTCCGCACGCCTTGCAGGCATGGCGCTGGATAGCGGCGTTCTCGTCGACTACCTGCAGCTTTTCCGGGTGAGCCGTGACTTCGACCTTGTCTCTCGGGACGACTCCCACTACCGAAAAAGCGGCGCCAGCGGGTTTCCAGCACTTGGTGCAACCACAAGCATGGTTGTGTGCCACGTTACTGGTTATCCGGACTTCGACTTTGTCCTTCTGACAATTGCAATGGAGGGTACCGCCGGCGAAGCCGGGTGTACCCTTCTTGATACCGGTATCGACTGATGGGTGGATTGCCACAGTGCTCATTTTGAATTCTCCAATGTTTTCAGAATAGGAATCGGCGCAACAACGCTACGCCAATGACTGCGCACGGTCGTGTCCTAATAGTTGATCACGGTGCGAATCGACATGCCGTCGTGCATCAGGTTGAATGCTTCGTTTATCTGATCAAGCGGCAATCTGTGCGTGACAAATGGGGCGAGCTGGATGTCACCTCGCATGGCGTCTTCCACCATGCCTGGTAGTTGTGAGCGCCCCTTTACGCCACCAAATGCTGTGCCTTTCCATGTACGGCCTGTCACCAGTTGAAACGGACGCGTCGAGATTTCCTGACCGGCCCCCGCGACGCCGATGACTATGGACTGTCCCCAGCCACGGTGCGCGCACTCCAGCGCGGCACGCATGACCTTGACGTTGCCGATGCATTCGAACGAATGATCGACGCCCCAGCCGGTCATTTCGACGATCACCTGCTGAATCGGCCTTTCATGGTCTTTCGGGTTGACACAATCGGTAGCGCCGAAGGCTTTCGCGAGATCGAACTTCGAGGGGTTGGTGTCGATCGCAAAGATGCGCCCGGCCTTGGCCTGACGCGCTCCCTGAATTACTGCAAGGCCGATTCCACCAAGTCCGAACACGGCGACACTGTCACCCGGTTGAACCTTCGCGGTGTTGTGCACCGCGCCGATACCCGTCGTTACACCGCACCCCAGCAGACAAACCTGTTCATGGTTGGCAGCGGGGTTAACCTTCGCCAGCGAGACCTCGGCGACTACGGTGTATTCGCTGAAGGTTGAGCAGCCCATGTAGTGGTAGATCGGCTGGCCGTTATAGGAGAAGCGGGTTGTACCGTCGGGCATCACACCTTTGCCTTGGGTCGCACGCACGGCGACACACAGGTTCGTCTTTCCGGATTTACAGAACAGGCATTCGCCGCATTCGGCCGTGTACAGCGGAATCACGTGATCGCCAGGTTTGACAGATGTGACGCCTTCGCCGATTTCCACGACGACGCCTGCACCTTCATGCCCGAGCACGCAGGGGAACAGGCCTTCTGGGTCGTCGCCCGACAAGGTGAAGGAGTCTGTATGGCATACACCCGTGTGAGTGATCTTTACTAATACTTCGCGTTTCTTTGGCGGTGCAACATCGATCTCGACGATCTCAAGGGGTTTTCCTGGCGCGAATGCAACTGCAGCACGTGATTTCATGACAGCTCTCTCAATTGGACGACGAAGACAGGCGATATGAGTATCTGGACGGACTGGGCTGCACATCATCACCGCAGGTAGGTGCGAACGAGATTGATAACGCCGTTGATCGATGCATTGGCGCCGTCCTGGCGGTTGGTCGCGTTAGAAAACTCCTCGCGCAAATGGCTTTCAAGCACGCAGGCCATCAGGCCATTGATCGCGCCGCGCGCTGCGGCGATCTGCTGCAGAATCGCCGCGCACTCAGCACTCGCCTCCAACGCCCGCTCAAGCGCTTCGACCTGCCCACGCAAGCGTCTGACGCGGGTAAGCAGAAAATTTTTTTCCTGGGGTGAATGCGGCACATGACCTCCGTTAGATACTGGGCGTGAGTATGTGGTATTGCCACCGTCTTTCTTTATCTCAACGTCCAGCTTTCTAAGGACGTAAGTGAAAACTCCAGGCTCGTGACGACTAACAGGTTTGTTGCTGAGACCTATGCGGAGAGCACGGTGTAAAACATAACGGACTTCGGGAAAGACCTGGGCAACGCGTTAGACGATCCGATAAGCGTTCGGCCGGACGCAGGTCTAGTATTGATACATAGGATTAACCGGCGAAATTTGTCCGGACAATGCTTGAAACGCGAGGGGCGCTTCCTCGCACGAATAGATCAAATACAGGAGATAGCGTGATGTCGACCGTACAAAAGAACCCTGTCCAACTCGAAGTTGTCGGTTCTGATTCGAAGGAGAACGGGCAGCCGAATACGCGGTTTTTGCAGAACGTCTGGTACTTTGCCGCGTGGTCTGCGGATGTCTTGCAAGAGCCTCTCGAACGGCTCATCATCGACCAACCCGTCGTTTTGTTTCGTACCTCCGAGGGTGAGGTGGCGGCTCTGCGAAACGTGTGCCCGCACCGCTTTACTCCGCTTAGCATGGGCACAGTGGTTGGCGACACCATCGAATGCCTCTATCACGGTCTGCGATTCGCACCTTCGGGGCAATGTGTTCACAATCCCCACAGTGCGACCATTCCCAAAGCGGCTTGTGTCAGGCGCTACCCGGTGGCGGAGCGCGACGGGATCGTGTGGATCTGGATGGGCGCAGCCGAACTCGCCGATGAGTCCACCATTGTTCGTTATCCGGAGTTGAATCAACCCGAAAAGTTTACGTACACCCGTGGGCAAACGATGGAGATGCCCTTGAATTATGAGTTGATGACAGACAACCTGATGGATTTGAGTCACGTTGCCTTTACGCACAAGAATACCTTGGGTTCTGATGGGCTCGTCCCTGGTCAGACGGAAGTACGTGAGGATGGCAACTCGATATGGAGCATGCGGATGGCGCCAAACACAAAGCCCGCGCCATCCTTTTCGATGTCAGGTGGGTGCTCGAAGGACGACGTCGTAGATTACTGGCTGGACATCCGTTGGGATGCGCCAGCGAACTTCTATCTCACATCTGGGCACGCACCGGCCGGACAGGGACGTTATCACGGAGCTCAGATTGATTCCTTGCAGGTAGTGACGCCGTCGAGCGCTAACCGGTGTTACTACTTCTTTATACATCTGCGTAACTATCGTCGCGACGATGATGCCATGACGCACGAACTGGCGGAGTTTATCCGTCAGGCGTTCGCCACGGAGGATGAGCCAATGATCGCGAGCGTCCAGAGGAATATGGACGGTCGCACGCTAGAAGAAATGAAGCCGGTGCTGCTGACATGTGACGCAGCTGCAATGCGGGTCCGCAGGGCGCGCGAGCGGCTTCTGGACCTTGAGGCGAAGAGTGATAGTGATGGGATGGTGGAGCGTCGTAAATGAATGAGTCGTGGATTGAAGTAGAAGTTTCGGCCAAGGAACTCGAGGCGGATGGCGTTGTCCGTCTTGAGCTGGTGGACAGGGAGGGCGGGGAGCTCCCCGGGTTCACGGCTGGCGCACACATCGATGTCGAAGTCGCACCTGACCTGATAAGACAATATTCGCTTTGCAACAGTCCGCGCGAGCGCCATCGCTACGTGATCGGTGTGCTGCGGGAGCCGTCATCGCGTGGCGGCTCACAAGCTGTGCACGACAGCATTCAGGCCGGTCACACAATCCGGATCAGAGCGCCGCGTAACCACTTCGCGCTTGATCCCACTGCAAGCCGCTACATCCTGTTTGCAGGCGGAATCGGCGTGACGCCGATACTGGCCATGGCCGAACATCTCAGTGATTCGGGAAAGCCCTTTGAGTTGCACTATTGCGTGCGCACGGCAGCTCGTGCCGCCTTTGTCCGGCGCATGACGAAATCGTCATTTTCGGCTCATGTGCATCTTCATTTTGATGACGGGCTTCCAGAACAACGGCTTGAGATCCGGCAGGCATTGGGGAGTTCGGACGACGACGCGCACGTGTATGTTTGCGGACCTGCGCCGTTCATTGGATATGTTCTGGAGAATGCGCGCGAACGGGGTTGGCCAGAAGCGCGGCTGCATCGAGAGTTCTTCGCTGCATCGACATCAACCGCCGCGTCTGCAGAGGAATCCTTCGAGGTACAACTAAGCAGCACGGGGCAGATCCTCACGGTTCCTGCGGATCGAAGTATCGTGGAGGTTCTGGGCGAAGCCGGTGTCGCTCTGGAAGTCAGCTGCGAGCAGGGGGTCTGCGGAACGTGTCTGACGCGGGTGTTGCAGGGCGAACCCGATCATCGGGATGTGTATTTGACGGATGCGGAACATCTTCGCAACGACTGTATGACAGTCTGTTGCTCCCGCTCGAAAAGCGCGAGACTCGTTCTCGACTTGTAGGCACCGGACCGGCACGTCATCGGGTGTATTGATTGATGGTCAGACGCGTCAACCAGCGTCGCTATGAACGCGGCGCGGGTCTCATGAATCCACACTGGAATGGGAGCCACACGACCCTCGTCGCCGACGCTAGCCGTGTCCGATTGTCATCTGTCCACTCGCATTCGACTATTGGCCTTTGCATATTCGACCAGGTGCTCCGACAAGTTTTTCACAAGCGTCGGCAGCGTGTCGGGCGGTTGCGTCACCAGGCTTACCTCGCGTATGGCCCAGGGATCTTCGAGCGCGATATAACGTATGTTCATGCTCTTCACGTAGCGCTCCACTGAGGAAATCGGCGCGATGCCGATTCCGACGCCCGCCTCGACCATGCGGCACATGGCCTCGAAGTTGCTGACCTGCACTCGAGGCCGGAAATTCCCGCCGGATTGCGTTGCCACGCGCGCCATGAACCGGTGTAGGGCTGTGTCGCCCGGCAAAGCGATGCAGGAAAGCCTGAGCGTCTCGGTGAAAGAGATCGAAGAGACGCGCGCCAGTTCGGAAGAAGGCGGCAAGATGACGACCAGCCTGTTACTGCCGAAAGGGCGGGCCCACAATTCGCCCGTTCCGACCGGACTGGACACGACGCCGATATCCGCCTCGCCGGCAGCGACCGCCCGTACGATATCGTCGCTGAGTGCCTCTCTGAGCTCGATCTCCACGTCCTGGTGCTGCGCTAGGAATCCGCTGAGCGCCTGGGGCATGAATTCGGTCATCGAAGTCGTGTGCGCGTAGACTTTCACCTGACCCCGCAAGCCACGGCTGAAATCGCGCATGTCGAAGCTTAGGTGCTCCATCTGCTGTATGATCTGCTGCGCATGCGCAAGCAGTGCCCGGCCAGCCGCAGTCAGCGTGGCCCCCTGAGGCGTGCGATTGAGCAGCCGCGCACCAACCGTGGCCTCCATGTTCCTGATCCGCGTGGACGCGGCGGCGGTGGAAATGGCGCTGCGGCTGGCACCTTGAGTCAGGCTGCTAGCATCGGCGATATGGATGAAGAGTTGTAGATCGAACAGATCCAGACGTAGGTTCATGGCGCATCATGATACCGCGGTGAATGAATCATTCGCCTACATGTCGCCATTCAGTTCCAACCGATAAAGGCGTCGCGCGTTTCCACGGAAGAGGCCTTCCACCTCGTCGGCGCTGTAATCTTCGAAATATCGGACATAGTCTTGCCAGACTTCCCGATAGGGCGTGACGATACTCTCCACGGGGTAGTTGCTGGCAAGCGCACACCGGCCAGAGCCAAAAAGATCAACGGTATAGTCCAAAATGGGACGTATCGAATCCAGCGTCCATGCGGTGTCGAACATGCCGAACCCGGATATTTTCACCGCGACATTAGGTAGCTGGGACAGCTTCCGCATGTTCTTGCGCCAGAGCGCATGGCGTTCGGCTTGGTTTGCATAGGGCATGCCGACGTGCGTAAGAATAAATTGCGTGTCTGGGTGCGCGCGCACCAGCCGGACCACGTCTGCTCCCTGTTCGGGGAAGAATTGCAGATCGAAGGTCAGATCGAATTCCTTGATCAACCGAAAATTGCGTTGCCATACCGGGTCGTGCAGTGGGTCGTAGGCGGGCGACGCGTCGAGCCGCCGATGCAAGGCCTGGCGGACGCCCCTGGTATTCCTGAATGCACGATGGCCTTCGAGGACTGCACGCACATCAGGCGCCGCCAGATCGACATTGCCCACGATGACCTGAGGGACCCCTCCGGAACGAACGACATCGTCGGCTACACCTTGCAGCCAGCGGGTTTCGCGGACATGGTCAGAAGGATCGTGCTCTGCCTGGATATGCACCGCAGCAAGCAATTCGAAATCCTCTGAGTCCAAAAGAAAATCCGTCACCAGATAGTTACGCCGTAACGAGCAGTAGTCCGGCACGACCGAAGATCGATTGCCGTCGTTTAGCCACGGGTAATAGTTTTCCTTCAAATCCCACAAATGGAAATGTGCATCGATGATTTTCATTCGAGCCAGCTCGTATGTTGAACACCCGAACATTGTGCGGACAGGTCGCTGCGGCTGGCAATCAGGATTGCATTAACACCGTGTTAGGGATGCGTTGACGGGGGCTTTTAAAAATACTGATAGTCACTTTTCCTCTGGAGCTACATCATGCGTGTTCGATTTCGTTCGCGCCAAGGCATCATGCAGCTATTCGCAACCCCCGCATCGCCCTGGGTCCGCCGGGTCATGATTTGCATCATCGAACTGGGCATCCAGGACAAAGTCACCACGATCCAAACCCGATGGCCGCACTCGTGGGGAACGCACACCGTGCCATTCACGCCCGAATTCGGCCAGGCTACACCGGTTGGCCGCATCCCCGCGCTGGTGACGGATCAAGGGCTGAGCCTCGCGGATTCGATGGTGATCTGCGATTACCTGAACGCTGAGTATGGTCAATACCGGCTGCTTCCTCAGGCAGGCGAACGCCGGTGGCGCATCCTGTCCCAAGTCGCCATCGCGAACGGCATACTCGAAGCGCACATCAGCCGGCGCGCGGAACTGCTCCGCGATCCGGCGGGACGATCCGCCGCTTTCCTCGAAAAGATGAAGGTCCGGGCACAGCGCTGCTTCGTGGCGCTGAATGAAGACGCGGTGGATTTCGCGCCAGAACCGGATCTTGCCCAGATAACCATTGCCGCTGCTTGCGGGTTTTCCGATTTCCGCTATCAAGGCGATCAATGGCGCGCGACATCTCCCCACCTTGCGTACTGGTATGAAAACTTCTCACAGCGTTCTTCCATGGTGCTGACAAGACCCGCGGAGACCCCGCAATAGCCCTCCCGAGTCTCCGATAAAAAATGGCAGCAAGGTTCTACATCAGGAAATTCTAAACAGTCACGATGCCTCGCGAGCTCTCGTTCGCCGCGGACACCATTTTCCAATTTCCTTATTTCAGGAGACGTTCCGCCATGTCTGCCCCGTATTTCCTGTTTCCTTTCGTCGCGATACTGCTATGGGCTGGTAACGTGATGGTTACGAAGCTGGCGGTCAACGCCATCGATCCGACGGCTATCACGTTCTGGCGACTTGCTTTTGCTGTTGCATTGATGAGCACGTTTGTTCAGAAGCCGGTGTGGCGCAGCCGCGCCGTGATCGTGCCGCAATTGCCAAGACTTGCGATTCTAGGTTTTCTCGGCATGGCGCTGTTTCAATGCCTGGCATATCAGGCAGCGAAAACCACCACCGCGACCAGCATGGCGGTCATCACCTCGCTTGTGCCACTTCTGACTATGCTTCTCTCTGTGCTGTTTTTGCGCGAAGCCCCGACGGTGGGCATGCTATGCGGCGGCCTTCTATCCTTGGTTGGTCTTGTCTACCTGGTCAGTTCAGGAAACCCGGCGGCTCTTCTCTCAGGCGGCGGCCACGTGGGTGATCTGCTGATGCTGATTGCGGCTCTTGCTTACGCACTGTACGGCGTGTTGCTCCGACGCTGGAACGTCGGCCTACCGTCATGGCAGTCGACCTATTTGCAGGCAATCGCCGCGCTGGGCTTCATGCTGGTTTTCGAATTTCGGCTACCGCTGCACGCGGCGCTCCCGAATCGGGCGAGCGTACCGTTGATCGTATATGCAGGCATGTCTGCTTCCGTCGTACTGCCGTATTTGTGGATGCAGGGAGTCAAACATCTAGGCGCTAACCGCTGCAGTATGTTTATTAACCTGCTACCTGTCGCGACAGCCGTCATCGCGGTTGGCTGGTTCAGAGAGCATTTGCATGCATATCACCTCCTCGGCGGCGGAGTCACTCTTTTGGGCGTATTGCTGGCACAGATGATTCGCCGACCGTTGCTGATCGGCTGCCGCGCGACTCACAGGCCAGCGAAATGAGGTAAGTGGGAATCCGTAGACCTGGCGCGAATGCATGCTGGACACGCAATCGCCGGACGCGATATCAAGGCCTAAAATGTTGGATGAACTGATCGAGTGCGGGGTTTTTAGCGTCCGCGCTCCATACGAATTCAACTTCATAGGTGCTGGACAGGTCTGGATGACTGATCAGTTGAGCATCAGGCGGGCAGCTGTACTCTGATACATCCGGCACAATCGAATATCCCATGCCCGCAGCGACGAACCCCAAGATGGTGGAAGTATCGACCGCCACTTCTACCAGGCGCGGCACGAACCCCGCTCGCTGGCACTGATCAATCCAAAAATCGTAGTGCGACGGTGCGTTTTCGCGAGCGAACCAGATACAGGGTTCATCTTTGAGTTCGGCAAGTGTAGCTGGCGGCTTACGGGCAAGATTGCTTTGGCGCGGCACCGCGAGCATCAGCCTGCCGCCAAATATGGTGTGCCCAAAAAATGCTTTATCGCTTCGATCCCTAAGCGCGAGAAATCCGCCGTCGAGACTGCCATCAGCAATTTCCTCGATCTGTTTCATAGCGAGTACCGGCTCAAGCGTAACGGCTATATTGGGATGAGTCGTTCTGAACTCGCGTAGTAGTCGCAAGATTGAAGGGTGCCAACTGTAGCTGGCAGATACCCCGATTCGGAGAGCGCCAAGTTGACCGCTTGCTATTCGCGAGACCCGCTCAGTCGCCATCTGTAGGTCATCAAGCAGGCGTGTTGCGTCTACGACAAGCTGTCGTCCCGCCGCAGTGAGTTCAACACCTCGAATGCTGCGGACAAAGAGAAAGGCTCCTAATTCTTCTTCCAGATCCCTGATTTGGCGGCTCAAGGCTGGCTGAACGACGTGCAAGTGTCTCGCGGCCTCGGCAACGCTGCGATGCTCGGCGACGGCGAGAAAATATCGTAAATGGCGAAATTCCATGAGGGACCTCGTTCCCCTATACCTCAAAAGCATAGCATCAATTTTTAAATAGTATTTTTGTTGCTTTTGTCATCCGGTTACCCTAGTGCAGATCAGAAATTTTCCACAGAAATCTACCATCGTCGACGTCGAACCCGCGCGTCGATTGGGCTATGCACCTCCCTGGGTGATTGGCCCCCTCACGATGCTCACACTGGTTTCTCTGTGCCTGTGTTTCGGGCACTAAGGGAAAACGCAACGTACCGGTGTAGGCAAGTCGCTGGCGTCACAAAGGAGAGGGTGTGGCCATCGCGAACTGTCAGATCCTTGAGCGGGTCTGCGCGACAGCGGGCTCCGACCTCTTCCGTGGACGCTCCGCGGATGGGTCGACGGTACTGTTGAAGTTGCCTGCGGAAAACGCCGACCCAGTCCAATTCGCTCTGCTGAAACGCGAACACCTCCTGCTGCAATCTTTAAACGTCGCGGGGATTGCGAAACCGCTCACGTTAATCGATGAGCGAATCGGCCCGGTGCTGGTGCTCGAAGACTTCGCCGGCGAGTCGCTCGAAGCCGTTTTGGGTCGTGCGCCGCGAATGGACCTGCCTGTTTGCCTGCGTATCGGCCGTCATCTGGCGGATACGTTCGCGGGTATCGATGCCGCGCAGGTTATCCACCGCGATATCCGACCCGCCAATCTCCTCGTCGAGCCTGGCACTGGCCGGGTTCTACTGGTGGATTTCAGTATGGCGACGGCAAAGGAAGCCAGCACCGTCCCGACGAGGGAGGTCACCGCCCCCGCTGGAGATTGGGCTTACGTGTCCCCCGAGCAAACGGGCCGCATGAATCGTCCGGTTGATTATCGGACCGACTGCTATTCGATGGGTGTAATGCTCTATCGGATGCTGACCGGCCAGCTGCCATTTCAGGCGAACGACCCGCTGGAATGGACGCATTGCCATATCGCCCGTATGCCGATACCACCGACGGGGATCACGCCCGAGGTGCCACAGCCGGTGTCGGATATCGTGATGAAGATGCTGGCCAAGCTACCAGAAGACCGCTACCAAAGCGCGCAAGGCCTGAAGGCCGATCTCGATCGGTGTCTGGTGCAATGGCGGACCTCGGGTCAGATCGAGCCGTTCCCGCTCGGCAGGGAAGATATCCCGGTACGTTTCCATGCCCCGCACAAGCTCTACGGGCGGCGCCACGAAGCAGCGAGGCTGCTAGGCGCCTTCGAGCGGACGGCGGCCACCGGCGAGGCCATGCTGGCGATCGTCTCCGGGTACTCCGGCATCGGCAAGTCGACGCTGGTCGAGGCGTTGCGCAGGCCGATTGTGGCGAACCGTGGTTACTTCATTTCGGGCAAGTTCGATCAGGGCCAGCGCTATTTTCCTTATGCTGCCATCATCAAGGCGTTTCGCGAACTGGTGCAACAACTACTGGCGGAAAGCGAAGCGCGCGTCGCCGGCTGGCGGCAACGGATCCAGGCCGCGGTCGGCACCAATGGCCAGCTTATTGTCGATGTGCTGCCCCAGGTCGAGTTGATTATCGGCGCGCAATTGCCGGTGTCGGCGTTGCCGCCGACCAAGGCACAAAACCGGTTCCGCGTGGTGTTCCGGCAATTCGTCATGGGGTTCGCGAGCGAGGCACATCCTCTGGTTCTCTTCCTGGACGATCTGCAGTGGATCGATCCGGCTAGCCTGACGCTCGTCGAGGACCTGATCACACACCCGGACACACGCTATCTGCTGCTAGTGGGTGCTTTTCGTGATAACGAAGTGAGTGCCACGCACCCGTTGATGACGAGCGTCGAGAGGATCCGCCAGAATGGCACATCGGTGAACGAGCTTCAGCTCGCGCCGCTGTCGGTCGTGGATCTGAACCGGCTGGTGGCCGACACGCTCCGTGCACCATCTGCTGCCGCCTGCGAACCGCTCACGCGGCTTGTTCGCGAGCGCACAGGGGGCAATCCGTTCTTCTTTATCCAGTTCCTGGATGTGCTGCACCAGGAGGGGTTGCTGCGGCACGATGCGCAACACCGGGCCTGGCGGTGGAACCTGGATCAGATCAGGGCTAAAAATTTTGCCGGCAACGCCGTCGACCTGACGGTGGGTAAGTTGCGACAATTGAGGGTCGCGGCACAGGAAACCTTGCGACTGGCGGCATGCCTCGGCAACACTTTCGACCTTCGCCATGTCGCGCTGGTCAGCGGCAATTTGGCGTTCGCTGCATGGCAAGGCGTGAGGGAGGTCAAGGTCGAGGTCGAGCAAGCCCTCGCGGCCGCGGCGCGCGAAAATCTGATTGTGCTTGCCGACGGCACCGGCAAGTTCCTGCATGATCGGATCCAGCAGGCCGCCTACGCGCTGATTCCCGACGCGGAGCGCGCCGGCGTCCACCTAAGCATCGGTCGCGTGCTGCTGGCCAACCTGACTGCTGACGAACTTGCAGAGCATGTGTTCGATGTCGCGAACCAGTTCAATCGGGGCGCAACCCTGCTCACCGGGCATGATGAGAAAGTGCAGATCGCGGCGCTCGACCTGAGTGCCGGGCGCCGGGCTAAGTCCTCGGCAGCTTATGCGTCTGCGTGCGTGTACCTGGCGGCCGGCATGGACCTGCTCGACGACGGCAACTGGGTCAGCCACCGTGACCTGATGTTCAGTCTGCGGCTCGAACGCGCGGAGTGTGAGTATCTGACAGGTCGCGCCGACAAGGCTGAGCAACTCATCGAGGAGCTATTGCGGCGATGCGTGTCGAGAGTCGATCATGCGGCCGTCTGCCATATGAAGGTGCGGCTGCATATCGTCAAGTCGGAGAACCGGCAGGCCGTCGACAGCGTGCTCACCTGCCTGCGCCTGTTCGGCATCGATCTCCCGGCGCACCCGTCTCAGGAACAGGTCGAGGCCGAATACGAAGCGGTCTGGCGCAACCTGGCGGGTCGCCCGGTCGAGAGCTTAATAGACGTGCCGCTGATGACCGATCCGGAACTGCAGGTCGCGATGCGTCTTCTCTCGACCCTGTATGAATCCGCCTACTTTATCGATTTCCAGTTGTTGTGCCTGCACCTGTGCCGCATGGTGAACATCAGCCTGCTGCACGGCTCGAGTGGTGCGTCCGCGTACGCCTGCTTCGGGTTTATCCTTGGCCCGGTGTTTCGCCGCTACCGCGACGGTTACCGTTTCGCCAGGCTTGCATGCGACCTGGTCGGCGAGGGCGGTTTCCCTGTCGATAAGGCATTAGTCTATATCGCAACGGGACACGTTGCTTTCTGGACCCAGCCGATCGAAACCGTGATTGACTTCCATCGGGCAGCGTTTCGCACCGCGACCGAGACGGGCGATCTGACGACGGCTTGCTACAGTGCGTTCCATTGCACCAGCGACCTTCTACTGCGGGGCGATCCGCTCGAAACGGTCTGGCGCGAGTCGCAGCGGAGCCTCGACTTCGTGCGCAAGGCCGGGTACCTCGACGCGGCGGACGCCATAGTGTGCAACCAACGCTTCATTGCGACCATGCAGGGTCATACCGCGAAATTATCCACGTTTAGCGACTCGCAGTTCGACGAAGCGGCGTTTGAGGCGCAACTGACGGACGACCGGATGAGCTCGATGGTCTGCACGTACTGGATCTTCAAACTGCACGCGAGATTTCTGGCAGGCGACTACGTAGCGGCCCTCGACGCCGCCCAACGGGCGCAACCGCAATTGTGGGTCCTGGTCGGCCTCTTTCAGTCACTTGACTATTTTTACTACACGGCGCTGACGTTGGCTGCACTCTATGAGAACGGGTCCGCTGGCGAGCAGGTCGCGTGGCACGCCCTCCTCGACGAGCACCGGGAGCAATTGCGCGAGTGGGCTGACACCTATCCGCCTACGTTCGCGGACAAGCACGCCTTGGTGTCGGCTGAGATCGCCCGGATCGAAGGGCGGAACCTCGATGCGATGTGTCTGTACGAAGTGGCCATTCAAGCGGCCAGCGATCAAGGGTTTGTCCAAAACGAAGGCATCGCTCATGAACTGGCCGCCGGATTTTGCCGTGCCCGCGGATGGGCGAGCGCCGGCCGCGCCCATCTGAACGAAGCGCGCAGCTGTTTTGAGCGCTGGGGCGCACACGGCAAAGTCAGGCAGCTCGACGCGCGCATATCGCCAATACGCGAAGTGGCAACGTCTCGGCTCGCCACGCCTGTTGGCAATGTGGTGCAACTCGATCTGCTGTCGGTCGCCAAAGCCTCGCAGGCCATATCTAGCCATATCGTGCTTGACGATCTTGTCGACACGCTAATGCACATCCTGCTCGAAAGTGCCGGCGCGCAAACCGGCCGGCTGTTGCTAGCCCACAATGCCAGCTTGGCACTCGTGGCCGAAGCGAGCCTCGCGCAGCAGACCGTTCACGTCCGGCGGCACTTGGGCGACGTGTCGCACGGCTCGGCCCCGCCGGAGTCAGCCGCGCGCGAAGCGGCGTTGCCGGACTCCATCGTCAACTATGTCCAGCGCTGCCAGGAGCGGGTGCTGCTGGATGATGCGACGCAAGCGAACCCCTTTTCGGCAGACGAATACCTTACCCGCCGCCAACCGAAGTCCGTGTTGTGTCTGCCTCTCATGCGCCGTTCCGAATTGATCGGCTTGCTGTATCTGGAGAACAACCTGGCCATCCAGGCGTTCACGCCTGAGCGCATAACCGTCCTCGAATTGCTGGCCTCGCAGGCCGCGATTACCCTCGAGAACGCTCGTCTGTACCGCGATCTGGCGGAACGCGAAGCAAGGATCCGACGTCTCGTCGAGGCCAACATTGTGGGTATTTTCACTTTCCATCTCGATGGCCAGATTCTCGAGGCCAATGAAGCGTTTCTCCGGATCGTGGGATACGACCGCGAGGACCTCGAGTCGGGACGGATGTGCTGGACCGACATGACCCCACCCGAGTGGCTCGAGCGCGACAACCAGCGAATCGCGGAGCTCACGACGACAGGGACATTACAGCCCTTTGAGAAGGAATATTTCAGAAAGGATGGCAGCCGTGCGCCCGTGCTGATCGGCGTGGCGACGTTCGAAGTAGGGCAGCACCAAGGTGTCGGTTTCGCACTTGATTTGACCGTGTGCAAGCGGGCGGAAGCCGAAGTGCGGGAGAGCGAGGAGCGCTACCGTGAAGTGCAGATGGCGCTCGCGCACTCTAACCGGGCCGCGACGATGGGGCAGCTCACAGCCTCGATTGCCCATGAGGTCAGGCAGCCGATCACTGCGGTAGCGACCTATGCTTCGGCCGCCTCGCGCTGGCTGGACGCGAGGCCCGCTAACCTTAATGAGGTCAGGCAGGCGCTCGATGGCATCGTCTATGAGGCAACACGCGCTGGCGGCATCATTAGCGGGATTCGCGACCTGGTCAGAAAAGCGCCTCCACGCAAGGACCGGGTAGACATTAACGAGGCGGTCGTCGAGGTGATCGAACTGACGCGGGGCGAAGCGGCGAAGTACGACGTCTCAGTGCTGACGGCACTCGGCGATGCCTTGCCTCTCGTCCTGGGTGATCGCGTTCAGTTGCAACAGGTGATGCTCAACCTGATCGTCAACGCCCTTGAGGCGATGGGCTCAACGAGCACGGGTCCCCGTGAGCTACTGATCAGCACAACTGCAGATTTATCGGATGGCGTGTCTATCGTCGTGCGGGATTCTGGTCCGGGGCTCCCTCCGGATGAGTTCAGTCGCGTCTTCGATCCGTTCTACACGACGAAGGAGAATGGCCTAGGCATGGGCCTGTCGATCTGCCGTTCAATCGTCGAGACGCACGGGGGGCGGTTGTGGGCTTGCAAGAATGAACCGCGAGGGGCTGTCTTTCAGTTCACGTTGCCTGCTGGGGGGGGAGAGTAAAAGTGGTACCTGCTTCGCTCGGGGGCGTAAAATAATTGCATGCCAACGGGACGCGGCCGCGTTCCGGTTTCGCGAGGTGGCCGAATGACTACTGGAACGAACTCCCGTAAAACAGCCGAAACCGCAGCAACCGAAGGCTCCGTCGTCTACATCGTCGATGATGACAAGGGAATCCGGCTTTCCCTTAGCACCCTTATGCGCTCAGTCGGCCTGCGGGTCGAAGCGTTCGAATCCCCGGACGAATTTCTACGGTGCCCGCCTGCCGCCGGACCAAGTTGCCTCATCCTCGACGTGCGACTCCGCGGAAAGAGCGGCATGGCGATTCACGAAGATATCGTGAATCGCGGCATGCGTATTCCCGTTGTATTCATGACCGGTCACGGAGACATCGAGATGGGCGTGAAGGCAATGAAGGCCGGCGCGCAGGACTTCTTTGCGAAACCGTTTAAGGACCAGGACATGCTCGACGCCGTTGCTCAGGCTCTGGCGCGAGACAACGAGCGGCTCGCGGCAGAAGCCGCGCTGGCCGATCTGCGTGCGTTATACCAGTCCCTTTCGCCGCGCGAGAAAGAAGTGATGGGCTTTGTGCTTTCCGGTCTTCTGAACAAGCAGATTGCCTATGAGATGAACCTGAGTGCGATCACGGTTAAGGTTCACCGTGGACACGTCATGCGTAAAATGAACGCGTGCTCGATGCCGGATCTGGTCCGCAAGGCCGAATCGCTCGGTATAGGGCCCTCTCTGCCTCGCGGCGATCATCATTGAGCGTCATCGTGTCAGGTAATTCGGACTTCTTCTCAGCGCCGTTCCATCGCTAAGGACTACCAAGTGCTACCGAGAGCCAGTGAGTCAAAGTGGCTGTGTCATAAGGTTTCGGCAGCAACACGAGTGCGCCGGCACTCACGACTTGCGCCCGTAGAGGTGAGCTCGGACAGGCGGTGATAAATATGGTCGGTGGATTATGCCCCTGAGCACGAAGGTGCTCATACATCTCGATACCGGACATCCCTGGCATCAAAAAATCGGAAATCAGGCAGGCGGTGTGAGCAGCCTCCCCTGACGAAAAAAATTCCTCCGCCGACTTATACATGCGCACCTGCCAACCCAGCGACCGGATCAGGCTGTCCAGGGCATGACGAACCGCTTGGTCATCATCGACAATCGAAACAACAGGCGAAATTTGCAAAATGCCCTCTCGACCTCTCGTTTTAAGGGACGGCGTGAGGCCGGTGCAGTCCATCTCTTTTTCATCTGCAGATTAGCTTATAACCATGTGCGGCGACATGATACGAACGTATATGCGAATCGAACCAACTCTGCGGCAGTCTCGTCTTTGCGCAGATCGGCGCCGCGCATGAAGCTTCCTTGCCGCGCTTATACCCTCGTATATGCGACTTACCTCAATGCGGCGTCAGAATATCCTACCGGGGAATAGATTCGCTCTTCCGCAAGAGCTACTCTTCTCACATTGAGGCCACACACCGTTACGACAGTGCAAAGCGTGCGGCGCGGCTTGGGCCAACATTGCTGCGGAACTGCCGCCCACCCCGTTTGAGCGTTTAACTTCTTCGAAGAGTCATCTCAATATGTGTCCAGTAGCCGTAAGTTAGTGGTCATTCGACCGTACTGCTAAATTTGATTGATCTTCACTCGTCGCTAAAGAGAGGAACGCGATGTTGAACGCTGAGTGCGATTCGCCCCTTGAGACATTCTTAAACAATGATTCTTACCATGCGTCTATTGGCCCCATGCTGCTAACGGCCGACCTCCTATCATCGCATCGGCCAGCCGGTCATACTTCAGCGGACCCTTGGACTTCGATGCTCGCAACCATCCGTGAGTTTTCTTCACCGCCAGATCCGAAGCGACAGCCTCCGCATTTGTCTAGGCGTTCCTGGTCCGATGGCGGCCAGCGCCTTCCACGCAAGAGCGACCGCGGGGAAGTGCGGCCTTATACGGTAAGGGTTGTGGAGGCATTGTCCAATTCGCGCTTCTCCCTGTGCTGGCACGATCCGACGCTTTGCAACTACGAGGAGCAGGTCTGGGTGCCGTGCCGCGCTCGCTCGTCCGGGCGTTGTGCCTTGTCTGGCAAACGTATTGGCCGCGGCGATTGCGTCTATCGACCCCGAGGCCGCGGACCATCGAGGCCACTCAACGGCGACGCCATGATTCTGGCCAGCGAGCTGGCCACGCACCGCGCAATCGCTTGAGACGCTGTGGGGAGGGGCGATTCGCGCTTACTGGTGAAGCATTGCCAGGGTGTTGCCACTGCAGTCGTGTACTCCAATATCAGGCCGCACGAGGTTTAGCATGAAGCTAGAGTCCGCCAAGTTTTTGCAACTGCGCCGTCTCGCTCCCGTTCTCGATGACGTATTAAGCGCGGGCGAGGTTGAGTACGCGGAGCAGGCCTTGGGACTTGCTTTACTCGCCCAGCTGTGTTTACAGTTGTTCGACGCGTACCAGCGCCAATACCCAGACGAGATCGCGCAAGCGCGGCTTGACGCTCTCCATTTGTAGTAGCGCGTCAGCGCGAGAGAGGCAGCCTACGTGGTCATTCCTTTGTGTGACCGTGCTTGCGTTCGCCTTGAGATTGGCAGACGTATTATCTCCACTTGTTCGTCGTATGAAGGACCGGACACTAACTTCGGTACGCGGTCAGTTCACCAATCCCTTCCTGCATTGCCGTTACCACACCGACGCAAAAAGAAGCGGCCTCTTCGCGCCGAGGCATTCCAGGCGTGGGAAAGCGTGACGCGCGCTCCGGTGCTGTAGCGATACTCTGATTAGAGTCGGCGTCTTTATACACAGTGTGTTCGAGAGCGTGCCGTTCGATAACGTGACAATGCCAGGGGTTGACCGACGGCGCGTCTTTGGAGGGTGTGCCGTTCCGTTTCCATTCAGAGGAAGGCATGGGAATACCAGATGCTCTTCGGATAGAACTGCGGGAGCGACTGTGGCAACTAGCGTAGTGACGGAATTTCGGAAAGGGCAACGATCGTGACAGACCCAAAATTGACGTGAGACGTTTCTTTGCTCGCCTGCGCGAAATGTCGAAATTGAACCTCGAAAAAGTCACGTTCGAGGTTAGCTATGCCATACCGTTATTAAAGACATGACGAAACGGGGGTCCTAATTTGATGCAAGAAGAACGAGAATGATTAGACACCGTATTTGATTCGGCTCTAGCAATATAGGATCCTTTATGTTCTCGGTTGTTGGAGTCGTCAACTAGGTAAGAGGCGGTGGCGCCCGGTCGACTCTAGTGAACGGATGTGACGTTCGCGCTGTTATTCTAAATCCCGAGAAGGTGTCTTCGTTGGTGCCAGGTGTGATGACGCGAATACCATTCGCAGCGAATACCGTATCGATGTTGAAGATCGCAATGATAAACGTCGTGGCGTATCGGAAGTGACTCTTCAGCCAGAGACTGTACAGAAACATTGAGCGGTTCGCCAGACGACAGGCGAGCGTAGCTTTCGTGTCGGTCGTCCGTCTTTATTTTGATTTCGCACGAGATGCACATGGGCTTGTGACGCGCATCGGCGCTGCCATGACGAAACTGCATCTGAAAGATGCCATCTTTGCTGTCGGAAAAGCGGACTTGCTGGGCCAGAATGCGTGTGATGTCGTGATGGCATTCAATCGCTTTTTTTACTTCGATGTGAGCGAAAAACTTTACACGCATCAGGTACAAGACGGGGTGACCGGGGCGCAGCGGGGCAGTGTCTCAGGAACCGAGGATCAGGCAAACGAAGTAGCGATACTTTCAAATCGACGAGGGTCAAGTAATGTCTCAACCAACGACACATTTCTTTAAACGAAAGCGAATCGTACTCCAGATAATGACGCTGGCGGTCGTCGTGGGCAGTAGTCTGCTGCTTAAAACGCATGCATCCGCTTCGGCCGATTCGGTGAACGCCGCGCCAGCACCTCAGGTGACAGTAGCGCAGGCCCGTACGTTTCAGGTGGATGACCGTCAGGTATTCACCGGCAGATTACAGGCCGTCGACACGATTGACGTACGACCACGAGTGAGCGGATACGTGGATGAGGTGCTGTTCAAGGAGGGCACCCGGGTACACAAGGGCGACGTACTGTTCCGGATCGATCCGCGTCCTTATCGCGCCGAGGTAGACCGTCTGACAGCGGAACTCGCGCAAGCTCAGGCGGAGGCGGTGCAAGCCCGGTCCGATTCGGATCGAGGTAAGCGATTGCTGATGCAGAGTGCCATTTCGCGCGAAGCGTCGGAGCAACTTGACACCGCGGCAAGCACATCGCATTCGAAGGCGCTTGCGACCGGCGCCCAGCTCGACGCGGCGCAACTGAATCTCAGCTTCACAGACGTGCGTGCGCCGATCGACGGGAAGGTCAGCTATGCGATGATCACTGCCGGCAACCTGGTCACGCCAGATGCGGTCCTGACCCGCGTCGTCAGCGTCGACCCCATCTACGGATATTTCGACGTCGACGAACAGAGCTACCTTACGCTCCAGCATTTTCGCGATGACGGTCATAGCGTGCCCGAAGTTGCAATGGCCCTCGCGGACGAGCACGACTTCACGCACGTCGGTCATCTGGATTTCGTTGACAATCAACTCGACTCTGGTTCGGGAACCATTCGCCTTCGAGCTGTATTTCCCAACGCGCAAGGTGCGTACACGCCAGGACTCTATGCACAGATCCGCCTTCAGGAGAGCCATCCGGTGCCGCGCATCCTCCTGAGGGACACGGCAGTGGGAACTGATCTGGGGGATCAGTTTGTTTACGTGGTCGGGCCAGATAGCAAGATCATCTACCGCAAGGTGTCGACAGGTCCGGTCTTTGCCGGCTTGCGCGTCGTCGAAAGCGGTATTCAGCCAGGCGAGCGGGTGGTCGTTGATGGCCTGCAACATGTTCAACCGGGCATGGTGGTACTGCCGATCACCGTCTCAATGGATGCGCAGCTCAACGACCGCCAAAAGGCTGAGCTCGCAAGTGTAACCAGACCGGTTGCCGGATCTGGCACAACCGCACTGGCTGCACGATAGCCGCTTCATCGAGACTCAAGTCATGAAAGGTATAGCTAATTATTTTATCGACCGACCGATCTTCGCTGGTGTTTTGTCGGTTCTGTTCGTGATCGCTGGTGCCATTGCGCTAGTGATGCTGCCAGTCAGTCAATATCCGGACATCGTACCGCCGACTGTTGTCGTGCAGGCGAACTACCCGGGGGCAAGTCCCGAGACGATTGTGCAGACCGTGGCCACACCTCTTGAGGAGCAGATCAACGGCGTCGAACACATGCTGTACACATCGTCGCAGGCGACGAGTGACGGACGGCTTGCGCTGACAGTTACCTTCGCACTCGGCACCAACCTCGATACGGCGCAGGTTCAAGTGCAGAACCGGGTGGCGCAGGTGTTATCGCGCCTGCCCGATGAGGTTCAGCGCCTCGGCGTGACGACCCAGAAGAGTTCGCCGGAGGTCACACTGGTAGTGCATCTGGTGTCGACGAACCATCGCTATGATGGTCTCTATCTCTCGAACTACGCCCGCACACACATTCGCGATGAATTGTCTCGTCTCGATGGCGTCGGTGACGTGCAGATCTTCGGTGCGGGTGAATACAGCATGCGCGTGTGGCTGGATCCGCAACGTATGGCACAACGCGGACTGACGGCACCTGACGTTATAAAGGCGATTCGGGAACAGAACGTTGAGGTGGCAGCAGGCACGCTTGGCGCTCCCCCGATGCATACGGACGACGCATTTCAATTGAATGTGAATACTCAGGGGCGTCTCGTTTCCGAAGACCAGTTCCGCCGAATTATTTTGCGCAGCAGTGGCGACACGGGTGTCGTGCATCTTGGCGATGTCGCGCGCGTCGAACTCGGCGCGGACCTGTACGCGCAGCGTAGCCTGCTGAACAACGATCCGGCTGTTGGTATTGTGTTGTTCCAGCGCCCAGGCAGCAACGCGATCCAGACGTCGAACGAGGTCATGACGACAATGAAACGCCTGAAGGCGAATTTTCCGGAGGGTCTGGACTTTCGAATCATCCGCGACGATACGCAGTTCGAGCGGGCGTCCATCGAAGCGGTCGTTCATACGCTTTTCGATGCAATTGCGCTTGTGGTGCTGGTCGTTATTCTTTTCCTGCAGACGTGGCGTGCATCGATCATTCCACTTATTGCGGTGCCCGTGTCGCTGATCGGCACGTTCGCTGTTATGGATGCAGTCGGCTTCTCGCTCAATACGCTGTCGTTGTTCGGGCTCGTGCTGGCGATCGGAATTGTTGTCGACGACGCAATCGTCGTGGTTGAAAACGTTGAGCGGCATATCGAGCTGGGACAGAGTCCGAAGGAGGCGAGCCGACGTGCGATGCGGGAAGTCACTAGCCCAATCGTTGCCACGGCACTGGTACTGTGTGCAGTGTTCATACCGGCTGCTTTTATCAGTGGGCTCACCGGCGCGTTCTATCGCCAGTTCGCGCTAACGATCGCAATCTCGACGGTGATCTCCGCGTTCAACTCCCTGACGCTGAGCCCGGCGCTTGCCGCAATACTGCTCAAGTCTCACGACGCGCCTAAAGATGCGCTGACAGTATGGATCGACCGCCTGTTCGGCTGGTTATTCAGACCCTTCAACCGGCTGTTCGTGACTGGCGCGGGTCGTTACGTCGGCGGTGTGAGTCGGGTGTTGGGCCGTTCGTCGGTTGCGCTTGTGGTGTATGGCGGTCTGATTGTGCTCGCGGCGGTCGGCTTTATGCGAGTACCGACTGGTTTCGTGCCGACGCTCGACAAGCAACTCATTCTCGCATTTGTCCAGTTACCGAGCGGCGCGTCACTCGACCGCACGGAAGGCGTCGTGCGCGAGATGACTGACATCGCAGCTCATCAGCCTGGCGTCTGGCGCTCCGCGTCATTTCCGGGTCTGTCGATCAATGGCCTCACGAATAGCAGCGATTCGGGTGTGATCTTCCTTCTTCTCAAGCCGTTTGAGGAACGGAGGGATCCGTCGCTGTCGGCCGACGCGATCATTGCTGCGTTGAACAAGAAGTATGCGGCTATCTCTGGCGCCAGCATTGGCGTCGTGCCCGCGCCGCCGGTGGACGGCATGGGCGAGACGGGCGGGTTCCGGATGCAGATTGAAGACCGTGCTGGCTATGGTTCGATGGAAATGCAACGCCAGATTGATAAACTCATTGCGCTAGGCGCGAAAGAGCCCGCATTGAGCCCGCTCTATTCGAGCTTCGACGCACGCGTACCGCAAGTCCGCGTGGACATAGACCGCGAGAAGGCGAAGCTTGAGGGTCTCGACATGACCGACGTCGCCGACACGCTTCAGGCGTTCACGGGCACCTTCTACGTGAATGACTTTAACCGCTTCGGTCGCACGTACCAGGTGAATCTCTCCGCTGAACCGGACTTCAGGCGCACGCTTGACAACATCGGGCAACTGAAGGTCCGTAACTCTTCGGGGGTCATGGTGCCACTAGGCTCGTTCGTGTCAGTGCAGCGCACCGTCGGGACGGAGCGTTCGATGCACTACAACGGTTATCCCACGGCGGAAATCAACGGCGGCGCCGCGCCGGGTTACAGCACCGGACAGGCACAGGAAGCGATGGAGCGCATTGCGCGTGAGAATCTGCCGAGAGGGATGACGTTCGAATGGACCGATCTGACGTACCAGCAGATCCTTGCGGGTAATACGGCTGTACTCGTATTTCCTTTGTCCGTGCTGCTGGTGTTCCTCGTGCTCGCCTCCCTGTATGAGAGTGTTTCGCTCCCGCTGGCGGTCATCCTGATTGTACCGATGGTACTTTTGTCAGCTATTGGTGGCGTGTGGCTCACACATGGCGACAACAATATATTCACGCAGATCGGTTTGATCGTGCTGGTAGGCCTCGCGTGCAAGAACGCAATTCTTATCGTGGAATTTGCACGCGACGCACAAGGACGCGGTATGGATCGCAAGCAGGCAGTCCTTCAGGCAGCGCACCTGCGTCTGAGGCCGATCCTGATGACATCGGTGGCATTCATCATGGGTGTTGTTCCACTGGTGTTGGCTCACGGCGCGGGGGCGGAGATGCGACACGCGATCGGTGTGGCGGTGTTCGCTGGGATGTTAGGCGTGACGGCGTTCGGATTGGTGTACACGCCTCTTTTCTATGTGTTGGTACGCGGGTTCGTGGAACGGCGTGAGGCGCGCCGCAGTAAGGCTATCCAAAGCGCGCCGGTTCTCGGGGAGCACTGAAATGAATAGGCTGAATCCTTTCTCGGCTGTTGCAGCAATCCTGTCTGCGCTGGCGCTCGCTGGGTGCGTGTCCGTCGGGCCCGATTACCACGCCGCCGCCCCAGCGGTACCGAAGCTGCTCAACGTCGATCCGATGCGTGAGAACAACGGGAGCTTCCAGGCACAATGGTGGAAGCAGTTTGGAGATCCGACGCTTGATGCCCTTATACAGATGGCGGCGCTCGATAACCTCGATCTACGCGTTGCACAGGCACGCCTCCGTGAGTCGCGGGCCTTCGTAAGCGGCGCGGAGTCGGCGGAGATTCCAACCGTTTCGGCTGGGACCAGTTTTGCGCGCACCTATGGTCAGTATCCGGGAATAACCACGGACCAGGTTAGCTACGACGAGTATCGCGCTGGGTTCGATGCCAGTTGGGAACTTGATCTGTTCGGTGGCATCCGACGCGAAGTGGAATCGTCGAAGGATGAACGCGATGCACGGCAGGCGGCATTGCGCGGCGCCCAGGTTTCCGTCATTGGCGAAGTGGCCCGTAATTACTTCATGATGCGCGGTTCACAGGCACGAATCGCCATTGTCCAGAACGACATCAAGACGCTCCAGGAGACGCTGCGTCTCGTGCAGGCGCAGGCGAATGTTGGCACGGGCTCGGAGCAGGATGTCGCAAGCGCGGGCGCTCGGTTGAGTGCAGTGGAGGCGCAGTTGCCCAATCTCAGGATAGACGAGCAGACCGCACAGTTCCGGCTTGCGGTGCTGCTTGGCAAGCGCCCCGGCGAACTTGACGTCGATTTGTCGCCGCGCACTTCCGAGCCAATCGCCGTGAGCCTACCCATGGGGTCAATAGGCGATGTGCTTGCGCGTCGACCTGACGTGCAGGAAGCGGAGCGTCGACTGGCGGCATCGACCGCGCGTATCGGCGTTGCGGAGGCCGACTTCTATCCGCATGTTTCACTGGTCGGATTTCTCGGCTTTCTCTCGAGCCAGGGCACGGATTTCTTGACGGCGGGTTCGCAGGCATGGTCGATCATGCCGGGTATTACCTGGGATGGTTTGAATGTACAGCGCGTGCGTGCAAACCTTCATGCGGCGCAAGCCCGCTCGGACGCTGCGCAAGCCGCTTACGAGCAAAGCATTCTTCTCGCTATCGAGGACGTTGACAGCGCGCTCACGTCTTACAACGAAACTCATGCTCGGGTCGGCAAACTGATCGATCAGTTTTCGCAGAGTCACCGCGCAGCTGATCTCGCGCGCGTCCGCTACCGGGAGGGATCGACAGGTTTTCTGGAACTGCTCGATGCCGAGCGGGTAGAGCTCGCTGCGGGGGATGATCTGGCGCAGGCCGAGTCGGATATTAACGTACGCGCTGTGGCACTGTACAAGTCACTCGGCGGAGGGTGGGAAGCCTGTGGGGGTGATCGTTGCGATGCACTTGCGCTGACCCAGACCTCAACACAACCCTCTACGGCGCGCTGATCTGGCCGCCTTAACCTCAGCGGCGGTATCAACGTTGAGAGCATTCCGTACATTGATCGCCTCGTTTTCTGTGCCGGAGGTCGCTGGTTGAGACTGGCGGCCTCGATTTTTTTTGCATTTTCAGGTTTTTGCGCAAAGCTCTGCGCGCCATCCATAGATCGTTCGGCGCCTACCTGATCTCCTCGTGACAGGCCAGCGCACCGCCTTAGCATCATGCGCCTTCCGATACCCGATATCCGGCGTGCGCCGTGACAACGTGGGTTGTTGCTTCCCCGCGATTGTCGTCGCATCGCCCTCAATCTGCCAATACCTCTGAAAGATCGCTGGCAGCACCACGGAGCGTTCGAATTGCAAAGGACCTCGGGAAAGACCTGATCACGCAACTGGATTCTTCGATACGCCGTGAGACGATACGATAAGCCAGTAGTCAATTACACACCTAAAGTTGCTTCGCAGGGCTCACGGGCGGATGTGATCTAAGCGAAGTACGAAGACCGAGGGAAGTGACTTCTTCTACTAGATGAAACTGGGAGGTGGTGTCAGGTTGGCCGCATACCGGCGGCTGGTACAACTCGGGACCTTTGGGGCAGATATGAACGAGCGCGGCTCCGGTTCCAGTCGGGACCAGACGATAACCCATCGGTTGTTGCCAGCCTCAAGCGAAGAGTAATGGAGCCTGACGTCACAGTGCGGAGCAATGTGGAATGGACAAATCTATTGTGATGGCAATGATTCAAAAAGTCAGACTGGAGTTTTTCTAACGTATCGGAGGAAACGGTGTCGCTTAAAGATAAACGGATTGTGATTCTCGGTGGATCGTCGGGACTCGGTTTCGCGACGGCGAAAGCAGCGGCAGATGAAGGTGCACTCGTGGTCATTGCATCTAATAGTCAGGCGCAGATAGAGCAGGCGAAGGACAAACTCCCCTCGAGTGCTGAAGGGCACGTGATCAACCTGCTGGATGAGGACAGCATCAAGTCATACTTTGAAAAGATCGGAGCATATGATCACCTCGTGTATACCGCCGGCGATCCTTTGCGAGCGGTCAATCAGAAAGACATGAGCTTTGAGGAAGCGCAAAGGTTTTTTGGAGTTCGCTACTGGGGCGCCTTTCTGGCCACAAAATACGGTGCAGGAAAAATTCGCGAGGGTGGCTCGATCGTCCTTACTTCGGGGATGACATCGCAACGCCCTCTTAAGAGCATGTCGGTGGTTTCGAGCGTCTGTGGGGCGGTTGAAGCGCTCGCGCGTGCCCTTTCAGTAGAACTGGCGCCGCTGCGGGTCAATGTAGTTTGCCCAGGAACGGTCAAGACTGAACTTTGGAATACCTTTCCCGAGGCCGCCCGTGAAGCGATATTCCAAAGTGCGGAACAGAGTCTGCTCGTTAAGCATGCCGGTGAACCTCATGAAGTCGCCGAAGCTTACCTCTATCTGATGCGAGGCGGCTTCACGACCGGTCAGGTAGTGGTAGCCGATGGAGGGTTAGCAGTAGGCTGAGGCATTGTCGCCATGTAAATGTACCGAGTGGCTTTGCGGTGACTTGCCGCTCGGCTCAGTCGAAACAGGGGGCATCCACGGAAAAGTAGCTAACGACGATGGATGTTTGATGCATCAATCACCACAACTTACATAGGACTATTTAGGAAATGACTATTGCGAAAGATTCTGTGTAGCCCATCCGTTTGAAGCGGACGAAGTGGTGGCAGCCCATCTGTAATTGATTCGCAATGGCGGACGTCGATCGTAGACGCCGCGTTAGAGTGGAGTCAGGAAGGCGAAAATCCCTGCACTGACAGTCGTAATAAAATTAGTTATCCAAATGTGTTTTCCACATGAAGAAGGGAGGTTGATTGAGATGTTCTACGAACTGCGCACCTATATCTGTACGCCCGGTCGGCTCCACGCTGTCGCGGAACGATTCGAACATCCGGTACTGGGTATCTTTCATGAACTGGGCATCCAGACAATCGGATTCTGGACCACCGAAGCAGACAGTAAGTCCGAACTGATTTATCTGCTGAAGTGGAACAGCGAGGCCGAACGCGCCGAAAAGATGGGGGCGTTTCTGAAAGACCCACGCTGGCTGGAAGCGAAGCTGAGTTCCGAGCGTGACGGCCCGATCGTCGAATCGTTCTCGGCGAAAACATTGACGCCCACTACGTTTTCCGCGCTGCGATGAGAAAACGCGGGACGCCTCAATCCGAATCTCAGGTAACGGACATTCGAACGAAAGAGACATCCCTGAGTGAAGTCAACACGCAAGATGTGAGCTTTCTCGAGCATGAATGAGGGCTGAGCTTCGCTTACATCGTCGCTAACTGGTCCATTGGACTTTGTCTTGTTTTTGGGTTAGGTCCGCTCGCCATTACCGGCGAGCTGGCCAGCAAACACGTGGGTCTTGAGAAGGAATTACGTAGTCACCTTCGCGTCTTGGTGCCGCTTACGGCTCTGGACGCTAATGATACTTAAATGGAGATATGTTATGAACAGGCTTTCGAACAAGGTGTGTCTGGTTACCGGCGGGGGAGGAGCGATTGGACATGCGACAGCCAAGGCCTTCAAGGACGAGGGCGCAACGGTCATCATTTCGGATATCAGCGAGCGTCTGTTGGATGAATCCGCTGAAGAAATCGGGTGTTCGTCGGTGGTTCAGGATGTCACGAGCGAGGAGCAATGGACGCAGGTCATCGATGAAATCGAAAAGAAGCATGGTCGCATCGATGTTCTTGTGAACAATGCAGGCATTCTGGGGTCCACGGAGAACGTAAACCCGGAGACCACGCAGGTCGACGAATTCCGTCGCATCCAACTGGTCAACGTCGAGTCGGTGATGCTTGGGTGCCGTAGCGCAATTCCTGCAATGAAGCGTGCGGGCGGAGGGTCCATCGTCAACATCTCCTCGATTGCCGCAGTACTCGCAACGCCGTTTGAGGTCGCATATGGTGTGAGCAAAGCAGCGGTTCGCCACCTTAGTTGGTCTGTAGCGGCGCACGGCGCTCCGTTCGGCATTCGCTGCAACAGCATCATGCCGGGCCAGATTGAGACGGGTGACGGCGGCATGATGGATTCGATTTTAAAGGGTGCTGCGCGTCGTGGCGAGTTTTCGGACCCGGAAGCAGCACGAGCCACGTTCACGGCGCTCATTCCGCTCGGTGCGCTTGGGACGCCACACGACGTTGCGATGGGGGCGGTCTACCTGGCCTCAGACGAGAGCCGGTATGTCAGTTCAATTTCGCTGCAAATTAGTGGAGGCTGGCTGGTGCTGTAACGGCGGATTCCGGCGTACTGAAAGCGTTCGAAACCGGTCGGAGACGGCGGTTGTTCTGCAAAGCGCGGGGCGAACCGCCGGCAACCGGAAAAGGCACACTCCGACCGTTCCCATTCATAGTAGTGTTGTCGCGTTGGTGGCAAGTTGAGGGTGACGCGGCGACAACTGCGGGCACGAAACGGACCACGTTGCCGCGGCGCCACCTTCAAAATGAGTGTGTGATGCCGACGCGAGTGACAACCTGGTTTTGCGTGCTGGATGGGTTGAAGGAGGTTATCTGCGCGTATTGGGCGGCCCCAGCGGCGTGTTGGTAGATTCCCATTACGTAGACGGACGTGCGCTTCGAGAGACTGTATTGCGCAATCAGGTTAACCTGGTGGTACTTCGGCGACGTGTCGGTTGCATGCTCGAGGCCGGTCGTGAATGTATATCCAGCTCCGATGATCAACGCGGAGTTGACCGAGTAGATACCCGATACCTCATAGTTTTGGAAGTGCAGGTCATGTCCTCCAGGGCCCGCGGCAAAATCGACGTTCGAATAGTCGGCCCCGACCTTGAGCGAACCAAGCACGTAGGCGGCGCCGGCCGACAGAGCACCCTGATAACGCGCGTTCGCGAGTGCGTCGCCGTAGATCGTGTTGACGTAGCCGCCGCTGCTGCCATAGCCGGCGACCGCCGTGATCGGATCGTTGATGCGAAGGTAGCTGACGCCCGCACTGAACGTGCCATGCGAGTAACCCGCGGCCGCACTGTACGAAGAGTTGTTGGAGAACTGGCCGGCAACACCCCCGAACGAGTAGTGACCCTCGAACGTAAAACCCACGAGATTGGGGCTCACATACTTGACCGCGTTGTTGATTGGGAATCCGTTGTCCAGATTATCCATATCGTTCGGGTGTGCGAAGTACCAGCCGCCATACTGGCCGTTCAGCGTGAACGGCTCGACGATGTCGACGGATGCATCCCATTGCTTGCCAAACGTTAGCTGACCGTATTGATTGGACTTGATGCCGACATAAGCATTACGGGAAAACGCCAGACCACCGCCCAAACCTCCCGTCGCCGCGTCAAAGCCGCTTTCGAGCCGAAAGATCGCCTGATTGCCACCACCAAGGTCTTCCGTGCCGAGAAGGCCCCACCGGCTACCGAGGGGAACGCCGCTTTGCATCTGCGTGAGCTTGCCACCGCTGCCGGGCACAACGTTCCCGTTTGAGCCGCTGACAACGTTGTTCGCGTAATCGATGCCGACGTCGATTACGCCGTAGAGCGTGACGGTGCTTTGGGCATGAGCGCCTGCCATTGCGAGCGCCAGCGGCAGTGCCGCAAGAGTGTTTCTTTTCACTACTGTCTCCTTGTAATGAGGCCGCGAGCGGCGGCCAGGTCTTCTTCGTGTCGAACTTCATGCGCTATGTCGCTTTGCGCAAGGCGACGTATCACCGGCTTCGAAATGTGAAGACAAGTGCGGCTAGCGCAATAATTGCTCCTTGGACCATGGCTTGACCGGCGGCGCCGAGTCCAAAACCGATTAACAGGCTAAAAAGGTAGGTAAGCATGAATGCGCCGACAGCCGGCCCCAGCATGCGTCCCTTACCGCTGCCGAAACTCACGCCACCGAGAATGACTGCCGCCAGCGAGTTAAGTACCAGGTCCTGACCGATGTTCGTGTTGCCCACCGAGACTGAGCCAACGAGCAAAAGAGCGGCCAATGCGGTTGTCAGTCCAGAGAAGATATGGGTAATCGACATGACGCGAAGGCTTGGTATGCCGGACACGGTTGCGGCGGTCGGGTTGGATCCAACCGCGTCTAGATAGCGACCGAACACGCACGTGCGCAAGCTAAGGGCGAATGGGATGAGCACTGCGACCCACACAATCGCCGCGATCGGAAGCGACCCGATGCGACCCGAACCCACGATCCGCAGAAGGTCGGGTGTTTCGCCGGGTTGATGGTATTGGCTCGCTGCAACGACGGAGCCTGTTAGGACGATGGCCATCGCGAGCGTGACGACTACCGCCGACGCCCGGAGGCGAGTGATGATCAGGCCGTTGATGGTTCCGATGAGTGCCCCCGCAAGCAGTGCCAGGAAGACCAGAGCGGGAACCGGCAGCGGGATTGCCCCGCTGGTGACTATCCAGATGACGACTACGACGACCCCACTGATTGAAAGGTCGATGGAACGACTCCGGACCACCAGAGACTGTCCTATGGTGACTACACCCAGGATCGCACCCTGCTTCAGGATTGCAAGAAGCAGCAACGGGGAGAGCAGGGCCGGGCGCGTTGCCCAGGCCACTAGCAGCAGAATTCCGAGGCCATACCAGGATGGCGGTTGATTAGAGAGAAAGCCATAGAGTCTGCGAGCGGCGCGTTGGCTATCGGGAGTTTGTTGGACTGTGATTGCTGGCATGGTATTAAAACCCTATGATCGTTCGACGCTGAAAGCTGATAGCAATGAGCAATAGCACCCCAGTAGCGGCAGATTGCAGGAACGCGTCGATACCAACAAGGTTCATTCCATTGCGCATCAGGCCCAAGGTGAGAACGCCGCAAAATGCTCCCACGGCACTGCCGATTCCGCCGGAGAATTGGACTCCGCCAAGCGCGACGGCTGTAATCGTTGCGAGTGCGAACTGCGCTCCTATGACGGGGTCGCCAGCGCCGATTCGACCTGTAAGTACAACACCAGCACAAGCGGCAAACAGACCTCCGGCAGCGTACGCTGCAACGATGATCTGACGGTCCGTTACGCCGTTAAGCGATGCGTTGCGCGGGTGTGCGCCGACCGCATAAAGGCGTAGACCAAAACGCGTACGGGCGAGAAGCCACCCTACGACTATCACGCAGCCTAGTAGCAGCAATATGCTGACCGGCAGGCCGGCGATAGTCGAGTTGATGAAGGCCGGTAAGAACGGAGGAGCAAGCCCTCCGGCCGTTGGGAGCCAGTACAACGCCAGTCCCTGGACGAACGTCATGGAGCTGAGCGTGGCGATAATCGGATGCATACGGGCCACGGACACCGCGAGACCGTTGGCGATACCGATGACACAACCCAATAAAAGAGCGAGTGCGATACCCGCGGTTGACCCGACAGAAGCGGAGGCGACGCAGGTAGTCAGACTGATTACTGAACCAACGGACAGGTCGATTCCGCCCACCAGGGCGACCAGCAACTGGCCCAATGTAGCAATTGCAAGCGGTGCGATCTGGGCCGAGAGATTAGAAAGATTGCCGCGATTCAGGAAATCGGTGGCGGCAAAGGAAAGCCCAACGATAAGCGCGATCGGCATCGACACGACGTAGGGTTTAAGGCCGGAGCGGGAGTTGGGACCGAATGGGTTCATTGCGTCTTCTCCGTTGATTGTCGCTGTGAGACGCCGAGCGCGTGCGACATGACAGTTTCTTCTGATGCTTGAGTGCCATCAATTTCAGCGACAATAGTGCCTGCCCGCACGACAAGAATACGGTCACACAGCCCGATGAGTTCTGTCAGTTCGCTGGAGCCGACGAGTACCGCTCCACCCTCGTCGGCAAATCCGCGTAGTAGCCGATAGATATCTGCCTTGGCGCCTACGTCTACGCCGCGGGTTGGCTCCTCGATGAGCAGGATGTCGATGTCAGCGATTAGCGCTCGTGCCAGTAGAACCTTTTGCTGATTCCCGCCAGAAAGGGTTGTGACAGACTGCTTTGGATGCTTTACCTTGAGACCGATCCGCGCAATGACGTCTTCTACAAGCGAAGATTGGGCTGAAGCGTGGCCGTATAGCGCACTATCCCGATAGGTGCCTATAACGACGTTTTCCGCAACCGAGAGATCCAGGTACAGGCCTTCCGCTTTGCGGTCGCCGGGTACGAAGGCTATCCCGTGGGCGAGGCGCCGCGCCACGCCGGCACTCGGGTCGACTGGATGGGCTTTGCCGACGCTATTGAATTTTTCAATCGTCGCATGCGGTGTTTGCATGAGACCTGCTGCGGCCCGGATGATTTCCCGCTGCCCTTGTCCCTCCAGTCCAACGAGTCCGACAATCTCTCGTCGGTTCAGATTCAAATTCACGGCGCTGCGTCCAGGACCGGAATTCAGGCGTTCACATCGCAACGCACTGGATAGCTGGCCAGACGACCTGTGCGGGAAGAGGTCCTCGATAGGGCGACCGACCATCAGCGTGACGAGTGTGTGTTCATCCAGTTCGCTGCAAGGAGTCGTAAGAACATGCTGCCCATCCTTCAGCACGGTGACGGTGTCGCACAATCGAAAGATTTCATCGAGTCGGTGGCTAATATAGAAGATGGATTTGCCTCTTGCCTGCAGGTCCTTGATGAGTGTCTCAAGCTTTTTCACCTCGGGACCATTTAGTGCTGCCGTAGGTTCATCAAAAATGAATACCGACGCATCTGTCGTGATGCCCTTGGCGATCTCCACGAGTTGCTGTTCGCTCACGGAAAGGCTGCCTGCGAGCGTCCCAGGATCGATGTCTACGCCGAGGGAGTTCAATGTACGACTCGCACGTTCATGCATTTGCTTCCTGTTGATCCATCCGCGCCTGCCAGACTCGCGTCCGATGAAAATGTTTTCGGCGATAGTCAGATTGGGCAGCAGAGTGAATTCCTGGAATATCGTGGAAATGCCATGCTCTCGGGCACTGCGTGGATTGCGCAGCGTTATGGTTTTGCCATGCATGCGCAATTCGCCGGCGCTCGGCCGATACACACCAGCGAGAATCTTCATGAAGGTCGACTTGCCAGCACCATTTTCGCCAGTCACGGCATGAACGGAGCCAGCGTGGCCGGCTATTGAAACACGAGAAACCGCGCGCGTATTTCCAAAATTCATGGAAATGTCGATGCCTTCGATAAGCGGTGGCCACGCCTTCCGATGCGGGGCTTTTTCAGCTTGATACAGCATGTTTGACTCCGTGTGTCAGGGACAGAATGCACATGGGAGGGACGCCTGCCGGGTTGGAGACTATTTGTTTTGATAGAGGTGCTTAAGCGTTGCATCCGGAAGCAACGAACCCACCCAGTAGGAGTCGTTCAGGTCGGGACGGTAATACTTGGTCAGGTTCTCGCGTGTGATGACTTCTCCCCCGTCGCTCCAGTAGCTTCGATACATCTGGTCACCTTCAAGGAGCAACAATGCCGCTCGAAGTGCGACCGGTCCCAGGGACGGAGGGTAGATATATGCTACAAACGGTCCCCCCGACTTCTGGGCGGCTCTGAGAAAGCCATTGTTGCCCTCACCCGTCACAGGAACTGGAGCTTTTCCGACTTCCTGGAAAACCTCCAGGCATCCTCGCGACATCTCACCTCCGGAGGCCCAGATGCCGTCGACCGGCTTTCCTGAAAGGAGCAGGCTTTCACATGCCTGTTTGCCCTTGGCATAGTTCCAGTCGGCATAGACTTCGGCAGAGACCGGCAACCTGGTTACTTTCAAGGACTGAGCGAGTCCCGCGTAGCGGTCAGTGTCTTCTGTGTTTCCGGCGATGCCACGAAACGCCCAAATGCTACCTTTGCCACCCAGTTGCTTTGCAAGCCAGTCGGCCATGATCTTTCCTTCAGGAGCCCCGCCGGATAACACGGCGACCGCGACCTGGTCTGAACTGGCGGTGGCCGTGAAGGTAACAACTGGAATCCCTTTCGCGGCCGCTTTGGCGATCTGCGCATTAATGGCGGTCGAGGAAACCGGCGATACTACGATGGCGTCGACGCCCTTCGTTATCTGATCTTCGAGGTCTGCAGCCTGTCTGGCGGCATTCGAATCACTCGATATCACCGTGAGTTTCCCGATTTCGGGATGCAACGTTGCCTCGTGGCGCACCTCCTCGGTTTCCTGGATTAACCATGTCGTAAAAAGACCAGGCATAGCCAAAACGACGTTGTAGGGAGGGCTTTTCTTGAATGCGCCAGCCTTGGTCAGTTGTGCGGAGGTCGGCTTGTATTGTGGATCCTTGAGATCGCCGACCTGCGCGGACGATGGCTGTGCAGCCGTTGCCGTCGAAATTAGTATAACTAATGAAATAAGAGGTGTTTTGAGAGAAATCACGATCTTGTCTCCTTGTTTGAAATTTAATCGTCAGCTATAGCAGCGTTGCGGGATGCTCGTCACGCATCAAGATGGACTCCATACATCAGCACTTCGCATTACGAGTGCGTACGTGGACATCGGGAGAATCTGGTGTCCGGCGGTCGTAGCGTGGCTTGGATCTCCATGCTGTCAGCGTCCTCTCAACCTTAAGCAAACCCAGCGAAAAGCGAAAATCGGCTGGTTGCGTTCACGCATCCCGGTCTGATGGTTTCGAGTTGTATTGCGTTCTCTTGTGGGGTGAGCATGACGTCGTCTCCTGGTTTCATCTATTGGAGGAAGGAACAGACCTCTCGTGTTCTAGATCATTCGGACAACGCTTGCCGACTGCTCCTGCGCTTCCGGCAACTGCTCATGTGAAGCAAGTGTAAGGATGTGTTCGATTTCAGACTTATCGGATCGTCTTGTGACGTATCGGATCGTCCAGTTCCGTCATGAGGTATTTCCCGGAGTTCCATGTGTTGCAATCGTCCGACGACGCTTGTAATTACGCACTTCCTCGTCGAGAGATCTGGTGGCGTGGCATGCACCAATACCAGGTTATAGAGGGAGGGGCGGCAGATGCGGATAGTGTCTAGGCTTGGAGCATCAACGCGCGCGATTCCCTGGATGAGCGCTGGCGTATGCGTTCCTGAGGGCTTCCGCAAAGGGTGCGGGACAGCCTGGGTCAAAGCATTGTGCCTGCTCGTCAGGATCGGCCCGCAACTATGGCCTCCATTCAGCCTTCGACTGGCACCACGCGAAACGCAGAGGACTTCGGGAAAATCCTGACTACGAAGCTGGATTCATGGATATACGACGGGACGTTCCGATAAGAAATAGGACCAACGTGCATCTACGATTGATTTACAGGATCGGCTGGTGCGAGCTTACTAAACCGACTGCACCGAACAATTTATATTTCGTTTAACGAATGTTTCCACCATGAGAAAACGTTGAGCGGATTGGTGTGAAGGTGGGTAACTGCGAGATGGGGACATTGAAGTTCGAGACCGGTTTCTGTGAAGGGAAGCGTAGGGCATGGCGGTGCGGAAGGAAAGGTCCTGTTGGGATATCCGTGCACGCATCAGATTTTTTCTTGAAAGGAGACATCAATGAAGCGAACGCGTCACCCTCTCATGACTGTCCAACTGGACGGCACAGAACTGCGTGCCGATTATTGCGAGCAGACCGGGCGTCTGCGGATTCTTCAGGGAGAGACTGTAGTTCGGAAGTGGCTTCCGCCCAATTCGTGGATTGCCATCGCATCAGTGGTCGGCTCCCGAAACTGGGGGACACGGCCGGACTGCAACGAACTGCAGACTGTGCTGGAGAGCCAGGCATCGCTGCTGCAGATCGGTTAGGCGCGTTGTGGCGCGCCTGGGTCCGAATTTCCGTTGAAGTGCTGAAAATTAGCTGCGTGGGCTGATAATCCAGTTGCTCGTTTTTAGTTTCGAAAGTGTTCTTGGTTGCGGGCTGGCGAACTGTGAGAGCGCGCAGTTTGGCGTACCTGTATCGATCGCCGCCGGTATCGACGTTATGAAAAACTCATGCTCGGACGCTCGATCTCCTGTGGATAAACGCTCCACATGCCGTCATCGTGAAGGAAGAAATAAATTGTCAACGCGCCTGTCGGCCGTAATGTCTCAACGCACACATATCGGCGCCGATTTGGACGTATGTGACCGAACCGGACTACCCGAGTCAGTGTTGCGGGATTCGCTCCAAGCCATCTAGCGACCAGGGAACGCAAAGAACGGTCCATCGTACTCATTGCTTTCTCCTTCAAGTTCGCATCGCGTAAACGCGATAATCCCATTAAAAGTTAAGGATTGCGAATTGTTTGTCATAAGGAGCGCGGTTATCTTGTCAGAGTTGTAGAGGCTCGTTGCAAATCAGGTTAAATTGCTACGAACTTAAGCGCGTTCGAGTGAGAATATATAAATTTCGTCGCCAAATGTCTGATCGTTGTTAAGATGACTTGGCGAATCCTGAGATTCAACTCTAGGCGTAGACTTGATTTTAGGGTTACCAGATCGTCTCGTCGTTTATCGAGGAATCCAGTTCTGTTATTAGGTATTACCCGGGGACAGAGGTGATTCATCCGGCTGGGATGCATGGTCGTGCGGTGAGAACGAGTGGTCGAGCGGCAAGTCAGGCGTCTCTCCCTGACATTGTGCTCGATGAAAGAAAAATAAATTTCGACACGCGTTGATATCGAGATTGTTGACAGGCGCTATAGACTGCGTGGATCGGTCGGCGTGGTGGGCGCGTCGACCGATCCACGCGACCCGATGTTGTTTTTTTAACGGGTCTTCCCACGGGCGGTGTCAATTGACCGCCCGTTTTTTCTCACTAATCAAAAGATGCCCCTGTCCCTGGCTCGACAAGGGATGCTAGATGCGCGCTATGCGTGGCAGGCGCGCGGCCAAGGTTGTGTCAGAGGTGAACTAGGGCGTGTTGTGTAGCCTTGGCGAGGGTATGTACGACCAATAGAACGTTATACCGATCGGCATGGCGCGTTCGCTCGAGGGTGCTCGAGGGAACATAAAAATGTTTGATTGAAAGAGACCGTTCAGTGCTGGACGGAACGGTCCGATGATTCCACCTTGGTGTCCCTCTTGGCGCGCTTACGGCAAGAGAACGGTCGAACCGGTGGTGCGGCGGCTTTCAAGTTCGATGTGTGCCTTCGCAACTTCGGACAGCAAGTAGCGCTGGTTGATGCTGGTCTTGACCTTGCCAGACACCAAAACTTCAAACAACGCGGTCGACATCGCCTCGTAGTCACTGCGCTTGGCGATGTGTGTAAACAAGGTCGGCCGGGTAAAGAAGAGCGAGCCGCGTCCGACGAATTCGGAGGAGTCGATCGGTGGCAGCGGACCGGATGCATTGCCGAAGCTCACGAACAGGCCAAGCGGCGCGAGGCAGTCGAGCGAACCCGCAAACGTGTCCTTGCCTATCGAATCATAGACGACGGGCACGCCTGCGCCGTTTGTAATCTCGCGCACGCGCTTGGTGAAGTTCTCGCGCGTGTAGACGATGGCGTGATCGCAACCATGTGCCCTGGCGATTTCCGCCTTTTCGTCCGAGCCAACTGTGCCGATCACCGTCGCGCCCAGCGCCTTGGCCCATTGAGACACCAACAGGCCAACGCCGCCTGCAGCTGCCTGGATCAGGATCGTGTCACCCGCCTTGACAGGGTAAGTGCGTCGCAACAGGTATTGCGCGGTGAGCCCTTGCAGCATCACTGAAGCGGCCTGCTCATAGCTCAGTGCATCCGGCAGCTTGACGACCTGAACGGCCGGCAGCACCCGTTCTTGAGCATAAGCGCCTGGAGGGCGCGCCACATACGCAACCCGGTCGCCAATCTTCAGACCTGTCACGCCGGCGCCCACCGCCGTGATCTCACCCGCCGCTTCCATGCCGAGGCCGCCCGGCAGCGGCAACGGGTACGAACCGGTGCGGACGTACACGTCGATGTAATTGAGACCGACCGCATGCTGCTTGATGCGGATCTCGCAGTTACCCGGCTCGCCTACCTCGACATCGACCCACTTCATCACCTCGGGGCCGCCTGTCTTATCGAAACGAACTGCTTTGACCATGGTGTTTCCTATATCGACCAGAGTTAGACGGTGCCACGTTCAGCCCAGAAATGGCTCAGGCAAGAGACGCGAACACGAAACGGCTGTCATCCAGCTCGTCATATCGGAGACCGGAGCGACATCGTTTTGTTTATTCTCTCGCTAATTGCGAGCGACATAGCATCATGTCAGTAATGCCAAAATGGCATGAACCGGCTTTGCCGAAAGATTTTGCTGGATTGGATCGGCTTGACAAACCGTCTGTTGCGTAGGGCCTGAGATTGTGCGGCTCACCACGGGATTCGACATGAGCGTGATCTATCACAAGAAACCGCGATGTGGCCCGCGCGAATCGCCAGGCGGACCTCGTCCGCCACCATGCGAGCCGGTTGCGCGGTGGGTCGACCGAAGAAATAGCCTTGGCCGCAAGCAATCCCCAAGTCGCGCACGACGATCAGGTCCGCTTCGTTTTCGATTCCCTCTGCAACCAATTTGGCGCCGCTCGCGTGTGCGAAGTGCTGTATGGCACGAACAGCTTCGAGCTTAAGAAGATTGCTCGCGATGTTATGGATGAAGAACCGGTCGATTTTCACAATGTCCGGTTGCAATTGCACCCACAGATTCATGCTGGCGTTGGCGGTACCATAGTCATCAAGTGCGAATTGCGCACCAGCGGTACGCAAAGTCGTAAGCACCTGCAACAAGCTGTCGATGTCACGAATCGTGCTTTGTTCGGTCAACTCGATCACGATTCGCTCAGGGCTGATGCCTGACTCGCGCAGCAATGTGAGCACGTCGTCACTGGCCTCAGCGAATCGACGTATCGTATCCGCGCTGAAGTTGAGGAAGAGCTTGCCCGCACACGCGAGCTTAGCGAAGGTCTCAATGCAGGTACGTGCGGCAGCCTGCTCGAGTTCAATCACGCAACCTTCGGTGCTAGCCTGTGCGAAAAGGTCGTACGGGCTCTCGAGCGGGGAACCCGCTGGCCCCCGAATCAGCCCCTCGTAACCGAGAATCGCCCCGTCGTCGAAATTCATGATGGGTTGGAACACGGCAGACAACTGACCCCGATCGATAAGGTCCACGATACTGATCGCGTCGAATCCTGGGGATGGGCGAAGTGACATGGTAGTTGTCCGAAGCGGAGGGGTGTGGGTTGGTCGGAAGTTCTTCGAAAAGATTTAAATGAAATATTCGTGATACACGCGTGCCTGAGAGAACTCCGGATCAAGTAGTGGACCTGCGCAAGATACCTAAATTGCGATTTCCATGTAACGACTCTCCAATAGATGAGCTAGGCAACACGTGCTCCGCGAATCGTACTGGAGGTGCCGGAAAAATTTAACACGTATTTCATCATGGGCAGTCATTTTCCGGATTAGAACTACCTCGATGGCATACCTAAAATGACAGCCCTGCATGGCGATCGCGAACGGATAGGTCCTTGCCGGTGGATCATGTTATCAGCCGGTCCCAGATTTTTCACCAACGTCGATTTTCTGTATCGTCTCATCCGGCGGCAAAGGGTTTTGGTTTCCTGTCCGAGAAAATTCCGGCTCGCGTCGTTCTATCTGTCCCGCAAGGTCGTTGATATTTGTCGTAGTCGCCATCGCGCTGGATTCGGATGTGATTTTTTTAAATGGTTAGCAAACCGAAGGAAATGTGAGTGTTTTTAATACGTCCGCAGTCATAGCTTGATCTACGGGAGCTGTATTTCGCAAAAGATAATTGCTAGTGAGACAACCCGAGGGGCGAAGCGCCGCGACCTTAAGAGCAGCAAGAATACGGAGTTGGATTTCCAGATATGCGACGGGACGCTCCGATAAGCCCGGAGCCATACATTCACCTAGAATCAATGCACAGGATTTTCTGACGGTCGTTGCCGGACGGCGTTGAGAGAAGCGATGTCGGAAATTGATCGGATTGCAGATTAAACGCAGCAACGATCGGAAGGTGCGGTCTAGTTAATCGGTGCAGTTGGTCTTGGCGTCGTCCGTCGACCATGAGCCGCTGCATGTGAAGATCCGACAGATGACTCTGTAGATTGATTTTTTGTCGGGTTCGTCAGGCAAGCAGCGGCTTTGCTTATCGGGAGCGAGCGATTGGCCGTGCATATCGGAAGCATTGATAGGAGTAGAAAGCAATGAAACTCAACAACAAAGCTGGGTCGAAGGTTGAAAACCTCGGTGCCGACCGGCGAGATCCAAATGCGGATCCAGAAACACTGGAAGGTGCGAGTAGTGAAGCTGCAGCTCAGTCACCCAGGTCGACGCAAAATTGGGCATGGCTTGCGGACAGTAGTCGTTATGATTGGATGGATTCGCATACCCCATCATTCGACCCCGAAAGTTGGAACGACACGTCTTTCGATTAGCAATGACCGGTTACAAGGCAGCCCCATTTCCGCGAGGCAGAGGCCAGTGTCCGCCGCGGGCATCAGATGCACCTTCCGACCGCCTCCGGAGCGGTACAGTGCCGACACCGCACGAAGCAATCATGCCGGAGCGAATGAGAAACGTCTTATGTAGTCCCGCATCTGGAAATACGGACGCTGCCGCGGGTATCAAAGAAAATGGTCGGGTGCACAGGCCCCGACCTGATTGCGTGGATTTGCTACGCGAGTCTAGTCGCGATTGGCAATGTATTTGCCAATCTGCTCGATATGGGTTTCCATTGCACGACGAGCTGCTGCAGCATCTCGTCGAAGAATACTGCTCACGATTGCGCGATGCGCAGCAACTGTGACCTCAAATCGTTCGGGCGTAACTGCGAAGTACTTGACCTGGCTCCAGGACGGTGACTGCCTGACCTGATGCAAAGCCTTGAACGTGAAAGCAATGAAGCTGTTGTGAGTTGCCTTCGCGATCGCCATGTGCAGGTTCGCATCCCAAAAGTCGACCGATTTGACATCTTTAGCGTTCTCGCACTCAAGCATGCATTTCTCGATCGATGCGAGATCGGCCGCTGTTGCGTGAAGCGCCGCATGCTCTGCTACACCAGGTTCAAGTAGAAGGCGAGCCAGGTTCAGGTCGGCCGGGCTGATGTCGGCAAGATCCTCTTGCTCGAAGCTGGGTGGCAAACTGCCGGCAACAAAGGTTCCCCGTCCCACACTGCGGACGATCATCCCTTCGCGCTCAATGTTGGCAAGCGCCTTTCGAACGCCGCTTCGAGGGATTCTGTACTCGACAGCGAGTTCTCGCTCTGTAGGCAAGCGCCCCTCCGGAAGAAAGGCACCGTCCGCAATGCGCTGCGACAATGCAGCCGCGACAGCTTCAAAGTCTTCCATATCAGACCTTCACCATAGTTGTCATTCCTCTCGCGTTTTGTTCGATTATAAGGCACTTAGCCCGTCGTAAACCAATTTTTCAACCGGTTTGCGGAAAGGTTCACTCGTGTTGGTAGAGCCTAGCACGCGCAATAGGGGCGTGGGATTGGTCGGGCATCTGGATTGCATGCATGGGCGCTGAAAAATGGACTTTCTGATAACGGAGCGCCGACGGGTCATCGGGCATCTGAAATGTTAGGGACTCCCGCAGAAATTCAGACACTGAGCTAGATTGCCGGATACGCGACTGGACAATCCGATAAGCGTCCGATTGGACACCCTCCTAGAATTTGTTCACGGGATTCACGGTGCCTGGATGTTTAACGACGGTTCGGGCACCTTGGGACAGTTCCCTCCTCGAAAAGATAAAACCAGGAGACGGTGTCATGCTCATCGCACACGAGAGCCCAACGCAATGTCGATCGTCAGTCAGGATATGAGCGAGCACGGCCGTTCGACGACCGTCGCGACAGGCTGCACCTGCCCGAGAGACCGACAGGCGATGTCGGGTGACGTGCCCGTCACTACGTTTTCGACGCTGTTGCAAAGACAGGTCATTGCGACTTCGCCGGAACAGCGAAGTCACACTTCATAAAAAGCGGCGCCCTGACGCACCGATCACCTTCGATTCACAAAACCTATTCAGGAATGACATATGAAACTCAAATACGATGACGTAGGAGCAGGTACGCCGGTCGTGCTCGTGCACGGACTCGGCGGCACGGGTAACGTTTTCGGAGCCCAGGTTGCGGCACTCTCGCCCAGCTTCCGGGTTGTGGTTCCGGACGTCCGCGGCTGCGGCCGCAGCGACAAGGCACCGATTTCCATCGATGCGCTGGTCGCCGATGTCGTGGAGCTGATCGACGGTGCGGGTTTTGAAAGTGTCCA
>NZ_JBNDMP010000025.1:0-42879 GCF_050436645.1 Paraburkholderia sp. GAS33
GAAAGCAGCTCTGAACCGCTTCACCATCCAGTTCGAAGAACGGCTGGTGCAGCGTTAAACACCAACCCGTTTACACAAAATTCGGGACACCCCCGACGCCGGCCGCTCGCCGGATCGATCACCTGCACATAACCACGTCCCAGCTTTTCGAAGACGACAAAGTGGGCCCCGCCAAAGTGAAGGATTGACCCCCGCTTGATCTCTTTCAGGTGGGATGCGTCGAACTGGTACGGCTGCACCGCCAGACCGAACTCGGTCGCCACATCGTATAGGTCCATCAACGTCAGCCCGTTGGCGGAGATGGGCCTATGCGCTTGCAACTCACGAACTTCGGTTGCGCGACCAAAATGCGATAACACCATCGCGAGACAGGCGTAGCCGCATTCGGCCACTTCGTTTTGATAGATTGCGCGCACCTTAGCCTCGCAGAATGCGGAAAAGCGGCTCGAGTACCCACTCGGCGATCGTCCGGCGTTCGACGACGATGCTTGCTGTGCCAGTCATGCCCGGAAGGATGTCGAAACGTTGTCGGCCGAATTCGAACTGGTTGCCGGCGAGGGTGGCCCACGCCATGTAGTCGCCGTCCGGCGCACTCGCTTCGGATGCACCGGTCGGCGACATGGTTGAATGCACCGTCGTGCGGGAGATTGAATCGATGCGGGCCTCGTAACTGCCGAAGCGGGCATACGGAAATGCATCGAGCTTGAGCCGGACTATCTGGCCCTCGCGTACAAAGCCGCGCCGCCGTGATGGAATACGTAGCGCGGCACGCAGGCCGCCGCCTTTGCGTGTCGTGATCACGAGCGCGACGTCCGACGGAGTCAGCGTACGACCGGGCACGAGATCGGAATACGTGACGACACCCGCTTCCGGCGCAGAAATCGTAGTGTTCTGGCGGTTCTCCTCGAAGCGAATGCGGATGTCCTGAATGTCGCGAGCCTGCCGCGCGTCCAGTTCGTTCAACTGCGCCTCGAGTTCTGTTTGCGTGGTCTTCGCGGTGGCCCGCTCCGCAAGCAACTGCTGACGCCGGGCGGCGCCCTGTGCAACCACCACGCGTGCCTGATGCGTGTCTGCCCGCGCCTGCTCGATCCGGTCTGCGGTGACGTAGTCCGATACCGATTCGAGTCGCGTCAGCTTGCGGCCGGACTCTTCCACCAGTTCCCGGTTCTGCGCGATCTGCTCGTCGATTGCACCCAGTTCGGCGCTACGGCTTTGCTCCGTTAGCCGTGCATTGTCGAGTTGCACCGTGAGTGCAGCCCTGCGTTGGCTATATTGCGCTTCAACTGCATGAGTCTGCTCGTCGCGCATGGCGGCATCGAATAGCGGGCGCCGCTGACCGTCGCTTGCCAGTGTGAGATCGCGCTCGAGCCGGAACAACGGCGTACCCGGAACCACACGATCGTTGTTATGCACATAAACGTCCGCAACGAGCCCACTCATTCCCTGAACCTTGACGTCAGAAGGCGAGACGATTTCTGCGCGCGCGTCCTGCTTCAGTTCCACTTCGTACACAAAGGAGAAAGCAATCGCCGCAATGAGAATCGCCGACGTTATATAGCCAATCCAGCGGGACGAAATGTCCCTGAATTGCGGTAGATTGATAGGTTCCATAAACTGTTCTTGTCGACCCGAGCCAACTCTACGTGTCTCGATGTCATCCGCATGCCGTGCGCCGAAGAATGTGCGCACAGCCGAAGATGCGTGTTACTTGCTCGCCGCGAACCCATACATTGACGGGTGCCCCACCACGAGCGAATGCTCGCAGTTATCTGTCAACGCTTTTTCGATGTATCCGGCCAACTGTTGCGGCGCGTCCGGATGAGTCAACGATACCGGCGGCAGTAGTTCGCCCCTGAAGCGTCCACGTTCAAACCGAAGATAGAACGGGAGCAATAACGCTTCGAATTGCGTGCCGAGACGAAACACACCGTTGTGAATCCGGGCAGCGCGTCCGAACATCGATACGCCGACGGTCTCCATCGGAAAGCGATGAAGCGCATATGGCGGCACATCGGCAAACAACACTGCCACACCGCTGCGTTTGAGTGCCCGCGCGAGGCGTAAGCCGAGCCCGTTCCGATTGTCTTCGCCGTACGTGTAGAGCACCTGGACGCCGGGTATCTGCGCGTGGTCTTCGCCGTAGATGTTGCGCGGAACACCCGACACCACGGCGATCGACGCTAACCCGAGAAGCTCCCGCATTTCGTCGATCACGTAAATGTTGGCGTACTGCGATACGTAATGAAACGGGGACACGAAGATCGGCTTCCCTGGGCTGGCGGCCTGCAATCGCCGGATCTGGTTCGCCAGTTCGTTTGCGACAGCCTGGAGGTCTGGCCAGGCTTCGGTGCCTCGCAGAAGCCTGCCGAAGTAAATCCGTTGGTCGATCAGCCGCTCGCGCACACCTGTCGTGGCGACGCTACCCGTATCGAGCGGCGCGCTGCCGGCAACGCCGCGGGCAAACTCACAACGCTCTGCACCGCGCCAGCGAGCACCCGAATCAAAGAGTGCCTGGACACGCCAGGCCGTTGCAGTCACAGGCGCAATAGCAACCAGGGGGAGTTGGGCAATCAACGCACCCTTCACCCGAAAGAACTGGCGCGAGGCGAAATTTCCCAGCAACGCCGACCATCTTGAAAGTCTTGCGAAATCGATGTTCATGCGAAAGGCGGGAGATCGCCCCATCAGGACGACCTCCCGCCACACCATCAATTACACGCCGCGGCCATTGCTAACCGGGGCTGCCGGCTTCGACGACGAGGACTGGCAGCAGCACTTGCAGCAACCACCAGCAACAGCGGACTTGGCGAGCGCGGAACGATCGATTTTTTGCATGGAAAACCTCTATAAATAAAGTTATTAAAATTGCCCAAGACGATTATTACTCATTTTTTGAGCGAGGCGAATCCTAGCATAAAAGTTCGGAGGTATTGATCGATACAAATACATTTTAACAAACTCGCATCAATATTAACCAGTCGTGACTTTTCTTAGAAAAGGCTTTCTATGAAATTAGATACACCTATAAAAATCAATTACTTAAAAATTAATCGATTGAAATGCACGCAGAAAGCCCGGGCAACCCCATCAAAGTATTTGACGTTGGTTTCAGAATTTTCCATCTCCAAAAATGGAAAATTCAACGACCTCCAAATAAATAATCCTATAAAGTGGACTGCATTTCTGACAATTGCCGGGAAAAAGCCCGCTATTAGAAATGCATTCCTGGCGAAGTCAAACACAGACACCAGATCCGTTTCCCCGCGGGTTGCTACGTTGGCTTATGGCCCATCCATGGCAAATGCGCCCGAAGCGATCCCCAACCGCCTCGCTCGCAAGGAGCCAGCGGATGTCGTCATCATGGTCGGTTACGCGCTCGACAAGCTGATCGCCGAGGGCAAAGTGATGCCCGGTTCGCGGGTCGAACTGGCCGATTCGCGCATCGGCATGGTAGTTCGCGCCGGAGAACCCAAGCCGGATATCGGCAGCGTGGAAGCGTTCAAAGAGACCTTGCTGGATGCAAAGTCAGTGGCGTATTCGGATAGCGCGAGCGGCGTCTATATCGGGAATGAGCTCTTCGAGAAGATGGGCATCGAGGCCCAGATGAAACCGAAGGCCACGATGATCCCCAAGATCCCGGTAGGCTCGGTCGTCGCCAGGGGCGACTATCAACTCGGCTTTCAGCAGGTGAGCGAGTTACTGCCGGGCCCGGTACCGAGTTCGTCGGCAAGATTCCGGAGTCGCTGCAGTCGGTCACGCGTTACGCAGCCGGTATCCCGGTGGGTGCAACCCATCCACGCGAAGCCAGACAGTTTCTCGATTTTCTTGCCTCGCCCGAGGCTGCGCCCGACGTCGCCAGCACCGGCCTCGATCCGCTCGCCGCACACTAGCGTCGAGGCCACGACAGCCTAAGCTATCAGTCGTCCGGGCACTGCAGATTGCAGCCGTCCGGATCACCCAGGTCGCCCTTTTTACGCATCTCCGATTTCTTGTCAGACTGAAATTTCTTGGTCGGCGCCGAAGCGGCAAACGGCATCTGCGGGTGCTCCTGCAGATGGAATTCATCGCTCAGAATGCCACCCGGCACGCCCGGTGAATTCTGTGCAAAAGAGATCGAGACAGTGGCAAACAGCGCGCCGACCGTAGCCGCCACAGCACAAACTTTGAGTAGAACGTTCATATCGATCCAGCGCGGCGGGCCGCGCAGTTGAGGCTAAACCGTAAGGCTCAAGAGTATCGCATACGCCACGGCTGCGCAGCGGTGCCCCGGTTTCACCTTGTTACTGCCGCTTACGCTGGAACCGGACCGAGTCCGTCATCGAGATTCAGCAGCGCACCACAGTCCTGCGGATCGTATCCTTCCAGCCGGGCCACACCGCTTTTGAAGGCAACGCTGCGCAGCATTTCAATCACGGTCGCAAGCGGCGCACGTTCCAGTTGCGCCCGGTTGCACGCGAAGTAATAGTCCTCGTCGACGATCGGCACGAACTCCAGCCCGAAGTGATGGGCAGCCGGCTCGACGCCGAAGCCCACATCGGCCATACCGCTGGCCACGAAGGCGGCGATCGCGGAATGCGTCAGCTCGGTCGATGCATAGCCGTTGACCCGATCGGGGTCCACGCCCACGCGACGCAACGCCAGATCGAGCAGCATGCGTGTGCCGGAGCCCGGCTGCCGGTTCACGAAGCGGATGTCGTCACGCGCAAGATCGCGCAATCCGCTGATCCGTTTCGGGTTGCCCTTCGACAGAAACAGCCCCTGTTTCCGCTGTGTCAGATGAACCAGCACATGGCGCTCGGGATCAAGCCAGCGCCGGTAGGTATTCGCGCACACCGCACGGAATTCGCCGCGAGGAAGGTGAAAGCCAGCCAGATCGCACTCGCCTCGCGCCAGCGCTGTGACTGCGTCGGCACTGTCGCGATACTTGATTTCGACGGGCACTTCGTCCGCGACAAGCGCAGTGACAAGCGCCGCCACCGCGTAGCCGTGCGAAGCATGAATCCGCACATCGTCGGCGGGGGGGGCGAGCCAACGGTTCAGATCGCTCGCCACCTCGCTTGCCAGCGCGCGCATATTGCCGTCGAGCCGTTCGCTACAGAGACGCTGCGCCCGCAACACGGCCTGGCCGAGTTCCGATAGCACCGAGCCGCGCCCGCGCTCCTTGGCGATCAGCGGACCGCCCAGGCGTTCTTCTATACTGCGCAGCAAACCCCAGGCGTGACGGTAGGACAAACCCTTAAGCGTCGCAGCCTGGGCAATGCTGCCGGCTTCGTCGACGAGCGCCAATAACTGCACGACATCCGTCAGGCTGGCTTCGCGGCCGTCCGGGTCGCGGACGACCAGCTGTGCATGACATTCAATCCTGATCATATATGTCGTTCTGCTTCCTATTGCGAAAGGCCCTTCACCCGCCTATCGTTCGACGTATACACACGAAACGAATGAAGCATACGTGCACACTTTATGAAATACAAGTGCATATTAGACTTCGGAGGAGCCCCCCACTTTGGACGATTCCAACGCAATCGCACCTGAGCAACTGGTGCAGCGTCACGCACTCCCCGGCCGCTCTCTGCTGGCCGTGCTGCACGCCATCCAGGACGAGCTTGGCTTTGTGCCTCCCGCTACCGTCGCGCCGCTTGCGCGGGCGATGAACCTGTCGCGGGCGGAAGTGCATGGCGTGCTCACCTACTACCACCACTTCCGTACTCGCGCGGCCGCGCCGGTCACCGTACAACTGTGCCGCGCCGAGGCTTGCCGCAGCATGGGCACCGAGGCGCTGGCGCAGCACATCGAAGCGCACACCGGGTGCCGCTTCGACGCCGAACCGCGGCATGGCGAGCCTGCGGTCGTCGAACTCGAATCGGTGTATTGCCTCGGGCAATGCGCGCTGTCGCCGGCGTTGACGATCAACGGCACGTTGCACGCAAAGCTCACATCGTCGAAGTTCGACGCACTGCTGGCCGCTGAGGTGAAACGCGTGGAGGAAACGGCATGACGCGCATCTACGTTCCTCGCGATTCAGCCGCGCTTGCACTCGGCGCGGATGCGCTCGCCGATGCGATTGCACGTGAAGCAGCGCAGCGCGGTATCGCCATCGAACTGATCCGCAACGGCTCGCGCGGCTTGCTGTGGCTCGAGCCACTTGTCGAAGTCGCCACACCGCGCGGACGGGTCGGCTATGCCAACGTCGACGCAGCTGAGGTCGCATCGTTGTTCGACGCAGGATTCGTTGATGCGAGCTTCGACGGCAGCGCTCATCCGCGCCATGTGGGCATCGTCGAGGAGATTCCGTATCTGCAGAAGCAGCAGCGTTTGACCTTCGCGCGCATCGGCATCACCGATCCATTGTCGACCGACGACTACCTCGCGCATGGCGGCCTCGAAGGTTTGAAGCAGGCCCTCGCCGCCGATGGCGACGCCGCCTGCGAAGCGCTGATCGAATCAGGTCTGCGCGGCCGCGGTGGCGCGGCGTTTCCCGCCGGCATCAAATGGCGCACGGTGCGCGGTGCAAAAGCAGCCCAGAAGTACATCGTCTGCAACGCAGACGAAGGCGATTCCGGCACGTTCTCCGACCGCCTCATCATGGAAAGCGATCCGTATGTATTGATCGAAGGCATGATCATCGCGGGGATCGTGACGGGTGCGACGCTAGGCTACATCTACGTACGCAGCGAGTATCCGCATGCGATCGCGACGCTCGAAGCCGCTATCGAACGCGCGCGCGACGCCGGCTGGCTCGGCGACAGTGTGCTCGGCTCCGCTCACCGCTTCGAACTCCAGGTCGCCAAAGGCGCCGGCGCTTACGTCTGCGGCGAAGAAACCGCGCTGCTCGAATCGCTCGAAGGCAAGCGCGGCATCGTAAGGGCCAAGCCGCCCGTGCCGGCCCTGGTGGGTCTGTTCGGACAGCCAACGGTCATCAACAACGTCATCACGCTCGCCACCGTACCGATTATCTTCGCGCGCGGCGCGGCGTTCTATAAAAACTTCGGCATGGGCCGCTCGCGCGGCACGCTGCCGTTTCAGCTCGCTGGCAACATCAGACAGGGCGGCCTCGTGGAACTCGCGTTCGGCGTGACGCTGCGCGAATTGATCTACGACTACGGCGGCGGTACCGCAAGCGGTCGGCCCGCCCGCGCCGTGCAAGTAGGCGGCCCGCTCGGCACTTATCTGCCTGAAAGCCAGTGGGGCATTCCGCTCGATTACGAAGCGTACGCCGCGGTCGGCGCGGTCGTCGGTCACGGCGGCATCGTGGTGCACGACGATACCTCGAATCTCGCGGAACTGGCGCAATATGCCATGCACTTCTGCGCGCTCGAATCGTGCGGCAAATGCACACCGTGCCGGATCGGCTCGACGCGCGGCGTCGAAGTAATCGCGCGGATTCGCAACGGCGATACGTCGACGCGCCAGGTGCAATTGCTGCGTGACCTCTGCGACACGATGGTGTCGGGCTCGCTCTGCGCGATGGGCGGTATGACGCCCTACCCGGTGCTGTCCGCACTCGACCATTTCCCCGAAGACTTCGGTCTCGACGCCGTCCAGCCCAACGCGGCGGCGGCCTGATCATGGAGCCCATTATGTCCGACGCGCTCAAATCCACTGCCGGCGGTTGCGGCTCCGGCAACTGCGCATGCAAGACTCAAGCGCAGGCACAACGAAGCACGCAACCCCGCTCGCCCTTCGACGACACCGATTACGGCACGCCGCTGCGCCACGCCGATATAGACGTGACGCTGGAAATCGACGGCCAGGCAGTCACCGTGCCGGCCGGCACCTCCGTCATGCGGGCCGCGATCGAAGCTGGCGTTAACGTGCCAAAGCTATGCGCCACCGATTCACTCGAACCGTTCGGCTCGTGCCGCCTGTGTCTCGTCGAGATCGAAGGCAAACGCGGCTATCCGGCCTCGTGCACGACGCCTGTCGAAGCAGGCATGAAAGTTCGCACGCAGACGGACCGCCTGCAGTCGCTGCGCCGCAATGTGATGGAGCTGTACATCTCCGATCACCCGCTCGACTGTCTGACCTGTCCCGCCAACGGCGATTGCGAACTGCAGGACATGGCGGGCGTGACGGGCTTGCGCGAAGTGCGTTACGGCTTTGACGGCGCGAACCATCTGAAAGACAAGAAGGACGAATCGAATCCGTACTTCACCTACGATCCGTCGAAGTGCATCGTCTGCAATCGCTGCGTGCGTGCCTGCGAAGAAACGCAAGGCACATTCGCGCTGACGATCGCCGGCCGCGGTTTCGAATCGCGCGTCGCCGCGAGCGAAAACACGCCGTTCATGGAATCGGAATGCGTCTCGTGCGGCGCCTGCGTGGCCGCCTGCCCGACCGCGACACTGCAGGAAAAGAGCGTCGTGATGCTGGGCCAGGCCGAACACTCGGTCGTGACTACGTGTGCGTATTGCGGTGTCGGCTGCTCGTTCAAGGCGGAAATGAAGGGCAGCCAGGTCGTGCGCATGGTGCCGAACAAAAACGGCCAGGCCAACGAAGGTCACGCCTGCGTGAAGGGCCGTTTTGCGTGGGGCTATGCCACCCACAAGGACCGCATTACGAAACCGATGATCCGCGCAAAGATCACCGATCCGTGGCGCGAAGTGAGTTGGGAAGAAGCGCTCAGCTATGCGGCCTCGGAGTTCCGCCGCATCCAGGCGAAACACGGACGTGATTCGATCGGCGGCATCACCTCGTCGCGCTGCACGAATGAAGAAACGTACCTGGTACAAAAACTCGTACGCGCTGCGTTCGGCAATAACAATGTCGATACCTGCGCACGCGTGTGCCATTCGCCAACAGGTTACGGCCTGAAGACCACGCTCGGCGAATCCGCCGGCACGCAGACATTCGCGTCCGTGGACAAGGCCGACGTCATCATGGTGATCGGCGCGAATCCGACCGACGGTCATCCGGTGTTCGGCTCGCGTCTGAAGCGCCGCGTGCGTGAAGGCGCGAAGCTGATCGTGGTCGATCCGCGCCGCATCGATATCGTCGATACGCCGCACGTCAAGGCGTCGCACCATCTGCAATTGCGGCCGGGCACGAACGTCGCCGTCGTGAACGCGCTCGCCCATGTGATCGTCACGGAAGGTTTTCTTAACGAAGCGTTTATCGCCGAGCGTTGCGACACGCGCGCGTTCGATCAATGGCGTGCGTTTGTCGCACTGCCCGAAAACGCGCCGGAGGCCACCGCTGAGATTACCGGCGTGCCTGCCGAGAACGTGCGCGAAGCCGCCCGCATCTACGCAAACGGCGGCAACGCCGCAATCTACTACGGCCTGGGCGTCACCGAGCACGCGCAGGGCTCGACCATGGTGATGGGAATCGCCAACCTCGCGATGGCCACCGGCAACATCGGCCGCGAAGGCGTTGGTGTGAATCCGCTGCGTGGCCAGAACAACGTGCAGGGTTCGTGCGACATGGGCTCGTTCCCCCACGAACTGCCCGGCTACCGCCACATTAGCGACACCACCACGCGCAGCCTCTTCGAAGAGGCCTGGAACGTCACCCTGCAACCGGAACCGGGCCTGCGCATTCCCAACATGTTCGACGCCGCGCTCGACGGCAGCTTCAAGGGACTCTATTGCCAGGGCGAAGACATCGTGCAGTCCGATCCGAACACGCATCATGTGTCGGCAGCGCTGTCGTCGATGGAATGCATCGTCGTGCAGGACATCTTCCTGAACGAAACCGCGAAATACGCCCATGTGTTGCTGCCTGGCTCGTCATTCCTCGAAAAGGACGGCACCTTCACGAACGCCGAGCGCCGTATTTCGCGCGTGCGCAAGGTGATGCCGCCGATTCCCGGCTACGCGGATTGGGAAGTCACCGTGATGCTGGCCCGCGCGCTCGGCTATGAAATGGATTACGCGCATCCGTCCGAGATCATGGACGAAATTGCGCGTCTCACGCCGACCTTCCATGGCGTCTCGTATGCGAAGCTCGACCAGCTCGGCAGCATCCAGTGGCCATGCAACGACAACGCCCCGGACGGCACACCGACGATGCACATCGACACTTTCGTGCGCGGCAAGGGCAAATTCGTCATCACGAAGTTCATTGCCTCGCCGGAAAAGGTCACGCGCAAATTCCCGTTGATTCTCACTACCGGTCGCATCTTGTCGCAATACAACGTGGGTGCGCAGACACGTCGTACCGAGAACTCGCGCTGGCACGACGAGGACCGCCTGGAAATCCATCCGCACGATGCCGAAGAGCGCGGCATCAAGATGGACGACTGGGTCGGCATCGAATCACGCGCGGGACAGACGGTGTTGCGTGCGAAAGTCACCGAGCGGATGCAGCCGGGCGTCGTCTATACGACGTTCCACTTCCCCGAATCGGGCGCCAACGTGATCACCACCGAGAGTTCCGACTGGGCCACCAATTGCCCCGAATACAAGGTGACCGCCGTGCAGGTCATGCCAGTGGAACAGCCGTCGCAGTGGCAGCAGGACTATTCGCGTTTCAACACGGAGCAGCTCGATTTGCTGCGCCAGCGCGAACTGGCCAATGTCACCTCGGGCAAATGAGGGCGCGCCATGGATGAACAGAACCTGATCGAGATGGCCAACCGGATCGGCGATTTTTTCGATTCGATGCCGGACCGTGAAGAGGCACTCGCCGGCATCGCCGATCACATTCGCCGTTTCTGGGAACCGCGGATGCGGCGCGCGCTGCTGGCGGCGGTTGACCGGCCGGATGCGGGTGGATTGGCGATATCGCCGATCGTCAAAGAGGCTTTGCTCGCGAATCGCGTTCAGTTGACGCCAGCGGCGGCCTCGGCCGCTTAGGTGCTGGAAGAAGACGCTTTCCGGCTTTTACCTCCACGCCACGCGCTGTCGCCGCCTCAGCTAGTCGCCTGCTGCTGCGTCATGTTGCGTCGTGCTCTTTGCAAACCACGCTTCACAGTGGCGCAGCAGGCCGTTCAGATCTGACGCTGGCCGCCCGCGTGCGCAGATGTAGCCATCCGGGCGCACCAGATAGAACGCCGGCCGTGTGCGTCCGTAGGACTCTGAGAGTGACGGCGCACCCTCGCCTTCCATATCGCTGACCCGCCAGATACGCACGGCGCCAGGCAACAACCGCTCGATGTCCGCGCTCAGCCGGTCAAGATCCGCATCGCGCGTCGCGTGTCGGCTCGCGGGTGGATCGAGCGGCGCTTCATCGGGACTCTCCGGCTCCAGCAGCAGAAACAGCGAGAAAAACGCCGGATCGTGCAGATCGAAAATGCAGCCGATACCAGGCGCCCGCCCAAGCGGTCCGTCAACCACATGCACGAGCGCGTCCGGCGCACGCTCGCCCGCGCGCGGACCGCCGTCGAGCACCCGCTCGAGCGTGAGGGGGCTGCGCCGGTACTGGATCGCCAGTTCGCTGATCGTGAGGCGCGCGGCATCGCGCAGCGGACCCAGCGCGGCAAGTGCGGGCATCACACGTTCGCGCAACAGTTTGAGCGGCCCGTGATCAGCCTCTGCCAGTTGCGTGACGAAGCTGGTCTGCCGCAACACATCGCGTTCGATCGGATGCCGCTCCAGATGATAAGAGTCGAGCAGGCGGTCCGGCGCACCGCCGCGAATCACGCGGGCCAGTTTCCAGCCCAGGTTGAATGCTTCCTGGATCCCCGTGTTCATCCCCTGCGCGCCCGCCGGACTATGGACATGCGCCGAGTCGCCCGCGAGGAACACGCGGTCGACCCGCAATTGTTCGACCATGCGCCGGTTCAGATGGAAACGTGCCGACCACTTCAGGTCTTCGAATCTCACCGGGTGATGAATACGCCGGGCCGCAAGCAGGCGGCATTCTTCGAGCGAGGGCGAGGACGCGAATCCGGGTGCGGCGAAGGCTCCCTGCGCCTGATCCGGGGAAGCAACCGATGCTGCCGCAGAGCCGGTAGAAGACGCGGATGCGTCGCCATTGGCCGCGCCCGCCGAGTCTCGACCGCCTGACGAATCCGGCTGCACCGGCGCCGCGCCAGACTCCGGCGAGACAGGCATCGCGGGATGATCGGCAATCAGCCGGTAACGCTGCCCGCCCATCGGGAACAATCCCGCGAGCCCTTCGCCCGACGCGAAGATATGAAACTCGTCATCGGACCAGTCCGTGTCGGCATGCAGATCGGCCAGCAAAAAGGTCTGCTCGAAAGTCTTGCCGGCGAAGCTCATCCCGAGCCGGCGACGAATCGCGCTATGCGCGCCATCCGCTGCGATCAGATACGAAGGATGCATCGTTTCGCTGCTGCCATCCGCGCGTTGCAAGGTCGCGCTGAGCCCGTCCGGACCTTGCGCCAACTCCGTCAGCTCGACGCCGCGTTCGACGAGCACGCCGAGCGTCACGAGATGCGCGGTCAGCAAGCGTTCAGTAATGGACTGATCGAGGAACAGCACATACGGATAACGCGTCTGCAACGGATCGAAATCGAGGCGTGCAAGGCGCTGTCCATTGGAATAAAGATTCGCCGCGCGCGCCCGATGACCCAACGCGAGAAACGGCTCGACGAGACGATGCTGTTCAAGCAGTTCGAGCGTGCGCGCCTGGATGCCAATCGCGCGCGAGTGCGGATTGGGCTGCGACGCCTTGTCGATCAGACGCACGGGAACGTGTGCGCGCGCGAGGCTCATCGCTGCAGCGAGCCCGGTTGGGCCCGCCCCAACGACCAGCACTGGCGACGCATCGTATGAAGCGGCGGCCATGCGGATCTCCGGAGACCAACATGCCGCCTAGTGTACGCCGCTGCCCCGCGGCCTGACGGTGCAGCGCGTCAATCGCGTGTCAGTGCGCGTGCGGGTGTTCGAGGGCGCAATGGTGATGGCTGGTGCCGAGATCGACTTGCAGCGTGGCGTGCTGCATGGCGAATTTTTCGCGTAGCGTGATCACGATGGCATCGACGGCCGCATCGCCCGGGTGGCCAGCTGGAATAACCAGATGCGCACTGAGCGCGTTGCCGGTGGTGGACAGGGCCCATACGTGCAGATCGTGCACATCCGTGACGCCCGGTTGACCGGCCAGGTACTCGCGGATGCCCGGCAGGTCGACGCCGGGCGGAACGGCATCGAGCGCAAGCCGCACGGAATCGCGCAGCAGTCCCCACGTGCCGTACACGACTACGGCGACGACGACGAGGCTCATCAACGGATCGAGCCAGCTCCAGCGGGTAGCGATAATGACGAGGCCGCTCACCGCGACGGCAGCCGAGATCAATGCGTCGCTCGCCATGTGCAGGAAAGCACCGCGGATATTGAGGTCTTCCTTCTGGCGGCGCATGAAAAGCCACGCCGAGAAACCGTTGACGAGCATGCCGACGGTGGCGACGACAAACACCGTCAGCCCCGCGACCGGCGCCGGGTTCAGCAGGCGGTTGACCGCTTCCGCGACGATCACGCCGCACGCGAACAGCAGCAAGCCCGCATTCACCAGCGAGGCGAGAATCGACGTGCTGCCATAGCCGAAGGTGTAGCGCGCCGAGGGCCGTCGCGTGGTGAGCCACATAGCCCCCCAGGCCAGCAGCAGGCCGAGCACGTCCGACAGGTTGTGGCCGGCGTCGGCGAGCAGCGCAGTCGAGTGAGCGATCACGCCGTAAATGGCCTGCACAAGGACGATCAGGACGTTCAGGGCGACCGCGATGGCGAAGGCACGCCCGTTGCCCGCGGCCGGCGCGTGATGATGGTGGTGGCCGCCGTGGCTGTGATTGTGGGCGTGAGAGTGGCCCTTGGCGTTGGAACGATCGTCGTCTGTGCCGTGGTCATGCGCGTGATCGTGAACAACGTCGCCATGCCCTGCGTGATCGTGTCCGTCGTGTTCTCCACGCGCGGCTTTACGCGCCGGCTCCCCGGCGTCCGCATCGTCTGCATCTAACCCATAAAGCCACATAGGCGCGTGATCGTCCTCGCGCTCCTCTGGGGGCCTGTCAGGGACGGGGGGTTTCGTCATGACTGATCCAGGGAAAATTCGCTCAGCGGTTCGGCCACGTGCTCGAGCATGCCCGCGAGCATGCCGCTAATGTGACGGTCCGCCGCGAGGTAGAACACCTGCTTGCCCTGGCGCTCCGCGCGCACAATACGCGCCGCGCGCAACAGGCGCAGGTGATGGCTTACCAGCGATTGCGACAGCCCCAGCGATTCCGCAATCGCCCCCACCGCGCGCTGCTCGTCCACACACGCCAGCACGATACGCAAGCGCGTTGGATCTCCGAGCAAACGGAACAGGTCGGCAAGCGGCACTACAGGGTCGTCGCGGTCGTCAGTGGATAGGGGCAACATGGTCCGCATACATATGAACAAGTATTCATATGTTATAGATTTATCTCTTAAAGGTCAAACCGTGGGTGCGGGGTCACGAGTGTGGGAAAATGCGACATTTGCCTTACAAGATCCGCCCTTCCCCGTCATGGAACCCCTGTTTGAAAGCGCCTACGCGGCGCATCGTGACGGCCGCCTCGATGACGCCGAGCGCGGCTATCGCGCCGCGCTGGATAGCGATCCCGCAAACGTCGATGCACTTCACTTGCTCGGCGTGCTACGGCATCAGCTTGGTCAGCACGCCGAAGCGGCCGACCTGGTCGGCCGCGCGGCACATCTGCGTCCGCAAGATGCCGCCTTGCAGCTGAATCTCGGCAACGCGCTGAAGGCACTGGGGCAAATCGATGGGGCAATCGAGCGCTTTCGCAACGCGCTCACGCTCGCACCCGCTTTTCCACTGGCGCACTACAACCTCGGCAACGCCTATGCCGCGGTGGGGCGTCACGCGGACGCGGCCGATGCGTTCCAGAAGTCGCTGCGCCTGCAGCCGGACAACGCGTCGACGCACAACAATCTGGGCAACGCGCTGCACGCGCTCGGACACCACGAAGAAGCGATCGCTTCGTTCCAGCGGGCGCTCGAACTACACCCAGGTCACGCGGGAGCGCACAACAATCTGGGCATGGCGCTCAATGCACTCGGAAAGTCCAACGAGGCCGTGCTTCAATTTCGTGAGGCAATCTCGGCGCAGCCACGCTTCGTCGCGGCGCACTTCAATCTCGCCAACACGCTCGACGCCACGGGCCAGCACGAACAGGCGCTCGTTGCGTTCGAGGCCGTGCTCGCACTGGAGCCACAACTGCCGCCGGCGCTGTTTGGCCTGGGCAATACGCTCGCAGCCTTGGGACGTCACAAGGAGGCACTGTTGCGCTTCGAGCGGGTCGTGGGCCTCGATCCGAAGTTTGCCCTCGCCTGGCTGAGCCTCGGCACCACGCATCACGCGCTTGGGGGTCATGCGGCGGCCGTACGCGCCTTCGACCAGGCGTTGCGGCTACGACCCGATCTGGCGTCGGCTCATATGAACCGCGCAGTCGCGTGGCTCGCGCTCGGCGATTTCGAACGCGGGCTGCCCGAATACGAATGGCGCCTCAAGGCCATGGCGCAACGTGAGCCGCAGACCTTACCCCGCTGGCAAGGCGAGCCGATCGAAGAGCGCACGCTGTTCGTGCACGCCGAACAAGGTTTCGGCGACACGCTGCAATTCGCGCGCTTCGTGCCGATTGCTGCGCAGCGCGCGGCGCGCGTCGTGCTCGAAGTTCAGCCCCAACTCGTGCCGATCCTCGCGCCGGCCGCGCTCGAATGGCGTGTGAAACTGATCGCCCAAGGGACACCACGCCCGCCTGCCGATCTGCAATGTCCGCTGTTAAGTCTGCCCCTCGCGCTCGGCATCAGCCGTGAGACGATTCCAGCGCGCACGCCCTACCTCAGCGTGCCCCCCTCGTACCGGCGCAAATGGCGCGGTTCGCTCGGCGGTCACGCCAAGCGCAAAATCGGCCTCGCGTGGTCAGGCCGCATCCAGCAACATGAAAACCGCACTATGCCGCTCGCTGCGCTCGAACCGCTGTTCGCGCTCGAAGGAATCGACTGGATCATCCTGCAGCCCGATCTCAGCGCGGCGGAATGCGCTACGCTGGAGAGCCATGCGCGTGCCGGCAACATTCATCGCTTCGACCAGCGCATCGGCGATTTCGCCGACACGGCTGCGATCATCGAACGGCTCGACGCCGTCGTCTCGATCGACACGTCGATCGCCCACCTGAGCGGCGCCTTGCGCAAACCGCTGTGGCTGATGCTGCCGTTTGCCGCCGACTGGCGCTGGTTCGTCGACGAACCGCGCAGCCCCTGGTACCCGGGCGTCCATCTGGTCCGTCAGCCGCAACCGGGTGCGTGGGCGGAAGTGGTTGAGAAGGTCGCACGCGAGCTTCGCGACGCGTAACGATTCGACAAGGTCGACAAAGGGTCTACAAAGAAAAACTCCACGCTTTTGCAAACGTGGGGTTTCCCTTTTCAGAACCCGGCCGCTCTAGGCCGCGCGGTACTGATTGCGCGACTCAGGCGTGCGATACAGAACCAGCGTCGCGATCAAACCGCAGATTGCCGCGAGACCGAGCCACAGGCCAGGCGCAGCCTTGTTGCCCGTCGAATGAATCAGCAACGTCGAGATCGCCGGCGTGAAACCGCCGATGGTCGTGGCAAGGCTGTACGCCAGCGAGAACCCTGCGGTACGGACTTCGACCGGCATCACTTCGGTCAACGCCACCACCATCGCGCCGTTGTAGCTGCCGTACAGGAACGAGAGCCACAGTTCGACAGCCAGCAGGCGCGCGAACGAAGGATCCGCCACCAGCCATTGCACCGCCGGATACGCTGTGAGGATGGTCAGAATCGTAAACACCAGCAGCACCGGACGACGCCCGATGCGGTCCGATATCGCGCCCGCCAGCGGCAGCCAGACGAGATTCGACAGGCCGATACAGACCGTGACAACCAGTGCGTCGATCGCCGACAGCTTGAGCACTTCCTTGCCGAACGTCGGCGTATAAGCGGTGATCATGTAGAACGACACCGTCGTCATGATCACCATGCCCATGCCGGCGAGCACGACGCCCCAGTTTTCGAGCATCGACTTCATGATCTCGCCCATGCCCGGACGGTGCTTGCGCGCGGCAAATTCCTCGGTTTCCTGCAGCGAACGGCGGATCAGGAACAGGAACGGCACGATCAGACAGCCGATCAGGAACGGCACACGCCAGCCCCATGCGCTCATCTGCTCGACCGGCAGGATCTGGTGCAGGACCACGCCGATCAGCGCCGCAAACACGACAGCGACCTGCTGGCTACCCGACTGCCACGAACAGTAGAAGCCCTTGTTGCCCTTGGTAGCGATTTCCGAGAGGTAGACCGACACGCCGCCCAGTTCCACGCCGGCGGAGAAGCCTTGCAACAGGCGCCCTAACAGGACGAGCACTGGCGCGAGGATGCCGATCGTTGCATAGCCCGGAATGGCCGCGACCGTCAGCGTGCCGAGCGCCATCAGGCCAAGCGTCAACATCAGACCTTTGCGGCGTCCGTGGTGGTCGATGTACGCGCCGAGCACGATGGCGCCGAGCGGCCGCATCAGGAAGCCCGCGCCGAATACCGACAGAGACAGCATCAGCGACGCGAAGTCGCTGCCACCCGGGAAATAGGTCTTGGCAATCGCCGAAGCGTAATAGCCGTAGACCATGAAATCGTACATCTCCAGGAAGTTGCCGCTGACGACGCGGAAAACTGTCCGGACTTTCGATTCACTGGAAGTTGCATGAGACGCAGTTGACATGACACTCTCAAAATAGCCCGGCGCCGGAGCCGATCCGGCATGATTGGGCAGTTGCAAACACTTCACCGCGTCGGCGAGCAGATGCCACTGGCGAGGGAGACTTTTCTGGAATAAACGAACGCGCCAGGGGCGCTGCATTTTGATGCCGCATACATTGCGACGGTATAAGGGTAAACCTTAGGTTGCCGACGCATTGCAAGCTGATTCGAATGTTACCGTTCCTCGCTCGAACTTGCAGTCAAGATGGGCACTGATCGCGCCCTTAGCCTTGCTCGCAGTACACTTTGAGCTTTCCAGCCCTTACATGACCATCCCATTGATGTCCAACGCCAGCGCTCTTTCTTTGCGCCCCGCGACCGCACTCGACGCCGATCTGATCGCGTCGATTCATGCCGCCAGCTGGCAAGCCACCTACCGGGGTCTGCTGCCCGATGCGTTTCTCGACGGCGAGGTGACGCGCGAACGCGCCGCGTACTGGCAGGCACGCCTGAACGCGCCGGGCGCCGAACGGCGCAACGTGGTGATTGCAGAACGCGCGGGCGAGCCGATCGGTTTCGCGTGCGTCGAGCGCCAACCCGACTCGGCGTGGGGCGTGCTGCTCGATAACCTGCATGCGCTGCCTGGCCATCAGGGAATCGGTGTCGGCAAACTGCTGATGCAAGCCGCCGTCGACTGGACACGCGCTCAAGGCGAAAGCCGGCTGTATCTCTATGTGCTCGAGGGCAATACGCCGGCCATCGGCTTTTACGAGCGGCAAGGCTGGAAGTTCGCGGGTGCGGAGCCCGATCACATGGGCGGCGTGGACATCACCGCGTTGCGTTACGTGTACCAGCTGGATTGAACACTGCTGCCGGCGCCCGCTTATCTGGACTCTGGCAGTCCCGACTCGCTCTGGCGCTGCAACTGCAGCACCTGGTTCTGCACCTGGCGCAACTCGGCCTGCGCCTGTTCCTTCTGGGCGCGCAATGCGGCTGCTTCCGTCTGCGTCTGGCGTTGATAGTCGTTGACCCTGGCCTGCTGGGTACGGGCCACATCCAGATCGGCCTGCAAGCGCTTCGCGCGATCTTCCGACTGCGCAATCACATCTTCAATGAATGCCTTCTGCGCCTGCAATTGCGTGCGGTGAATTTCCACGTCGGCCAGTTGCGCGGTCTGCTGCACAAAGCCGGCGTAGACGGCCTCGGCGCGCGTGTCGTCTTGCGATTTGATGACCCGCCAGAAATGCTTGTCTTGAAATAACGCTACGTAGTACGTCATTTCTTGCGGATAGAAAAACAGACTCGCACCGTAGCTGCCGTTGTAGGTGGTGCGCAACTCGGTCAGTTGGGAGTCGTGGATCAGTTGCATCAGTTCCGCAACATTGCCTTGTGCATCGCCGCCCGCTGCAGCGCGTGCGTCCGCGCTCGTGGCGACGGCCGCCTGCAACGCGACGGAGACTGGTTGAGGCGTCAACGAATTCATCGCCGGACGCGTTCCGACAACCGGCACCGAATCCATTGAACCGGCGCCCTCTTCTGCCAGCGCGAAACCACCATGCTGCAGCAACGCACACGTGGTCGCGAGCAGCATTGCGCGCCGTACAGTCAAGAGGTACTTCATACGTGCATGCTCCATGCGAATTCAAAATAGCTTTGGATTATCGCGCGTATTTGTGCCCAAGCGAAGCGTTCGTATGTGCCGCGATGGCACTTTAAATCGAGATAGATAGTAATCTTAAGATTCCATCGAATCGTCTCGCGCATCGCGAAAAAGCATCCTGTTTAACGGACGAAAAAAAGCGGCTCCGTTGGAAAACGGAACCGCTTTTCACGTCTTCGGCCCACGCACGGAGCCCAACAATTCTTTACAGAAAACGCACGCCTAGAAGCGCGTTTCGCGGGCCACGCGCAGAAAGGTATCCAGCAGCGGCGTGCAATCCAGTAACTCCGGTCCACCCGCGCGATGAAACTCCGGATGCCACTGCACGCCCATCACGAACGGCGCGCGTCGATAGCGAATCGCTTCGATGATGCCGTCCGAGGCCGATACCGCCTCGATATTGAGATCGCGCCCAATCGTCTTCACGGCCTGGTGGTGAATCGAATTGACGATCGCGTCGCGCCGGCCCGGAAACATGTTGGCGAGCGTCGAGCCATCCGGAAAATGGATGCCATGGCGATGCTGGTCGTAGTGTTCGTTGACGTGCACGCCCGCGGTCGGCACATCTGTGGCGATATCTTGATAAAGAGTCCCGCCGAACGCCACGTTGATCAGTTGACAGCCGCGGCATACGCCCAGCACCGGCTTGCCGGACTCGATGAATTCATGCAACAGCTCCAGCTCGTACATATCGCGCACGCGGTCGCCGGGCCACTCGGGGCTCGTCGCCTGTTCGGCATAGGACTGCGGCGAAACATCCGCGCCACCTTGCAACAACAGGCCATCGAGGTGCTTGGCGTAGTCGCGCAGACGGATATTGCTCGGATGCAGCATGCCCTGATGGCCGACGGTTGGAATCATGAACACCAGCACGTCGCGCGACATCACCCAGTGCGCAATAGACTCTTCGAGATATTGCAGCGTCTTCCCGCGCAGGCCTTTGGCGCCCGGCTCCGGATGGAAGATGCGGGCCGACACGCCAATGCGCAACGTCCGTTGCGTGATCCGTTGACCCGCCCTGTCGAAGATCTGGCGAGCCCGCGCCGCGATGATGCGGCCAAAAACCGACCACGCCGAATCAGTCTGCTTCAGATAGCGCGGTGGTGCCGGTGGCAATGCATTCGGCGGAGGAGGATTCGTTGCGGTGAAGTCCGGGGCGGCGCCAAAACCGGGCGGCACGGAACTGGTGGCGCCGCGAGTAGCGGATGCCGTTGACGACCCGCTATCCGCAGCATCCGCTGAGGCAATCTCCGAGGACGCTGCAGGCTGCGGGGCACGCGAACTGGACGGCGTGCCGTGTTTGGCCTGGGCAGCATCGCGCTTCTGCTTCACCTGGGCCTCCTGCTGCGCAGTCGACTCGGCAGCGGATGCGCGGGCTTCGGCGGCATCTCGTTGCTGGGCAGTGACAGGGTCGGCAGGGGTCACGGATGACGCGCTGATCGGATCGTCAGTCGAAGAACGCTCCGCGGCCTCTTCGGCCGCAAGGGAGGGTTCGGCTGACGCAGAAGAGATATTCGGTGGTGACCCCGACGGAGGTAATCCCGGTGGCACACCAGCCGTCGAATCAGCAGGCAAATCTTTGAGCGGCGACTGGATCGCATCCTCGTGTGAGGGGGGCAAGCTGACCTTCGGGGATGCGGGCGCAGTCTCGGCCGTTGACACGTCGGGCTTTGCAACGCCGGGCTTCGAAACCTCAGCCGGCGTGCCGGACGGGGACGGGGTGCCGGGCGTACCGGCATTCTCTGGCTTGTTTTCGCTCATGACTGTCGGACGGGCGCCTTCCACGCGAACGAATGTGTATGACCTGATTATCCGCTACCGGGCGATGTGCGGCAAACCTGCACACAATTGCTCACATTGTTACGCAACACAGATCGTCGCGCCCGATAACGTCACTTATTTATGGATCAGGTTGTTCGTCGAAAGTTTCGCGCAATGCGATCTGCAGGGCCGCGTGGATCTTCACGCACCAGCGCCAGAGCAGCGTAACCAGAAGCGCTGCACATACCAGCACCACCACCAGCAACCCGGTGGGCGGCAGGATGCCGCCTGAAAGTGCCGCCAGCAGCAGAAACACGCCGACCATCGAGACGATCGGCACAAGATCGGAAATCGCCGAGCGGATCGCACGCGTGAAACGCCCGGCTTTCGCCGGCTGGACGCTGAGTTCGGCAAGCAGCAACGCGAGCGATTTGGTCTTGCGATACACGGCGACCAGAAACGGCAGCGACAGAAGCAACGCCGCGCTCCAAAGCACCACGCGTTGCAGTGGCTCAGAGGGTAGCCAACGGTCGAGTAACGGGTTCGCGTAGGACGCGCCGTACGTCACCGCGAGAAAGATCGCCACCACCAGCGCGAGGTTCACTGCAATCTGCAGAACGATCCGACGTGTGATGCTGAACGGTGTCGGGCCGCCGCCGGCCGGCCGCAGGCTCTCGAGCCATTGTGAGTACATGCCGAACACGTTGGCGACGGGACGTGGCATCGCACGTCCGAGGCGCTGCGTCAGCGGATCGGCGGCGCGGATCAGGTACGGTGTGAATAAGGTGGTCAGCGCCGACACGGCAACCGCAATCGGATAAAGAAACGCGCTCGTCACCTTCAGCGTGAGACCGAGCGAGGCAATGATGAAGGAAAACTCGCCAATCTGCGACACCGTCATGCCGACCCGCATCGCGGTGCGTCCGTCCTTGCCGGCGAGGAACGTGCCGAGGCCGCACGAGACGATCTTGCCGACGATCACCGCGACCGTAATGACCGCAATCGGCCACGCGTAGTCAACCAGCACATGTGGGTTGAGCATCAGCCCGATGGTGACGAAGAAGATGGCCGAAAACGCATCGCGCAGCGGTGCAATCAGATGCTCGATACGACGCAGATGGCGCGACTCGGCCATGATTGCACCGATCAGAAACGCGCCGAGCGCGATGCTGTAATCGAGCTTGACGACCAAAAGGCAAAAGCCAAAGCAGAAGCCGAGCACGGACACAAGCAGCATCTCGTCGCTCCCCGAGCGCGCCACGTAATTGAGCGCACGCGGCACGACGAGTACCCCCACCACCAGCGATACCGTCATGAACAGCAGCAGTTTGCCTAGCGTGACGAGTGCGATACCCGCGCTCAACTGGCCCGTCTGCGCTATGCCCGACAGCAACACGAGCATCGCGATGGCGAGGATGTCCTCGACGATCAGAATCCCGAACACGAGTTGTGCAAAGCGCTCACGCTTGAGGCCGAGTTCCGATAGCGCCTTGACGATGATCGTCGTCGACGAGATAGCGAGGATCGCGCCGAGAAACAGCGAATCCATCGAACTCCAGCCGAACGCGCTGCCGATCTCGTAACCGAGCCACAGCATCAGCACGATCTCGGAGAGCGCCGCGACAATCGCCGTGGCGCCGACCTGAAACAGCTTGCGCAGGCTGAATTCCAGTCCCAGCGAAAACATCAGGAATACGACGCCGAGCTCGCCGAGCGTCTGGATGGTCTGCTCGTCGTGGATCAACTGGAACGGCGGGGTGTACGGTCCGATGATCACCCCGGCGGCGATATACCCAAGCACCACCGGCTGTTTCAGGCGATGGAACAGCACGGTGACGACGCCCGCGAGCGCCATGATCACCGCCAGGTCCTGAATGAAGCCAATTCCGTGGTGCATGGACAGATTTCCTTACAAATAGCTGTCGAAAAATCTGATAGTAACGCAGCTTAGCGACAGCGCACGTGTCGTGCGCTGCCCGAAAACCCTGTGGGTTGTTTTTGACACGCTGGACGTCTGTGAAATATCACAATAATATTTGTCGAATATTCAGACGACGGAGTGCAGTAATGACGCAGTTATCGTTCAACGTATCCAACATAGGTGGCCGCGTGGAGGCCAGCGCGCCGCTGATGATCGAGGTGAACCGTTTGACCATTGCCGGGTGGGCGGGACGCGACCGCGCGGCCATCGAACATCACATCGCCGAACTCGCCGAACTGGGCGTGAAGCGGCCCTCGACCACGCCCTGCTTCTACCGCCTCGGCGCAGAATTGCTGACGCAGGCCGAACAGATCGACGTGGTTGGCAGCCGTTCAAGCGGCGAGGCCGAGTGCGTGCTGGTGCAGTCGACGGCCGGCCTCCTTGTCACCATCGGCTCGGATCACACCGACCGTGAGGTCGAGGCCTACGGCGTGACGGTGTCGAAGCAGGTGTGTCCGAAGCCGCTCGCCCGCGACGCGTGGCGCTTCGACGACGTCGCCGGCCATTGGGACCAGTTGCAGTTGCGCGCCTTTGCGGTTGCCAACGGTGTGCGCAGGGTCTATCAGCAAGGCAGCGTCGCCTCGTTGCTGGCGGCGTCGGACCTGCTCGAGCGTGCCCCGCTCGCAGCGGGTGCCGCCATGTTCTGCGGCACGCTTGCGGTCGAAGGCGGCATCGTCGGCATGGTCGACGGCGACGCGCTCGAACTCGAATTGCACGACCCGGTGCTGAACCGCACGCTGCGTCACGCTTACCGCGTGCATGCGTTACCTATCGTCGAATGAGGCGCCCATGAACCCTGCCCCGCCGTCAGCCGAGTTGCGTGTGACCGCCCACACCGGGTCCTCCCAGGACGCTGCCATCGAAGCCAGCGCGCTGCGAAAAATCACCTGGCGCATCATGCCGTTCCTGTTTCTGGTCTACGTGCTGTCGTATCTCGATCGTGTCAACATCGGCTACGCGAAACTGCAGTTCACGGGCGACCTCGGCTTGTCGAACACCGCTTACGGACTCGGCGCAGGGATCTTCTTCTTCGGCTATTTCGTCTTCGAAGTGCCGAGCAACCTCCTGCTGAAGAAATTCGGCGCCCGCGCGACGATCGCCCGCATCACGATGCTGTGGGGCGCGCTGTCGTGCGTGATGATGTTCGTGCGCTCGGAGACAATGTTCTACGTGTTGCGCTTCCTGCTCGGCGTGGCGGAAGCCGGGCTCGTCCCGGGCGTCGTGCTGTACCTGACGTTCTGGTTTCCATCGGACCGGCGCGCCCGGATGGTGGCCGTGTTCATGGCGGCGATTCCGGTGGCGGGGATCATCGGTGCGCCGCTTTCGGGCTTCCTGATGTCGGCGCTGCACGAAGCCCACGGGCTACGCGGCTGGCAGTGGATGTTCCTGATCGAAGGTATTCCCTCGATCCTCGCCGGCTTCTGGGCGCTGGGCGTGCTGCGCAATACGCCCGCTGAAGCAGCCTGGCTCGATGACGAGGAAAAACGCGTCGTCCTCGCCCGGCTGGCACGCGAAAACAGCGCAGCGGCATCCGCCGGCGCCGAACACAACCTGCGCGCCGCGCTGTGCTCCGGGCGCTTCTGGCTGCTGACACTGATCTACTTCTGTCTGGTCACGGGCAACGCCGGCTTCTCGTTCTGGTTGCCGCAGATCGTCAAGGATCTCGGCGTCACCAACCTGGTGAGCAACGGGTTCGTCACCGCCATCCCTTATCTGGCGGCAGGGATCGGCATGATCCTGATCGGACGTTCGTCGGACGTCACCGGCGAGCGGCGCTGGCACTATGCGGTGTGCTGCTTCATCGGCGCGGCCGGACTGCTCGGCAGCGCGTCGGTGACGAACTCGATTCCGCTGGCGGTGACTGGCCTGTCGATCGCCTATATCGGCATCCTCGCAGGCTTCGGCATTTTCTGGTCGATGTCGACCACGTTCCTGCAAGGCAGCGCCGCTGTGGCCGGCATCGCCGTGATCAACTCGATCGCCAATCTGGCCGGCTACGTCAGCCCGTATGTGCTCGGCGTCGTCAAGGATGCGACGCATAGCGTGACCTTCGGACTCGTGCTGATCGCGGGAGCGCTGATCGTCGGCGGACTCGTCACGCTGCTGATGCCGCGGGTCAAGGTGCCGCACGGCGTGGCGGAGCTCGCGTGAAGGCTCGACTACAATGCGGGCGAATGAGCTTCACCCTTGCACCTGACCTCGCCTGCACCCTTTATTCATGACGCTTTTGCAGACTTCCCGCACTCCCGTGACCGCCCGCCAAAACGGTGCGAGCCTCGCCGAACAGGCCTATGAATTCGTCAAGCGCGAAATCATCACCATGCGGTTGCGCCCAAGCGAAGTGCTCAACGAGGCCGAGCTGATGACGCTGACCGGCATTGGCCGCACACCCGTTCATCAGGCGCTGCACCGGCTCGTGCACGAGGGCATGCTGACGATCATGCCGCGCAAGGGCATCATGGTGCGTCCGGTCTCACTCGACGACGTGCTCGCGATCATCGACGTGCGCCTGATCAACGAAGGCCATTGTGTCGAACTGGCGGCGCGCCACGCTCAGGCGCACGATTACGAAGTGATGGAAGCGTTACTCGAGCGCTCCAAGGTGTGCGTTGCTGCGCACGACGTGGAAGGCATGATGGATATCGACCGCGAATTCCATCTGGCGATTTCGGCGGCGTCGCGTAATCCGGTGCTCGCCGATATCCTGCGTGGGCTGCATGAGCGATCGCTGCGTTTCTGGTTTATCTCGCTGTCCGAACCGCACCATCTCGAGGATGTCCACGAGGAACATCTCGAACTGTTTCGCTTGCTGCGCGAGCGCGATGCCGACGGCGCACGCCAGTCGGTGCAGCGCCACATCGAAGCATTTCGCGCGACCCTCTTCAACCGGATTTAACCGTCAACCGCATCTGATTGCATCTCACTGGACCGGAACGACCATGCCCACTGAATTCACGCCCTTCCCGCCGCTCGCCCAGCTCGCCGCCGATCTCGCCGCGGGCCGCACCACCAGCCGCAAGCTCGTCGAAACCGCGCTCGAACGCATCGCCGACCCAGCCGGCCAGGGTTCGGCCGTTTTCATGCATGTCGATGCCGACCGCGCCCGCGCCGCCGCCGACGGACACGACCGTCTGCGCGCCGCAGGCTCGGTGATGTCGCCGCTCGCGGGGATTCCGGTGTCGATCAAGGACCTGTTCGACATCGAAGGCCAGGTGACCCGCGCCGGTTCGAGCGCACTCGCCGATGCGCCGCCCGCGACCGCCGATGCAGTGGCAGTTGCTCGCTTGAAGCGGGCGGGCGCAGTGATTGTCGGACGCACCAACATGAGCGAGTTCGCGTTCTCCGGGCTCGGGCTGAATCCGCACTACGGGCATCCGCTGTCCCCGTACCAGCGTGATGTGAAAGGCGACGAGCGGGTTTCGGGAGGCTCGTCCTCTGGGGCCGCAGCGTCGGTGGCGGACGGCATGGCCGCTATCGCGCTCGGCACCGACACCGGCGGGTCGATCCGCATCCCCGCCGCGCTGTGCGGGCTGACCGGCTTCAAGCCCACCGCCGACCGCATTCCCAAGCAGGGCGGCGTACCGCTTTCGCCGACGCTCGATTCATTCGGGCCGATCGGCGTCTCGGTTGCCTGCTGCGCACTGGTGGATCGCATGCTGGCGGGGCTCGAGCCGCGCATTCCGGCGGCTCGCCCGCTCGAAGGCGTGCGACTCGGCGTGCTCACCAACTATGTGACGGACGGCGTAGAGCCGGCCGTGGCCGCTGCCATCGACACGGCGCTCAAACATCTGGAAGCCGCCGGCGCGATTGTCAGCGAAGTGCGTTTTGCGCCGCTCGACCGTTTGCCGGAGATCAACCGCTTCGGCTTTCCGTCGATCGAAGCGTACGCGTGGCACCGGCCGCTGCTGGAAAAGCACCGCCAGCAATACGACCCGCGCGTGCTGACCCGCATCATGAAAGGCCAGCCGGCCAGCGCAGCCGACTATCTCGATCTGGTGGCTGAGCGCAGCGCGCTGCTGGAAGCCGCCCGCAGCACGCTGTGGCAACGCTTCGACGCGATCGTCGCGCCAACGGTGCCAGTCGTGCCGCCGCGCGTGGCCGACCTCGTGCATGACGACGATGCCTTTGCCCGCACCAACGCCTTGATCCTGCGCAATCCGAGCGCATTTAATTTCCTCGACACCTGCGCTCTCTCGCTGCCCTGCCATCCGCGCGGCGACGCGCCGGTCGGCCTCATGCTGGCGGGCGCCCCGCACGGCGACGACGCGCTGCTTGCCATTGGCCGCGCCGCCGAAGCCGTGCTCAATACGATCCGGTAGCCGGAAACCGAAGGGCGGTGTTCGCGCTAGAATCGCGGGCACCCGCTCTTTTGAGTTTTCGACTTTCGACAGCCACACGATCCATGAATAACGACAATGCAATGCTGCGCCGCGAGCGCTCCCTGCTGGTTCTGCTTGGCCTGATCTGCGTTGCCCTGGTCGGCGGCGCGCTGTACATGCAGTACGGCCTGCACGAAGACCCTTGCCCACTGTGCATTCTGCAGCGCTACTTCTTTCTCCTGATCGCGATCTTTGCGTTCCTCGGCGCGCGCTTCGACAGCTGGCGCGGCGTACGGTTACTCGAAGCGCTGGCTGCGCTGTCGGCGCTGGCCGGCATCGCGACTGCGGCACGCCATGTGTATGTGCTGGCGAATCCGGGTTTTAGCTGCGGCTTCGACGCGCTGCAACCGCTGGTCGACAGCCTGCCGCCGGCTCACTGGCTGCCGGGCGTGTTCAAGGTAGCCGGATTGTGCGAGACGGCGTATCCGCCGATCCTCGGCCTTTCGCTGCCGGAGTGGTCGCTGCTCGCCTTTTTTGTCGCGTATGTGCCGCTGGTGTTGAGCCTCATCCGAAATCGCCGCCGGATCGCCTGAGAAAACGGGGCGTGACGGACGTTAGCCGCTGCGGTGGCCCGGCTCCCTGCTGGGCCCGAACGCTCCGCTCCCGCGAAGAACTGCATACCTCGTCGTAAACACCTGGAAGCCGGAAAAGCGCCTTTTTGCTTGCGTCCGGTCCCATTCCCCCTTTTTGGTGCTCACCGCACCGCCCGCTGCGCCCAGCTCCGCGTGGCTTTGCGGCTATTCCGCCGCGGCGGCCGCTGTATTACGGGCCACGCCGCCTCCCACGCTCATGACCGTCCGCGAATAACCCGCATCACCGTGGGGAAATATTTTCGAGACGAGGTAGTGCTATCTTCGGATATGGATGGCGATCTACGTGCGCGAGGCCGGCTACGGCGCGACCCCCTGCGTAACGCGCGCCCGGTCCGCAATGTCTTTCGGATTCGCCATGACAACGCAAACCATCCGCTTCTTTTACCGTGGCGCCGTCCGTGAGGTTCAGGGCGTGCCGGCGACGCGCACCGTGCTTCAGCACCTGCGCGAAGACCTGCATTGCACGGGCACCAAGGAAGGTTGCGCGGAAGGCGACTGCGGCGCCTGCACGGTCGTGGTCGGCGAACTCGACGCCAACCGGCACCTCACGCTCAAGGCGGTCAACGCCTGCATCCAGTTTCTGCCCACGCTCGATGGCCGGGCACTCTTCAGCGTCGAAGACCTGCGCACAGCGGACGGCACTCTGCATCCGGTTCAGCAGGCAATGGTCGATTGTCACGGCTCGCAGTGCGGTTTTTGCACGCCCGGCTTCGTGATGTCGATGTGGGCGCTATACGAAAACCAGCCGGCAGCCGCCGGCCTGCCGACGCGCGACGAGATCAATACCGCCCTGTCGGGCAATCTGTGCCGCTGTACCGGCTACCGGCCGATCGTCGACGCTACGCAGAAGATGTTCGATTATGCGCAATATCCGCGCGTCCCGTTCGATCGCGCGGCGGTTGCCGAGGCGCTAAAGCCGCTGCAACGCCGCGATACTTTCGAATATCGTGCCGCCGATGTACGCGGCGACGCTTTCGGTACGCCACTCTTCTACGCCCCGGTCACGCTCGATGCCTTCGCTGCCTTGCGCGCCGGGCATCCGGACGCACGTCTCCTCGCCGGCAGCACGGATGTCGGGCTATGGGTCACCAAGCAGTTCCGCGACCTCGGCGACATCCTGTATCTCGGCAATGTGGTGGAACTGAAGGCCATCGAGCGCGACGCGCAGACGCTGACAATCGGTGCGGCCGTAACACTGGAAGACGCGTACGCCGCGCTGGCCGTCGATTACCCTGAACTCGCCGAACTCTGGACTCGCTTCGCGTCGCTGCCGATCCGTAATGCAGGCACGCTCGGCGGCAATGTCGCGAACGGCTCGCCGATCGGCGACTCGATGCCGGCACTGCTCGCACTCGGCGCCGAAGTCGTGCTGCGTAACGGTGCCAAAACCCGCACGCTCCCGCTCGACGCTTTCTACCTCGGCTATCAGAAGACGGCGCTGGCCACCGGCGAATTCGTCGCCGCGATCCGCGTGCCGCGACCGGCACGCAATCTGCGCTTTCGCACCTACAAGGTCTCGAAGCGTTACGACCAGGACATCTCGGCGGTCTGCGCCGCGTTTGCACTGCGCATCGAGGACGACGTCATTGTCGAGGCGCGCCTCGCCTTCGGCGGTATGGCGGCGACACCGAAGCGCGCCGCCCACGCCGAAGCCGCGCTGACCGGCGCGGCCTGGGACGACACGGCAACCCAACGCGCCATAGATGCGCTCGCCGCCGACTATCAGCCGCTCTCCGACATGCGTGCGTCGGGCGCCTATCGGTTGAAGGTGGCGCGCAACCTGCTGCTGCGCTTCCAGCTGGAAACGCGCGATCACGCACCGCTAGCCCTGTTCGACGTCAACGCCTTCGCATTCGAAACGGGCGCTGCGGAAGTGGCGCCCGCGCAGGAGCCGCTGTGATGAGCAAGCAGACCGACGCATTCATCCACCATGCCGCGGACCGGGCCGAAACCGAGACGGCTTCGATCGGCACATCCTTGCCGCACGAGTCCGCCGCGTTGCATGTCAGCGGCGAAGCCACCTATACGGACGACATCCCCGAACTCCAAGGCACGTTGCACGCAGCGCTCGGACTGTCACGCCATGCGCACGCGCGGATCGCCTCGCTCGATCTGAGCGCCGTGCGCAGCGCCCCGGGCGTAATCGCGGTGTTGAGCGCCGCCGACATTCCCGGTGAGAACAACTGCGGCCCGGTGCTGCACGACGATCCGATCCTGGCCGACGGCGAGGTGCTGTATCTCGGTCAACCGGTATTCGCGGTCATTGCCGAAAGCCACGAACTCGCCCGACGCGCCGCGACGCTGGCGAAAAGCGATGACGTGGTCCGCTATGAAGCGTTGGACGTCGTGCTCATCCCTGCCGAAGCCAAAGCGAAAAAGCAGTTCGTCCTGCCGCCCTTGCATCTGACGCGCGGCGAGCCCGCGGCGAAAATCGCCGCCGCACCGCACCAGATCCTGGGCAGTTTCGAAGTTGGTGGGCAGGAGCAGTTTTATCTCGAAGGCCAGGTCGCGTATGCCGTCCCCAAAGAGATGGACAGCATGCTGGTCTACAGTTCGACACAGCATCCGAGCGAAATGCAACAGGTGGTCGCGCATATGCTCGACTGGCCGACGCATAGCGTCGTCTGCGAATGCCGGCGTATGGGCGGCGGTTTCGGCGGGAAGGAATCGCAATCGGCATTATTCGCCTGCGTCGCGGCGCTCGCCGCAAAGTTGCTGCGACGTCCGGTCAAACTGCGCGCCGATCGTGACGACGACTTCATGATCACCGGCAAGCGTCACGATGCTGTCTACGAATACGAAGCCGGCTTCGACGACACCGGTCGCATTCTCGGTGCGCGGGTCGAAATTGCGTTACGTGCGGGGTATTCTGCGGACCTTTCCGGCGCCGTCGCAACGCGCGCAGTGTGCCACTTCGACAACGCGTATTACCTCTCCGACGTGGACATCGTGGCGCTGTGCTGCAAGACCAACACGCAGTCGAACACCGCGTTTCGCGGCTTCGGCGGCCCGCAGGGCGCGTTGGTAATGGAAGTGATGCTCGACAGCATCGCCCGGCAGCTGAAACTCGATCCGCTCGATGTGCGGCTTGCCAATTACTACGGGGTCGGCGAGCGCGATGTCACGCCATACGGACAACGTGTCGAAGATAACGTGATTGCGCCGCTCACCGAGGAACTGCTCGCGAGCAGCGACTACCGGGCACGCCGCGCCGCGCTCGCTGCCTACAACGCAACGAGTCCCGTGCTCAAACGCGGCATCGCCTTCTCACCGGTGAAATTCGGCATCTCGTTCAACGTGCCTTTTCTCAATCAGGCCGGCGCATTGGTGCACGTCTACAAGGACGGTTCGATCCTCGTCAATCACGGTGGCACAGAAATGGGCCAGGGGCTCAACACGAAGGTGGCCCAGGTGGTCGCCAACGAACTCGGCGTGCCGCTCTCGCGGGTGCGCGCGACGGCGACCGATACGTCCAAGGTGGCCAACACCTCGGCGACAGCCGCCTCCACAGGCAGCGATCTGAACGGCAAGGCAGCCGAAGCTGCGGCGCGCACGATTCGCGAGCGGCTGGCCGCGCTGGCTGCCAGAGAACTCGGCGGCGAACCCGACGCCGTGCAGTTCAAGGACAACATGCTGCACGCCAACGGCGTGACAATGCCATTCGCGCAACTCGTCAACATGGCGTATCTGGCGCGTGTGCAGTTGTGGTCCGATGGCTTCTATGCGACACCCAAGGTGCACTGGGACGCGAAAACGCTGACCGGTCATCCGTTCTACTATTTCGCGTATGGTGCGGCGGTATCGGAAGTCGTGGTGGATACGCTGACGGGCGAATGGAAGCTCGTGCGCGCCGACGTGCTGCACGACGCCGGGCAGTCGATCAATCCGGCCATCGATATCGGCCAGGTCGAAGGCGGCTTCATCCAGGGCATGGGCTGGCTGACCACCGAGGAACTCTGGTGGAACCGCGACGGTCGACTCATGACGCACGCGCCGTCGACGTACAAGATTCCGGCGGTCAGCGATACGCCCGCCGCTTTCCACGTGCAGCTCTATCGCAACGAGAATGCGGAGCCGACCGTGTTCCGCTCGAAGGCGGTCGGCGAGCCACCGCTCTTGCTGCCGTTCTCGGTGTTTCTTGCGATCCGCGATGCGATTGCAGCGACGGCGCCGCAAGCGAATCAGGCCCCGCCGCTGCGCGCGCCGGCGACGCCCGAGGCGATTCTCGATGCGCTGGAGGCGATGCAGCAGGCAGCGTCCGTTGTGAGCATGCCGGCGGCAGGTTCAAGCGATCCAAAGGAGCCCGAAACAGCAGCAACTTCGGTGGGCAATACAACAGCCTGCGCAGCGCCAAAGACACCGGCCAGCGTCGACACCGCCACATGAATTTTCACGCGCTGCGCGACACGAACGCACAGCGTTACGCTTAACCGGCTGCACGGACACCCCTTGCAGCCATGGATGGAGAACCGCCGGATGCAACCCTGGCTAACCGATCTGCAACAACTGCTCGCACACGGCGACGCCGCCGTGCTGGTGACGGTCGCGCGCGTCGAAGGATCGGCGCCGCGCGAAGCGGGCACCAAGATGATTGTCACGCGCGATTCGGCACGCCATACGATCGGCGGCGGCCACCTCGAATGGAAAGCCATCGAGTCCGCCCGCCAGGTCCTCAAGGAAGGCATGCGCATGTCGCATATGCGCCGGCTCGAACGCTTCGCGCTCGGTCCGAGTCTCGGCCAATGCTGCGGCGGCGCGGTGGTGCTCGCATTCGAGCGTCTGGACGTGGCCGATCTCGGCTGGATCAGCTCGCTCGCCAAGCGCGTGGCGGCCGGTCAGTCGACGGTGCGTAGCGTATCATTCGGCCCCGCGCCGGATGCGGTGATGCTGTCCGAACCTGAGCCCGGCGTCGAAAGCGCCGACTGTCTGCTGTGGGACGGCGCCGGCTTCGAGGAAAGCAGTTCGCTGCTCACCGAGACCATCGCACCGCGCGACTTCGCAGTGGTGCTGTTCGGCGCCGGACACGTCGGCGCCGCGCTCGTGCGCGTGCTTGGAACGCTGCAGTGCCACGTGCGCTGGGTGGACGAGCGCGACGCCCAGTTTCCGCCGCCCGAGGCGCTGCAGGCGTCGAATGTAACGATCGACCCGAACGATGCGCCCGACGAAGCGATCGACCAGGCCGCACCGCAGACGTACTTTATTGTGATGACGCACAACCATACGCTCGACCTCGAGCTCGCCGAGCGCATCTTGCGGCGCGGTGACTTCGCGTTCTTCGGCATGATCGGCTCGCACTCCAAGCGCAAGCAGTTCGAACACCGGCTCGCCGCCCGCGGCATCGATCCTGCGCAGATTGCGCGGATGAAATGCCCGCTCGGCGTGGATGGCATCGACGACAAGTCGCCGGAGATCATCGCGATTTCCGCGGCCGCGCAAGTATTGCAGGCAGTCGAAGCGAACGCGCACGCTACCCAGGCGGCGTGACCGCTCAGCGCCTTGCGGTACACATCCGGTAAAGCCCAACTTCTCGCACACCAGACCATTAAATCGAACCACTAAAGAAACCAGTATGAATACGCCCACCGCTCTCACTCTCGCCGACAAAGTGGCAGCCGCGCCGAAGGCCGAACTGCATATCCATATCGAAGGCTCACTGGAACCCGAGCTGATTTTCAAGCTCGCCGAACGCAACGGCGTGACGCTCGCCTACGATTCGATCGAAGCATTGCGCAAGGCGTATGCGTTTACCGATCTGCAATCGTTCCTCGACATCTACTACGCCGGTGCGAGCGTGCTGCTGCACGAGCAGGATTTCTACGACATGACGATGGCCTACGTCGAGCGCTCGCTCGCCGACAACGTCATCCACACCGAGATCTTCTTCGACCCGCAGACGCACACCGAACGCGGTGTATCGATCGCCACCGTCGTGGCAGGCATCGAGCGTGCGCTCGCCGACGCGGAAAAGCGCGGCCTCACGAGCAAGCTGATCCTGTGTTTCCTGCGCCACCTCTCCGAGGAAGACGCGCTTGCCACCTTCGACGAAGCGATGCCGTTGTTTGACCAGTACAAGCATCGGCTGATCGGCGTCGGTCTCGATTCGTCCGAGCGCGGCCATCCGCCGTCGAAGTTCGAGCGTGTGTTTGCGAAGGCGCGGGCCAAGGGTCTGAAGCTCGTTGCACATGCAGGTGAGGAAGGACCGCCGTCGTATATCTATGAAGCGCTGGATCTGCTTAAGGTGGACCGCGTCGACCATGGCGTGCGCAGCATCGAAGACCCGGCGCTCGTCACGCGGCTGGCCGACACGCGCGTCGCACTGACGGTGTGCCCGCTGTCGAACCTCAAGCTGTGCGTGTTCGACGATCTGACCAAACACACGCTGAAGGCGCTGCTCGACAAGGACGTCGCCGTCACCGTGAATTCCGACGATCCGGCTTACTTCGGCGGCTACGTCAATGCGAACTACCTCGCCACGATCGATGCGCTCAAGCTCACTGATTCCGAGGTCTACACGATCATCCGCAACAGCTTCGAGGCGGCGTTCGTCACGCCCGCAGAACGCGATGCGTTGATCGCGAAACTCGACGCGCACTGGCACGCCGCTAACGCGGACTGACCAGCGCGGTCTGGAGCGCGGGCAGCAGGAGAAGCGGCGCGAGCGCGCCGCACCTGCGCCTCGCCTCTTCCGCTTTGTTTGCGGCGTTATTTACCGCCAATTTATCGCTTCATATTCCATACAACGGAGACGGCTTTCCCCATGAATCACTCGGCTCAAGCGGCCCAAACCGCATTCCGCGCGCAACTGCTGACCTTCAACGGCGACCCTGCGCAATCGTCCAACGCAGCGGTCTTCAACGAAGACGGCCTGCTGATCGTGGAAGACGGCCACGTCGTCGCAGCGGGCGCGTATGCAGCGCTGTCGTCCCAGCTCGCCCCCGGCACGCAGGTGCAGGACATGCGCGACAAGCTTATCGTGCCTGGCTTTATCGACACGCACATTCACTATCCGCAGACGGACATGATCGCCTCGCCCGCGCCCGGCCTTCTGCCGTGGCTCGATACGTACACCTTCCCGACAGAGCGCCGCTTCGCGGATCCGGCCTACGCTCAGGACACAGCCAGTTTCTTCGTCGAAGAACTGCTCGCCTGCGGCACGACCACGGCGCTCGTGTATTGCACGGTGCACAAGGAGTCCGCAGATGCGCTTTTCACCGAAAGCGAGGCCCGCAACCTGCGCATGGTGGCGGGCAAGGTGCTGATGGATCGCCACTGCCCCGAGTTCCTGCGTGACACCGCGCAGTCGGGCTACGACGACAGCGCCGAGTTGATTGGCCGCTGGCATAACCGTGGCCGCCAGATGTATGCGCTGACGCCGCGCTTCGCACCGACCTCGACTGAGGCCCAACTCGAAGCGTGCGGTGTGCTCGCGCGCGAGCATGCGGATATTTTCATCCAGAGCCATGTCGCCGAAAACACCGACGAGGTGAAATGGGTCGCCGATCTGTTCCCCGGCCATCGCAGCTATCTGGACATTTACGATCACTACGGCCTGCTGCGCCGCCGTGCCGTGTATGGCCACTGCATCCACCTCGACGCGGAAGACCGTAAGCGGATGGCGCAGACCGGCACGGTCGCCTCGCATTGCCCGACCTCGAACCTGTTCCTCGGCAGCGGTCTGTTCGACTTCGACAAGGCCGCCGAAGCCGGCATGCCGGTCGCACTCGCGACCGACGTCGGCGGCGGCACGTCGTTCTCGATGCTGCAGACGATGAACGAAGCGCACAAGGTGGCGCGTCTCACCGGCCATCATCTAACCGCCACGCGGATGTTCTGGCTCGCCACGGCAGGTGCCGCCGAAGCGCTTGACCTGGCGGACAAGGTCGGCACGCTGGCACCGAAGTCGGAAGCGGATTTCATCGTGCTCGATCCGCAGGCGACGCCGCTGCTGACGCGCCGCACCGGGCGCACCGAGTCGCTCGAAGAACTGCTGTTCGCCTTCGCGCTGCTCGGCGACGACCGCGCGATCTTTGAAACCTACGCTGCCGGCAAGCGCGTGCATCAACGCGAAGCGCCGCGGCAACATACGGCGCGCAAGACGAAGATCGCTGCGTAAACCTGGCTCGACGCGCTCGGCGTTCGGCTCCCGACATCACGAGCACCGCGGCGGCGCCGTCGCTCAGGCCCGACGCGTTAGCTGCCGTCACCGTGCATTCCTTCGAGCGTTCTGAGCCACCACGGTCTGCAAGCCAGGTAGTTAGCGCCGCGAGTTTCGAACGTTACGACGCAAAACGGCCCGGCAGGTTCACCCCGCCGGGCCGTTTTGCTTGCGCGTCTGTCGCATCTTGCTAGCCGAAGGCCAGCAAGCTCCCCGCTCGCTGCGTGCTCTTACTGCACGACTGTCGGAGCCGCAACCGGCGAACCCGGCGCCGGCGCACCGGCCGCCTCGTTCGACATCCCAGCATTCTTGTCGACCGGCAACTTGACCGTGCGCACCGCGCCATTGCTCAACGGGAAATCCGCCAGCGCACTACGCGCCAGATACGGCATGGCACGCACCAGCGACGCCTCGTCGCCCGCGTTGCGCGCCAGTACGTTGTAGACCTCCTTGCCGGTCGCGCGGTCCGTGATGCGGACGCCGAGCGTATGTGTAAACACGGGGTAAGTGGAAGTCACATAGGCGGGAGGAAACGCTCCGAACGGACCCCACGGGTCGATCGGACGGCCCCAGTAAGGTCCCGGCCACGGGCTGCTGTAAAACACCGGCTCGGTCACGCTGACGGCCTGGCTCTTGGTGCCGTACGAGAGGCCAACCAGATAATGAGCCTGCTGTGCGTCGACCTGCCTGAACGCGCGCACGGCCAGCTCATTGGCCACCAGCACCTCGTAGGTCTGCTGTTCCAGGCTGTTCTGCTGCGCGGGGCCACGCGTGAACGCATAAGTACGGCTCGCGTCGCTGCCGCTCCAGTCGGAGAACGCTGTCACCTGGGTGGTCACATAGCTGGTGCAGCCGGAGAGCAGTGCCGTCAGCGCCACCAGCATCAGCATGACGCGCCCGGTCCAACGGTCTGATTTCATGGTCATCCTCATCCTTACGAGTAATCGCCGCACGCAAGCGCGGCGGCCCGATCATACGCTGACCTGGCCCCGAGACAAAAAGTTCGACCCGCAGAGCGGCCCGAGCTTTCTTTGTACAATGGCTGACATACCGGTGCGTACTGGATGCGCCGCCGGCTCAATATCTTATTCTTACAAACCGCCATGGCTGATACCGCAACGCCCCCTGTGATCCGTCGCGCCGACTACGCGCCGCCCGCCTTCCTGATCGATACCGTGGCACTTGAGTTCGATCTCGTGCCCGAACGCACAGTCGTCAAAAATACGATGCGCCTGCGCCGCAATCCGGACGCCGCGCACGCGACACATCTCGAACTGATCGGCGAACGACTCGAGTTCGTCAGCGCGGCCATCGACGGCGCGCCATATACCGCGGTGCGTCCGGCGGAACACGGGCTGACCGTCGAGAACGTACCGGACAGCTTCGAACTGACGATCACGAGCATCTGCAAACCCGTTGAAAACACTACGCTCTCGGGCCTGTACGTGTCCAGCGGCAACTTCTTTACCCAGTGCGAGGCAGAGGGCTTTCACGGCATTACCTATTTCCTCGACCGGCCGGACGTGATGGCGACCTACACGGTCACGCTGCGCGCGGACAAGTCTGCGTATCCGGTGCTGCTGTCGAACGGCAATCTGCTCGAGGAAGGCGATCTGCCCGACGGCCGCCATTTCGCCCGCTGGGAAGATCCGTTCCGCAAGCCCTGCTACCTGTTCGCACTGGTAGCAGGCAAGCTGGTGTGCATCGAAGAACGCGTGAAGAGCGGCTCCGGCGCAGAGAAATTGCTGCAGGTGTGGGTCGAACCGCACGACCTGGACAAGACCCGTCACGCCATGGATTCGCTGATCCATTCGATCCGCTGGGACGAAGAGCGCTTCGGGCTGGAACTCGACCTGGACCGCTTCATGATCGTCGCCGTGAGCGACTTCAACATGGGCGCGATGGAGAACAAAGGGCTCAACATCTTCAACACGAAGTACGTGCTGGCGAACCCGGAAACCGCGACCGACACCGACTTCGCCAACATCGAAGCGGTGGTGGGCCACGAGTACTTCCACAACTGGACCGGCAACCGTGTGACCTGCCGCGACTGGTTCCAGTTGAGCCTGAAGGAAGGCCTGACGGTGTTCCGCGACCAGGAGTTCTCGGCCGACATGGCGGGCGGTCACAACGGTCACGACGAAGCCGCGCGCGCCACCAAGCGCATCGAAGACGTGCGCGTGCTGCGCCAGATGCAGTTCGCCGAAGACGCGGGTCCGATGGCGCATCCGGTACGCCCGGAAAGCTACGTCGAGATCAACAACTTCTACACGATGACGGTGTACGAGAAGGGCTCGGAAGTCGTGCGGATGTATCAGACGCTGTTCGGCCGCGATGGCTTCCGCAAGGGCATGGACCTGTACTTCAAGCGCCACGACGGCCAGGCCGTGACCTGCGACGACTTCCGTCATGCGATGGCGGACGCGAACGGGCGCGACCTTGCCCAATTCGAACGCTGGTATAGCCAGGCCGGCACGCCGCGTGTGGCTGTCAAGACTGCGTACGACGCTGCGGCTCGCAGCTACCGCGTGACCCTCACGCAAGGCTACGGCGACGCTGCACCGGCCGCCCGCGAGACGCAAAAGGGTGCGCTGCTGATCCCGTTTGCGATCGGCCTGATCGGCAAGGACGGTGCGGATCTGCCGCTGCGGCTCGAGGGCGAAGCGAGCGCGGCGCCGGGCACTACGCGTGTCCTCGAATTTACCGAGAGCGAGCAAACCTTCACGTTCGTCGATGTTGCCGAAAAGCCGCTGCCTTCGCTGCTGCGCAATTTCTCGGCACCGGTGATTGTCGAATACGACTATAAGGCCGACGAACTCGCCTTCCTGCTCGCCCACGACAGCGACCCTTTCAACCGCTGGGAAGCCGGTCAGCGACTGGCGACGCGCGAGTTGCTCGCGCTAGCCGGGCGTGCCGCGACCGGCGCGCCGTTGCAACTAGACGATTCGATCGTCGCCGCGTTCGCACGCGTGCTGACCGACGAATCGCTCTCGCCGGCGTTCCGTGAGCTGGCGCTGATTCTGCCATCCGAAGCGTATCTGGCCGAGCAGATGTCCGAGTCGAATCCGGCTGCAGTGCATGCTGCCCGCCAGTTCGTACGCAAGCGCCTCGCCACGGCGCTCAGGAACGAATGGCTCGCGGTGTACGAACAGCACCATACGCCGGGCGAGTACGAAGCCACGCCGAAGGCAAGCGGACATCGTGCGTTGAAGAATCTTGCGCTGTCCTATCTTGCCGAACTGGACGATCCGGCCGAAGCCGTGCGCCTCGCCTCGGCGCAGTATGCCGCTGCAAATAACATGACCGATCGCTCGGCCGCGCTGTCCGCGTTGCTCAACGCTGCAGCGGCCGGCGGCGGCACGCAGGCGCAGGAAGCGCTCGACGACTTCTACCGCCGCTTCGAGAAGGAACCGCTTGTCATCGACAAGTGGTTCGCCCTGCAGGCCACCCAGCGCGGCAACGCACAACGTCCGGTGATCGAGATCGTGCGCAAGCTGATGACTCATCCGGCGTTCACTTTGAAGAATCCGAACCGCGCCCGCTCGCTGATTTTCAGTTTCTGCGCGGCCAACCCGGCACAGTTCCACGCCGAAGACGGCTCGGGTTACGCGTTCTGGGCCGAGCAGGTCATCGCGCTCGACGCGCTGAATCCGCAGGTCGCCGCGCGCCTCGCCCGCTCGCTCGAACTGTGGCGCCGCTTCACGCCGAAGTTGCGCGACGGCATGCGCGCAGCCCTGGAGAAAGTAGCGGCAGAGGTGAAATCGCGCGACGTGCGCGAGATCGTTGAGAAGGCGCTCGCCTGATCTGCCTGGGTACTTTCAGGTAGGAGAAAGCCGGCGCATGTGGCCGGCTTTTTTTCGTCCGCAAAGTCCGTAGGAGTCGGTCCTACACACGCGTTGGCCATTCGGACGACTGTTTTTGTTGGGCCGCCGAGGTGAAAGTAAACCCGTTCATTTAACGGTTTACGTTTAACGCGAGGCGTTATATCATCCCTATGATTACGACATTCGGCAACAAGGCTACAGCACTGTTATTTAGAGGCGGCTTCGTCCGTTCGTTACCCACGCAGATTCAGTCCGCCGCGCATCGCAAGCTGCTCATGATCGACGCCGCGGTTTCGGTTGAAGACCTGTACACGCCGCCCGGCAATCGCCCGGAGGCGCTGCAAGGGCTACGTAGCGGGCAATGGAGCATCCGCATCAACGCGCAGTGGCGCATCTGCTTCCACTTCGTGGATGGCGAGGCGCTGAATGTCGAGGTCGTCGATTATCACTGATTGATTGGGAGACCAGCATGGTCATCAAACGCTCCGAGCTGGAAAGCACCGACTTTTCGGACATCGAAACTGGCGAGCAAATTGCGCCCGTCCATCCGGGCGAGATCCTGCGCATCGAGTTTCTCGATCCGCTCGGCATGTCGGTCAACGCTCTGGCAAAAGCGCTGCGTGTGCCTACGCCGCGCATCAACGACGTAGTGCTCGGCAAGCGCGCAATCTCGGCAGATACCGCGCTGCGGCTTGGCCGTTATTTCGGCGCAAGCGCGCAGTTCTGGCTCAATCTGCAAATCGCCTACGACCTGCGCATCGCCACTGAGGCAGCCGGCGAGCAGATCGCCAACGAGATCGAACCGCTCGCCCGCGCACGGAGGCCGAAACTGCCGGGTATGCCGCGTGGCCACGCACGCGCGGTCAGCCACGCCGCTAGCATGGTCAGCAACGTTGCCGCTGTGAAGGCAGCGCGCAAAGCCTGAGATTCGAGGTCGACGCCAGCACTCCCTCGCCTTTCCGGACCGGCTGGGCGCCTGCTACGGCGGTGGTGTGTGCTGGTGCAGCACGCGCATTCCGCCTCAAATTTTTCTGTGGCACAGGAAAGACACAGCGAGCGGGTAAAATCACGGGATTCCTTCGCCTTACCGGAGTACTGCAATGGCTTTGCAACGTCGTACCACTCTCACGAAGTATCTGATCGAGCAGCAGCGCGAAACCAACAACCTGCCGGCAGATCTACGCCTGCTGATCGAAGTCGTCGCACGGGCTTGCAAGGCGATCAGCTACCACGTCAGCAAGGGCGCGCTGGGCGACGCGCTCGGCACCGCCGGCAGCGAGAACGTCCAGGGCGAGGTGCAGAAAAATCTCGACATCCTGTCGAACGAAATCCTGCTTGAAGCGAACGAATGGGGCGGCAATCTGGCCGGCATGGCGTCCGAAGAAATGGAGAAGTTCTCGCCGATTCCGGCCAACTATCCGAAGGGCGAATATCTGCTGGTGTTCGATCCGCTGGATGGCTCGTCGAACATCGACGTGAACGTGTCGATCGGCACTATCTTCTCGGTGTTGCGTTGCCCGGACGGCCAGCAGCCGACTGAGCAGTCGTTCCTGCAACCAGGCACGCAGCAGGTTGCCGCCGGCTACGCCGTCTACGGTCCGCAAACCGTGCTGGTGCTGACCACCGGCAACGGCGTGAACTGCTTCACGCTCGACCGCGAGCTGGGTTCGTGGGTACTCACGCAAAGCGACATGACCATTCCGGTCGAAACGCGCGAATACGCGATCAACGCGTCGAACGAGCGCCACTGGTACCCGCCCGTTCATCAGTACATCGATGAACTGAAGGCCGGCAAGGACGGCCCGCGCCAGGAAGACTTCAACATGCGCTGGATCGCATCGATGGTCGCCGATGTGCATCGTATCCTGAACCGAGGCGGCATCTTCATGTACCCGGCGGACAAGCGCTCCCCGGACAAGCCGGGCAAGCTGCGCCTGATGTACGAGGCCAATCCGATGGCGTTTATCGTCGAACAGGCAGGCGGCGCCGCAACCAACGGCGAGAAGCGCATTCTGGATATTGTTCCGAAAAGCCTGCACGAACGGGTGGCCGTGTTCCTCGGCTCGAAGAACGAGGTAGACCGCGTAACCCGCTACCATCTCGAAACAAAAAGTTGAACCCGGGGGCTTGCCAAGGCGTCAATAAAGTCCCTATAATCTCGTTTCTCCTGATGCCGGAATAGCTCAGACGGTAGAGCAGCGCATTCGTAATGCGAAGGTCGGGGGTTCGATTCCTCTTTCCGGCACCAACAGATTCAAGCACTTAGCCCAGTCATTGCGACTGGGCTTTTTGCTTTCTGGGGCGCACGTAACCGCCATGCAGCCAGATTCAGTCAACCAGCACAAGCCACGCAGGCCCAACCTTACGCCATAGACAATTGAACTGACCGGTCGAAATTCGCGTGGTCGTTGATTCGCGCTGGGACAATATCTGTTCAATGCACGCGCCGCCATCGGCGGAGGCGATTTTCCTTCCCTATGCCACCTATCCAGGGATATTCGACGAAACGATATGTGAGGGCGGATAAGGTGACGGTCGCCAGCACGACGGGGACGGCAAGCGCCCAATAACGTACGGGCGACAAGCCCGCGACCGCCGTGTAGTGGTGGACCATACGGGAAACGAGATACAACACCCAGTTATGGAGCAGGTAGACGCTGTAACTGAGGAGGCCCAGAAGCCGCGCGGGACGACAGGTTAGCAACCCGAATAGTGAATTGCCTGCCGCGAAAATAAGAAAAGGAACAAAGAGCAATGCGGCGGCGAGCGGCGAATACGTGAGCGGTTGATACAGCGCGGTAGTGGCGATGCAGGCAAGCGCAACGAACGAGCCCGTTGGGAGGGTGTAAATAGTTTTGTGTAAACGGTCATTTGGCAGGAGACTGCCAGTAACAGGAGCGACGATGACCGTAGCGAAACGCAATAAACGGGT
>NZ_JBNDMP010000026.1:0-41331 GCF_050436645.1 Paraburkholderia sp. GAS33
AGCCAGCGGCCGTATCTGAACAGCTGGTCCGCATCGGGATCGAGCGGCGGCAAGTGGTCGTCCTCATGCACGCAGGTAAAGGCGAGATTCGCGCGTACGGCGCTCAGGTCAGGTAGTGAAGCCAACGGGTTCTCCTTGGTACAGGCGCAGACAAGACTCGCCAGCAGGGCGACAAGCATGCCTCGTCTCATGGGTCAATCCTCGTAAGCGTGTTTGAGAGAAGTGCGCAGGAAATCCGCAAGGAACGCCGACGGGCTGGCTTACCGCCTTGATATCTGGCGTTTCCTGAAATGGTCCGGCTCCATTGCTGATAGGTAAGCGCCGCACCCACTGCCTTTCCGTCCTTCCGTCCTATGCACGGCGAGCAAAGGCCCAGCACCAGAACCGGTGCACCCGCGCGCTCAGAAGCAAGGGGACGGCCACCGCTCCACCTATCGCCACAGCAACGAGCACTGGCAAGCCAAGCCCGTCGAACGCGACCAGGCCACCCGCCAAGGCCCCGCCGCCCAGCGCCGACGCGAGCCGGCACGTGTTGGCCCTGGACCGGCGGGGCCCGAGCAGGATCGATGCAATAAAGGCCAGCAGTACACAACCTTCCACACTAAAGAGGAAAGTGACCAGGTCTTGCATCCAGATCGGCGCATGGATCATTGCCATCATTTTCAATTCCTCCCGTTTATTCGCGGACGCGAAAAGTTTCCACTGACATTGGACGAGCCCGATGTCCTACGCCAGATCAAGGTAAGCCGCCAGGGCCCATGCCCTATCGGACGTGCAGGTGCGCATGCCAGGCAACCAGTCCAGTCCCCGAATGAGACGGGGATTGTCCATGACGAGATGCGGCATCGTTTCGCCCTTGCTGAAACGGCGCGTTGCCTCGAGGCTATCCGGCGCGTCAGCGCCGCCCGATGATGAAATAGCGGGCGGCGCATGTTCGCCCGGACTCACGCCTTTATGCCTCGTCGACGTATGCCTTGAGGCTCCATTCCTCATTGGTGCGGTATACGCGCATACCGAGCAGCCAGTCCAGGCCAGGAATGGGACGGGGATCCTTCAGGGCGAGTGGCGGCATCGTCTCGCCTTTCCTGAAACGGCGCGTCGCGTCGTAGCTGACCGAAGCGAATCCCCGGACACACCACACGCCGTCCTGCGGGCAGACTTCGCCGGGGCGAACGAGCGTGCCCAGCGGCACGCGGCTCTCCAGTTCCTTTTCATGCGCGGTCCTGACTCGAAGCCCTGTCGCCGGGTCGAGGCTCTTCTCGCGGGCCAGCCTTTCAACCAGCGCATCGGAGGGCTTCTGAGGCGCCACGACTGCGGCCTGTTCCTTCTCCCACTGGAACGTGCCGTCCCACGGCGGCAGCGGTGCCGGCGGCAGTGGCACGATCTGGTCAGCGTCGGGGACTTTCGGGTTCAGGCCTTCGTTGTCGTCGAGGAATTTGCCGATCGCTTTGTAGCGGTGCGAGCGTTCGGGATCGTTCGGGACAGCAAGGTAATACAGCACCCGGTTTTCTGGAGTTACCGCAAAGCCATTTTCAAGAGCCCACGCGGCCTGACTGTTTCCAGCCATGACGCCCTGCTGGAAGGCCTTGATGGCTTCGTCGTAGACTTTATCTGCCGCGCGACCGATAGCCAGGGAGGTTGCGGCCTTGCCATGTCCCTGATCCGCTGAGCACCGGTACATCTGCAGCGCAACCTCAGGTGCGGCGTCGATCGGGTCCAGTTTCTCCGCGAGGTAATACTGCGCGTCCGGACTGCCCAGGTCCGCCGCCTTGCGGAAATAGCGCAACGCGGTCTCGCTGTTCTGCTTCAGGCCATAGCCGAGTTCGAGGTAGTGAGCGATATCGTAATAGCCGGCCGGCACACCCTGTTTGACCAGTTGCGCTGCCAGGTCGATCGTCTCTTTCGGTGCATCCGGAGAATCGGCCAGTCCCGTCGATACCAGCGCCTGAAGGTTGGTGTTGGCCTTGTAGTGATCGTGAGCCGCCGCGATCCGGTAATACCGCGCGATATCGTCGAAGTCCTTCGGGCCGTCCTGCTTCTGCAGCCAGCGGCCGTATCTGAACAGCTGGTCCGCTGCAGGATCGAGCGGCGGCAAGTGGTCGTCCTCGTGTACGCAGGTAAAGGCGAGATTCGCGCGCACGGCGCTCATGCTGGGTAGTGAAGCCAAAGGGTTCTCCTTCGTACAGGCGCAGGCGAGGGCCGCCAGCAGGGCGACGAGCATGCCTGGTCTCATGGTTCAATCCTCGTAGGTGCGTGTGGGCGAGGTCCGCAGGAAGCCGACGAGGGACGCCATCGGAGCCAATTTCTTGTTCTGATTTTTCGTGTTCATGGAAATGATGTAACTCCACGCCTTGTACGCCTCCGACACGTCATCCTGAGCACCCAGATTGTTCGTATGCAGCGCCCACATCTGTTTGCGCAGCGCGGACGTCAGGCCGCCATGCTCATGGCAGATATTCAGTTCGCTATCCACCTCCATGCTGCGCCGGTTGAAATTGGCCGAGCCGTGCGTCGTAAACACGTCGTCGACGATCATCAGCTTCTGGTGGACATAGACGTAGTCCCACGCCTGACCTGCAGGCGTGTCCGGTGCGACCAGGGTGCAGACCAGCACCTTCATCCCCGGCATATCCTGCGGCGGCACCAGCTCTCCCTCCTTCGTCATGCCGTCCGGGCTCACGCTCGCCACCCGCCGTTTCTCCTGCCTCGTCTGCTCCAGCTGCTGCCCGATTTCCGCCTGCCGGAGCTGGCCGCCCTGCAGGTAATTCGCGAGCCCCTGCATCTGCGAGAAACCCGCGCCCTGCATCATCGCGCGCTGGCTGACCGCCTGTTCGTCAGCAAGCTGCTTCTCCAGCGTCTGCTCCTGCTGCGTAAGCTGGTCGTTCTTCTCCAGTGTCTCGACCCCGGGCATCCGGTCGCCATATCCGAGCGCCGCGAGCATCTGGTAGCTGCTCACTGTCCCGCGGCCGATGCCGTCGTCGTTCGAGTTCGTGACCACGAACAGATAGACCTCACCATGCTTCGCCGGGTTGCGCCCCCCCTTGATCTGCGCGTTGACGTTCTCCCGCAGCCTGTCGGCCACCGGCATATACCGGAAATACTGGTTTTCGATGTACACGAATCTCGTCGTGTTGTTCACCGCCTGCAGGTACAGCGACGCGATGTCCTTCGTGCCGTCCTTGCCGTGCTGCGACTGCGTGCGAAGGATCTGCGCCATCACCGGCGTACCGTGATCCGCGCGCAGCTTCAGCCGGCAAGCCAGCGCCGCCCGCGCCTGGGTCAGGTTCTGCCCGGTCGCGTCGTCCCAGGCCTCGCAGAAATTCTCGTTCAGGTACTCGAGGACCGGGCCCGTCACCTTCGCGGACATGTCCTGCCGCGGATGCAGGCCGTTGCGTCCCATTCGCGGCGCCTGCCGCAGCCAGGTGTGATCGTCCCGGTCCCAGTATTCATCCAGCGTGTTGTGCCCCATCACGAACCCGATGGCCCGCTCGGGAAGCTCGTAGTCGACAAGCACCATCTTCTGGTGATGCGAGGGTTCCGCCGTCATCGCCGCGGTGTTCCGCTCTCTCAGCGTGGGGTCGCCCTGCGGGCCGCTCATCCATGTGCGCCAGGCGATTTCGGCCCGCTCCCTCAGATCGAAATCGCGCGTGGCGAATTCAATGTTTGCCAGCGGCCTGGGCGCGCCCGGCAACGCGTTCAATGCCGCGGTCACCACCGATTTCGCTGCCGGGAACGGATTGGCCCTCGTCCCGGCCGACATCCGTGTGACATTGTTCCGGTTGGCCCGCCAGTACCAGAGCTGGTCGAATTCCCGCTGGGCGCGGGTGCGGCCGTCCTGTGCAGCCCCCGCCAGCCCGACTGGCCCGTGGTTGCCTGGCATCATGTCTTCCGAGAAGGACGCCACGTGCAGTGAGTCGCTCCAGACCAGCAGCCGGATCCTGATGTGAGGTTTTTCGAGGCCCTTGTATTCGAGCAGTTCACCGATCGACGGCGAACCCGCCGCGTCGCTGCCCCGTCTGAAATACATGGACGGCTGGAAACCCCAGCACAGGATATCGATGCTGTGCTCCGCGTTTCGTATGGCGTCGAACACCGCCGCAAAGGCCGTCTCGCCATTCACCAGCGGCAGGTACGTGGCCAGCGCGGGGTTGTATTCGGTGCGCTGCACGAACCATGGGGACGTGAGCGTCGCGCTTCGCGTGCAGGAGAGTGCGAGCGGCGTGGTAGCGCTCTGCTGTTTCATGGTCAGGCGTCCGTATCAGGGGTGAGCAGCGTGTTGTAACTGGCGCGGTGTTCGGCACGATCGACAGTACCGGACCTGGCGCCCGGCAGACCTTCATGAAAACGGAGGCCCTGATTGGCCAGTGCGCCGTTGACGGCATCACCGCGATAATTCTCTGCAACCGGGATGTCATGCGTCACGCCATTAGCCCGTTGCAGCGTGTACTTATGCGTAGTGGGATGGTGATCGATCTGGATCAGGCCTGTTTCATCGAACACGCCCTGCTTCATCAATGAACCATCAGCAAAAAGCTTGTACGGCATGCCGGTTGGCACGGCCGTCCTTGCCGCCGGAGACCCGGTCGCATCCAGGGTAAGCGGTATGGTCGGCAGACCGGCGAGCGCGGGGTGGTTCCGGTCCAGAGGCATGTTCAGCGACGCCTTGCCCTTCTTCTGCACCGTGATCGTCTTGAGGAACAGATCGCCAGGACCACCGAGGATGATGCTACCGTCCTTCATCTGGACGAACGCACCACCGCATTCCAGGATGATCTCCTTTGCCGCCGCCAGGTTGACCTTTCCATTGACGCTGGCAAGGTCGAGATCTTTGTCCGCGATGAAAGACATCGGCCCATCTTGCGCCTGAATCTCGACGGGGCCCTTCGCCGCAAAAATCCTGGTACCGAGCTTCTGCGCGAACAGCGAAATCTTTTCACCCGCTGCGACCGTGAAGCGTTTCAGCACGCTCCAGTCGGCGTTCTTCCCGGCTACAGCGTTGATGCTGTCCTGCGCCGCGAACTGCACGCCTCCGCCTGCGACAACAGCCGCCGATGCCGGGGTGCTCATCAGCAGATCCGGCTTCTTCAGCCCGTCGAAGTCTTCCTTCATCTGCTTCTGCGCATCAGTGTCGGCAGGCTCGGCCTTGGCGCTTTGCGCCGATGCCGCCAGCGCCTTCGCAGTCGCCAGCGCGCTTTCCAGTTGTGCGATGGTTTCCTGCATGTCGAGCTGATTCCCGCTCGCGCCTGGACGGTCATACGCCGTGACCATCATTCCCTTACCTGCACGGCTCACTCCGTAGCCGGATGTGCGAAGCTCATGGCCTTCGCCGCGCTTTTCCAGTTTGTTGTCAACCAGGTAGCCGAGATTCAGTTGCGATTTGCCCGAATGCTCCGTGCTGAGCTTGACGCCTTCCTGGCCCGCCCAGTCCTCAAAGCGGATCTTGTTGTTCGCCTGGGTGCGGATCACATTCCGTGAGAGCCAGCGCCGGTCATTCGTCACCAGGTCGCGCGCCTGGCTGTGATGGTGGAACGCAACGATTTCGGGCTTGTCCGGGTCGCCGTCGCGGCAGGTAATCACGGCTTCGGCATCGTCCAGCGCCGGAAAGTGCATGCCGGTTTGCAGCTTGCCCGCGAACGGCTTTGCGAGGCGTAGCGGAACACTTTCTCCGCCGTTGGGCCACGTTTCGAAGTCCGCATCAAAACGCACCGTATAGTGGCCGTTTGCGGTTACATATGCGTATTTGTAGGAGTCCGGGCTGGTGACGCGTGCGCTGAGCGTGCCGGTCACTTTGGCCCAGGTTTGCGTCTCAAGCCTGAGACGGAAGCGCCGGTCAGCGGGGATTGCCTTGTAGCTGTTCGAGTAGGGCGTATCGCGCGCGCCGCTGTGCGTGACCTCGACAATCAACTGGCCTTTGGGTGCATCGGGCAGAACAAGATCTGTTTCCAGCACGCGCCCCGGCTGCAGGTTCAGCACGTTGCTTGCGCCTTCAAAGACTACCTGCCAGGCGATGGCCGCTTCGTGGCGAAGCTGCGCTTCCCACTTCGCTCCCGCCTGGTCCAGGTGGTGAGTGCCATAAATATAGGACTGGCCGTAAGTGGTGGGATCGCTGGGCGCAACGTTGGACGTGTCGCGCAAACGCTCCCAGGCTTGCTCCGGGTTGTAATCCGCGACCATGAACGACTGCGGCACCGTCGCGGAGTGCGTCTTTATCGCCGTCACCGCCTCGACGCCGCACGCCTCAAGTCCCGCTGCTTCGCGGTACGGCACGACGCGTTGCGGTTCGTCGTAAATGTAATGATCTACGTCGTCCCCGAACACCACCTGGTCGCCGTATTCCGTCTCCTGGATATAGCTGTAGATGCCCGATTTCTCTTGCAGCATGTGGGCATAATTCTGGTCGCTCATGCCGTGCTGCATGCGAAAAGCATGCTTCGGATACTGGCGGCGTAGCCGGAAACTGAACTGGTGCTCAAGCATTCCGTGACCGCGCAACATCTCCGCCAGAATCTCGGGCGTTGAACCATGCTGGAAGATCCTGTTTCGGGTCACTGCTGCCAGCCGCCCGAAATGCGACTGCAACACGACTTCATACTTGACGTAGTCCTTCGTGTTCTGGATCGTTGAGAAGCGCGCGATAAAGCCGGAGAATTTCCGGGGTGGTCCATCGTCCAGCACGATGACAAACGACGCGTCACGGCTCAGGTATTCGGAGCGCGCAAGCTGTTGCGGGTGGGTCAATACGATACGCACCTCAGTCGGTGCACCCATCTTCTCGGTGGCCTCGAACGACACCACAGAGAGCGCCGCCGCGCTGTCCGTACCGGGTACGTCGAGGTGGTACGCCTGTCGCCCCGGTAGGACCTGAAGTGCGCCCTGCAGATCTGTCATTGACCTGGCCTCCTTGCGATTGTTTGAGAGGCGCGGCCTGATTCAGCAGGACTACAAAGATTGGGAGGCCGCGATGCGGAGCTTATTTGGCTCCTAAGGGTTTTTACCCTGCGTGCCATCCCAATTCGTGCGGAAAATTCTGCAAATTGGTCGTTAAAAGTCGAAGCACTATTCGGCGCACCGGGAGGCAGCGGCGGACGCACCCGCGTTGTGAGCGAACAAACCTTCGGCAAGGCGCGACGGGTTTATCTGGCGAACTGTTCGAGCGCGCCCATGTCCGCGCTGATTGCGTTGGCCCAACCTCATATCAATTCGATGTGTTGGCACCGCCAGAGGCAGGTCGCCGCTGGCAGCAGCCGGCCGCGCGTGGGCACGCGTCGCCATGCAATATGCCTAACTACCCCGGCGCGCGGGCAAATCGAGTAGCGCCGCCCCTTCCAGGATCTGTGCAGTCGAGCCGTCCCATTCGTCCTGCCGCATCGGTTCCGCGCGGCCACCCAGATGCCGTTCGAGAAACGCCTCCGTGATCGCGTAGAACGAGATGTTGTTTTCGGGTCGCGCGAAACCATGCCCTTCATCCGGATACAGAACGTAGGTCACCGGAATACCGTTGGCCTTCATCGCATCCACCATCTGATCGCTCTCAGCCCGCTTGACGCGCGGGTCGTTCGCACCCTGACCGATTAGCAGCGGCCGGCAGATGCGACCGGCACGATGCACCGGCGAACGCTCGCGCAGTAGCGCCCGGCCCTCCTCCGTCGAAGGGTCTCCAATCGCTCGCACGAACTCCTTGCGGAACGACTCCCAGTAAGGCGGGACGCTCGCCAACAGTGTTTCCAGATTGGACGGCCCGACAATCGCAACCCCGCATGCATACATCTCGGGATTGCGCGTCATGCTCGCGAGCACTGCATATCCACCGTAACTGATGCCCATGATCGCGACACGCGACGGATCTGCGATACCGCTTTCAACGGCCCAGGCTATGGCGTCGAGCAGGTCGTCATCCATGCGACGTCCCCATTCGCCGTCTCCAGCATTGACGAAGCGCTTGCCGAACCCCATCGAACTGCGGAAATTCACGCTCAGCACGCTATAGCCGCGGTTAGCCAGCCATTGATGCTCGGGTTCGAAGCCGAAGATATCCCGGGCCCAGGGGCCACCGTGAACCAGCAACACCAGTGGACCCGCTTGCTGCACGCCGTTGGGACGCGTGAGATACGAAACCAGATCGAAGCCGTCGCGCGAGCGGATTACCACCGGATGCATTGGCGCGAGCGGCGCCGCGCTGAGGACGGGGCGATGTTCGAACAGAACGCGCAGCGACTGGCTCTGCCGGTCATACAGATAAGTCGTGCCGGGCCGCAGATCGGAAATTGCATCGATAAGCCATAGCCGGTTGTCCTCGGTATCTCCTTGCAACCGCCATTCGCCGAGCCCTGCGCCGTTCAGGAAATCAACGTCGATCTGGATCTTCCGGTCGATCGCGACATAAGTGGAGCGCTCCAGATTGAGCCTGTAAGCCAGCGGCTCAAATGTTTCGGGATCCATAATGAAATTGAAAAGGTCGGCGCGCGAATCGGCCGCCACCACTTCGGTCGTGCCGCTGGCAAGATCGATCCGCGTCATCGCGGTCGTATTGCGGCCGCGACTGTCGAGCACGAACAGTGCTGAACCGTCGGCACTGAGATGGCCCGGGCCAGATGTCCTGGTCTCTTCCGGCGCAAACCGCATCCATTCGTCCCAGCTACCGTCTGCATTGCGCCTGAGCACCTCCTGGGAGCCGTCGCTCGCGAGGCGAGTGGCAAAGTGCGGGCGGTAATGCTGGTCGACAATAAAACCTGCAAAGCCGGGATTTTCTTCGACGAGCACAAGTTCGCCGGTTGCGAGGTTCAGCGTGTAGAGGTCGAAGAACTTTGGGTCACGGCGGTTCATACCCACAAGGATGCGATCGCGGATAGTTCGGCTCACCCTCTCGATCGATACCGTAACGCTTTCGAAAGGCGTCAGGTTGCGGCCGGTGCCAGCATCCAGATCGACTACATGAACATGGAAGTCCTCGTTGCCCTCGACGTCCTGCAGATAGACGATATGACCGTCGTAGGTCCAGAGATGAAACCGTAGACCTCGGTTCGTATCGTTCGTCACCGCGCGGGCGAGTGACAGGTCGTCGAGCGGCGCGACCCAGACATTCAATACGCCGTTGACCGGCGCCAGCCAGGAGAGAAAGCGCCCGTCCGGACTGATCTCGACATCAGTGCGCTCTGGATTGCCGAAAAGATCAGCGCGGGGGATGAGAGGAACGTCCGAAGCGGTCGATGTCACCTGGTAGTCTCCTTGCATCGAGTAAGCCGCTGCGCGGATCACACCGACAGCCTGAAGGAGAATAACCGGAATCGACGCGGTAGAAAACGAGCGAGCAAACGTATGCGATGCATGTGGCATATCGGTCCGATCCGGTATGCGCCAAGGTGCCGTCCGCACACGACATGTCTCACCGCGTCACTTCAATAAACATCCCGCACATAGTGCTTGTCTCTCGCGAGCCGATTAACGTATTCGAGCGCCTTCTCATCGCTCATACCGCCATGGCTGACCACGACCGCCTTCAACGCCGCGTCGACATCTTTCGCCATGCGGCTCGCATCGCCGCACACATAGAAATGCGCGCCGGACTCGAGCCATGCCCACAACTCGGCACCGTGTTCGCGCATGCGATCCTGGACATAGATCTTCTCGTGCTGGTCCCGCGAGAAAGCCAGATCGAGCCGCGTCAGCAGCCCTTTCGTGCGCATCGTCTCCAGTTCGTCACCGTAATAAAAGTCGGTCGCGGCGTGCTGCTCGCCGAAGAACAACCAGTTGCGGCCGGTATCCCCACGCGCCAGCCGCTCGTGCAGAAAGCCCCTGAACGGTGCGACGCCGGTGCCGGGGCCAACCATGATCATCGGCGTGTCGCCGTCGCGCGGCGGGCGGAAATGCGCGGATTTCTGCACGTACACCGGCACGCTGATGTCCCCGGCGCGATCGGCGAGGAAGGTCGAGGACACCCCTTTACGCTGGCGTCGGCCGTTGCTGTAACGAACTGCAGACACGGTCAGATGAACTTCGCCCGCGTGCGCCTTGGGGCTCGACGCAATCGAATAGAGCCGCGGTTGCAAGCGCTTGAGCATGCCGAGCAACTCCGGCGCCGTCAGTGTCACGGGAAACTCGTGCAGCACGTCGGCCAGTTGTTGGCCCCACAACCATTTCTTCAGATCAGCCTTGCGGTCTTCGGCCAGCAATGCGCCGAGCGCGCCGTCGCGACTGCGCGAGGCGATGAAGGCCAGCGCTTCGGAATTCGGCCGGGCAATTTCGTAGTGCTTGCCGAGTGCATCGGCGAGGCGCATATCGCCGATACCACTGACATTCACCGGCGCATCCGCTGCCAGCCCGCTCAAACCGATCAGTTCATCTACCAGTTCGGGACAGTTGCTCGGCCACACACCGAGCGCGTCGCCGACTTCGTATTCGAGGCCCGAATCGCCGGTCGACAACGAAAAATACCGCGTATCCTTCGACGCACCGTGCTTGTTGAGCCGCACATTCTTCACGAGGCGCGAGGCGGCGGGATGAGCCTTGGTGGGCAACACGCCGGGTAACACCGAGGGGATCATGCCATCGGCCGGCATCTCGTGTAATGCGGCGTCCTCCTCCTTGATACGCGCGACGATCCGCTCGAGCCATGCATCGGCGGCGGGTTCGAATTCCGTGTCGCAGTCCGTGCGTGGCAGCAGACGCAGCGCGCCCTGCTCGGCGAGGCGCGCATCGAGATTGCGGCCATGACCGCAAAACTGGTCGTAGTTGCGATCGCCGAAGGCCAGCACGGCGTAGCGCACGTTGTCGAGGCGCGGCGCGTTGGCGGCCTTGAGTGCGCTCCAGAAGCTCTCGCCGTTATCTGGCGCATCGCCATCGCCGAACGTGCTCGACATCAGCAGCACGTACTGCGCCCTCGCCAAAGTCGCCACGTCGTAATCGGCCATGCAGGAAGTGCGGATCTCGAAGCCCGACTCCATCAACTGTGTCGCGTAGCGTTCCGTCAACGACTCGATATTGCCCGTCTGCGATGCCCACAGCAGCAGCACCTTTGGACGTGCCCGCGCGATTCGCACAGCGGGGGCAGCGAACGCAGCGTCGGACGAGACGCCAGAAGAGCTATCGGCAAGTCCAGGCGCTGTCGTAACCGCGCGGCTATACAGTCCAGCAAGCATCCCGTCGAACCAGAGCCGGGTGGCGGTCGGCAACGGCGCGCTGGCGGGCATCACGGGCACGCCGTCCGTTTGAGCCTGCGGACCCGCGCTCACGCGCAGGCCATTGATAAAACCGGCCACGTAGGCACGTTGTGCATCGTCGAGCAGCGGCACAGGCATGTCCTGCATGCCGAGCATGGCAGCGAGAGCGTCGATACGGGACATGTCCCCTTCCTTGATCGAACCGGCATCGGCCGCCAGCAGCGGGGCCGCGGCATCCATACCGGAGGAGATAGCGTCGGCGTCATCGGCCGCCGCACTGGGTTCGGGTGCGACGCGGCTCAACGCAACCGCGCAGAACTTGAGTTCCGGTTGCTGTGAGATCGGATCGACCGCATCGTGGGTCACCGCGTTGATGCAGAGGTCTTCGCCGAAGACGTCGTTCCAGTGCATCGGCGCAAAGCAGGCACCCGCCTGCACACGATCGGTCACTACGGCGGGCAGTACCGCACGGCCACGACGTGAACGCACTTCGACGCGGTCTTTGGCCTCGATGCCAAGCGCGGCTGCGTCTTCCGGATTGATCTCCACGAAGGGCCTGGGATTGAGCTTGTTCAGCATGGGCACCTTGCCGGTCTTCGTCATGGTGTGCCATTGATGCTGCAGGCGCCCCGTATTCAGGACGATCGGAAACTCCGGCACCGGCATCTCAGCCGGCTCGGTATGCGGCCGCGCGAAGAACACGGCTTTGCCGCTCGCGGTCGGGAAGACCAGCGCCGGACGAACGCCGTCGGACACTTCCCTGAGCGGCTGACTGATGCCATCGTTCAGATAACGCACGGGATTGCGGTCTCTTAACAACCCCGACGCATCCGGCGAACAGGGCCATTGCAGCGGCGACTCACGCAGCCGCGCGTGGCTCGCGCCGCGCAGGTCGTAGCCGGTCTTCGGGTTCGAGGCTCGCGTGATCTCCGCGAACACTTCCTCTGCCGACGCATAGCCGAACGCGTCCGCAAAGCCCATTTCGCTGGCCACGCGCGCGATGATCTGCCAGTCAGGTAGCGCCGTGCCCGGTGGGTCGATCGCCTTCTGCATGAGCGTCATGTTGCGCTCGGAGTTGATCATCACGCCTTCCGCCTCGGCCCACAACGCGCCAGGCAAGAGGACGTCGGCATAGCGATTGGTTTCGGTGTCGAGAAACGCGTCCTGGGCGATTACCAGTTCCGCGGCCTGCAATCCGGCAATCACAGTCTGCCGGTTGGCGACGCTTGCGACCGGATTGGTGCAGATAATCCAGCACGCCTTAATATCGCCGTCCGCCATGCGCGAGAACATGTCGATAGTGCCCTGCCCGACTGCCGTCTTTAGCGTCCCAGACGGCACTTGCCACAGGTCCTCGACAAACGCCCGGTCTTCTTCCACCAGCACGGAGCGCTGCCCCGGCAAACCCGGCCCCATGTAGCCCATCTCACGGCCGCCCATTGCATTGGGCTGGCCTGTCAGCGAAAACGGCCCGCTACCGGGGCGGCAGATCTTGCCCGTCGCCAGATGGAGGTTGCAAACGGCGTTGGTGTTCCAGGTGCCGTGCGTGCTCTGGTTCAGACCCATCGTCCAGCAGCTCATCCACTCCGGCGCCTCGCCTATCCATTGCGCCGCGGTGCGGATATCCGCCTCGGGGATGCCGGTGATTGCCGCGACATTTCCCGGCGTGTAGTCGTCGAGAAAGGCCGGCATCGCCTCCCAGCCTTCCGTTGCGGTGGCGATGAAGTCGAGGTCCGTATGACCGTTCTGATGCAGCAGATACAGCAGGCCGTTCAGCAACGCGAGATCGGTGCCCGGCTTGATCTGCATGAAAAGATCGGCCTTGTCCGCGGTCGTATTGCGGCGCGGATCGACCACGATCAGTCTGGCTCCCGCTTTGACACGATCCATCATGCGCAGATAGAGGATCGGGTGACAGTCGGCCATGTTGGCGCCGATCACGAAGAACAGATCGGCCTTGTCGAAATCCTCGTACGAGCCCGGCGGACCATCCGCGCCCAACGAGAGCTTGTAGCCGCTGCCGGCGCTTGCCATGCACAGACGCGAGTTCGATTCGATATTGTTGGTGCCGACAAAGCCCTTCGCGAGCTTGTTGGCGAGGTACTGCGCCTCGATCGACATCTGGCCCGACACGTAGAACGACAGCGCATCGGGGCCATACGTATCGAGGATTTCGCGCAGACGGCGGCCGGTGTCGGCAATCACCTGGTCGACCGGCAACGGAGTCGGGTCGCCGTTGCGCTCGCGTCGTTCGTAGGCGTTTTCGAGGCGTCCGGACTTGCGTAGCGCGACATGGGCCGACGACCCCTTGGTGCACAGCCGGCCGAAATTGGTGGGATGTTCCTTGTCGCCGGCAATCTTGACGACCTGGCCATCCTCGACCTGCAGCACCATTCCGCAGCCGACGCCGCAGTAGGGGCACACCGTCTTGACGCTTGCGCTGCTCATTGCGTGAACGACCCCAGCCCGGTTAGACCGCTACCCATACGCGGCCATCCCTGACCTGCGCGGCGAAGGCGCTGACCGAATGCTCGGGCGCTTCGAGACACTCGCCGGTGCGCAGGTCGAAGTGCTGCTTGTAGATCGGCGAAGCCACCACGATGCGTTCACCGAGGTTGCCAATCAGTCCGCGCGACAGCACCGCCGCCTGCGAACAGGGATCGTAGTTGTCGATGGCATACACCCCACCCTCGCCGCGCGCGACGTTAAACACCGCCACCTGCCGTCCGGCCACCAGCGCGCAGACGCCGGTATCGGGCACGATGTCGTCGAGCGCGCAAACCGGCACCCAGTCAGGCGTATTTCGATCGTTGTTCATCAAGGACTCCTCGAGATGCATGACGCTGGATTCAAACGGTCTCGACGACCACGGGAACTGGAAACTGCCTGGCGGTCTCGCGTTCCGCCGGTGTGGCAGGACGGATCTGGCCGCGTTCCTCGACAAACGTTACGTTCTCGTCGAGCTTGTCGCTGTTGACGAAATGACGGAAGCGCTTACGCGTCTCGGGATCGGTCACCGCCTTTTTCCACTCGCATTCGTAGGTATCGATCACGTTCTGCATGTCCGCTTCCAGTTCCACGGCGAGACCCAGCTTGTCGTGGACAACGACGTCGATCAGATAGTCGAGGCCGCCTTCGAGGTTGTCGCGCCATCCGCTGGTGCGCTGCAGACGGTCGGCCGTGCGAACATAGAACATCAGGAAGCGGTCGATGTAGCGCGTGAGCGTCTCGCGATCGAGGTCCGCGGCCAGCAGTTCCGCGTGGCGCGGCTTCATGCCGCCGTTGCCGCATACGTAGAGATTCCAGCCCTTCTCGGTGGCGATGATGCCGACGTCCTTGCCTTGCGCCTCCGCGCATTCGCGGGTGCAGCCCGACACGCCGAACTTGAGCTTATGCGGCGAGCGCAGACCCTTGTAGCGGTTTTCCATCGCAACCGCGAGCCCGACCGAGTCGCCAACGCCATAGCGGCACCACGTCGAGCCCACACACGACTTCACCGTGCGTAACGACTTGCCATACGCGTGACCCGATTCGAAACCGGCCGCGATCAGTTCTTCCCAGATCAGCGGCAACTGGTCGACGCGGGCTCCGAACAGGTCGACGCGCTGGCCGCCGGTGATCTTCGTATAGAGGCCGTATTTCTTCGCCACCTGCCCAACGGCGATGAGTCCCTCTGGCGTGACCTCGCCACCCGGCATGCGCGGCACTACGGAATAGGTGCCGTCGCGCTGGATGTTGGCGAGGTAGTAATCGTTCGAGTCCTGCAGGCTCGCGTGTTCCTTCTTCAGCACGAATTCGTTCCAGCACGAGGCGAGAATGCTGGCGGCGACGGGCTTGCAGATATCGCAGCCCAGACCGTGGCCGTGCTTTTCGAGCAGTGCGCCGAAGCTCCTGATGCGCTCGACGCGCACGATGTGGTGCAGTTCCTGGCGCGAGTACGGGAAGTGTTCGCATACGTGGTTGTTGACCGCCATGCCCTGCTTCTTCATTTCGGCTTTCATCACCTGCGTGACGAGCGGCACGCAACCGCCGCACGAGGTGCCGGCACAGGTCGCCGTCTTGAGGGCGCCGATGCTGGTGGCGCCGGCACACACTGCAGCGCAGATTTCGCCCTTGGAGACGTTGTTGCACGAGCAGATCTGTGCGCCTTCGGGCAATGCGTCGACACCGAGCCCTGGCTTCGTCTTGCCGTCGCTGGCGGGCAAAATCAGGAATTCCGGCGCTTCGGGCAGCTCGATGCGGTTCAGCATCATCTGCAGCAGCGTGCCGTATTCGGCCGCATCGCCCACCATCACCGCGCCGAGCAGTTGCTTGCCGCACTCGGATACCACCAGCTTCTTGTAGACCTGCTTGCGCTCGTCGCTGAACTGGTACGAGCGGCTGCCCGGCGTCTTGCCGTGCGCATCGCCGATGCTCGCCACATCCACGCCCATCAGCTTGAGCTTGGTGCTCATGTCCGCGCCTGCAAAGCCGGCCTCGTCGCCGAGCAGTTGCCGTGCAGCGATGCGCGCCATTTCGTAACCCGGCGCGACGAGACCATACACCATGCCGTTCCACGCGGCGCACTCGCCAATAGCGAAGATATCGGGGTCGCTGGTCCGGCAGGCGTCGTCGATCGCAATGCCGCCGCGCGGGCCCAGTTCGAGGCCGCAAGCGCGTGCGATCTCGTCGCGCGGACGGATGCCTGCGGAAAACACGATCATGTCGGTGTCGAGATGCGTGCCGTCGGCAAACTGCATGCGGTGCGTGCCCGCTTCGCCGTCGACGATCTCGAGCGTCTGCTTGCCGGTGAGAACCTGCACGCCCAGTTCCTCGATCTTGCTGCGCAGAACCCGGCCGCCGCCGTCGTCCACCTGTACCGCCATCAGGCGCGGTGCAAACTCGACGACATGCGCCGCCAGCCCCATATCGTGCAGCGCCTTGGCGCATTCGAGCCCGAGCAGGCCGCCGCCCACCACCACCCCGGTCCTGGCGCGCGCACCGCAAGCCTGCATGGCTTCGAGATCTTCTATGGTGCGATAGACGAAGCAGTCCTGACGATCGTTGCCTTTAATGGGCGGCACGAAAGGCGTCGAACCGGTGGCGAGCACCAGTTTGTCATACGACAGCGTTTCACCGGTCGAGATTGTCACGGTGCGCGCCGCGCGATCGACCGCTACCGCCTTCGCGTTGAGCTTGAGCAGCACGTTCTCGCGTTCGAAGAAACCCGGCTTGACGAGCGACAGGTCTTCAGCGGACTTGCCCGAGAAGAATTCGGACAGATGCACGCGGTCATAAGCAGGACGCGGCTCTTCGCACAGCACGGTGACGTGCAGCGCGCAACGCGCGTCATCCACCAGAGATTCGAGGAGCTTGTGTCCCACCATCCCGTGGCCGACGACGACAACGTTCATGACAGGGGTTTCGTCAGTTTCCAGCTCGGTTCGCGACATGATTTTCGTCCGGCAAATAAAAAGGCGTCCCGTGGATCATCCAGCCGCTCAGCGGTTGAATTCGGGGCAACAACTGTCCATACGTTCCACTTCCTGCTGGCTCACGCACCGCTATCGGCGCGCACACCCGCCGGTGTCGAAAGCGGATTGGCCACCACCAGACCCTCGGCCGGTAGCGCCCATTTGAGCCAACGGGCACGATGCAGCACGACCAGCGCGAAGGCGAGCGCCGAGATCACGCCAAAGGTCGCGAAGCCCATCTGGTAACTGCCCGTGCTTTCCTTGGCCATCCCCATGATGACCGGCAGATAGAAGCCGCCGATCCCGCCGGCCGCGCCAACGATCCCCGACATCAGGCCGGTCTTGCCCTTCCAGCGTTGCGGCACGAGCTGGAAGGTGGCGCCGTTGCCAAGGCCGAAGCACAGATAGGTGACCACCAGCAATGCGATGCCGGCCCCGAGCGGCGGCATCCATGCGGCGAACGCGAAGTCGCACAGCGAAATGCCGGCAAGCAGCAACACGAGAGCGCGAACACCCGAGATGCGGTCGGCGATCAGGCCGCCAATCGGACGCACCAGTGCGCCAGTAAACGCGAGCAGCGACATGAAGAGCCCCGCTTCGAGCTTGGGCAACTGATAGAGCGAGACCAGCAGCGTCGTCACGTAAGACGACATGCCGACGAAGCCGCCGAAGGTGATGCTGTAGACGAGCATCACGACCCACGTGTCGCCTTCAGCCAGCACGCTGCGGTAATGCTTCGGCAACACCGCGATGGCAAGCAGCGCACCCAGCACGGGCAGCAGTAATACCCCCGTTTTTCCGCCGCCGAGGACCCCCGCATGCACGGCCAGCACGAGCGCGATCAGTCCGCCCAACGTGATGCAGAAACTGCGGAAAGCGCGCGGCGCGCTACCCGATTTCGCGCCGAGGTCCTTCGCCCAGAAGAACAGCGCGACCGCCGCGAGAGCCAGCAACGGCAGCGCCGCGCCGGCCGCTTTGGCCCACCCGAAGTGGTCCGCGAGACTGGGGAACATGAAGCCGTCGAGCACTGCGCCGATATTGCCCGCGGCGGCGAGGCCGAGCACGAGGCCTTGCACCTTCGGCGGATAGTTGCTGCCTGCCATCGGCAAGGCCACGGCAAAACTTGCGCCGCCTACACCGAGGAACACGCCGAGCACCAGCAGCGTCACGTAGGACGGTGGCGTCGGCGACAACAGTAGGACAACTGAAGGCAGCGCGGAGAGCGCCACACCAAGCAAGGCGATACGGCGGCCGTCGTAAGCCTGGTACAGGTTGCCGAGCGTCACCCGCAGAATGGCCGCACCCAGCACCGGCACCGCGACGAGGAAGCCCAGTTCCGCGGGCGACATCGCAATGTCCTTGTGGATAAACGGTGCCAACGGGCCAAACATCACCCACACGGTGAACCCGGTATCGAAGTACAGAAAGCACGCTAACAAAGCACGCCAGTTGCCGCTTTTTAGCGAATCCAATAGGTGTTTCATGGGTCTCTCTCGCAGGGTGAAGGCGTTGAAAAATTCGCGGCAAAAAAAATGGAGTGCAAAAAAAAAGCGTCCCGAGTGCCCAGTGCGCTCCGATATCTCGGTGGCTTCTGGGTACTCGGGACGCCGTTGTCCCTGTGGGCCGCTTTAGACGGGCAGCCCCTCAAGTGTGCGATACGTTGAGGCCGTCGTTGGCCTCGCTACGTTGCAATGCAATAGATATGCCATGAGCGCAGCCGGCAGACGATGCGAACCGCGCCGACGCTCGCGGCCGATGCTTGCGTGATCCTGGCGAAGCGCTGTGGAATAAGGCTGAGCGACGCACCGGTCAAGGACCTTAACCAGTGAATTTGCGCGTGAAAACAGGGGTTTCTTTGCGACCGCGCTCTGCGTTCTCGCGATGAGTCGCGCGCTCTTCCGGCGCAGCATGAATTGAGTTGGTGCAACGTTGTGGTGCGTCGCACCATCTTATTGCACCGCCATGCAGTCCAAATCCCTGGCACGGCGCAAGCAGCAGCACCGATGTAGCGGTAACATCCGTACTCGCGCTTAAGCGAACGCTGCGTAGTGTCGCGTCAAGGCCGGTGTCAAAGCGTTCAGGCCCGCACCTTCCAGAAAGCTGACACCCCGGGCAAACCGCCTGCGCGTTCGAGCGGCCTCGAGAAGCCGCGCGATCCCCATTCTTCTATATAGACGGCATGTCACAGCACCCCAAGACAGTACGGCCCCTGGTCATCGCCGCGGTGATGGCCTCCATGGCAATGGTCGCCATCGAAGCCACCATCGTCTCCACCGCCATGCCGCAGATCGTCACGCAGCTCGGCGGCCTGCATCTCTACAGTTGGGTCTTCTCGTCATTCCTGCTCGCGCAGACCGCGATGACGGTTGTGTTCGGCAAACTCGCGGACCTGTACGGCCGCAAGCCCATTGTCCTGATCGGCATCGTCATCTTTCTGGTGGGTTCGGTGCTCGCGGGCTTTGCGTGGTCGATGCCGGCGATGATCGTGTTCCGACTGATACAAGGCGTCGGCGCCGGAGCCATCCAGCCCGTCACGCTCACGATCGTCGGCGATCTGTACCCCGCACGCGAACGCGGCAAGATCCAGGGCTACCTCGCGAGCGTCTGGGCTATCGCTGCCGTGATCGGTCCGATGGCCGGTGGCCTGCTGATTCGCGACCTGTCGTGGGCGTGGATCTTCTGGATCAACATTCCGATCGGACTCGCCTCCGCGGCCGGCTTTCTTGCGTTCCTGCACGAACATGAAAGGCACGGGCGCCCGTCCATCGACTTCGCAGGCGCCACCCTCTTCACCGTATCGATCGGCGCGCTGATGATGGGCCTCACCGACGTGGGCAGTTCCAGCGACGCGCTGGTGGCATTCGAATTCGCGCTGTTCGTCGTCTGCGGGGTCCTGTTCGTGTGGCAGGAGCGCCGTGCCGCCGACCCGATGATTTCATTTGCCTTGTGGGGTCACCGGCCCATCGCCGCCTGCAATGTCGCCACCGTGCTGTCGGGCATGGCGCTGATGGGCCTGACCAGTTTTCTGCCGATGTACGTGCAGGGTGTACTGGGCCGCTCGCCGGTGGTCGCCGGCCTCGCCTTGACCATGATCATGCTGGGCTGGCCGAGCGGTGCGACGCTCGCGGCCCGCTCGTTTCATCGGCTCGGCTTGCGGCGCACGCTGATCGGCGGCAGTGTGTTTTTGCCGCTCGGGGGCGTGTTCTTCGCGACGCTGAACCCGGACAGCAGTCCGGTGCTCGCGGGGATCGGCTCGCTGGTAATCGGCTTCGGCATGGGGATTGTCAGCGTCAGTTCGCTGATCCTGATCCAGGAAATCGTCGAGCCGTCGGAGCGCGGCAGTGCGACTGCGTCGAATCTGTTCTCGCGCAATCTCGGCAGCACGCTCGGCGCTGCCATGTTCGGCGCGGTGCTGAATTACGGGCTCGCGCATTCATCCACAATCGCCGCCGTGACCGCGGACCAGCTCCGGCAGATTCTCGACTCGGCGCCGGGCAATACTGCAAGTAGCGCGGCCGTGCGGCTCGCGCTCCATCAATCGCTGCATCTGACTTTCACGTCCATTCTGGTCATCACCGTGTTTTCCGTACTCTCGGTGATGCTGGTTCCTGCGATCAAGCTGAGTCAGGCGCGCGCAGCTTCAGCAAATTGAAGCGACGGAAAAGGCCGCATCCTTAAAGCATGGCGTCGAGCATGCGCGCAGTAATAACGCGCGCCGAAAATGCACGATTCTCGCGGCTCGGCTAGACTGCAAAAAATCGCCAAATAGAACGGCAGTGCTCATTCCCAGGTGGTTCAGTCAAGCCGCTGCGGGTCTGATGCTTGCTCGCGCAACCAGATTAATGCTCTGACGAATATGCGAACGGATTCTAGAGACAACTCCATCCCGATCGTTGCCACATTGAACACAGTGATTTGCCGCGGTGCGAATATTCAGCCCGCCCGTATGGCTCTAGAATGCCCTTCGTCATTCAGACAGCGAATTCATCGCGCAAACGGCCGATTGCGCAATTAGCACGAGGCAGGGCCCGTAAAGGGCAACACGTCGACAAGCAGCAGCCATGAGACGATTAACGGCGAGCTTGCAGCGCGTGTCTAAACAATAAACATCTGCCGATAAAACAATTTACTCGAGCGGTCGGAAATCCCAATGCGAACCAGCAAGCAACCTCTGCCAGGAAAACTTTTCCGCGCCTTAGTGTTTTGCGCGCTAACTGTCGGTGCAGCAGCGGCTCATGCCGACGAATTCGGTGTGCAAATTTCCGGAGGCGTCGCGGACCATGATGTAAAAAAAGCCGATCTCGGCTTTGTCTGGGACCCCGGTTTAACCTGGTGGGAAATCGGCGGATATCACTTTACCGTCGTCGGCGAGGCGCACGTCGCCTATTGGGACATCCGGGAATCCGATGCCGCCCACCCCGACATCTGGGAATTCGGTCTGACGCCGGTGTTTCGCTTCATCAAGAGCTCGGGATGGTTCCGGCCGTATATTGAAGGCGGTGTCGGAGTGCGCCTGCTGGACCATGTACGGGAGACGGAGGACCGCACCTTCTCGTCGTCGTTCCAGTTCGCCGATATGATCGGCGTGGGTGCGCAGTTCGGCGGCCATCAGCAATACCAGGCCGGTTTCCGCTTCCAGCATCTGTCGAACGCGGGCCTCGAGCACCCCAACCCTGGCGTCAATTTCAGCGAAATTTACCTGCAATACAACTTCTGAGCACAATCGCCGTGGCCGCGTTGTGGCCGATAAGCACAAGGTGTTCCTGAATCCGGCCACCGCGTGCTATCGTTGGGTTGCATCTCAGGACGGTTCGCGCACCGTCGGGAACCGAACGCAACTTGTCGTAGCGGGTATCGCCATGAGTGATGTACGCCTCCATCTGAGCCCACGCGACCGCGTGGAACTGCTTTGCTGGCTCACCTGCGGGAGCCTCGGCGCCTATTACCTCAATGAGACCTGGCCGGAACCCTCCTTCCACGTGCAGGCGGCCCACAAGTGGCTCGACCGTCACTTACGGGAAGCTGACTGGCTGAGTGTCGCCAAACTCTCCGCGATGGCGCTGGAGATCGCCGCCCGGCACGCACACTTTGTCGAAGCGGAGTGGGCCCGTGACGCCGTCGAAGAAATCCTCGACACCGACGACCTCGACTTCCAGGCGCGGCTCGTCACCCAGGTGCTGGGCGACTGCCAGTATGCGCTGGCGGACAAGCGCATCGCGGACTGAGCGCAAGCGGGCGCTGCCGGCCCGCAGGGGTTCGCGTCACTCGCCGCTACCTCGACGCAATGGTCGAAGAATTCCATCCGGCCAATGCAGCGCATCGCGCTTATCCTCCTGATTAATCAGGATTACTTTGCATTCGTATGATGCACTGTGTGTCACCCTGCGTTGACCCCACCGTCCGGCAAAGCGGTCGTCGCATGCACTCTACGAGTAGAGCCGAACGCCAAACGTTTGCGTAAGGGACCGAAAGGATTTTCTGCGCATCGCGCGCCCTCCTGTCCTCGCACAAGCCCGCCCCGTCTGAGGTTGCGGCATTTATTAAAGTGTATCCCCGCGCTAAAGAAATCGGCAAAAAAGTCGTTATACACGGGTAAGCGGCAGCAAAATATGCCGCCAGTGAGCGAGTCCGCAGAGACCGCTTGAGCAGGGCCAAACACTCCGCAGGGGAACACATTGAACCAGCAACAGTCGTCAAGGTCGCGGACCGCGGCTCCGGGCGAAGTCATCTTCTCCGAGGGCTATGTCGGGACCTCAGCCCTCTACGTCATTGCCGACGGCAAAGTCGAAATCTCCACACAGTGCGACGAAAAGCGGGTGATCCTCGCAACCCTGGGCAAGGGCGAAATCTTCGGCGAATCTGCGCTACTGCCGTCCGAGCCACGTGGTTCCACCGCAAAGGCGCTCACCTTCTGCCGTTTGACCGTCATCGAAACCAGCGTCGTCGAGGAGGAAATGGAGCGCGTCTCGCCTCTGCTGCGCCATCTGGTACGCACGATGATTCGCCGCACGAGGCGCAAGGACGAATTGCTCGCAACCTATACGCATGCCGACTTCCTGCCCGGTGTTCTCTCCTATGCGCACGTGCTGGCTCTGATGGCCGGCGCCGATACCCAGAGCCGTGCGCGCCGCGCGCCGGGCGAAGAAGTGTCGGTGCCGCTCGCCGAGGTCATCAGGAAGTGCCGCGCAATTGCAGGCCATTCCCGTTTGCACGTAATGGCCATGCTCAAACGGATGGAAAAACTCAATCTGGTGAGCTTCGATGCAGGACGCCCCGAGTACATCGGCAAGGGCGGGGTCGCGAGCGAAGACGGTGCAGCGGGCCGGCATATGGTCAGTTTTGACCCGATCCGCCTCATCGAGCGCGCCCAGCAAGTGGCCGATCACGAACTGGACCTCGCGATCACCGGCGAACTCGAGCTGATCGAACTGTCCGATCTGGAAGCGTTGATCGGTGTCGAAAAGCAGCTGATTCTCAAGAAGCTTTCCCACTCGGAAATCGCTGAGGATATCTTTGCGTTTCGCAAGAGCAAGGTGCTGAACTACGTCGAAGAGCACGGCACGGCCTATTTCTCGAAGCGAAAAATACGTACCCCCAGCCAGCTCGAATCGCTAGGCGATCTCGAGTTTGTCGACCAGCGGACGCTGTTCGACGCCGTGAGTGCGTTCGACACTTACGACCTCGCCAAGCTGCTTGCCACGATGACTGATCAGACGATCGCCGACCGGCTGCTCTCGGTCATGACGCAGGCGCGCCAGAAGGAGATTTCGTGGATCATGCGACGCGACATCAAGATCGATCCGCTCGAGATCCCGGAGATAGAGCAGCGCTTTCTCGAGCTGGTGAAGAGCATCAAATCGCCTTCAGTGAATCCATCGGTCCCGATCGGGTCGCCCATCTAGGCCGCCGCGTGCCATTGAACCGGTCCAACGCACAATCCTTCAATTGAATTGTCGAGGTCTTGTATGGATTTCCTGACGCTGTGTGGCGCGGTTGTGGGCATCGCGGCCATTGTGCTGGGCTTTGCGCTGGAAGGTGGACGGTTTGCGTCGCTGTTCCAGCTTGAGGCGCTCGTGATCGTGCTGGGCGGCACAATCGGCGCCGTGATGGTTCAGAACAGTTGGGGCCGCTTTGCCGATGGTGTCAGGCAGCTTCGCTTCGCCTTCATCGCCGCCAAACCGGTCGATCAGGAAAACCTCTCTGTGCTGCTCGAATGGGGACACAAAGCCAAGCTGAACGGCATGCTCGCGTTCGAATCGATGGACCCGGCAGGCATTCATCCGTTTGCCAAACGCGGGCTCGAGCTGATCGCCAATGGCGTTTCCACCGCTGTGATCGAAGACGCTTTGCAACGCGAACTGGATGCCTACGAGCGCAACCACATGGCCGCGGCGCGGATCTGGCTGCAAGCGGGCGGCTACGCACCGACCTTCGGCATCCTCGGCGCCGTGCTAGGCCTGATCCAGGTGACGGGGCACATTCTCGAGCCCGAGAGACTCGGCCAAGGTGTGGCGGTCGCCTTCGTGACGACGCTCTACGGCCTCGCGCTCGCCAACATACTGTTCCTGCCCATCTACGGCAAGATCAAGGCGCAGGTGGATAGCGAACTGCGCTACCGGAAACTGTATTTCGATGGACTGCTTGCCATCTCGCGCCGGGAGTCGCCGCAAACCATCGAGACGCGCCTCACCGGCGACGTGCGCGAGCGCTCAAAAGCATTGCTGGCATAGCACGCATGGCTCTCGCAGGCGAAAAGCCCAATCCGAAGCTGGACGATGACGCCGAGGCTCGCCCCGAGCGCTGGCTTCTCTCGTACTCGGATCTTGTCACCACGCTGATGGTGCTGTTTCTGGCGCTGTATGCGATCCAGCTGGCGAAGTACCACGAACTGGAAATCAAGCTTCTCGAATCCGCGCGCAGCGTCAAGAACGACAGGAGCCCTGCCGGCATCGCCGCACATGGCGCGGCGAACGGCCAACAGGAAGCGGTGCGAGCCGGGTTGTTGTCGCTCCTGAGAGCGCTGCGCGACAGAGGCCAGATCAATATCGACGAAGAATCGGGCAGCGTGGAAATCAGCATCAATGCAAAAATCCTGTTTCGCGCGGGCGATGCGCACTTGCTGCCGGACTCGACCAGCGTGCTCGATCAGGTGGCTGCGGCGTTGAAGGGCTACTCCACTCGCAACATCCTGGTAGAAGGTCACACCGACAGTTCACCGATCTCCAACGCCAAATACGAATCCAACTGGGAGCTGTCGTCGGCACGCGCCGGCGCCGTGGTGCGGTTCCTGGTGGATAAAGGCATCGAACCGCAGCGGCTGGCGGCCATCGGCCACTCCGACAATATCCCTCTGTTGCTTGGCGACGACGCGGCAGCTCGCGCAGCAAACCGGCGCGTGACGATACTGGTGCAGTATTAGCTATCCGGTGCCTGTTGCGGCGCCACCGCGCATTTCCACACTTTCCAGGCTCAGACGAAAGCCAGTGCTGCTACGCTATACGTGCAGACACCGCGCGCCGCGCGCGCCATAAGACCTGCCCCGCCACCCGTACGGAGCTTTCATGAGACACCATCGCCCGCGACCACCGAGTTTTCAAGGCGAGCATTCCCATGCCGATCTGCGCGATCTAACCTTGACGTTCGCACCGATCGCCGTGTTCGTGGTGCTGGTGATCACGCTGGTGATCTGGCTGGTGGATCCGGCGCCGCCGCATACGATCGTCATGAGCGCCGGCCCGCACGACAGTTCGTTCCTGCAGGCCGCCAACGAATACAAAAAGATTCTCGCCCGTAACGGCATCACGCTGAAGGTACTGGAATCGGACGGCTCGCTGCAGAACCTGCAACGGCTGCTGGACCCCAAACAGCATGTGGACGTCGCGCTGGTGCAAGGCGGCGTAACCGATGGGCTCGGGGCCTCCTCGTTGATGTCGCTCGGCAGCGTGTTCTATGACCCGATCGTGGTGTTCTATCGCGGCAGCGGCATTACGCGGCTCGCGCAACTCGAAGGCAAACGCATCGCCGTGGGCCGCGAAGGCAGCGGCACGCGGGTGCTGGCGCTCAACCTGCTGGCCGCGAACGGCATCGTGCCGGGCCAGAACACGACGCTGTTACCCGCCGACGGGCTGGAAGCCGCCACGAAGCTGGTCTCGGGCGACGCCGATGCCGCGATACTGAACGGCGATTCGGCCACTCGCGCCCTGATGCTGCGGCTGTTGCGCGTGCCCGGTATCTCCGTGATGGACTTCGAGGAAGCGAGCGCCTATACGCGGCTCTTTCCGTATCTGGATGAAATCGACCTGCCGCCCGGCGTGCTCGACCTGCGCCACAAGATCCCGAACGACACCATCCATCTGATCAGCCCGACCGTGGAAATCATCGCGCGTACCAGGCTGCACCCCGCCATCTCCGATCTGCTGATCGAAGCTGCGCAGGAGATTCACGGCATGCCCGGCCTTCTGCAGCACGCGGGACAGTTTCCGAGCCCGATCCAGCACGAGTATCCGATCAGCGACGACGCGCAGCGCTACTACAAGACCGGCAAGAGCTTTCTCTACCGCAATCTGCCGTTCTGGCTGGCGAGCGTCGGCGATCGCACTCTGGTTCTGCTGCTGCCAGTCGCCGTGCTGCTGTTCCCCGCCATGCGGCTGGTGCCGGCACTGTACCGCTGGCGTGTCCGCTCGCGCATCTATCGCAACTACGGTTCGCTGATCGCAATCGAGCGCGAGGCGCTGAAGGATCCGTCGCAGGCCCAACGCGATGCGCTTGTCGAGGAGCTCGACCAGATCGAAGACTCGCTCAACAGCCTGCGCATGCCGCTCGCCTACGCCGATGCGTTTTACGTATTACGCGAGCATGTCGGCTTCGTGCGCTCGCGCCTCGTTCAAGGAAACGCATAGCGGCGAGCTGCACTGCCCTGCTCCGTCACGTTCTGCGAACGCAGGTTAGCGACACTGCGGCGAAAAAAAGTGTATGTTGCCATGTGCCTGCGGAGTCGCTCCGCCAACCCAGCCAGCCCTCGTCTTCGGGAGACCGCAATGATGAACCTCAGCGCGCTGGACCTCTCGCGATTGCAGTTTGCGTTCACGGTATCGTTCCACATCATCTTCCCGGCGATGAGCATCGGCCTTGCCAGCTTCATCGCCGTGCTCGAAGCGGCGTGGCTGAAAAGCGGCAAGCCGCACTACAAGGAACTGTGCCTGTACTGGTCGAAGGTCTTCGCAATCGGCTTCGGCATGGGCGTTGTCTCCGGCGTGGTGATGGCGTACCAGTTCGGCACCAACTGGGCCGGCTTTTCGAAATTCGCCGGGCCTATCACCGGACCGCTCCTCACCTACGAGGTGATGACCGCGTTCTTTCTCGAGGCCGGCTTTCTCGGCATCATGCTGTTCGGCTGGAATCGCGTGGGACGCAAGGCGCACTTCGGGGCGACGCTGCTGGTCGCCACCGGCACGCTGATTTCCACCTTCTGGATTCTCGCCTCCAATAGCTGGATGCAGACCCCGCAGGGCTTCACGATCGAGGACGGTCACGTAGTGCCGCAGGACTGGCTGAAGATCATCTTCAACCCCTCGTTCCCCTACCGGCTCGCCCATATGGCGATCGCCGCGTTCATCGTCGGCGCGCTGGTTGTTGCTGCCACCGGCGCGTGGCATCTGTTGCGCGGCCGGCGCGACCCCGCCGTCAAAACCATGTTTTCGATGGCGCTCTGGCTATTGCTGGTGCTCGCGCCGATCCAGGCGCTGGTGGGCGATCAGCATGGCCTGAACACGCGCAAATACCAGCCTGCGAAGATCGCGGCTATCGAAGGTCTGTGGGAAACCGAGCACGGCGGAACCGCGCTCAACCTGATCGGCTTTCCGGACATGCAGGCCGAAGTGACCCGCTACGCGATCCAGATTCCGCATCTCGGCAGCCTGATCCTGACGCACTCGTGGGACGGCGAAATTCGCGGCCTGAAAGAGTTTCCGAAAGAGGACCGGCCGAATTCGTCGATCATCTTCTGGACCTTTCGCGTCATGGCGGGCCTCGGCATGCTGATGATCTTGCTCGCGTTGATCGGACTGGTGCTGCGGCGCCACGGCCGTGTTTACGAAAACCGTCTGTTCCAGCGCATCATGGTGGCCATGGGGCCGGCCGGATTCGTGACGCTGCTTGCCGGCTGGGTGACGACCGAAGCGGGCCGCCAGCCGTGGGTGGTATACGGCGTGCTGCGCACCGCGCAAGCGGTGTCGCCGGTGACCCAGCAGGACGTGAGCGTGTCGCTGATGATCTTCGTGATCGTGTATTGCCTGGTGTTCTGCACGGGCATCTACTACATCCTCAAGCTGCTGCGTATCGGTCCAGCCTACGAGGACGCAGGGCCGCGCAATGCGAGCGCCGCCGATACGAACAGCAGCGGCCGGCGGCCGCTCGCCGCAGTCGAATGATGCGCCCGGTGGAGCAGGAACCGGCACCCGTGGCAAACGGCAACATCCCGCGAACCTCTACTCACCTGAAGCGGAGCACAGCATGGACGTGACGACGATCTGGGCCGCAATCATCGCCTTGGGGCTCTTCATGTATGTCGCCCTCGATGGCTTCGATCTCGGCATCGGGATGATTTTCCCGTTCTTCCCCGACGACGGCGAGCGCGACCTGATGATCGCGACCATTGCGCCAGTCTGGGACGGCAACGAAACCTGGCTGGTGCTCGGTGGCGCAGCGCTCTTTGCGGTGTTTCCCGCGGTCTATTCGATCGTGCTCTCGGCGCTGTATCTGCCGATCGTCACGATGCTCGTCTGCCTGATTTTTCGCGGCGTTTCCTTTGAAATCCGCGAGAAGGCAACCCGCACCAAAAACCTCTGGAACCTCGCCTTCATCGCCGGATCGGGTGGGGCGTCGTTTTTTCAGGGCGTCATTCTGGGCGCCTACCTGCAGGGTATTCCGGTAACGAACGGCGTGTTCGCCGGGCCGCCGTTTTTCTGGCTGACGCCGTTCAGCCTGCTCACCGGCTTTGGCCTGATGGCGACATACGCATTGCTCGGCGCCTGCTGGCTCATCATGAAGACCGAGGGTGACCTGCAACATCGTCTGCACGAGGTCGTGCGTCCTCTCACTTTCGTGCTGCTCGGCTTCATGGTGGTGGTGTCGATCTGGACGCCGCTGACCGACGCGAAAATCGCCGCGCGCTGGTTCGATTCGGGCCTGCTGCATCGCTTGCTGCCGGTGCCGTTTCTCGTCGTGATTACCGCGCTGTTCATGCTCCGCGCGCTAAGACGCCGGCACGACAACACGCCGTTTCTGCTGACGCTGCTGCTGATCCTGCTCGGCTACATTGGCCTGCTCGTGAGCATCTGGCCGTATGCGATACCGTACGCCATCACGCTCCAGGACGCCGCTGCGCCACGCTCGAGTCAGCTCTTCACGCTGGTGGGTGCGGTAATCATCCTGCCGGTGATTCTGATCTACACGACACTCGGATATCACGTGTTCCGCGGCAAGTCTGCGCCGGGTGCGAAGTACCACTAAGCTTTGACAAGGTACGCTGCAATGCGACTTTCCTGGCCCCCGCCTACACAAAAGCAGACCGCTTCTTCGCTTGCGCAACCAGGCACGGCGAAACGCCCTGCTCCTACGCGGCTCAAGCGCGTGCTCTGGTTCGTCGCCCTGTGGTGCGCAGGCGTGGCAGGGGCAATGTTGCTCGCGCTGCCATTCCGCCTGTTGATGCAGGCTGCCATGCGCTGAGGCCGGCAACACCGTAAGTACCGTCAGTAGCCTGAGCTGACGCAAAGCGAGCCGAAGCGCTCGGCTCACGCCTCCCGAACGCCTTGCACGCGTTCCTGCAGGAACTGCACAAAGGTGCGCACCTTGCTCGAATGGCGGCGATTCGGCAGGTAAGCCGCGTAGACCGCCGACCGGCCGGCATGCGGATTGATTTCGGCGTCGGCAAACAGGCGCACGAGGCGGCCCGCGCGAATCTCCGCTGCCACCAGCCACTCCGGCAGCAAGGCGATGCCACGGCCCGCGAGCACCGCTTCCAGCAGGATGTCCGGATTGTTGGCAATCATGCGGCCCTCCACTTCGACGCGCACCTCGGTCTCGCCCCGCAGGAAAGTCCAGATCTGGCGCGCGGGCCGATAGGTTCCGCCATAGCCGAAGCGCAGGCACTCGTGCGCGGCCAGTTCCTGCGGCTCGGACGGCAGGCCGCAGCGCGCGAAATACGCGGGACTCGCGACCACGAAGCGCGCGTTATCGGCCAGTTTTCTGATGACCAGGTGTTCGTCACGCGACGGCAGGCCGATCCGGACCGCGACATCGATCCGCTCGGCGGCAAGATCGACGTAGTAGTCGCCGACCACGACGTCGAGCACCATGCGCGGATAGGTGGCGAGAAAGCTCGCCAGATGCGGCGCGAGTTGCAGCCGGCTGTACGCGGTCGGCACGGAAATGCGTAGCACCCCGACTGGCGACGCCCCGCTATCGAAGATGCTGTCGTCGGCCACCGCGAGATCGTCGAGTACCTTGCTGATCTGCTCGACGTAGGCCGTCCCGGCATCGGTCAGGCTAACGCGCCGCGTCGTGCGGGTCAGCAACGCGGTACCGAGCGAAGCTTCAAGCGCGTCCATCAAACGTGTGACGGACGAAGTGGCAACACCCAGCCGCTGGGCCGCTTTGGAAAAGCCACCCGCCTCGGCCACTTCCAGCAAGGTATTCAAGGCAACCAGCTTGTCCACTTCCCGACCTCCTCCGGTAACGTCGAGGCCGGACCCAAGGGGTACAACTCGACGCCTGGCGTTGCGCTGCACGCAACGCCAGGTTGCTCAATGGACGTATTCTACTCACGGATCGCAACCGATATCCTATGCGGGTTCGTCAATCAGGATTTGCCATGACCTCCAACTCACCCGCCGCCAGCGCAAATGGCGGCACCGTCCAGATGACTCGCGGCCTGACCGCGATGTTCGCCTTCTGCTGCGGCGCGATCGTCGCCAACATCTACTACGCCCAGCCGATCACCGAACTGATCGCACCGGACATCCATATGACGGGCGGCACGGCCAGCCTGATCGTCTCGCTGACGCAGATCGGCTACGCCCTGGGACTGTTCTTCCTCGTCCCGCTCGGCGATCTGCTGGAAAACCGCAAGCTGATGATCACAACGGCGCTCGTCGCCATCGTCAGTCTCGCGCTGGCCGCCGTGACACGTCAGCCAAGCGCGTTTCTGGCGATCTCGCTACTGGTCGGGTTCAGTTCGGTTGCGGTGCAGATCCTGATTCCGTTGGCGGCGCACCTCGCGCCCGACGAAACGCGCGGCCGCGTGGTCGGCAACATCATGAGCGGCCTGCTGCTCGGCATCCTGCTGTCGCGGCCGCTCTCAAGCGTGGTGGCCGGGCATTTCGGCTGGCGCGTCGTGTTCGGCGCGGCCGCTGTGGTGATGGCGATCGTGACAACCGTGCTCGCGCTGACGATTCCGCCGCGCCAACCCTCGCACCAGGCGACCTACTTCCAGTTGATCCATTCGCTCGGCGAACTGGTCGCTACTTTGCCGGTGCTGCGTCACCGTGCGCTCTATCAGGGCTTGATGTTCGCTACCTTCAGCCTCTTCTGGACCACCGTGCCGATTGAGCTGACACGTCATTACGGGCTGTCGCAGAACGGCATTGCGCTGTTCGCCCTGGTCGGCGCAATTGGCGCCACCTCCGCGCCGATTGCGGGACGCCTTGCCGATGCGGGCCACTCGGTTAGCGCAACACTGGTCGCGCTGGTGATCGCCGCGCTCGCCTTTACGCCCTCGCTGATTCATCCCGCGTGGGGCGTGGGCGGTCTCGTCGTTACGGGTGTCGTGCTCGACTTCGCCGCGCAGATGAACATGGTGATCGGCCAACGTGCGATCTACGGCTTGCATGCGGCGAGCCGCAACCGTCTGAATGCCCTGTATATGACGAGCATTTTTATCGGCGGCGCGCTCGGCTCGTCGCTCGCGAGCACGCTGTATGAGCACGGCGGCTGGACCTTGACCGCCATCGTCGCGAGCGTGTTTCCGCTGCTCGCGCTGCTGCATTACCTCACGATCGGCAGGCCGGTCGCGGTCGCAATGGCCTGACTGGCAATCAGCACACCCCGCTTTACCAGGACGAATACAGCGAGCACAGCCTGGACCAGGCACAAGGAATGCTGCGACACGGTGGATGAGCACGCCGGAAGCTTCGCTTGCCGGCGCCTCGACGCAAAATCCACCCGGCCCGAAACCAACTAACGGTAACCGCAGGCCAAATCAAGGTAGGATTATCGACTACTCTCAATCCGCCCCGCCGCCAGGAATCCCATGCCAAGCCAACACGCAGCCAGCGTCTCGCTGACTGTATCCCCGCGCCAGTACGCCGTCGCGCGAATCGCACGATGAGCACGCCAGCGCGATTTCCGGTAGTTGGCATCGGCGCCTCCGCGGGCGGTATCGAAGCGCTTGAAGGGTTTTTCCGCGGTATGCCTGAAGAGCCGGAGCTGGCCCTCGTGATCGTTACGCATCTCGGTCCCGCACGCGACAGCCTGTTGTCCGAGATTGTCGGGCGCTATACCACGATGCCGGTGCATGTGGTGGTAGACGGCGAGCCGGTCCAGAAGAATCATGTCTACGTGCTGCCCTCGGACGCCATGCTCGGCGTCGAAAAGCGGCATCTGCGTCTCCATCCGCAAAACGCGTTGCACCGCGAACGCAAACCGATCGACGTGTTTTTCAGCTCGCTCGCCGAAGACCAGGGCGAACTGGCGGTGTGTGTGGTGTTGTCCGGCGGCGACTCGGACGGCACGCTTGGCCTCAAAGCCGTCAAGGAACGCGGCGGCCTGACGATGGCGCAGGTTGCCGACGGTTTTGGGCCGCAACACGCCAACATGCCGGATAGTGCCATCGCCACCGGGCTCGTCGACTACGCGCTGCCAGTCGAGGCAATGGGCAACAAGCTGGCGGAGTTTGCCCGCAGCGCTTACGTGCTGGACGACATTGCGTTCAGCGCCAGCGCCCAGGAAGAGCTGCAAAAGATCGAGCAGGCGCAGGCGGAGATCTACGGCATTTTGCGCGGCCAGATCAGCCACGACTTCAGCGGCTACAAGCTCAAGACCTTCATGCGACGTGTGCAGCGGCGTATGCAGGTGGTGCAGATCGGTCATCTGGAAGCGTACGTTGCACACCTGCGCGATCATCAGCAGGAAGTCAACGCGCTGTTTCGCGATCTGCTGATCAACGTGACCAACTTTTTTCGCGACGCCGAAGCGTTCGATGCGCTTGCCGAACTGGTCGTGTCCAGGCTCTTCGAGGCGCGCGGCATCGACGATATCGTGCGCATCTGGGTTCCCGGTTGCGCCACCGGCGAGGAAGTGTATTCGCTCGCCATCCTGCTGCGCGAGCATATGGATCAGCTCGCGGTCGTGCCGCGCGTGCAGATCTTCGCCACCGATATCGACGACCGGGCCCTCGCCGTCGCACGCGCCGCCAGGTATCCGGCCGCGTTGCTCGGCAGTGTCTCGCCCGCACGGCGCCGGCGCTTTTTCATCTCCGACGGCGGCAGCTTCGCAGTGGCCAAGGAAGTGCGCGACCTGTGCATTTTCTCCCCACACAACGTGATTCGCGACCCGCCCTTCTCCCGTATCGATCTGGTCTCCTGCCGCAACCTGCTGATCTATTTCGGTCTGGACCTGCAAAGCCAGGTGATCCCGACCTTCCACTATGCACTGCGTCCGGACGGTTATCTGTTCCTCGGCGCCTCCGAGAGCGTGAGCCAGTTCGACGATCTGTTCGTGCCGCTCGAGAAAAAACATCGTATCTTCCAGCGCCGCTCGGATGTCATGCCACGCGTGCGTCTGCCGCTCACGGTGTCGGCCTTGCGCCCAGGGCAAACGCACGAACTCACGCCGCGGCGCGTCCAGCCCGGTGGCGCGGCGTTGCGCCAGATGGTCGACACCCAGGTGCTCGAGCGATTTGCCCCGCCCCATGTCGTGGTCAACCGGGAAGGCGATGTCGCCTACTATTCCTCGCGCACCGGCAAGTATCTCGAAGCGGCGCCCGGTGCGCCGACCCGGCAGATTTTCACGATGGCACGCAAAGGCATACGCCTTGAACTGCGCACGGTGTTTCGCGAAGCAGTGGAATCGGGCCGCACCGTCACACGCGACGGTATTGCGATCGAGGAAGACGACGGTCGCGTGCAGGTGGTCAGCCTGACTGTGGAGCCGCTTGCCACACGCTCCGGCGCCGATCCGCTCTATCTGGTCCTGTTCGTCGATCAGGGTCCCGTACTGAGCCGCGAGGAAGCGTTAAACCGCGCGCAAGCCACCACCACCGGTACCGCGCTGCAGATGGAGCGCGAGTTGCGCGAGACGCGCGAGCGCCTGCAATCGATGATAGAGGAATATGAAACGGCGCTCGAAGAGCTGAAGTCGTCGAACGAGGAACTCGTTTCGGTCAACGAAGAACTGCAGTCGACCAACGAGGAGATGGAAGCGTCCAAGGAAGAACTGGTGTCGCTCAACGAAGAGCTGCACACCGTCAATACCGAACTGAACGGCAAGATCGAAGCGCTCGACCGCGCGCGGAGCGACCTGCAGAACCTGTTCGACAGCACTGCGGTCGCCACGGTGTTTCTGGACAACAGGCTGGTGATTCGCAGCTTCACGCCGGCCATGTCCGAGGTGTTCAATATCCGCGCGGCCGACCGCGGCCGACCTATCACCGATCTGGCGAGCCGCCTGCGGCTCACCGGCTTCGACGAAGCGATCGCCAGGGTTGTGGCCAGCGGCGAGGTTATCGAGCGCCGGGTCGACAGCGACGATCACCAGATGCATTACCTTGTACGCCTCGCGCCTTATCGAAACGGCGATGACAAGGCGGAGGGCGTAGTGGTCACCTTCCTCAACGTGACGAGCCTTACGCGCGCCGAGCAGCGCCAGAAGATCCTCGTTGCCGAACTGCAGCATCGCACCCGTAACCTGCTGGCAGTCGTGGAATCCATCGCCTTCCAGACGCTCGGCAAAGGTGCGCCGCTGGAAACATTTACCACCCGGCTGAGCGCATTGGGCCGCCTGCAAGGATTGCTCGGCAAAGCAACCGACGAGCAGATCGAACTCGGTGAGATCGTCCGCATGGAGATCGAGACCATTGCCGGCAGCGCCGCCGAAAACGTCGCCATCTCCGGTCCGACGGTTCCGCTCGGCCTCGAATACGTGCAGAACATCGCTCTCGCAGTTCATGAACTCGCCACCAACGCCGTGAAATACGGCGCGCTGAAGAGCGGCCAGGGCTATCTCGACATCAGTTGGCGTCTGGAAGATCAGCAACAGGACCATTCCTTGCTGGTACTGGAGTGGCGGGAAAGCGGTCTGCCGCAGCCCCCGGAATCGACGCGCCGCGGATACGGGCGGCAGTTGATCGAGCAGGGCCTGCCTTTTTCGCTCCGCGCGAAAGCCGAACTCGTCTTTGGCGAGGATGGCGTTTCGTGCCGGATCGCCATGCCGCTGAGGCCGGAGCGGCCCACGGGTCACACTTGAATCTTTCGGAGACAGCCATGGGACAAAGCGCTGAGCTGCAGGGGCGCCGCATTCTCGTGGTAGAGGATGATTATCTGGTCGCGCAGAGCCTGTGCGCGCTGCTCGAGGAAGCGGGCGCCACGATCGTCGGTCCGTTCGGCTGGGCAGACGAAGCGCTGAAGTTTGTCGAAGCCCACCGGGATGCCTTCGATAGTGCCGTGCTCGACGTCGACCTGCATGGCGAGAAGTCCTATCCGATTGCGGACTGGCTGGCCGGACGCGATGTCCGCTTCGTCTTCACCACCGGCTATGGCGCCGATGCGCTCGATCCCGGCTACCTGCGCTATCCGCGCTGCGAAAAACCCTTCGATGTACGAAATCTGTTCGTGGCGCTCACGAGCAGCTAGCCGACGACGCCGGTCGACACGACAGATCGGCTCTTCCGCAGAAGCCTTTCGCATCCCTTACTTCCCCGCCGCTTATTGACAGATCCTTGACGGTGCCTCGCCGCCGCGGTCAGAATGCTGCCTGTCATAGCTTCCGGCCCCGCATCCGCATGTCGCAAATCACGCATAGCCACGATGCCGTACACGAACTGCCCGACGCCTGCCCCAACTGCGATGCGCCGGTGCATGGGCCGTATTGCGCGCAATGCGGCCAGGAAACCGTGCACGAAATGCCGACCTTGCGCGAATTCGCGCATGAGTATCTGCATCATTACGTGGCCGCGGAAGGCAAACTCGTCCCCACCGTCAGGATGCTGCTGCTCAAGCCGGGGCAGCTCACGATCGAATATCTCCAGGGGCGCCGGCGCCGCTATGTGAAGCCGCTGTCGCTGTATGTGACGTTCAGTTTTGTGTTTTTTCTGCTGCTGGGCTGGACCACCGTCATGACGCCCACGCCCACCGTTGTGACGCTCGACGATAACCGCACCGTGCCCGCCACTCAGGTCTTCTCCACCCTCGCCGCCTCGGAGACCGATCCGAATGGCAAAGCGGTGCTGGGGTTCCTCGACAGGCACATGAACTGGGTGTTTCAACCGGGCAAACTCGCCGCATTCAACGACCACGTTTTGCATCGCCTGCCGTATACGGTGTTCGTGCTGATGCCGGTGTTTGCGGCGATGTGTGGGTACGTCTACCGGAAGAGGCGCCAGAACTACGGCATGCATCTGCTATTTACGGTGCACCTGCATGCGTTTATTTTCCTGGTGTTTCTGCTTTGCATGATTCCCGGTGTGCGGAATTTTGGCGGCTGGGTCATGCTCGTGGTCCTGGTCTATCTGATTCTCGCGCTCAAGCGCGTGTACGGCGGTCGCTGGTTGCCGCAAGTGGCGCGAGGCGTGCTGTTGTGGACCGGTTATGGGGTGGTCACGGGCCTCGCGCTAACGGTGCTCGCATTCGTCTCGACCGATCTCTGGCATATGTCCTGAGCGCGCGCCAAGCGTCGAGTCCGTTGCACGCGTCGGCATCTAGAAGCCGACGATAAAGCGCGTCCCCGCGGCCAGACGGCTCACGCTCAGCCGCCATTCATGCGCGACGGCGATTTCCTTGCAGATGGCGAGCCCCAGGCCCGCGCCGTCATGTCTGACACCGGGCGCGCGCCAGAACCGCTTGAACAGAAAAGGCAGGTGCTCCTCGCGGATACCGGGCCCCGCATCGCTAACCTCGATCGAAGCCGCGCCTATGACAAGCCACACGACGCTATTGGGCGGCGACACATTGATCGCGTTTTCGACAATGTTTTTCAGCAGGATGAAGAGCGCACTGCGGTCCGCCCACACAGAGGCCGGCGCGCCCGATGAGTCGAGTTCGAGTTTGACCTGCTTCGTATCGGCCTTGCGCCCGAGGTACGCCAGGACGTCGCGTGCCACGTCGACCGTACTCACCTCACCGAACGTGAAATTCTGCGCCTCGCTGACTTCGGCCAGATGCAACAGCTGGCGGACCTGGCGCGCCATCAGATCGATCTCGCGAAGCAGGAGTCCCTTGTCCTCGATACCGGGCTGCAATTCGATCTGACCGCGGACCAGCGTGAGGGGCGTCTGCAGTTCATGCGCCGCCGAAGCGAGAAACTGCTGCTGCACGGTGAAGCCGTTTTCCAGTCTGCCGAGCGCTCCGTTGAACGCCTCGATCAGCGGCTTGATCTCGCTCGGCATGCCTCGCAACGACAGCCGTGTCGTCAGATTGCGCGGCGTAATCAGCGCAGCTGCACTCGACGCCTCCCGCAGCGGCTTGAGTAGCCGATGCACCGTGACCGTCAACGTCAGGCCGAAAATAATCGCGGCGATGGAGGTGATGATTCGCACGTTGGCGGGAATCTGCCGAACCTTCGTACCGATCATTGCATCGAGAAGACGTGCGCTCGTTGCGATCTGCGCATAGAAATGCGCCGGTCCCTGCCGCAACTGGAGCGTCGTGATGTCGAACGATCTGCCGTCCATCTTTACCTGCTCGATATGGCCGACAGCCGCAGCAAGGTCGCCCGGAACCCAGGCCGGACCGTTCTGCGCGTTCGCCGAGGCGAACAACACCTGGCCCTGCTCGTCGAGTACCCGGTAGTGAATCTCGGTCGGTGCCGCCGAAAAAATCCAGGCTTGCTCCGCGGGCAGATTGACGGAGACGGGACGGCCAGCGCCATCGAAGCGGACGCCGCTTGCGAGCTCCTTCGTGTGCTGAATCAGGTCGTGCCGCCCCAGCATCTGTTCCGGGTAGTGGTTGAACGCATAGGTGACACCCATGGCCAGCACGGTCAGCGTCAGCGCCAGCGCAACGATGCTGGTCACCCATAAGCGCGCGGACAGACTTCGAATCCAACGATTGAGCATGGTGAAGAAGGTGAACATGGTGAGCGGGCCGCCTCAGGACAATGATGGTGCGCCGGTCGACGCGGGCGTGGCCTGCAGCGCGAAGCCCGCACCCCGGATGTTGGCGAGCCGCAGCCTCGTCCCCACCGTCGTCAGCTTCTTGCGCAGCCGGTGTACGGTCACCTCCAGGGCGTTGGGCGTAACGGCTTCGCCGAGGCCCCAGGCCGCATGTTCGAGAGCGGCGTGGCGAACGGTCTGGCCGCCGGCTTTTACGAGGCACAGCATGATCTGCAGTTCGGCCTGCGCGAGCTGAACCGAGCGGTGCGCGCAGCGCATGGCGTGCTGCTGCCGGTCGACCGTGATGTCGGCAAACTCGGCAATCAGCGCCGACAGCGCCGGCGGCCGGCGCATCAGCGTGCGCACGCGCGCTACCAGTTCGCTCATGGCGAACGGCTTGGTCACGTAGTCGTCCGCTCCGCTCTCCAGTCCGTCGACGCGGTCGTGCAGCGCGTCGCGCGCGGTCAGCATCAGACAGGGCATCATCTGGCCCGCTGCGCGCAACGTGCGCAGAAAGGCGAGGCCATCGCCGTCCGGCAAACCGCGATCGACGATCAGCACGTCATAGTCGGCGCGGCTCACGCCGTAGCTCGCCTCGGAGACGGTGTGGAACAGATCGGCCTCGATTCCGGCCGCCGCGAGCGCCTGGCGCACCATCTCCGCGAGGCGCTCGTGGTCTTCGACAATGGCTACCCGGGACATGATGGTGCGCTCATTTGAACTGATAGAGGTAAGCGAGCCGCACCGCAGGAAGGTAACTGCGTCCTACGATGGGGCTGTCGGAGATACCGCTCGTAAAGTGCTTGACGCCGACGTCCAGCACCAGTTTCTGCTGACGCGTGATGCTGTAGTTGACGCGCGTGCCGAGCGATACGTCGTAGGCGGCGGTGCCAGTGTACTCGGGGCGTCCTGCCCGCGCTTCCGACGCCCGCACGCCGTAATAGTAGTTGACGTAGTCGCTGCTGAGCCATTCGACGCCACCGTACGGTTGCAGCGAGAACTTGCCGAAATCGAACGACTTGCTGTAGTCGATTTTGGCCCGCTCGCCGCGGTTGCCGCCCAGCAGATAGTCGGCCGACAGCGTACCGAAGCCGGTCTTCCAGGCGAGCGCCGGGCCGTACCAGAACGTAGGATTGCGATTCTGCATGCCGTTCAGGATGGGCGCGTCGTCGTTCCTGTAGCCATCGGCGAGGGCATAGTCGCCGCGCAGCGCGACGCTCACGTTGTCCCAGGTGCCGATCTTCAGGTCGATCGTGGTGCCGAGGGCATGGATCCATTTGTCGTCGAAGGAAATCAGCGGAATCGGCGTGTATTTGGTGTCGCCGCTTTTGTACGGCGACGCGGCGACGCCGGCTCCTACGCCAAGGCCCCAATGCGTCACGTTGGTCGCGTTGCTCAGGACGGTGAAGCCGGAGTCGTCGGGGCCGGATTGGGCGTCGGGGACGCCCTGTGCCCATGTGCTCGCCGAATACAGCGCCACGGACGCAAACGTCAGCAGCAGAGGATACCTTCGACAAAAAGGTCTTTTCACGGTTGTTCCTAAAGTAGTGGGATCAGGCGGTCTCGACTTTAGGAGCGGGCGACTTACCCGTTACTTACTCAAACAATCAGCGGCTCGTCGATGCGATGCGACGCCGCGCTCGCCGCGGCGCATAGGCTGGTCCGCGAACGCCCGCAACGACCGGTAGCCGCCGGTAAGTCTTGGGTAAGTCGCGTGCGTGCAGCATGGATGCCCTCGTCCCCTTCTCTATCCGACGGCACGGTCATGCCCCTGAAACCCCGTCTTGCGACCGCGCTGCGTGCCAATCTCCTGCTGTTCGCGGTGTCGATGGGCGCTGCGGCTGTGCCGTGTCTTGGCCTGATCCTGATGTTCGGCATGAGCGAGGCCGGCATGCCGGCGCTGGTCTATCTGGGCGGCATGCTGCTCGGTGCAGGAATGATCACGCTGGTGGTGCGCGGCCACGCAAGGCGTGCGTTCGAAGATGCAGATCTTGCCCGCAAGGTTCAGGTGTATGAAAAGCCGGCTTTCGAAGCGTCAATTGCCGGCGACTGCGCACAACCGTGGCTCGTGCAGTTGCACCTTGAATTGCGGGGGCTGCGGTGCCGGGACTGATTGCGCACTTCTCAACGCGAGGTGCGGACGTTTTGCACCCCTCGTCCTGTTGCAAAGCGTTTTACGGTTATTACCATCTGTTGCCGCTCGCTTGCGCCCGCTCACGCCTGCGCCAGACACCGCGCCCGAAAGCGTCTATTGGCACGCAATGGTGAAAATTTCAAGCTTCACGCTTTGTTGCATTTGCGTAACTCAAGGGTTCTTTCGCAGCGCTACAGTTAAGCCGTCATCCCCACACGTATGGAGGTCAACATGAAAAGCAAACTCTTGATCAGCCTCGGTCTCGGGGCAGCTATCTTCGGTGTCTCGCAGTTCGCCAATGCGGGTGTCGGTATCGGGATCAACCTGGCGTTGCCGGCGCCGGTTTATGTCGCGCCTGCTCCGGTTTATGCACCGCCGCCTCCGCCGCCTGCTGTCGTAGCCTACCAACCGGTTGTGGCGGCACCTGTTGTCGTTTCGCCGTCGCTGGTTATCGGTTGGCATAGCGGGCAATACTGGGACGGGCATCGCTGGTGGTCGCGGCATGACTACTATGGGCATCGGCACTGGTAATGGCGCGTGGTTTTAACGCGTGATTATCCGGTCTTTCGTTGGCCTTTCCCTGATCTGTTCGTGATCCTTTAGTGTCGCCCCTGCGCGGGGCGACACTTACTTTAGCGCGTCCGACGTCGTTGCGTGGACAGATGCATTTTCTATCCGGAAGAGACAGCAAACGCTAGCCGTCCTGTCCTGCCCTGAAATGGCGGGCGGCATGTGACAAGACGTCAGTCTGCAAGGATGCGATGGTCGTGCAAGCCGTGCTGCGCGTCGAGCCCGCGAAATGCGGCACTGACCTATGGATAATTCGGCTTCGTTGCCAATCTACCCTAGTGCGTGAGATCCGGATTCTGTTCAGTCGCACACGCGCGCAATGACGCCGCGATGGCGGGCTTTTTTATTTTGTCAAAGACATCCGCCATCTGCGCCTGCGCAACCGGATCGCCTTCGAGCGCAGCACGCCAGCGCGCCAGCGCAACGATTCGATCGTATTGAGCGTGCCGTCGCTGTTCGCCCGGACTCACGCCTTTATGCCTCGTCGACGTATGCCTTGAGGCTCCATTCCTCAGTGGTGCGGTATGCGCGCATGCCTAGCAGCCAGTCCAGGCCAGGAATTGGACGGGGATCCTTCAGGGCGAGTGGCGGCATCGTCTCGCCTTTCCTGAAACGGCGCGTCGCGTCGTAGCTGACCGAAGCAAATCCCCGGACACA
>NZ_JBNDMP010000027.1:0-40544 GCF_050436645.1 Paraburkholderia sp. GAS33
ATAGTGCGGATTACCCGTGTGAAAGTAGGTAATCGTCAGGCTCCCTAGCAGCATCAGAAACCCCACCCCGCAAAGGTGGGGTTTCTGCGTTTACGGAAACGCCATCAACAGCAACGTCCATCATCTGGGTTCCGAAAGCGTCCGTGCAAACGCATCAACAAAGAACCAGGATTGACGAATAAGCTGATAAACGCTTCTGTAAGCTTTCTGAATATCGAAAACAGTTTTCTTTCTGTTTGTAATGAATAACTAGCCTTCCGCCACGCCAGCTTCCAGCCTTACCAAACCATTCAAACCGCTTCCGCCGTGCACCAAAACAGGACGCTCTTCCACGGAACACGTCCAAAATTTGTGCAAACGCACATTTAGGGTTATGCACGCAACACCGAAGTCCACAATAGAGTCTACCGACTACTGCACTAATTACTTAACACTTGTTTGCGGCGCTGCAAAAATCTTAATTTCAGGTTATGCTCGTTAACCCTTGATGCCCGTGCGTCATTTGGACACGTTGACCTGGCCCCCGAATCAAGCGTTGTACCCGTCAAATGAAGTCGAAATGTAATATAAATTTCAATTCTTTCAGTCTGACGGTTTTGATTCGGACGTTTTCCTGCTTCAGTCTTTAAAGAATAAATGCAATCCGCACCGCTTCTAAGCCTTCTGATCTGGGTCCCCATTGTGGCGGGCATCATCGTTCTGCGAGTGGGTTCGGGTTCGCCTGGCCGGGCTCGTTGGCTCGCGCTCATCGGTGCACTTGCCGGCCTCGTGCCTGCTATCCCGCTGGTCGCAGGCTTCACGAACGGGTTGCCGTCAATGCAGTTCGTGGAGAACGTGAAGTGGCTGCCGTCGTTCGACATTGCGTGGCACCTGGGCGTAGACGGGATCTCGTTGTGGCTGATCGTATTGACCGCCCTGACGACGGTGGTGATCGTGGTAGCGGGCTGGCAATCCATCACGGTGCGCAGCGCGCAATACTTCGGCTCGTTCCTCATGTTGTCGGGCTTCATGCAGGGCGTGTTCAGTTCGCTGGACGGCATGCTGTTCTTCATCTTCTTTGAAGCGACGCTGATTCCGCTGTACCTGCTGATCGGTACGTGGGGCAACAAGAACCGCTCGTACGCCGCGGTCAAGTTCTTCTTCTTCTCGCTGATCGGCTCGCTGATGATGCTGATCTCGATGCTCTATCTGTTCGCGCAGACCCACAGCTTCGACCTCGAAGTCTGGCGCAACGCGCATCTGGACTTCGTACCGCAAGCGCTGATTTTCCTCGGCTTCCTCGCAGCGTTTTCGGTGAAGGTGCCCATGTGGCCGGTGCACACCTGGCTGCCTGACGTCCACCTCGACGGCCCAACCGGCGCCGCCGTGATGCTCGGCATGCTGAAGATCGGCGGCTACGGTCTGCTGCGCTTCGCGTTGCCGATCACCCCGCAAGCCAGCCACTTCTTCGCGCCGGCAATGATCACGCTGTCGCTGGTCGCCGTGATCTACTCGAGCCTGCTCGCGCTCGTGCAAACCGATATCCGCAAACTGCTCGCCTACTCGTCGATCGCCCACATGGGTCTCGTCACGCTGGGTCTGTTCATATTCAATCCGCTCGGCCAGGAAGGCGCGATCATGCAAATGATCTCGTACGGCGTCGTGTCCGGCGCCATGCTGCTGTGCACGGGCATGTTGTACGACCGCACGCAAAGCGGCTCGATCGACGCCTACGGTGGCGTCGCCAACACCATGCCGAAGTTCGCTGTCTTCGTGATGCTGTTCTCGATGGCCAACGTCGGCTTGCCGGGCACGGCAGGTTTCGTCGGCGAGTTCATGGTGTTGATGGGCGCGATCGGCTTCAACTTCTGGATCGGCGCAATTGCTGCGCTGACGGTGATCCTGAGCGCCGCCTACACGCTGTGGATGTACAAGCGCGTGATCTTCGGCGCGATCGCCAATGCACGCGTCGCGAAGCTGACCGACCTCGGCAAGCGCGAGTTCGTCCTGCTCGGCGCAATGGCGGTACTGGTACTCGCGATCGGCATCTATCCGAAGCCGTTCACGGATGCAATCAACCCGACGTCGACCAGCCTGCTCGCGCAGACCAATCGTCCGGCACAACCGGTCGAGTCCGCTGCTGTCGAGAACGCAGAGCATTTGCAAGCACGCGCTGCGGTAAACGCAACACACGCGCCGGGTTGAGTGCATTGATTGTGTAGCTGCGTCGTGCCGCTAACACGATACGACGCGCTACCTGAAGCGCGTGCGATCGCGCAGATGTGCGGTCGTTACTTGCTCGCGGTCCATAGCTGAAGCAGTTGTTTTATCTCTTGATGTACGGCAAGCACCGATCATGTGCGCAGGATTGTGCGGCAACGTGTCACACACTTCACGCTCGCAACAGATCGTTGCAAAAATCGCTGTTTATAACGAGATAGCACGGCTTTACTATGCGACCGCTTACTAATGGAGAGCGGTCGGATGTTGTTCGTCACAGTCGTAAAGAGCAGGCAATCGATATGAAAGAAAAAACTCTACGGGGGGCGATGAGCACAGTCGCCATTGGCCTGGTTGCGCTGCTCTCGGGCTGTAGCAATCTCGATCTGCTGAATTCCAAGGGCAGTGTGGGAATCGCGGAGCGTAACCTCATCGCGACGTCGACATGGGCCATGCTCATCGTCGTGATTCCGGTCATTGCCATGACGCTGCTGTTCGCCTGGCGCTATCGCGCGTCGAACAAGAGCGCCGAATATCGACCCACCTGGTCGCATTCCACGGGCATCGAGATCGCGATCTGGACGATTCCGACGCTGATCATCCTGTTCCTCGGCGTACTGACGTGGAAGAGCACGCACGAGCTCGATCCGTACCGTCCGCTTGAATCGAGCGTGAAGCCGATCAACGTCGAAGTGGTCGCACTTGACTGGAAGTGGCTGTTCATCTACCCGGACCTCGGCATCGCGTCGGTCAACCAGCTCGCGCTTCCCGTGGGCACGCCGGTCAACTTCAATATCACGTCGGACTCGGTGATGAACTCGTTCTTCATCCCGCAACTCGGCGGCCAGATCTACGCAATGGCAGGCATGCAGACGAAGCTGCATCTGATCGCGGATGAGCCAGGCGACTACGCCGGCGAGTCGGCGAACTTCAGCGGCAAGGGCTTCTCGGACATGAAGTTCCGCGCGATCGCCTCGTCCCCGGAAGAATTCAACGCATGGGTTGCCAAGGTGCGCGCATCGTCGGACCGCCTCGACATGAACCGCTACAACGTCGTGTCGCAGCCGGGCGAGAAAGCGCCGGTCACCTACTTCTCGTCGGTCGATCCAAAGCTCTTTCACAACATCATTGCCCGCTATAACAACGGCAACGTCATGGATATGAAAGACGATAGCAACTGCAAGGCCAAGGGGTAACGCATGTTCGGTAAATTAACCCTCGACTCGATTCCGTACCACGAGCCGATCATCATGTTCGCCGCGGCCCTGATGGGCATCGGCGCGGTTACGGTGCTCGGCGCCGTGACATATTTCGGCAAGTGGCGCTACCTGTGGACCGAGTGGCTCACGTCGGTCGACCACAAGAAACTCGGCGTGATGTACATCGTCGTGGCGATGATCATGCTGCTGCGCGGCTTCGCCGACGCAATCATGATGCGCACGCAACTGGCGATCGCGTATCACAACCCTGGCTATCTGCCGCCGCATCACTACGACCAGATCTTCTCCGCGCACGGCGTCATCATGATTTTCTTCATGGCGATGGTGTTCATGGTGGGTCTGATGAACCTGATCGTTCCGCTGCAGATCGGCGCGCGTGACGTGGCGTACCCGTTCCTGAACTCGCTGTCGTTCTGGATGACCGCAGTCAGCGCGATCCTGATCAACATCTCGCTCGTGATCGGTGAATTTGCACAGACGGGCTGGCTGGCGTATCCGCCGCTTTCAGAACTGCAATTCAGCCCGGGCGTCGGCGTCGACTATTACATCTGGAGCTTGCAGCTATCGGGTATCGGCACGTTGCTCACGGGTATCAACTTCTTCGTCACGATCGTCAAGATGCGCGCGCCTGGCATGACGTTCATGAAGATGCCGGTATTCACGTGGACCGCGCTGTGCACGAACGTGCTGATCATGGCTGCGTTCCCGATTCTGACGGTCACCCTGGCGCTGCTCGGCCTCGACCGTTACCTGGGCATGCACTTCTTCACGAATGAAGGCGGCGGCAATGCCATGCTGTATCTGAACCTGATCTGGGCGTGGGGCCATCCGGAGGTCTACATCCTGATCCTGCCCGCGTTCGGTATCTTCTCCGAAGTCATTGCGACGTACGCGAAGAAGCCGCTGTTCGGCTACAAGACCATGGTCTACGCGACCTGCGCGATCATGGTGCTGTCGTTCCTCGTGTGGCTGCATCACTTCTTTACGATGGGTTCGGGCGCGGACGTGAATGCCTTCTTCGGCATCGCGACCATGATCATTGCGATTCCGACCGGCGTGAAGGTTTTCAACTGGCTGTTCACGATCTACAAAGGCCGCCTCGAGTTTTCGACGCCAGTATTGTGGACGCTCGGCTTCATGGTCACCTTCACGATCGGCGGTATGACCGGCGTGATGATGGCGATCCCGGGCGCAGACTTCGTGCTGCACAACAGCCTGTTCCTGATCGCTCACTTCCACAACGTGATCATCGGTGGCGTGCTGTTCGGCTATCTGGCTGGCTTTAACTACTGGTTCCCGAAGGCATTCGGCTTCAAGCTGAACCAGAAGCTCGGCAAGGCCTCGTTCTGGTTCTGGCAAATCGGCTTCTGGATCGCTTTCCTGCCGCTGTACGTGCTGGGCTTCATGGGCATGACGCGCCGTCTGAACCACTACGACAACCCGCAATGGCACCCGTGGCTGCTGCTGGCTGAAGTGGGTGCTGTGCTGATCGCAATCGGTATCGGCCTGCAACTGCTGCAGATCTTCGTCAGCATTCGCGACCGCAACCTGCCGCAGAACCGCGACGTTTCCGGCGATCCGTGGGATGGCCGTACGCTGGAATGGTCGACCACATCGCCGCCGCCGGTCTACAACTTCGCTATCGTGCCGACGGTGCATGAGCTGGATGCGTTCACCGACATGAAGCAACGCGCGAAGACCGAGAAGACCAAGCCGGTGTACCGCGACATTCACATGCCGTCGAACACGAGCGCAGGTTTCTTCATTGCCGCGTTCAGCCTGGTGCTCGGCTTCGCCGCAATCTGGCACATCTGGTGGCTGGCGATCATTGGCCTGGTGGGCGCGATCGGCACGGTGATCGGGCGCAGCTTCAGTAATGACAACGGCTACTACATCCCTGCCAGCACGGTTCAGGCGATCGAAGAACGTCGTAGTGGCGCTGGTGAAGCGCTTGAACTGGCGGAGGTGGATTAATGTTGACGAAGACTCATCTGGCGCACGAAGTCCACGACGCGGACCACGTGCCATCGCAATCGGTGTTCGGTTTCTGGCTGTATCTGATGACCGACTGCATCATCTTTGCCTCGCTGTTCGCCGTGTTTGCGGTGATGAGCCACCAGTTCGCGGGTGGCCCGAGTGGCAAGGATCTGTTCGAAATTCCCGGCGTTGCACTGGAAACGGCCGCGCTGCTGCTGAGCTCGATTACCTACGGCTTCGCGATGATCGGCGCACACCAGGGCAAGAAGGGTGTGCTGCTCGGCTGGCTCGCGGTGACGTTCCTGCTCGGTGCATCGTTCCTCGTACTTGAACTGCGCGAGTTCTCGCACCTGATCGCGATGGGCGCAGGTCCGGACCGTAGCGCGTTCTGGTCGTCGTTCTTCACGCTGGTCGGCACGCACGGTTTGCACGTGACCTGTGGCCTGCTGTGGATGATCGTGCTGAGCGTGCAGGTGATCCGCAGTCCTGAACTGACCGAGCGCGAACTGACGCGCCTGACGTGCCTGAGCCTCTTCTGGCACTTTCTGGACATCGTCTGGATCGGTGTCTTTACCTTTGTCTACCTTACGAGTGTGATTTAAATGGACCACGCCCATACCGCTCACTCGGGTGAAAGCCACGGCAGTTTCGGCAGCTATACGGCCGGCTTCATCCTGTCCGTCCTGCTGACTGCTGCGGCATTCGGCATCATCATGACCGGTTCGTTGACCGGCCATAACGCAGTGCTGGCAATCGCCGGACTGGCGTTCGTGCAGATCATCGTGCACCTGGTGTTCTTCCTGCATATGAACACATCGTCGTCACAGCGCTGGAATGTGATGGCGTTTGGTTTCACGGTGCTGACCGCCGTCATTTTGATCGTCGGCTCGTTGTGGATCATGCATAACGTCAGCATGAACATGATGTCGCGCTAAGTATCCACCGCGCGTTGTACAGATAGAACGGCCCCTGCAATAGCGGCCGTTTTGCATTCGGTCACTTCCGACGCGAAGCCTTAGGCGCCGGCGCGGTCGTCTCGCGAATCACCAGTTCCGAGAGCGGCACCTTGTATGCATCGCGTTTGGCTTTGACACCTTCGATACGATCGATCGTCAACGCGACGGCAATCGATGCAATCGCAGCGGTCGGAAATCCCACCGTGGTGAGCGCAGGCCGGAACTGATGCGCGAGGTGGATGTTGGTCAGTCCGATCACAGACAGATCTTGAGGCACGCGTTTGCCGATGTCCGTCGCCGCCTGGATCGCACCGATCGCCATCAGGTCGTTGGTCGCAAACAACGCAGTTAGTTTGGGCTGCTCACCTAGCAGCGCACGGGCAGCTTCGTAGCCGGCCTCGATCGAGTCCTTGCACGAACGAACCTGCACCGCATCGGCGGCAACGCCTCGCGCAGCCAATGCGTCGACAAACCCATGAAGCCGCGTCGATTGCGGGCCGCCGGAACCTTCCCCCAGCAGCGCACCGATCTTGCGATGACCAAGTTCGTAAAGATGTGCAGCAGCGAGGCCGCCGGCATGGATGTGATCGACAGTGACGCAAGGCAGCGTACGACTTGCCTGAACGTTTTCCCACATGCACAGCACGAGCGGCGAGCCACGCTGGGCGATCTCAGCGAGTTCGCCAGCGCTGACATCGGTGTTCATCACTATGACGCCGGCAGCGAGCGTGCCGGCGATCTTGTCGAGGTACGCGCGTGCGATGGCAGGGTTGTCATCCGTGTTGCACACCAGCAAAAAATAGCCACGCCGGCGCGCCGCGGTTTCAGCTTCCAGCACGAACTCCGGATAAAACGGGTTCGAGATATTCGACAACATCAACGCCAGCGTGGACGTGCGTCCCTCGGCCAAAGCGCGCGCCGTGAGGTTGGGGCGGTAACCGAGTTCGCGCACGGCCGCCATGACACGTTCGACGGTGGTCGGCTTCACTTTCTGAGGATTGCGTAACACGTTCGATACCGTGGCCGCGGTGACCTGCGCGCGTTGCGCGACTTCGGCGAGCGTCACCATGTCGGGTGCACCGCGTCCAGGGTTAACGAGTGTTGGACGGCGGCAATTGGCTCCGTTTCTAGTGTTTCACCCATATATTGAGACGTTTTGGTAAGGGTTGCGTGTCGGGAATAGCTCGGCTACTTTCACGATTAGCCACAGAAGGAACACATGTTAATTCAAGCGGCAGTTTTTCCATCGGAAAATTTAAGCGCTTAAATTTTGTGAGTGTTTCACGAACCATTTCAAGAACGTCAACGAAGAAAATGACGAAAGCGGCGATGCAGTAGCTGTAGCACGTCACCTTTCGCTTCACTAGCCGGTTTGCTGTGACCCGGCGGCTGACGCGAGGCAGCTGCCACCATAAATTGAATATTGGAGACGAGCATGAAATTCAGAGCTGGGAAGGTTTTACTGGCCGGCATCGCGTGTCTTGCGATGGCGACCGCGACCTACGTGGAAGCCGCGACGTTGCGGGTGACGGTATCGGCGCGCGGCAATCAGCGTGCGGTGTGGCAAGACGCTTTCGATCAGTTCAAGAAGGCCAATCCCGATGTCGACCTGAAAGTGACCTACGTAGGCGAGGAGGCCTACAAGGTGCAGATGTCCGGCTGGCTCGCAACCGATCCGCCCGATGTGCTGAGCTGGCACAACGGCGAGCGCATGGCCTATTTCGCCAAGCGCGGTCTGCTCGACGACCTGACCGCCGACTGGCAGAAAGACGGCTGGAATCAGACCTACGCCGCGGTCAAGCCGCCTTCGACGTACGCGGGCAAGCAGTATGCCGCGCCGCTCGGCTACGACTCGTATGGTTTCTTCTATCGCAAGGACCTGTTCCAGAAGGCTGGCATTGCCGGCGAACCGAAGACATGGGATGAGTTCCTCGCCGACTGCAAGAAGCTGAAGGACGCGGGCATTGCACCGATCGCCGTGCCGGCCAAAGACTCGTGGACACTTGCAGCATGGTTCGACTACCTTGACCTGCGCATCAACGGCTACGCATTTCACGAGCAACTGATGGCGGGTGAAATCCCCTACACCGACGCCCGCGTGCGCAAGGTCTACGCAACATGGAAGACGCTGATCGACGACAAGTACTTCGTCGACAACGCGCTTTCGTACGACGTGGATTCGGTCAGCCCGCTGCTCGTCAACGGTCAGGCCGCCATGATGTTGATGGGCACGTTCTTCTCTGCCGGCCTGCCCGAAGCGACGCGCGACAAGATGGGCTACTTCCGCTTCCCTGTGATCGACGCATCCGTGCCGATGGCTGAGGACGGTCCGGTCAACATCCTGATGATCCCGGCGAAAGCCAGCAACAAGAAGGACGCGCACCGCCTGCTCGCCTTCATGGCGCAGCCGCAGATCAACGGCGAACTGGCGAAGGGCTGGGGCCAGTTACCGTCTAACAACCAGGCGCCGGAACCCCAGGACCCGATCTCGAAGATCGGTTTCCAGATTCTGTCGAGCACGCCAGGCGGTGTCGCGCAGTTCTACGACCGTGACATGACCAAGGAAATGGCCGACGAAGGCATGAAGGGGATGCAGCAGTTCTACAGCGACCCGAGCCAGATCGACGCGGTCCTGAACCACCTCGAACAGTTCCGCCAACGGATCTATAAGAAGTAAGCTGTGGAGTGTCTGGGTTGCGGTGGCCAATGCATTGCGCCGCAGCTCAGACAAACCCGCATCCGTACGAGGAACCTGAACGTGTCGACCACTATGTCAGACAAAGCGGCCTCAATCGGCCGCGCACGCCAGCGCCAACGAGCACCTGCGCCGCTCAGCCGCCGGCGCAATCGCACCGCGTTGCTGTTTCTGCTGCCGGGCGGCCTGCTGTTCGCGCTGTATGTGATTTACCCGGTGATCAGCAGCATCTTGCTGAGCTTCTATAACTGGGACGGCATGACGGCAAGGGCGTTCGTCGGACTCGACAATTACCGCGAGCTGTTCCACTCCGATACGTTCTACACAGCGCTGAAGAACAACGTCATCTGGCTCGTGCTGTTTTTGCTTGCGCCGCCGTTTGGTCTCGTGTTCGCGCTGTATCTGAATCAGAGCGTGCGCGGCATCCGGCTCATCAAGTCGCTTTTCTTTGCACCGTTCGTGCTGCCGGGCGTGGTGGTCGGGCTGGTGTTCGGATGGTTCTACGATCCCACCTTCGGCTTGCTGAAGCTGATCGTAGGGCATGGCATACCGGTGCTTGGCGATCCGCGTTATGTGACCTACGGGATCATTTTTGCTGCGCTCTGGCCGCAGATTCCGTTCTGCATGATTCTCTATCTGACCGGGCTCACCGGCATCAACAGCGAAATCATCGAAGCGGCCCGCATGGAAGGTGCGCAGGGCTTCGCGCTGCTCTGGCATGTGATCTTGCCGCAACTTCGGCCCGCCACTTTCATGGCGTTCGTGCTGACCGTGATCGGCGCGCTACGCAGCTTCGACCTGATTTCGGTGATGAGCGGAGGCGGTCCGTTCGACAGCTCGACTGTGCTGGCCTATTTCATGTACGACCAGGCGATCAAGTATTACCGCGAAGGGTATTCCGCTGCGATTGCAGTGGTGCTGTTCGTGATCATGCTGATCTTTATCGTTTGGCAGTTGCGGCGGCTCGTGCGCAGCGAAACCTGAGGAATCGACATGTATCCGATGCCCGTTTCCCGCTGGCGGCCCGGTAGCCGTCTGCTCTACAAAATCTCTTTGCCTGTTGCGTTGCTGCTGTGGCTATTGCCCTTGCTCGCTGTGCTGGTGACGTCGGTGCGCTCCAGTGACGAACTCTCCGCGGGCAATTACTGGGGTTGGCCCGAGCATTTCGCATTGGTCGAAAACTACGGCACGGCGCTCACGCAAACGCCGATGCTGCATTACTTCCTGAACAGCGTGCTGATCACCGTGCCCTCGGTGCTGGTGTCGATCTTCCTGGCATCGATGGCAGGGCACGCGCTCGCGAATTACCGCTTTCGCGGAAACCTGGTTGTGCTGGCGATTTTTGTGGCGGGCAATTTCGTGCCGGTGCAGATCCTGATGATCCCCGTGCGGCAGTTGACGCTGGATTTCGGCCTCTACAACACGGTGTTGGGACTGGTGCTGTTTCACACCGCATTTCAGACGGGATTCTGCACGCTGTTCCTGCGCAACTTCATTCGCGCGCTACCGTACGAGCTCATCGAAGCAGCACGCGTCGAAGGCGCGAGCGAGTGGTCGATCTACTTGCGCATCGTGCTGCCGCTGATACGGCCCGCACTCGCGGCGCTCGGCATTCTCGTCTTCACGTTTGTGTGGAACGACTATTTCTGGGCGCTGTGCCTGACGCAAGGCGATGACGCGGCGCCGATCACCGTCGGCGTCGCCGCGCTAAGGGGCCAGTGGACGACGTCATGGAATCTGGTTTCCGCGGGTTCTGTGCTGGCCGCATTGCCATCGGTCGTGATGTTCTTTGCCATGCAGAAGCATTTCGTGACCGGCCTCACGTTCGGCGCCACCAAGGGATAGCTTTGCGAGCGAGCCTCGATCGCTTGCCACCTCCTTGCGACTCGTCATCACTTAGAACACAAACCTCACTACGTCTAGCGAGAGCACCATGCATTTAGGAGTCTGCTATTACCCCGAGCAATGGCCGCAGCATCAATGGGAAAGCGATGCGCGCCGGATGGCGGAACTGGGCATCAGCCGTGTCCGGATCGCCGAATTTGCATGGAGCACGATGGAGCCCGAACCGGGCCGCTATGAATGGGCGTGGCTGGATACCGCGATCGAAACACTGGCAAAACACGGCCTGAAAGTCGTTCTTGGCACACCCACGGCGACGCCGCCCAGGTGGCTGGTGGAGCTGCATCCGGAGATCCTGCCGGTCAACAAGGATGGCGTCACCCTGAAGTTCGGCTCGCGACGTCACTACGATATTTCGAGCGAGGTTTATCGCGAGCATTGCGCGCGCATCGTCGAGCAGATGGTGCGGCGTTACGGCAAGCATCCCGCGGTGATCGCCTGGCAGACGGATAACGAACTCGCTTGCCACGACACCTCGCCGACTTATACGGAAGCGGCCCGCGTGCGCTTCGGCAAATGGCTCGCGGCGCGCTACGGCGAAGTGGCGCGGTTGAACACGGCATGGGGCAATGTGTTCTGGAGCATGGAGTACCGCAGCTTCGATGAAATCGGTTTGCCGAACCTCACGCCCACCGATGCGAATCCGAGCCACTGGCTCGACTTCAGGCGTTTCATGTCGAGCGAGGTGGCGAGCTTCCATAGCCTGCAAGGCGAACTGATTCGCGAGCATGCGCCGGGACGCGATCTGCTGCATAACTTCATGGGCTTTTTCACGAGCTTCGATCACTACGAGTTTGCCGAAAGCGGTCTCGATGTCGCCGCGTGGGACAGTTATCCGCTGCCGCGCACGGAAGTACTGTGGTTCGACGACGCCGAGAAGCACCGCTGGGCTCGCACCGGTCATCCCGACATACCCGCTTTCAACCACGATCTGTACCGTGGCGTGGGCAACGGGCGCATGTGGGTGATGGAGCAGCAGGTCGGTCCAGTCAACTGGGCGCCGTATAACCCTGTGCCGAAAGCGGGCATGGCGCGTCTCTGGACCTGGGAGGCGTTTGCGCACGGCGCCGAACTGGTGTCGTACTTCCGCTGGCGCCAGGCGCCCTTTGCGCAGGAGCAGATGCATTCGGGCATCAACGCACCGGACGACAAGCTGACTACCGGTGGCCACGAAATTGCCCGTGTGGGACGTGAGCTGGCGGCGTTCGACCGGGCAGCCGTGGCTTCAGGCGCAGCGGCGACTGCCGAAGCGAAGCAAGCCCCTGTGGCTTTGCTGTTCGACTACCCGGCAGACTGGATCGTGCAGATCCAGCGTCACGGGGCCGATTTCGATTACCAGCGACTGGTGTTCGAGTGGTACTCGTGTCTGCGCGAGATGGGCGTCGACGTGGACATGTTGCCCGCCACCGCCGATCTAAGCGGATACCGGCTGATCGTCGCTCCCTCGCTACCGGTGGTGCCGGATGTGCTGGTCGCGCAGATCCAGGCCGGCCACAGCCACTGGCTATTCGGCCCGCGCACGGGTTCGAAGACCGCGGACTACACAATCCCTGCAACGTTGCCTCCTGGCCCGTTACAGGCCGTTCTGGACGTGCGGGTGGCGCAAAGCGAATCGCTGCGTCCGACTCTGCGGCCAGCAGCAAGCTTTAACGACGTGCAAGGACAAGGCAGAAGCTGGCGCGATCACGTAGAAGCCGGTCCTGGCGTAGACGTGCTTGCCTCGTTCGATGATGGCTGGCCGGCGCTCGTGCAGTCCGGACGGGTCCGCATGACGACGGCCTGTTTCGACCCGGCGTTGCAGCGGGCGTTGCTTGAAAGCAGCGTGCGCGACGCCGGCATCGAGGTCGTCGATTTGCCGGAGGGCGGCCGTTTGCGTCGTCTCGGCAACGTGCGCTTTGCCTTCAACTACGGTGAAAAGACCTGGCAGGTGCCCGCTCCAGAGGACGCGCACTTTGTGCTGGGCGGCCGCGAAACCGGCTCATGTGACGTAGCGGCGTGGATCGAAACGCACTGACGTCGGCTGCCGATGTGCTAACACGTTCCAGCAAGCTTTGGCATACTGCCGGTTCACCCGTGTTTCGCGTCATCGATGAACTACTCCCGGCTCCTCAGCCTCACGCGCATCCCGTCCTTCATGTCACTGGCGGGCGCGACCTTGATGCTCGGGGTCGCCATGTCGTTTACCGCTCCGTATCTGTCGCTATTCGGCGTCGAGCGGGCTGGCATGACGCCGCTCAAGCTCGGGCTGTTCATGACGCTGATCGCGGCGAGCGGGGTGGCGGCGAGCGGTTGGGCCGGTAAATGGTCCGACCGCCATGGTCATCACCGCACGTTGCTGCTCGCGGCGCTGGGCGCGGCGGCGCTTGGCTTTCTGCTGCTGTGCTTCGTGCGCGACTACCGGGCGCTCCTGATAATTGGGATAGCGTTCCTCGGCGCAGGCGGCTCGGCGTTGTCACTGGTGTTCTCGTTTGGCCGCGCTGCGTTACCGGTGACGAACGAATCCGAGCGGACCTTTGCGACTGCCACGCTGCGCACGGTGTTGTCGGTCGCGTGGGTGTTCGGGCCTTCGGTGGGGGCGCTGGTGTTGGCTGCCATCGGTTTTTACGGGCTTTTCCTGTTCGCGGCGGCGTGTTTTGCCGGCTGCGGCGCGATCATCTGGCGCATGCATGAGGCGCCGGATGGCGAGTTGCACAGCGTGGAGGATCACGTCCCCGGCGACCCGGCTTCGTCGCTCGAGGTCACCACGGTCGAGCCGGAGACGCCGGTCAAGCCCGATCTCGTTCATCCTGCGGCGCCGCCGCGCATGATCTGGCGCTCGGTGCTGGCACTGACGCTCATCGGTCTGGCCGCCAACGCGACGATGATCGTGTTGCCGCTCTACGTCACCCACGGACTGCACGGCACGCGCATCGACGTGTCGATCATGCTCGGCCTTGGAGCGTTCCTCGAAATTCCGATGATGCTGGCGCTCGGCGCACGTGGCTCGAGTCTAAACAAGCTGCGCTGGCTGGCCGCGTGTGCCGGCGTGCATATGCTGTACTTCCTCTGCGTGGCGGCGGCCGGTTCCATCTCGTTCCTGATTCCGATGCAGGCACTCAACGCTTTCGTGGTGGCCGTGACGTCCTGCCTCGGCATGACCTATGTGCAGGATCTGATGCCGCGCTCGCCTGGCCAGGCTACGGCGCTGTTCTTCAATTCGGCCCGTGTCGGCTCGATCCTCTCGGGTGTGCTATCAGGGTTGCTGGTGGCCGGAGTAGGGTACCGGGGTACGTTCCTGTTCTGTGGCTGCCTGTCGCTAGGGGCATTCATCCTGTTCGCCGATCCGCCGTGGCGGCTTATGTTCCGCTACGTTCAGGACAGGTGGCCGGGTCGCCGGAGAGACTGATGGCCGGGCCTAACTGGGTCGATCTGCGCCAGCACGCCAGCACCGGAATCGAAACGCTGCGCGCGCATTTCGAAGGTCATGCCTACGATCCGCACTGGCATGACGCGTATCTGCTTGGCTTTACCGAACAGGGCGTTCAGCAGTTCGATTGCCGTCGCGCGCGTCTGCAAAGCACGCCGGGTCACGTGTTCATGCTGGAGCCAGGCGATATCCATGACGGCCATGCTCCGGCGCAGGGCGGCTTCACTTACTCGATGCTTTACCTGAAGCCGGACTGGCTAACGCGCGAACTGCGGGCGTGGTCCGATGAGGTGCCCGTTACCGGACAACCGCAGTTTCCCGCCACCTTGATCGACGACATTGCGTTTGCAAGGGCGATTGCAACACTGTTCCGCGTGTTGCGTAGCGCAGAAGGGCCGCGTCTTGCGAGGCAAACGGCTATCGACGGCTTGCTCGAAAGTCTTGGCCGCCACCTCGACTGGCGCTTGCATGGCGAGCGTGATCCGCGCTTGCCCGGGGTCGCACAACGCGCGCGAGATTATCTGCACGCACATTTGCACGACGATATTGGCCTTGATGAACTGGCGATGGCCTGCGACGTCGACCGGTTTCGTCTCACGCGCGCTTTCAAGACCAGCTTTGGGCTTGCTCCGCATGCGTATCTGATCCAGTTGCGGTTGGCGACAGCGCGTCAGTGGCTCGCCCGTGGCGTCGCGCCGGCCGAGGTCGCGCATGCGCTGTGTTTTGCCGACCAGAGCCACCTGGGCCGCTGGTTCCGGCGCGCTTACGGACTGACGCCTGCTCACTACGGCAAGCGCTGCACAAACGTTCCAGACTGAGCGCCAAACCACGATTAACCTTGCCCAGAAGGGCCCGGCGGGCGTTGCCTGCACGAGGATGAGTCAAGGTGAAATCGCAAAGGAATGGAACGGATGGAGTTCGATACAAAAGTTGTGCTGGTGGTTCGTGAGGACCTGGCGTCGTGGCAAAAGCTCAACGTCACGGCGTTTCTGGCAACGGGGATTGCCGCGGCGGCGCCCGAAGCGATCGGCAAATCCTACGAGGACGCGAACGGCAGGCACTATGCCGCCTTGCTCGGGCAGCCCGTGATGATCTATGGCGGCGATGCAGCGGGAGTGTTGCGGGCGTTTCAACAGGCCCAGCAAAGAGAACTGACCATCGCGGTCTACGTGAAGGCGATGTTTTCCACTGGCAATGATGACGACAATCGGGCGGCGTTTCGCGCTGAGTCCGTGGACCAACCCGACCTTGTGGGGATCGCGCTGCGTGGCCCGAGGAAGATGGTCGATAAGGCCGTGAAGGGGTTATCGCTGCATCCGTGACGTGTGTGCCGCTGTGTTGAGCCGCTTAAGGGCAGTGAGTGGCTAGTGGCGCCTTCGTGCGCGGTGCAGGCGGCCGCCGCTTCCACCGTCAGCGTCACCTCCGCGGCTCAAGCTTTCGCAGCGAGATCCGCGAAACTGACTACCTTCGCTTCGCAAGCGCTCGTGAGTGCCGCGTCGTAGCTCGTGAAAAACACCACACGGTCTTGCCCCAGCAGCTTGAACAGTTCGACGAGGACGCCACGCGCAGGAGCGTCGAGGCCGCCGCCCGGTTCATCCGCGATGACGACGGCGGGTTGTCCGATCGACGCTGCCGTCAGGAAAATCTTCTTGCGCGTGCCGAACGACATTTGCTCGAAGCGCTTCTCGAGATGCGCGGTAAGGCCGAACCGGTCGGCGAGTTCGAGCACGCGGCTGTCGAGCGCGGTCTGTCGTTCCGTCGCTATCCGTTCGAGAAAGTCGCGCCCGATTTCCATCGAACCCGGGAGACAGTCGTCGGGCACGTAGGCAAGCGCTGCTCTTGCCGCGACAGGAGCGCTCCGCAGCGAATGACCGCCGAGCCAGACCTCGCCCGCGTCCGCTTCGATCTCGCCGGCAAGGATACTCAGCAGAATCGATTTCCCGCTCCCACTCTCATCGTTCAGCGCGACGCAGCCTGCATCGACGCTGCAATGCAGTCCCTGAAAAATGGTGCGTTCACCGTAATGTTTGCACAGGTTCTCGAATCGAAGCATTGATAATCCGGGTTCTCAGACAAAGAAGATTCGCGATGCGGCGGCGAGCCAACGCGCGGGTGCAAGTATAAATTGCGCTTGCGTTCCGGTTGGCATCGCCGACTACTCTCGCGCTTCTTCCTTAGCCTTTGCGGAACGCCGGTGCGCCCCACGGTGCACCTGTCGAGCCGCCGTCGACGACGATTTCCGCCGCCGTGATTCCCGACGCATCGTCCGAAGCCAGGAACAGCGCCGCTGAGGCGACTTCCTCAGGCGTGGCGAAGCGGCCCATCGGAATGAGCGGGGAGATTGCCTGTTCGGTCTGATCGACAGTTGCCCCGGCGCGTGAGCCGCGTGTCCAGATCGGCGTGCGCGTGCCGCCTGGGATCACAGTGTTGACGCGGATGCCGCGCGGGATGAGTTCCGCCGCAAACACCTTTGCCATTCCCGTCACGCCTGCCTTGGTGGCGGAATAGGCCGCCGATCCCGGCGAGCCGAGTTCGCGCATGACCGAGCCGTTCAGCACGATCGAGCCACCTGCGCTCATCAACGGCAGCGCGCCCTGCACCGTGAGGAAAACCCCGGTCAGGTTGGTGCGCAGAATCGCCTCGAACGCGGCGGCCGTTGTGCTGCCGAGCGGCGTGGAGCCCGGAATGCCCGCATTGGCGAACACGATGTCCAGCTTCCCGTAGGCTTCCTGAATCTGCTTGAACAGCGAGTCGATCGCTGCGGGATCGTCCAGATCCGCTTGAATGCCGAGCGCGTTTTCGCCCAACTCCGCCACAGCGGCATCCAGCTTTGCGCGATCGCGCCCCGTGATCGCCACGCGGCCGCCATCCGCGATCAGAAGTCGTGCCGCGGCAAAGCCGATGCCGCTATTGCCGCCCGTCACGAGCGCTGTTTTTCCGGTAAATCGCATGTTCCTTCTCCTGTGTAGTGCGCCGCGAGATCGCCGGCATCGCCGCGTCTGCTCGCATTGCGAAAAGACCCTGTTGAGCGGCGCGGGACAGCGGCCGCATCTGGACATCACGAGCATCGTCAACAGCTGAAATCTGCATGTTGATCATCATGCACAAATTCAGTATGATGATCGTCATGCAGATTGTCAAGCATGACGGAGCAGAAAAATGGGTTATTCACAGGCACAGAAGGCTGAGAGCAGGCAGCGTGTTCTGGAGAACGCGTCGCGGCAGATTCGCGAGAACGGTATCGAGGCGCTCGGCGTGGCCGATTGCATGCGCAGCGCCGGGCTGACGCACGGCGCGTTCTATGGGCACTTCGCGTCGCGCGATGCGCTGATCGTGGAAGCGCTGGAATATGCGCTCACGCAAAGCCGGGCGCGCATCGCCGCGCGCGATAACGATGCGGGCAAGCGTAGCGAGACGCCGCTGCAGTCCATCGCCGAGGCCTTCCTTGATGAGCGTCACGTGAACGATCCCGGCACCGGATGTGCGCTGTGCGCGCTTGCGGGTGAAGCGCGGCATGCAAACGCAGATGTGCGCGCACTGTTGACGCGGTATCTGAATGAATTGACCGCACGTGTTGCCAAGGCGGCGCTTCGCGGCGGCGAGAAGTCGGCGCTTGGCATCGTGGCGACCATCGTAGGCGCGATCACGCTGGCGCGCGCAGTGGACGACGATGAACTGGCCAAATCGGTTCTTTCTTCGTCGCTCGCGCTCGTGATGACGCAGGACGGTGACGGTGATAGCGTGCAATAGCGCATCAGCGGGCGGTAGCGGCACGACGGTTTTTTGAGCGTCCGGGTATGCTGGCGAGATCGAGCGAATTCTCAAACGCATTCACGGCATAACGTTCACAAGAGGCCAAAGCATGTCGGACCATCCCATCGACAACCCGTTTCTCGAATCGCTAGGCGTGCGGTTAACGCAATGGCGTGAGGGCTACGCCGAACTGACCATGCTGATCGACGCCAGCAAGCTCAACCGGCAGGGCGTCCTGCAAGGTGGCGCGATTGCCACCCTGCTTGACGCAGCAGCGGGATATGCAGGTATCTTTGCGCCGCCCGGCCAAACCGCGCGGCATGCGTTCACGCTTTCGTTGACCACCAACTATCTCGACAAAGGACTCGGCGAACGGGTGACCGCAAAAGGGTTTCTCGAGCGTCAGGGACGTTCGATCTTCTTTTCGCGCGCCGCGGCCTGGGTGGACGAGCGCATTCTGATTGCGAGTGCGCAAGGCACATTCAAGTATTCGAAAACGGCCGGGTAGGCGCCGGCATCTGCCGGGCGCCCCCAAGCGCCGAGATCGAAGAACCCGCTTGTCTCCCGGACTAGCTCTGCGAACCTGCCCGATGCGCCAGCCATGCCTGGGTGCGTGACTCGATGTAATGCGCGTACTCCGCGTTGGTCCGCAAAACGGGCATCTGATGATGCATGCCTCCCTTCGCATCCGGTACCGGCAGTCGCGATACCAGTTCCGCGTGCACTTCCTGCAGGTGCGACGGCTTGTCTGCCGAGGGATTCGTGCCCTTCGACGTGGGCACCACCACGCCGGAAGGTGGATCGTCGGTCCGCGGCGTCTCGAGCGTTAGCGCGTCGCCCACGTCAGGAGCGGCGGCATCGCGGGCCGTGAGAGCAGGCACACCCCAGCGCGTTTCGACCGTCTTCAGGATCGAAGTGTGGTCGAGCGGCGTCGTGCCTGCTGGAACGCGGAACACGGTCCCTGGTGCGATCAGTGGCGAAACCAGCACCGTTGGCACGCGCAAGCCGAAGCGCGTGAAGTCGAAACCATATTCGCCAGCCGTGTTATCGGGCGGCACGGCGCCCAGCGGCGGCGGAACGTGGTCATAGCATCCGCCGTGCTCGTCGTAGGTAATGATCAGGAGCGTCTGATTCCACTGCGCTTCGTTGCTGCGCAAAGCGTAGTACACGTCGTGGATAAATTGCTCGCCCAAGGCGACGTCGTAGTTGGGATGCTGGCTGTTGCCGGCTGCGTCCCAGCTCGGTTCGAGAAAGCTGTATGCGGGCAGCGTGCCGTTTTTCGCTGCGCTCTGGAAGTCCGTGAAGAGTCCGAAGTGATCGTCGGACGCATTCGTGGTGTCAGGGAAGTTCAGGCGTGTGAGCGGCTGCTGGGTGTATCCATAGATGACCCAGCTTTGATTGTGCTGTGACAGCGCGCCGAAAATACTCGGCGACGTAAACGTCTTGGTCTTGTCGTCCATGTGTCCCTGGCTTGTCCCCGCGCACACGAAGGCGCGATTCGGCAAGGTCTCGGTGGGCACCGAGCTGAACCACTGGTCGCATACGGCGTAACCGCGTGCGAGTCCCGACAATACTGGCAGCGTCTCCGGTGTGTACATGCCCATAATGTCCGAGGCGACCGTGCCCTTTAGCACGCCCCAGCTCGGCTCCTTCGATTCCCAGCCAAGCGTGTAGTCGTAGTCCGTCACGAAGCCCTGGTTAGTCGCGTTGGCCGGCGACGGCGCGGTGACCGTGCCAAACAACTGCGAGTTCGTTGCGCTATAGCCTTCGCCTGGATCGGCGCCGGGTTGAAAGTATGCGTTGCTGTCGCTCGACTGGATCTTGTACACCTTCACGGACTCGCCTTTTTTCGAGGTCGGGTTCGATTCGTTGCCGGTCAGGCCGTCGAACGCCTGACCGGACGGCGATTTGTTCTGCTGGTCCGTGTAGAGGAAGCCAAGCATGTGATCGAAAGAACGGTTCTCCAGCATCAGAACGACAATGTGCTGAATCGCGGCAAGCTGGTTAGCCATGGACACTCCTTCGGTAATGTCGTTTGCGGTGCTCGCAATGCAATGCGTGTTTCAGCATGCATGCGTTCCGAGGCTTCGACATGGATGCCCGAAGCAGGTTCGAAGAAATATCCCTGATGTTTTGCGAGGCAAAAACGCCTCATCAGTTCATTACCTTTTGATGTCACACGGCAAAAAATATGGTGCGAATTCAGTGCAGATATAGTGCTCGCGGAGACGCAGCAAGCGTGCCGCGCGAAGGTGACACTTTTGTTCTCATTGGCGCGCGTGTTCCCGCGTTGTAGGATTGAAGAGGAAATGCGGGCCACGCGCCACACGCGCATCGGTCTGCCTATGCGGAATACGTGAGCCGTGTTGCGCTGTTCTTGTCCTGCTCGCCGTTACAAAAGGCGTATCGAATCATGAGTTCCCGTACCGTGATTGCTGAAACTGCACACATGTACGCGTCGTCTGCAGCGGTCGGCCCCGTCAGCACCGGGTCGGTTTCCGCTGCGATGACGGCTGCCGATGCTTTCGTGCTGCTTGCTACATCGATTTCCGGCGAGGCAGTGTGCCGGGTTCGCAAGCTCAATTCCAGCGCGGGTCCTGAGGACCTCCACAAGCTTCGAGTCGCGCTGCGCCGTTTGCGGACACTGTGGTGGGCATACGACTCCTTGCTCGACGGAAAAGAGGCGAAGCTGCAACGCCGCGAGTTCAAGTCACTCGCCGATGCCGCCGGCCGCACGCGGGACTGGGATGTCTTGCGCGAACTGATCGCCGCAGTGGACGCAGCGGAGAAACATTCGTTTGCCTTGCTGATTGCCGCGATCGATGAGCATCGGGCTCAGGCGTTGTCGTTCAGCTTGCGCGCGCTCGGCAATGCAGGCGTGGAGAGAATCCTGGAGCAGACTTTTGCAGATGCGCGTTTGCACCTCGATGCGCAATGCGCCTCTCGTCCTGTTGCAAGCTTTGCGGAAGAACGCGTGCAAGTAGCCGAAGAAGCCTTGAAGAAGCGCGTCAAACGGGCGATATCGGCAGACGGATCAGACTACGCGGCGCTGCACGAGGTGCGGATTGCAGGGAAAAAACTTCGCTATTTGCTGCAGTTTTTCGCGCCGGTTCTGGAGAGCGGCCATCAGGCCGTGATTGACCGTCTTACAGTAGTGCAAGACGAACTGGGAACGTTGAACGACCAGGTGATGAGCGAAGCGCTGCTTCGCGAGTATGCCTTTCAGTTAGGTGACGCCGGGCGGGTCAAACAGGCCATTGCGCATCTGCAAAGCGAGACCGCGCATCACATGCATCACGTCCACAAGATATTGCATACGATGGCGTAGCGGGCCGACGCCTCGTGCTGTCCCCGAGGCGCATGTTTATGCCAGTTCGGACCGGCGCTGCTCTCCGTCGTGCTGCCAGCTGTTCGCTACCCGTTCGCCGTCCGCACGTGCCTGTGCTTCCGAGGAAAACAGGTCCTCGCTATAAGCGACTACCTTTTTCCCCGTCCCGTGCTGCCTTTCGGTCGTAAGTGCCCAATGCCAGCCACCATCCTGTTCAAACACATGAAGCGTCAAATCAGGTGAGTGCGGATATGTCATTTATGCCTCCGCAGTTAGGGGGCCCGATGGGCATCTGTAAGCCCCCAAGCTCCGCTCAACTCAGCATAGGCGTATAAATGCTGCGACGCAACATTAAATTTTTACGACACGTTTCGAGCGTTGCGAACCGGTGCACAAAAAGTCCACACACTTACTTCGGATAACGAATTGAAGCTGATGTATGGACGTCGTGCAGCCGGGCTCCTGACAGCTTCAACTACTGGAACTTGACGACAGTTTTGCCGCGGCCATGCCCCGTTTTGTTGCGCTCGATTGCATCAGTCGCCTGGGACAGATCGACGATCTCGGAGACTTCCGCCCTCAGATTACCTTGAGCGACTTCGCGCGCGATTTCCGAGAGCTTTGCGGCGTCAGTGCGCATCTGGAACCAGACGCCCCGTTTGCCTGTTGGCGTTTGCGTCGCTATCTCGGGCGCGGCCGTACTCACTATGCGACCCTGTTCCGCGACGATCGGCCAGGATCCGGTCAATGCGGGGCCGCCAACGAGATCGAGCACCAGATCCACGTTGCGTGCGACTTCCCAGAATGGTGTGGTCCGATAATCGATCACTTCATCCGCGCCCAGTTCCCGAAGATAAGCCGCGTGGATGCCTCGCGCAGTCGCAACGACACGCGCTCCAGCACGCCGGGCCAACTGCACCGCAAAACTGCCCACGCCGCCCGCTGCTCCGTGAATCAACACCGTCTGCTCGCGTTTCAGTTCACCCGCTTCGAACAACGCCTGCCATGCTGTCAGCGCGGCAACCGGAATGGCGGCGGCGATGGTGTCGTCGAGGCCGTCGGGAATGGGCGCAAGCTTGTCGGCGGCGATTGCTACGTGATCAGCGTAGGCGCCTATGGCGCCCAACGCGCCCAGCACACGGTCGCCTACCGTGAAGCGCGTTACGCCTGCGCCAATCTCCGTCACTTCGCCGGCAAGCTCGATGCCGAGCGTCGCCGGCAGCGGGAGCGGAAAGACGCTTTGCAACGAGCCGTCGCGGATCTTCCAGTCGAGACCGTTGACGCCGGCCGCGCGAACCCGCACCAAGACCTCACCGGCTGCCGCCGTCGGCAAGTCGATACGGTCGATAGAGACGGCGTCGGCGCCGCCATAAGCATGGATAAGAAGAGCTCGGTTCATTGTGCATTCTCCAGAACAGCATAGTCGATGTAGCCTTGCGGGCCGGCTGAGTAGAACGTGTCGCGGTCGGGCGTGTTGAGCGGCGCATCGGCGAGGAAGCGCTGCGGCAAGTCCGGGTTGGCGAGATACAGGCCGCCGAATACAACTGCATCGGCACCTCCCTCGTCGATCAGCGTTTGAGCGCTTGTCTTGTTGAGGCCGCCGCCGTGCAGCAGCGCGCCGTCGAACACCGGCTGCAGGAGGGCGCGGTAATCGAACGGGCTCTTCGTTTTGGCTACATGCAGATAGGCCAGATTGAGTTGCCCGATCCGCTGAACAAGGTACTGATAGGTTTCCTGCGGTGTCGCGTCGCTCACGCTGTTAAAGCCCATCTCCGGCGCGATCTTGATGCCGACGCGATCGCCGCCAGCCTCTTCGACCATGGCCGTCAGCACGTCGAGCACGAAGCGCGCGCGGTTTTCCAGCGAGCCGCCGTATTGATCGGTCCGTTGATTGGTCCCCGAGGATAAAAACTGTTCCGGCAGATACCCGGAAGCAGCATGCAACTCGACGCCGTCGAAACCGGCTTCCAGCGCGTGACGGGTAGCGAGCCGATAGTCCTCGACGATACCGGGGATTTCTTCAGTTTCCAGCGCGCGCGGCACGACGAAATCCTGCGGGCCGGTGGCGGTGAAGACCTTGCCTTCCGCCGCAATCGCCGAAGGCGCGACGGGCGTCGCGTGGTCCGGCAGCAGGCTCGGATGCGAGATGCGTCCGGTGTGCATCAATTGCAGGAAGATCAGGCCGCCTTTCGCGTGCACTGCTGCGGTAATGCGTTTCCACGCGTCGATCTGCGCGGCCGAGTGGATGCCCGGTGTACGCACATAACCCTTGCCCATCGGCGACGGAAAGGTGCCTTCCGTCACGATCAGGCCGGCATTGGCGCGCTGGGCGTAGTACTGCTCGGCGAGCGGGGAGGGCACGCCGGACACATCGTCGGCACGTGAGCGGGTCATCGGCGCCATGACGAAGCGGTTGCGCAGGGTGTGGCGGCCGATACGGATGCTGTGGTAGAGGGAGTTCATGTCGTTTCCTTGGTGTTGGTGAAGGAGTAAGGACAGAATGAACTGATCCATGGGAGAGATAAAGGCATAAAATTGAATACAGTGATCCACCAGTGGAGCAATCGGCATGGAATTGTTGAGCTACATGCGCCTGTTTGTCGAAGTGGCGCGGACCCGGAGTTTTCGTCGCGCGGCGGAGGCGCTGGATATGCCGAATTCGACGGTCTCGCGGCATATTGCGGAACTGGAGAAGACGATTGGTTTGCGCCTGCTGCACCGGTCCACCCGGAAAGTGGAATTGACCGAGGCGGGCGAGGTCTATTTCAGGCGCTGTCAGAGCATCGTCGAGGAAGCGCGCATTGCGCATGAATCGCTGCTGGACATGGCTGAACGCCCGACCGGCACACTGCGGGTCTCGATGCCCGCGGATCTGGCCACCGGCCATCTGGCGCCGATCCTTGCCGATTTCGCCAAGGCGTACCCGCTGATCGCTTTCGAATTCGATTTGACACCGCGCCGGATCGATCTGCAGACGGAGCCGTTCGATCTCGCGATTCGCATCGGACCGCCGCCCACCGCTCCGTCGATGCTGGTAGCGCGGCAGATCGCGTTGCTGCCGCGCTATCTGTACGCTGCGCCAGGCTATCTGAAAACCGCGCCGCCGCTTGGTCACCCCGATGATCTTCGCTATCACGTGTTATGCGTGACGCAGGGGGTGCCGAGACAGGGTGAGATGTCGAGAACGTTTTATCGCGGTGACGAAAAGGTTGAAGTCGTCACTGCAACCCGCTTCGCGATGAACAGTGTCGGTCTGAGCCGCGAACTGGCGATTCAGGGTGTTGGAATTGCGGCGATGGACCACGAACTCGCGCGCGACGACCTGGCGCTGGGGCGGCTCATACGCGTGCTTCCCGAGTGGCGTCTTTCACCTGTGCAGGTGCATGCCATCACGGAGACGCGATTATTGCCGGCGCGGGTGAGGTTGTTTATCGAGTTTTTGAAGGCGCGGTTGTCGAGTCTCGGATGATTGCTTTAGCCGGCGCTCACGAAGCAATGCTTTGCCACCTTGCATCTGCATCCAGGGGATAGACCGGCCGCTTCACGCGCTCGAAATCGAACAGGCCGTAGTCCGAACTCGTTACGCCGCGGCTGTCGCATTCCACGAGTGCTGCTGCTATCGGTACGAATACCGGCCGGCAATACATCCGCGATTTGAGCAGCAGAAAACGCGCGCGCCGTGGATCGATACCGACGCTTTCGAACACGCCCAGATCCCAGGGCTCATGCGTGCGCTCGGTCAGGACGAGCGTTGCAGCGCCGATGTCGAGTACGGCGGCACGTCCCATGTAAGCGCGCTGTCCGGTGTAAGTAGGACCGCTAATGGTGTACTCGCCATCGGTGAGTGCACGTACCACGCCGGTCAACGTAACGGGAGCCTGCGGCTTAACAGCTTTGCTGGCGAGTTTGTTGCCTACTGGTAGCGTTACTGTGGCTCCCACTCCGGCCTTATGCAGCGCCGCCACCGCTTCCGGATCGCAAAGCGGTCCGCTCACGACACCGTCGAGTCCCTGTTTGAGCACCTCTGCGAGCAGATCCATCGTGTCGCAGGTGCCGCCCGACATGCAGTTATCGCCGTGATCGAGCAAGAGCACGGGCTTGTCCGCACCTTTGGCGAGAGCGGCCGCTTCAGCGACCGAGTCTGCGAGCGGAGCGCTGCGATAAAAGAAGTCCTCCCTGTCATCCCAGATCTGTTGTGCGATGCGTTGTGCGGCCCGATCCGCGGCGGCGTGATCGCCATCGCCCACCACCACGACACTAATACAGGGCGCTGCGATATCCGCCAGCGAAAAACCCGACAGCACCGATACCGCCAGCATCCCGCCCGCCTCGGCTGCGCGCGCGGCATCGACCGCACGCTTCATCGCGCCTTCGGCCGTCGCGCTGCGCAGCGTATGCGTAAGCAGCGGCGGCTGGCGCCACGCGATCACCGGCCGCGCCCGCTGATGAATCAGATCGAACAGCAAACGCGCCGCGTGCGCGCCGGTCTCATACATGTCGACATGCGGATAAGTCTTGAAGCTGACGATGACGTCAGCGTTGTCGATCATCTTTTGCGTGACGTTGCCGTGCAGATCGAGCGCTACGCCGATGGGCGCATCCGGCAATGCCGCGCGTACGCGGGCGAGCAGATCGCCTTCGCCATCGGCCGAGTTCTCCGCGACCATCGCGCCGTGCAGATCCAGCAACACAGCGTCGCACCCTTGCGCGGCCTCGACGATCGCATTGCAGATCGCATCGTAGGCAGCCGCCGCAACCGGGCCACTTGGGTTGGCCGAAGCCGAAACCGGTGTCACGTACTGTGCGTGCTCACGCTCGGCTGCATCGATAAACGCAGACATCGCGGTCTGCATGCCTTTGTTTTCGCGCAATGCATCTTCTCCCCAACTCGGGCCGCTGCGCCCGAATGCTTCGAGCGGTGTCGCGACGGGAGAGAACGTATTGGTTTCGTGATTCATCCTGGCAATGAGGAGTTTCATGCGCTTGCCTTTGCGATTTCTTGCGATAAATGACGCTGCAGTTAAACGACGCCCACGCCGAGATAGCGGTCCTTGACCGACTCGTCGGCGATAAACGCGGCATTGTCGCCTTCGTACACGATCACACCCTGCTCGATGATGTAATGCCGGTCAGCGAGTTGCGAACATACCTCGAGGTTCTGTTCCACCAGCAGGATCGCGACACCCGCTTGCTTGATCAGCTTTAACTGCGCAACGATTTCTTCGACGATCACCGGCGCGAGTCCCTCCACCGGCTCGTCGAGCATCAACAGACGAGGATGGTTCAGCAACGCGCGACCGATGGCGAGCATCTGCTGCTCACCGCCGGACAATTGAGCGCCGCCATTCGCGCGCCGTTCTTTGAGGCGCGGAAAAATACGGTAGATATCGTCAAGCTGCCACGGCGAGTCTTTGCGGGCACCGAGCCGCAGATTTTCTTCAACCGAAAGCAGCCGGAAGATACCGCGATGCTCGGGCACAAAGCACACGCCGCGCGAAGCGATCCTATGCGGTGCGAGCTTGTGGATCGGTTCGCCTTTGAAGGTCACCGCGCCACGCGCCGGCGTCACGACGCCGGCGATACTCTTGAGCGTCGTCGACTTGCCGGCGCCATTGCGGCCCAGCAGCGTAACGGTCTCACCTTCGCCGACACATAGCGTAACCCCTTGCAGGATGTGACTTTTGCCGTAGAAGCCATGAATCTGCTGGACGTCGAGGATCATGCGCGACCTCCGGTGATCATGTTGCCAAGGTACGCACTCCTGACGCGTTCGTCGCCGCGAATTTCGTCGGGGCGGCCTTCTACCAGAACGCGGCCCTGTTGCATCACGGTGATGGTGTCGGAGATGTCCATCACGATGCCCATGTTGTGTTCGATCAGCACGACTGTGTATTCGTCGCGCAGGCTGCGGATCAGTTGCTTCATATCGGCGAGATCGTCGATACCCATACCCGAGGTCGGCTCGTCGAGAAAGATCGCCTTGGGTCGCGCGGCGAGCGCCATGCCGACTTCGAGACGCCGCTGCTGACCGTGCGACAGGGCACCCGCAGCGGTGTCCGCAAAACGCTGCAAGGCAAGCCGTTCCAGCACGCTGTCGACTACATCAGTATGCGCCAGCGGGCCGCATGGCGGCTTCCATGCATTCAACGCGTGTCTGGCTTCGACACCTTGCGCTGCGAGGCGTAGGTTCTCGCGCACACTCAGATTGGCGAACAGACTCGTCACCTGAAACGAGCGAGCGACGCCGCGGCGCACGCGTTTGTGGTCGGGTTCATGCGTCACATCGTGGCCGTCGAACATAATCTTGCCGGCGGTAATCGGCAAGGTGCCGGTGAGAACGTGAAACAGTGTCGTCTTGCCCGCACCGTTGGGTCCAATCACCGAATGCACCGTGCGCGGCAGAATGCGCAGATCGACTTCGGAGAGCGCGGTAAATTTTCCATAGCGCTTCACGATGCCGCTAGCCTGCAGGATGGCTTCGCTCATGCGTGCTCCTCGCCTGCGTCCGCAGCGGGTGTATCGCGCCGCACAGCTTGCCAGATACGTTCGCCGAGACCCCACAGTCCGCGTTGCATGAACAGACTCACGGCGATCAACAGCAGGCCGAGCAGCAGCAACCAGCGCGGCCACAACGTAGAGAGCCAGTCGGCGAACAGCACATAAAAGGCCGCACCGAGCACCGACGCAAACAGATTGCCGGTGCCCCCGATTACCGTCATCACGAGGATCATCTCGCTCGTGTGGTAGTCGATATTCGACAACGGTGCGATGCCGGTCATCAGCGCATGCAACGCGCCGGCAAGACCCGTAACCGCACCGGAGATCATAAACGCCATCAGTTTGAAGCGCTTGACGTCGTAACCGACCGCGGCGGCGCGCGCTTCGTTGTCACGGATCGCCAGCAGGGTGCGTCCGAAGACCGAATGCGACACACGCATGAGCAGCCAGAACGCGAGGAGGAACAGCACCGCAACGAAACCGTAGTACTGCCACGGTGTCGTGAGCGGGACGAGCGTCTTGCCGAACAGGGAGAGTGCAGGGCGGGGGATACTCAGCAGGCCGTCGTCTCCGCCGGTCAGATTGGGCGTTGTGTAGGCCAGAAAGTAGAACATCTGCCCAAACGCGAGCGTTAGCATGACGAAGTAGGTGCCGCGCTGACGAATCGAGAACCAGCCGACCAGAGCAGATGCTGCTGCGCCGACGATGATCGACGCGAGCAATGCGAGCGTGACAGGCGTGCCATCGAACTTCGTCAGTATGATGCCCGCGGTATAGCTGCCCAGCCCGAAGAAGATTCCCTGTCCAAACGAAAGCAAGCCGGTAAAACCCAGCAACAGGTTGCAGCCGAGAGCGGCGAGCGCGTACACCAGCACCTCGGTAGCGAGCGAGCCTGAACGCAAGGTCAGCGGCAGCACGCAGACCACAAGTAGCGCCAGCAGAATGAAGCGATAGTGATGCAACGCCTGTCTGAATGTGCGCCTGGAGCCGGCTGCCGACGCATCCTCAGTAGTGAGCGTCTTCGACGTGTCGATCATGTCGCTCTCCCGAGCAGTCCGTTCGGGCGCAACAGCAGCACGGCAGCCATTGCAACGTAGATCATGAGGCTTGCGCCTTCGGGCCACAACGTGCTCATCACGCTCTGCACGATGCCGACCAGCAGACCGCCCACCAGCGCACCCAGAAAATTGCCCAGGCCGCCCACGACCACCACCACGAATGCGACGCTCAATGCCTCGATGCCCATGAACGGATCGACACCGCGAATCGGCGCGGCGAGCACGCCCGCTAGCGCAGCCGTAGCGGCACCGAGCGCAAACACGAGGCTAAACACCCGCAACACGTTGATGCCAAGCAGCGAGACCATCTCCGTCGATTCACTACCCGCCCGCACCGCGCTGCCGAGGCGCGTACCTTCGAGCAGCCACCACAGCAGGCCAGCCAGCACGGCAGTAAACCCGATCACGAACAGCCGGTACTTCGGATACACGAAGCTGCCCCAGATCACCACACCGTTCAGTGAATCCGGTACGGGCACGTTATTGCCGAGCGGCCCCCAGATCAGGATCACGCACTCCTGCAACACCAGCGCGAGACCCACGGTCACCAGAATATGGAACTCGTGCTGCTGTTCATAGACGTGTCGCAGGACCAGCTTCTCCACCACCCACGCCAGTGCGCCGACAACGATCGGCACGACAACGAGCGCGGTCCAGAAACTCATCGACCACTGCAGCGCCTGATAGCAGAAGTACGCGCCGAGCAGATAGAACGCCCCATGCGCAAAGTTGACGAAGCGCAGCAAGCCGAAGACGATCGACAAGCCCACCGCCAGCAGGAAATACAACATTCCCACGCCGATGCCGTTGACGATCTGCAGAAGATAAACGTTCATGACGTCCGTCGCTGAAGGTTGCGGTGGGCGCGGCCGCCCGACGCGAGGACTATCAGGCCAGCTTGCAACCGGTTTTGTCGAGCGGCAGGAACGACTGGCCGGAACTGACGATATCGGCGAAGTCGTCCGCGTTCTTCATCTTGTTCTTTGCCTTGCCCTTGAGCAAATAGTAATTCTTGATGACCTGATGGTCGCCTTTGCGTACTTCCTCCGGACCTGTCAAGCCTGCGTACTTCATGCCCTCGAGCGCGGCGACCACCTTCTTCGGATCGGCCGAGCCCGCCTTGACGATGCCGTCGAGCAGGATCTTCGTGCAGATGTACGAACCCGCCAGGCTGTAGTTCGGATTCTCCTTGAACGCCGCATTCGAGCGTGCGACGAGATCATGATTAAGCGGCGAGTCGATGCCGTGCCAGTACTGCGCGCCGAAGTAGACGCCGTCGCACAGGTCGGCGCCGAGCGCCTGGAACTGCTCGAGCCCGGAGGCCCATGCAATCAGGATCGTGCAGTTGTTCTTCATGCCGAAGCTGATGGCCTGACGCAGCGTATCCGACGATTGCGAGCCGAAGTTGAGGATGAGCAGCACGTCGGGTTTAGCGGCGACGGCGTTGGTCAAATAGCCGCTGAATTCCTTCTCGGTGAGCGAGTGGTAGCTGTTGCCCACGTGCTCGATACCCTTCTCCTGAAACACCGCTTTCGCCGCGGACAGCAAACCGTCGCCGAACACGTATTGCGGTGTGATGGTATACCAGCGCTTGGCCTTGGGCAGCATCTGGATGAGCGGGCGCACGGTCTGATCGATCGCGCCGAAGGTCGGCACCGACCAGCGGAAGGTCGCGCTATTGCAGTCCTTACCGGTGATTTCATCGGCGCCGGCGGTGGTGATGAATACGCCGCCGTCCTTCTCGACTTCGCTGGCCATGGCCAATGCTTCGGAGGACAGAATACCGCCCGCGAAATAGCGAACGTTCTTTTGTTGAGCGATTTCTTGCACGCGGCGCACAGCGGTGGCCGGTTTGCCTTCCGTGTCGAGCACTGTGTACGAGAGCGGTTCGCCGAGCACCTTGCCGTACTGTTCGATAGCGAGCTTCATGCCGAGATCCGCGTATTTGCCATTGGCGGCAAAGGCGCCGGACATCGGCACGGGGCAGGCGAACTGGAGCGGCGCGCCCTGGGCAAACGCGCTACGCGTAACCAGCGAGCCGAGCGTTCCGGGGACGGCCGACAGAGCGGCCAGCTTCAACATATTTCGGCGATTCAAAATGACGCTCCTTGGTGGAAAGAGACACGCATGCAACCGACTGCGAAACCGGGCTGGCCGCCGCGCGGTCTTTTTTGACCGCGCTGACTGGATCTATTTATCATGATAAATAGAATGAACCCGATGCTAGGTACAATAAATTCGGGTGTCAATAAGGCAAAATTCCCGTCCCGCAGCGGGCCGGCTACCCGCCGGCGGCGACTACGGGTTTGCCCGTAGCAGGGGTGGGCAGGCGCCGACAGGCGCACATGAGGAGCATCGAAGATGGTCATGGATCGAGCCAAGGGTGGCGTCGCGATTGAAATCAAGCAGCAGAAGCGCCCCGATCTGGTCGCCGAAGAGATCAAGCGGCTCATCACCGAGAAAGACCTGAAACCGGGCGACCGTCTGCCGCGCGAGGTCGAATTGCAGGCGCTGTTTTCGGTGAGCAAGAGCACGATTCGCGAGGCACTCAAATCGCTGGAGGTGCAGGGACTCATCAAGGTGACGACCGGGCCGAACGGCGGCGGCATGGTGGTGGAAGTGCCGCTGGATCGCACGCTGCAGTTGCTGCAGAACTATCTGTTCTTCAAGGACGTCACCATCGACGATATCTATACGGTGCGGCAGTTGCTCGAACCGGAACTCGCAGCGGGTGCGGTGCCGCATCTGACCGAGCAGGATTTCGCCGCGCTCGATGCGAGCATCGCATGCTGCGATAAACCGGCTGCGGCGCATGGTGTGAGCGATATCCTGAAGCAGCGTCAGGAGGACGTGAATTTCCACGACATCCTTGCGGCGGCGAATCCGAATCCGTTCTTGCGATTTAGCTGCGAGTTGATCAACGAAATGATCCGGCAACTGATCGAGTTTCGTAACGATACTCCGCAGTCCGAACATGAACGCTTCGGTGAGGCTAACGTGAAGATTCACAAGGCCATCACGAAAGCGGCGCGCGCTCGCGATGTCGAGAAGGTGCGCGAACTGATGGTGATTCACATGACCGAGGCGCCGCGCTACGTCAAACGGATGAAGGGTAAGTTGCGCGGAAGGCTGATTCTCGATTCGGAGATCCGTAAGAGGCTGCGTACGCGAAGCGCGGCGCCGGCGGAGGATCTGGAGGGGACCGGGGATTGACGATGCTCGTCCGGCGAGTGGCGGGCGGCATGAAACGTGCTGGCGCAGAGAGGCGGAAGTGTGTGCGCAGATGGCAGCACACAACCTGAAAGATCCTCTATAAGGAATCACGCTAATGAATCACTTCAACCGCCCCATTTTGCGCCTTACGTTGGGCGCAGCAGCGCTTGCTGTGGTGTTGCCCGCGGTCGCGTTGGCCGACGATGCTCCCTCTCCCTGCGCGGCGTTGAAACGCATCGTCGCCGCTGCGCCGGATGGGTTTACCGGACTTAGCCAGGCAGAGGTGAACGGCGTCGCGCAACCCTACGGCGACGATGCGCAATGCAACGCGAGTCACGACAGCTATCAGTGTCTGTGGACGCCGCATCATGACGCGGGTTCGAGTGCAGACGCGCTTCAGTCGGTGGCTGCGGATATTGCTTCTTGCTTGCCCGATGCGACCCACGATCAGAACTCGCCGGCGCGACAGCATTTCTATTTGGGAGCGCGCGGCAAGCGCACGCAGATTACCGCGACGACGGCTGGGGCCTCGAAGCTTAGGCTGGTGGTGACGGGGAAGTAAGAGGCGCCTATTCAGTCGCGTACCAGGCGGAGGCGGCGTCACCGACGTCATACATCACATGCGGCATCTGGTGCTTGGGGCGCGGTACGTCACGTCGGTATGTACGGTTCACTCGTTCTAGGCGCGGCGGGTTTTGCTAGAAGGCAAGCGCGCGGTGTGACGGCGGGGATCGACTTGCGTTGACACTGGCTGCCAAGCTAACCGATGAAGTCACCGCGCAGTTCGTGCAACTTGGTCTGGAGTACGTGCCGCCGCTGCCGTTTCAGGCAGCACTCCGGAGACAGCATCCGCCGCCGTGCCAGAACGGACGATAGCGCGCAACGCGCAGAATCATTCATCACGTCGCCCGGTCGCAGAAAATGTGCAGCCGACTATCGGCGCGTGGGGCCGCGATCGTTGGTGGCTCGCTGCGAAGGCCGCTGCTAGCGCTGGCGGCGCGCCCGAAGCAGCGCGCGGTTAACCCGCTACATCAATGGCTTGGCTCGCTTGCTCTTAGATTATCCACAAGCTTATGAACGAAGTCTGTGGATAAGTTTACCCCGCGACGCACAAGGTCCACAAACATCTATTCCGTTTGAATTCAACGACGTAGTTGTTGGCAAACGGCCTTCGGTTCTCCGTATCGTCGTGACGGTCCGCTCCTGAAGCTCACCGCCGCCGACCATGGCCGCGTCGTGAACGGCGGCAGCGGCCTGTCTGGCCGGGTGCATGCCGGGGTGAAAGGCATCAGCGTCCACTTCCGTTATCGTTACCGCTTCAGAAAAATCATAGAGTGTGATTTTTCGTAGTCCCTATCATTGCAGAAGGGGAAAGTGACTCGATAACCGGATTGCAGAGTGGTTTTTTGGGATGAAAAACCACTCTACTATGTCGGGCGTGGTTCGTCATTCACCACACATTTCTCCGGAAGGGTGCCTTTCCGACGCTCTGTTTTTGTTGAACAGCAACGCGTTCGAATTTCAAAACCTTTTGAAACTCGCATCGGCACTTTCCGGAGGTGTCCGATCGCCGGGTGCGGCGCCTCGCACAGCGCGGACCAACAATCAGAAAACAGGGACTTGCGTATGGCGGAATTCGATCGGGTTGCAAACCTGCTCACAGGACGGCAGGCATATTTCCTCGATGTGGCCGGCACGGACAGCGCGGCGGCGCTCTCGGTCGTCTCGTTCGAAGCGACCGAAAAGATGGGCGCACCTACCGAGGTGCGCATTGTTCTGACCCATCCGTCGCAGCTTGCGCAGGCTGACTAACGGTGCGCTCGCCAATGGGGGTTTTCACTTCTACGAGGGGCAAAGCGGTACGAATGCTGGCGCGGTTGATCGCGCGCAACACCGCACCGACTATGACGAACTGCTTGATACGGACGCCTGACCATGACCCAGCAACCACCGATTACCGTACCCATCGCGCTGTCGTGCACGCGGAGCGCGGTGATAACCCTGCCGTGGTTCGTGCAGAAGACGGAATATCGTCCAAAGCCTGCCAACTACACGCCGCTTGTGAACGGCCACGAGGCGTTCGGAGCACTCTATGACGCCATTGACAAGGCGACACATACCATTGATTACATCTGCTGGGGCTTCCAGCCGTCGATGTATTTCAAACGGGACGGTGGCAAATCGCTGCGTATTGGCGATCTGCTCATCAGGAAGGCCAAAGCGGGTGTCAAGGTTCGCATCCTGTGCTGGCTCGATTCCGCCTGGATCGCGCAGATCGGCGAACAGGAGGTACCGGGGTGGATCGAGGGTGCGCGGTTCATGACACAGAACGAGGATGCATATCAGATCGCCTACGACCGGAACTGGTATCACAATGCCCGGTTGCCGGCAGGCGGCAAACCTTCGGGTGCAGCGCCTGCCGGATCGCAGATGTATACCGCACTCAGACAGGACCCGTACCAGATGTTCGGTTCGCAGTCCTTCAGGGATATCGGCATCGAACTGGTGACGCGTGACTTCTCGCTGCATGACCGCGAGGAGATCATGTATCGGGAAAAACTCATGCGGGGAAGCGGCGATGGCCCAACATCCGGGACTATTGGTGCATACGGTGCGGAACCCTCCCATCACCAGAAAATGGTGCTGATCGACTATGAAGCGCCGGAAGTTGCTGTGGGCTTCGTGATGGGACATAACACGCTGGATGCCTATTGGGACGATGACCGTCACAGCTACGCGAAGAAAACGCCGGGCCTGGGGCGCAATGGTGATACGCCACGGCAGGACATGTCGGCCATCGTCGCGGGGCCGATTCTCGAACATCTGAACGACAATTTCTGCTGGGCGTGGCAACGTGATGCGAAGGAAGACCTGCTCGCAAAGCGTAGTGGATTTGCAGCGCAGTTAGAACCGCGCGACAGGATCGGTACACGCGTCATGGCGCAGATCAGCCGCACGCAGTCGCAGGAGGGCGTGCGTAACATCAGGGCGCTTTACCTTCAGGCGGTCAATAACGCAACGAAATTCATCTACATCGAGAACCAGTACTTCCGCTGGCCGGCTCTTGCGGAAAAGATCAAGAGCGTGGTACAGGCGCAGATCTGTGCCGGACGTGATCCGGCAAAGCCGGTTCATCTTTTTGTTGTGACCAACGCGAACAGGGACGGTATCGGGCAGGGGCCTGGAACGACCTATGACATGCTCAATAGTCTTGGCCGCGCGGACACCATTCCGGTCATCGCACGGGAGGAGCGCAGTGACGCGCTCGGCTCCGCATTGCAGGATGTCCGGAAAGAGGTTACGGCGGCGAACACGCAGATGCGAAACGCGAGCAGCCCGCGGGAACGGGCCGACGCACAACGCGCCGTTGACGCAGCGCAGGCCAGGCAGGCGAGGCTGCAACACGAGTATGACGACAACCTCAACGCAGGTAAGGAGGTTCTGCCGCAGCCGATTCCGGGTCTCAAGGTTCACGTCTGTTCGCTGGTTGCGCCCGACTCGCCGCCTGGTAGTGCGTGGACGCCAGTTTACGTTCACAGCAAGATCATGATCGTTGACGACGTGTTTCTCACGCATGGTTCGGCCAACATCAACCGGCGCAGCATGGAGGTGGATAGCGAACTGAATATCTGCCACGAACGGATGGATGTGACGCAACCGCTGCGAAGGCACCTGTGGACCGTTCATACGAAGGGGCTTCACCGTGCGACATCGGACTCAATTGAAACGGCTGCTCAGGGTTGGGAGTACATCATTAGTCAGAATGCAAGGCGAGAGAAAAACGGTGATGCACCGCTTGCGTCACTTGTCGGTTTCATGTGGACGGGCGCGAGCCGTTTGCGGCTGGACTGAACGATGGAAAGACGAAGCACATCAATTGCGATCTGCCTGGCGCTTGCGCTCAGCGCCTGTTCGAACAAGGATAATCCGATGCCCACCCAAGCCGAATGGAGCGCCGTGCGCGCGAAACTGGCCTTTACCTGTGCCCACGAGGCGGACCACCTTCCGCCTCTCGATCCGCAGGCCGACGCGCTGTTCAAATATGCCCTGTTCCTCGAAAAGAAACCTGGCCCGAAAGACTACGATGCGGCCGCCCGCTATTACCGGATTGCCGCCGCGCATGGTCATTACAAGGCCAACCACAACCTGCAACTGCTAGTGTCCACCGGACAGGCATCGTCGCCCCACGCGGCCGCGGAAACGATTGACCTGGCCGAACAGTTGATTGCTGCAGGTATCCCGGGCGGCTACTACGATATGGGTCACTACCTGGAACTCGGTTACGGCGTGAAGCAGGACGAGAAGAAGGCACGGATTTATTTCCGCAAGGCCGCTGACCTCGGTAGCCCCGAAGGGCAATATTATGTCGGCGACCTGCTTTCCCCAAAGGATCGCGCGCCGGACATTTCGCGGCAGATGATGGAATGTGCAGTCGATCAGGGATATGGCAAGGCTGGCAGCTATCTGGGTATCGACCTGATGGACAGCAAACTCTATGCAGAAGCAATCAAAGTGTTCCAGAAGGGGGCACAGGCGGGCGATGTCCAATCCGCATTTGCTCTGCAAGATGGCTTCGATACCAGCAATCCGTCGAATATCGCTTCTTACATTGGGGAGTCCAAGGACGCGGAACGCTCGCGCCGTTATGAGTTGATCTGGAAGTTCTTGGACCGTCACGACGGTCTCAATCCGAAGGTACCGGACATCGACCGGATCGTGCCTCTGCCTCCCGCGAAGCTACCGGAGTGGGATGGTACGTTCCAGTGGCAGAAGGAACAGGACGCCGCCCAACCACCGCAGAAGCCTGCCGACGCGCTGGTTACAAAGCTGGCCCGTGAGAAAAACCTCGACCATGCGACGGGCCTGCCTCTCACGCCGGCTAAAAAGGACAACCGTTTGCCGCTTGGCGCCACGGCTCGCACCAACGAGTTCTGCCCGCAGGATGGCGTCTGGCGCGCGAAACAATGGGCGGGTTTCAGTCCGGACGCGACACAGCGTATCGGCAAAGGAGAAATCATGCCGCGCCTCACCATAACCCAGCCGCGTGCCATACCGGGACTCGACGCGTTGCTTGGGATGCGCCAGCACCATACCGATGTGACGTGGAGCCTGGTTGCCTACAGCGACGAGGCGTAGGACACCCGGTTCGGCCAACGTCGACCGGCGCAGCATGGAAGTGGACAGCGAACTGAACATCTGTCACGAGCGCATGGACGTGACGCAGTCGCTGCGAAGGCACCTGTGGAATATCCATACAAACGGGCAGGGGGTGCAGGATGACCCTCAAATCGCGAGCAAGTATTGGGAACAGACAATTGCTCGAAATGCCGGCAATCAAAAGATCGCACTAGCTCCCATCGCATCACTCATTGGATTCATGTGGACGGGCGCGAGCCGTTTGCGGCTGGACTGAACGATGGAAAGACGAAGCACATCAATTGCAATCTGCCTGGCGCTTGCGCTCAGCGCCTGTTCGAACAAGGATAATCCGATGCCCACGCAAGCCGAATGGAGCGCCGTGCGCGCGAAGCTGGCCTTTACCTGCGTCCATGAGGCGGACCACCTGCCGCCGCTCGATCCGCAGGCTGATACGCTGTTCAAATATGCCCTGTTCCTCGAAAAGAAACCCGGCCCGAAAGACTACGATGCGGCCGCCCGCTATTATCGGATTGCCGCGGCATATGGTCATTACAAGGCTAACCACAACCTCCAACTGCTGGTCTCCACCGGGCAGGCATCGTCGCCCCACGCGGCCACAGAAACGGTTGATCTGGCCGAACAGTTGATTGCTGAGGGCATCCCGGGCGGCTACTACGACATGGGTCACTACCTCGAACTCGGTTACGGCGTGAAGCAGGACGAGAAGAAGGCGCGGATCTATTTCCGCAAGGCCGCTGACCTTGGTAGCGCCGAAGGGCAATATTATGTCGGTGACCTGCTTTCCCCAAAGGATCGCGCGCCGGACATTTCACGGCAGATGATGGAATGTGCCGTCGATCAGGGATATGGCAAGGCTGGCAGCTATTTGGGCATTGACCTGATGGACGCCAAACTTTATGAGGAAGCTGTCGAGGCGTTCCAGAAGGGGGTGCAGGCTGGTGATGCGCAATCGTCGTCATTTCTGCAAAATGGATTCGATACGAATCCATCGGATGAAATCTATTACGTCGGACAGTCCAAAGATTCTGAACGCTCACGCCGGTACGGACTGATCTGGAAGTTTCTCAGCGACCACGATGGCCTGAATCCGAAGGTCCCGGACATCGACCGGATCGTGCCGCTGCCTCCCGCGAAGCTACCGGAGTGGGATGGTACGTTCCAGTGGCAGAAGGAGCAGGACGCCGCCCAGCCACCGCAGAAGCCTGCCGAGTCGCTGGTTACAAAGCTGGCCCGTGAGAAAAACCTCGACCCTGCGACGGGCCTGCCTCTCACGCCGGCTAAAAAGGACAACCGTTTGCCGCTTGGCGCCACGGCTCGCACCAACGAGTTCTGCCCGCAGGATGGCGTCTGGCGCGCGAAACAATGGGCGGGTTTCAGTCCGGACGCGACACAGCGTATCGGCAAGGGAGAAATCATGCCGCGCCTCACCATAACCCAGCCGCGTGCCATACCGGGACTCGACGCGTTGCTTGGGATGCGCCAGCACCATACCGATGTGACGTGGAGCCTGGTTGCTTACAGCGACGAGGCGTAGGAAAAATCACGCCCTGTGATTTTTGAGCAGGGATCGATATTTAAAAGCTGAGTGGAAATGCGACCATGGAACCGCGAAGGTATCACGGTGATCTGTGTCTATAAGCGTAGGCGCCTGCCTCTCGCCAGAATCCAGGCGGCGGCAGAGGCAAGGGGCGGACGGTGCGCGAATCTTGGACGGTCGAAGAAGCGGAGCAAGCGTCTGAAATACGATTTTGCAGGATGAGTGCGGACTGACGTTGCCCCCGTTGCACGCATCCCTCACTGTATTCCTTGGTTCTGACCTACACCGAAGATACTAAGCAGTTGATCATGCAGGCTGTAGATTCAGCCAAGCTGGCTCCTCTAGTGAGTGGAGTTATGGAAGTACCGTCTTTTTTAGACGGTGACGAATTCAAGTTTGACGATGAATTGGCGCGACAGCTTGGAGTTGTGGTGCTCAATGTGATTGCAGCGGGACGACCGAACCTGTCCGCATTTTTGTGTGCAAGGCGAGTTATAAAACGTTACTCGGCCAACATCGGCCTGATCTACTCCGAGACGACCCGTACAGGGGCGTTGCGCAAGTTCGGGTTTGATTACAAAGGCCGGATGGTGCTGGTGAACTAGTTCGCGGTCGATAACATAGGGCCGGACAAGCTAAAGATCGATTTTCAGTATGACGATAACGATCGCATTGTTGCCACGGTGGATCCGTTGGGCAATGCGACGCGGTACGCGTACGACGGCAAGGGGAATCTTGCTTCGGTAACCCATCCCGATGGCGTGCCAAGGCTCTGCGTTGAATGCTATATGGCGTGGAAAGCGAAACTGCCGGGGAAGCTGTTTGGCGACGAATTGAGCGAGGCGTTGCCGGATTGGGGTGAGACAACAGAGCTGATGCTGAGCGATCAGGCGCAGATTCCTTATCCCGCTCTGGTGCCGGATTTGACCAGCTCTGCGAAGAGATCAACGCTCTATAGCGCGCTGTTCGGAGCTGGCGGCCGTGACGGTGGAATGGTTAAATGTGCAGGTAGCGGTGATAAAGAGTGGCTCGAGGCGGAGTGTCATGCGAAGTATGAGCGCGATATGTTCAAATGCAACGCGCTTGCCAAATATATGGGTGGGTTGGCTGGCCTCGCGCTTTGCAAGCAGAACGCATTTGCTGACTATCAAGATTGCAGGGGGCACTGATGATTCAATTTCCGCCATGTTCCGTGGTAGTAACCTATGACCAGGATCGTCAGCAGTTGATCCTGCAGTCGGTCGAGAAAGCGAGGATGGCCCCTGCTTTGAAAGGGGCAATTGAAATGCCCGTTTTGCTGGACGAATTCGAGTTCAGACTCGACGATGAATTTGCGCGTCGGTTTGGTGCTGGCGTGCTCAGTCTGATCGCACTAGGTCAGCCTGACATAAAGCAATACATGACTTTTACAGAGGCACCGACCGACAAACCGTCAGAAGAGTAAGCAACTGAGGTTCGGTGCAACGAGCGAACGATGTTCGATGGTTGCACCGAGATCACCGGAGACGATTGCGGCCCGTACTTCTATGTGGCCCCTATCCTGCGGCGCGAGGGTGTAAATAGTTTTGTGTAAACGGTCATTTGGCAGGAGACTGCCAGTAACAGGAGCGACGATGACCGTAGCGAAACGCAATAAACGGGT
>NZ_JBNDMP010000028.1:0-39698 GCF_050436645.1 Paraburkholderia sp. GAS33
CGGGCGCGGCGCTGTGCGGTCGCGATCCCCCCAACCCCCCGACCCCCCCCCCCCCCCCGCCCTACAACCCCCCCCCCCGCGGGTTGTTGGGGGGGGGGGGGGGGGGGCGGGCGCCCCCCCCCCCCCCCCCCGCTCCTGAACGTGGAGCATGCATGGCCACCTTATCGGTTCTCTATTCGCTCATCTATCAGTTCGGCGACAGCTTTGCCTATCTGGTGCTCGCGGCGCTCGGCCTCGCGGTGATCTTCGGCATGATGGGCGTCATCAATCTCGCGCATGGCGAATTCATCATGTGCGGCGCGTACGTCACGATCATTGCGGCCAAGCGCGGCGTGCCCTTACCTCTCGCGATGCTGCTTGGCGCGATCGCGGCGGCACTGGCTGGCGTCGTGATCGAGCGGCTTGTCATCCGTCATCTGTATGACCGTCTGTTCGATTCCGTCGTGGCGACGTGGGCCATCAGCCTCATCGTTCAGCAGACCATGCTGCTGGTCGCCGGTCCCTCGCTTGAAGGCATCAGCACGCCGTTCGGGTCGTTCTCGCTTGGCGAGTACTCCTTTTCGACGTATCGCGCCGTGCTGCCCGGCATCGCGCTGGCGATACTGTTCGGCCTCTATCTGCTGTTCTTCAAGACCAATTACGGCGTTTGTGCACGCGCGACGATCCTGAACGCCAAGATGGCGCAATGTCTCGGCCTGCGCACCGACCGGCTTTATACATTGACCTTCGCGCTCGGCGCGGGCCTCGCGGGCCTCACCGGTGCGCTCTATGCCCCGACCATGACAGCGGTACCGACAATGGGCAGCAACTTCATCGTGCAGGCCTTCGTATCGGTGGTCGTCGGTGGCGCCAACGTGATCGCAGGAACGACGCCGGCCGCCGCTGTGCTCGCCGTCATCCAGACCGCGCTCACTGCCTCCTACGGTCAACTGTTCGGACAGATCGGGCTGCTGGTCACGGTCATCGTCGTGATCCGGCTGATGCCGCAAGGTCTCGGCAATCTCTTCACCCGCTTGCGCTAGGAGGCAGAAGTGAAGCAAACGAAGCTGCCTTCGACGAGCATCACGACGCGCGCGCTGCCTTACGTGCCGTGGCTCGTGGCGCTCGGCCTGCCGCTCGTGGTCGATGCGAACACAAGCGGCAATCTCGCCTACTGCCTGCTTTGGGCATTCAGCGCGGTCGGGCTCGCCGCGATGTGGGGCTACGGGGGCATCCTGTCATTCGGGCAAACCGCCTTCTTCGGACTGTCGGGCTATAGCTACGGCATCTTCACGTTGAACTACGGCGATACGTGGCTCGAATCATGGCTGGGTCTGGGCGCAGGGCTGGTGGTGAGCGTCGTCGTCGCGGCGCTGATCGGCTACATGATTTTCTACGGCCGCATCAAGGGTGTTTTCATCGGCATCGTCACGCTGTCGGTAACGCTCGTGCTCGAAACCTTCATGTCGCAGACTGCAGGCCCGCAATGGGCGATCGGCGAAGCGCGGCTGAACGGCTACAACGGCATGGGCGGCATGCCGCAACTGACCATTCCATGGCCGGGCGGCCCGCTCACGCTGGAAAACGCGAGCTTCTATTACCTCGTGGTGATCCTGCTGATCGTGGTTTATGCCGCGATGCGCAAGCTGCTCAACGGCACGTTCGGTCTAACCCTCATCGCCATTCGCGAGAATCCACAGCGTGCGGAGATGCTGGGCGTCGATATCCGCCGTCATCAATGGCTCGTGTTCGTGCTCGGCTGCACGCTGGGTGGATTGTCGGGCGCGCTCTACACGATCTGGGGCTCCTACATCACACCGTCGACGATGGGTCTCACTGCCGCCGCGATGCCCGTCATCTGGGTTGCAACGTCGGGCAGGAAAAGCATAGGCGCAGCCATTCTCGGCACGGCGCTGCTCGTCTGGCTTTCGCAAAACCTCGCTGTATACGGCAGCCAGTACGCGTTGATTCTGCTCGGCGCGATTCTGCTGATCGTCGTGCTGGGCGCGCCCGAAGGACTGCTGCCGTTCGTCACGCGGCATCTGCGGCGTGTCTCCAGCCGCGCGCATGACGGTGCGCGCCATCGGAGCGCACGCCTCAAGCAGGAGGAAGGCAAGTCATGACCACGCTACTGGAAACGCGCGGACTCAGAAAGCATTTCGGTGGCGCACATGTCATCAACGGAATCGACTTCAGGATCGATGCGGGCGAGATTCGCTGTGTGATCGGGCCGAACGGCGCGGGCAAGAGTACCTTCTTCAAGCTGATCACCGGGGAGCATCGGCCGTCGGAGGGCAGCGTGATGTTTCTCGGCGAGGACATGAGTCATGTGCTGCCGCACGAGCGCATCCGCATGGGCATGAGCATCAAGTTCCAGATTCCGGGCGTGTTCCCGGACCTGAGCGTGCGCCAGCATCTGCAATTGTCGCTGCATCGCGCGAAGGACGACCGGCCCAAAAGCCTCGACGAGCTCTTGCAGCGCTTCATGCTGGAGAGCGAGGAACATGTCCTCGCGCGCAATCTGTCGCATGGCAAGAAGCAGTGGCTCGAAATTGCCATGGCCGTGTCGCTGCGCCCGAAGTTGCTGTTTCTCGATGAACCCGTAGCAGGCATGTCGGTCGAGGAGACGCACGCGACCGGAGAACTCATTAAACGTCTGTCGGCAGCCGGTCTCACGATGATGGTCGTCGAACACGACATGACTTTCGTCAAGCAGATCGCTTCACGCGTCACGGTGCTGCACGGCGGCCGTGTGCTCGCGGACGGCCCGCTCGACGAGATCCTCGCGTGCGACGATGTCGCCGAAGTCTATCTGGGGAAGAGGAAATGAGCGCGTTGTTCGAGGTATCAGGCGTAGAGGCAGGTTACGGCGGCGGACGCGTGCTCAACAGTGTGTCGTTCAGCGTCGGCAGAGGCGAGGTGCTCGCGTTGATCGGGCGCAACGGCGTTGGCAAGACCACGTTGATGCGCGCGTTGATTGGCCTCATCACGCTCGATGCGGGTGAAATCACGCTTGACGGCGATGCGATCGGCCACCGGAAACCCTACCTTCGCGCGCAGCAAGGCATGGGCTACGTGCCGCAAGGACGCGAGATTTTCGGCGCGTTGACCGTCGCCGAAAACCTTCAGGTCGGCGCACAGGCGAATCGCGCACAGGCGGCGCGAATGAGAGAGAAAGTCGTCGGCTACTTTCCGGTTCTGAAGCAGCGCTACGAGCAGAAAGCGGGAACCATGAGCGGCGGCGAACAGCAGCAACTGGCAATCGCGCGCGCGCTCATCGGCTCGCCGAAGGTGCTGCTACTCGACGAGCCATCGGAAGGCATTCAGCCTTCCATCGTCGATCTGATCGGCGAGACGCTACAGCAGATCGCGCGCGAAACGGGCATCGGTGTTGTGCTGGTCGAGCAGGACATGGGCATGGTCGAACGCATCGCGACGCGCTGCTGCGTGATGGACAAGGGCCGTATCGTCGAGACATTAACCCCCGCGCAACTCGGGGACGAACACCTGATTCGCCAGTATCTGGCACTGTAACGGAGAACAGCACATGAAATGGCTTGAAGAATCGATCATGATGAAGCGCGGAGTGGGCGCTGATCGTGAACCGGTGGAGCATCATCTTACTGAGGAGCTGCAGAAGACGTATCACTACACCATCGGGCCGTATTCGCAGCCGGTGCTGCACGTCAAGCCGGGCGACCGCATCGTGGTCGAAACCCGCGACGCATTCGAAGGCAAGATCAAGGAGGAGACCGACAAGCCATCGCAAGTTTTACAGGTGCCATTTCTTAATCCGCAGAACGGCCCGATCATGATCGAAGGAGCGGAGAAAGGTGACGTAGTCGCTGTGTACATCGAAAAGATGGCGCCGCGCGGTGACGATCCGCACGGCTTCTGCTGCATGATCCCGAACTTCGGCGGACTGACCGGCACCGACTACACTGCCCTGCTCAACGAGCCGTTGCCGGAAATCGTGCGCAAGATCAAGATCGACGAAGAGAATGTGTACTGGAGCAAACGCAATACGCTTCCGTACAAGCCGCATATCGGCACGTTGAGTCTTTCGCCCGAGATCGATTCCATCAATTCGCTCACGCCCGACAATCACGGCGGCAACATGGACGTTCCCGATATGGGGCCGGGCAGCATCACGTATCTGCCGGTGCGCTCGCCTGGCGGGCGGCTCTTCATCGGCGATGCGCACGCCTGCCAGGGTGACGGCGAAGTCTGCGGCACAGCCGTCGAGTATCAGAGCACGACGACGGTGCGCGTCGATCTCATCAAGAACTGGCAGATCGCCTGGCCACGTCTCGAGAACGAGGATGCGCTGATGAGCATTGGCAGCGCGCGGCCGCTGGAGGACGCGACGCGCATCGCCTATCGCGAGCTGGTGCTGTGGATGGCTGCGGAATATGGCTTCGACAAATGGGACGCGTACATGATGCTCAGTCAGGTCGGCAAGGTTCGCCTTGGCAATTTTGTCGATCCAAAATACACCGTTGGCGCGATGGTCGCGAAGCACTACCTGAAATAAAGCGTCAAGCAGCAAGAATCAAGGCAGATCAAAGCGCGGGGCACCCGCCCTGCGCGCTTTCGAGAGTGCATCACGAAATGGCTTTGTCCGATGTCATCCGAGTGGGCCTTCTTTGCTCTACGAGCGGCTCGACTGCGTTGCTCGAGCAGTCACAGTGGCGCGGTGCGTCCCTCGCCATCGAGGAGATCAACGCGAACGGCGGCGTCGGCGGCCGCGAACTCGTCGCCCTGCACTACGACCCCGCCTCTGACCCGGCTGCATTTCGTGAACTTGCCGAGCGGCTGATCCTGCAGGACGGTGTCAACGTCATCTTTGGCGGATACACCTCGACGAGCCGCAAGGCCATGCTGCCCGTTGTGGAAAAGCATAACCGGCTGCTGATCTATTCTCAGCAGTACGAAGGCTTCGAATACTCGGACAACATCATCTATAGCGGCGCTTCGCCGAATCAGAACGGCGTGCAGCTTGCCGATTTCATGACGGAAGCCTATGGTGCGCGTGTCTATTTCATCGGTTCGCGCTACGTCTACCCCTATGAATGCAATCGCACCATGCAGGAGCTCCTGCTTCAGCATCCTGAAGGTGCGATTCTCGGTGAGCGTTACCTTCCGCTCGACGCCACGCGCGATCAGTTCGCGCAGGTCGTAGCGGACATCAGGCGCAAGTCGCCAGACTGGATCTTCAGCACGGTCATCGGTGCGACCGTGCCCTATCTCTACGACGCCTACGCACACGCGGATCTCGATCCGTCCCGTATGCCCATCGGCAGCCTCAATACCTCCGAGACCGAGATTCACGCGATGGAACGCGGCATCGCGGCGGGGCATTACACGGCGGCGCCCTATTTCCAGAGCATCGACACACCGGAGAATCATCGCGCGGTGCGGCGCCATCAGTCGCGCTTCGGCGCGGACACGCCCACCGACATGAACTGGGAGGCCGCGTACTATCAGATGCATATGTTTGCGGAGGCATGCGTGCGCGCAGGCTCCGATGAGATCGGCACTATCATGCCGCATCTGCTCGGCTCGGAATTTACTGCACCGCAAGGCCGGGTACGCATCGATCCGGTCAATCATCACATGGCGCTTTATCCGCGCATTGGCCGCGCCAATGCGGACGGCCAGTTCACCATTCTGCGCGAATCGAAGTTCGCGGTCGGTCCCGATCCGTATATGACGCGTCAGACGCTCGGAGACTGGGTCACGAAGTTAAGCACGCGGGACTATTGACGTGAACACGCGAGCCGACAGAGGGCAGCGCAGCCTCACGAGTTCGATCCTCGAGCGCATTGCGCGCGTGGTCGTTTTCCATCCGGATGACGGCGACGGCCAGACGCTCATGAACCATCTGCGGCGCATGGGCTTTCAGGTGGAGCGAAGCTGGCCGCCGACGGACACGCTACCCGAGCAGACCGACCTCGTGTTTCGCGCGTTGCTGCCGGAAGAGCGCGCGCCGAAGAACGAGTGGTCGGGGCCCGATGCACCGCCTGTCATCTGTGTGGTGAGCTATGAGAATCCGACCTTCATCGATCAGGCCATCAAGATGGGTTCGGACGGAATCGTGACGACGCCAATTCGCGCATCGGGGCTGCTCTCCACTGTGGTAATGGCGCTGTATCACGCGAAGCGCGTGCGTCAGCACGCCCAGCGCATCGCCCGGCTCGAACAGAAGCTGCTCGACAGCCGGCATCTGCAGGAAGCGAAAGAAATTCTGATGTCCATGCACCACGTGAGCGAACGCGAGGCGTACGACATGCTCCGCGCGCAGGCGATGGAGAAGCGCGTGACCGTCGACGATATCTGTCACTCCGTCATTCAGGCGGGCGAGGTGTTACAGATCGCTCGTGGCGTGGCATCGGAGCCGGGGCGCGAGAAGGATTGAATGCGCCGTCAAAACGTTATTCATCGATAGGCAAAGGAGCGACCAGCATGGACCTGCAACTGAAGGGCCTGAAGGCAATTGTGACCGGCGGCACCAAGGGCATTGGTCTCGCGATCGCGCGCACATTGGCCGCAGAAGGCGCGGAAGTCGCCATCTGTGCGCGCGACGAGGCCAGCGTCAAGTCGACCGCTAGCGCATTGCAGGAACTGAGCGGCGCACGCGCGTCGGGTACGGCTGTCGATGTATCGGATGGCGCGGCGCTGAAGGCGTGGGTCGGGCGCGTAGGTTCCGAGTGGGGCGGACTCGATATCGTCGTGGCCAATGTAAGCGCACTCGCAATCGGTAACGACATCGAATCCTGGCGCAAGGAGTTCGAGACGGATCTGCTCGGCACCGTCAACCTCGTGGATGCCGCCATGCCGTTTCTTGAGGTGAGCAAGGCCGCGTCGATCGTCGCCATATCGAGCGTCTCCGGACGCGAGATCGATTTCGCCGCGGGGCCGTACGGCGTGTTCAAGGCCGCGCTTGTTCACTACATGCAGGGGCTCGCGAATCAGCTAGCATCAAAGGGCATTCGCGCGAATACCGTATCGCCCGGCAATGTGTATTTCGAAGGCGGCGTGTGGGACTGGATCGAGCATAACAATCCGACGCTGTTCGAAACCGCTCTGGCATTGAATCCAACCGGACGCATGGGCAGGCCGCAGGAAATAGCCAATGCAGTGGCATTCATCGCGAGTCCGGCGGCGAGTTTCGTCAGCGGCTCGAACATCGTCGTCGATGGTGCGCTGACGCGTGGCGTACAGCTCTGAGGAGCGCGTCGACTCAACAGGAGCATTGAATGGAACAAGGTAAAGCGATGAACATCGATCTGGAAAATCTGACGGTCGAGGCCGTGCAGGCTGCGTTTGCGGCCGGAAGTTTCAGCGCCGAGCAACTGGCCCGGGCCTGCTTCGACAGGATCGAGCGCTACAACGCGAAATACAACGCGCTGATCTTCCTGAATCCGGCCGCCATAGAAGATGCCCGAAGAATCGACGAGCGACGTGCCGCCGGCGAGCGGCTGGGTCCGCTCGCCGGCGTGCCGGTCGTCATCAAGGACCCGATGGACATGGCCGGATTCCCTACCACGGCGGGATGGGCAAAGCTGTACAGCAAGAAAGGCGGTATCGATCTGTTGCCCGAGCGCGATTCGCCGGTTGTCGCACGCATGCGGCGTGCAGGCGCCATTCTGCTTGGCAAGACGAATGTTCCCGTGTTGAGCCATACCGGCACGCATGCGAACGACAGCTGGGCGGGACCGACAATCAATGTGGTGATGCCCGAACGGGCACCTGGAGGCAGCAGTGCGGGGACGGCCTCGGCGGTGGCGTCCGCCATGGCGGTTCTGGGGCTCGCCGAAGAAACCGGTGGGTCGATCCAAAACCCCGCGTCGGCACAGGACCTCGTCGGCATCAAGCCGACCATCGGACTGGTGCCGAACGCCGGCGTGGTGCCACTTTCGGCCAATCGGGATGTGGTGGGGCCCATCGCCCGAAACGTGAGAGACGCCGCGCTGTGCCTCGACATTCTCGCGGGATATTCGAGCGAAGACCCGAAGACGCTCGCCAGCGTCGGACGGCAGCCCGAAGGCGGCTATGCCGCGGGACTGGACCGGAATGCGCTGGCGGGCAAGCGCATCGGTCTATACGGTCCGGGATGGCGCGCCCAACCGCTTTCCGATGAAGCCGCGGCGCTGTACGAGCGAGTCAAGGGCGAACTGGCCGCGCTCGGCGCGACCCTGATCGACGATCCGTTCGAAGGTTCGGGGTTCGCCGAATTGCGGCAGCCGACCCCGCCGCTTTCGAACTTCGATGCACGGGGTCTCGAGTCGATTCCTTACGATATCGAGAAATATCTGGAGCGGCTCGGCAAGCATGCACCGCTGAAGACCTTCGCGGCATTCGCCGAAGCAACCAAAGACGAAGACGCTTTTGGACCGGATGGCGTGCTGCACTATTTGCATAACCTCGCAGATTTCAAGGCGGCGCTGGCCGATCCCTCGTTGCCGCCCGAGATGCCTGAGTTCGTCGCACTGAAGGCGCGCTATCTGCGCATCTTCGAAACGGTCATGGCGGAGCATCGTCTCGATGCACTCGTCTTTCCGCAAATGCGATGCGAGCTTCCTCCGCTTCACGGCAAGAGCACGATCCAGGAAACGACAGTGGGCGAGATCAATATCGCGGGGCTGCCCGGCATCGCAGTGCCGGCGGGTTATTACGAGTCGGGATCGCCATTTGGACTGATCTTCGTCGGCCGCCAGTGGGATGAGGCGGCGCTGCTTGGATATGCCTATGCGTATGAAAATGGCACGAACCACCGGAAGGTGCCGCACCTCGCGACCTGAGTGGCGAGCTATCTGCTACGCGGCAACCTCGGATAGCTCCGACGCGCTTTTACCGCGTCAAAATACGTCTCAAGCGCCTCGGCTGAGCGGTCACTCAACGAGCAGATTCGCGCGAGCCAATCGCCCTCGGCGAAAACCTCGGCGTCCAACAGTCGTTCATAGATCGGTCGCGTGAACTGATGCAACGCCGTTGCGCCGATGTTGCCACTAACACCGAGAAGCAGATGCAGGGCATCATGTGCGGACCCAACGTCGCCGTCAGCAACGCTGGCAGCAAGTCGCGTCACCGTCGAGCGCATCTGGTCAATGCCGCTGCGCAACGTCTTGTTCAGCAGATCGAGCGTCACCAGTTCTTCAAGATGTTTTTCGTCGAGCAGCGGGATTTCCTCGATCGGTGCAAAACTGTAGACCGGTGCTTTTGGCTCCGGGACCGCATCTGCCACCAGTGACGCGCGCAGAGCACGTTGCCGGGCAAACTGCCGCGAGAGAGCGGCGTATAGCGCACCGACCTGGACGGGCTTGACCATGACCTCGTTCATGCCCGCAATCAGGCATGCCTGCGCGGCTTTGATGTCGGATTGGCTAGTCAATGCAATGATAGGAACGTTCGCGTACGAGTCGGTGCGAGTGCGAATCGATTTCGTGGCCTCCAGGCCACCCATTCCCGGCATGTGCATGTCGATCACGATGGCATCAATGGCGCTGTGCTCCTGCAACCGGGACAGCACCGCGTGTCCATGTTCGGCTTCGACGACATTGGCGCCGCAACGCTCCAGGTAGCCCTTGGCCACGAGCCTGCTATAGGTATCGTCGTCTGCCACCAGAATCGTTTTGCCGGAGAACTCGTCGAAGGCGTGGGTCGGACGGTGCCGGTTACCGTTTTCCATGAGCGACTGGAGCGCGCCGATCAGTTCCGTCATGCTGCTGGATTTGCTGATGATGTCGTCCATGCCGGCTCTACGGGCGAGGACGCGAGCAACATTGCCAGGCTCCGCCGTATAGCCGACGATCAAAACACTGGCCCCATTCGGGTGTTCGCCGTCAGCGCGAATTTTCTCCGTGGTTGTGTAGCCATCCAGAACCGGCATATTGATATCCATCAATATGAGGTCAAAGGGCCATGCCCCCTCCCGAAAAATGGCTAGGGCCAGTTGCCCGTTTTCCGCTTCGGTCATCTGTGCACTGACCTTTGACAACGCGCGCCGGACCCTTGCCCGTTGAGTCGGGTCGTCGTCTACGACGAGGACACGCTTGCCTTCCAGAATGGGCTTGGCACGCTCAAAAATTCCGCGCTCGTGTTCGCTAACGTCACGGTCGGAAACCACAGGGAATTGCAGCGTGAATTCTGTAAAACTACCCACTTCCGAACGGCAGCTGATTGTGCCGCCGAATGCTCGCATCGCCCGCTGGCAGTAGGCGAGCCCCAGGCCCGTGCCTGCGGAATTTCCGGCCGTCCGGAAGGGTTCAAAAAGATGCGGAAGGATGTCTCGCGAGATGCCGGAACCCGTGTCATGGACAACGACCGCATGCTTGTCTACCGTGACCGTGAGGGTCGCGGCTGGACGTGCGGCTATGTGGTGGAGGGCATTTTTGATCAGATTGAACAGCGTGAAGAGATAGACGGTTTCGTCGATCTTGAAGGTGAAATCCTCCGACACCACAAGTTTTACCTTGCTGCGCTCGGTGTCATCGTCGAAGCCGTATTCGTCGAGCGCTTTTCGGGTGATGACTCCCGCGCGCAGATAGACAAGGCTGTCCGAGCTTATAGGCTTTGCACTGACTTCGTCCAATGTCATCGCGATGATGCGCATGCCACGTTCGATGGTTAGTTGACCATGAGCGAGATGGCGATAAAGCGAGGCCACACTCTCAGGAGACAAGCCCGATGACGTTGTGGATTCGGCGGTGGCAGGCAGTGCGTCTTCAACACGATCCAGGACGTGCCTCAGTTGGCTGAGCGGATTGCGCATTTCGTGGGCAATCGTACCCGCAAGCGCCTGAAGTGCCCCGGCTTTCGCCTGCGCAGCGATCCCCTTCATGTTGCTGTAGCTGAACGTCAGGCCTGCACCAATGCCAAACGTAAAAATTGGGAAATACGTGTATATAAAAAGATGCGTGTCCAGATAAAGCGATTGCGGAATCAAAACCCGCGCGCATAGCACCGCCAGGCCAATTCCCACAATAAGGTTTAGTGACAATGCCGCGAATGAAGGAAACAGGACGATCAGGAAAAATATCATCCCCAGCTCGGCCATTGACCAAAGCGTCGAATAATGATTGGCGATCAGGTAATACGTGAAAAAAAACGGCAGCGTGTAAGCCACCGTTACGAAGTAGTACCATGACAGAAAGCGTGCCACTGAAACGGGCCAGAGGCGCCGTAAAAGCAATAAAGCACAGGCGACCATGCCGAAAATCCGCATCGGCAGACTTTCAAATGGTTGAGGATCGACGAAGGTCCACCATAGCCAATAGGCAGGATGCCCGATCGTGCCAATTACACCAACCGCAAGGATATTGTAATCAGACACGCTCGCGGAGTCACAAATCCTCCGTTTGAGATAGCGAATGCTTCCTGAAATGGCTTTCATGTCGTTCTTTGTGTTTGACCGGCCCAGTCTCAGAATCTAAAGCTACTAGCGTTGAATGACATCCCTGCGCTGCCGACCCAGCATAACACCCGGTCGCCCCGCTTCAGTTGACCGCTCTCCTTGGCGAGAGAAATGGCTGCCGGGATCGAGGCCGACACGAGGTTCCCGGTATCAGGATAGATGTGGTACATCTTGTCGTCGATTCCGGCTTTTTCCCCGTAAGCATGCCACGCTGCCTTGGACGATGCGTGCGTGAACACGATGTCGATGTCTTTCTTCGGAGTGGGTAGTTTAGCCAAAACCGTCGTCAGTTCATCGGAGTTCTTGTGCAACTCATGACCGAACGATGTAAAACGCATTTCGCCATTTTTGCCGATGCGTTCTGTCGGATGACAAAACTCTTCGTAGCCCGGGATTGGGATCGTGCAAAGGTCCGAAATTCCCGGTTTCGCGCGAAAGGCAAAGCTGAAATTATCCGGCTCCTTCGCAACGAGCAGTGTGGCAGTCGCAGCCTCACCGATCGTGAACGACGGCAACGTATATTCGATCTGGTCCTTATTTTTCAACGCAAAATTCCCCGGATAGAGTGGACCACCCGCCAGCATGTTGAACTCGGCATTCACAATCATGGCGTTTCTGTACTGACCGGACTTGAAGAGGCTGTCGATAATTGCCATTGCTCTTGTCCAGCTCATACAGGCGTCAACTACATCGAAACATTCGGCATTTACGAACCCGAGCGTACTGGCCATCATGTGACTGTTGCCAGGTTCCAGAAATCCTCGCCCGATGCCGACAAAAATAAACAGCTCGATATGCTCCGGATTCAAATACGTTTCCGATAGTACCTTGCGCGTGGCCATTGCAACATGATCGATCGGGCTTTCGTGGCTTGCGCACCAGCGCCGATGGACCAATCCACTTCTATCGAGCAAAGTCTTGATGGTACGTGTAGCCCTATCGATATCGCCTTCGTATTCCGTTGAATGGAAACGAATCATATCGACAACTTCATCATTCGTCACGACTCTGGATGGCAGGCTGACAGCTACATTTTTGATAAGCATAAAAAGTCCATGAAAAGTGTATTTCGGTGAGTGAAAGTACGTTCAGCGCCAATAGCGCGCGGGCACCGAACTTCCGGTGCCCGGCCTTTGCGGCGCTGGTACCTTACCGCGCCCACCGTGTGTTACAAATATCTCGGGCTTTCGATGCTGTTTTTAGAAACCGCTTGAGGCTTGTGCTGCGATGCTATGGGAGGCGTGACGTGCCTGATCTGGCTAGAGCACTCGACCGAGGAAGTCGTGCATCCGCCTGGCGATCTCCTCACTCTTATCGGCCAGCGCGCAATGACCGCTGTCTGTCAAATGGATCTCGGCGGCGGGCACGACTTCGCGATACCGCAACTGACTCTCGGTCGGAAACAGGATGTCGTTTTTCCCGCTAACGACCAGCGTCGGCGGTTTTTGCGCGCGCAGGTAGTCCTGGGCACTCTTGAGTGCGGGACCATTGGTGCGGATGTCGTAGAGCAGATCGAGCGAAATATCCGCAGCGCCTGGGCGCTGCAGCGAGGAATAGTCGATTTGCCACTGCTCCGGATCGATCATGGACGTATCCTGGACACCGGTAAGATACAGATCACGGATCACGTCGAGGGTTAGATAGTGTTGCCTGACCTTCTCGCGGCTCTCGTCTGTACCGTCTTTCCAATACGGCACGAGTGGCCCGAACCATGGGCTCGCTCCCAGGAAGAGCGGATTGTTTTGCGCGACCAGCGCTCTCATCCGGTGAGGCGTTTTCAACATCACGCGATATCCGACGAGCCCCCCGAAATCCGTCGCGTACAAAACGTATTGATCGATGCCAACCTTGTCGACGAACTTGCCGATCACCTCGCCGAGCGCGTCGAAGGTATAGGGCGCGTGCGAGCGATCGGGAATATCGCTGTTGCCGAAGCCGGGATAGTCCGGAGCAAAAACATGGAAGTTCGCCGACAACTCACGGATGAGATCGCGAAACATCGCGGATGACGACGGCCAGCCCGGTAGCAGCAGTACGACCGGTGCACCGGGCGCACCTGCTTCACGGTAAAAGATCGAAACTCCGTCGATATCCACCGTGCGGTAGTGGGTCGCAAAAGCCGGCTTGCCAGCAAGCGACGATTTTCCATCCGGGTTGGCGGGCTGGGCTTTGGCCGACGTAGCGGTGGTTACGACCATGGCTGCAGCACCAGCGAGAAGACTTGTTGCAAAGGAACGGCGCGTAATCATAAAGGGCTTGTCCTGCGAGGGTTAAAACAGAACCATCCGTTGTCGCGGCAAAAAATCCCCGTGACCACGTCTGGGGCGCATCAACATCCGCCGATCCAGCCGGCGAATGCTGTTATCGATCCGGCCAACCGATCACCGGGGCATTCAGGCGCCGAGGTGCAGCGAGACGTATTCCAACTTCCGGTTGTCGCTCGACCACAGTTGCTCGACTTGCTGCGCCAGCCGATCGGGGAAGATGTAGGGGTGCCCTTCGGCGATGCCTTTCACGATATTGACGGCGGCATATTCCGGCGTCGCCTTGTCCGGATAAGGCACCTCCTTCGCCAGAACCGTCTCGATCGGTCCGGGATAGATGCCGATAACCGTGACGTTGTCTTTTTCCAGCGTCCCGCGCAGAGACTGGGTGAGAGAATGGAGCGCTGCCTTGGAAGCCGAGTAGCCGGCCATCAAGGGAACGGCCGACAGTCCCACAACGCTGCATATATTCGCGATGGTGCCGGACTTGCGGGCCACGAACTGCGGGGTGAATGCCCGGAGCACGCGAAGGGTGCCGAAGTAGTTCGTCCGCATGTCGTCTTCGAAGGCTTCCCAGTTGTTGCCGAGATAATTGCCGAAGGCCAACGTGCCCGCGTTGTTGACGAGCACGTCCACATCCTGCATTGCGGCGGCAGCCTCGTTGACGGATGCGTCGCTCGTGATATCCAACTGCAGCGGAACGACCCGCGAGTCCCCGAACGACGGTAGCGCTTTCGGATCACGCGCCGTCGCATAGATTTTCGCCACATCGACCTTCAGCAATTCCTTTACGATGGCCGCGCCAATGCCGCGATTGGCGCCGCTTACTAGCACGACCTTGTTCGAAAGAGTCATGATCTTCTCCTGAGTGTTTGATTACCCATTGCCGGGATACGGAAAATCATTCGGCGCGAGCCGAAGATTGACGACGTCTCGCCGGGCGCGCGTCGAGACGAACGCCTGCGTCGCAGATGTAAACGAATTCGTTTACCTGCCGATATTTGTAAACGACGTCGTTTACTTTGTCAACGGAATTTGCTATAAACAGGAGATGGAATTTACGAGGGTGGGGAGATGGAGCAGGAAACGGAAATCGAAGGCAAGAAGCTCGAGATCGTGAAATATGCGTTCGACCGCTTCTACGATGCCGGCTTCCATGCAACGGGAATGGAAGCGGCCCTGGCCGGCAGCGGCATATCCAAGCGCACGCTTTACAAGTATTTCCCGTCGAAAGAGGATCTGATCGCGGCCGTATTGAGGCTCTATGGTGAGGGCGTCGTGCAAGAACTCTTCGATCCGGTCGCGCACATCAGCGACCCGCGCGAGCAGATCATCCAGTTCTTCGACGTACGCAAGATTACCGGCCGGATGCTCACGCGCGGCTGTCTGGGGACGAAGGCGGCACAGGAATATGCCAGGAAGCACGAGGGCATCGTCGAACTTGGCATAGCGGCAAGTTCACGCGGTGAAGTGAAGTTCCTCGAACTGTGCAAGCGGGCGGGCTTTGCCAAACCTCAGCGTCTCGCCAAGCAACTCAACCTGCTTCTTCAGGGCGCGTTGGCGCTCTCGCACGCCTCGGGCGAAACATCGGCGTTTTTGCTGGCCAAGGACGCGGCGGCGGCGATCCTGGAGAACGCGCCTCTGGTGCAGACTACGCGTGCAGGATCGTAGCGTCGGGTCAGGTGGACCGTGTTGGTCGGGCTCCCCGCGAACGGCGGTTCTGGCGAGCCAAAAGACGCTTGCACGCGCTTACGCAATACTCATAGCACCACAAGCGAGCGCAAATCGTAACCGGCAGCCTTGAGTTGCTTTTCAATGCCAATTGCTTCGGCGCGAAGCATTCCGGCTTTTTCCGCATCGCGCTGAAATAGCTCTGCGTCCGTCGCTTGCAGTTGCAGGTCACTCCACTGTGCAGCCATCTGACTTATATCCATGATTTCCCCCACCCGGTTAGAGTGCTTTTGGCACTGGTAATCGCGGCGCTGATGACCGCGATATACATGGTCATCGGAAGAAATCGCGCGGAATTTAGCCCTTACACAAACTATTTCGTGTCCGACGTCCACTCCGATTGCGCGTCAGAGGCCAAGTTTTCGTTCGCTCATCCACTTTACAATCGCCGGGTCGCGATGCGAAAAGAAGCTGCTCGTGCCTGTCTCCAACGTCGCAACGGCCGTCATGTCCTCTTCGGACAACTCGAAGTCGAAGACGGCCAGGTTTTCAAGCATCCGCTCTTTCCGCACGGATTTCGCGAGAGCAACGACGCCGCGCTGAACCAGCCATCGCAGCACGACTTGCCCCACGGTCTTGCCGTGGCGCCCGGCGATCGCTATCAGCCGATCGTTCTGGAACAGGTTGTTCCGTCCTTCGGCGAAGGGCGCCCACGCCTCCGGCTGCACGCCATGCTCGCGCATGAACTCCACGCTCTCGGCCTGCTGGTGAAAGGGGTTGACCTCGATTTGATTGACGGCTGGTGTGACCTCGTTGAAAGCCGAGATGTCCATGAGGCGGTCCGGCTGAAAGTTGCTCAGTCCGATCGCACGCAGCTTGCCGGCGCGATGTGCCTCCTCCATCGCTCGCCACGCGCCGTGAACGTCGGAGAACGGCTGATGGATCAGGAACAGGTCCAGGTAATCCAGATCAAGTCGCTTCAGCGACTTGTCGATGGCCACTCGAGCACGTTCATAGCCAGCGTCCTCTACCCATAGCTTGCTGGTGACGAAAAGCTGGTCGCGGGGGACGCCGCAACGCTTGAGGCCACGCCCGGTCGCCTCCTCGTTCTTGTAGGACGCAGCAGTGTCGATCAGACGATAGCCTGCCTGCACCGCGTCCACGACGCAGCGTTCGCATTCTCTCTCGTCGGCGATCTGGAAGACACCGTAGCCGAGGATCGGCATCTTGATTCCGTTGTTGAGTGTTACGTCTTGCATGTTCGTTCCTTGCTGTTGAAAGTGACGGCGGCATGAGGTCTGCTCAGGACGCGCCGGGCTCCCTGGTCAAGCCGGTCTCGTCGAGCCACTCGTTGGCGAGATTCATCGTTTTGCGCTCCTGATCCGCCTCCATCACGAAACGGACCACTGGTGGCGCGGTCTCTCCCCATATCGGAAAGCCATACGCTCGTGCGAAGACATCATCCACGGCCCTGGTTCGACCCGTGGCCGGACCATGTCCGTTACTTTAGGTGTCGCAGTTTCAAGCGACTAGTGGATTACTCCTTGCACCAGTATCAAGCTCAGATTGATACTGGATGGACCGTGCGACGCGTCCCGACGCACTTCAGCAGAAGAATCGATCATGCCCACGAATGATTTCAAGGCCATCGCGACGTTCGCTAGAGCCGTCGAACTCGGTAGCATCCGGAAGGCCGCGCTGGCCCAGGGTGTCACGCCCCAGTCTGCCAGTCAGGCCATTGCGCAGTTGGAACAGCATCTTGGAGTCCGCCTGTTGCATCGGACGACGCGCAGCCTCGCCCTAACCGAGGAGGGCCAACGGTTCCTGGAGAACACACAGCCCGCCCTGGCTGCGCTGGACAGGGCTCTGGTCCTGGCACGGGAGTCCAAGGATGAGATCGCGGGGCCGCTGCGGATCGTTGGGCCGAAATCGTCGTTCGCCGCCATCCTCATGCCGCTGCTCGACGAGTTCTGTCGGAAGCACCCCGATATCCAGCCCGACGTCCAGCTCGATGACGGTATCGGCAACTGGGTGCTGGATCGCGTCGATGTCGGCTTCAGGATCGGAGCGTCGCCCAGCGAGGGTGTGATCGGTCGGCAACTCTTCGCGATACAGATGATCGTGTGCGCCGCGCCAAGCTATCTGAAAGCGTACGGCGCGCCATCGACACCCGAGGATCTGGCGGCGCATCGCTGCAGCGTGTTCCGGCATCCGGGCACAGGCAAGGTGGCGCCGTGGTACTTGACTGTGGATGGCAAGCTGGAACATCGGCAGATGTCTCCTGCGTTCGCGACGAACGATTCGGAGCTGGAATTGCAAGCCGTGCTCGCGGGGCAAGTCATCGGTCAGCTCGCGAGCTTCTCGGCGGTGACCCACATCCGGGCTGGCCGACTGGAGCCAGTTCTCCTGCAGCATATGAGCGCGCATATCGGTTTGCACGTGTACTACGGAAGCCGGGCTGCTCAGCCCAAGCGAGTACGAGCGTTCCTGGACCTCGCCTTTGCTCGCCTGCTTGATTGCAGCGAATACCTGCTCACTGAGAAAGAGCTAGCCCAGTTTAGGTCGCGATCGAAGCGATACAGCCGCAATGGGTAGTGCGTTGGTTCGTCAACAATAAATTCAGTACTCTCAAATTGAATGGCCGCGATCGGCTGTGAAGCCGTCGTTCACCGTGATCGGTCCACGGTCGGCAACGGGTCCAAGGGAAGTTCGAGGTTGAGTCGGAGAGATCAGCCGTGGGCCGATGATGAGCTTCCGGGTTCGGCCAGGAGCTGCCGCTGACCAATCTGCTCCCAACGACCTATTGAAAGCCGCAAGCGGTCGTTCGGAACGTCGTCGCAGCCAACTCGATCTGTTGCGCACCTCTCTCGCAGCAGTTCATCGAGAAAAATCCGGTAGTACGTGGCGATTCGCTCTCGACAATGGTCCAAGCCCATTGACTTGATGGATCGTGCCTGCCTATCGCACCTGAATCTCGAAATCGACAAGATATCCCGATACTTCTGTACCGTGCGCGTGAACCAGTGCGATAAGCTCTTCCGGCGTAATTTCGACACGCCATTCCCGTTGGCTGCCAGGCTTGCGAATATCTAGTGCGACCAGGAGCACGCTGCGACCATCCGCTGAAGCTTCGAGGCGCATCGTACGGTTAATCGTCTCCGTCTGCGGATCAATTTCCGTCAGTAACGACAACGTGCCATGAGCGCCAGAAAAGTGTGGGGGGGTCATGAATGAAAGTTTCCTGATTCCTTCGAACTGCTACGTTCGTCGGCTCTTACGGGGGAGGCATCCGTTCTATTTCCTGTTGCTTTCGGCCACTGCCGACGTTTCAACTTCGGGTGGCGGCGTAAGCAGCCAGTCTCCCGGAGAAATGGAGAACGAACCCGAGCAACGCCAACGCGCCACCAAATACGCATGCTGCATGCCATCCACCTAGTCGCCAACCGATGCCTGCTCCCCAGGAACCCGCGGCGCCGCCTACGAACATTCCGCTCATGAATAGCGTGTTGAGCCGACTTCTTGCCTCCGGTCGAAGAGCGTAAACCACATGTTGGTTGGAGATGAGAGCCGACTGCTCGCCGAAGTCCAGCAGGATGATGCCGACGACCAGGCCAGCGAGGCTGCCCCAAAGGCCCAGAACCGCGTATGACAGCAACATGATCAGGCAGCCAAGTCCGATAACGACATGGGGTCCACGACGATCGGCGACACGGCCGGCAAGTGGAGCAATCAGAATACCCGCCGCGCCAACGATCCCCATGAGGCCCGCCACGTCAGCCCCCAAGCCGAAGGCCTCATGCAGACGCAATGCCAGAATTGTCCAAAGCCCAATAAAGGAACCGAACATCGCGGCTTGAATACACGTTGCACGGCGCAGTGACCGTTCTTCTCGCCACAACTCGATGAGTGACTTCATGAGACCAAAGTAGCTGTGATTCGTCTTGGGTTCACTGTGTGGGAGTTTGACTAGCAACATGACCCAGATAATGGCGGTCATCGCCGCCCCTAGCCAGAACGTGGCACGCCAGCCCCAATGATCGGCAGTAAATCCGCCAACGGCCCTTCCCAGCAAAATGCCGCAAAGCAGGCCGCTCATCACAGTGCCGACGACCTGGCCACGGCGATTGGATCCGGCGAGTTCTGCAGCGAACGGTACGACTTGTTGGGCAACGGATCCTGAAATACCTACTGCCGCTGAAGCGATTACCAGCAACCAGACATTCGGGGCTGCAGCAAGGCATACCAATGCCACGAACAACACTGCTGCTTGCCCGAGAATCAATTTTCTCCGATCAATCCGGTCTCCCAGAGGTACCAGAAAAAACAGACCGCAGGCGAAACCCAGTTGTGTCGCCGTCGGAACCAGGTTGACGAGGCCAGGCGATCGTGGGAAAGCCTGCTGCAACAGTTCCAGGATCGGCTGGTTGTAGTAAATATTAGCGACGAAGACACCGCAGGCAATCGCCATCACCATCAGCAATGAACTGTCCAGGTGATGTGTTAACCCGGGCTCGTCAGGGGCGGCGGACTGCGCCGGAGATTCGCTACCAGCTGTATTGGGTGACATGTCCAGACTCACGACGTAGTACAGGGACCTTCATCGTGATGCAGCGCACACAAGAAGTCTTTGGCCTACAATTTCAGACGTCTGAAATCCCCGTTGATCCCCGCAATCTTGCGATGTGTCATTAAAAAATGCCTACAGGTACAAAGACTCGCCATGAAAGGCCGTCGAAGGGCCCAGACTCCCGCGACGACGATATGGTTGCATTCGGCCGCTACCAGTTGTTCCCACGTTTGCGGCTACTGTTAAGACACGGCGTACGACTGGACGTAGGTGAGCGTGCGCTGGACGTGCTGGTCCAGCTTGTCAGTACGGCAGGCCAGGTCGTATCCAAGGATTTGCTTCTTTCCCGGATATGGGCGAAGGAAGTCGTCGAGGAAAACAGCTTGCAGGCGCAGATCTCGTCGTTGCGAAAAATCCTGGGGGACGACAGGGACCTGATCGCGACGGAATTTGGCCGGGGCTATCGTTTTACGGGTTCAGTGCAGGCGCATCGGGCTGTCACGTCGTCCATAGGCGCACCTCAAGTACGAGTCGGACTCCCGAACCCACGGTCTCCTTTGATCGGCCGGGTTGAGGAGCTACTGGAATTAAATCGGGTGTTGGCTACCCAAGCGCTATGCACGCTCACAGGCCCTGCCGGCATAGGCAAGACTCGCCTGGCGATAGAGGCCGCGTCAGAATCCAATCGCTATTTTCCCGATGGCGTTTACTTCGCCGACTTGTCGCAACTGAGTGCAGCCTCAGTATCGTCGGCTATTTCGAGCGCGTTGGCGGCGCTTGCTGGAACAGGCGCACAGCTACCGTCTCACCCGGGAAAGGCGCTACTGGTCATCGATAACTGCGAACACGTTGCATCGGCTTGTGCAGCGGCCCTTGAGCGGCTTCTGGAATCCGATCCTCGACTGAGCGTGCTGCTCACCAGCCAGACGCCATTGGGGATGGACGGCGAGCAGGTCTACCGGCTCAGTCCTCTCGCGTTACCTCCGCGCACCGTCAACGCAGCAAACGCAAGAAGCTATAGCGCGGTTGAACTGTTTGTCCGCCGTGTCACTTCCGCGGACTATCATTTCGAGCTTACGGAAAAGAACGTAGAGCAGGTTACGACGTTATGCAGAGCGCTCGATGGAGTTCCACTGGCATTGGAAATCGCCGCAGCTCGCGTGCCATCGCTGGGTCTCGCAGTGGTCACCGAGGATTTAGCCCTTTCATCCAGATTGCTTGCCGCTCAGAAACGCCAGACCCCGTGTCGCCATCGGACTCTTGGTGACGCCTTGCAGTGGAGTTACCAGTTACTCGACTCCGTAGAACAAGCGGTGTTCCAGGAGCTGGCCATCTTCCCTGGCGACTTCACCGTCACTGCCGCAGAACGTATCGTATCCACCAGGCTGGAAAGGCCCACCAGACTGGTTGATGTTCTTTGCAGCCTCGTTGAAAAGTCGCTCATCACGTTGCAGGCCGGAACTCAGCCGATACGCTATCGCTATCTGACCATGCTGCGGGCGTACGCGTTGGAGCAGCTTGCGAACCGCACAGCGGCCGTCACTGAAAAGCATGCCCGCTTTGTTGAAGAATTGGTTTCGCAGGCACAGCGGGAGTGGATGTCGGTACCCACGACACAATGGAAGCGACAATACGAACACCACATTGACGATATCAGGGCCGCTCTTGACTGGTCATTGCTGGATAGTAAGCGCCGTGCCCTGGGACTGCTCATCCTCGCGAACTCCGCCCCATTCTGGATACAGCTATCACTCCACGACGAGTGTCGCCAGAGGATTACGAAGGTGCTGGAAGAAACGAAAATTCCTCCCGTTGAAGAGCACCAGGAGATGATGATTCAGGCCGCATTGGCCACTTCGCTGACCTGGTCGCGCGGACCAGTTCCGGCTAACGGGCGAGCCTGGACCAGGGCCAGCGATCTCGCGCTCCGGCTGGACGACAAGGAAACGCAACTACAGGCTGAATACGGTCTATGGCTTTATCATCTCCGTAGCGGTTGCTACGCACAGGCACTGCGGCATGGGAAAAGCATGGCGGAGTTAGCCGTGAGGCATCGCGATCAGGCAGCACTTCTGACAGCACGTCGCCTGATCGGAACATCTCATCATTTTTTAGGTAATCACGCTGAAGCTTTGATTGAAATCGAGTCCATGCTCGACAGCTATACGCGCGATGAACGTCATGGTTCCCACTTCAGATTCGGAATGGACCAGCGCGTAGCAGGTTGGGCCTTTCTTGCTCGCATTCTGTGGTTAATGGGGAATACGACCAAAGCCCGACGGGCTGCCCAGATCGCTATTGACGAGGCTATGGCACTGGATCACGCCTGCACCTTGTGCTGTGCCCTTGCGGAGGGAGGCTGTACCGTGGCAGCGCTTTCAGGAGACGTAGAAGGAGTCCAGCGTGTGTCGCAGCAGCTCAACCAGGTGGCCGGAAATCACGGCCTGCACTTTTGGGGACTGTATGGTTCGGCTTTTTCACTTTGGGCGAAAGTATTCCAGGACTCCAACGCTGTCTCTTTCCTGGAGCTTCGATCGACGCTGGAGACGCTGCAAGTCCACGGATTTGATCCCGCTTATTCCGTATTCTTAGCCGACTTTGCGAACGCCATGCTGGAACAGGGGCGTACGCGAGAAGCCGCTAGTCTCATTAATGCGCGGCTGGCAGGCGATGCCGCTGGACAACTTTGGAACGCCCCTGAACTTATGAGGATCAAGTCTCGAACGCTATCGGAAAAGAGGTCATCCCAGCAAGCGCCACGGTCGTTGATTTTGCAACAAGCGTTAACGCTGGCACGCGCTCAGGGTGCGAAAGGGTGGGAGCTTAGACTTAAAGACGAACATGTTGCGTAGGCGCCCGGCGCCATGCCGTATCACCCGTTTGCCGCGCCAGGCGCTTCGCCAAAGCGGGACATGCCCACGAGGCTGCTCGTTTCCGTCGCTTCGACCAAGTAGTCAAGGAAGGCCCGCACAGAAGGCGACGTGCGTCGTGCGCGTTCGAAGAGCACATTCACCGGCGCAGGCGTCGTCTCGTAATCCTGAAGGATGCGCCGCAGCCGGCCGCTCTGGATGTCTTCCGCCACTTGCCACGACGGGGTGCGCACGATGCCCGCGCCGTCGATCGCCGCGGCCGTGAGCACGTCGAGCGCGTTGGCCCAGAGGCGGCCCGTAATGCGCGCGGAATGACGAGTGCCAGCGGACTTGAAGCGCCAATCAACGGGGCCGGGCTGGTCGGAGAAAACGAGGCAGTCGTGCTGACGCAGCTCGTCAGGCGAGCAAGGCGTGCCGCGGCGCTCGATATAAGACGGCGCGGCGCAAACGATCATGCGTACGTCGCCGAGCTTGCGTGCCACGAGCGCCGAATCGGGCAGGCGGCCCACACGAATCGCGAGGTGGATGTCTTCCTCGACGAGATTCACGGCGCGGTCGATAAGCAGAAGCTCAACCGCAACAGCGGCATGGCGCGCAAGAAAACAGGGCAAGAGAGGCGCGATGACGGTTCGGCCGAGCAGCGTGGGGGCGGCGATGCGCAAACGGCCCGCCGGCTCGTTGCGGCCTACGCTGAGCAAAGTGCCCACTTCGTCGAGCTCCGCGAGGATCGACTTCGCGCGCTCGAAAAAAAGGCGCCCTTCGTTCGTCAGCGCGATGTGCCGCGTCGTGCGGCGTAGCAGCTGCATGCCGAATTGCGTCTCCAGCGCCGACAAATGGCGACTCACCGAAGTCAGCGACATCGGAATCGCACGGGCCGCGGCAGACAGACTGCCGGCTTCCACCACGCGGACAAACACATTCATCGCGTCGAATCGGTCCATTGGTCACCTTTCCCTAAATCGCAAGAATCATTACCGCTGTACGACCGTACTCCCGAGATCAGGAATAGTCTACATTTCCCTTTGAGCAAACCGCAGAAGCCCGCACGCCAGGTCTCGAATCGAGCGCGTGAGCGCTTCGAACATTTCCGGCAAAGGATGGACGCAGATGAGACAGTCGATCTATTGGGTCATGGCACTCGCAGCCGGGCTCGTCGTCGCCAACAACTATTACAACCAGCCGCTGCTCGTCGATTTCGCGCATACGTTCAGCGCTACCGAAGGTCAGGCCGGTGCAGTTTCCATCGCTGCGCAGGCCGGTTATGCGCTGGGCCTGCTCCTGTTCATTCCACTCGGGGACAAGGTCGAGCTTCGCAAGCTCTTCGCGCTCACATTGGCGGCGGCCGTTGTCGCGCTTGTCGCGATGGCGGCGGCGCCCACGCTGCCCTGGGCCGTAGTGGCAAGCTTTGCCGCGGGCATGGCGAGTGTCGCGCCGCAACTGCTCACGCCTTATGCGGCGAAGATTGCGGGCCCCCGAAACCGCGGCAAGGCCGTCGGAATCGTGATGTTCGGGCTGCTTTGCGGCATCCTCGTCTCTCGCACGGTATCGGGCACGATCGCTGCGCATTTCGGATGGCGCTCTGTCTACGCCTTCGCGGCAGTCGCGATGGTGGGCGTTGCCGTCATGCTTGCGCGCGTGCTCCCGCGTATCGAGCCGACCTTCTCGGGCAGCTATGGGGCGTTGATGCGTTCGCTGTTTGCGTTGCTGCGCGAGGAACCCGTCGTACGGCAGACCGCGTCGATCGCGGCGCTGCAATTCGCTGTATTCAGCGCCTTCTGGACGACGCTCGCGTTTCACCTGCACGCCCTCGACCCCCGTTACGGCAGCGAGACGGCCGGGTTGTTCGGACTCGTCGGCGTCGCCGGCGCGAGCGCGTCCTATGCTGCAGGAAAGCTGACCGATACGCGCGATCCGCGTCATATCATCTTCGCCGCCAGCATTGTCCTCATTGCTTCGTACGTGGTGCTTGCGTGGAAAGGCTCGAGTATCGGCGGGCTAATCGTCGGGGTGATCCTGCTCGACCTCGGCATGCAAAGCTCTCATGTCTCGAACATGGCGCGCAGCCTGGCGGTTGAGAGCACTGCGATGAGCCGTGCCAACACGCTTTACATGACCTGCCGCTTCGCGGGCGGGGCGATCGGTGCGGCGCTTGGCAACTATGCGTGGAGCGTATGGCATTGGCCGGGCGTGTGCGGCGTTGGGCTCGTATTTGCCAGCGCTTCGATGCTGCCGCAGATCATTCCCGCGTCCGGTCGGCGAGTGCCTGCGGCGCAAAGCGAGGCAAGCGCCGACTACAAGAGGCGTGAAGCGCGATAGACGATCGAGTGGCCGCGTCAAACGGATCGCACTTCCTTAGGCGCATGGATGGATCGACCTCTTTTGGTCGCTGTTGGGACATCCCAAGAAGCGAACTGAAGGACCGCTTGGGGTCGAAAGCAAAGCTCCGCGCAATATCGTGGCTGCTCGATGCCGGCCGGCTCACCGTCTCCAGTTGTCCAAGGGATTTTTCTTTGAAAGAAAGCGCCCTTTCTTTTCTTCGCCGCCACGCATGCGCCCCTCTACGCAGTCGGCAAAAACAATTTCCACTGACCTTCTGAAACAACCTGGACGGCACTATGAGTGACTGCGATGGCGGTCTGATCATCAATGGCATAGACCGGCGCCGGTATCCTGGCAGCCCATTTTTCAGCATTCTGCAAGGAGGCATCCGGATGATCCGGATTGTCCAAATGCGGGATCAATGCAAAGTCAACCCAGCCTGCTCCGTGGGCCGTGACCAGGAGGCTTGAGACCTCACCCTCTGCAGTTGCGAACGAGAAGCTCTCAGAGGTCAGCGCGTCGCGATTACCACTGGGCGGCCGACTGTAGTTTTCTGAAAATGTCGAGGACACCGCCATGCTACCGGCGCTAACGCCCACGTAAACCAGTTCATCGCGCAGTGAAGGCAATAGCTCGACGAGGCCGGAACGACGCATCCAGTCAGCCAGATAGATAGGGTCACCGCCCCACACCAACAGGACATCCGCCTCTTCCACCAGGGGGATCCAATCTTTTTTAGAGAGGCTCGGCAGTGCGGTGAGTTCCAGTACACCCAGCGACTTCCAGCCCAGTTCGCACAACGGGCTTCGCGCTTTTCCAGCGAACGCCTGCCACGCCATGGCAGCATGTCGCGGATAGGCATACATGGCAGTAGGAATGAAGAGCGCGCTGCACTCGGCGATCGGCTTGCCCAACAGATCAACAAGTGCGGCGTGGATGCTGGCGTTGGTGATGCCGCCGGACGTCAGAAGAAATTTCATACGGTTTCCCTCCTTTCTATGAGCATGTTTAGCATCTCATCAGGTTGACGAACGGCGACCGCCATATTCGACAATGGTCCGTTTTATTTTTCAGATGCAGATTCCGGCGGTGGCTGAGCGGTATTTGGGCATAGGCTTGACTTCATGCCCGCGTTCGGGACCTTTCTAGTATTGATTGCCCCATTTTGGTCGCTAGGGAGGCTATGGGTCGCACGCCGTCGGTCGTCGCATTGCGAAGCATCTGCCGTATATGCTGATTGCATGATATGGAGCCCGGCAAGGAAGGGACGCTCGACGATGTGGCATACACCGTCGACAATCGACGTGCATTTCGCGAGCAATAGGCCGCCCATGTCGAGGAGAAAAGCAATCGATGGCCGAAAGCTGTCGGCCAACCACCGTGCGTCCAGTGAATTAGCCCTGCACAAGAACTAAAGTCAATATCGAGCACGGCCTTTGAATCGATATAATCCGCGTTAGCGATTGACGAGAGGTGCAAGTGAAAAAATCTATTCTTCTTGCGGTTTTTGCGTTCACGATATGTGCGGCTTTCGTCACTTGGGGCGCTTGGACTGCGCTTGGTCTCAATGCGGAACACGGGTCGTTTTTCAGTCGAGCGGGTGGAGTGGCGTTCATTGCGCTATACGGTTGGGTCGCCAAGTACTACATCGAGCGGATTCGGCGCAAGGACGCGACCTAAGCCATGCGCCTATTCATCCGACCAAGCTTATCGAGCGCGGACTATCGCCTGGGAAAAAAGTCTCTGACGATTTGAAGTCCAAGGCTCTAGAGCATCGTCCTTATGCAAACAAGCCTGCTCCTGATCTTCAGACCCGCAGTACATGAAGATCAAGACTTCATCTACGATTTGGTCAAGACCAGCCTTCCTGATGTCGTTGGCATACCCGTACCAGACTGGTCGCGGAACGATTTTCTTCAGTCGTGGGAGCGCGGCACAAAGACGATCATCACATTCGAAGGAACGCGCGCTGGCTACTTACGTTGGGAGCGTGATCCCGATGCGCTACACCTTGCCGATCTTCAGATCGTGCCGGCATTCCGTCGGCAAGGTCTCGGGACGAAGGCGCTCATCTACTTCGAACGGCAAGCAGCGGCCGAAGGCTTCGCCAAAGTTTCGTTGGTAGTCCACGATGCAAACCACGCTGCCGGCCCGCTCTACGCGAAACTCGGTTACTGCTGCGAAACACGAGATAGCAGACGTAGCCTGATGACCAAGACACTCGCCTGAACCGTTGAGCCCGATGGCCAGACCACTGCGAACGTCTTCTATCGAGGGAGTTGAAGGACAGCTCAGGCTCGCGTGCTGCCGAACGCAGCCGTCTGAGCTGATGGCAATTCATGCAGCGTGTATGAGACAGGGATCGGCCACAAACGGACCCTCGGAGCCGCAATGAAGATCGTGAACAATTTGATCTATCCCCGCCGTCTGCTGATATGGTCCATACCGGACCTCAGCCCGGTGACAGAACTGCAGCTTCAAACAGGCCGGTTCCTACTTTAGAAAACCTCGCCTATCTGATGAGTGCGATCTTCGATGCTTATGCGCAGGAAGATCAAGCATCCTCCGGATCGTTCCGAAGCATTAAATCGCGGACGCCAGCAGACCAAAACGACATACATGACAACGACGAATGCTCGTTGACACTCTGGTGTACCATGTGTCACATTATAAATATGACACCATTCGATTACAAGCCGCAATCTGGTCAGTCGATATTCGACGCCGTGGTCTTTGCCGCCAAGCGCGCCTTCATCAGCGGCGATTACCTGCCGGGGCAGGAGTTTCCGTCGGTCAGGGCGTTGGCGGCGGACCTGAAGATTCACCCGAACACGGCTCACAAGATCATCCAGCACCTGATTCACGAAGGTTGGCTCGAGGCGCGGCCGGGAATTGGGACAGTCGTCTGCGAGCCGCCCCAGGCGCGCCCGGGAGAAAAGGCGCAACTGCTAGGGCACGAAGTCGAGGCACTGGTGGTCGGCGCACGTCGCGTCGGGCTGACGCAGGCGGAATTGCTCGACGCGATCGTTGAGCGTTGGAACCAGATCGACATAGCGAGGGGAACACAAAAATGATCATCGAGGCCCGCAATATCGAGAAGCGCTTCGGCCCGTCTGAGGCGCTCAGCGGCCTGAGTTTTTCGGTCGATGAGGGAAGCGTCTATGCGCTGATTGGCGCCAATGGCGCCGGCAAGACGACCACGATCAAGATGATGATGAACATCCTGGCGCCGACACGGGGTGATCTCACCGTGATGGGCACGCCATCACGTGAACTCACGAGCCACCACCTTAACCAGATCGGCTATGTCTCGGAGAACCAGGTGCTTCCTGGGCAAATGGCCGTGGGTACCTATCTCGATTACGTGAGACCGTTTTATTCGAATTGGGACGAAGCGCTTGAAAAAGCCATGCTGAGACGGTTCAATCTGCCGATGGAGCGGAAAATCCGCGCCCTTTCACATGGTATGCGTATCAAGCTCGCGCTTGTTGCCGCCCTGGCCTTCAAACCAAAGCTGCTGGTGCTGGATGAGCCGTTTAGCGGCTTAGACCCGCTGGTACGCGACGACCTGGTCGAAAGCGTGCTGAGCCATGCTGAAGACCTCACTATCTTCATCTCATCGCACGAACTGAACGACATCGAGGGTTTCGTTAGCGACGTCGGTTTTCTTAACCAGGGTCGCCTGCTGTTCGAAGAATCGATCGAGGTCCTGAACACGCGCGTACGCTTGATTCGCGTCACGTTGCAATCGCCGGCCCGTCCTCCCGATACCTGGCCCAGGGCGTGGATCGATGCCGGTACCTCGGGCAATGTTGCGAGCTTTGTGCATACGGCGTTCGCCGAAGATCAACTGGCATCTGAAATGGCCACCGTATTCGGCGACGTCAAATTCGTTCAGGCCGAGCCGATGGACCTAAGGTCGATATTCACCGCGTTCGCGCGGGCCGAACAAATGACGGGGAGATGATATGTGGCTGCATATTTTGAAAAAAGATCTGAGACTGCATTGGCCGTACGTAGCAGCGGTGTTGGCTCTGAAAATCGCGGCGGTCTGGATCATCCTGCACATGGGGATCTTCGCTGAGCCACTGGAATTGGTGTTGCTACACACGTTCAGCGATCTGGCGTTCGCTGTGGTGGCAGGCTTCGCCATCATTGTGGTCGTACAGAGCGACCCCGTTGTGTCGAACAATGACGACTGGCTGATCCGGCCGATCCGTCGAAGCGACCTCGCGCTAGATAAAATTGCTTTCGCCGCCCTCGTGACCTTCTTGCCGACCTTTGTTTTCGACCTTGGCGTCGGCCTTATACATGGGCTAGATACGCAGCCGGCAATCAGTGCGTCGGCCTATACGGCGCTCGTCATATTCATCGGTGTCGGTTTGCCCGCATTAGCCGTCGGCACGATCACCGCTAGCTGGTCCCAGGCCGCAGGCATCGTTTTCGCGATTTTTCTGATATGGATTGCCGGCTTCATAGTGACCGATGGCGGGATGGTTGACCTTGACAACTGGCCTGTTCAACTAGCGCTCATGGCTATCCTTGTTATTGCGAGCGCACTCATCCTTGGCCTGCAATACAGCCGCCGGAACACGACGACTTCGCGTGGCGTCCTCGCCGTGGCAACAATTTGCGCGATTACGGTGATGTTCACGCCGACATTAGCAGGCCGTCTGATCCTACGCTTCACTGATTACGGCAAAGTGACGACGGGCGGCCCGATCCGCCTGTCGTTCGACGACCAGTCCAAGGCCGAGGTGATCGGCAAGGCCCAGCAGCTCGGCGACCCTGTCATCTACGTTCCGCTTAAGGTGGTGGTCGACCCGAACCGTATAGTCACGATCAATAGAGTCATCCTTAGTATCGCCAGTAACGACGGCAAGCCGTTATATAGCGGCATCATATCGGTCGCGTCTGCCTATCCGCCCCATCAGGTCAGCAACCTCCTGGGCAATACCTTCGACGGCACGAGCAATGGCCACAAGTCGAACTATCAAGCGGTCAATCTGCCGAGTGACGTATTCGCAAAATTCAAGAACACGCTGGGGCGGTTGACTCTGACCTATCTACTAAACTCCTATGCCCCGGTCGCAACCGTTAAAGCCGCGCTTCCCTTCGGCGCCCCACAAAAGGTTGCCGGTTTCGGCGTATGCGAAACACGGCTCAGTCCCGCCAATGACCAGGTCGTCGACCTATATTGTTTTCCGGCCACGAATAGCTCAAAGTGCATCGCGGCATCGGCGCTCGATCCCGCCGGCGCTTCGATCGGCGCGCCGCAAACGAGATGTTGGGCGACATCTACACAGTGGGGCCTCAATACGGCGGCTCTGACCGACCCTGGCCAGTTCGTAGTGCAACTCCCCACGGCGGACGGCGCCGGTATCAGGCCGCTTACCCTTACTAGCTATAGGGCAGCCGGTCGCTTCATCCAGACAGTTGTCCTTCCCCAGGTGAGGCTTACGGATTTGACTCGCTCTGCCGGGTCGTGATGACACATATGCGGATCATGCTGCCGCAAGTTTTCAGGCGGGGTAGTCCGATGGTCTGGCCGGTTATGTCGGGGTGTCGAAATCGGACCGGTCGCAAAGCGTAGTGCTGCAGAGAGACGCGTTGCTCGCCGCCGGCGTGACGCTGGAACGCATCACGATGCTGGAGGTTTTTGGCCAGTGAATGGCTGCTTTCGAGCAACGCGAAGGACCGTTGAAGTGCGATCAGGGCCGTTCGCCGTCGGCCCGAGTTCGGCCAGTTTCGGACAGTCGACACTGCCACACGGATCGTTAACAATCTAGTCCGGCATCGGGCGCCGGTACTACACTGCGACGCTTACGATCCTTGGAGAAATAGAAAATGAAAGTCCGGTCGGTCATCGCGTGCATACTGTTCATCGGGATGATTTCGATTTTTCCAGTTGCTTTCGTTCTGTCCGCCGCCGTCTCTGATTCTTTCGCAAATGGTACGCTTCGTGGCCGATTCAATCCTATGTGGATCGGGTTTGGCGTAGCCACCCTCGTTGTTGCCGCGATCTGTATGCGGACTCGAATATCGGCAAAACGGGTAAATTCGAACCAGCGGATTAGCAGGCGCCAATTGATGGGCTTCCTACTCCTTGTCTTCGCGTATCTGGTCTTTTCCGGGTGGATGCTGACGGACGCTGGTGAGCGACTACTCGTCCGAACCACGTCCCACGAAAGCCGCTATTACTTGACATCCGCGCAGCCAATGTCAAGGAAATGCCAAAACCCCGTGACGTGGTACGACCGTCAAGTCGATGGCATGGTATTTACCTGCTCGACATTTGCGCTCTTTAACTACCCGGCAGACTGGAATGCGCGCAGAGCGTCGATTGTTCATGTGATGACCGGTCCGTATGGTATCCGTGTTCTTTCGATTCATGCCATTGATTCGTTTTTCGGCCAGCAAGACTTGAAAGCGATGAAGGATCGTCGCTGATCGCATGCAGTCACCGAGCCGTCCAAGGCTGCCTGCGTGGCCATTTTGGGATGTCTGATCTGGGGAATGCGTATCGTCCGGATTGTTTGCGGCCCGTCGCATCGGGGCTATGGTTTTATGCCAGTCAGTTGCAGCTAATGTGAGCATGCGTCGATTGCATGCACGGCCGGTTTCGAATGCAAGCAGCTACACTTAAGTTAACGATTCGTTTCCGAGCTGATTTTTGCCACAGCATCATGAGCATTATTCTTGTTGACCTTTCCGAAGATGTTTGCGATGACCGCACAGCTTTTTCTCAATCGCTCTCTGTTGTTTAAGTCGGGCTGAACCGGGGTCAATTGCTCGACCTCATAAAGGTAATCCTCATGTTGCGGCTCTCGCGTGAGACGCCACTCTAGAGTCTTGCCTTTCTGCACGATGTCAGCCTCTCCAATATCATCAAGCTCTCCCGTGAAGCCGTTGGGGAAGTAGACGTGCGCGGCCCCATTGGCTTGATAGCCAACGAAATCAAAGAAACTCGTCTTAGGTTGTCGCATCGCCAACGTTCCGTCATAACTTCCGCAAACCACACTTCCAAATGTGGTAACCGTGATATCAAGTGTGCTCGTTCCCGAAGGGTCTTGCTGGCCGGGTTCCTCCTCTTCGAATGTGGGGGTCTCATATTGCCATGAGCCCTCATGCACCGAAAATGGCGCGGCGCTAGCAGATGCGACAAACGTAGCGATGAGAATATTGACGGCGATTTTCATTGGTATCCAGCAAGCGGGGGAGTTTACGATTTTATCGTTCGGAGGGAGTTGTTGTCCGATAGCAGATGTTCATCCGGTTTGCCCGCCAATGATGCACCATTTGAGTGGCCGCTCCCGGGTAAATCGGAGGGCGCTTCAGGGTCGCCTGCGGTCTGACGCGGCAGGCGACTTGCGGCCATCATGAGACATTCGACATCGATGGGTAAATCGTCAACAATCGAAAAGCATACGTTCCTGCCGCCTCGTGGCTACCCTGCACGGCCGGTATCATGTGTGCCACCGCCATCGAGGTTACGCGCCAGCTATGGATCTATCGAGCGACACCCGAAACCAGCATTTCGTCTCCCAGGTCGAACAGCGGCTCAATGCCGCGAATCCCGAAGCGGCGAGCAACCGGCAGAGGATCTTCTCTTTCAGGGTCCACGACAGGGAGTCCTACGACGTTCGCCTCGAAAGCCACCGCGGCAGGCTGATCTCCGGCAATCTTTCACTCGATGACCTCTTCACTTTTGACGTCACGCCGGAGGACCGGTTGCGCTTTAACTTCGAAGTGCTCTTCCAGCGGTTCGAAGGGGAAATCGCCGCCACGACCGAAAGCCTGCTTCAGAAGCTCGCGGCGGGTGATAGGGACGTCATCGGCGAGATTGGCAGTCTCTTCACGGTCAAGTTGCTCAACTTCCTGCGCAACCCTTATTCCGTCGCGAAGGCGCTGAACACACTCGGCGCACTGGCAAACTACCGCCCTACAGCACCGGCTGTAGACCGTATGTTCGAACGGGTTCTTAACGGACGCAAACCTCAGCAGGCACGACTCTGTATCGAACTCGGCATATCCGACGCCGACTACGAGCGTTGGCTCAGAATGCTTTTTATGCTGTTCTCAGAATCGGGAGACGGGAAGCTGGCGTTGCTCGAGAGCACGGTCAAAGCCGTGTTTGACCTCAAGAGCCATGCGGCGGCCGTTCTGGTCTGCACCTACACCCAGGCCAGATGCCTGCTGTCAGACCGTTCGTTCAGCGAGCCTCTGCGCCGGCCGAACTGGATCGGGCTGGAGTTCAACCTGCGTCGCAACGCCTTTATCCGGTACGTATTCGCCGAACACGGCGAACTGGTCCCGCACGCGCCTAGAGAGTGGGTCGAGCAGTATCAGCGATTCAAGCACCCTGTCAACCTGTTGCACCGCGTGGATGATTTCGAGTGTTTGCGCGGCTTCAATCGCAACGCGATCTATCAATGCCACAGTCGCGTGTTCTGCTCTGCGCGAGATGGGGTCATAGTCTAGGAAAGGGGCATATGGACTCATTAACCGACTTCGGGAAAAACACGTCGCTGTTGATCGTTCGACCCGACGACGAAATGGTCAGATGTCCGGCTGGACAATAACCTTTAGGATCTTCTAGTCAACCAAGAATCGGGGATAAGCATGCTCGGGCAATGGATCGGCGAGTTTACGGCTACTGGTTGGTACGGAAGGATTGTCGTCGACGCGGAGCGAACAGGGGGCATGGTCGGCGGCAGCGTGTCGCTGTTTCCCGGGCAAGGTAGCGTCGGAACGATTACTGTGGGGCGCATTGTCCCATTCGAACCGCAAGTCAGCCCCGTGCAGGTTCTCGTCCTCGTGAATCCCATACACCCCGTGACCGGTCAAATGGTGCCGTGGCATGAACTGGAGCGGGTATTTCCCAACATGCGTTTTGGCACCATCATCCAAGCCGTCGTTGACTGGCAACAACTCCAGATGACGCTAACATGGCAGTCCAACATCGGTACTCAAGGCCAAGCGACTCTTCACACAAGCGATGCCGGAAGACCCTCAGAGTTAACGCCTGTTGCCATGGACTGGCAACAGTTCAAGCAGCACGTATCTCAGCTTGATCCTCGTCGGTACGTCTTCCGTGGTCAGCGTGAGCCGTGGAGATTAAGGTCGAAGTTCCACCGCACAGGTCGATGCGATTTGGTTCGGTATACCGGCGAGGACATGCAGGTTCTGCACCGGCACTTGAGCGCTCACACCAGACACCTGTTCAACCGACAAAACAGCGACGAGAACGGGGCAATGCTTCACTTGGCGCAGCATCACGGCTTTCCGACACCGCTGATCGACTGGTCGTATTCGCCGTTTGTTGCCGCATACTTTGCGTATCACAGGATTAAGAATGCCGATGCGATAAACGCTCCGGACGAACAACGAATCCGGATTCACCAATTCGACCGGCAGCAATGGTGGAGCGACTATAGCCAGATTGCCATGACGGCCCCGGCGCCGCCGCATTTCTCGCTACTAGAATTTCTGCCCGTCGAGAACCAAAGACTCATACCACAGCAAGCACTTTCCGGACTAACGAATCTCGCTGACGTCGAGCAATACATTGGATGGGCGGAGCGCCAATCGGGAAATCGTTATTTGACTGCGATCGACCTACCCGTGAGGAGTCGGGAAATGGTAATGAGCGAGCTTGCAATGATGGGGTTGACCGCGGGCTCGCTTTTCCCTGGTTTAGACGGTGTATGTGAGGAACTGAGCGAACGTTTTTTCCCATCGTGAGGTGATGAACTCGCGGTCGTTTCGACGATGTATGTTCAAGACTATGGATGTCCGCTTTCGAGAAAATCGTCGGACCGATGTGGGTCGCTTTATGCCCCCTGCAAGAGAGGCTGCGCCCGAGGCGATCGTCGCGCTCTGTCGTCGGGCGCTAGGCGGCCACTTTCGGACGTTCGACGTCGTGGCCTGAATCGTTGACACCTTCAAGACCAAGTTGAATGGATACGCCGTCCGCTACCTTTTCAATAGGGCCGCGTAGTAGTCGGCGATGTTGTCCTCCGTCCCCTTTGTGATCCGATTGAATACTCGTCCCCATGGCCAGAAGCTGGAACCTGAGGTGATTCGCAGACCCGGGAATCGGCTTCCGCCAAGGGTGACCATACCCCATTCGCCACCATGATTGCGGCGATACACCTCTCCGAGGTAACTTCCGTAGGCTTTCGCAAATGACATGACTTGTTCGTCTGTTGGCTTGGGACTCGTGCTGACGTAGGATGAACTCATTTGCGCCAAGGCCTTTTCGACATTTGCAATACTCGCGTCCGACCAGTCGAGTTTTATTCCAAACTGTTTCGCGGAGAAGTCGACGGCGTCTAGCGAGTAGGCTTCCGCAATTTTCTGGATTTTTGGATCAGGAGAAAAGGACTGGTCAGATGGGGTTTCTGCCAGCGCAACTCCACCACGAACGCAAGCCATCAGGGCGATCAGCGCTAACAGGAAGCGCTTTACGATTGTTTTCAAGAGGATTCCCACTCCAAGACAACTCTGAGTCGCTGCAGCGAGTCAGAGTGTTGAATTTTCGCCTCGACCGATCTTATACGTCGGAGCAGCCTATAAGCTATGTGAACGGCAGCTTTCGGCAAATCTGAAGGTCCCCTGTGGGTCGCGTGCTGCCGAACGCAGCCGTCTGAGCTGCTGGCAATCCATGCAGCATGCATGAGACAGGGATCGGCCACTAATGGCCAGTCGACACCGGTCACCTGAATCGCTGACAATCGTCCACAAACCAGCGCTATTAAGGAAGGGTCGGCAATGCTCGCCTCGTCAAAACGGATAGAACAGTCTGCGGGACGCACGGTTTTCGGTAACGATGCCAACGGTTATGCTGAAGGTCGTCCCGATTACCCTGCTCGCGTCTATGACATCCTGCGGACGACTTGCAGGGCGACCCCGTCGACCCGGGTGTTCGAAATTGGTCCAGGCACGGGACAAGCAACCAAAAGACTACTCGACCTTGGCTGTGCGGTAACGGCCATTGAGCCAGATAACCGTCTCGCCGAGGTGCTGCTCGCGAAGTGCAAATCAAAGACACCAGGCCGCCTCTCTCTTCATATAGCAGCGTTCGAAGACGTGGATTTCTCGGACGAGAAGTTTGACCTTGGTATTGCCGCGACTTCGTTTCACTGGCTGGAGCAGGAAAGTGCTCTTGCTAAGGCCAAACGACTCCTCAAGCCGGGCGGTCAATGGGCCATGTGGTGGACAATTTTTGGGGATTCCTCGCGTGAAGATGAGTTCCAGCGCAGGACTCGTTCCCTGTTCGCGAATCTTTGGCGCAGCCCTTCGCACGGTAGTGAGTCGCAAGTCCCGTTTGCTCTGGATGCAGAGACGCGTAAGGCCCAATTGCGGGGGGCAGGATTTGCATCTGTATCCCATGAACTTATTCACTGGACAACGACCCAGACGACGAGTCAGGTACTGGCACTGACGAGCACCTTCTCCCCTGTGGCTCAATTGCCTCAGACAGAGAGGGAAATCTTGATGAAAAGGCTAGAGCGCATTGCGGACTTGGAATTTGGCGGGGTGGTGGCACGCAATTTTGTCACTGTCATATATACCGCGTCATGTCGTTCCGACGTGAGCTAAAGAGCGGGGCAATTCCGCCTCCTAGCAGCAACATGGAAGCTTTGGCAGATAGAGCCATTTTTTTGTGCAGCAAGTATCCGCTCGCCCTAGGTGATATGTCATAGACTGACCTCTCCGCAACCATGCAAACACGGCCTGCCTGAAGGCAGAAGCAAATCATTAGATAACCACGGCGCACCGATGGAAGACCGGCGATCAGTAAAACGCAAAACTTGATGGTTGAATTTTTCGACAAAAAACAAGACGCACATGAAGAACAGTCCCATTCGGAACGCCCTCCATTCTTTTCGGAATCGCATTTCGTCCAGCCTCGCAGTTCATGGGCGCTTACGTACCCGGCGCTGCATCCGCTTGTTCTATGCGGTCTTTCTGCTGGTAACGTCGGCCGTAGCCGGTGTCGCATACCTTTTTCATTACTCGTTGCGCGTTCACGGTGCAACAATGACACCTGGTCACGAATTACTGATGCGAGTGACTTTCTGCGGCGCGGCGCTGGTTGCGACCAAAGTCACCAGCGGGTTCGAGAAGGAGCCTTGGCTCGCTTACGGCCTGGACGCAAGACACCGCACCGTTCACTTCGGATTCGGACTGTTGGCAGGCACACTGGCACTGTCTGGGACGATGGCCGCTTTGGTTCTGACCGGAGGCGCGAACGTCACGCGCCTGGAAAGCCTCGGCGGCTCGCCGATCGCGTCGGGAATGCTTTGGGCGCTCGTGTTTATACTGGTCGGGTGGTCCGAAGAGCTGATTTTCCGAGGCTACGTGTTCTTCAGGCTCGCTCGGGACGTCGGCGCCGTTGCCGCAGCCGTCCGGACTTCCTTGGCGTTTGGCTTCGTCCACGCATTCAATCCCAATGAAAGCATTCTCGGTCTCGTCCAGGTAGTGCTGTTCGGTCTGGTTGCCTGTTTCGCGATCTGGCGCACAGGGTCGCTCTGGTGGGCCGCGGGCATGCATGCCGCGTGGGACTGGAGCGAGTCCTTTTTATTCGGCGCAGCGGATAGCGGGAGAATGGTCTCCGGTCATTTCCTGACCAGCCAGGCAATCGGACCCAGCTGGCTTAGCGGCGGGGCAACTGGCCCGGAAGGCAGTCTGCTGGCGATACCTGCGGTAGGGATACTTGCGCTTATCGTCCTGCTTGCGCTCCCGAAGACCGAGCCGGCCCCGTCATTGAGAACAAGACAGGCAGCCTGATCAACGTCCGGACTATTTTCCCCATTCCCGGACCAAGATGTGGCGAGGAACCTGCGACCTTGATTTCCGGTGCGAACGTGATGGCCCGTGCTTGCGTTCTGGGCTGCGATTCCATCAGCGCGCGAAGACGAAATATGCATGCGAGCGAAGTACTGTCTTCCAATGATGTAGCCGACGGTAAAATCTTTGCGAGAACTCAAGAGCCCTAGAGGAAGCCATGCTGGCGGAAACATTCAAGCGAACCATATCTCTTTTGATCCCCGCGACGTTGATAGGGATCGTCATTGGGTACCATGAAACAGGAAGAGTGACAGTCGTTGGAGTAGTGGTGTACATCGCCGTGGCGCTGGTTTCGGGCATGGCGCTTGAGAGCTTAAGCCTCTGGTATAGCCGGCGCTTCGGAACGGGCACGACTCCATCGATTGTCAAGGCTGTGTTTTGGCTAGTTGCCGCAATCTCCCTATATCTGTTCTTTCGCCACTTTGACCGTGGATGATTGAAGGCCACCCGTCTGGCGTAGTACGCAATAATCCTGTCAACTTTGCGACATTCAAATCGTCAACTCGCGGACCAGTTCCGCACGGACTGCCGCGAAAGCTTACTGGGCAGCGATCTCCGGGACGCGAATTAAACATGTCAACTGCTGCTCCGCGTCCGCCATTAGCAAAATCCACAATGTTTAGCGCGGACACTGATTACTGGTCGTTGGCGCTGACCAAATGGACCGCCCCAACCGCAAGAGCAACCCGGCCATGAAGAGACGGTCGACGGCCTCTCACAAATCGCCGACAATCGGACAGCTACAAACTCATTTGGGGACGAACGTGTCGCTGTACGATGATAACGAAAGCTACATCAGTCGGCTGAGGAAAAAGGTTGGCAGTGGTTTGATATTGAGTCCCTCCGTTGCAGCCGTGATTCACGATCACGAAGGCAAACTGCTCCTTCAGGAAAAGTCATCAGGTGAGGCATGGAGTTTGCCAGCCGGCGGAATTGAATTGGGAGAAAGCCCGCAAGAAGCAATCGTCCGAGAGGTAATGGAGGAAACAGGATATGCTGTTTGCATTCACAGCATTCTAGGCGTGTTCGGCGGGCGGTCGTTCCGATACACATATCCAAGTGGCGATCATGTCGAATACGTAGTGACGCTGTTTCAATGCAAAATCATCGGCGGCTCCGGAGTGCCCACCGATTCCGAAACCAAGTCCACCCAGTATTTCGGAAGGCACGATATGCCGGAACTGGCACTACCGTATCCGAAAGACGATTTGTTTCGCGCATTCTAGGAACATCGTCGATCCACCTTGCCGACTGATAGCCCCTTGGGTTCAGCTTATGCGGCCCTTCGATGCGCCCGCTCGGACCGTCCAGAATCAATAGCGACTTGAGGAGTTCAGCGGCAAACATGAGCGGCACTATCTGCATAAAAGGCTCGATGACAGGCATCAATAGGGTACGGCCTCGGCGCGGCCCTAAGCTCTGCGTGCAACGTCCTGAACGGTGGGTTGAAGGTCCGCTTTGCGTCAAGTCGAACGGCAGAAACGCCGCAAACTACGTCTTGGCGCGTGAGCGCTGAAGCTCCGGTTCTGCAGGCGTCCACATGAGCGCGCATAACTCTGCCCTACACCGAGGCGGGACACACCCCTTACAGTCGCAAGTAACGGCGCGCCGTCAGGTCTTCGGCGACGCGAGAAGGTCTTCAAGGATGCGCTCACGATGGATGGAATGAGTCGCTAACGGCGGGCGGGTCGCAACGGCCTCCGTGCTCCCCATGTCCATATCGGGGAAACCGGCAGCTTCTACAAACCGCCCATCAG
>NZ_JBNDMP010000029.1:0-32585 GCF_050436645.1 Paraburkholderia sp. GAS33
TCGACCTCGACGGGCGTGAGCTCGCTGTCGACGGGTGTTAGCTCGCTGTCCACAGGTCTGAGCACGACCAACAGTAACGTCGCCAGCCTGTCCACGTCGACGTCGACGACGGCCAGCTCGTTGTCGACCGGCGTGAGCTCGCTCTCAACGGGCGTGAGTTCGCTGTCCACAGGTCTGAGCACGACCAACAGTAACGTCGCCAGCCTGTCCACTTCGACCTCGACGACGGCCAGCTCGTTGTCGACCGGCGTGAGCTCGCTGTCCACAGGTCTGAGCACGACCAACAGCAACGTGGCTAGTTTGTCGAGCTCGGCCTCGACGAGCCTCGTCTCGTTGTCCACCTCGACCTCGACCGGCATCGGTTCACTGTCGACTGGCCTTGTGACGACGAACAGCAACGTGGCGTCGCTGTCGACTGGCCTTGTGACAACGAACAGCAACGTGGCGTCGCTGTCGACCGGCCTCGTGACAACGAACAGCAACGTGGCGTCGCTGTCGACCGGCCTCGTGACAACGAACAGCAACGTGGCGTCGCTGTCGACCGGCCTGACCACGACCAACAGCAACGTTTCCGCGCTGTCGACGGGTATTGCCAACGGCACGGTGGGTCTCGTGCAGCAGGTTGGTGGCGCGCCGGGTAACGGTGCGATCACGGTCGGCGCCAGCACGGGCGGCACGACGGTCGACTTCTCCGGTACCCAAGGCGACCGCCAGCTTACCGGTGTCGCCGCTGGCACCGCGCCGAACGATGCGGTGAACGTCAGCCAGTTGCAATCGGTCGCCGCGCTGGCGGACAACGCCGTGCAGTACGACAATGCGGCACACACCAGCGTAACCCTAGGCGGCGTCGGCGCAACCTCGACGGTGGCGCTGACCAATGTCGCAGCGGGTTCGATCAGCGCGACCAGCACGGATGCGATTAACGGCAGCCAGTTGTTCTCGCTCGAAACCGAACTGGGTTCGCTCACCAACAACATCACTCAATTGAACACAACCACGAACAGCAACACGGCCAACTCGAAGTACGTCGCGGTGAATTCGACCGGCAATGCGGCGAGCGCCTCGGGTACTGAGTCCGTCGCGATCGGCGGCAATTCGCAGGCAACAGGCGGCAACACGGTTGCGGTCGGTTCCGGCTCGCAGGCAACCAGCGTGAATTCGACGGCGATCGGTGCCAACGCAGTCGTGTCGGCCACCAACTCGGTGGCGCTGGGAGCGGGTTCGGTTGCCAGCACGGCCAACACGGTGTCGGTCGGCTCGCCAGGCAACGAGCGGACCATTAGCAACGTGGCGCCGGGCGTGAATCCCACCGATGCGGTAAATGTTGCGCAATTGCAGGGTGTTCAGCAGAATATGGATGCACTGGCCCGCAACGCCTATTCGGGTGTGGCAATGGCCGGCGCACTGGCTGGATTGCCCCAGGTGGAGCAGGGCAAGACGTTCCAGCTCGGCGCGGCCGTCGGCAGCTACTCCGGCTACACAGCGCTCGCAATCGGGGGTAGTGCCCGGGTCACCCAGAATACGATCGTCAAGATGGGTGTCAGTACAACCGACGGCTCTCACATGTTGTTCAATGCTGGCGTGGGATATTCCTGGTAACGCATTCCGGGGCGGGAATCCAGAATGTATGAATGGCAGCCCCGATTCGGGGCGGCGAACAGACGGGCCTTTGCGGCGAGCAAAGTCCGTCTGATTGCATGGTGATCAGAAAATGCGCATCGGGATTTCCGTCATCTCCCACCAGGGTCAGAATATCTGGCAGAACGGCCTTGGGCAGAATGTCATTTTTCTGGCCGAACTGTTGCAGCGGCTGCCGTTCGTGCAATCGGTCCTGCTGATCGACGTGGGCGATCAACTGGCCATGCCGCCGCAGGTCGACCGGAGTTCGAATGCGCTGCGCATCATGCGGCAGCAGGACGCGACCGACGAGGTCGACGTCATCTTCGAAATGGGCGGTGCGCTCGATATCCAGTGGCTCGACCTGATGCGCGCGCGCGGCAAAAAGGTGGTCTTTTACTGCTGCGGTCAGCCGTTTGTCGGCCTCGCCGAGGCGCCCGTCTTCAACAAGCCGACCCATGCGGCGCGGGCCGACCGTTGTGACGAAGTCTGGTTGTTGCCGAAGGACGCAGCGTTCGCGCCGATGATGCGAACCTTGCATCGTTGCGAGGTGCACGAAGCGCCGTTTATATGGCATTCGCATTTCGTCGAACGGCGTGCGCGGGAAGTTGCCGAACTAACCGGCTTGCGCTACGGCTACCAGGCGCAGCCCGTGGCGGCTGACGGCACGCGTGCCGGTCTGCGCGTGGCGATCTTCGAGCCGAACATCTCGGTGGTGAAGACGTCGAGCGTGCCGATGCTGGTTTGCGACGAAGCCTACCGGGCCGGGCGCGACTCGGTTGCGACGATGCACGTGCTCAATACGCTGCACCTGAAAGACCATCCTACTATGCTCTATTTCGCCAATTCGCTGGACCTCGTCCGCGAGCACAAGGCGCTTTTTCACGGGCGTCACGACATTGTCGGGTTCATGGCGCAACATGCCGATGCGGTCGTTTCGCATCAGTGGCAGAACGAGCAGAACTACAGCTATCTGGACGCGCTCTACGGCGACTATCCGCTGATCCACAATTCGCCGTGGCTCAGCGATGCAGGCTACTACTATCCCGGCTTCGAGGCGCAGCAGGGAGCCGCGCAACTGCTGCACGCCGCGGCCACCCACGAGCGCGGCCTCGACGAGTACCGTGCCCGTTCGCAACGGGTTTTCGCGGCGGTCGATCCGTTTAGCCCGGATAATTTCGACGCGTACGCGGGTCGGTTGTTGCATCTGTGCCGCGACGCAAAATTCGTCGATTGCGCCCAGAGCCGATCATGAGCATGGAACAGAATCCGGCGTCCCGGCCGCGCAAGCTTCGCGTTGGCGTGTCGATCTATGTTCGCAAGGGCGAACAGTCGGTCTGGGAAAACGGCATCTACCAGAACTGCATTTTTCTCGTGATGCTCATGCTGCGCTCCACGCTAGTCGAAGCCACTTACCTGGTGGCAGGCGGCGGCGACGGTGAACCGGCCGATGCGAAAAATTTCCTCACCGACTCGCCCGTGCCGCTGATCGGCATGAACGAGGCCGCCAGCATACTCGACGTCATGATCGAGATGAGCGCCCAGCTTGACCGCGAATGGGTGGTAGCATTTCGCGAGCGCGGCGGCAAGATCGTTTCCATGCGGGTCGGCAACGACTATGTCATCGATATCGAGCGCATGGTATTCGACAAGTCGCACGGGCTGCTGATTAGCGGCGCACCGTATCACGAGGTATGGACGCTACCGGAGTACGAAACCACCTGCGTGCCGTATTTCGGCAGCACGTTCCGCGCGCCGGTGCGGCTGATGCCGCACCTGTGGAGTCCGCTGGTGCTGCAGCGCGAAGCGGCGCGTCTGCCCGAGGGCGTCAGTTTCGGCTATCGGCCTGGACGCCGGCGCTGGCGCGCGGGTATTTTCGAGCCGAACATCTGCATGGTGAAGACCGGTTTCATTCCGCTTCTCGCCTGCGAGGCGGCCCACCGCGCCGATCCTGACATGCTGGAGCATGTCTGGGCTTACAACACGTTCCATATGAAGGAGCATGTGGGTTTCAACGGTTTCGCCCACAGCCTCGATATCGTGCGTCACGGCCTGACTTCGTTCGAGGGACGTTTCCCGTTCTGCAGGGTCGTGTCGGCGGACGTCGACGTGGTGGTCAGCCATCATTGGGAAAATGCGCAGAACTACGTTTATTACGAAGCACTGTACGGCGGTTATCCGCTCGTCCACAATTCGCATCTGATCGGTTCCTGCGGGTATCGTTACCACGACTTCGATTGCGAGGAGGGGGGGCGGGCCTTGCAAATTGCCTACGCGGAACATGATGCCAATTTCGATTCGTACCAGCACAATGCCCGGGCATTCCTCGCGCAACTCGATCCCGAGAGCGAAACCAATGTGCGGATTTATAGCAACGCTATTGTTGCGTTATACGAAAATGCCTGAGCGCGCGCCGTTCTGTTCTCTCCATGTAGCATGAGCGCGCGGCGCGGATCAGGTCGCCTACCTGTCGTCTTCTGGACCGAGTGTTTTTATGAACCTGTTTTTTGATGCAACACGCGTGACCATGCGCGAGCTGGCGTTGGTCGGCTGGCTCCTGATGAGTGCGGGCGCCTTTGCTCAAGGGGTGCTGGCGCCGCCGCAAGCCGAGACCGGGCCGCGTAATTCTCTCGCTTACGCAGCCCAGGCGGTAGGCCTGCGGCAGTGTCTGCCGGCGCTGACTGCTCTGTCCGCGCTCGGTGTGCAGGGCACCACCAACAACGACGTACTGTTCGACTGGGACCGCACGCGCGCCGGCAACAGCACGGTGTTCTCGCTGATCGGACTGGAGTTGGCGAACACCAACGCGGCCATGTCGATCACGGGCGTGCCGGAGGCCGACGGTTCGTGCACGGTGTCGGCGGAACGCATCTCGGTCGCGCCGGGCAACTGTCAGGCCGTCGCGCGCAAGGAACTGGCCGGCTATCAGGCGACCAGGCTATTGAACCACATGATGGTCTACACCGATGCCAAGGACCTAGGCTCGTCGGTATCGCTTATCGATGCCCAAGCCGGCTGCCTCGTGATTCGCCGCTACGTGAAGTTTTCGGCGGGCGCACCGGGCAAATAGCGGCGGCGCGATGCATCGCCTTGGGGCGGCCGGCATGACGGATCCGCGGCGCAACGATCTGGATCCAGCCGGTGAGGTTCACGCCCGGCGGAAATCAAAAGGACTCAACGTGACTCGACTGACGAAGACCACCGGCATGATCAGACTCGCTGCGGCGTGCGCACTTGCGACCTGCTGCACGCTTGCCGTCGCGGAGCCCGGCACCTCCGCGGACGAACTGCTGGCAGACGCCACGCGCGTGCTGCAGCAGGTCGATTCCGAACACTATGTCGAAGTATGGCAGGGCATGGCACCCTTCATGCAGGCGAAGCTCTCGCAGGAGCAGTTTGCGAATTTGGTCCGGCAGTCCCGTCAGGCGCTGGGTGCCGTGTCGAAGCGGGGCTGGGCGTCGGTCACGCGGATTCGCTATACGAATGTCGCCGGCGTACCCGACGGGCTGTACGCCAACGTCGATTTTGCGACCACCTTGGCGAGCGGGCGGACCTTGTTCGAAAAGGTGAGCTTCCAGCTCGAAAATGACGGTCAGTGGCGTCTTACCGGCTACATCCCGCGGCAATCGCAGGACATTGGCTCGAGCAACTCGCCGGGCGCCGAACCGTGAAGGGCTTACGCGTCGGCATCACGATCGGCCTGCTTGATGTGGCCGAGACGTTGTGGAATAACGGAATCAAACAGAATGCGGCGTTTCTTGCCGAGGCCTTGCGCCACTGTCCGCAGGTGGCAGGCGTCGTGCTGGTCAATACGACGCAGGTGCCGGTTACCTCAGCCTTGCCCTGGGACCAGGTGCGCTATCCGACCCTATCCTTCGAGACGGCAAAAGATAGTGTCGACGTCCTGATCGAACTCGGCGGACAGATCGACGCGCTCCAGACTGCCTACCTCAAAGGGCGGGACGTGCGCGTGGTGTCCTATTGCTGTGGGTTCGAATATGTCCACGCCATGGAGTCGGTGCTGTTTCGCAGGCCGATGTGGGGCGAGAACCTGTTCGTCAACCAGTGCTATGACGATATCTGGATCATTCCGCAGGTCGACAATATTAGCCGTGCCTACTTCGAGGTTCTGCGCCGGCAGACTGGACGGGTCGTGCCGTTCGTATGGAGTCCGATGTTCCTGGCGGAGCGTGTCAAGGAGATGCCGGAGGCCGGTGAGTATCGGCCCCGCGAAGGCGCGAAGCGTCTGAGCGTGATGGAGCCGAACCTCGACATCGTGAAATTCTGCCTGTATCCGGCGCTGATCGCGGAGCTGGCCTATCGGCGGCGGCCGGAACACATCGCCTTGCTGCAGGTGTCGAACGCGGAGCAGATCGCGCGGGAGAGTCTCGAGTTCATCTCGTTGATGAACCAGCTCGACATCGTACGTGAGCATAAGGCAGTCTTTCTGGGCCGCCACGACACGCCCGTGTTCCTGGCGGAAAACACCGACGTCGTAGTTTCGCATCAACTGGAAAACCCGCTCAATTATTTCTATCTCGAGGTGTGCTGGCAGGGCTATGCGCTGGTGCACAACGCGCATCTTTGCGCAGACCTCGGTTATTACTACCGCGGCAACGACGTGGAAGAGGGCGCGCGCCGCCTGGTCGAAGCGCTCGAGATGCACGATGCGCATGCGTCGTGGTACCGCGAACGTCAGCGTACGGCGATCGCACGTTTTCTGCCGGACAACGCGGGACTGGTCGCGACGTACGGTGCTTTGCTCGACGATCTGATGCGCCGCCCGCTTCGCTAGCCGGAGCGGTCCGAAGCACGGGCTTTACCGGCCTGCTAGGGCGGTCCGGTGGCTTACGTTGCGGAACAATGCGCCTCGCATTGGCGCAGCTGAACCCTTATTTCGATCTGGCGATGACTGTTTCCGATACTCCGTTTTCGTGCATCCAGCGACGCCTTGTTCAAGGCGACCTGATTGCCGCGTCCCGCGACATCGCCGCCTGGATGGAACTCGCGCCTGCCGACGCGTTAGCCGCGCATGCATTCCTGCTGCGCCTCCGTGGGCGTTATCGGGCCGCCGCAACGGCGTTGGACCGTACGTACACGGCGTACGAAGAGGCCCACAGTCATGCGCCGGACGAGATGAAATGCCTCGACGAATGGATCGGCACGCTACAGCAAGTGCAGCGCGCCGAGGAGGCCTTCGAGGTCCTGGTGCGGGCCGCGCAGGTCGCATCCGACGACCCGAAGACCAAGTGGTCGATCGCGACGCTGCAACTGCTGCGCGGCGATTACGAGAACGGCTGGATCAATCACGAGGCTCGCTGGACGGGGTCGCCGGAACTGCAGAATCCGGCCTATTTTCGCGAAAACAGGATGTGGCGCGGGGAGGATCTGGCAGGCCGGGAACTGCTCTTCTTGGTCGAGCAGGCATTCGGCGATGCGCTCCAGTTCGAGCGCTTCGTGCCGCAGATCGCCGAGCGTGTAAGCCGCGCCGGCGGCACGCTGACTTACATATACTTTGCCGCTCTGTTCCCGCTGTTCCGGCGCACCCTTGAGCCACATGGCGTGCGTGTCTTGCCGCACGACAGACAGGCGCCGCCCGTATTCAATTTTCATCTGCCGATGGACAGTCTTGCCTTTGGCCCTGGGCGTCGCACTTGCAACGCTGTCGGCACCGCCGCGCTACCTTCAGCCGGATCGCACGGGCGTGGCGCGATGGAGTGCAAAGCTGCCGCGAAACGGCCGGCTCAAGCCCGGACTTGCGTGGAGCGGCAGCCGCACGCATCAGCGCAACTGGAACCGCTCGCTGCCGCCGGCCTTATGCGCGCAGACATTTGCCGGGCTGGCCGGCGTCGACTTTTACAGTCCGCCGCTCGACGGCGCCGACGCGGTCGCAGCGATGGCGTCGCAGGGGCTGCCCGTAGCGGATCGCACGGCGGAATTCACGTCGTTCGGCGAAAGGGCCGCGCTGATCTGCAATCGGGATCTGGTGATTACCGTATGTACGTCGCTCGCGCATCTGGCAGGAGGGCTCGGCGCGCGAACGTGGCCGCGGCACGACGTCAATCCGCATTGGGTCTGGATGGCCGGGCGCGCCGACAGCCCTTGATTTCCCGCCTTGACGCTGTACAGGCAGGTGCAAATGCGGACTGGTCCGCCGTGCTGCCACAGGTGCGCACCGATCTTCTCAAGCTGCTTCCATCAGGACATTGATATATGGACGACAATACTGCGGACGTGTTTCACAAGATCTATCGTGAGCAGGGGTGGCACTCGGAGGAGAGCGTGTCCGGATGGGGTTCGGAGCGGAAGAATACCGAACGGATCATTCGTGAACTGCCGGGCGTGCTGCGCCGGTTCGGTGTCAGATCCATGCTTGACGTCCCCTGTGGCGATTTCAACTGGATGCGCCATGTGGATCTGAGCGGCATCGACTACACCGGCGTCGATATCGTGCCCGACCTGGTCGCGCGGAATCAGGCAACCTACGCCGCGGCCGATCGCCACTTCATGCAACTGGACCTGCTCAAGGATCCTTTGCCCGACCGCGACCTCATCCTGTGCCGCGATTGCCTGTTTCACTTCTCCCATGCCGATGTGTTTCGCGCGTTCCGCCGGTTCGCGGATACGTCCGCGCGATACCTTCTGACCACGACCTTCGTGTATCGGACCTATCCTCGCAATGCGGATATCGTCACGGGGCAATGGACGCCGATCAATCTGGAAATGGCGCCTTACGATCTCGATGCGCCGCTTGCGTTGCTGATCGAAGGCAGTAATGAAAGCATCATGTATGGTACGGATATCGGCGTCGTGCCGATGTCCGACCGTTGTCTCGGACTTTGGGACATGGCATGCGTGCGGGCACGCCTCGCGCATCCCGGTACCTGACCGCCGCCCGTACCATGATCGTACTCAGCCATTTCTGCCAAGAGGCCACCGCGAGCCTGGTCAATCACCGCTACTACGCGAAGCAGCGCGATTACCGTCATGAGTGGATCGACGCTTCCCGTATGCCGGGTTCGCTGCAGTTGCGTTGCCTGTACCGGTACGAAGTTCTACTGAATACGTTGCATCGTGCCGCTCCCGGAGAGCTTGTGTTGCTGCTGAGCGAAGATTCGGCGATTGTCGAGCCCGTCGCTGTCGACGATTTAATGGCAAATCGGGATTGGCTCCTGGTTACGACGTCATCACATCCGCTCGCACAGGTCGACGTGCAAATCTGGCGCAACACGCCCACCGTTCTTCAGATCGTCCTGAAGATCGTCAGGCGATGCAAACTGGGCGGCGAACGGCTGACAAGCGAGGCGGAATTGTTCGCCGGTCTGGACACGCACCACTTCATGTCGGCGATCAACGGCGTGTGCCCGGTGATGCAGGCCGGCTACAACTTCGACCCCGGCTGGAGCCGTATATCGACCTTCGCGATCAGTATCGACGATGCGCCTGAAAATCCGCTCTGCAAGAGTGTGTCGCCGCGCTTCAGGGATGTGCTGGTCGAACAGATCAACCGGCATCGACGCGGCGCATTGCCGATGTTCTCCTTCACCGGATACACGGTTGAGGACACCGTCGAGCGCAGCGTGTACAACCCCGGCTGTCCGATCGCGGTGACAACGCTGTATACGCCGAATATCAGCGATTACGCGCGTATCGCAGAACGCAATTTCCGACGCTATTGCGAACTGCAGGGCTACACCCTTTATGTTCATCGCGCCATTCCGGCCGAAATCGGACTGGGTGCCAGCGGCAACTGGTTCAAGCCCTGGTTATTGCACGCCTATATGCAGCAGCACGAATGGGTGCTCTGGCTGGATGCGGATGTGCTGGTGCGCGATATGCAGCAGAAGCTGGAACCGCTGATGGTGGGCCGCGATTTGCTCCTTGCCCACGATGTGGGGCAATGGGCCTTCAACTCCGGCGTGATGGGGTTTCGCCGCACCGCCCGGAACGACGCGCTGCTGCGTGAGTTGATGAGCGATATCGCCGGTCTGGCGGACAGGTCGACGGTTTACGCGAGCGACGGCGATCAGCCGTATTTTATCCAGGCGTTGGCGCGTGCCGGACTGCTGGACGATGACACCGTGACCGATCTGGTTGCGTTTAACACCCCATGGAATTTACGTCGGCCCGACAGCTTTATCGTGCACTACTACGGGATGTGGCCGGAGATGCGCGCCTTGATGATGGCGCATGACGATTCATCCCTGAATTAGCGCGCTATTGATATAAACCAGTGAGAAATGATGAAGCATTCAGCATGTGGGTTGACGGACTGTTGGACAAGTTGCGCAGGGAGTATGGTATGCGAAATACCTTGCGGATTGCGAAGAGTTCGGCGCGCAAAGCGTCTGGTGAATGTGGGCGGACCAGGCGCACACACGAATCTATGTGATAGTAAATACGTTTGAGTTTGAAGCAGTGGCTCTTTTATTACTCTGCGTGAGATCTTGGTGAGATATGAGACTTCTTATTGTGGATGGCAAAAAGCGGATGCTAGATTATCTTTCAGAAAAAATTTCTATAATGGGATATTCATGCGTGGGTGTTGAATCTATCGCCTTCGCAAAAACAAAGCTAAGACGAACGCATTTTGATTTGGTAATAGCAGGGGAAAATATTCCCGATGCAATGGATGTTGATGTGATTTCTGAAATCCGGAGGCATTGTAAATACAAAATTCCGATTTTGATGTGTCGAAAGGAGCCGGAGTCAATGTGTTTTGAAAATGCAAGAAGGCTGGGAGCTGATGATGGAGTTTCGACATCAGCCACCTCCGATTTTCTAAGAAAGAGAATAGATTTTTTGTTGTTTCCGGATTTAGAGAATAAAATTCCAAATGGGAAAGTCTTGATTGAAGGCTACGAGTTTGTGAGTGGAAGAAATTTAATTCTATTTGCCGATGAAATCTTTAAATTGACGCACAAGGAATTCGATGTCGCCGTTTGTCTATTCAGAAATATTGGATATGTTGCGACATATGAGGAGATAATTGAATATGTTTGGGGTGGCGATGACTCCGTCACAGAGAGAAATATATGCACGTATATTTCTTGTATAAAGAGGAAGCTGAGAATCAACAAATGTTCCGAGCTTTTCATACAAAATGTATATGATGTTGGTTATAAATTAATAAAACGATCCCGGTGATGTCGCTCGTTCGAGTGGATTCGGTGCGTTAAAACTATTGCTTGCATTTGATCTAAGTAGGGCTGCCACCGCTATTGATGCTGGCTTTTTTTGGTGCCGTCATGATTCATGTGGTAGCGCGTGAGGTTGGTCTCGCCACCGTTGTGGTGTTGTGTGCGTCGCAACTGACTATGTAACCAGTCTACTTCGTCGACCCTGAACAATTCATTTCCCGAGCGGCCGACGTCACACCATCATGTCGGCGGCAATGCAGCGGTTGAGCAAAGCAGCGAGAATGAAGACGCAAAAAAACCGCAGCTTACTCAGGATCATGCGGAGGTTGTGGCCGGCGCTGCACAGCACCGCGTGCATCGCGTCGCCCAGTGCACCTTTGAGCCAGTTCCTGTTGAGTTTTCCGTCTGTCTTCATGTGACCGATGGCTGGCTCGATCGCACTGCGCCGTCTGATCATCGCGCGTAGCCCGCGTGTGATGCCCCGCCGCAAGCCCGGGTGGTAGATCTTCACGCCGTTGACCGCGACACCCTTGTAGCCACGGTCAACGATGGCGACTTCCGGCGTGGTGTCGCTCAGGATTGCCGCCTGTTCCAGTGCTTCAGTCAGCGTGTGACCGTCGTACGGATTGCCTGGCATCGAGCGCGTGCCAACAACCAGTCCTTCCTTATGGGTCGTCGTGATCGACACCTTCACGCCGAATTCGTAGGGTGTGCGGGCTTTGCCTTTCGCCAGACACTCGACTTCCGGTGCGTGCAGCACGTAGAGCTTGTTTTTGTCCTTCTGCTTCTGCGCCAGGATGCGCTTCGTGCGGCCGATCAGTTCCAGCAGCGCCGCGCGGCCTGGGTCTGCCACCTGTGTGACCTGTCGCTCCACATCACGCATCACCCTTCCAACGCGTGAGCGTAACGTGCGCAACGCTTTCCTCATGCGTTTGTACTGCTTCGCATGAGGAAAGCGGCCAATCTGCAAGCCCAGACGCGGTGCCTCACGGTTGTAGTTCTGCCGCAGCTTCAGGCCGTGCCGCGCTGCAGCCTTCACCAGATGTTCGCGACACCGCTCGAGCAGGCGTGAATCGGTTGGATGGGCGATTGCTTTTCCATCACCGTTGTGTCGACGATCACCCGCTTCAAGCTTGCGGCTTTGATCACGCCAGCACGTTTTGCTGCTTCAATGGTCTCGACCAGCAACTCTCCAACGCCGGCTTCGCCCAGGCGCTTCCTCCAGCGCGTCAGGCTCGACGGGTCGGTCGGCGGCTCCGTCTGCAGATACGTTTCGCCCGTGAACACCTGCCAATGAGGGTTCTCCACCCATTGCCAGACGACCTCTTCGTCGGACAGATCGAACGCGTGCTGCAAATTCAGCAGCCCCGCAATCAGACGCGGCGAGCTCGCTGGTCGACCCGGGCGTGATACGAAGCTCTCGCTCATCGATGCGCCCAATCGTTCCCAGTTGATCAGGTCAGCCAAACCGACCAATGGATGCTTCAGGTTGATCTGTTCGCGCAGCGGTTGCCGGAAGAAATCTCCCTCTGTCACAGGCGTCTTCGGACCCATCTGCACCTCGTCAGGATTTGCAGGATACTCGCGTTGATATGCCAGGTTCCTGCAATTCCCACAACCGCATTTCCAGCTCAGAGCCTTACGCCGTAAGGCTTTGAAGATTGTTCAGGTCCGACTACTTCATCAATCAAAAAGTTCGATAGCCTTTCCTTACCATATTCAGTAATCCCATCCTTTAATACACGGCCGCGGATTGTCGTCGACCCGGGCCCAATAGTGTGACGACCCACATGCCTCCATGCCTAACACGCACGGGTCAAGCTTCGCGAAAAATGGCAGCAGATCAATGCGACGTTGTTGCTTGCGTACGATGACATGTCCCTGTGAATCCACTCAGTGAAGCTGGAATAGGGTCTTTGCAAGATCCAGTCCGACAGTAGCTATCGGTCATGATGAACACTCCTTTGCTGTGGAAGTCACGACTTCTCTACTTTCGCATATGCTGAACCCCGAAGGGCGGGAGTCGTCCATGGCATCAGAGCTAGGCGGACACGTGTAGCCGCTATTCCAGTGCCCACACGACGCGGCGTGTATGCGCGGTTTTCTTTTCCATCTTGGCGACACGCACCGGGCCCAATTCCGGACGTATTGGCCACATGCGTGCCACCACAAGGCTGAACATCCACTCCCTCGATTCTTACCAGGCGAACCTGCCCGGTCCCCACCGGCGGTTTCACGCAGATGGTGCGAACGAGGTCCGGGTTGACCTCCAGTTCTTCGTTGCTCATCGTGTCGATCGACACCACCGTGCGCCTGGCGACCAGGTCGGCCAGAGCAACGTCGATACTGTCACGCGATAGAGGATCGCTGGTGACGAAATCGAGGCGTGCGTAGTCTGCCGTGATGCTGCAGCCATCAACCGGGAATGGCAAGACCGCACACAGTAAATGCGCCGCTGTGTGCAGGCGCATATGCCGATATCGACGTTCCCAATCTATCTCGGCATAGACAAGCCGACCCTCAGCGAACTTAGCCTGCAACGAGGCTTGACCCACATCCGGAATGTGCGGCGCATCGTCCGGCCCTGCTCCGCTGGACTTTCCCTTACGCGTATCGGCGATACGCAGCCGAGGCCCGTTGTCCAGGGTAAGCCAGCCGCGGTCTCCGGCTTGCCCGCCGCCTTGGGGGTAAAACACCGTTCGATCTAACTGAAGCCCATCACCATCGACGCGACTAGTCCGTGCCTCGCAGCTTCGTAGGTAGGCGTCCTGGCGAAACAATGCCTCGGTCTTCATCGTAGAATCTCCATCGGCTTCACCGTTGGCCAATTTGCCGCGGTGCCGCGAGGCGCGGCCATGGATCGTCGTTGGATCAACTGCAATTCGGTTCGTACCGTAACCACCGAGTCCGCAGCGATGTCGTCCTTGATTACGCAATGAAGCGCGACGAATACGTTGTCGCCGATGACGACATTGCCAAATACTCGGGCAAATGCGCCGATCTCGACGCGATCGCCGATGGTGGGATGGCGCTTACCTTCCGGGATGCTGGATATTCCCGTCGCTCCAAGCACAACATCCCCTAAAACGTAGCAGTCGTCGCCGATCTCGGTTGTCTCGCCAATGACCGTACCGTAGCCATGATCCAACACGAAGCGCTGTCCAATCTTGCTTCTGGCGTGGATTTGCGCACCCAAGACGAACTTGCCACGGGAAGACAGCAGCGTCGCTGCACTTTCCAGTTCGCGCAGCGGATCACCTTCGACTTTTATCTTGTCGAGCAACATGTGAGCCATCCGGTAATGGACGACAGCCTTGTACGATCCGTAGTCAAATGAGAGATCGCTGGCGCGGACATCGGCCGCGGGGTCCTTGCTTGCGAAGGCTATCAGGTCGTCCTCGCAGCACTGGTTCACCTTATCGAAGCGAAGCCTGTCACGAAATACGGTGACGCCGCGAGTGTGCAGACCGTAACGCGAGTGAACGCCGAGCAAGCCTCGAAAAGACGATGCGCACGCCGACCTAACTGCCAACTAGCGGAGGACGATCGTGACGCGGCGGTTTTTCGCGCGTCCTTCCGGTGTAGCGTTCGAGGCAGCGGGGTTGTCCGTACCGAAACCGTGTGCGGTATACGTAGCGGACTTCATCCCGTGGTCCTTCAGATAGTTCAGCACCGTGTCCGCGCGGCGTTGCGACAGGTCCATGTTGTGCGCGCGCGTGCCGCGCGAATCCGTGTAACCGTTCACCGTGACGTTCGCGAAAGTGGTGTCCTTGGTCGCGGCGAGCAGTGCACTGAGTTTAGCGATACCAGCCGGCGCAAGATTGGCCCGGTCGGTCATGAAGTTCGCTTCACCATTGAATTCGAGGCTGGACGGCACGGCGTTCGCGGCCGACTCCGATACGGCTCCCAGTGCGGCTGTTGCTGTCGCAGCACCACACTGGAACGTGATCGTCCGGGGATCGCTGTCGGCACCGTCGGTGTGGATCTTGTCGACCGACTCGACCACGCGGACCGGCTGATCGCCGCAGATACGCTGCGCTACCTTCATACATGTTTTCGAGCTTTCGAATATACCGCCGCAATCGACTCGGTAGGTCTTTTCCTGACCGGGAACGTTGACGGAATAGGCGCTGAACGTCGGTCCGGACGTGGCGGAACAGCCGCCCAGCGCGGTGGTCAGGGTGAGCCAGCAAAGGGCGATCTTTTTCATATTGGCGTCGAAATGTTTGAGTATCAGCCTGACAGCCGGCCGTTGAGTACCGTTCCCGAATAACAAACGCTGCCGGAATGTTTCGATCAATATAGCCTGGCGCGTTACCGGGCATTGCCAAGAAATGTTAAGAGATATCGGGAGACGCAGGGCAGCACCATCCAATGGCCGAGGAGCTTGGAGAAGCGATCTCCGCTGCGATTCCATCGGATGGCGATCCCCGCATGATTTAGTACTGTTCATCATTCGAGCCCATCGCATGAAACGTTAAGCATGATTTAACGAAATCAGGTAGCCGGGCATGAGGGCTGAAGGGCTTGCCAGCCAAGGAGTGTTGATGCGGCGCGATCTGTTTGACGAAAACACGCTGGCTTTATCGCCGTGGAGCGCCATGGGCTTGCCATGCTGCTCAATGTAGTGCCGGGTCGCCTCGAAGTAGCTGAAGGTCGACTCGGTCGCCGTGAAGTGCAGCGCCATCAGCCGGCCGGTTGCATCGTCAATGAACACCAGCAGCGTGCACGCCGGCGCACGCTCCTCAAACCACCGCTGATCGCTGCCGTCGATCTGCACCAGTTCGCCCAGGCACGCGCGACGGTTTCTCGGCTGGTGCAGCTTCGGCGGCCGCTGCTTGCGCGGAATCCACAGCCCGGCCTCACGCATCCAGCGCCGCACGGTTTCCTTCGCCAGCACCACGCCATGACATTCGGCGAGCTTCTCGCAGGCCAGCGTTGGCCCAAAATCCGTCTAGCGCTCACGCACCAGCGCCATGGCACGCGAGCGGACATCCACCGGCAGTTCGCGGTTGCTGGGCTGGCCACGCCACGCCGCGCCGAGACGAGCCCGGCCGGTCCAGCGGCCTCGTAGCGCCGCACCAGCCGGCTGACCTGACGCTCACATAGCTGCAGCCGTTCAGCCGCCAGTACGATCGTCAGGCGATGCTGGACGACCGCCTCGATGATCTTGACCCGCTCGAGCTCGTGCATGCTGATCGTGATGAATCCACGTCCGTTCATGGTCTGGCTCCGGGCTGGCTGGGATGCCGCAGCATGCGCCACAGCAGGCGGCCCGGAGCAGGAAACCGGACATTTGAACTTGGCTAAAAGCGGACATTACAACTTAGCCTCTACACATGTGATGTCGAGGCCAGATCGAGATGTCGCAGCGCTGGCCAAATAGAGATGTCGTACCTGAGACTGGGTTTGCCTCTGTCCTTGACGGTTTGAAGCTCACGCAGCGTTGAAGGACCGCGCCAGAACGGGCAGGGCGCATCAGTCCATTCAGTGAGACCTGGCCGACACCGGTCTGCATCTGACAGCGGCCATGGCCGGTTTGACTGGCTGTGCAACCATCGCCGTGAGCGCGGCATTCACATCCTCACGCGTGAACTCGCGCTGCTTCTTCGTGCCGGGTATGCGTTGCTTCGCACGCACCGCAACACGGTGGTTGGTCCTCGAAGGCGAACCCGACGCGCGCCGGTCGTCACGCTGCGCCTGCAGCGCCTGCGCCACCTGCAGCGCGTGTCCGAGCCGCTTGTGCTCGATCACCTCACCGTGACCGATCACGGCGAGCCGGTCATAGGGGATGCAGGGAAGGGCAGCGCCATCCGCCCTGAGCTCGATGCGCCCGTCCGGATACTCCCACACGTCGATATACCGGTGGATCAGTCTGCGGTTCGCCAGCGTATCCTCGAGCAGGTACATCACGCGGTCGTACTGCACCGTCAGCGCCTTCGTGACCTTGCGCAGCTCGCGCCAGGTCAGCAGCGTGTCCAGATCCTCATCGTCATGCAGTGGCCGGTGCGCGTCGAACGTGCTGCGCGGCGGCTTGCCGAAGCGGGCGTTATACGCCGCGATGAAGGCGGGCGCATACGCGTTGGCCGCCGCAATCGTGCTGATGCCGCGCAGCCGCAGCTCCTTGACGAGCCGGTCCTGCAGCGTCAGGTTGGCGCGCTCGACGCGGCCCTTGGCCGCACTGCTGTTGGCGCACCACGTGTCGATGTTCAGCTCGTACATTGCGCGCCCGAAGTGCGTCACGCCCTTGCCAGCGCGCTCTGCCTGCCGGTTGCAATGGAATGTGCTGGCCCTGTCGCTGTAGAACGCCACCGGCTTGCCGTACTGCTGCAGATACGCACGCGTCGCCTCGAAGTAGCTGAAGGTCGACTCGGTGGCCGTGAAGTGCAGCACCATCAGCCGGCTGGTGGCGTCGTCCACATACACCAGCAGCGTGCACGCCGGCGCCCGGTCCTCGAACCACCGGTGATCGCTGCCATCGATCTGCACCAGCTCGCCCAGACACGCGCGGCGCGCCCGCGGCTGGTAGATCTTCGGCGGCCGCTGCTGGCGCGGAACCCACAGGCCCGCATCCGTCATCAGGTGGCGAATGGTTTCCTTTGACAGCGTGATCCCGTGGCACTCGTGCAGCTTCTCGCAGGCCAGCGTTGGGCCGAAATCAGCGTAGCGCTCGCGAATCAGCGCCAGAGCCTGCGGGCACAGATTGACCGGCAACTGATGATTGCCCGACCGGCCTCGTCGGCGTGAAACCAGTCCTGCCGCACCTTCGCATCGATACCGGTTAGCCAGCCGCTCAACCTGGCGCCGGCTGAGTCCGAGCCGCTCGGCAGCCCGCCAGGGCATCAGCCGCTCTTCAATGACCGCCTGGATAACCTTCAGTCGATCCAGTTCGCGCATGCTCATGGTGATCGTTCCGGGTTGGGCCACGATGGACTCCGGCAGTCAGAACCGGCAACCAGCATGAACCGAAAAAATGCTCAGCTACGACATTTGAACTTTGCCCAGATACGACATTACAACTTTGCTCTTACATGTGAATTGTTGATAATTATATTTATGTAAAATTTAGGAATCCTATTCGTTGACGCCCGCATACCAACGGGAATGCCCCGGAACAACCCGGTTCAATCAGTCAATCTGAATTTGCGCGACGTCCGGCAAGGCAAAACTGGCGGCGTGATGGCCATGTCCCACGCAGAGAGCAGCCCGTCGAATGACGGTGCGGCCGGTGCCGCTGGACGTTCGTTGAGTGCGGGCAATGGCTGGCCCGTTACGCGGTATTGAACGTGCACACCGCCCCGGGCGGCTGGGCTGCGGATCGCTTCAATGGCGCCACGCGACATCCCGTATTCGAGGGCTGCGCGCGCATCGCGTGCGTTCAGCATGCCGCTCGCGGTAATCTGCCTGACAGTCGCCGGCTGGTGGCCAAGCAGCCATAGGATCAGCTTTTCCGCGCTGGTGTGTGCTTTCATTCGCATACCTGTTGTGCCGAAGACTTACCTTCCCAAATGATCCCGGGACCCGCGGCATTGACACAGAATCGCCCACGCGCTATGCGCGATTTTCGACTCCTGGCTGGTCCGAAGGCGCGCCTGTCGCGCGCTGGCCGCAGACACTGCGGACGTATTGTTGTGGTCAAAGGCATTTTTTCGATTCTCCCGCCTGTGGCAAAAGGCATCAGGGTGCCGGGTTTGACACGGGAATGGACGCTGGGGCGGCGATCGCGGGCGGTATTGCCGCAGTAGGAAGAGCGTTGGGTTGCAACGGCGGCCGACGCGGCGTGTCCTGGATAAACACCTGATTGGTGCTGTAAGACAGCCAGACCTTGCGCCAGCGCAGAAAGTCCATTCCCAGCAGCATATCCGTGTTCGCCCACGTTTCGTCCTGTACGGATATGCGAGGGTTGCGAAACGTACCGGAGCCAACGCCCATCGTCTGGAACACGTGCCGGTGTGCCGTCACTACACTGCCTTTCGAACCGAAGAATGTATCGGGTGGCTCACTGGCGAGTGTTTGTGCATCGACGCCTGCTGCGCGGGCACCGTCGAGGCTGATGCTTGACTCATTCGAACCGGTGTCGACAACGGCGCGCACAGGCTTGCCGTTCAGGAAGACCGGAATGATGAAAGCGTTGTGCGAAGTGACGCTGGCCATGAACGTATCGTAATGGCCGCTCCATGGTATGAAGTTCCCGGCGCAGGACGACACCCGGTACAGCGTCATGCGGTGGTTCGGGAAATCCAGCTCAACGTCGAACCGCGAGAGCAGGTCGGTGCCGACTATCCCAACCGGGGCAGCAGCATCGTTCTCCCGCTCCGGGCGCTCGATATTGGCCGTCAGGACATCGTAGTTTTCAAGATTCACTGACCCGAACCGGATCGAGTGAAGGATGACAGGATGCTGGACGTCCAGTTGCCCGCCGACGCCGTTCAGACGAACACGCTGGGTGGTGTCCGTGTCGAGGTGAAGCGAGGCAGCCGCGCGCGGCGACAGCGCGGATCCACCAGCGCCGCTATCGACGAGCATCATGAGCGGCTGCTCATCGATGACCACCGGCGTCGCGAATCGCCCGAAGGTCGGCATGAGCGGCATCTGTGCGTCCGCGACGACAGTGCACTCCCCTGATCTTACCGGCGGTACCGGCTGCAACAGGTCGTGAAGCGAGGGAAGCGCTGGCGCTGGCGCCGACGCCAGCGCTCGCGTGGCGGGAAGGAGCGTTTGCGTGTATCCCTGCGATGCGGACATCGCAAGAGCGACGAGCAGCGCTATCACGCACGCGCGTGTGGAAACAGATTTCATGGCCACGCTCCTGAACAGGACTGGCGACTTCAGGTGGTAACGGATGGATCGCATCCGCGGGAATTTCCAGTGTTTTGTATGTCACGGCATATCCGCAGGACCAAGCCGCCCGAGGCTGCCGGCCAGCCGCAGCCGTGCCGCGCGCCAGTCGGAGAGCGCCTGCACGCGCTGCTGCTGCGCGTTGGCCAGTGCGGTCTGCGCATTGAGCAGCTCAAGGATATTCCCCACGCCGGCCTGGTACCGGTGCTGGGCCGCTACAAATGAACGCTGCGCAATATCAAGCAGCGCCGCGCTGTCCTTCACACTGTCGGTCGAGGTCTGAACCGCCTGGTAGCTGCTCCAGACCTCAAGTGCGACCTGCTGACGCGCGTCATCGACGGCATCCTGTTGCTGCTCAAGCTGCGCCTGGTTTTGCCGGACCTGATACATCCGGCTGAATCCTTCGAAGAAGGGAATCGTCACCTGCACACCGACGTACCATTCGTGGCCGGTGGCCGGGAATTCCGGAATGCCGAGTCCGAGACTTGCCGGCTGGTTATCGCGGGTATATTTCGATACGAGACTGATATTCGGCAAACCCTCCGCCCGCGTCTGGTCGACCTTCGCCGCCGCCGCATCGGCCTGGGCCTGGGCGGCCAGTACGGTAGGGTGATCCCGTCTGGCATCCTCAATGAGTTCGCCGACCGATTGTGTGAACACCGCGTCCGGCTGCACGCCATCGGTGACGGCAGGCAGTTCCAGTGGAATGTCCGGGGACAGGTCCATATCGGAGGCGAGCGTGCCTGCCGCCGTTTGCCAGGCACCCTGCGCCTTGTTGCGGCTCAGCACGGCCTGGTTATAGGCAGTCTGGGCCTGCAGCGCGTCCGATATGGGTGCGATGCCTTTTTCGACCCGCGCGGTTGCCGCCTTTGCGCTGTCGGCAGCCATGTGTTCAACGTCAAGCGTCGCCGCGAGCGCGCCGGCTGCTGCCTGTGCGGCGTAATAGTCTTTCGCGACCGCGACGAACAGACTCTGCAGTGTTGCATTCTCCGTGGACTGCGCTGCAGCCAGCAATGCTGACGCATTGCGAACCGCTGCCGAGCGCGCACCGAAATCGTATAGAGTCCAGTTCAGTTGAACGCTTTCGGAATTGATGGTGGCAAGTGTTGCCGAGCTGAGCGTCGGGTGGCCCGTAACATCGGTCACGGAGTCATCACGCACTACCTGTCCATTACCGCTGATCGTTGGCAGATACGCCGCGCGGGCGACGCCCACTCCGGCCGCCTGGGCCTTGACGTCCGCCCACGCCTCGCGTGTCTTGGGGTTGCTGCACAACGCGCGCTGAACGGCTTCCGTCAGCAGCAAAGGGCGGGCGGGTGAGCCGAACTGGCAACCGACGATATCCGGCACGATGGAGCCGGCCGGGGTCAACGAAATCCCACCCTCAGCGTGCAATGGGTCGAAGGCCTGCGCGTGCGAGGACACCACCAGCAACCCCATCATCGATAACGTGGCCAGCGCCCAGATCCGTTTAACGCTCACGCATGCTCTCCTGCGCGTTTTCCATCAGAGGCCCGAGGAAATACCCCGCCACGCTGCGCTTGCCGGTCCTGATGTCGGCCGTGACCTGCATGCCTGGTGTGAGCGTGATCCACTTCTTTTCCACATGAATCCGGTTGGTCGACAGCCGGATGCGTACCGGAAACGTCAGCCCGAGCTTCTTGTCCTGTACCGCATCGTTCGATACCGAGACGACGGTTCCCGTCAGGAATCCGTAGCGCGTATAGGGGAACGCTTCGACCTTCACGGCGACCATCTGGCCGACGTCCACAAAGCCGATGTCCCTGTTCTGAAGCTGTGCCTCTACTTCGAGCGTGTCGGCCGGCACAATCTCCATCAGGGACTGGGCGGTCGTCACCACGCCCCCCAGCGTGTGCGTTGCCAGTTGCTGGACGGTCCCAGAGACCGGTGCGGTCAGGCTCAGCAATGCCTGACGGGTTTGCGCCTTGGCCTCGTCGTCCCGGCTTTGTGTGATCTGCTGCGTATCCTTTTCCAGCTCATCGAGCTGGTCGTGCCGGAATTTCGACGAAGTCGATTCGATGTCCGCACGCTGCTCCGCAATGCCTTCGGCGAGTTCGCGCGCATGGCTCTGTTGCGCGACCAGTTCATGCTCCAGACCCAGGGCCGTCTGTTCCTTGTCAAGATAGTCGCTCTGCGCGACGTATTTATCCCCGGCAAGCGAGTGATAGTCATTCGCCTGCTGACGTGCAAGAGGCGCAGTCGCCCTGAGTTTGGCCACCTCCTCCCGGGTACTGTCAAGATCGGCTTCCCGCTTGAGTAGTTCTGCCTGCGCGCTGTCGATATTGTCCTGATACTCGCGGAACGCACCGTCGGCCAGACGCTGGGCCTCCTGCATCCGCTCTTCCGGTGCCCCGTCGAGGGGGGCAACCACCGGTGGCCGGTTGTCGTGTTGTGCAGCAAGCAGAGCCGTTGCGCGGGCTGCGCCCAGTTGAGCGTCGAGCTTCGATGAGCGTGCCTTGTCCGCGTCGGCTGCTGCCTGGGTCGTATCGAGCTTCACCAGCAACTGCCCCGCTTTGACCTGCTCGCCATCCTGAACGAGGATCTCTCTCACCACGCCCGTCATGGCCGGCTGGATCACCTTGACGCGGGCGTCGGGTACAAACTTACCCGTTGCGGATACCACGATGTCGAGCCGCCCGAAGATGCCGATCAGCAGGATCAGCACCGCGAGGATGACAATGATGCGCATGGCCCAGCGCGGCGCGGGATGGACCGGTGTCTCGACAAGCTCAAGCTGCGCGGGCAGGAATGCAAGTTCGTGAGCGGCACGTTCAGGCGAGTCGAGCTGATGCCGGATCGCCCATGCACCACGGAATACGGCGGCGTACCGCGCGAACAGGTCGCCCAGTGCCTGCAATCGCAATAGCTTCATGTTCAGCCGTCCTGAAGCGAGACGAGGTGAGCGTAGTAACCTCCGAGGCGTAGCAGCGTCTCGTGGTTTCCCCGCTCGACTATCTGGCCCCTGTCCATTGCGACGATCTGGTCGGCGTGACGAACAGCCGTCAGCCGGTGCGCAATGATGATCACCGTGCGTCCCGCACACATCGCCTTCATGTTGTTCTGGATGACGCGCTCGGTTTCGAAATCCAGCGCGCTGGTCGCTTCGTCGAACACCAGAATGCGCGGATTGGTCAGCAGTGCGCGTGCGATCGCCAGACGCTGCCGCTGGCCACCCGACAGGTTCGAGCCGTGCTCGCCGACCATCGTGTCATAGGCTTCCGGCATTTCGCAGATGAAGTCATGCGCGCCTGCCAGTTTCGCCGCGCTGATAACAGCGGCCAGTGGCGCACCGGGATCGGTCAAAGCAATGTTGTCGCGGATCGAGCGGTTAAAGAGCAGGTTCTCCTGCAACACCACACCGATCTGGCGACGCAGCCAGGCCGGATCGGCGAGCGCCAGATCGATACCGTCGATACGCACCGTTCCCTGCTCGGCAATATAAAGTCGCTGCAGGAGTTTCGTCAGCGTGCTTTTGCCGGAGCCGGAACGTCCCACGATGCCGATCACCTGGCCGGCCGCGATATCCAGCGCCACGTTGTCAAGAATCGGCGGCCCGTCCGGACGATAGCGGAAACGGATGTTCTCGAAACTGACGTCCCCCTTGAGCGCAGGCAATGCCTGACGGCTTTTGGGCAATTCCGTGCGCGAGTTCAGGATGTCGCCCAGCCGGCTCATCGAAATGCCGACCTGCTGGAAGTCCTGCCAGAGCTGTGCGAGGCGAAGCACCGGTGCACTGACGCGCTGCGACATCATGTTGAAGGCGATCAGTTCGCCGACCGTCAGCTTGCCGTCGATCACCAGCTTGGCGCCAAAAAACAGGGTGCCCAGGGTCACCAGCTTGCCGACAAGCTGGATAAGCTGCTGGCCCAGGTTGCCCAGCGTGCTCACGCGAAAGCCTGCGGCGACGTAGGCCGCGAGCTGTGTCTCCCAGCGTTTGACGAACTGCGGCTCGACCGCCATCGCCTTGACGGTCTCCACACCTGAGACGGCTTCGACGAGAAAGGACTGATTATCGGCCCCTCGGGCGAATTTCTCGTTCAGGCGTGCGCGCAGTACCGGTATCAGGCCCGCCGAGATTGCTCCGTAGACTGGTAGCGAGATGGCGACGATCAGCGTCAGCCAGACGCTGTACAGGCACATCACCCCCAGGAAGATGAACGAGAACGTCAGATCGATCAGCGCGGTGAGCGCTTGTCCGGTCAGGAAGTTCCGGATGTTCTCAAGTTCCCTGACGCGGGCGACCGTATCGCCCACACGGCGCGCACCGAAATAGGCGAGCGGCAGCGTAACCAGATGCCGGAAGAGCCGCGCGCCAAGCTCAACGTCGATACGGTTGGTCGTATGGGCGAACACGTAGTTACGCAGCCCCGTGAGCAGCACCTCGAATACCGAACTCACCAGCAGCGCGACACACACCACGTTGAGCGTGCTGTAGGTGCGGTTGACCAGAACCTTGTCCATCACTACCTGAAACATCAGTGGTGAAACAAGCCCGAAGAGCTGGAGGACGAACGAAACGCCCAGCACTTCAAGCAGCAGCCGGCGATATTTGACGACAGCAGGAATGAACCAGGAGAAGTCGAACCGGGTCAGCTCGCCCGCGAGCGACGCCCGGGAAGTGAACAGCAGCATGCGTCCACTGGAGCGCTCCATCACCTCATTCATGGGTCGGGGCATCGGCGCCTGCATGCCGGGCTCGAGAACGAGCGCGGTTTCGCCGTCCGACCCGGCCAGAATGAAGTGTCGGCCCGCGCGGTCCAGCGCCAGCGCGGGAAACGGCGTCTTTGCCAGCCGCTCCTGAACCAACGGCACGGCTCGCGCCTTGAGGCCGATGCTGCGCGCAGCCAGGACGAGTTCCGCTTCGGAAAACGCGCCGCTTCTGACTGCCGCTGCGTGTTTCAACTGTGACGCATCGGTCGCAATGCCATGAAAGCGTGCGATCGCGACCAGTGCGGTAAGGCCCGCATCGTCCAGTGGCGCAGGTTGTTCTTCAATGCCCATTATCTTGCTTTAAATTCTGTTGTCCTGTCATTCTGGCCGACATTTCTGTCGCTATCGGTGTTCATCGCCTACAGGATTCGCACGCCGCGTAGATTGAGTTCGGGCTTCTCCCAGAAGTGGGTTTGGACGAATTTCGTAAAGAGGTCGGGGGGAATCGACGGCTTTCGTGCCTGGTGTTCCACCTTCTGCCTGACCTTGTGCAGGCCGGGCATGCCGAGCAGCGCATCGTAGTCCGGCTCGTCGTAGACTACGTTGTTGAAGTTGTGATCGAACCAGGGCTCGCCCAGTTCGCTGTAGAGGCTGCGCAGAACCTTTTCCGGTGCGCTCACCAGATGGTCGTAAGGCACAACGATCAGGCGCTTTGCTTCGTCGCCGAACCACGCTTCGCGCATATTGCTCCACGGCAGGCCAATCAGGCCTTTCTCCGAGTTCATGAGCGTTTCGACGCGGGAATAGACGGACGCGCCCGGCTCGAAGTTGAACATACGCGAGAGCTGCAACGGGTTCTTGGCGAGCATCCGTTCAACGCTGTCGATGATCCAGCCCGTTTCACGCACGCAGCAGATGATGCGCGAGTCTGGATACAGGGCCCTGAGCAGCGCTGCCCGTCCTGTCCATGTCCGGTTGGTATCGAACACGACCTGTCCAGGTTGAACCTCTGAGTAATAGCTGTCGAACACGCCACGCAGGATGGCCGTACGCCTTGCATCGTCGAAGAACACGCCGAATTCGCCACCGCACATCTTCTTATGCAGCGAACTGCATAGCGATGCGACAGGGCTGGTCATCGCAGCCGTAAAACCCTGGTTCTGGCGCAGCAGCGCACACAGAAGCGTCGAGCCGGAACGGGGCAATCCCGAAATGAAGTGAATCGTGTTGACCACGGCAAATACCTGGTTGTACCCCGAACAGACGTTGCGGGGTAATGATCGAGACGGAGAAATGCCCTCAGTTTCCCGCCAATAAACATGCGGGAACCTGAGGCACACGTAGCTGTGAAACAGGACGCTAGTGTGGTGATACGGCGAGTTGCGCCTGCGGATTCAGGTGTTCGATGGCCGCAAGACTGGTGATACCGGCAGGCATCGGTGCATACGTGGCCATTGCCTGGATCATCTGGTCGACCTGCCTGTCCACTGCAGCTGAAGCGGCCGATGTAGCCGACGCCGCGCCCGGGCCGTACAGCGACTGGATACCGGCGATGTCGGTGCTGTCCAGCGACTGGTTACCCGAGCCCAGGGCGTAGTACATGATCGAACTCTGGTCCGAATTGTCGGCCAGACCGAGCGCATGTCCGATCTCGTGCAGCAGCACCTGTTCGAGCGTGGCTTCGGTCCCGGAGTAGGTCAACTGGCCTCCGGCACCGGCGACCAGCGCATCCTGGTTTGGATCTTCGAGCTCGATGTTCGCGCCAGGCGCCATCTGGCCACCCTGCGACTGATAGGTGGTGTAGCCCACCACCCCTGTCGTGGCCGTATTGAGGTCACCAAATCCGATGTTGATGTCTGCCTGGCCCGAACCAGAGACTTCCTCGAAGGTGAGGCCGGAAGCCTTCGCCCAGGTGGCGAATGCCTGCTGGACTTCGGCTTCGTATTGCGCTTCCGCTGGGCTGGTGGATGAGCCGTTTGCGCCCGTCGCACCCGCGAAGCTCCAGGTTATGACCTGGCTATCCCACTTCGCGCCTTCCAGCACCGATGTACCCGTACCTGTTGTGGGCGTCTCCGTCGCCGCTGCATACGCCTGCTGGAGCGCAGCCTCCGCCGCGGCGGCGCCTGCCTTGTTTCCATTGGCCAGGTCGCCCAGGGCGATCGAGCCGATGTTGCTGCCGACCGCGCTCTGCACGGTCGACCTTTTGCCAGCGAATCCGTAGCCACCGGAATAACCGCCCGAGTAACCACCGAAGTAACCGCCGCCCTCATCATCGTCATCATCGTCCGAGTCGTCGTCATCCCCCGCCTCGGACCCGCTTGCACTGATTACTTGGCCCGTTTGCGGATCAAAGTTCGCGACGCCCAGAATCGTGCCGGTTTGCGGATCGACCTGTTCGATCTGCGAGAAATAAGTGCCGCCGTCTGCGGTTTCTACCTCATATGGATAGGGGCCGCCATTGAACTCGGAGACCTGCTGCAACTGGCCGGTCGACTCGTCGTAGGTATCCGATTGCGTCAGGGCGCCATTGACGTACGTATCCTGTTCATTCGAATAGGATGCCCCCGGGTTGAACAGGCTGACCGTAGTCGTGTCGCCGTCGTACTCGTTGTATTGCGTTTCCTGTCCCGACGGGTTGTAGAACGTTTCGTTCTGCGCAACGCCATCGGAATAGTTGGTGACGTCTGAGGCAACGCCGTCGTTGTACTGGACGTCCTGGGTCAGTTGGCCTGTCGTGTCATAGGTATCGTACTGCGCGAGCGTTCCGTCAGGGTTGAACTGTGCGGCCGCTGTTTCCTGGCCGTCCGGATTGAAGAAGTCGCGCGATGTGTTGACCCCATCGGTAAAATTGTTCTGATAGGTTTCGCTACCGTTCCCGTCGAAGAATATCTGTGTCTCAAGCGTCGTGGTTCCTGGCACAACCAGATCCTGCTCGGTCTCCTGCCCAGACGGGTTGAAGTCCTCCTGCGAGACCAGTTGTCCACTGGGATTGTAGTTATCCTGCGAGGTCAGTTGCCCTGACGATGGGTCGTAATTGTTCTGGTAGGTTTCGGCGCCCGTCGAGGGATCGAAGTAAATCTCGTTCGTGACCGATGTTGTGCCCGGAGTCACGAGAATCTCTTCGGTTTCCTGACCGGACGTATTGTAGTCATCCTGCGAGACCAACTGGCCGTTGGTGTAGTTATCCTGCGAGGTCAATTGACCGGAGGACGGATCGTAGTTGTCCTGATAGGTTTCGGCACCCGTGGACGGATCGTAATAAATCTCGTTGGTAATCGACGTCGTGCCCGGAGTCACGAGAATCTGTTCGGTTTCCTGGCCGGACGGGTTGTAGTCCTCCTGCGACACCAGTTGCCCGGAGGTGTTGTAGTTATCCTGCGAGGTCAGTTGACCTGAGGACGGATCGTAGTTGTTCTGGTAGGTTTCGATACCCGTCGACGGATCGAAATAGATCTCGTTGGTGATCGATGTCGTGCCCGGGGTCACGAGGATCTGTTCGGTTTCCTGACCGGCCGCATTATAATCATCCTGCGAAACCAGCTGGCCGTTAGTGTAGTTGTCCTGCGAGGTCAGTTGTCCCGACGAATCGTAGTTGTTCTGGTTCGTTTCGACGCCTGTGGATGGATCGTAGACCGTCTCGGTCGATGAACCATCGGCGTTGAACTGGGTCGACGCGGTTTCCTGCTCTGCCTGGTTATAGAAGTTTTCGCTTGTCTCGACGCCGTTCGTATAGTTGATCGCGTCAGCAACATAGCCGTCGCTATATTGCTGGTCCTGTGTTATCTGCCCGGCCGTGTTGTAGAAGGCTTCATCTGTCTCGACACCGTCTGAATAGTTGATTGCGTCATAGAGAATGCCGTCGCTGAACTGTTGGTCCTGCGTGAGCTCTCCGGTCGAGCTGAATGTATACAGATCCTGCTGAACACCATTGAGGTTCGTCGTCGATATACTTACCGATCCGGAGGAATTGACGGTGAAAGTATCGGTTACTCCGCTTGTATATACGCCGTTAACGCCATCGACGCTAATGTCAGAATTTGAAATAACAAACTGCCGACCCGATAGCGTATCAGTTATCGTATCCGATCCTGATGAACCGTCACTCCCCATCACCACCACGTCACCAGACGATGCGGCGACAACGTCTCCTGTACCATCAACGATTTCCTGCAGATTTTGCGAAATATTGATCGCGTCGTTATTTCCAGTAACTTGAAATGAATTTCCTGACAGATCTATAGTATTTTGCCCGGAAGAGAAATCATAAATGTCACTTATACCGCTCAAGTCTGCACTATATAAAATATTTCCGCCAGTTACCAATTCCGCTATGGAATCGCTTCCAAGTGTCAGTCCGTAAGCCCCATCGATTTGGCGAAGATCAAATTCCCCCGATAATTCGGTGACATCTGCTGAAAACGCCGTGGAATTATTGCTTACATCGCTAACGGCATTAGTTTCTGTGTTGATAATGTCTGACCAGATTGGCGAAAAATTCGGAGCTGCATTTGTGGTTTGACTAACCTGTTGAAAAAATGGCGTAGTCGAGCCGAAAACCTGGGCACTTAGCATGCATGCGGCGGCAGTCTTATAATCGATTTGGAGTGCCATATCGACATTGCTCATCCCTCCAAGCAAGTACTGTGCGGTACCCTCTGCTGCGGCAACAAACCCCGAGGCAATAGCTTGACAGTCTCTTGTTGATGGATCGGATGTATCGATGTTATACGTTGAGTAGTAAGACGGATCATTGAGAACGCTCGGCGTAAATAAGGTTCCGCCCCAAATCGCGTAATCTAAATTCGCATTTGGGAACATTGACTGGATAAGGCTAATACCCGAGCCCGCATCGATTTGCACGATTTGAGCTGGGGAGAACGAATCTGTGTTGAAACTGCCACCTTGGAGCTGGTTGAATACCGTCGTGGCGATAGTATTTGATACTTGCTGAAATATCGTGTTGTTTAACGTGACGCCTTCAGATTGTGCAGCGGCAAACATGTAATCATAAATCCAGGTCCCCGCAGGGGTCGGGCTGAATAATTGTGTATTAACCAATCCGGCTTGGGAGAACCAATTTAAGGTGCCTGGATCAACGCCCGGTTGGGCTTTAATGTCGTTGTATATTGCTGTATAGGCGTTGAGATAGTTTACATTGTTGGTTCCGGGTCCATCGTTTATGGCTGTGTTGATTAAATCGATGGTATTTTGACTCAGGCTTATTGTTGTCATTTTCTCACTCCTTCACAAGAAATCGGTCAATAAGATTGACGATGGAACCATCCACCTCAACTGCGTCCCGAAGCCCATCGTTCATTTCGAAATAATATGAGAGCGCGTCTCCCGATACTGCATGCGCAAAGTGGTGGCATATTCCGCCACTTTTATGGTCTATGTTGTAGAGTACGCAATCAAAAAATATTGGTGATCCATGTGCGATTTTTGTATAAATATTCGTTCTGGAGGTCGTTGGGCCAATTTCGAATAGTTCAAATCCATATGGTCCAACTTTTTGTGTTTTATGTATTGCGGAATTTGCAATTAAATTGCTTAGCGTATCTTCAGATGAGAAATGGCCGGATGTCATATAGATCGTATATATTCTGCATTTTATTTTGTGAAATATGCAGGATGCGTTATCTTTTCTATATGGTTTTAGGCCGGGATAAATCAAGCGAATTGTGACGCCATCTTTCTGTTCGCCCCCAGACCAGTCGCTCATATTGATCAGGAAATTCCGGGGAATTTTATATTGATGCCCGTTCAGCTTAAATAATAAAGGAGTTTCATCCGTCGAAGCAGATTCCATCGATGGTTTCGCAGTTGAATTATTCGGTCCATATGAGAGGATGAGCAAAAGAGATGCAATTTTTAGATGCCTCAACCACCTTCCTTTTCGAATTGATTTTTGAATTTCGTTTGCCGCGGTGTGATTTTCGATGCTCTCAAAAGATGGCACCGCTTCCCTATGTCGAATGCCTAATAAGGCCAACACTTTAGAAAGCATCGACCTCATAAAAACGGCTGCGTAAGATAGGATATTTAGAATCATTTTCTTGCGCTCATCGGGTGGTAGCGTCCGGAAATTAGCAGGCGCTGACTATGCCTAGTTAAAGTTTAAATTAAAGATTCATTATTTATTGCGGCGTGAATGGAAAGATTTTGATAATTTATGGATCGATTTTGCATAGATAAATTATTTGACAAATTTATATGTGAATTGGATAAAGATCTTTGATGTCTCTGCCAAAAATTCCATTTTTTACTTTCCCAATTGAAATAGACTTCCACGCGCAGTGTATTTCCTCTTTTTTCAAGAATGGCACGAAGTCGAATCGACAATTGACAAAATTCGTCAAATATGCATGGTGAATGATTGCAAAATGTTACGCTCTCATGTGGTCGGCTGGGTTGTAAGAGTTGACCGTCGCTGTCCGGTTGGCTACACCACCTACCAGTCGCAGGGTGGCCAGATGGCGCCTGGCGCGAACATCGAGCTCGAAGATCCAAACCAGGATGCGCTGGTCGCCGGTGCCGGAGGCCAGTTGACCTACTCCGGGACCGAAGCCACGCTCGAACAGGTGCTGCTGCACGAGATCGGACATGCGCTCGGTCTGGTCGACAATTCGGACCAGAGTTCGATCATGTACTACGCCCTGGGCTCGGGTAACCAGTCGCTGGACAGCACCGACATCGCCGGTATCCAGTCGCTGTACGGCCCGGGCGCGGCGTCGGCTACATCGGCCGCTTCAGCTGCAGTGGACAGGCAGGTCGACCAGATGATCCAGGCAATGGCCACGTATGCACCGATGCCTGCCGGTATCACCAGTCTTGCGGCCATCGAACACCTGAATCCGCAGGCGCAACTCGCCGTATCACCACACTAGCGTCCTGTTTCACAGCTACGTGTGCCTCAGGTTCCCGCATGTTTATTGGCGGGAAACAGTGCGTGAAATTCGTTGAGAAGCCCTCCGCCTTGAAGAGCTACATCCTCACCGATTCCGGAATACGTTGAAATCAACCCAAGATTGAAAGACGCTGCATCGGTAAACGCGCTAACGAAATCCCCTGGATGTACTCCGGTGCTTTCCGGATAGGTTCGCTGCAGGTCCTGCTGCCCGTTAGGTAGAAAAGCTGCACCCATCATGTCCAAGGCAACCGTTGCGCCCAGATCATTTTCAGTGTTACCCAGCTCCGTGCCAACTTGGGTGGCAAAGGCCAACGCACCGTCTACTGTATAACTGGCCGGAACAATCAGATATCCATTCGGGTTTGCATTCTGCACAAGATCGCCATTTGCATCATATATCGGTGTATTTTGTGGCCGTTGAAACGTTTGGGTCAGATATGTAACTTCCGTTATACGAGAGGAATGTTGCGGCAACAAGTTGGCCCGCATTGTTTTTTACATAAAAAACATCCGACATACTTCCTCCATAAATCAATTTTGATTAATTAAATCTTGTGGAAGATCGTTATAGAAAATGACAGAGTAAAAGTTCCCGGTTAACCTTCTGGCAGTGAATCCAATTATTCCAAATGGCGCCTTCCTATCAAGCGACAGTGCCGCACGAATCCACTCAGGATCACGAGAAGCATGCTTTAATATTATTTGCCCGCTCGAATCAAAGGCGATGGCTTTTGTAAATCCATATCGCCACCATTTTTCATATTTTTTGCATACAGACAAGGCTTTATTTGTATCAAAAGCTACGCCATCTGATATGCAATTAACATACGTTTGCGAATTTATCTCTATAAAAATAATATCAAGCCAATCTTTTTTAAAGTTCGTGTATAAAAGGAGGCACCACGCTAATATAGCGATCGCGCAAATACCGCTTCGAATCCGTGTTTCCCATGGGTTATTTCTTGCGAGTGATGTGATTAATGAAATTACGAAAATAATAATTATGACGCATAAAGCAATCAATAATAATGGATGATATTCTGAATACGTTATTGCAATCAGAAGCAGGGCCGTCCATGTAAAATTTGATCTCATAATTTTTAATCGGCGCGGAATTTTGTGCAAGGGTAGACCTATCCCGCTTACAACCAGGGGAAATTCTGTAATTTCCATTTCCGTTTGCGTACACAGGTCCCGAATCTCGATGTCCGGAGAAACACCTCTTACGACGCCTCTTTGCCTGCAGCGTTAATTCACAAGCGACCAAGGTGTCGATCAACGAACATATTACATATCTCGCGCACTGCCGATGTGCGTGGAGTTGCCCCTGTAAATCAGGACACGCAGACACCGTTAAGTTGATGATGCAGCGGTTCGCCGGAACTCCCGGGGGGAACGGTACTTCAGTG
>NZ_JBNDMP010000030.1:0-24195 GCF_050436645.1 Paraburkholderia sp. GAS33
TGGACACTTTCAAAACCCGCACCGTCGATCAGCTCCACGACATCGGCGACCAGCGCATCGATGGAAATCGGTGCCTTGTCGCTGCGGCCGCAGCCACGGATATCCGGGACCACAACCCGAAAGCTGGGCGAGAGTGCCGCAACCTGCGCTCCGAAAACGTTACCCGTGCCGCCGAGTCCGTGCACGAACACGACCGGCGTACCTGTTCCTACGTCATCGTATTTGAGTTTCATATGTCATTCCTGAATGTAGTGGGTTGATGAAATGAAGGTGATGTGGTGCGTCGATCGCACCGCTCTTTTATGCTGCGCTTCGTTTCCGTTTCGGTGAAATCGCAGTTACGTGTTGCTGCAGCATCGCCGGAAGCGTCATGACGCTCACGTCATCCGATGCCGCCTGCCGGTACCCAAGTGCTGCATCGATCAGATCCAGCGCATTGACGTCCTTCAGGCCGGACAGCCGTACCCGTGGCTTCGCCGGCGCATCAAGCGCAACAGCGCACGGCGTCCGGCAACTGCCGAGGCAGTGGACCAGCATCACGGTCATACCCTGGCTGGTCAGCCTTTCCTTTATTTCGTTATAGAGAGCCAGTCCCTGCTCACCGCTGTGCGGCCTGTCCCTCGGGCAGGTACGGCAGATTGCGACGGTACTCGATTGGTCGCACCCGTTCATATCCGGGTTGACGGCATCGAGTGGTACTAGGCTCTCGTGCACGGTAAGCGCCACGCTGTCTCCTGACTTCATCTATTTCGAGGAAAGAACTACCCCTCTTTTTCTGAACCTTGTTCGGACAACCAGAAACTGCAAATTCTGTGGATGAATTCTAGGTGTGTGTTCAATCGCACGCTTATCGGATCGTCTAGTCGCGTATCCGCGCCGAGGTTGACTTGACGTTGATTTCACCAGTGTTGAAGGTCGCGGTGCCGCCCGGGCACTTCGGTCCGACGATTGCCCCGACGGCATTGCGTGACGCTGGCCGGGTGCGGAACGAATTGTTTAGGGCCGACTATAGAGCGCAGCATTCAACGCTTTCAGCTGCCCATCGTTCTGGGCCTGAATCAATTGTTCACGCACTTCCTGACGGGTTAGCCCCCTATTCGGACTACCGTAAGCGGTTGCCCCGGCCTCTGTACCGCCTTGATCCAAGCTGGCCGGTGACTGGGTGGGCGTGTTCTGATTCTGAGCGGAACCGGACACCGAATCCGCATGAGCGGCAGCTCCGACTATCAGAAGAGAGGCAAGGCCAAGAGCCGAAAGAATAGTTTTCACACCAATACTCCTGCGCGGAAAAGGCTAAAAATTAAGTGGAATGGATCAGATAGCTTTCGCAAGCGAATCCTGTGAATCTATTCTAGGTCTGGGTACGACTTCGGGCTTATCGCAGTGTCCTGACAATTATCAAAGAGTCCATGTTTACGAGAGCCAGGGTGAGCGCTCTGGGTGCACAGCAATACAACTGGATACCGACCGTTCCGAAATTGATCCTGGGACACGAGCCTTACTCTTGCTCTGCAGCAGATTTCGTTCGGTTGCGCATTAATGCGACGCTCCTTTCGCCTACGGCATCCGCGTGGTTACCCCAACTGCCACGGATGTAAGTCAACACCTCCGCAATGTCATGATCGCTCATGACTGCGCCAAAGGACGGCATCGGGTACGCCGCCGGGACACCCTGGATCACCACCCTGCCCGTCCCGTTCAGTGAGACGTTGATCAATGACGACGCATCGGTTTCGAGCAGATTCGGGTTGCGCTGAAGAGGCGCAATCAGTGGCGCCACTCCCTTCCCGTCGGCGCCATGGCATTGCAGACAATAGATCGCATACAAGCCCTTCCCGCTTTGTACCGGTGTTCTATCAGAAGTGGGGGATGCGAACGCAGATTGTGAAATGTATACGGCCCTCCCTTCCGCCGAATCACGAGCTGGGGGCAATGACTTCAGGTAATGCGCCATCGCAGCCACATCGGCATCAGTCATACCCTGCGTACTTTGATTGATGACTTCAACCATTGAGCCAAAGCTGGTGGCGTGCCGGTTTGATCCTCTCTTAAGAAATTCCGAAACTTCCTCCTCGGTCCATTGTCCTAGTCCCGTATTCGAGTCTCCGGTCAGATCGGATGCGTACCAGTTGTCGATTAACGCACCGCCGAGAAATCCCGCCCGCGAGCCGTCAAGTGCAAGCTCCTGATGAGCCACACCGCGCGCGGTGTGGCATGCTCCGCAATGCCCCAGACCTTGGACTAGATAAGCTCCGCGATTCCACCGCGCATCCCGACCCGACACAGGCTCATAGACCTTTGAGTCCAGAAAGATTGCGTTCCAGATCTTTATCGGCCAGCGAATGGCGAGCAGCGGACTGATGTCCGGTTGCCGATTGTTCTTCTGTGCCGGACGCACCCCATGCATGAAATATACATATAGTGCATGCACATCCGCGTCGTTCACCTTCGCAAAGGATGTGTACGGCATCGCCGGATAGAGGTTGTGGCCATCCTTCGCCACACCTTCACGGAGTGCTCGGGAGAAGTCTTGTTCGGTATACTTGCCGATACCGGTCACCGGATCTGGCGTGATGTTCGTGGAGAAAATCCTGCCTATCGGCAAAGCCATCGGTAAGCCACCTGCCAGCGGAGCACCGCCGGGCGCGGTATGACAGGCTGCGCAGTTTCCGACCCGGGAAAGATATTCTCCTCGTTCGACCAGTTGATAATTGGGATCCTGACTTTGAGCGCTTGCAGTGAATGCGAGGAGTGAAAGTATTGACGCGCAAACGCCACGGAACGTAGAAACATTCATTACCGATTGTCCTCAAGCGAAGTTGCCGTCGGCCAGCTGGTTTCCTACTGACAAGTGACGCAGGCGCTTGCCGGTCGCTGAAAAGATGGCGTTTATAAGGGCTGGCGCCAGAACCGCACACCCTGCTTCACCTATTCCGCCCGGCGATTCGTTGCTCTGCACTACGTGAACTTCGATGCGAGGTGTTTCATGGATACGCAAGATGCGATAGTCATTGAAGTTGCCTTGCACGACTCGACCTCGATCGATTGTGATGCCTCCATATAGCGCTGCAGTGATGGCGAAAATCACGCCTCCCCGAATCTGCGCGTCGACTGTATCCGGATTGATTACATGCCCGCAATCTACAGCGATCACTACCCGCCGCACGTGGACTTCGCTATTCCGAACGTCTGCTTCGACGACCGCAGACAGAAAGCTGCCAAACGCATGCATCACTGCCACCCCACGTCCGGCGCCGGCATCAAGGGGTTGGTCCCATCCCGCCTCACGAGCGACGACATCGAGAACATGAAGCGCACGCGGTGTAGGCGACAGCAGCGCCCGACGATAAGCGACGGGATCGGTCTTTGCCCGCGCTGCCAGTTCGTCGATAAAACTTTCAACGACAAAGGTTCCTCGTACCGGTCCTACGCCACGCCAGAAGCCGGTGACGATTCCACGCGGCTCCTGTCTGACATACTCGATCCTTTGATTGGGTATCGCATAAGGCAGATCGGAAGCGACGGCAACGGCGTCCCGGTCAAGACCGCCTTTGAAGTACGTCGGCTGAAAACGCGCAAGTACAGATGAGCCGGCCACAGTGTGCCGCCAGCCTACGGGCCAACCGTGTTCGTCGAGACTAGCCGCGATCTTGTCGTGGTACATGGGCCGAAGCGTACATTGACGAATGTCTTCCTCCCGCATCCACGTAAGCTTGAGCGGTGCATTCACATGCTTCCCGATCTGCAAAGCCTGGATGACAATGTCCACTTCGCTGCGCCGGCCAAAGCCCCCACCAAGGAGCCGGTTATGGAGGACGATTCGCTCCCGCGGCAAGCCCGTATAATTCACGCCGGCGTCCACTGCCCAAACCGGCACTTGCGTTCCGGTCCATATGTCACAGCCGTCCGGCCTGACATGAACTGTGCAGTTTAGTGGCTCCATGGGAGCATGTGCGAGGAACGGCTGACCGTACTCGGCCTCATAATGCAGGGTGTGTTTGGCGAACGCTTCCTCCACGTCACCGACCTGCCGCGACACGACCCCGCTTCTCAATGCCGCCGTTTGCAGATCCCGCTGCAGTATCTGTGTATCGAGCGACGCGTTCGGGCCGTCATCCCATTCGATCACCAAGGCTTCGAGACCTCGCTTTGCTGCCCAGGTATGATCGCCGACGACCGCGACAGTGCGTTCGAGCGTAACGACCTGGCGTACACCCGGGATTTTTCGGGCAAACCGGTCATCAACCGCTTTGACCTTACCTCCGGCCACCGGACTTGTAATAGAAACCGCGTAAAGCATCCCCGGAACCCGGACGTCGATACCAAATACCGCGCTTCCATTAACTTTCTCTGGGGAGTCAAGGCGTTTCACTGGCCTGCCAATAAGGCGGAACCGCCGCGGATCCTTCAGCGTAACGGTCTTGGCGAGGTCTTTCGGGATCGGCAAACTCATAGCCATCTCAACCAGTTGCCGGTACTCCAGCGTGCGGCCGGTCGGTCCATGAATGACCCGCGCATTCTCAGCATGACAGCTCTCAGGGGGCACCTTCCACTGACTGGCCGCTGCCTGAATTAACAAAACTCGTGCGGCGGCCCCCGCGCGTCGCAGGGGTTCCCACGCATAGCGTATTGAATTCGATCCCCCCGTAATCTGCGCACCTAGCAGCGGATCGGTATAAAGCTCGGAAACCGGAGGCGAGGTCTCGATTTCGACATTGTCGAGAGATACTTCGAGTTCCTCAGCAATCAGCATCGGAATTGATGTATAAACACCTTGCCCCATTTCCACCTTAGGCATGACCAGCCTGATACGTCCATCCCGTGCAATACGGACAAACACATTCGGGACGAAATCGCTCTGCGTATCAGTGAGATCGGAAGAATCAACTAGCGGATTGCCCGCTCTCAATACTGGAGCCGCAATTACCGGCAAACTAACGCCAAACAGGAGCATTCCGCCTACGGTTAAACCAACACCGCCGCCAATCCTCAGAAACGCACGCCGGCTGTACTCGACCCCGTTCTCGTCGATCACGCCGCCTCCGCTGCCAGGTGAATGGCTGCTCGAATCCGCTCGTATGTCCCACAACGACAGATGTTTCCTGCCATTGCAACATCAATGTCCGCGTCCGTCGGTTTCGGGGTGCGGCCAAGCAGTGCGGCCGCTGACATGACCTGTCCCGACTGGCAATAACCGCATTGCACTACATCAATGTCAAGCCATGCCTGTTGCACCCGCTTCCCGACAGGCGAGTTGGCCACGGCTTCGATGGTGGTGACCTTGCGGTTTGCCAGAGTGGCCACCGGGGTCACACAAGCGCGGCCAACGTCGCCGTCCAGATAAACCGTACACGCGCCGCACTGGGCAATGCCACAACCGAACTTGGTTCCGGTGAGACCAATCACGTCTCTCAGCACCCAAAGCAGCGGCATATCACCTGGAACATCCAGCTCGTAGCCCGTACCATTGACATGCAGGAACACCATTGCTTCTCCAAAGTTTGTTCAAACGAAAGCGGGAGCCACAGGATGGGAACCAAGAGCCAGCCTGCTTACGGATTTGCGTCAGCGATGGGCTGGATGGAAGTGCACAACTTCAGCGGTCATTGCGGAGCTGATGCGCCGGTTGCCGTACTAACGGTTTTCAGCGGCGTTGACCCGGTGTGCTCCGCAGTGGATGAAGCATCCTCCGGGAAAGCCGTTTCCCAACCACCACCGAGGGCCTTGTACAGGGTCACAAGATTGACTGCAGCGTCCGCCTGACTCTGCGCCAGCTCGCTTTGAGCGGCCAGCAGGTCTTTCTGTACGGCGAGCACGTTGAGGAAATCAATGGCACCCTCACGATACCGTTGCTGCGCGACCGAAAGCCCGAGCTGGTCCTGCTGCACCACCTCCTTCAAATTATCACGGCGGCGCTGCTCGGCATCGTAGGCGGACAATGCGTCATCCACTTCATGCCACGCCTGCAAGACCGTACGCTGGAAGCCGATCGCTGCTTCCTGTTGCTGGGCCTTGCGCAACTGGAGCGTGCCCCTGAGTCTTCCGCCCTGGAAAATGGGCATCGAAATGGAAGGACCAAAGACGAACTGATGCGAAGCCCAGTCACCCAGACTCGAAAGCTGAAGCGACTGCGAACCAAGGCTACCCGTGAGCGAGATCTGCGGATAGAAGTCAGCCTGGGCAACGCCAATCTCGGCAGTTGCAGCATGCAACTGTGCTTCCGCACGCCGGATGTCGGGGCGGCGTCGTACCAGTTCCGACGGAAAGCCGATCGGCGCACGAGCCGGGAGCGATGGAATGTCGCGCGGGGCTCCCAACATCTGTGCGAGTGCACCGGGTTGTTCGCCGAGCAGGAAGCTGAGTGCGTTGATAAGTGCGTCGCGGCGCGCCTGCAGCGGCGGCAGCCGCGCTTCGATCGACGCAACCTGCGCCGATGCGTTGGCAACATCGAGGGGGGTCGTAGCGCCCTCGGTCATGCGCAATCGTGTCAGCTTGACGGTAGAGTTGGCGAGCGCGAGATTCTGGTTCGTGATGTCAAGCAGGGTCTGTGTAGCTCGTAACTCGATATAGTCACGGGCAAGTTCGGCTTGCGCGGAGAGCAGGACAGCGCGGCGTTCCTCAGCCGAGGCCTGCACTGCCGCGTTGGCTGCTTCCACGCCGCGCCGCGCATGGCCCCACAGGTCCAGCTCGTAAGACGCATCGAAGCCGTACTGCCATAGGTTGTAGGGCGGCGATCCGCTCGAGCCAGGTAAGCTGGAAACACCGAATGCGGTTTCTCCATTCGCGGATTCGGGCTGCACTCCTGCGGGAGTGGTGCCCAGCAGCGAAAAGATGCCATTCGGGCTCGCCCGCTCCCGGTCGTAAGACGCAGCACCGCTTAACGTCGGATACAGTTCCGCGCCTGCAATGCGTAACCCGGCGCGGCTCTCCAGCAGGCGAACCGAGGCGGCCTTGACGTCGAGATTGTCGGTCGCGAGCCGCGACTCCAATGCCACCAGGTCCGAGTCTCCCAGCAGGGACCACCACTCGGGCGCGAGCGTGGCCTCGACGGGTCGGCTCGGCGCCTCAGCCTGGTTGGCACGGGTGAAATCATTGGGTGCTGAAACATTGGGCCGCTGAAAATTCGGTCCGAGCGTGCAACCCGCAAGCATGGCACCTGACAGCAGAGCTAGCAGAACGGGCCGAATGGACAAGGAGTGTGCCATCAGTTTGTCCCCGCCTCTTTAACTGATGTGTCACTTGCTGCGACATCGACCGTCGGCTCGACCGAAAGGCCCACGCGCAACCGGGCTACGCCCGGCTGACCCGGATCGAGGATGATCTTCACCGGCATGCGTTGCACGATTTTGGTGAAGTTGCCCGTTGCGTTGTCTGGCGCGACCGGCGCGAACGCGATACCCGTCGCCGGCGCAACGCTGTCGACATGGCCGGTCAAGACAAGACCCGGAAAGCTGTCCACTGTGATGCGAGCCGGCTGATGCGGGTGCATATGGTCAAGCTGGTTTTCCTGAAAGTTGGCGACGACATAAGCCTGTGACAGCGGTACCACGGCCAGCAACGGCGTACCCGCAGCAACGATTGCGCCAACTCGGATCGAGCGCTGGCCGACCATACCGTCTATCGGTGCGCGGATTTCCGTATAGGAAAGGTTAAGCTTCGCCTGATCGAGCGCGGCCTGGGCGCGCGCCAACTCGCCGAGCGCTCTGGTGCGCCCCGCACGCAGAATATCAAGATCCTGCTGGGCAGCTTGCAGCGCAGCACTGTCGCGATCGTGGTCAGCCTGTTGCTGATCGAGCGTGGTCACGGCGTGCTGCTGCTCCTCCATCGTGCCGGCGCCGCCAGCGGAAAGATTGCGATAGCGCGTGGCGTTGGCGCGCGCGAAGTCAATGGCGGCTTCGTCGGAGTGCAAGGTCGCTTGCGCCTGTGCGACGACTGCGGGATGCTGCGCAATCTTCGCGTCAAAATCACCCACGGTGGCCGCGGCTACATTCAGGTCACCCTGCGCACTGGCAAGGGCGGCGCGATAGTCGCGGTCATCGATACGCGCCAGAAGCTGGCCCGCTTTCACCACCTGGTTGTCGTCGACCAGAACCTCGGCAATCTGGCCAGCAACACGCGGTGCAACAAGCGTGTAATCGGCGGTGACATAGGCGTCGTTTGTCGACTCAGCGACGGGTTGTTGGGAGAGCAGCTTTGTGCCGCCCCAGCCGCAGCCGGCTAATAGGAGGGCCAAGGCCCCAAGCAGGACGGGCTTTCTGGATGGTCGGGTAGATTGTGACATTTTCGATGTGTTCAGCGAGAAGTTGTCTGGGTGGGCGCGCGGGGCGGACGGACACGCACAGGCACGATGGGAATGAGCAGAACAAGGGCGGCGGCAAAGACCGCCATGACGAGATAGAGGTCCGCCGACATTAGTACGATCGCCTGCTCATGGATCCTGCTGGCCAGTTGCGTAAACGTCCCCGCGTGATCAGCGGCCTGTCCGGCGATCAAAGGTGCGCCGCCCAACTGGTCGACGAGCATCGTGGAATGGTAGTGTTCACGCGCGGTGCCCAGCCCTTCCACCAGCCCGATGCCGATCGCCCCGGCAAAGCCCTTCACCATGTTGAACATGGCCGACGCAAACGGGCCCTCGGTTGGCGGCAGTCCGGTAGTCGTTTGCAGTAGCAGCGGAATCACGGCCATCGGTTCGCCGACCGTTAGAAGCGCCTGGAGCAGGTAGAAGTTCTCGCGCACCCAGTCTGACGTCATGAAGGTGCCGAGGGCACAAGAGAGCGCGATCAGGGTCAGTCCAATCCCCAGCACCCAGCGGCAATCAACACGTTCGATGTTGAGGATCGCCGCCGTGAGCGGTAGCGCGACAAGCTGCGGCAGGGCGACGACCAGCGCCAGTGGTGCAATCTGCAGCGGCCGATACCCACGCACCTCGGTGAGATAGTCGGCTGGAATGACAGACACCGCCAACAGGATCACCAATACGCCAGCAAGCGTAATCAGCGAATGGGTGAAATTGCGTCGAGCCAACAACCGCAACTGGAAAAAAGGCAGCGGGTGCGACCACTCGTTCAACAGGAACATACAGAACAGCAGCCCCCCTCCAACGAGCAACAGGCAGATCAGCGGCGAATTGAACCAATCCAGCCGGTCGCCCTGGTTAAGCCCGATCACCATCATCGAGATGGCAGGAAAACCGGTGAGCAAGCCGACCCAGTTGAATGTGCGAAAGCGTTCCAGCCTCAGCGGATCCTGCGGCAGACCATAGGCGATCGCCGCGCTGCTCATGAGGCCCAGCGGCACTACCTGCCAGAACACCATGTGCCAGCCGACGTATTCGGTCCACAAGGCGGCTAACGGCGTACCCAGGTTGGGTCCGAACGTCGCGGTGAGCGCATAGCTGGCAAGCCCATAAAGTCTGACGTTGGGCGGCAGGTACCGAAGCGCCGCCGTCATCAGCATGGGCGGCAGGCATCCACCGGCAAGCCCCTGCAGCGCCCTCAGGACCGCGAGCGTTCCAACATTGGTGGCGAACGGGCAAAGAAAGCCCAACAATGCGAAAGCGAGGACCGCGCCGATGGTGAAACGTCGCAGCGAGAAGGTCACTGAGCACCAGGGCGCGAAGGCCATGGCGGTGACGTTGGTGGCCTCAAAGAGCGCGGTCAGCCAGGTTCCCTCGTCGTGACCAATCGACAGCGCGCCACGCACGTCGATCATTGCCACGTCGGTGACGTGTTCGTTCAACCCCGCGGTAAACGAAGCGAGCAGTACGCCCACCAGTCCGATCGCAAGCCGTAGTCCGAAAGCGGGTGGCGTGGGCGCAGCGGGGGCCGGTGGCGCAGCGGGTAGCGCAGGCGCGGCAGCAGCCACCGGCATCTGCGGGCTTGGCACGGGGGGCGCCAGAAGTTCGACAGTTGTCATACTGATGAATCCGCAAACGCACACGCAAGCGTGAAAGGCACGCTTAGGCGAGCAGTTGTAGGGCGGATCGCTGTCATAGCTGCAGCGGCGCAGCAGACCCATCGGGACCGCGACCTACGCGTGGTGAGAAAATATGTACAGAAACTCGGCATGGTTTACACCCGGTGTGTTTGGAACAGTTTGTGTACTCTAGCAATTCCTGATTTGACCGTACCGTCAAGGGATGCCAACCATCGTCGCGATACGGACAACTGCTCTGAAAGAGATTTTCCCGCTTCAGCCGGGTACTTCACCAGCAACAACCCGCATCGGCCTGCGATGAGGTGGCCAGCCTGTTAATGCGCTGCCGTCGGAACATAAACGCCCTAAGACATCGGCGTGCCTGCCTGCATGCACCCCTTCGAGGTATCGGGAACAGAAGCAAAAATTCAATGTCGCTTCGTCTTGCCGGCCACCTTTCGGCCAACCTCAATTCATTCATTTCCGCCCGCTCAAATAAGCGGTTGGTGCGATCCCGAGCGTGCGCCGGAACATCGCGGTGAAGGCGCTCGGACTGTCATAGCCATGCTCCATCGCGACCTGCAACACCGAGGCGCCCGCAGCGAGACATGGCAGGCTTAGCAACAGCCGCATGCGGCGCAGCCACTGCCCGAAGCTCATCCCAAGTTCGCGATGGAACATTCGGGCGAGGGTTCGCTCGCTGACGTTGATTCCGGCGGCCAGATCTGCGAGTATCACGGGTCCGGAAGGGCTTGCGATCAGTTGCTCGCACAAGCACATGAGTCGCGGGTCTCGAGGCATGGGCACGTGCAATTGCAGCCGAGGCGCTGCTTCGAGCTCATCGAGAATCAGCTCCATGACCCGGTGATCCCTACCCCCAAGCTCGTAGTCCAGCGGTACGCGCGTCGCGGCGACGATTGCCTCGCGTAGGAACGGGGACACTTCGATGACCTCGCACGCATCTGGAAGACCGGGACGGGCATCAGGGGCGACAAAAACCGTGCGCATGCTGACGTCGCCAAAAAAGCGCACGGCATGGTCCGATCCAGTCGGCATCCACACGGCACGTCCCGCGGGTACGACCCAACTCCCGTGCTCGCTTATGACCGTCATGACACCACTCAGCGCATGAATCAGTTGCGCACGTAGGTGGCGGTGCGGCGGAAAATAATAGCCGTGCAGATAGTCGCTTGCCAGGGCCGCAATTTCTCGGGGAGATTGTTGGCAATCCTCAATGGTTCGAAAGATTTCCATAGTGCGAAAAGTGTAGCTGTTCCTAAGCAGGTCGCCGGAATCGAAAATTTCACGCATCAACTGCAACGACGCACGGCGTCCGGCAACTGCCGAGGCAGTGGACCGGCATCACGGTCGTCTCCTGCGTGGCCAGCTCTTCCTTTACGCTTTGATAGAGAGCATGTCCGAATCCTGTGAATGCATTCTAGGTCTGGGGGCGATTTCAGGCTTATCGCAGCGTCCTATCGGTTATCAAACAGTCGAGCCCGTGAGCGGGCCTTATCCGGAATTCGTGGTTTTTTCGCACGCTCCCGTGACTCTGCCAGCACTCGCTTATCAGACAGTCCACTTTTTCAGGATCCACGCGTGCTAGCCTGTAAAAACTAAAGGCCGCCCAGCGACTGCGACTGGACGGCCACTTTGAACATCTCGGGTGACATGTTTGCTGGACGTCAGGAATTCGCCCGGCGGCTTTCCTACACGGAGATGGAGATCAAAGCCTCGAGGCGAAACACGACAGCGTGTTTCTCGCGCCGGCCATTGGCGTAATTACGCAACCGCCTACGAGGCAGAACAGCGGGGCATCACCAGAGAGTTTGTTGAAAGAAGCGAGCGCTTCACCAGTTCACCTGTCGGCTCAAACCCCGGGGCCGGTTACTACGAGCTTACCGAACGAGCCTCGCTCCAAGTGGTCCAGCGCGGCTGGGAGCTGGTCGAACCGATACGTTTTCTCGATCACAGGTTTCAGTTCTTGCCAATCAACCGCGCGCACCAGGTCTTCTAGTGCACGGCGCGGCCCGACTCCAATGCCCTGCACCGTGGCGCGCGCCTGCAGCAGCGGGAAAACGGAGGTCCGCAGCTCGTCTCCCTGCAGAATGCCGATAACCGATATACGGCCAGCTTGTGTCAATGACAGCATCGACTGGCCGAAGTTATCTCCACCGGCCAACTCCACAACGTGGTCTGCCCCGCGTCCTCCAGTGATCTCACGCACCGTTGCGGCCCAGTTCGGCGTCCGCTTGCGATTGATGCCATAGGCGGCGCCCAGATGCCTGACGCGTTCCAACTTGTCGTCGTCGCCGGAAATCACGATGACGCGTGCCCCCTGTGCTGCCGCAATCTGCACTGCGAACAGGGCGACGCCACCGGTTCCGATCACAACCACGGTGTCGCCTGGACGAGTCGATGCACTCTCGGTCAGCGAAAACCAGGCGGTCAGGCCGGCGCAGGTTAATGTGCTAGCCTGAGCCGGGTCCAGCGAACGCGGAGCAAGCACAAGCGAGTCCTCGTTGAGCACGACATACTCGGACAACATGCCTGGCCCTGGCGCGCCGAACATCACGCTGGTTTGTGGCTGGACGCCATCGACCCAGCCGGAGAAGAAAGTGTTGATCACCGCGTCGCCCACCGCGAAGCTGGTGACGCCCGGTCCCACCACGACAACCTCACCGCTCATGTCGGAAGCTGGCACGAAGGGCAACGGCAATGGCATGCCCATCCCATCGTGGGTGATCCGCAGATCACGGTAGTTCAATGCGATTGCCTGTACCTTCACCAGCACCTGACTAGGGCCGGGCACCGGTACAGCGACTTCGGCCAGTTGCAGATTTGTGCGACCATAAGCAGGCAATTGCCAACGTTGCATCGAGAGCGGCATGGTGTTCTTCCGTATTAACATGATGACAGCCGCAGAATAACGATTCTGTGGACTACAGAGTGCATCATATTGATCGGCAGTATGCAGATAAAATGGAACCAATAAGTGGAACCTGTTTCACATGATCGGCTGGCCGGAATTAGCGCCTTCGTGGCTGCAGTAGAAGCGGGAAGCTTCGCGCAGGCAGCGGCACGATTGAGGCTGACCCGCTCTGCGGTAGGCAAATCAATCGCCCGACTTGAGGCACGGCTGGGGTCCCGACTCTTCGTGCGAACAACGCGCAGCCAGAGCCTGACTGACGACGGCCAGGTCTTCTACGAGCGTTGTGCCCGTGCGCTGGAGGAGCTGAACGCCGCGCAGCACATCCTCGAAGCAGGGCGCGACGAGCCGGTAGGTCGGATACGGGTAAGCGCGCCGGTAGTTTTCGGTCGTTTGCACGTGACGCCCGTTTTGCTAAGTCTGGCAAAGCGCTATCCGCGACTCCAGCTTGAAGGGATCTTCACTGATCGCCTGGTCGACTTCGTCGACGACGGCATCGATCTCGCAATACGCAGCGGTCTCCTCGCCGACAGCGATGCGATTGTGGCGCGCCGGCTCGGCGAGCAGCGCATGATACTTTGTGCGTCACCGGCCTATCTCGAGAGCAACGGAACGCCACGTGACCTTGCCGATCTCACCGCGCACCGAGGCATCAACTACATGCGTGGGGGTCGGATATTCCCATGGCCACTGACGGACGCCACTGGACGTAAGGTGGAAACGGAAATTGCACACAGGATTGGATTTGATGACATCGGGGCGATAGCTGCCGCTGCTGTCGATGGCGCTGGGCTTGCACACGTCCCGTATTGGCTGGTGAACGAACATTTGCAGTCGGGGGCGCTCGTCGGCGTCCTCGGTGAAGCCTCGTCGGTAATGGTCCCGTTGCACGCTATCTGGCCCCGGACGCGCTACCTGCCGTACAAGTTGCGTGTAGTGATAGACACGCTGCTGGACGCCATTCCACCGTCCCTGCAGCCGGCAAACAAGCTTGCCGACCCGGCATACTCGCCTTGATCTGCACGCACAAGCTCAGGCATTCCTGGTACTACTGTACGTGCGGCCGCCTGACTTCACGAGCGCGAAGACCGGCAAGCGGAATGCGATGATCTCGCCAATCTCGCATCACGACGTCCCAGCTCACTGCCTTGGCACCGGGTGGCGCGAATGCCTTTTAAAAACGCTGGCTTGCCAATCCGACGTTCACCTCGTCGAGCGAGCGGGACATGTCGTGCAACACTGAGACTATGAGCAACACGGGGCTGTCTTATGTTGCGGTTACTGATCCAGTCTGAGTCGGAGCAACCGTCGAGGCGCTCGCAACCCCAGCCCAGCAAAGCGATGTCTTCAAAGAAAGCGGCACAAGAATCGATAAAGCGAACTACCGCACGGAATCTATTTCTCACGTTCAAAGGATTGTCCGTTGAGTGATCGAGTTGAAACGTCGGTCACAACTAAAGTTCGTGGCACCTGCCAGAAACGGTCACGGTCGTGGAAGCGTTGCATCCAGTGCGGATACGGCAGGGCCGGCCGCGGTACACGATCGAGCCGTTTCAAGCTGGTCTCCGCCGTACGCACGATGTGTAAGCGACCAAGTCCTACCTGACTGGGACCAGCGCCAGTGCGCAGCCGAACTTTGGTCGCGACGAGCATGCGCCGAATGTGCAGTAGTTCATAGTCCAGACCCCTACCTAACCTCAACGTGGATTGCGACGGCGGCGGGGTCGATGCCCTGCCGTCTGGTGGCGGAACGACTGACAATATCCCGAATGCGGACTAAAAGCAGTGTTCGGGCGCAGGGAATTCTCTCGACTTGACAGCCTTGATATAGGCGCCGATAGCAGCTTCGATACTCGGCATTCCATCCATAAAGTTACGCACGAAGCGAGCGGTCTTGCCGGGAAATATTCCCAACATGTCGTGCATTACAAGGACCTGACCGGAACAGTCTGGACCAGCGCCGATTCCGATGGTCGGTATTTGAAGCAGGTCAGTCAGTTCTTTGCCCACCGTCGCCGGAATCGCTTCAATGAGCATCAACGATGCGCCCGCCTCCTGGAGTGCTACTGCATCCGCTTTCAATCGTTCGACATCCTCAGCTTTCTTTGCCTGAACCTTGAACCCACCAAGACGGTGAACCGATTGCGGTGTCAACCCAAGGTGGGCACACACGGGTATGCTGCGTTCCGTTAAAAATTTCACGGTTTCGACCAACCAGGCACCACCTTCGAGTTTGATCATTTGTGCGCCCGCCTGCATCAATCTCACAGCGCCTTCAAACGCAGACTCGGGCGTCCCGTAGGTGCCGAACGGCATATCAGCGGCTACCAGCGCAGATCGATTTCCGCGGGACACACACGCCGTGTGATACGCAACATCTTCGAGGGTAACTGGCAAGGTTGTGGTTTGGCCTTGCAACACGTTGCCCAAGGAGTCGCCAATCAGCAGCATATCGATTCCACAGCGGTCCATCATCGAAGCAAAGCTTGCGTCATAGCAGGTCAGCATCGCAATCTTCTCACCGGCTAATTTCATGTCCATCAGCGCTGGTGCTGTGGTCGCCTTGCGCACGGCGCTTTTGCTCTCTTGAAGATAGCCGGTCATTTAAAAATGTTGTCGTTAAAGAAAAATTTTCAACGCCGGAATGGGACTGCCGGGCGCGACGCTGATGAGGGCCTTCGTCGACGAGAACGCCCGATCGAGGTACGTGGTCGTCCGTTAGACCAGCACGTGGCCACCATCGACAATAATGACCTGGCCCGTGCTAAAACCCTGTTGTATCAGGTAAAGATACGTTCGAGCAACGTCGCTTGCCTCTCCAACCCTTCGCACAGGCATCTTTTCGGCGATGTGATCATAAAGACCATTGCGATCAGCTTCACTCATATTGTCCCACAAGGCCGTGCGCAAGACACCGGGCGCTACGGCGTTGACACGCAGCGGCGCAAGCTCGACCGCCAGGGTGCGAGTCAGTGACTCGATCGCGCCAAGAATGCTCGACGGGATCGCCCAGGCAGGCAGCGGGCGCGACGACGCCACTCCGCTTGTGAGCGTGATAGAGCCACCCGCGCGAATCAGCGAAGCCCCGTATTTAACGGCCTTGAGCGCACCCCAATAGCGCACTTCGAAAGCCTGCTGCGCAGCCTTAATGCTGACATCGGCAAGGTTTTGCAGGAGCAGCGCTTCACCGGCCGTGTAGACAAGGTGGTCGAATGCGCCGACGCGCGTGAAAAACGCGCTCACCTGTGCCTCGTCGGTAAAGTCGAGCGCCTCTCCGCGAGCGCCTTGAGGCAGTCGGTCCACTGCAGCTGCGACGCGTTCACGGTTGCTTGATGCGATGATGACCTCGGCTCCGGCTTGCGCCGCAGCTTCGGCCACAGCAAAGCCAATTCCCGAGGTGCCGCCCGCTACGACGACCCGGCTTTTCTGGAGGGTGACGTTGGATAGTTGATTGTTTCCCATGCTCGAAGTTTCGTAAGAAAGAAAGACCACGCGACGACGTAGAGCATAAGGCAGCACGCACCGCCTTAACTGATCTCTACCCTATCGCAGCTGCGAAAGAGTGTACTTGTTTAGCGACAATCGCGTCGACCCAATCGACCGATCGCCCGCGACACCGACAATCCGATTCGACAGAAATAATTTTCCCTATGTCAACGCAAAGTGTAAATTCGGACCCGATAGCTTCACCGCATTTTCCGCCTCGTAGCTGATAGACCATCGCAGCAGTGGATCATTCACACTGGGTGGATGGAATGCGCGCAGGGGTACTGCGCGCCCAGACTACATGCTCAGGTCAAACACTTTTGGCATCCTCACTGGGCGTCCGGAATTGAAACGCAACGGGTAAAGGTACGACGCGTCCTAGTTGGACTTCGACACTGCTGACGGCCCTGATTCCGACGAACCGGACACATCGCCGCCGCCGATCCCTTCCGAACGGTGTTTCTCAGCCACCTTGGCTTCAGCAGCCTGAATTTCCGCCGGATAGGTAGTTCGACCCTGGCCTGGGCGCCAACCAGTTTGTTCGAGCTCAACCAACTCGGCGCGAACCTGCGCCCGGGTGAGCGGACCATTTGATTGGCCAAAGGAGGCAACCGGGATGGCGAATACGCCGGCAACGACAATGGCTTGCATGAGGGACTTCACGATAAATTAGCTCCGTATTTCCGGTCTTGCCACGAACACCTTTGTTCATGGACTTGCATTTATATTTTAGATATCCGAATCTTTTTTATAAACGCCACAATGCGGAAAACACTGTTACGGAGTTGCGCGCCAACGCAAGCAAACCAGCTCTTTCGTTCCAGACCTACTACGCTATGGTATCGATACAATAAGCAATACTAATTTCATGCGAATTTTTCGTTCGCAAAGTACAGCAATTTCCCAATGGCGTCGCACGCCATACCAGCACGCGGAGCTGTCGCTGCGCGCCTGTAGTCAGAAGGCGAAACGCCAGTATGCTCCTTGAAAAAGCGTGAAAAATTGCTAGCCGCAGAGAATCCCAGTTCATCGGCGACGTTTATCAAGGGTACATCTCCGATCGCCAGCTTACGAATCGCCTCTTCAAGGCGAATTGCGCTCCAGAACACCTGCGGTGTAGTGTTGAGTTGGTCGCGGAATAGCGCAAACAGTCGTGCTCTCGACAATCCTGCCTCGCTCGCAATCTCGTCGATTGTAGTGCGCACATCAACTCTTTCGCGCATAAGCACTATTGCCAACCTCAACTTGCGACTGAGCAGCGGGACGCCCGCAGTCAACGGACCCGGTGAGTGTGCAACCAGCGATGTCTGGATTGAACCACTAATGAGCTCCTCCGCTGCGACCTCAATCTTCTCTTGTAGCTCCGGATGGAACATTATCAGGTCCAAGACCTTCCAGAGACTGGCGCGCAACTCGGGACTGATGGCAATACGAGGGGAGGTAAACACGAACGGCCTACCTGTTATCGCGGCCCTTTTGTCCAACCACTCTTTATTGATATACACCGAAAGGAAAACGGCTGGCGAACTTGACGACAAAAGCTTCCCGTCGTGCTGTTCGAATGGCTTAACCGCAACCGCATGCGTTTCGCTAAAGCGGAAAACCTGCGTACCTATCCTCGCCTCAGCGTCGGCGCCGCCGAGCCACCAGACGATATGCGCTTCCGAGTGCGCGTGGGAAACCAATCCCGTGCGCAGTGGCAGCAGCGAAATGCGACCGAACGCTCCTTCGTGCATGGCAAATGTCTCGGGCATCATCGTCTCCTACAGTAGTTTCACAATTGGTTAACGCCTATCAATTCTTCACTTTTGCTTCAGTATTCCTAATTTCTACGGCAGATCGGTCCAACGTGATGTTGCCTGTTTCCATTTCAGATGAAGCGAAGTGCAGCCTGTCACTTCAGCTCTGCCGTTCATCGCCGACGTGATCGAGATGGCATCACCACCTCGAACAGTGCCAGGGGTCCGATGCGGACCATGTGCGGGCGGATGTCGCCAATCTGCACCGCACCGCTTTACGGGTAACCTCAATGCAGCGAGCGACCGGCAACTCCGCCACCTTCAGCTATGTGAGAAAAAACACTGCTTTCCGCGCCGAACAGCCAAAATCTGGCTGTTCTTGAATTTCAGCGCGAAGCGTTTAGATGTGAACGACCTCATTCCTCAGAACGCCGATACGATCGATTTCATTTTCGATGACATCGCCTGGCAAGCAATAGCGTGTCGCCGCAACCAATCCCTCCTGACCTTGCCACTTTCCGCCGAGTTCGGCGTCGGTTGACCAGGCTGTGCCTGCGGGCGTTCCGGTCAGGATGACCATACCGGGACGCAGAGTGAAGTTGATCGAGAAGAAATGAATCAGGTCTGCGCACGTCCAGATCATGTCTGAAGTCGGGCTTGATTGACGCAACTCTCCATTGATCCGGGTACGCAGCATCAGGGTCTGCGGATCGCCGATCTCATCAGCAGTGACAATGGACGGTCCTAGCGGCGAACTACTGTCGAAGGCTTTGCCACGACCTACTTCGTACCACGTGAAACCTTCAGGCGATTGGCGAACCTGCCGATCCCGGGCGGTGACGTCGTTGGCGACCGTATAGCCGAAAACGTAATCAAGCGCCTTTTCAACCGGAATGTGTCGACCCTCCCGACCGATGACAATAGCCAGTTCGGTTTCGCAATCGAGCTTCTGTGTAAGTTCGGGGTCGTAGACGATCGGCTCATCCGGTCCTACCACGCAGTCCGACGTCATCACAAAAAACTCGGGTTCTTTGCCGCTGATAGGAGCGCCCACCTTTTCGGCGTTGTGCGCGCGATAGTTGCTACCACTGCAGAGAATAGTCGAAGGCAAAATCGGCGAGGTCAATCGCACGTCACCAAGCGAATGCCTGCCCTCGCCCGAACCCACAATTGCGTTCGCCACTTCCCGGCCAGCCGCGCCGGAACGAATGAAGCTAGAGGTATCAGCCAACAGAGCGCTGTTCTCCGATCTTGCTCCAATCTTGGTCGCTAGCGGATCGACAATCTTGTCGTCGACCAGAAAACCAAGTCGACGCTGGCCGTCGACTGTGAAATTAACGATCTTCATCTTTATCCTTTGCTCTTGGGGGGTAACCGTGTTCATTGGTGATGGCGACATCTCGCCCTCGAAACCAAGGTTATACCATTAACGTCTTTGGTTCAACCAAAAATGCATCAGCATCGCACTTCCCTTCCCCACTTTCGGACCGCCAATTCCGATTTCGCACGGGAGGACGGAACGTCCCACCAGGCACCAAGGTCACTGGAAAACGGCGTCCCATCCCATAGCCGGGCACGGATCGACGTTTGCCCCAGATTCGGTTTGCCTAGGCAGAAATGTCCGCCAAGGCCGCGACTACGGGGCGCATCGAAGTGCAGTGCAGCACAGTAATTCTTTAGTTTCCATGCCTCTGGATTGAAACCAAGTAGTTGACAACGGGGTGTACCAAGGACTACATTGGTGTAACCAATGGACATTTTGGTGAAACCATTTGCCCAATTCTGATCGGGCGAGACCAGATGGATTCAAGGAGAGCGTGTGATATGGAGAAGCTTGATTTTGGCGAGGCGCACGTTCATCGACGCGTCGGTCGCTTGGCCAACGTGCCATGTTTTGCGAATACCCCTAACCCGCGAATTCTCGACGCGGCGCTCCGGACCTACCCGTTCGCGCTAGAAACTGACCTTGGAACTCCAGAAACTGGAGGGCCGCTGTGACAGCGGACCGTCCAAATGGCGGTGATTCCGCTTCTTCCGTGCACCGGGAGACAAATCTTCGTGTTCGCCTTCGCAAACGCGAGCCTTTTCTCGCGCTTTTCTCCATCATCCCGGCGGTCGAGCTCGTTGAAATCGCTGCTCAGTCCGGATTCGACGGCATCATTCTGGATACAGAACATGGCAGCTTTGGAACCGAAACGCTACCCGCTTTGATCCTCGCAGCACGGGCCTACGGCATTTTTCCTATTGTCCGCGTGCGATGCAATGATGCCTCTCTCATCGGTGCGGCGCTCGACGCAGGTGCGGCAGGCGTGCTGGTCCCCCAGATCGGGTCAATGCAAGAGGCAACACAAGCGGTACGAGCCGCCCGCTTCGCGCCGCAAGGTTCGCGTGGCGCCAACCCCTGGGTGCGAGCTGGCGGCTATGGTTGCTCTCCACGTTGGTTTGAGACGGCAAACGACGAAACCGCCGTTCTCCTGATGATTGAAGGCGCCGGGGGACTGGCAGCACTTGACAGCATCATGGGCATCGCCGATCTCGACGGCATCTTCCTGGGTCCGGTCGACCTGTCCCATGCACTGGGAGTGCCCGGACAAATCAATCATGAAACGGTGCGTGCAGCAATTACCACGACGATTAACCACGCCCTTGAGGCCAGCGTCGCGCCGGGGGTTTTCTCGCCCACGGCAACGGTGGCAAAAACCTGGCTCGATTGTGGCGCGAGGTTCGTAGCGATCGGCGTTGACACAGCACACATCGGTTTCGCCCTCAGCAACCTCGTTCAAGACGTTCGATCCACCGCTCAGGCTACCGGGCGCATCCAGAACTGATCACTAGCAAGGAGTTATACGCAATGACCAAGACGAAAGTAGCGATCATCGGGTCCGGCAACATCGGGTCCGATCTGATGATCAAGGTAATACGAAACAGTAAGTATCTGGAAATGGGTGCAATGGTTGGCGTCGATCCCAATTCAGACGGCCTCGCACGTGCATCTCGTCTGGGCGTGGCGACAACCGCCGAAGGTATTGACGGCTTGCTGGCCCTCGATGTATTCAAGGATATCGACATTGTCTTCGATGCGACTTCCGCCGGTGCACATAAACACCACAATGAAGTGCTACAGGCGCGCGGTGTGCAGGTGATTGACCTGACTCCCGCCGCTATCGGCCCATACGTCATTCCCGCCATCAATCTGGAAGAGGAAAACGCGACGAACATGAACATGGTGACATGCGGCGGGCAAGCCACCATTCCAATCGTTGCGGCTGTCTCACGCGTTGCAAAGGTTCACTACGCGGAAATCGTCGCGTCGATTGCGAGCAAGTCGGCGGGGCCGGGCACTCGTGCCAATATCGACGAATTCACTGAGACCACGCGCAGCGCGATCGAGAAGCTCGGCGGTGCAACGCGTGGGAAGGCGATCATCGTTCTCAATCCGGCCGAGCCGCCGCTCATCATGCGAGATACTGTGTTCGTCCTCTCCGAAATGGTCGATCAACAAGCCATCCAGGAGAGCATTGAGAAGATGATCGCAAAGGTGCAGAGCTACGTGCCAGGTTATCGACTTAAACAGCAGGTGCAGTTCGACGTGATTCCTGCTGATAAACCGTTGAACATTCCCGATGTCGGTCTGGTACACGGCCTGAAGACTTCGGTGTTTCTCGAAGTCGAAGGAGCAGCACATTATCTGCCTTCGTACGCCGGCAACCTCGACATCATGACCTCCGCCGCCCTCGCCTGCGGCGATCTGGTGGCACAACGTCGGCTGGCTTCAGGCATCACACGCGGCATCAAGGAGGCTGCACAATGACTCTCAACAAAAAGATCTACATTTCCGACGTGACGCTGCGCGACGGCAGCCACGCCATCCGGCATCAATATAGCGTCGCTAATGTCAGGTCAATTGCAGCCGCTCTTGATGCAGCTGGCGTCGACAGCATGGAAGTTGCGCATGGCGACGGCATTGACGGCTCAAGCTTCAACTATGGATTCGGCGCACATAGCGACGTAGAATGGATTTCGGCGGCCGCTGAGAGTGTGAAGACTGCGAAGATTGCTACGCTGCTGATTCCTGGCATTGGCACCACGCACGATCTTCGCAACGCATACGATGCGGGCGCCCGCATCGTACGGGTCGCTACGCATTGCACAGAGGCAGATGTCTCGCGCCAGCACCTTGAATTCGCGCGCGAACTAGGCATGGATCCGGTCGGCTTTCTGATGATGAGCCACATGACGACGCCTCAAAAGCTTGCCGAGCAGGCAAAGCTGATGGAAAGCTATGGCGCAACCTGCGTCTACGTCGTGGACTCGGGCGGCGCACTTGGTATGAACGATATTCGCGACCGGTTCCGTGCATTTAAGGATGTGCTCAAGCCCGAGACACAGACGGGGATGCATGCACACCACAATTTGAGCCTTGGCGTGGCGAATTCGATCGTTGCCGTAGAAGAGGGCTGCGACCGCGTCGACGCAAGTCTAGCCGGGATGGGTGCGGGGGCGGGTAACGCACCGCTCGAGGTGTTCATTGCCGCCGTGGAGCGTCAAGGCTGGAACCACGGTTGTGATCTGTACAAGCTGATGGACGCCGCCGACGATCTCGTCCGACCGTTGCAGGACCGCCCCGTGCGCGTGGACAGAGAAACGCTCGCGCTGGGTTACGCAGGCGTCTATTCGAGCTTCCTGCGCCACGCAGAGCTCGCAGCCGCCAAATACGGCCTGAAGACGGTCGACATCCTCGTCGAACTTGGCCGCCGGAAAATGGTGGGGGGACAGGAAGACATGATCGTGGATGCAGCCCTGGATCTGCTTCGACGGGATGCTCGCCCTGTCGCCCAGCACGGTTAGGATTGCTATGCCAGTGAGGGGCTCCTGGAGTGATCAATCCCGGAGCCCCTCACCAATCCACCCCATCGAAATGATGGCGCTTTCTGGCAATGCGTGTGATGGCGCGGTCGCCGATATCAACACGCTGGCACGGGCGAGGCGGCCGCGAAGATCCACGTGACGCCGCTGCCGCCGTTCAGATATCCTCAACCTCCAATTCATCAAGCGCTTTGGACATAAGACCGGCGCGTCTCCATTGGACCCATTTGATATAGCACGTCTGTAACGGCGGAAAGTTAGCCGGTAACCTGTGCCGCTTCTCGTTGCAGGCTATGACCCAAAGAATCGCCTTCAGTACGTCCCGCGGATCCCGCGCGGGGCGCTCAAACCGCTGCTGCGAGCCTTGGGAGAATAAGTGACCGACATGCTGCCAATCCCGTTCAGCACTTCGATGTCCGTTGTGCGGTCGAGTACAGGCATGGTCGGACGTTTACGCATGATCCAATTAAACCGCTTCTAGAACGTTCGTCAGTGCGCGCCCTTTCAGGGGACGCTCCAGCAGTGAGACATGCGAAACCGCAACGGGCGATCCGGTGATGGATCGCCCCGCTGTAGAGAAAAGGAATCACGAGGTTCTACGTATTCCCCTGAACCACCTTGAACACGTTAACAGTTCGCCTGCTACATGCCGGGTGTCGGGATGAGCCGCTTGTAGTAGACCCCGTCCTTCATCACGACCTTGATGTTGTCGCGGTCCTGGAGAAGCTTGATGTTCTCGACCGGATCGCCATCGACGAGCAGCAGGTCGGCGAGGTAGCCATCGCTGACGAGACCGAGGTTCGGGATATCCATGATTTCGCCACCCCATTTCGTGGCGGCCATCAGGGCATCGGCCGGCGTGAAGCCAAGAATGTTGACGAAGTGCTCAAGGTCGCGTGCGTTGGTGCCGATCGGATTCCATGCGAACCCGTAGTCGCCGCCCGGGAGAACCCGCAGGCCGCGTTTCCTGAGTTCGCCGTACACCTTCGGGCATTGCTCGATCATGGTGAAGAGCTCGCTCTTTTCGACAAACTCCCGGGTGATGCCCCACGGCTCTGCCTCGTACGCGGTTGCGTAAATCACGCCAATGGCCGGCGCGAGAAACACGCTGTCGCGCTTCGCCTCGAGCAGGTCGTACGTTTCACCCTCGATGAAATCGCAGTGATAGATAACGCGGAAGTCATACTTCAGGGCAAGCTTCACGGCCGCATCCGCACGGGCATGACACGATAGCCAGGCGCCGCGCATATGGGCCTCTTC
>NZ_JBNDMP010000031.1:0-17970 GCF_050436645.1 Paraburkholderia sp. GAS33
AGTCCGCCAGATACCTCTACCTGACTGGCAGCTTCAGTTCACCATCATGCTTTACGCGCACGCGAATGGACGAACGGCCCAGCCGAGGCGCTTACCGACTGGGGCAGTTTTGCACGGGTGCTAACAGTTAGTTACCGGTTTAGGAATTCCTTTTCATGAGTAATAAAAATACACTGCGGAGGAGATACGGTCACTTTGACAACCGGAGATAAACAGGGCCATCGAGTTGTGGGCGATCAAGGCGACAATCGATCCGCTGATAAAAAATGGTGATCAGGAATCCATAAAAGTTTAGATTTAAAAAATGCGACTAACATTACCCATACTTTATGCTATCGCGCTTGCGGGATGCGCGACCAGCTCGGACGTAACTTCGACAGAGCACGGGCACTGGGCCGTGTCGGCGCGCGGCAACCTTAACTCGGAATTTATTTCATGGGCAAGTGTAAAGAATTCGGCCACGGGCCGTGCCAAAGCGTACTGTAGTAGCCAGGGCAAGCAGGTGAGGGAAGTCGACACATCCACTGACGGCATGATGCGTTTATCGCGTGACCAGGTCACAGTCGTCTTTGACTGTGTTTAGGTAGCGCGCGGCGGCCCTTGACGTCAGTGCCACACACTTCCCGTTGCTCGCGGTCTATCGCCACGTGAAAGGTCTGGCCCTTGTCATCGAGGTTACCTCTTCCGGCCAGGTCTGATTCAAGGGGCGCAGCCGTTATATTTCATTGACTCGCGCAGGCCGTACACGCAGCCAGAAGTCGTATCCATCAAAATGAGCTCATCGTAGGAAGGGGTACTTCAGCATCCGAATCCCGGGAAGCTGTTCGAGCCCATGTCGTTTCGCGGTTGGCTAGGATCACTCGCCATCTCGAACTGATGAACTGGGTCTCGCGTGCAACCTGGTCTCACTAGATTCAGCGCAATATGAACGGGTTTGTCGTCTTGACGCCGCTGTTGATCCAGACACTCTTGGTTTGTAGGTATTCCCTGATCGCGTCGATACCGTTCTCACGGCCCAGACCGGACTCTTTGTATCCCCCAAATGGCGACATGTAGCTGACAGCGCGATAAGTGTTCACCCACACGATGCCAGCTTGAATCTTCTCTGACATGCGAATTGAGCGACCGATGTCTTTTGTCCATACCCCCGAACCCAAGCCGAAACGGACGTCGTTTGCGATCGAAACGGCCTCGTCCTCGTTCTTGAACTTGATAACAGAGAGAATCGGGCCAAAGACTTCTTCCTGTGCAATGCGCATACTGTTGCTGACATTTCCGAAAATGGTAGGCTCAACGAACCATCCATTCCCACATTCAGGCGCGGTGCCCGGCTTGCCGCCCAGCAGCAGTGTCGCACCATCCTGCTTTGCTATATCGATATAGGAGAGGACTTTCTTATACTGCGGTCGAGTGGTCACGGGGCCAACTTGTGTATCCGGGCTTGACGGATCCCCCATTCGCGCAGTGCGAGCGAGGGTCAGCAGCCTATCTACAAATTCGTCGTAAATGCTTTCCTGAACAAGAAGACGTGATCCAGCGATGCACGTCTGACCCGTTGCCGCGAAGATGCCGGACACCGCACCGTTCACAGCATCTTCGAGGTCCGCATCCTCGAATACGATATTCGGAGATTTACCGCCGAGTTCAAGGCTGACGTGCTTGAACTGACGTGCCGCTGCTTCGTTAACGGCTCTGCCGGTCGTCTCGGCACCGGTGAACGTGATTTTCTTGACCAGCGGATGTTCGACCAGGGGGGCTCCGACATCGGCGCCAAAGCCGGTGACGACGTTGATTACTCCCGGCGGAAAACCAGCTTCCTCGAACAGCTTCGCAAATTCAATCGTTGAGACGGATGTGAATTCCGATGGCTTGATGACAACAGTGCAGCCCGCAGCAAGTGCGGGAGCGATTTTCCAGGATGCCAAAAGGAGAGGCGAGTTCCATGGCGTGATGGCGGCAACCACGCCCAGAGGTTCATGACGAGTAAAGTTGAAAAAGCCCTTTTTATCGAGCGGAATAACGCTTCCCTGAATCTTGTCGGCGAGGCCGCCAAAGTAATAGTACCACTGCGGGATGTACTGGCATTGGGCATACATCTCGGCCATGAGTTTGCCGTTATCGCGTACCTCAAGTTCGGCGAGCCGCCTGGCGTCGCGTGCGATCAGGTCACCAACACGGTGTAGCAGCATGCCTCGTTGACTTGCAGACATTTGCGCCCATGGCCCTGAGACGAATGCGGCGTGAGCCGCATTCACGGCATGATCGACATCAGTGCGGCTTCCTCTGGCGACCTCTGCCCAGGCTTCACCTGTAAAGGGGTTTTCTGTTTCGAACCATTCGCCGTTCACCGAAGCGCGGGACTCACCATTGATGTACATTTGGTAACGTTGCATAACTTCTTCTCCGTATGAGATGGCCCCTTGCTCAGTGTGTCGTCGCGGGGACTTAGCGATAGTAAATTTGCACTTGGCGGTTATTTCTCGGCGTACGCAGAGGTCACTCCGGGAATCGAGGGGCGCGTTTCTCGATGAACGCCGTCACTGCCTCGCGGTGCTCCGGTGACTTGTGCGCCAGGGCCTGCATAGTCGCCGACATTTCGAGTATCGTATCCAGTCCACTATCTTGACTTTCGCGCATCAGCCGTTTGGTCATTCGCAGCGTTGCCCCGGGGTGGCGAACGATTCGGGCAGCAAGCTTTTGGGCCGCTTCCAGCAGGTCCTCCGATGAAACGACCTGAGAAACGAGGCCAATCCGTAGTGCCTCATCGGCGCTGAGCATGTCGCCAGTGAAAGCCATTTCGGCCGCGCGAGAACGACCGATAGTTCGGGTCAACAACCATGCACCGCCATCCCCCGGAACAATTCCGACCTTGATGAAGCTCTCGGCGAAAGTTGCTCTCTCCGAAGCGATGCGGATATCGCACATACAACTAAGGTCGCAGCCAGCACCAATGGCTGGGCCGTTCACTGCGGCAATGGTTGGGACATCCAGACCGTAGATGGCGCGCGTGAGGCGCTGTATTCCGGTGCGATACTCGATTGCGATCTGCGCTTGAGTGAGCTCGTCATCGAAATATCGCCGCATGTCCTTGAGGTTACCCCCGGAACAGAACATACCGTTATATCCGGTAATGATGACTGCCCGTATGGACACGTCGCTGTTGATCCGATCGCATTCAGCAAGAAACTCCGGTATGGCCGTATTGCCCGTGAGCGCGTTGCGCGTGTCTGGCGCATTCATTGCCAAGGTAAGCACTGCACCGTCGCGTGTGACTTCAAGAAAGTTGGTCATGGTCATAACTCACTGGTTGAGTCGGCGTACGACGCACTGGGCGGAATTGCGTTTCGAACAAAATCGAGAGCAGAATCGTTGCCACCAAGCCAAGCCGCGCCGATCTCGGCATACCAGGCCGTTTCGGCTCCGAATGCGCGACGCCACGCGTGCAACCTGCGCGTGTATAGATTCAGGTCGTGTTCAGCCGTAATGCCGATTGCTCCATGGACGGCGTGGGCGATACTGGCAGCAGTAGCTGCGGCCTGACTCGCGTAAGCTTTAGCTATTGCGACGCCGCTGGCGATTGGTGTCGCACTCGACGGAGAACACGCCAATCGGGAAGCCATTCGTGCTGCAAAGGTCAGTTCTGCCAATACACTGACCTGTTGCTGGATTGCCTGAAACTTGCCTATGGGGCGACCGAACTGTGAGCGTTCGTTTGCATGGGAAATCGTCATTTCCAGCACTTTTTCCAGCGCGCCGGAGATCAACAGCGCGGTGACAGCGGCACCAGAAATTCGCGTTCCGTTGCAGAAAAGAGGGATCGAGCGAGGCCGCTTTGACCACGTCGCCGACGCGTCGAGACTTCCCTCAATGCCGTCACTTTCGACATCGGCGGCTTCAAGTGACCACAACTGGCAAAGCCCGCTTTCCTCCACCATGATCCATTCACTGACGTGACCGAACGGTACATTGTCACAATGGAACACGTCTCCGGTGTGCCTGACAGCGCTTGCCGCAATCGTAACGGGGCCCGCGAGCGTCTCAAGGTTTTTGCGGTCGAGCAACGCACGCACGAGCATGGTGTACGCCAAAGGCACGGGAAGGGCATATCGGCCGCATGCAGCAATCAGTGGTGATGCATCGAGCAGCGATAGTCCGGCGCCGCCGGCGCTCTCGGGCACTAGCAGGTCTGCAAAGGCGCTCTCGGTCAGCGCTTCCCAGAGGCCGGAAAAGCTTTCTCCTGACTCGATTTGCCGGACGGTACTTGCCGGGCACTCGCCCGCGAGAAGGCGATCAAATGAGTCTGCAAAAATATCGTTCATGCGAGGTCTCCTTCCGGCAGATTTAGCGCAGACCCAAACCACGGGCAATCATTCCGCGCAAAATCTCGCGCGTACCGCCCCGGAGAGAGAACGAGGGCGCGACGTGTGTGATGTATGCGAGTGTCTGAAGCAACTCCGGGGATGGCGGCCCGTCGTGTCCGGTTCTGCTGTCTACTGCCGACACGAGGTCGGCGATCACAGCGGGCACTAGCTGTTCGAACTCCGTGCCGAGGTCTTTCGTCAACGCGGCCACGGTCGCCGGACTTTCACCTGCCTGAAGTTTCGCGACGATTGAAATGGACATTGCCCGAAGCGTGACAAGCGAACTCAGAAGTCGGCCTGCTGCGACGTATTCGAGACGATCGATTGCTCCACACCGCCGCAGATAGCTAGCCCACTCATTCAGCAGCACGATGCTGGAATAGATCCGTTCAGGACCGCTGCGCTCAAAGGCCAGTTCGGCGGTCACCTGTCGCCACCCATCCCCTTCTGTTCCAATGAGGGCGTCTCCGCCAAGATGCACATCGTCGAAAAACACTTCACAGAAGTGGCTGTCGCCTGTTAGATCCCTGATTGGCCGCACGACCACCCCTGGAAGCGAAAGATCGACAATGAGCTGCGAAAGACCTTTCTGGCGGTCCTCCGGCGATCCCGAGGTCCGCACTAGTGCGATCATGTAATGTGATCGATGCGCCTGCGTTGTCCAGATTTTTTGCCCAGATAGAATCCAGCCGTCACTCGTGCGGCGTGCCTGGGTACGGACACTCGCCAAATCGGATCCAACATTGGGCTCGCTCATGCCGATGCAAAAGAACGCTTCGCCTCGGCTAATGCGGGGCAGATAAAATTGCTTCTGGGCTTCAGTTCCGTACGACAAGATGAGCGGGCCGCTTTGACGGTCGGCAATCCAGTGGGCACCGACCGGTGCCCCCGCGTTAAGTAGTTCTTCTACAAGAACAAAGCGAGAAAATGCACCCAGTTCTGCGCTTCCGTAGCTGCGCGGCAACGTTAAACCGAGCCAGCCACGGCGGCCCAAGGCTCGACTAAATTCTGCGGAGAAGCCCATCCAAGAGCGGGCACGTTGGTTCGCCGGAACATTCATGAGGTGCTCGGCCAGGAAGGCGCGAACCTCGCTGCGTAAGGCTTCCGCTTCGTCCGGGAGACAGACATAGTCAAGTGATTCGATCATGGTTTCACCGTCGGGTTTGGATAGTCCTCAGATAACGTTTTCGGAGGTGAGACGGGCCAGCACTTCAGGGGTGAGATTGAGGACCGTTGAAAGCACGTCGTTGGTGTGCTCGCCCAGGAGGGGCGGGGGCAACCGATATTCCACGGGCGTGTCCGACAGCCGCACCGGGCTGGCAAGGAGGGGGAGAGGCCCCGCCTGGGTATGCTCCATTTCGATTTTGAGGTTGCGGTGGATGACCTGAGGATCGCGGAATACGCGATCAAGCGTGTTGACGGGTCCACTTGGCACACCAGTCGATTCGAGTTGGGCGAGCCAGGTGTCTGTCGTACGTTGAACGGTAATGTCGCGCAGGGTCTGGACTAGCTCGTTGCGATTCGCGACGCGAGCGGCGTTAGACGCGAAGCGACTGTCGGACAGCAGTTCCGGCCGTTCAAGCACCGCACAGAGCTTTGCAAACTGGGTGTCGTTACCGATAGCCAGGATCATGTTCCCATCGGCAGTCGGAAAGTCCTGGTAGGGAACTACGTTCGGGTGAGCGTTGCCGAGGCGTCCTGGAATGACACCGCCATGAAGGTAGTTCATAGCCTGATTAGCGAGGCAGGCCACCTGGACATCGAGCAGACTCATGTCGATGTGCTGACCGCGACCCGTGCCGCTCCGGGCGGCAAGTGCACCCAAGATTGCGATGGCTGCATATAGCCCGGTCATAACATCCGTCAAAGCCACGCCGACCTTCATCGGGCCACCACCCGGCTCGCTATCGCCATGACCGGTGATGCTCATCAGGCCACCCATGGCCTGGATCAGAAAGTCATAGCCTGGCCGAGGCGCGTAGGGGCCAGTTTGTCCAAAGCCAGTAATCGAGCAATAGATGAGACGTGGATTAATAGCGCTTAGGGACGCGTAGTCGAGACCGTACTGCTTGAGGCCACCTACCTTGAAGTTCTCGATAACAATGTCCGATTTCGCTGCTAGTTGCCTCACAAGCTCCTGACCTTCGGGGCGGGTGAAGTCGATAGTGACGGACTTCTTGTTGCGATTCGTGCACATGAAATAGGCCGACTCTCGGGTCAGTTCGCCGTTTGCGTCCTTCACGTAAGGCGGCCCCCAAGTGCGCGTGTCATCACCAGTATTGGGACGCTCAACTTTGATGACTTCTGCACCCATGTCTCCAAGCGTCTGAGCCGCCCATGGACCCGCCAACACGCGCGACAGGTCTAATACTCTAATCTCAGACAATGCACTGGCCATTTTGTCTCCTCCGTCCTTCATACTCAGTATTGAAATTTTCTGCTTTGGCTGCGAGCTACCTGTTGCGTGGCTTCGGACATCATGGTGGCGCTCCCTTCCTGTCGGCAGACCGTCACGTCAACATGCGTGTCAGACGACAGTGTCTAGCCACTGTCAGCAGGTGTAGTTGAGACCCATACGGCCGCCATCTGCGAAGATGATTTGTCCGGTGATATAGGATGACTCATCACTCGCGAGGAACACGGCGATCGAGGCCATTTCCTCCGGTTGGCCGAGCCTACCCATCGGTGTGCGTGACATGATCTTCGCCATGGCTTCTTCGGACGACAACACGGTCGATCGCACGAGCTCAGTTTCGATGGTGCCAGGACCGATTGCATTCACGCGGATGCCATGAGGAGCTAGCGTGACCGCCATGTTTCTCGTCAGCTGGTTGATGCCGCCCTTCGAGACGTTGTAGACCAGGATGCTGGGAATCGTCATGACGGAATTGACCGAGGACATGTTGATGATCACCCCCGTGCTCTTATTGGCCAGAAGGTGGCGTGCCACTTCCTGACTCGCCACAAATGCCGATTTCAGATTGACGTTGAGCGTCCGGTCATATTCCTCTTCGGTGATGTCAAGCAGATCCTGCGGCGTTGCCACGCCTGCACTGTTAAGCAGAACATCGATGGTGCCCATCGTGTCAATAGCCGACTTCACCAGTTCCCGGACCTGTTTCGAATCACCCGCATCTGACACGAAGAAGCTTGCCTTATAGCCGGCCTCCTGAAGTTTTTCAGCGAGCGCAAAGCCGGCCTGGGCGTTGATATCGGAGAAACAGACTTCTGCTCCAGCAGCGGCAAATCGTTCTACACACGCCTTGGCAATGCCCTTCGCACCCGCAACCACGAGTGCCTTTCTACCTTCGAGGGATTTCATCTTCGTGCTCCCGATTCGGTGAATTTTCCTGTCGCGGGCCGCGACGACTCGACTGGAGGTTCTCGGAGTCGTTGTCGCGAAAGTTTCTGGCAGAGAATATTTCGCAATGAATTTGTTCTCATGCGAGACTAATGGTCTGAATGGAGAACAGTCTATTTCACCCAATCAGGGATGTCAACGCGCAAGAAATGTGCGGCGTCGACGCGGGAAACGCGGGCACCCGATGTATGGTGGGGAGGAGTGCGAGACAAAGGACCACGACGAGACCGTGGGGCAGGGTCATTACCAGGGCGGGTAAACCGCAGGCGCGGGAGTCTGATAGCGGAAAAAGCGGTAGCGGGGTAGCTGTTGACGCACCGCTAGGGCATATCCAAAGCCAGCGTGTCCTGAAGGAAGCGGATACGTAAGGAATGTCCAAGGAATATAAACACTCGGTTTTGAAGGATTCAAGCTGGCGTCTGCCGTCGTTGCCCACCGACGGTGTCCGGAAGTCGCGCAACCCGCGATGGATGCGCGTACCCGTCGCTAACCAAGCGTAGATCGCGGTTTCCGACACCTCTTGCCGCGATGTGGCTCTAGCGATGCAGTGCCTTTGCCCTAGGCGGCGATTGGTGTGGTTGACACCCGACGGCGATGTCTTTCGGTGGGAGTGGTTTGGATGCGTTCAGGATTGGGGATTTCATATCATGAAATTTATCGGCATCTTGAATTATTACTTCGCACTCCTCTATAAATGCCACGCGCATATAGGTTGCCGAAAGTCGTTTTAGACGGGACTCTGGCGCCAGTCCGACAACCCCACCGCGGCCCCTAACAAAAGCCAGACCAGGACTGTCCGGATCTCCGGGCATTGGTGCCTTGTTTTGTCAGTCGAATCGGCCCGCCGGGGTAGCGTGCCAGCCACAACGCTGTCACGAGCGGCGCATCTATGTGCGCTCGAGTCGTATTCTAGGGGTATCCCCCTGACGCTGTATCTACCGCGAGGCCATATCGTCACAACGTTAGGGTTTGCGCTGACCTTTACAGAATTTAGTTGTTTTCAGAAAAATTCCCCGCCTATAATTGAATTGTGGTCCGATATGAAACTTATGGTCCGAATACGGAACATCATCGTCGGTACTCACGAGGTAGGCCGCATCGTTCCGAGCTTGAGCTTGAGCCCGCGCTTTCCATTGACCATCAGGCTATTCGAGGGATTCGCAAAATGTCCGAGTTCTCGCAATTCCGCAGGCGACTTTTGGTCGTTGGCGTCGCGTTATCAGCGCACTCCGATACGTAAGTTTCCTGCCCCGAGTTGAAAATTGGCAGTTGAAGGAGACGAAGGTGAATGTAGCAGCGAGATCATTGCGTTTGCAGGTCGAGAAATGGCTTGTGCCGACTCTTTCGACACCGGTTCGGGTGACCCGATTCAGTCGCACGCGCTCGAATCAGAGGTGCTATGTGCGTGTCGAAATACTCCGACCTGCAGGCTCGGTTGGACTCTTTTTTTTCAGGCACGACGACGGCGCATGGTGTGTGTTCCCGCCTGAGACCGGACGCGTGGCGATGCGCTCGGCGCCATGAGCTATCCGGTAGCGGTGACTGTACGACATGCATTCGCGTGGTGGTTCTCGAAGCCAGTATTGACGTGAGTACATGCGCTTCAATCGCGAGCTTTTGAGAGTCAGCCAACCTATTAAGGGCATTACATGAGCACGAAAGACAGAAAATCTCGCGTGAGATTGTCATCTGATATAGGCGGTACTTTTACAGACATCGTAGTGGAGCGTGATGGCGAGCGACTCACAAGCAAGGTGCTGACGACGCCTGGCGAGCCGGAGCGAGCAGTGATCGACGGCACACTTTCCTTGCTCGCGGAGCATGAAATCTCCCCGTCTGACGTCGATCTTTTCATTCACGGAACGACACTCGCGACCAATGCGATTATCGAGCGCAAGGGTGCATTGACCGCTGTTATCGGCACGGAAGGTTTCAGGGACACCCTGGACATCGCCGACGAAGGACGCTTTGATCAATACGACATTTTCATCGACAAACCCGCGGCGCTGATTCCGCGGTCGCGTCGATTCACAGTGATTGAGCGTGTCAACGCGCGCGGCGACGTCGTATTGCCACTTGACGACAAGTCGGTTCACGCATTGGCTCCCGAGCTCAGGCGTATGGGGATCAAGAGCGTCGCGGTTGCGTTGCTGCATTCGTATGCCAACCCGCAGCACGAACAGCGCGTTCGGGAAATCCTTGCAGAACAGTGTCCCGACATTGCCGTCACTCTCTCGTACGAAGTTTGTCCCGAAGTGCGCGAATACGAACGGACCTCGACAGCAGTTGCAAACGCCTATGTGCAGCCGCTGATGGCGGGGTATCTGCAGCGGCTCGGAAAGGAGCTCGTAACACGTGGTTTCGATTGCCCGGTGTACCTGATGACGTCGGGTGGTGGCCTGACGACCCTTGAGACTGCCGCACGTTTCCCGATCCGCCTGGTGGAGAGCGGTCCGGCGGGCGGTGCCATCCTTGCGTCGTACGTTGCGGCCCAATGTGACGAGCACAAGGTCGTCTCGTTCGACATGGGTGGTACCACGGCGAAGATCTGTCTCATCGAAGATCAGAAACCTCAATCGTCCCGCACCTTCGAAGTCGACCGCGCAGCGCGATTCCTGCGTGGTAGTGGACTGCCGTTGCGCATTCCCGTGATCGAAATGATAGAGATCGGTGCAGGGGGGGGGTCCATTGCCCATGTCGACACATTGAAGCGCATTGCGGTCGGGCCCGAGAGCGCAGGCTCCGAGCCGGGGCCCGCCTGTTATGGTCGCGGTGGAGAAGAGCCAACGGTCACGGATTCGAATCTTTGCATCGGTCGAATCGATCCCGATCGTTTTGCTGGCGGCAAGATGAAGCTCTATCCGGACCGCTCGGCAGCCGCCCTGACACGAGCGATCGGGCAGAAGCTCGACCTTTCCGTGCACCACTCGGCCTACGGTGTCCTTGAAATGGTCGATGAAAACATGGCCAATGCTGCACGAGTGCACTCTGTGGAACGCGGCAAAGACATCGCGACACATACGATGATTGCCTTCGGCGGTGCGGCACCCCTGCACGCGGCTCGTCTTGCCGAGAAGCTGGGAATGAGAAGGGTGATCATCCCGGCAAACGCCGGTGTGGGATCTGCGGTCGGGTTTCTCCGGGCGCCGATTGCTTTCGAGGTCGTACGAAGCCGCTACATGACGTTGTCGACATTCGATGCGGGTCAGGCCAATCGACTCATCGACCAGATGCGTCAGGAGGCCAGTGCAGTTGTGCGCGCCGGTGCGGGCGACAGCGAACTTGTGGAAGTATGCGAAGCATTCATGCGCTACAAGGGCCAAGGACACGAGATCGTGGTGCGTGTGCCGGCGCGCGAGTTGACGGCAGGCGATGCGGAGTCGCTTAGAGATGCTTTCGAAAAGGAATATATCGCATTGTTCTCGCGTGCAATTCCACACGCAATTGTCGAAATACTGACTTGGACGTTTTCGGTTAGCACGATAGCGGAAAAGCCCGATATCACGCGAAGGGGACCGGTGACGGCGACAGAGGCAACACCGGTCGGTGAACGAACCCTGTTCGACCCGGACTCGGACAAATCGATCACCGTTCCGGTCTATGCGCGAGAACAGATGGAAGTCGGCAACACGCTTACTGGGCCGGCCATTATCGCTGAATATGAGACGACGACGTTCGTGCCAGCGACCTTTAGCGCGTCCGTCAACGATCGACTCTGCATTGTGCTCGAGAAGAGCGTCTCCCAGGGAGAGTCAAGATGAAATCGGAAGTCAGGCAAGGTGGACTGTACGAGATCCGCCGTCAGATCATGTGGAACAGACTGCTGGCGGTCGTCGAAGAGCAGGCGCAGACGCTGCTGCGAACTGCGTTCAGTACGATTGTGCGCGAGTCAGGAGACCTCTCGGCAGGCGTATTTGATCTTCAAGGACGCATGCTGGCGCAGGCTGTGACGGGTACCCCTGGCCACGTCAACTCAATGGCCGAATCGGTTGGCCACTTCCTCAAGGCGTTCCCCGCAGATAGCATGAAGGCAGGGGACGTATATTGTACGAACGATCCATGGAAGGGAACGGGCCACCTGAATGATCTCGTGGTGGTGACGCCAGCCTTCCACGACGGCACCTTAGTCGCATTGTTCGCGTCGACAAGCCATCTGATGGACATTGGGGGAATCGGGACGGTTCCAGACGGGACAGATGTCTTCATGGAAGGGCTTGCAGTGCCATTCATGAAGCTTTTTGACGCGGGTGTGCTCAACGAGACGTTGATGGCTATTTTCAAAGCCAACACACGTACACCGGTCGACACGGAGGGAGATATCTATTCCCTTGTGAATTGCAATGCAATCGGTGCGCGGCGGCTTTCGGACATGATGCGGGAGTTCAACCTGGACAGCCTTGACGAACTCGGCCGACATATTCTCGAAAGCTCGCGTGCCGCGGTGCTGGCCGCAGTCAAGGAGCTGCCGAAGGGGTCATGGACAAGCTCCATGACGATCGACGGGTACAGCGAGCCTGTTACGTTGACTGCGAGGACGACGATCACGGAATCGGGAATTGCTGTTGACTTTGCCGGCTCCTCGCCAGCATCGGGAAAGGGCATCAACTGCCCGATGTCCTATACCAAAGCTTATGCAATTTTTGGACTGTCTTGCGCGGTTGCGCCGCATATACCTAACAACGCGGGCTCACTATCCTTGTTTGACGTAGTTGCGCCAGAAGGTTCTATTGTTAATGCGCTGAAACCTTCACCCGTAGCGTCACGGCACATTGTTGGCCAGATGCTTCCTGATGTCGTGTTCGGCTGTTTGCACCAGGCGATTCCCGACCGCGTTCCCGCTGAAGGAACATCGTGCATTTACCTTATGACTTTCCGTGGACGCGACGGCGGTAGCAACGGCGCTTTCGCCAGTAGCATTGTGACAAACGGTGGCGTCGGCGCGCGTCCGGGTAAAGACGGGCTAAGTGCGACTGCGTACCCAAGCGGCGTTAAAGGCACGCCGATCGAGATTGTGGAAACCACGACGCCGTTGATGTTCTGGAAGAAAGAGCTGCGACCCGGTTCCGGGGGGGCAGGTCAATGGCGCGGCGGTAACGGCCTCGATATCGAAATCGAGAATATTTCTTCCAGCCCTATAGAACTTCTGGCTGCTTTTGACCGGATAGAACATCCTCCTCGTGGCCGTAACGAAGGTCAGGACGGTGCAAGCGGATACCTTGGCATGCGTGACTCTGACAGGGTGATGGCAGGAAAGGGAACGCAGGTCATCCAGCCCGGCGAGGTTATTCAATTACGCACGCCGGGTGGCGGGGGCATTGGAAACCCGAAGTTGCGGGACAAAACCGCAGAACGGCTCGACGTTGAAAACGATCTCGTGATCCGGTAGTGGCCTTGGTAGACGAGTCGGCGACTCGCTGTCTCTTGCGCAATAGGGGACGGCTGATCGCAATCGCCCACGTAATCCGGAATCACCACTTAGTTAGCAATAGGAGGAAGCGAAAGTGGCTCAGAAAGTCGTAATCATTGGCGGCGGAGTGATTGGCAGTGCAGTGGCCTATTTTCTATTGGCGAATGAACCCGGCCTCTCCGTCACGGTCCTGGAGCGCGATCCGAGCTATGCTCGCTCGTCTTCTGCGCTTTCTGGATCCGGGATTCGCCAGCAGTTTTCGACTGCGGTGGCTGTTCAGATGTCGGGCTTCGGGCTCGAATTTCTTCGGTCCATGCCAGAACTTCTTGATGTGAACGGATCGAAACCGACGGCCAGTCTGCATGAAGGCGGATATCTGTTTCTTGCGGGTCGGCAGGGGGCCGATGTCCTGCGAGAGAACTGCGCAATGCAGAATAGTCTTGGAGCCAACATTGCGTTTCTGGATTGCAAGGGCCTGGTTGAGCGGTTTCCGTGGCTGAACGTGGACGATCTGGAAGCGGGTTCGTACGGGGTCTCAGGTGAAGGCTGGTTCGATAGCTACGGTGTGCTTCAAGCACTAAGGAAAAAGGCCCAGGCGCTAGGTGCCCGCTACTTTCCATTGGAAGTTGTCGCTGTGCGTAGGCAAGCTCGCCGGGCCACCGGAGTCGCGACGTCCTCCGGCGAGGAGTTTGAATGTGACACGTTGGTTAATGCAGCCGGGCCGTGGGCTAGAAACATCGCAGCGATGCTCGATATTGATCTCCCTGTGCACGCGCGCCGTCGGAGCATTTTCAACGTTTCATCCCCTGCTGTCCTAGAACGCGCTCCTCTCCTGATTGACCCTACTGGCGTCTGGTTTCGACCCGAAGGCAACGGTTACCTTTGCGGTATCGCACCCAAGCCAGAGAATGACCATGATGATTTGCCCCTGCACGAAGTAGATCACGCACTTTTCGACGAGATCGTGTGGCCCAAACTCGCAGAACGGGTTCCCCAGTTTGAGGCGCTCAGAGTCGAGAGTTGCTGGTCTGGCTATTACGAGTACAACGTATTTGATCAAAACGCCATCATCGGATACCACCCCGATGTCGAGAATTGCGTTTTTGCAAATGGTTTCAGTGGTCATGGTTTGCAACATGGACCTGCAACGGGACGTGCTGTGAGCGAGCTGATCAGAAATGGTCGCTATACAACGTTGGATGTTTCTTCTCTCGGTTGGTCCAGGGTGTTGGAAAACCAACCGATTGTCGAGAAAAACGTCGTGTGACAAGCATCCGGATATAAGGGGAAGACACGCGCTGACGGCGCGAAACGCCGTCAGCGCGTGTCTGGACGCGTACTTGCGGAGAGCGACGCTGCGATTCAGTCGTGTGCGGCGATGAGAGGACATACATGAAAGTATTGGTGCCGGTGAAGAGAGTGGTCGATTACAACGTGAAAGTCCGGGTGAAATCGGATGGCACGGGCGTCGACATTGCGAATGTAAAGATGTCGATGAATCCGTTCGACGAGATCGCCGTGGAAGAGGCGGTGCGTCTGCGGGAAGCGGGCGTGGCGACCGAAGTGATCGCTGTGTCGGCGGGCGTGACGCAGGCGCAGGAAACGTTGCGCACGGCGCTCGCGATCGGCGCGGACCGCGCGATCCTGATCGAGTCGTCGGAAGAACTGCAGCCGCTGGCTGTCGCCAAGCTGCTCAAGGCGCTGGTCGACAAGGAACAGCCATCGCTGATCATTCTCGGCAAGCAGGCCATCGACGACGATTCGAACCAGACTGGTCAGATGCTGGCTGCCTTGGCGGGGTTGCCGCAGGCGACATTTGCATCGAAGGTTGTCGTGGCGGATGGCAAGGCAACCGTATCGCGCGAAGTGGACGGCGGTGCGGAAACGCTGGCGCTGACGCTGCCGGCTGTGGTCACCACGGATCTGCGCCTGAACGAGCCGCGTTACGTCACGCTGCCGAACATCATGAAGGCGAAGAAGAAGCCGCTGGAGACGCTCAAGCCGGAAGACCTCGGTGTTGACGTGACCCCGCGCCTGAAGACGCTGAAGGTTGTCGAGCCGCCGAAGCGCTCCGCTGGCGTGAAGGTCGCCGATGTGAAGACGCTGGTCGAGAAGCTCAAGACCGAAGCCAAGGTGCTGTGAGGAGACGGACGAAATGACGATTCTGGTAATTGCGGAACACGACAACGCGTCGCTGAAGGCTGCGACGCTGAACACGGTGGCAGCGGCAGCCAAGATTGGCGGCGATGTGCACGTGCTGGTGGCAGGTCACAACGCGCAGGGCGCGGCCGACGCTGCAGCCAAGGTCGCAGGTGTCGCCAAGGTGTTGCTGGCCGATGCGCCGCAACTCGAAGCAGGCCTCGCGGAAAACGTCGAAGCGACGGTGCTGAACATTGCGAAGGACTACTCGCATATCCTCGCGCCGGCTACCGCCTACGGCAAGAACATTGCCCCGCGTATCGCCGCGAAGCTCGATGTCGCACAGATCAGCGATATCACCGCCGTGGATTCCGCCGACACGTTCGAGCGCCCGATCTACGCAGGCAATGCGATCGCAACGGTGCAGTCGAGCGATCCGGTCAAGGTCATCACGGTGCGCTCCACCGGCTTCGACCCGGTAGCAGCAGAAGGCGGCAGCGCAACGGTCGAGAAGATCGAAGCCGCAGCCGACAGCGGCCTGTCGCAGTTCGTGAGCCGTGAAGTCACGAAGCTGGACCGTCCAGAGCTGACGTCGGCGTCGATCATCGTTTCCGGTGGCCGGGGTCTGGGCAGTGGCGAGAACTATACGAAGGTGCTCGAGCCGCTGGCGGACAAGCTGAACGCGGCACTAGGTGCCTCGCGTGCCGCAGTGGACGCCGGCTTTGTGCCGAACGACTATCAGGTGGGCCAGACGGGCAAGATCGTCGCGCCGCAACTGTACGTCGCCGTGGGCATCTCGGGTGCGATCCAGCATCTGGCCGGCATGAAGGACTCGAAGGTCATCGTGGCGATCAACAAGGACCCGGAAGCGCCGATTTTCAGCGTCGCCGACTACGGTCTGGTGGGAGACTTGTTCGACCACGTCCCCGAGCTCGTCAATCAGCTGAATTTGTAAACGGCCCACAGCGATTCGAGTGTGTGCAGCAAAGCGCGAAATCTCAAATGATCAAGTTGAGCTTGGACTGTGAATTTGCACGAAGATTTTGACCTTACCAGCCTCACTGAAAGCCGAACCATGTCTTAAGGAGACACGTCGATCTTCCACGGGCGCATCGTGCGTGAATTCCCAAACTATCTACAAGGAGGTGGTATGAGTGCCGAAAAAGTTGCTATCGTCACAGCTGCGGGTAAAGGCATGGGGGGGGCGATTGCGCAGGAGCTCGCATCCAGCGGTTATCGGGTGGCCCTCATGTCACCGTCGGGCAGCGCGGCGAAACTCGCTGAAGAACTGGGCGGTTTCGGTCTATCTGGCTCGGTTACAGAGGACGCTGACATTGATCGGCTGGTTCGGGAAACGCTTAACAAATACGGACGAATCGATGCGGTTGTTAACAATACTGGTCACCCTCCGAAAGGCGACCTGCTGACTCTTACCGATGACCAGTGGCGCAGCGGTCTTGACATCATCTTGTTGAACGTCATCCGTATGCTGCGGCGCGTTACACCGGTGTTCGAATCACAAGGAGGCGGCGCGGTCGTTAATATTTCCAGCTTTGCCGCTGATTCACCGCTCCAGATCATGCCAGTTTCTTCGACGCTGCGAGCAGGGTTGAGTGCGTTCACGCACCTGTACGCGGAGCGTTACGCGGCGAAGAATATTCGTATCAACTCTGTACTGCCCGGCTACGTTGACAGTTGGGAGGACGCCCCGAAAGAATTTGTTGCTGGCCTGCCGGCAGGGCGACTCGGCACCGTCGAGGAAATCGCCAAGACAGTTGCCTTTCTGCTGTCAGAAGGCGCGGGGTACATCACCGGACAAAATATCCGTGTCGATGGAGCGCTGGTTCGAGCCCTGTAAGATTTCGTGCAGCGTGACATTCAGAAAAAGGTTGGCGCGCCCTGCCAGCCTTCTGTGTAAAAACCGGTTATATAAGGATATTTCAGAATGCCAGACGATAAGCAATACGAAGGAGTATCAGTAGTAAAGCGGGCGAATGTCTTCGGCGAAAAATGCGTTTCGCACACGGTCATCTTTGCAGATGGGACGAGAAAGACGCTCGGTGTATTCCTTCGTGGAAAACTGACGATTCCTTCAGTAGTGGATGAGGAACTCGAGATCCTGGCTGGTCATTGTTCGGTTCGACAAAAGAATCGCGCTGAGTGGACCGAATATCGTGCGGGTGATTTCTTTGAAGTCCCGCGCAACAGCTCGATCGAGGTAAATGTATTTGAAACGGTCGAATATATCTGCAGCTTCCGTGATTGACGGTTGCTCTCTGCTTGAAGGTGGACCGCGGTCGCTGCTTCTGCGCTGATCATCGGCGATCCGTTGTGTTGACACCAGAAAGGATGGACGTTACGACTCAACGTCAATGATAGGGTCTGTAGAGCTGACGGTTCGAGGTCGCTGTCTTACGGCTTCGTTCCACCATACCGCCTAGATACGTTTCCCCAAACCCTAATGTGCAATTGGACGTCGGCCTATCCAGTAGGCGGGCAACGGCCGTTGACGTGGAACGTGCCCGATGACCAGGCACGCCGATTTAAGGCAATGAGTAGAGGAATGTATGCACATAGGAGTGCCAGCCGAGACGCGAGCGCACGAATCACGCGTTGCCGCCACCCCCGAGACGGTCAAGAAATACGTATCGCAGGGCCACCGGGTCACGATCCAGAGCGGCGCCGGAACTGGCGCCAGCTTT
>NZ_JBNDMP010000032.1:0-8941 GCF_050436645.1 Paraburkholderia sp. GAS33
TGTGTCAAAGTGATGCCCATCAGATCGGAAATGATGGACATCACTTTGATGTCGCCCTCAGCCAGCGTCTATAACGGCCGGGACGAGCCGCTTACCCCAGTCGCTGATGTGGGAGCGGATCGACAGCGAGGCCCTTGTGATCCACTTTCTTCCGCCGAAGGCGGAAGACTCGAGTGGTGAAGCGGTCGTGGCGCAAGAGGTTGCCATTCCGATTGGCGCTACCTGCTGCGGCGCCGTGGGTGACAGAGGGGCTACATCCGGAACTCGTAGCCTCGGCCACAAGGGAAGAAGATGCATACGTGGAGATGAATACGGCCGACGCGTGTGTCTCCTCAAACCGCACGTGCGAAATGGGTTTGAGACACGTCACCGGATGACCCTACGAGTCGTTTGTTTTCAGTCTCGAAGAGTGCACCCGGGAGACGTGAAGCATCGCGGAATTTTGTGGCATGACATGCGCGCTTCGATGCGACCTTATTGCGCGCTCCATCCGCCATCGATTTGCAGCGCGGATCCTCGCATCTCATTGGCGGATGGGGAGCACAAGAATACGGCGAGATCGCCGATTTGATCAGGAGTTACAAATTGCTGAGAGGGTTGTTTTTCTCCAAGAAATCTCGCACTTGCTTCGTCTGGCGACAGCGATTCACGCACAGCGAAATCGTCGATTTGCTTCTGCAATAGAGGTGTCAACACCATACCGGGGCAAATAGCATTCACCGTGACACCTGAGCGTGCGCTTTCCAGCGCGGCGACCTTTGTCAATCCAACGACGCCGTGCTTTGCTGCTACATATGCAGATTTCCCAACAGAGCCGACAAGGCCGTGAACCGACGCGATATTGATGACCCGTCCCCAACCCCGTTCGCGCATCGCTGGTAGTGCGAGCCGCATTGTGTGAAATGCCGAACTCAGGTTGATGGCGATGATTGAATCCCAGCTTGCCACAGGAAACAAATCGATCCGCTCGACAAACTGGATTCCGGCATTGTTGACCAGTATGTCGACACCGCCAAACGTTTGGACTGCAAAATTTATCATTGCTTCGATTTCGGCCGGCCTCGTCATATCAGCGGCGTGATGCACGACGTTCACGCCCGACGTTTCGACCGTGGCAACGGCTTCTTTAACGTCGCCGAATCCGTTCAACACCAGGTTCGCACCCGCACGGGCCAAGGCGGTTGCAATTCCCAGCCCGATGCCACTCGTCGATCCGGTAACGACGGCCGCTTTGCCTGCGAGGAATCTGGAATCAGAAATTTTCATATGCAGTGTTAGACAGTAGTGGGAAAACATGGGGATATCGCCCCGGCATTGCAGTGCGTACAGACCACTGCGGTCACTTTGCATCGGAATTGCGGTGCGTGAGACGTAAAGACTAAATCGATCCGCCCGATCGTAATGCACCTCTTGCCGCTACACGGGCGTTCGGGCGCCTTCGTACATCTGGACTACCGGCGGTATCGTCATCAGCCCCGTGCCCAGCATCGGCCGCTGACTGGAAAAGCCCGAAAGCACGTTCGGCGAGTACCGCGCTGAAATTCGCGCTTCTCACTATCTGCTGGACCAGGCCGAGGTCCTTGACGAAAACGTCAAACCCCGCCCGCAAAAGGGAGGTGGCCACTCCCCTTCCCATCGCGCCCAAGCCAACCACCCCCACTTTTCGTTGCATGGCAATTTCCTTTCGCACGCCCCATATTGGTTGTACCAGAACTTACATGGTCGGACCTGAGAGGTCAATTTTCGATTTCCCGGGTCAGGCTGATACATTGCATGGATTGCAACGATTCGTCCGTGGGTCGAGGCCTGAGGGGATTGGGGCGATAAATTGACTTCGCCGTTTTTTGAAACTACCATCTGGTTGTACCAGATATGGCAAAAAATGGGACAACGTATATTTGCGTGCGAGGACATTTTTCTGCGGCTTCACCGAGGGATAAACATGCATCGCAAGTTTCGCGTTCTTTCTACGAGCAAAATCGATCCGCTCGGGTCTGAAATGCTGGCTCCTTTGTGCGAGCTGATAGTTCCACCAGATGACCGGGCGGACACGCTGCGACGATACATGGCGGATATCGACGCGCTGATCGTGCGCGTTCGCCTGCCCGATGACATATTTACGAAGGCCGCGCGACTAAAGGCTATTGTGCGCCACGGCGTCGGGCTTGATTTCATCCCGGTTAGTCAGGCGACTGAAGCCGGCATTCCTGTTGCCAATCTTCCAGACTCGAATACGCAGGCGGTGGTGGAGCATGTAGTCGGCGCGCTCTTCGCGCTTGCGCGCGACTTTCACCGCATACCCGGCCTGCTCAAACGCGAGGGTTGGTCCGTCAGGCAGGCGTATCACGGCTTGGAACTTCGGGGCCGAGCCGTGGGGATCGTTGGACTTGGACGCATCGGTCTCGGTGTCGCAACAGCACTGCACCATGGTTTCGGCATGCGAGTGCTCGGGTACGACGTCGCGACCCAAGCCACGTTACCTGATTTCATCGTACAGACGTCTCTTGAGAGCGTGTTCAGCGAGTCCGATTTCATTACGCTACACGCACCGCTCCTGCCGTCCACGCAACATCTGGTCAATGCACAACTTCTTGGTCTGGTCAAACCACAGGCTTATCTCATCAACGCCGCACGGGGCGGTCTCGTCGACGACTCCGCATTGCTAGAGGCACTGAGTGAAAATCGGCTCGCTGGAGCAGCGCTAGATGTGTTCGAACCTGAGCCACTCGCCGCAGACCATCCCTACCTGCAACGCGACAATGTGCTCGTTACGCCCCATACAGCAGCGCTTACCCAGGAGAGTGTCGCGCGCATGAGTGTGGGCTCGGCGCAGGCCGTGCTCGATGTCTTGCATGGCCGGTGTCCCACGAATCTGGTCAATCCGGAAATCTGGGACCACTACCTGGAGCGCTGGAATCTGCGCTCCCCACGCTGAGCAGTCAGCCCTGTTCTGTCAGCTACTTAAAAAATATGAAAATCACAGACATCATTGCATATCCGGTCACTTCGCCCGTGCCGGAGGCACATCAAGTTCGCCTCGGTATTGGCAAAATGGTCAAGCGCGACACGGTCGTCGTGAAAGTCACAACTGATGAGGGGATCGTCGGCTGGGGAGAATCCCATCATGCGCGCGCGCATCTGGCGGTCGCCACGCTGGTTAACACGACGTTAAAGCAACTTGTACTCGGGTTTGACGCGACTGACGTAAACGGCGTCTGGTCGCAAATCTACCGCTATCAGCTTGCGTCGCATGGCATGGGAGCGGCTTGTGCCGCGGCGATGAGCGGCATAGATATCGCCTTGTGGGACATCCGCGGCAAAGCCGTCGGGTGGCCTCTATACCGTCTTCTTGGCGGTGCCGCGCGGGACGTGCGTGCGTATGCGGGCGGTATCTGCCTCGGATTTCAGGATCCAGGAGCGCTGGTTGAAGAGGTCGCCCTCATGATTGAACGGGGATTTTCCGCCGTCAAACTCCGCATTGGGGATTCACCGAGATCCGATATTGACCGCGTGAGAGCCGTGCGCTCGCATTTCGCAGATGTAGAGATACTTACCGATGCGAACGTTGCGTATTCACTGTCGGACTTTTATGCGGTCGCACCGTACTTTGAAGAGGCGCGCATTCGTTGGTTAGAAGAAGCCTTTCCTGCACACGACTATCGCAGCTACCGGGATGCGAAACGAATGTCGCGCTTCGAGCTTGCCGCCGGCGAGAATCACTTCACCCGATATGAGTTTGCACAACTGATTGACGCAGAATGCGTGACGGTCCTCCAGCCGGATCTCTCCAAGGTGGGCGGCGTTTCGGAGATGCTAAAGGTGGCTGCGATGGCGTCTGCGCAAAAACTCCCCATCCACTGCCACTCGAGCATGGGCATCAACATGGCGGCCACGCTACACGTACTGTGTTCCATCGACAATGCAGGATATTTCGAGGCCGACTGTTCCGTTCACAATCCGCTTCGCGATCAGCTCGTCGACTTCCGTTTCGACATTGATCACCAAGGTACGCTACGGCCTGGCGAGCGCCCTGGAATCGGCATTGAAGTTGACGAAGATTTTATCCGCCACCATAGCGGCTCGACTGGGCCTAGCTTCGTTTAATGTTCACGGCAATATGTGTCAACGTGATCGATTCATTTTATTTCCAACAATCGAAGGAGCAAGCATGTCAGAGCAAATTCAAGCCGTCGTTGGCAGGACCTCGGTGCGGCACGTCGCTGCAGATGGTTCGGATATCGAACATGAATTAAGAGAATATTTTACATATCGCGACACAGGCTTAAAGGAGGCTACGTCCGGCGCTTACACTGCGCACGTAATTCGGGCGGTGCCGGGCAAACAGGGGGAGGCAGAATGGCACACCCATGAAACAACCTTCCAACTGGTGTTTGTACTTCGCGGATGGATCGACTTCGAGTTCGAAGATATTGGTGTTGTGCGCCTTGTACCGGGATCGTCGTGCTATTTCCCGTCCGGGGTGCGACATCAGGTATTAGGCAACAGTGACGATTTCGAACAGCTGGAAATCGTTTCACCTAGCGATTTCGCGACGAACCCTGCGTCAAAACCCTGAGCGACCCCGCAGAGCCAGATAAGATTTGACCTCCGGCACTCTCTACTTCAGGTAGATTGCGGGCGGAGTCTGGCTGAAACGCGCTGCCTGCCCCGTTGACAGGCGGTCTGTTGCCTCAGGCGAACTCTTTCGTAGCGGCACGTTTGCGCTTTCGACCCGGCGCCGCAAGTTTGTCCGCACCTTGTTCTTCGTCATTCTCCGTTGCAAACAACGTGCGGAAGTACACATCAACACCTTTAATGTGCTGCCGCAGTATCGTCTCGGCTTCTTCAATGTTTCTCGCGGCGATCGCGCCAAGCAACTTGCGGTGATCGGCAACCGACTTGCGGCAATGCTCGTCTGACGAAAAGTAGACCTCGCGACGCTTCTTCGACATCAGATAGAAGACGTTTACGAAGCGCACGAAGACGTCGTTTTGAGTGGCCGATACGATTGCCAGATGGAACTCCGCGTCGAGTGCTGCGAGTGCGTGACCGTCGCCACGTGCCTCGATGCAACGTTTGAGAATCGCGGAGAGCTTGTTCAGGTCCGCATCGGTTCGGCGCTCGCACGCGAGTCTCACCGCCTGAACCTCAAGCAATCGCCGCAACTCCACGGACTGGATCACCTCGTCAGGGCTCAGGGGCGTATCGGCCTCGGCAAATAAAACCATCGCTTCAATGCTTGTTTCGGCTGAGTCGGCGCGAAGAAAAATGCCGGATTTCGGCCGCGCGTCGACGATTCGCAAAGTGTCCAGCCGGATGAGTGCTTCCCGCAGCGCTCCACGACTCATGCGAAACATTTCCGACATCTCGCGTTCAGACGGCAGCTTGTCGCCCGGTCCAAAACCACGCTCCTGAATCAGACGGACGAGTTGACGAACGTTTTCCATCATGCAGTCACCGCTCAATATGCAGAACTGGCACTATTGCCTTTAGGTGCATCGGACTGGCGCAACAGCCACCATTCACGGGCCTTGCACCGCTTCGCAGGGCAAGCACCCAGCGCGCCATGTAGCTTACGCGTAAGGCCCAATCTGGTCAAACCAGATCAGGCCTTACGCTGCGTCTAACTGCCCATGCTGGTCAGTCCGCGGGCCGTCGCAGGAATCCGGCCGCCGGCCACATAGTTTTCAACTACTGTGCGATCGGGTTCACGCGATGCGGCACGAGAAACAGAAGCGCGCAGGCCGGTCCCTCCACAAAGCGTCTCCTAGAGCAGAATGCGTCACGGGAAAAGTTGTTCGCGGACGTAATCGCGAAGACGTTCATGCCATGGGCACTGTCTGCTGCTCCCAACCTCTGAGGGACGTGGTTAAAAGACCGGTTACGGTGTATCCATCCCAACCGTCTCGAAATCGTGTATCCATGCAACAGCGATAAATATCGGCTGGAGTACCTCGTTCATCTCCCGCTCGCCGTGCGCCTGCCTGGGTTTGTTTCGACACAGTCATTGTCGACGATTCGTACGGTAGAGCCGACGGACCGTTCTTGGCCGCTTGCCGCACGCGTTAGCGACTATCATGTATTGAACAGTCTCCTTCGCGAGCGTTGCGGCGGGCATGCTGGGCAAGCCGTCGCCGTTTAGCCTGCAACAACGGAGCCCAGTGGGCTCTGCCGGACCGCGGCGAGAGTGCGAATGCGACGGCCTTCGAGCATTACGTCGACGGGCCGTCGAAGGTCTTCCATCAGGTTGACGGCAGGTTCGAGTATGCGGGGCCGGGCGGCAATCGCGCGCAGCACGCTGCTGATGGTGGTGCACGCGGTGGTCGCGCAGTTGACCCGGGATGGATAAGGGTCGTGTGTACGCTACGGCATGGGCCTGATGCCGCAACGTCCGGCACCGTCTTCAGGCCTCATTGGAAGGAGACAAGACGATGAACTCGAGAAGCAGGCTGTGGCGCACGCGTGGGCGCGCGCCGTCGTGGCTGGGTGCATTCTGTGTGCTTGTACTGTGCGCCATGTCGAGCGGCGGTACGTATTCGGAGACGACGGATGGTCCATGCCGGGACGCGGAATGCGGACCACACGGGCCACCTCCGCCGTCAAAAACAAGCTGTCCGCAACTAAACGGGTTGACCATCCCGGCCCGCGAGATCGGCCTGCCGACAACCGGTGCCATCGTCACATCAACGACACAGGTGGCGGCGAGCGGCACCGGAGCGACAGCTACCGGGTCATACTGCCTCGTGGCCGGCGCGATTCGTCCGGTCGATCCGTCCGCCCCGGATATCCTGTTCAACGTCGCGTTGCCGGACCAGTGGAACGGCAAGATCCTGATGCTCGGCGGCGGCGGGTTCGACGGCTCGATTCCAGCCGTGACCGGGAACGTGCCGAGCGCGCCGGCCAATCTGCCGGGACCGTTGTCGCGCGGCTACGCGGTGTTCGCGAGCGATTCCGGGCACGAGGCGACGAACGGCTCGGTGAACGGCGCGTTCTCCGTCAACGCCGAGGCGTACGACAACTTCATGGGCGAAGCCCTGAAGAAGACGCACGACGCCGCGCTCGTGATCATCGACAAGCATTACGGCACGCATCCGTACAAGGCGTACTTCGCGGGCGGCTCGACTGGCGGCCGCGAGGCGCTGACCGTCGCGCAGCGCTGGCCACAGGACTGGAACGGTGTGATCGCTTTCTACCCCGCGTATGACTTCACGACGCTGAGCCTGCAGCAGTTGCGCGCGACGGAAGGTTTCACCGCGCCGGGCGCGTACCTCGACACAGCACAGCGCGCGCTGCTCCTGAAAGCGGTGATGCAGGTGTGCGATGGGCTCGACGGCGTCGAGGACGGGTTGATCAGCAACGTGCAGGCGTGCAACTGGACGTTCAATCCGGCGACGGCCCATGTCGACGGCAAGCCATTGCGCTGCGCCGGCGGTGCGGCACGGGGAGACACGTGCCTGTCGGACCGGCAGATCGCGGCGCTCAACACGATGAACACCCCGCTCGTCTTTGGGTATCCGCTCGAAAACGGCGAAACGCAGTATCCGGGCTATAACGTGTATGGCGCCGATCTGGGGGTGGGCAGCAGTTCGCCGCTCGAGGCGACGATCACGGAGCTCGCGCTCGGTACGACCCAGCCGTCGTATCCGCTGCAGAGCACTGCGATGTTCGACGGACAGATCAGCGACCAGTTCGTCCGCTACACGGTGATGGGCAACCCGAACTTCGATTCACTGACGTTCAATCCGGCGCTCGCCGGTCAATGGTCCGGGCGGATCAGCATGCTGTCGGGACTCGACGCGACCGATGCGAACCTGACGCCCTTCATGCGACGCGGTGGCAAGTTGCTGATGGCGCACGGCACCGTGGACCAGACCGTCAGCACGCGGGCCACCGAGATCTACTATCAGCGCTTGCTGTTCACGATGGGCTTTAGCGCCGTCGAGTCGTTCGTGCGCTTCTACGAGATTCCGGGGATGCAGCACGGGATCGGCACCGAGTTCAACGCGTCATGGGACTCGCTCGCGGCGCTGGAGAACTGGGTTGAGCGCGGGACGCCGCCGGTGCATCAGGTGGACACCGATACCGCGGGCGTGCCGGGACGCACGCGGCCGTTGTGCCAGTATCCGGCGTGGCCTAGCTATAACGGCGCGGGTGACGTGAACAGCGCGACGTCGTTTACCTGCGTGCAGGGATAGCGAACGCAAGCCGCGACGCGCGAATGGCTACCGCGCCCGTTATCGCCGCGCGTCGCGCATCAGCCGCAATCTATAGCGCTGGTGTGCCTGCATCGACCGCGTGCATCTCCTTCTGGATATGCGCGATCTGTTGCCCGTGATCGGCGAGGCATCGATACTCATCGTTCCTTGCAACGTAGACGAAGTCGCGCTTGGTAAAGAGTCCTTTCTTCCTTGATGCCGAGGTAAGTGGTTTCCGGACATACGCCTTGATCCCGGCCAGTTTGCACGCACGGATATCCGGACCGCTGAAGTACCCCCGGTCAGCCAGCACCTTTAGCTTCGGCTTGCCCATGGCGCTCTTCGCCGACAAAGCCCTCCTGCTGAGTTACCCGTGATCGCTTCCGATATTCTTCACCTCGCGTTCGACGATCTGATGATGCTTCGTATCAGGAACGTCTGGACGTTGTAGCCAACGGTACCGGTTCTCTTGCACCGCTGGTGCTGGCGCAGGAGCGCGATCGTCTCGTACAGGCGCACGGTCTTCACATCGAAACCTGTCGGACTGGTTCGGTCTGCAGTTTCAATCATGTCGAGGTATCGCTGGAGTCACCCGGTCTCCATGCGTTGATTCAGTTTAGGTGATGAATGCGTTTTCGCACGCCCTCGGCCGGAATGAGTCGCTAACGGCGGGCGGGTCGCAACGGCCTCCGTGCTCCCCATGTCCATATCGGGGAAACCGGCAGCTTCTACAAACCGCCCATCAG
>NZ_JBNDMP010000033.1:0-8707 GCF_050436645.1 Paraburkholderia sp. GAS33
GGCACTGAAGTACCGTTCCCCCCGGGAGTTCCGGCGAACCGCTGCATCATCAACTTAACGGTGTCTGCGTGTCCTGATTTACAGGGGCAACTCCAGGAAGGGGGATCCGATAGCTTTTTTAGCGATGTTGTCGGAGACTCTTCTTCGGCGTTGCTTGCTTGTTGGCACACACTACGTGAAGCTTTGCAGGTGAAATCGCAGCAGTCGATTGCGGTGGCAACGGCGCGGCTGCGAAATCGATAAGAGATTTTGAGCTCGTGGGCGAGAGCGGGTCGGCAGGTAGCGGTTGACTGGTGTTGTCAATCGACAGCGTGCGTGCCGGCTGTGTCGCAATAACGCGCTCGGCTATGCTGTGGGGAACAAGATGAACGACAGAAAGCTCGATGAAGAGATTGAGTCCGGCCGTGGCCAGAGTGCTCAAACGCCTGCATTGTCCGATGGACGTGATGCTGACTTGCGTGCGCCGGCATGTGGCCTATTCGCTGAGTTTTCGGCACCTCGGAGAAATGATGGCTGAGCGAGGCATTTCGGTCGACCACGAACCGTTCGTCGCTGGGCGATCAAGCGCATCGTCCGACCGATGCTGGAATTCAAGGATTTCCACCGTGCTCGAATCATTTTACGTGGCATCGAGCCTATACGCACGATAGCGAAAGGATAGATGAAGGACGACGCTGTACCGGAGGGGGTGTCCCGAATTTTGTGTAACCGGGTTGGTGTTTAACGCTGCACCAGCCGTTCCTCGAACTGGATGGTGAAGCGGTTCAGGGCTGCTTTCCAGTCCCTTATCGGCATCGACCACTTCTTGCTGATGTTGTTCAGCGCCAGGTAGAGCAGCTTGATGGCCGTTTCGTCGGTCGGATACCGATAATCGCTGCTTATCCGCACCGCAGGACCATCGAAGGACGAGCCCAAGCGAGCAATGCCCAGCTCAAGGCGTATACGGTGAATACCGGGTAGGCACTGCGGCCAGTTGCCTTGAAAACAGAGGCGTTCGCATCCATCGCTTTGGCTTCTCCTAGATGAAATTCCGCGTGTCGAATTGATACTCATGGACGGCTGGGATTGCGCCTGAGCGGTCCGTGATCGTTAGAAGAGTATAGTTGACCTCTCCCAGCACCGTACCAACCAGGACGGGCATAAGGTGTTCGCCCCAAAAGATACGGGTTTCGCTCGCCGCTAGATCTACGTCACCAGCCGGGTAGTGCTGGCGAACTCCGTATTGCCAAAACACTCCGTCAGACCAAGCGCGCCCATAACGCGCGCGACGTGCTCCACGAATTTCGCGGCAATCGCCGCATCGCGCCGATCCATTGCAGCGAACAATTCATCTGCCGAAGCGGTGTCGAAGGCAAAGGTGCCGCGGCTTGTCGTATCCATTCTTTTCCTGTGTTTCGTGACTACGCGTCCTGAGCGTTGCTCCGGCAGATTTCGGCGATGGCCAGGCAGTCAGCTGAGAACTGTCCTATTGTCTCGGCCGCGACGTTGCGCAGCTTCGATTCAGCTTCCAACCAGTTGCCATCTACGACTGCCCTCCAAGCGCGCCGCATCTTCGTTATCTGTTCTTCCGGTGCGGTCATCAACAAATCGTAAATGCTTTTCATTGTCGCTTTTCCAAATCTGTTTTGAGGTATGTCGCTGTTTAACTTGTGGCTCCTCTAAAATCAATAATGCTTAACAATCGTTCACAATTGATTCGTAACCTGGATCCTGCTGGAATTCTGCGCCAAAAACCAAAGGAGGCAACTTCTTCAAGGTTTCGGCTGATGGTCTCCGAGTGGAACTCAGAAAGGGGCGGCAAAGCGAGTCTCGGTTTGAATTGACAGATGCCGAAGGGCAGAAAACGGAGGTCGCGCTCTTCTATAACAAGCGCGTCACACGGCCAAGATCGCCGAGCGCAACGTAAGAGGGCAGTTACACCGCCAAATTCAGTGTTCGTGTGGTCAATTCCGATAACGGCGATATAGGCCACTGGCTGCATTTTGATGCCAAATATCGGCTGCAAAGGCAGGAAGCTGCGGCCCTTTTCGACAGCAATGACGACGCCGGCGATGATTACGAAGACGCCGTCGGCTATCAGGAGGAGATCAGCACGTGCATAAGCAGGAAGATCTCTGCAAGATGCATGGCCGCGTCGGGTGCCAGCACAAATGCCGGGACCGTCGAGGTGACCAACACGCTCGATATCACCGAAGCGAGTCACGACAATTCGAGCGGTGGCACGAGGGCTGTGCTCGCCTACGACCACGCTGGTGCAGATCGGCGAGCACCTCGGTCTGACGACGTGGTGGTAGCGTTGAACTCACTTGAGGTCTTCAGATCAATATTGTGGGTCGTAGCGCGATGGATGCTACTGCTGGTGCTGGCCTTTCTGGTGAGTCGCCTGCGTTCGTCCAGACGCCACCAGCGGGGCGCGACCCGTGCCTGCCGGCTGGCCGACCCAGGCTCCCGCCACCGGCTCATCGACCAGCAGCGGGAGCCGGCGGCACAGCGTGCGCTCGCTCAACCTGATCGGCCTGCAGGAGTTGCTCAGCCTGAACTTTGTTGACAGTCTGGGCTGCAATCCGCTGGTAGGATCCTTCACGATACTGTTTGACCGCAACACGTTCAACTATTCGCGCAACGAGATTGCGTAGGTCAATGCACCGGCATGGAAGGACGGCGGTCTCGAGCCGTATGTGTTTCTGAATGTGGGCAAAGCAAGCCTTATCGCCACATCGGGCCTTCTGACGCTGGTGGGAATGGTGCGGGCCTACGCGGGCAGTGGCGACAGAGGATCATTTCGGGTGAGCTGTTTATCGGCCACGCACTGACGCGGCTGGCAAACCGTGGCTCACTGGCCATGCTCGGACTGGCCACGGCAAACATTGCTTTTTGAAAGACGAAACCACGATGAAAAAACAACCAACCCTGCGCCAAAACACGAACCTCAACCTGTTGTGCGCTGCGGCGTTTATCTCAGTCATCCTGAACATGGCGCTGCCCGGTAAGGCTCACGCGGCCCCCGGTGACGACGTAAGCCAGACCGGCGTGGCAATTGCACACCCGTTCGGCCTGCAGGCTGTCGGGACCAGTGGACTGCCGCAGGGTGTCGTCGCACGCGTCAATGGTGTCGATATCCCCGAAGTGCAGCTGGACAATGTGCTCCGAGCGTCCCGACAACCGGACACGCCGCAGGTGCGCCAGGCGATCCGGCAGGACCTGATTACCCGCGAGCTGTTCCGCCAGGACGCGGAGAAGCAGCATTACGACACAAAACCAGACGTGCAGGCGGCGATGAACGCGGCGAAGGTCAATTCGGAAACGCAACTCTACCTGAAGGACAATCTCCATCCAGAGCCCGTCACGGATGCGCAGGTGAGAGTCCGTTACGAGGAGATTGTCGCGTCGATGGGCAAGGACGAGTACAAGCCGCGCGTCATTGTGGTGGCAGACGATGCGACCGCGAAAACGGTCCTCCAGCAGCTGAAGGGCGGCACCGCTTTCGATGCGCTCGCCCGCCAGTACAGCGTGGCGATGAACAAGGCGGCAGGAGGCGAGATGACATGGGTGAGTTTCAAAATCCCTGTGGTCGACGGCGAGACACAGGGCCTGCCGCTGCCGGTTGCGCAGGCGATCACGCAACTGCCGGTCGGCGCGGTGGTAGCAGCGACGATTCCGGTCGCTGACGGCAGCAATACGCTGCATGTGATCGTGAAGCTCGACGCGAAGCGTCCAACGCAGGTTCCGGCGTTCGATCAGGCGAAGGACACGATCCGCCAGCAGCTACAGGCACTAGCGCTTGAGAAGGCCGCCGCGCAGTTCACTACGGGTTTGCTGAAAAATGCCCAGATCCAATAATAGTCAGGCCCGGCACTGGGCATACGTAGAGTCACGCACGCCGGAACGCAGGTCGTGCGTGTGAGGAGATTACGGTGTTGTCCAATAGGGAAATTCTCGGATTTCTCCGGCTGATTCGCTACCGGCAGATTCCGTGGCACAAAAGATCCCGGGCACTGGATACGCTTCGAGCCTATGGGCTTGTTGAGATCGAGCGCGTGCCTTCCCGTGTCAATGCCCGAATGCCCGAAGCACTCGATATTGCGATCTTGACGGAGGAGGGGCAGAAAGAACTGGGCCGCCTTGAGTGCATGGAGTTGCTTCCGGGCTGGCGACGGACGGGATTACTTGAATACCTTGGAACGGAACCGCCCCGGTGCGGTTGACTTATCCCACCCGCATTGCCTATGACCAGCAAGATATCACGACGTCGTGAAACTGCGTCAATGTCACGCAAGCCGCAACCGAAGACCAAGCTGCTGCCGATGGCACCCGCCTTGTGCCGTCGAATTTCGATGGACAATCACCTGACTCTCGAGGTGTTGCATAGTCGGGCGGCCGGGAAATGCCACTTTGTCAGCCTGGCGCAAGCGATGTATATCACCCGATTTCTGTGCGAAGCGGGCTACGGCGTCGCCAGAGACGGGCTGTTTTGCGAGGCGGACGAAGCGATCGTTCGCCGTCACGGAACAGCGGTTGATACCGGTGTTTGGCAGGTCGATGGCGAGGCTTACGCACTGCTATGCGAAGTGCTAACCCTGCATGACCAGCAGCTAGCCATCACGCCAGTTTTCGAATTACTGCGCGCAAATGACAGGTTACAGAAGCTGGGGACGCAAGGATAACCGTGACCCGGAATCCAGTCGCTGTACGGCCCGGGCTCGGCGCCAGCAGCGTCAGCCTTTTCGGCCGCAGTGGACAGGCAGGTCGACCAGATGATCCAGGCAATGGCCGCGTATGCACCGATGCCTGCCGGTATCACCAGTCTTGCGGCCATCGAGCACCTGAACCCGCAATCGCAGCTTGCCGTGTCGCCACACTAGCGTCCTGTTCCGCAGGTAGGTAATGCCTCATGTCGCCGCATGTTTGTTTGCGGCAACATGAGGGCGTCCCTGTATCAATCGATTATTGCCCCGTGGCGTTCGCTCCGGGCATAACCAGGTATTGCCGTGGTCAACAGGATTCACCTCATCTCGGGTTTGCCCCGTTCCGGCTCGACGCTTCTGTGTGCGCTGCTGCGCCAGAACCCGCGTTTCACGGCTGCGATGACCAGCCCTGTCGCATCCCTGTGCAGCTCGCTACATAAGAAGATGTGCGGTAGTGAATTTGCCGTCTTCTTCGATGATGCGAAACGTGCAGCCATGTTACGCGGAGTCTTCGACAGCTACTACGCGGACGTCCAGTCCAGCCAGGTGGTGTTCGACACCAACCGGACATGGACGGGACGGGCGACGTTGCTCAGGGCACTCTACCCGGACTCGCGCATCGTCTGCTGCGTACGTGAAACAGGCTGGATCATCGACAGCGTCGAGCGGATGCTGGCGAAGAACCCGCTTCAGCTCTCACGCATCTTCGGTTTCCAGCCGGGCGCTTCCGTTTATTCCCGCGTCGAAACGCTCATGAATTCCGAGAACGGCCTGATCGGTCTGCCATGGAGCAACCTGCGCGAAGCTTGGTTCGGGGACGAAGCAAAGCGCCTGGTCATCGTGCCCTACGATCGCCTGGTGAGCGCACCGCAGAAGGTTCTGCGCAGCCTCTACGACGAACTGGGTGAGCCCTGGTTCGATCACAACCTTGAGAACGTGGTGTACGACGAACCTGACTATGACGCGCTGCTCGGCATGCCAGGCCTGCACAAGGTCAGGCAGAAGGTCGAACACCATGCGCGCAAACCGGGCATCCCGCCGGATCTCTTTACGAAATTCGCCCATACCCACTTCTGGGAGAAGCCCGAACTCAATGTACATGGTGTGCGGATCCTGTAGGCGATGAACACTGATATCCGTACAGGACGAAACGTGGGCGAACACGGATATGCTGCTGGGAATGGACTTTCTGCGCTGGCGCAAGGTCTGGCTGTCTTACAGCACCAATCAGGTGTTTATCCAGGACACGCCGCGTCGGCCGCCGTTGCAACCCAACGCTCTTCCTACTGCGGCAATACCGCCCGCGATCGCCGCCCCAGCGTCCATTCCCGTGTCAAACCCGGCACCCTGATGCCTTTGCCACAGGCGGGAGAATCGAAAAAATGCCTTTGACCACAACAATACGTCCGCAGTGTCTGCGGCCAGCGCGCGACAGGCGCGCCTTCGGACCAGCCAGGAGTCGAAAATCGCGCATAGCGGGTGGGCGATTCTGTGTCGATGCCGCGGTTCTCGGGATCATTTGGGAAGGTAAGTCTTCGGCACAACAGGTATGCGAATGAAAGCACACACCAGCGCGGAAAAGCTGATCCTATGGCTGCTTGGCCACCAGCCGGCGACTGTCAGGCAGATTACCGCGAGCGGCATGCTGAACGCACGCGATGCGCGCGCAGCCCTCGAATACGGGATGTCGCGTGGCGCCATTGAAGCGATCCGCAGCCCAGCCGCCCGGGGCGGTGTGCACGTTCAATACCGCGTAACGGGCCAGCCATTGCCCGCACTCAACGAACGTCCAGCGGCACCGGCCGCACCGTCATTCGACGGGCTGCTCTCTGCGTGGGACATGGCCATAACGCCACCAGTTTTGCCTTGCCGGACGTCGCGCAAATTCAGATTGACTGATTGAACCGGGTTGTTCCGGGGCATTCCCGTTGGTATGCGGGCGTCAACGAATAGGATTCCTAAATTTTACATAAAGAAAATCATCGGCAAAAGTTGCTTGCAACCCTGTGGGTTGGTCGATGCTGGCGGTTGGTACAGTCACCGAGATGTCCCGAGTGGGACTGGGGAGAGACTGGCAGCGCTGTTGGGCAACACATTTTCATAGTCTCGTTGTCGATCAACCGACGAGCCCCTGATCGCCCTTCGAAACCACAACACGAAGGGGCAATAGCTGTGGTTCGCTCCTAGGACATCGCCTCTTTCTGGTCACCGAAACCTATCAATGACCCCTTCACCACATGCTTCGTTGACGCTCCGGGAAGACCGGTCATCGAGTTCATTGAGCGGTCGCTTTACGTGATCCTGAATGACTCAAACGGGCTGAACCACGACGTCCGCGAGCCGGTGCGCATGGCTATCGGCAAGCGGTGATTCGCTCTCGCCGACCACGGCGGATTAAGCGGTTCAGCCGGTGAACGTATCGTACACGCTCCTGGCCCGCTGATAGAATCCATCGCGGAGGGAATCGTTCCCTGGTCTGGGGTAGTTATGGATTACCGCGTCAGCTATGAACATAGCTTGAAGAACAAACCGGACGAATTCATCGTCCGCGTCCCGTCGCAGCTCGTAGACGACATACCAGCCAACGTGCCGCGCGCCTTTCTGCCTGAATACATCACCGACCTGATCCTGAAGCGCTCGCCCCAGATCGGGAAGATCCGACATCTACGGATTCTCAGGTAACGTTCGATCTCGCAATAACGCGCTCGGCTATGCTGTGGGGAACAGGATGTACGACAGCTCGATGAAGAGATTGCTCGGATTCAATATTTTCCGGTCACCGCATATGGTGAGGCGTACAGGGTACCTGTGACCCAACTCGTTACATTGGCAAAGCTCAATAGTGCGAACAGAGCAATCGGAACTGCCCCGGTCAGCCCTGCCATTCACGATTCGGGAAGCCCCAGCGCGTTCTCAGACCTAGAACGAGGCTTATACCGTCGGCCAAACAGGGACTTTTGAACGCTCCACGCAATGACAAGTCCGGCCGCAATTGCAAGGGGCGAGCCCCGATACCAACAATCGCTGCTTATCCGCACCGGAGGACGTTCGATGGACTAGCTTAGGCGAGCAATGCCACGCCACATCGGCTTGATGGCGAACGGGCCGACCAGCTTCGGCAGGCCGCGCCAAGACTTTATGCGAGCACCGATCGGCCAGCGAAAATCTCGAGGCACAGCATCGGGCGAGCAGCAAAGCTCATCTATGTGACGCACGCGCGGGCTGCTTACCCAAGGTGCAACGAAGTCCTCGACGAACTCGCCGAGACCCAGTGGCATTTCTACGCGAGACGATACCTTTGGACCCTGGCGCGTCTTCCAGACGGGGCATCGACCTCCGCAGTCCGGCACCGGGCCGGTCTCTGATACTACAAGTTAGTTGAACTGGATGCGTACTTCCGGGCACGCTCACTCACACAGATCGCCCATCTTCGTGAAGGACAGATAGTCGCGCTCGTGCGTGATCATGATGTCGACCTGAAATGGGAAGGACCCTGCCCGGACAAGACATTTGAACGGCCAGGACGCGCGTATGTGAAGAAAGGCACCGGGACGACTCGGCCAGTAACTGAGACCGAAGCGCATACCGAACCGGTGCCTGCAGATGCGTTCACCGTGACGATCGAACCATCCCGGAGAAAACGAGCGTAACAGCTGTTGGCCTGTCGCGTCAGAGGAGCTCGCCCACGCTCGTAGACCGGATTGCCATTCCATACATGCGAATTGCGGGGCTACTCATCCCCAGTCATCACATGACCGCTGTTCTGCCACTATGACGCGGTCGATCGACGAAATGAATCGCTCATGGTGTCGCTTGACGTGTAACGAGGAATTTTTGTAAAAATCAGAAATAATTCGCTTCGCATAATTGTCGCCTGTTGACACTTCACATTACTTCCTTATCTACAATTGAATCCATGTGCCGCACTGGAGTAGCCCCTTGATTCTCAGGACACGAGACACCCCTTAAAATAAGAGGGAGTCTTGTGACTAGTTTCAAGCCTAGGCAAATCGTGGAAAGCA
>NZ_JBNDMP010000034.1:0-2815 GCF_050436645.1 Paraburkholderia sp. GAS33
GTTGTGACGGGCGACCAGGATGCAACGTCGCCGCCTGCGACTGCGAAGGGCATTGCCGACAAGATTCCGGGCTCGAAGTATGTCGAACTGGCGCAATGCGGTCACTGGACGCCCATCGAAAAGGCAGCAGCCGTGAACGAATTGCTGCTCCAGTTCCTGACGAAATAAAACGCGCAAGCCATGCTGCGGTGTCGTGCTGAGGTGAAGACGTGCAGGAGCCCGACACCGCAGTCGGAGATGTCAATTTCTCTGAAATCTCTGATCGTGCCTGGGTCTTCGCGCCAACAGGCAGGACATTGGATCACTCCTTCCAGTAGGAAGATATGAAGCTAGTACGCTTTGGTCATACAGGTGCCGAGAAGCCAGGTATCGTCGGGTCGGACGGGGTCGTCCGCGATCTGTCCGCACACGTATCAGACATTGATCCGCAACTGATCGGGTCGGACTCGCTACAGGGCCTCGATTCAAGGGAAATCGACGCCTTACCAGCAGCGCCCGCTGGTTCCCGGCTTGGTTGTCCCATCGGAAATATCGGCAAGGTGGTCGGAATCGGACTGAACTATCGCGAGCACGCGAAAGAAGCGGGCGCCGAGATTCCAAAGGAGCCAATCATCTTCCTTAAGGCGAATACGGCCATCACAGGTCCGTTCGACGACGTCGTTCTTCCGGAAAACTCGACGAAATCGGATTGGGAGGTGGAACTCGGCGTTGTGATAGGGCGCCGTGCGAGAAATGTTTCAGAGGCCGTGGCGCTCGATCATGTCTTTGGATACGTCATTGTGAATGACGTATCGGAGCGTGAGCATCAGCTCGAGCGAGGCGGTCAGTGGACCAAAGGCAAGAGTCATGACACGTTTTGCCCTATCGGCCCCTGGCTGGTAACTCGGGACGAAGTGGGCAACGAGCAGACGCTGGATCTGTGGTGTGAAGTGAACGGTGGGCGAGTGCAGCATAGCAATACAGCAGACATGATTTTCTCTGTCGCGCAGTGTGTCAGCTATGTCAGCAAATTTATGACTCTGCTTCCGGGTGACGTGATCATAACGGGAACGCCACAAGGCGTCGGCCTTGGCTTCACGCCGCCGCGTTACCTCGACGGTGGATACACCATGCGCCTTGGCATCGCGGGTCTCGGCGAACAGTGCCAGTCGGTCAAGCGTTATGGGCGTGGGTAAGACATCATCGAGTGTGCAGTAAGATCGCTTGGGATTCCGGAGGATCATCGTCGTCAGGTTGGAACCTTTGAGCCGCTGACTCCGCAGATTCGAATGCGGGCTTAGGACGTGCAGAACGCTCTTTGGTACTGTATTTGCTGGACGTCTGGCCCACACTGACGGCAATGATTCAGAAATGAAACTGGGGTTTTTGCATCGTATTGGAGGAAGTTATGTCGCTTAAAGGTAAACGGATTGTCATTCTCGGCGGATCGTCGGGAATGGGTTTCGCTACGGCGAAGGCTGCGGCAGACGAAGGTGCACTTGTCGTCATTGCGTCTAGCAGCCAGGAGAGGGTAGCGAAGGCGCAGCAGCAACTGCCGCCGAGTGCGGAAGGTCATGTGCTCAACCTGCAGGATGAGGCTAGCATCAAGTCGTTCTTCGAGAAGATAGGAGCGTACGACCATCTGGTGTATACGGCCGGCAATCCTTTGCTAATAGCTGATCAGATGGACTTGAGCTTCAAGGATGCGCAGGCATTTTTCGGAGTCCGCTACTGGGGTGTTTTCCTGGCCACGAAGTACGGTGCGGGCCAGATTCGTGAGGGTGGCTCGATCGTCCTTTCCTCCGGGATGGCAGCGCGCCGCCCCCGTAAGGGCTCGTCCGTGGTGTCGAGCGTCTGCGGCGCGATTGAAGCGCTTGCGCGTGCGCTTTCGGTGGAACTTGCGCCGCTGCGGGTCAATGTGGTTTGCCCTGGAACGGTCAAGACCAGCCTTTGGGATAGCTTCCCTGAGGCTGTCCGTAAGGCGACATTTCAACGCGCTGAAGAAAACCTTCTCGTCAAGCATGCCGCTGAAGCACATGAGGTGGCCGAAGCTTACCTCTATCTGATGCGAGGTAGCTTTACGACGGGCCAAGTTGTAGTCGCCGATGGCGGGGCATCGGTGGCCTGATATCCGAGCCGCATGTCCAGACAACCGGCGAAAAAACTCGCACCAGACTAAAGCAGGAAAATTGGAATGACAGTTAGGAAAAATGTTCTCGTCGTAGGTGCCTCGCGTGGGCTCGGTCTTGCTCTTGCGGAGGAATACTGCGGCCGGGGCTGGCATGTAATTGCGACGTCGCGGGGCAAGTCCGCCGGACTTGCAAGCCTGCTTGAGCGCTATCCGGAATCGCTTGAGCTTGAGACCGTGGATATCGTGGACCTGGCCTCGGTGAGAACCCTGCGCACTCGACTCGAGGGGCGCAAGCTCAATACGCTCTTCGTCAACGCTGGCATCGCCAAGGCGAATGAATTGACCTCGGTCGAGGTGGATGAGAAGGACTTCTTCGACATGATGTTGACGAACACGCTCAGTCCAATGCGTGTCATCGAGGTATTTCGGGACATTGTCGCGGAGAATGGCGTGATGGCAGCGATGTCGTCCGAGATCGCCAGCATTACAAATAGTATCGGGTTCTGGGAGCTATACAGTTCGAGCAAGGCAGCGCTGAATATGCTGATGAAGGCGTTCTCGACACGCCATCCGGACGATTCGCGCGCACTTCTCCTGGTCGCTCCAGGCTGGGTCCGCACTGAAATGGGCGGACCGGAGGCAACCTTCGAGATTTCGGAGAGCATCCCGCTCGTGGTCGACGTGGTCGAGCGCAACGCAGGCGTG
>NZ_JBNDMP010000035.1:0-2579 GCF_050436645.1 Paraburkholderia sp. GAS33
GGAAGAACTAGGTGTACGACAAGTAGGGCGGGACACGTGAAATCCTGTCTGAAGATGGGGGGACCATCCTCCAAGGCTAAATACTCGTGATCGACCGATAGTGAACCAGTACCGTGAGGGAAAGGCGAAAAGAACCCCGGGAGGGGAGTGAAACAGATCCTGAAACCGCATGCATACAAACAGTCGGAGCCTCGCAAGGGGTGACGGCGTACCTTTTGTATAATGGGTCAGCGACTTACATTCAGTGGCAAGCTTAACCGATTAGGGCAGGCGTAGCGAAAGCGAGTCCGAACAGGGCGATTCAGTCGCTGGGTGTAGACCCGAAACCAGGTGATCTATCCATGGCCAGGATGAAGGTGCGGTAACACGTACTGGAGGTCCGAACCCACTAACGTTGAAAAGTTAGGGGATGAGCTGTGGATAGGGGTGAAAGGCTAAACAAACCTGGAAATAGCTGGTTCTCTCCGAAAACTATTTAGGTAGTGCCTCGTGTATCACCTTCGGGGGTAGAGCACTGTCATGGTTGAAGGGTCCATTGCGGATTACTTCGCCATAGCAAACTCCGAATACCGAAGAGTGCAATCACGGGAGACAGACATCGGGTGCTAACGTCCGGTGTCAAGAGGGAAACAACCCAGACCGCCAGCTAAGGTCCCCAAATATTGCTAAGTGGGAAACGAAGTGGGAAGGCTAAAACAGTCAGGAGGTTGGCTTAGAAGCAGCCATCCTTTAAAGAAAGCGTAATAGCTCACTGATCGAGTCGTCCTGCGCGGAAGATGTAACGGGGCTAAGCAATATACCGAAGCTGCGGATGCATATTTATATGCATGGTAGGAGAGCGTTCCGTAAGCCTGCGAAGGTGCACTGGAAAGTGTGCTGGAGGTATCGGAAGTGCGAATGCTGACATGAGTAGCGATAAAGGGGGTGAAAGGCCCCCTCGCCGTAAGCCCAAGGTTTCCTACGCAACGTTCATCGGCGTAGGGTGAGTCGGCCCCTAAGGCGAGGCAGAAATGCGTAGCTGATGGGAAGCAGGTTAATATTCCTGCACCATTGTTGAATGCGATGGGGGGACGGATCGCGGAAGGTTGTCCGGGTGTTGGAAGTCCCGGTCCTTGCATTGGAGAAGGCGCTTTGGCAAATCCGGGCGCGGAATTCAAGGGTGTGAGGCCATTCACTTCGGTGAAGAAGCAATCGGAAGTGGTTCCAGGAAAAGCCTCTAAGCTTCAGTTCAACAAGACCGTACCGCAAACCGACACAGGTGGGCGAGATGAGTATTCTAAGGCGCTTGAGAGAACTCGGGAGAAGGAACTCGGCAAATTGGTACCGTAACTTCGGGATAAGGTACGCCCCTGTAGCTTGATGCCCCTGCGGGCAAAGGGTGAAGGGGTTGCAATAAACTGGTGGCTGCGACTGTTTAATAAAAACACAGCACTCTGCAAACACGAAAGTGGACGTATAGGGTGTGACGCCTGCCCGGTGCCGGAAGATTAAATGATGGGGTGCAAGCTCTTGATTGAAGTCCCGGTAAACGGCGGCCGTAACTATAACGGTCCTAAGGTAGCGAAATTCCTTGTCGGGTAAGTTCCGACCTGCACGAATGGCGTAACGATGGCCACACTGTCTCCTCCCGAGACTCAGCGAAGTTGAAGTGTTTGTGATGATGCAATCTCCCCGCGGCTAGACGGAAAGACCCCATGAACCTTTACTGTAGCTTTGCATTGGACTTTGAACCGGTCTGTGTAGGATAGGTGGGAGGCTGTGAAGCGTGGACGCCAGTCTGCGTGGAGCCAACCTTGAAATACCACCCTGGTCTGTTTGAGGTTCTAACCTTGACCCGTTATCCGGGTCGGGGACAGTGCATGGTAGGCAGTTTGACTGGGGCGGTCTCCTCCCAAAGTGTAACGGAGGAGTACGAAGGTACGCTAGGTACGGTCGGAAATCGTGCTGATAGTGCAATGGCATAAGCGTGCTTAACTGCGAGACCGACAAGTCGAGCAGGTGCGAAAGCAGGTCATAGTGATCCGGTGGTTCTGTATGGAAGGGCCATCGCTCAACGGATAAAAGGTACTCTGGGGATAACAGGCTGATACCGCCCAAGAGTTCATATCGACGGCGGTGTTTGGCACCTCGATGTCGGCTCATCTCATCCTGGGGCTGTAGCCGGTCCCAAGGGTATGGCTGTTCGCCATTTAAAGAGGTACGTGAGCTGGGTTTAAAACGTCGTGAGACAGTTTGGTCCCTATCTGCCGTGGGCGCTGGATATTTGAAGGGGGCTGCTCCTAGTACGAGAGGACCGGAGTGGACGAACCTCTGGTGTACCGGTTGTCACGCCAGTGGCATCGCCGGGTAGCTATGTTCGGAAGAGATAACCGCTGAAAGCATCTAAGCGGGAAACTCGCCTTAAGATGAGATATCCCCGGGGCTTCGAGCCCCTTGAAGGGTCGTTCAAGACCAGGACGTTGATAGGTCAGGTGTGGAAGCGCAGTAATGCGTTAAGCTAACTGATACTAATTGCCCGTAAGGCTTGATCCTATAACAGGTGTGTGTCGGCAGCCGTTAGTGCTTCAGCACTTATGGAT
>NZ_JBNDMP010000036.1:0-2500 GCF_050436645.1 Paraburkholderia sp. GAS33
GTAAGCGCCTCGGCTGGGCCGTTCGTCCATTCGCGTGCGCGTAAAGCATGATGGTGAACTGAAGCTGCCAGTCAGGTAGAGGTATCTGGCGGACTGCCTGGGTTGTGCAGCTTGTCGGCCACACACCAGGGCAAGAGATCGTTGATGCGATTGATTTTGTGACCGGAGATATGGGTTAGCACGTAGTCGAGGTAGGCACGCGGATCAATGTCATTCAGTCTGCAAGTGCCAATCAATGCGTACATCGCGGCTGCCCGTTCGCCACCGCTGTCTGAGCCAGCGAATAGAAAATTTTTCCGGCCCAGGCTTACACAACGCAGCGCGTTCTCCGCGATGTTGTTGTCGATCTCGAGTGTACCGTCTTCGCAATACAACGTCAGGGCGCTCCACTGGTTTAGCGTGTAGTTGATCGCCTTGGCCGTATCGGACTTCGACGACAGTGTTTCGAGCTTTGCCCTTAGCCACGCTTCGTAGATCTGAAGCAGCGGTCTGGCTTTCTCCTGCCGTATTCGCAGCCGTTCGGTAGCAGGCCTGCCGCGAATGGAGGCCTCGATGTCGTAGAGCCCGCCGATATATTCGAGTGCCTTCTGTGTTGTGTCAGATGGTGTGCGCACGTGGATGTCGTAGAACTTTCTCCTCGCGTGGGCATGGCAAGCAGCCTCGCGTATCGAGCCATCGCGGAACAATTCGTCGAAGCCAGCGTAAGCATCCGCTTGCAGGATCCCTTTGAAGCTGGCGAGATGGGTTTGAGGATGGATGCCTTGGCGGTTCGGCGAGTACGCGAACCAGACCGAAGCCGGTTGCGTCGAGCCCGAGCGATGATCGTCGCGCACGTAGACCCACAGCCGGCCGGTGCGGGTCTTCCTGTTGCCCGGTGAGAGCACCGGGATCGGCGTGTCATCCGCGTGCAGCTTGGTAGCGGCAACGGTATAGCGGCGCAGCGCCTCTGTTAGCGGGGCGCACAGCGCCTCACACTGGCCAACCCAGCGGCCCATGCTGGCCCGGTCAAGCGTCACGCCGTCGCGCGCCGCGATTGCCGATTGCCGGTACAGCGGCTGGTGGTCTGCATACTTCGAGACGAGGATGTCTGCCAGCAAGCTCGGATGAGCGATGCTCCGCTCGATCGGCAGCCACGGCATCGGCGGCTGCGTGATCGTGCTGCAGCACGGGCAAACCAGCTTGCGCCGGATCGTGCGAATGACCTTGAACGCCGCGGCAACCCGGGCGAGTTGTTCGGATGAGTCTTCGCCGAGCACCCGCATTGGTTGACCGCAGTCCGGGCAATTCGACTCGGGTTCGAGTACATGATCCTCGCGAGGCAGATGTGCGGGAAGCGCTTGCTTCGAAGCCGCTTCGTCCATCGTTGCGTTCGATGAGGACGCGTTTGCACCGCGGGCCTGCGCACGCTGCACATCCGCTACGCCGCGCCCGGCGGCCAGATCCTCAAGTTGAGTCTCGAGCGTCTCGATTTGCCGCTGCAGCTGCTCGGACTTGCGACCGAACTGCATACGCCGGAGCTTGTCGATCTGGGCCTTGAGCTGCTCAATCTCGACATCGCGTTCGGCAAGCAGACTACGGGCCTCGACCAGCAAGGCCTTCAGCTGTTCGATATCGTCAGGGAGATCGGCGCCGTTCGACATGCGCCGTAGTTTACGAGTCTGCCGCGCGGTTTACAACATCGATAATGCGGCGGTGCGGCGGGGCTGCCGCCAGTCGATGCCCTCAAGCAGCATCGACAGTTGTGCGGAGCTCAGATGGACCTTGCCACCGTCCGCCTTGGGCCATATAAAACGACCCCGTTCAAGCCGCTTAGCGAGCAGCCAGATTCCATCCTCCGTAGCCCAGAGAATCTTTACCAGATCGCCGCGACGGCCCCGGAAGACGTAGACGTTGCCGCCCAGCGGATTCTCCTCAAGCGCGGTTTGCACCTTCGATGCCAACCCCTGGAATCCGCATCGCATATCAGTGACGCCCGCAGCGAGCCAGATGCGCGTGCCTGCCGGTAGGGAGATCATGAGCGCAGACTGCCCAGCACGATCCGCAGCATATCGGCATCGACCTGACCGTCTACTTTAACCACCGCACGACCTATCCGGATCTCGATCGTGCCGACAGGTGGTTCAGGCTTCGCGCTCTGCACTTGCACTTCTGCCGGGGCTGATGCGATGACCTCCGCCGGCGTGTCGCTTCGCAGTACGACCGGAATAAGCCCGGCAGATCGAGCTTGCTGATCGGCCAGATATCGCCGCCGCCAGGTGAACAGCATGTTCGCGTTGATGCCATTCTCCCTCGCCAGCTTTGCGACTGATACGCCCGGCTCGCAAGCGGCCGCTGCCAGTCGCTCACGTAGCTCGCGGGGGTAATTCGGGCGCCCCGTTCGTGTACCCGGCTTCTTCTCTGCAGACTGTGTCAAAGTGATGCCCATCAGATCGGAAATGATGGACATCACTTTGATGTCGCCCTCAGCCAGCGTCTATAACGGCCGGGACGAGCCGCTTAC
>NZ_JBNDMP010000037.1:0-1351 GCF_050436645.1 Paraburkholderia sp. GAS33
GAGGGTGTAAATAGTTTTGTGTAAACGGTCATTTGGCAGGAGACTGCCAGTAACAGGAGCGACGATGACCGTAGCGAAACGCAATAAACGGGTAAAGCCCGATCCTGAACTCGTCAAGCTGGCGGACAGCCTGCTGGCGAACTACCAGAAGCCCGAAGACCTGATAGGCGAGAACGGCTTGCTCAAGCAGCTTACCAAGATGCTGGTGGAGCGGGCACTTGAGACCGAGATGTCCGAGCATCTGGGGCATGGCAAGAGCGAGGCGGTCACCAACGCCACAGGCAACACCCGTAACGGCCACAGCGCCAAGACGTTGCAGGGCGAGTTCGGTGAGTTGCCACTCGATATTCCACGCGATCGCCAGGGCGCATTCGAGCCGAAGCTGGTGGAGCGCCATCAGACGCGCTGGACGGGCTTCGATGACAAGATCATCTCGCTCTATGCACGAGGCCTGAGTGTGCGGGAGATTCAGGGCCATCTGGAGGAAATGTACGGCACCGAGGTGTCGCCCACGCTCATTTCGGCCGTCACCGACGCGGTCAGCCAGGAGGTGAAGATCTGGCAGGCCCGCCCGCTCGATGCGCTTTACCCGATCGTCTATCTGGACTGCATCCACGTCAAGGTGCGCGACAGCGGTGCGGTGCGGACCAAGGCGGTCTATCTGGCTATCGGCGTGAACATGGAAGGCCACAAGGAGGTCCTGGGCCTGTGGATCGCCCAGACCGAGGGTGCGAAATTCTGGCTGCAGGTGGTCACCGAGCTAAAAACACGCGGCGTGCAGGACATTTTTATTGCCTGTGTCGACGGGCTCAAAGGCTTTCCCGAAGCCATTGAAGTGGTCTACCCGAAAGCGGCCGTCCAGCTGTGCATCGTGCACATGGTGCGCAACAGCCTGAACTTCGTGTCGTGGAAGGTGCAGCGCGAGGTCGCCGCCGATCTGAAGACGATCTACACTTCATCGACCGTCGAGATGGCGCAGCAGATGTTAGGTGCCTTTGAAGCGAAGTGGGACAAGGACTATCCGTCCATCGGGCAGAGCTGGCGGCGCAACTGGGAACGCGTTATTCCGTTCTTCGATTACCCACCAGAGATCAGGAAGGTGATTTACACCACCAATGCCATTGAATCGATCAACATGAGCCTGCGCAAGGTGATCAAGACCCGTAGCTCATTCCCGACCGACGAAGCCGTGACCAAGCTGTTCTACCTGGCGCTGAATAACATCAGCAAGAAGTGGTCGATGCCGATCAGGGACTGGAAAGCAGCTCTGAACCGCTTCACCATCCAGTTCGAAGAACGGCTGGTGCAGCGTTAAACACCAACCCGTTTACACAAAATTCGGGACACCCCC
>NZ_JBNDMP010000038.1:0-1248 GCF_050436645.1 Paraburkholderia sp. GAS33
TGCCCCTGTGCGGGGCGGCACTTACTTTCTTTGCCGCCGCAAAGAAAGCAACTGTATTGAAGGTCAAGTGTTTGGGGTTCATTCGATCATGATTTCGGCGGACTCCACGGCGTAGCGTCACGCATCATGGCGTTGAGCCGGATGAGCAGTTTGCGCATGCCAGCGACGAAGGCGACCTTGGTTTTTTTGCCTTTGTCGCGCAGGCGGTCACAAAACGCCTTGATGTCGGGATTGGCCTTCTGGGCAGCGACGCAAGCCATATAGAGGGCACGTCGCACCATGTGCCGGCCGCCTTTGATATGGCGCTGCCCCTGCTGTTTGCCGCTATCGACATTGAACGGCGCGAGGCCAACGAGCGAGGCGATTTCCTTGCCGCTGAGCTTGCCCAGTTCAGGCAGAAAGGCGATCAACGTTGCCGCGGTTCCCCTGCCGATGCCGGGCGTGGAGCGCAGCAAGGCTTCGGTCTTGCGCCAGAGTTCGTTGGAGCGCAGGAAGGAATCGATGTCGTCATCGGCATCCTTGATGCGCTTTTTGAGGAAGGCGATGAGTTCGTCGATGCTGGCATGCGTGGCCTTGTGAGCACGCCTGCGGCGGTTCTGCTCGGCGGTGAGCATCTCCATGAGCTGGCTGCGGCGCAGGATGAGCGCCTGCAACTGCTGGGTCTGCGCGTCATTCAGCGCCCGGAGTTCGGGCTTGACCGCTGCGCCGTAGTGAGCGATGACGCGTGCATCGATACGGTCGGTTTTGGCAAGGTGGCCGGTGGATCTGGCGAAATCGCGCACCCATCTGGGGTTGAGCGCGACGCCGGGCAAGCCTGCCTTGCACAGGGCTTCCAGGACGGCTTTCTCAAGCTTGCCGGTGGCCTCGAGAACGATGAGTTCAGGTTTGAGAGGCGACAGCCGGGCGATCAGATCAGCGATACCTTCGGGCGAATTGGCGAGCCGGAAGTACTCAGTGGAGCCGTGAAAGGCCACATCGAGGAACTCGCCACTGACGTCAATGCCGACGAACAAAGGAGAAACGGAGGAGGATTGGTTCTGGTTCACCACAGCACCCCTACTTGCAAAAATACGAGCTCGAGGCTCAGTCAACTGTTCGGGTTCAAAGCGGTAAGTGGAAGCGGCGCCACCAGCTTTCTTTCGGGCTGTGAGCCCCGGTAAGCAAAACGGGCTACCGCTTCCGGTGAACGGAAAGGATCAGTTTCCGGACACTGGGACCAATATACAAGTAAGCAAAGAAAGCGGGCTT